>CBDCOI010000001.1:0-2127936 GCA_965219765.1 Nitrosopumilaceae archaeon
AATTGATGATAGAATTGCATCTGCGTTTACCGATACAGTCGGCTATACGGCGTTGCGAATCTTGCCTGGCCCTGGCCCTGAGCGTGAAAGTGTTCAAGACCGTTTGACAGAACAGTTAGGTACGGAACCCGATGTATTTGCTTATTCGTCATACGATTCTGTATGGGTATTGGGTAAATCTATAATGAAGGCAAACAGTGCTGACTCGACATCCATCAAGAGCGTACTGCATGATGTGGCAGCAGCCCATAGTGGTGCTATATTATCCGTAGATCTTAACGATGCAGGTGACCTGGCAATAGCCAACTACCAAGTGGTGAAGATAGAAGATGGTGAGTGGGTGACAAAGGAAAAGTACTCTGCAGCCAGAGATCTTCTAATACCGTCCACACAACCTGAAGAGGATGTGACAATTGGTTCCATATATCCTCTGACTGGTGACCAATCTGCGAGAGGTCCACACAGGCTGGCTAGTAGTCAACTTGGCGTGGCTGACTTTAATTCGTTCCTGACATCACTGGGTATTGACTGGAAGCTTAAACTGGTTAGTGAGGATTCTGAGACCAAGCCGAATGTAGCGTTTGATAAGGCCCAGGTACTCAAAACCAGAGGCATAGATGTTATTATTGGAATACCTTCCAGTGGTAACGTTCTACAAGTCAAACCATACGCTGACACCCAGAATATGCTCGTACTCAGCTGTTGCTCTACATCCCCAACTTTGTCCATTGCCGATGATAATGTCTTTAGGGTGGCTCCTGATGATGCTACACAAGCCCGTGTCCTTGCTAAATTGATGGAAACTTCAGGCATAGAAGGTCTGGCTATAATACATGTAGGGAATGACTATGGAGATCAATTAGCTGAACTCACCGCAGAACACTTTATGCAGTTTGGTAGTGTAGAAGAACCGATCCGCTACGATCCAAATGTGGTAGATTACTCTGGCGAGGTATCAGTTCTGGCAGATCATGTACAAGAACTAGTGAATACATATGGCACAGACAAAGTTGCAGTATTGATGATATCATACGATGAATCTTTAAACATTGTTCAAAGCGCAGCCACACATGACATTTTAGATGATGTTAGATGGTTTGGTGCTGAAACATTCGTTGGTGTATCATTCTTTGCAGAAGATGCAATTGCCGATGAGTTTATCAATTCGGTAGACTTTACGGCATTGTTTGTGTCTGATGAGGGTAATGAAGGTGATGCGACTGAACGTGTTGAACAACACATACGAGACGAATTTGGTGCGGATCCTGCTTCATACGTGAAGCAAGCATATGATGCTGCATGGCTCATAGGTCTGTCCATACTTGCAAGCGGCTCTGATGATACATCTGCACTCAAAGAAACCTTGCCTATTGTGGCATCAACGTATAGTGGTGCTCTGGTTTCTACTGAAATGAACGAGAATGGTGACCTAGTACCACTAGATCTTGCGGTATGGCAAGTAGTTGATAGTGAATGGGTAGAACAAGGTACGTATTCACTGTCTACAGGTACGATTATACCAAAATAAGAGACTATTTTTTCACTTTTTTGAACTATAACCGTAGGTACTCCCACGATAACAAATGAAACATCATTCATCTTTGAAATAAACTGTCAGTATGATACTTGATATGTAAGGTTTGATATAATTTATGGGACGGGTATCTTGCGGGCAGATCATCAACCCTCCACATCTACAAAGGATAAGGAGTTGAGCATGTACATATCGAGGGCCGAACTTTCATAAGGATAAAAATAGGCCTTGAATATATCACATACAATGGATGTATTTGAGAAATTTATCACAGAGTTTATCAAGTCTGATCCACAGAAAGTGATGGAGTTTATGGAACACTCAAAGGCGGAATTAGCGGCCTTAAAAGAAGTCAGAAAGATGCGGCTCCCAGCCACGATAAACATGAAGGATGTCTTGCATATGTATCCGTACACTCTGGTGCAGGGTATCGCACGGGAATGGAGTCTTAACATGGGCAAGAAGAAGAGCATACTGATCAAAGACATCACCAGTGCTATGACCCATAACATACCTGATATTGTAGATCGGTCATCTGAGAGTGAGCGTGCTGCGCTCAAGTATATTGCAGAGCATGCCAATTTGAGTATTATAGAGGCGCGGCGTTTGTTAAACGACTCGCTTGTTGAGGTGGAATTTATAGAACCTGGCGACACCAAAATGTTCGACGCATTCGTGGAGGTTTACACACTATCGGGAATTCTGATAGCGGGGGTCAGAAATGTCGAGGGCAGGGACCGCGAGATAGTCACCATGGCATCCGATGTCAAGCGCATAGTGGCCAAGCATACAGGCTGGAATGTTGCATTTGATCAGTTACTCACTAAAAACTCCAAAGCAGTCGACCCATCTTCCCCTGATGCCGACAAAAAACAAGTTGGGCGAGATAAAGGCCACAACCGCGTCATGATGGGCATGCCTCTTAAGGAGTCAACACTGCGCCGACCAGATACTACCATATTCAAGCGCGACAGCGTGGAGATAAAGAGCGGTAGTGTCATCAGTGATCCATTTGAGGCCATGGTCGCATACGCCATTGCAAAGTACAAAAATGAGTTTGAGGCCGAGCGCACAAACTGCCCATACCACACTGCGACCATCAAAGACAAAAAGTATGTATTCAAGCAACAGATGACATGGTTTCTTGCAGAATGGATAAATCCGGCTACGGGAACTACCATAACCGAAGAGTTTGTCAAAGAGACCGTCACCGACAGAAAGGTTGCCAAGACGATCATGCAATTTACCGAACTCTTCTTTGACAGGTTTGAGGTGTTAGAACACCATGGCAATGACATCATAGTATATGGGACTGGTACCCGCAAGAAATATCGCATCGTCACCAGTGCCGGCAGTAGTTTTTACCCGTTAGGCTCTAAATTCGAGGGTCGCATCCACCCCTACGAAGGCAAGTACAAAACATGCGGTATAGTGAGCCGATACCTGTGAGTTCTCTGCAACATGCGATCATCCCCCAGACACCCGCGCATTCCCGCCGGTTCAGGTGCCTCAAAATTGTGATATGCGCAGCACAATATGGGTTTTTTTGGCAAGGCATGCGGCTCAAAACAAATTTATGGATTGCGTGATGGAAAAAAATTGTGGACCTGCGCAGTCTAATATCTGATCATGCCGACTTTCCAAAGAAAGGAATACTCTTTCATGACTTTGCACCCATACTCAAAGACCCACAAGCACTATCATACGTTATCGATGAATTTTCAAACCTATACGATATGAATAATGTGGATGTTATAGTCGGCATAGAGTCCCGCGGTTTCATACTAGGCACGGCCATGGCAGTCAGACACCAGAAGGGCTTTACAATGATTCGAAAGGCTGGCAAAACTCCCGGCAGAACCATAAAAACATCATATGAACTAGAGTATGGGAGTAGTACCATAGAGATGAGATGCGATGCATTAGACAAGGGTCAGAGGGTTCTGTTGTGCGATGACTTGTTGGCTACCGGTGGTACCATGAAGGCGGCCGCGGACCTTGTAAACAGCACGGGAGCTATAATATCTGGAATGGCATTTATCATAGAGTTGACTGATTTGAATGGACGAAACACAATAGGGGACCATACCATACGAAGCTTGGTGAAGTATTAGATGAATACAGCAGAGATTGGAATATTTGGTGGCACTGGCATATATGATTCTGATTTACTATCAGATGTACGACAGGTGTCAGTACAGACGCCCTATGGCAGTACGTCTTCAGAGATAACACTAGGTGTTTTTGATGGGATGAATGTAGCATTTCTGCCCCGGCATGGCAAAAAGCACTCTTTGGCGCCTCACATGATAAATTACCGGGCTAATGTATGGGCGTTCAAAGAGCTGGGGGTACAACGTATAATATCCCCATCGGCCGTGGGGAGTCTAAAGTTGGATATAGAGCCTGGCCATTTTGCCATACCGACTCAGTTTATAGACAACACAAAGGGACGAAAGACATCATTTACATCCGAAGGCAATGTCATACACATATCCGTTGCTGACCCGTTCTGCCCCCAACTACAAAATGTCATATATGATATATCCGATACAATACCAACAAAACTTCACCCTGACTGTACCTATGTGTGTATAGAGGGTCCTAGGTTCTCTACAAAGGCAGAATCAAATATGTATCGTACATTGGGCGCCGATATCATTGGAATGACCGTGGTACCCGAAGCTCAATTGGCCCGCGAGGCTCAAATGTGTTATGTTTCTATATCCATGGTTACCGACTATGATGTCTGGGCAGAGAGGCCAGTTACGGCAAAGGAGGTTGCCGCCACAGTCTCCCAAAACTCTGAGACATTCTCTGCCATGCTGTATGCACTACTACACAACATGCCAAAACAGAGAGAGTGCTCATGCGCAGATGCACTACAGGATGCCACCCTTTAACTGTCCGCAAAACTCTCTTTTTGTAGCCCTTCTGGAAGATTGATGTTTCCCTGAACCAAATTATGTTGAAGAGTGTTTATTATGTCATCTATATCATAACCTAGGGATTTTATCTCTTTGATGGTCTTTTTTGTAAGTTTGGCTCCAATGTTTTGACCTCCAATCCTTCCAAATGCAATGGCACTAAACCCAAAAGAGTTACCGTCCATCTCAAACCTACCTGTTACCTTGGCGGCCATCTGGTTGCCATCTACAGACTCTACGTACACATCCATATCCGTCATATCTCTACAGCTTTGTTTATATGATCATCAATTAAAAAACTCCAATAACCTTCCTCGGCCACCTGATAGTTCTCTACTGATATGTCTACAATCTCGTCATCTATGCGTTCGTGCTTTATTGTACCATTTTCAGGAAGTCGCACCAGAGACCAACGGTCCTTACCTTTTTGAAGTTTTGATATTAGGACACCCCACTTTTCATCAGGTTCTATATGCGGCATACCCACTATGTCTGCTATGGCCTCTATTCCCAACTGCTTCTCCTCACAGAATCTCTTTTTACAGGCACCACAACGCCATACATCTACAGAGCCTATTGTGCGCTCATTGATGTTTATGTTTACTACTCCAAAGTATACTGGCTGATGTGTGCAGGACTCCGAGTCCATGACATTTGCATTATTATGATGCCTATTTAGTCCTTGCATTATCGTATGACTCCTCTAAGACTACGCCGATATTATCTACTGCTTTATTGCGCACAAACGGAACGTTTCGCCTCTCACACTCTCTTCTGTACATATTTACAGCAGTAAATCTAGGATGCATTGCTTCATACTCTGATTTGCCATACTCTATGAACCCGCCCAGTGATATAAGAGACTCTGCTGTATGCTGAGCTTCCTGATGGGATATCTTTAACATCTCTGATATTTTATGCGCATCCATTCTGCCGGTGGTATTAACTAAAAGGTACACTCTTGTCTGCATATGACTCAGACCAACCTCCTGCATCAGAGTCCTCTCCAAATCTTTGATTTTACTATCTGTTGTCATCTGTTTGTTTCACAAATATCCTTTTTGCCAATTTATATGCGAGTATCATGGTTGCAAAATGAACTGCTGCCGCTACAATGGCGGGCATAACCATCTCTCCAGTCACATACCATAGTATTAAAAATGTCGACACCGATGGAACAGTTATTATTGCTCCTAGCATGGAGCCCCTAACAAATATGTCTCTGGTGGATAACTTTTCCATGTCCTCACATTATAAGATGCTATAATAAAAACTACCGTTGTATTTCATGGGTACGTACTCCACCCCCTCTGTATGCAGGTGCGGAATAACAAAATTTACTCTTCCAAAACCACAACTGGGAAGTTATGGTGACCTAGAAAAAACTGGAAAATGACCCAGACTGGAAAGTTGTTGTAGTGTGGCATGGCACCCGTCCTTGTGGGAGGAACCGTACCAAGGGCGTGTCCCACAACATGAAGCCCAAAACTACATGTAATTCCCAAAATTAACTATAAACAGCGTTAATTTCCACTAACTATCACACGGGAATGGGCTTGGCTACACGAAGTGATCTACACACAGCACAAATTGTAAACGGCACCGATACACGATACACCACCAGAATAGATGCTCCAACCATAGGCAACATCCAAGTATCAAATTCTCCCAATATAGCGATCAACGTAACTAAAACCGACAATAATATACCGAATGCAGCCATACCACATGTTATGTATACGTTAGTAAATATGGGCCACCACCTGGCAGGAGATCCACCTGCAATCATACACCCAATCCATGGGGCGTATGATATGGCGGCTAAGAACGCAAACATCATGTAATTAACATGGTCACCATAAAATGGATAGGAAATTACAATTATGGAAAGGGAAAGACCAAGTGCCAACACATCTAAGAGTTTATTCAGGGTGGCATCCCATTCCCAATATTCTCTATAATCCATTTGATTATACGATCAATATATTCAGCAATAATTGGATTTGGTTGATAACCACTTATTATTTTGTTAACGTATATAGAAAGTTCTTTAATACGACACTGTAATTCTTCAATGAAATCAGCTTGTTTCATTCCACTAACCGTTCTAATTCGTCCATATTAGATTTTATTTTTTTGACATCATCATCAGTGAGAGTTCTGTCTGGTTGTACCATGTCCTTCAAATCATACAAAACATCCAAAACTATGTTTGCAGTCTCTTCTACACCCATACATGATAAACATCAAACAAATATTTAAAATCTTTCCATGGGTCGGCATTGTGTATTGTATGGAAATCATGTCGCGCTACGTCGTCGCCGTCACTCATTGATGTCCGCCTCCATCCACTTGGGATTCTGCCTCCTTGTCTCGTTAATGGCCGTCTTGTTGTGGAACGCCATCATGGGTGTTTCATAGTTGTCTATGTCCAGCGCCCAGTGTAATCTATCGGTGTTGTAGTATTCAATGTAGTCGTCCAGACAACCATAGCGCCATATCTCGTCTTCAATGCTCCTGTGGAATCGTTCCAGTTTTCCGTTGGTCTGCGGGTGGTATGGTCTTGAGTTGATCAGGCTTATGTTGAGGGACAGCAGTTCGTTCTCAAACAATGTCGGCATCCAAGAACTCTTCGGCTTTTTGCGGCCTCGCGCTCCTACAAAACAAGAACCGTTGTCAGAGAGGATGGTTGCCGGTACGCCGAACCTGCCTATGGCCTGCCTCAGCGCCGTCACTGCATTCTCCGAGGTGGCCTCCTTGAAGAGAGTCGCTCCGGTGACGCACCGCGAAGCGTCATCCAGGTAGGTGATCAGGTTCATTCCTTTCATTCGAGGATCCTTCATGACATGCCAGTCAGTATGCCACATGGCATTTGAGTAGAGGCGTTCGTACCGCACCCATTTCCGCTGCCTTGACTTTGCCGGGGAGGATGTGACCATACCGTTGGACTTCAATATGTGATATACTCTAGTGTATCCTATATTATATCCGGTCTTCCGGAGCCTCTTTACTGTCAACTGCACTCCGTCTGGCCAGCGACGGTGTGTGTCCAGCACCATTTTTACCTCGGCATCAGAGGGTTTGGCTCCCTTGGGCCGTCCCGCTCGGCCCTGGATATGAACCGTCCCGGTCTTTAGATATTCGGCCCACAGCCGCTGGATGTGCCGCTGTGATACCTTCATCTCTTTTGCCACCACCATAGTACTCCTACCATTCTCCAGCTGTCTTATGATATAGCGTATGGACTTGTCCGTCAACATAGTCTTAGTCAATTCTCCTGATCTATATAGCTTGTTGTATTCCTGCGGTCTTCTCTTAGCTAAGCCTAAGCGACATGATTTCCATACAATACACATGGGTCGGCATTGTTGCAAATACGACTGACGGCATTATGCTTCATGTTACATCTTCAGAACACCGACTTTTCATTTCGTCTTAAGCATGTGTATGGTGGTTTTGAGTATGCCAGTAACTAGTATTTGTGGCGAACGACATCTCAAAAACTAAGTTGTTACTTAGTTATATCTCATCAGTCGTATTTGCAACAATACCGTTACAAGGATAAGTCCCTGTAAATGTATCGTCTTGTTTAATTTCGTTCGAAATCATACGTGGTCTGGGCAGTGTTTGTTCCATCCTCGACCATTATGGTGTATATGCCTGATATTTTGATGGTCCAGGGCAGTATTCCTGTACCATCTGTAGTGATATATGATCTTAATGGCTCTCCTATGGGGGTGTCTCCAGCAAGTATTCTTACGGTCACATACGAGCTACTTGCACCACTCACCACAATGGATGTATCCTGACCAACAGTCCTGATATTTACAGAGAGGTTATTCTGTTGCGCATCACCTACAATAACACTAATTATATCTGATGTCTGTCCGCTGGACATCTTGATGGTCCAGTCTCCGTTTATGGCATTTAGCGGTATACGAACCTGTCTCTCTGATACTAGACCTGTTCTATCTGAGAAGGTATCTATCGTCTGTACTATGTCGCCATTCGGATCCAACAATGTAATCCTGATTATGACATTGGGTGTGACCGTACCAAGTATCTGTACCTGCTCGCCCGGAGAGTATCTATCCTTTATGGTGTCTATCTTTATCTCTGATGCGCTCATGGAGAGGCCGACACCAAATCTGTAACTGGTCTGGGCAGTCCCCTTCTGTGCTATTGCTGTATATACGCCGGTGGAAAAGTTCTGTATACTCATCTCGTACACTGCCCTGCCGTTGCTTTGCAGCTCTATGGTGTCTCTGAACACAATGGTGTCGGTGGGGTCGGTCACCAAAAATGTAACCATCTCATTGGGCATACTCTCGATTGTAACTTTGGGTCTGTCAGAATGAAGATAGTTGGACTGATCAAACATTATACGGACGGGTACTTCGACCTCGCTACCTAGGCCAGCATATGTGACATGACGCTCTGAGCCCTGCGTGAGTATCAACGTGTATGTTCCCAACAGTGAGTTTGTCTGTGTCGGGTACTCCCACTGTATTGTACCATCAGCGTCCACCTGTATGGTATCTATTGCAACATCATTGCCGTTGGGACCCTGTAGTATCAATGACACCTCAACATTTGGTGCAACTTCGCCCTCGAATCGTAACGTCTGGCCAGGCTCAAAGACTGCACGTACGGCTTTTACTAAAATATGTGTGTCTGACTCAACAGTCCATGTACGACTAATGATGCTACTTCCATCAGTTATCTCTATGGTGTATTCGCCAAAGTCCGAGCTCAGAGGTATTACCATACTATCGCTTAAACTCCACAGGCCATCCGAGCTTATGCTTACAGGTACACTACTTACAGCTTCTCCCTGCGGATTGATTAGTGTGGCTTTGATAGTTGTACCCGTGGGACCAGTTCCGGATATATCTACGAAATCTCCAATATGATGTGTATCCTTGATGGATGTTATGGCTAGTGTGGTGTCCATACTTGTATCCGGCGCAGCCTCCAATCTTAAACTCAACGGAATTGACTCATTACCAATTTCGTCGGTTATTACAAACTCAATTCTGTCCTTCAGGTTTTCTGGGAGCGTCAATGTTGTAACAAAGCCCCCACTAGAATCTGTCATGAACGAGCCCATCTTGATATCTTGTATGAACAACTCTAGATTGTGATTGGGTACAAAGTCAACCCCCACCACACGTATGGTGGCACCAACTATGGGTTTTGATGGTATAGTATAGAATGTAGACTCTGAAAGTATGCCATCTGAACTTGTCGACGCACCTTCGGATGTCTCCTGAGGCGTTTCATCTAGTACCTCATGTCGTATTATCCAGCCTTGCTCAAGTATGTCATCCCCACTAGCCATTAGCCAGGCTAATTGAGCACCCTCTCCCTGAAACTTTAATCCAACCTTTACAGATTGGTTAGGCTCAAGCATACCGTTTATCATTTGAAGTGTCTGCTCATCGGATACGACCCTCCAACCAGGCTCTGCCACATATGACTGTATATTATGATCAGTTGTAAACCATACTGCAATTCGGTCTATATCAGTATCATATATGTTGGTGAACTCTGTTAGTACACTGTTGTCTAGAATTGATACATCTGTCTGCGCATAGACATTTGCCACCGCAATAACACACAGTGCCGATATGACTACACCTAGTATCATTATATGTTGATGTATAATAATCACAAATAAGTATTAGTCGCTTTGGGAATTATATCTTTGAGTAGACATAACCACTCTCTCGAGTGATGTTGGCTGTACGCCATTCAGAGGAGCCTCACAGAGATGTTCGTTGTTGGCTAGGTTCTGACACCCGTCCTTCGGACAGCCTGTACCGGCCATCACGTCACTGACACTTGGGGGAGTCGTGCAAGTACCAAGATGTATCTTTCCTCTCAAGACCATTCCGGCCTTGTTTTGTAGATGGTAAGCGGCTTGTATGCGCTTACTCCACCACACTAAATTAAACGAAAATAGGATGTTGAACGCGGCATTAACGTCTGCGTGCATCAGAACACCACAATTATGACACCTAAACTGACTGCTTTTGCGCCACGTATTTGTACTGCCACACATACAGCACTGTTGGGAGGTGTTCTTTGGGTTTACTTCGCCATACTCCACGTTATACGTTATAGACTGCCGACAGATGTGTTCGCGCGCCTCACCACACTTGCTTTGTCGCATCATCTTGTTCTTGTTCTTCTGCCCGGGCCCTTTAGTCGTCATGGTTCTAAGGTTCATGCCCTCCATCAAGATGCGGTCGCACTGATACATTAGTTTCTTTGAGAACTTGCGCAGCTTGTCGGTCTGCCTGTTTCCCATCTTTTTGTAGACGCTTTGCAGCTGTGCATGTAAGGTGCGCCACCTATGAGAGTGAAGTTTGCAACGAGACATCTTCTTTTGAATCCGTGCTATATTTCGTAAGGTGTCCTTCTCGCGTAAAGTAAGTACGTCAATCGTCCCGTCGGACTTTCCGGCGACCATCGTATGTTTGCCGCCCATGTCGAGTCCACCGTGTATACCCGTCGCAACACGTTCTGGAACGTGTTCGCGAATCGTTACGTGTAGTTCGAACTGCCTCTCCTTGTCAGCGTGGTTTGTGACATCCACGATTTTGTATGACTGTGACGTATCGGGCAGACATCCTTTTTGCAGTTTGAAAGGTATGTTACATTTTGGAAAATAAACCGTATCACCCTTGGAGCGTTTGCCAAGCGGAACCGAGCTGAACAACGGATATGTACGTTTTCCATACCTTACATGACTGCATCCCATCTCCATGCCTGCCAGCACGGCACCCTGCGCAAAGTCTTGCGGTATTTCGCGTACCAATACGAATATCTCTTGACATCGATTATACGGTATTCCCTGACTCTGTGCCCGGCAGCCAACGTTCAGCCAAATGTGACTCTCAGAGTACATGGAATCAAAATAAGTGGTGAGTCTCGTGCTGGTCTTGAGACGAAACCGCACCGTCTTCAGAACGAGCTTACGCCCTTTGTACTTCATAACATTATATAGTACAGTATTACTAAAAACCTTTTCGTTATGGTCGGGGTTGTTGCGTAATTCCATCTGATCTTGTTTTCGTATGTGCCCCGCCGTGGTTTTATCGGCGGAGTATTCGGACCTGGACGGTCACACGCACGATACCATGTCATAGGATGGTATCTCTATCCCACGTATCCGGGCGCACCTGAATCGGTTCAGCACCTTGATATTCCATATGATGGCACGGATCTTGCCGAACCGGCGGCGGTTGTCTGGCCGGACAAACCGGCAGTGCAGTTGGTGACGCTTGGACTCCTCGCCACCGAAGATGCCCTCTATCATCCCCCGTTGGTGGTACTTTTCCTCATCGAATATTTTGGCCGCCTTGCTTCTGTGGGGCTTGCCGCGGTTAACATGGATGCTTCTCTGTTTGATGTTGGGTATAATCCCCATCTCGAATAGCACCTGGCAGTTGTAGTTTGAGTCGTACCCCCGGTCCGCGTGAAAGACGGATGAGCCGGGCAACAGATGCTGCCGTCTCATCTCGTATAGCATGGGCGGCAGCATGGTCACATCGTTGATGTTACTCGGGGTTATGCCCGACTCCAGTATTATTTGCAGTCCCAGGACGGCAACTATATGATACTTTAGGTACTCCTTCTGGGCAATCTCTACGAAATCTTTCTTTCTTTTGAGAGGCCGCACGACTGTCTCGTACCTGGTGGTCTCCACCCCGCTACTATCAGCACCCAGTGGGCCGGTCGCGCCATCCGCCTCGGCCATGCACAACCTGGCCGTCCTAGCAAGCATCCCGGCCAGCCAGTCGTACGGGATAGTCTGTAGGTGCCTGGCTATGGTGGTGTGATCCGGTACAGGCTCACCGTTCCACCACGGTAACTTTATTACCGATAGGTCACTCTCCATGTCGCGGGAGGTTTTGTGCCAGGCGACCATCAGTATGCAGATAAAATCTAGTTTGTCCTTGGAGTGAACGGGGGGTCGTCCCCGGTTGCTTGTCTCTTGGCGCGGGCACGGGTGCCCCCGCATCAAATTTGCCACGGTGTAAATCATGAATGATGTCTCGTTGCTGTGTCCTAAATGGTAGTATTTCCAATAGTCCGGTCGTCTAGTATGTTCGCTCATTACCAAATGAGAAGGATCAACGATCAAAAAACCTATCGAATTGATTTCAATGAGGTCAGGATCGAATTATGCAACAACCCCGTTATGGTCGGACCACCATATTCCTTTAAGTGCCACCTATGTAAATTCGCCCCACGACACACGTCGACAGAGATACGTTATGAGTGCCATACTACTTGCTAAGTGTAATATGTGTGGGTATGATTTAAACGATCAGTGGATAGTGCGCAGGATCCCCCACTAAAAATACCGATGTTTTTATCCAGTGAGGTTCTTTGATATAGTTTCTGCGTCCCCGGTCGGTCTTCCAATACATGTGAAAAAATCAAACGTTTAAGAGGAATCTTGATTCCCTAAAGGTTGGAGCATCTTGTATATACAAAATAGCATTTGTGATATCACATTAATTCAGAGGGCTTAACGTCAATGTTATTTTGGTTTTAGATGCGCCAACTTTTTCCTATACTTTTCGTCGTCACAGTATCGATATGTTTCATTCTTTGTTAACATGTGATAGATGTATGTAGCCATTTTGTTGGCCACATGACTGCGGGCCACCATCTTGGCGTGCCGTTTTTCATGCTTGCTGTATAAGGCGTTTAGCAAGATGTCGTGTCGCACACCAACCATGGCGGAATTCATTAAGGTAGGTCAATGCCTTGTCTACTCAGGTATATAATTCCCGTCGCTTTTGTATTGGTTTACATGCTCTGCTATGGTCCTGTATAGTGACCTAAAGTTGTCCCGTGTCTGACTACTGAGAAAGTCTGTCTGACGGGTGGAAATCTTGTCGCATATGTAACGAGTTATGTCCAGATGATCAAACTCTCCCCAGTCATCATCGTAATGTTCGCTCCATATCTCTGATAGTGACTTGACTATGCCGCCATCCCCGTCCACCAGATCAGAGGGTATGTCGGTGTATCTCTTACCTCGAAGCTTGACCTCATATGTCTGGTTTACTGCGTACAGATAGTCATTACGGGCAATATAATCCTCTATGGACTCTAGTTTTTTACCATCTCTCTCATAGAATACTGTCTGTATGCTTGAGAATCCATTTTGAGCCAAGGCTGCCGCTATGTGACGTGACTCTATTGTGTCGTCTAGCAGTATTATTGTCTTGTAGCCATGATCCCTATAGAATATGGATAGAGGCAGGACTGCATCCTTTGAGTGACTGGCCACTACGTTTAGCGGGTTCATGGATATGCTGGGATCTTGAACAAACTTATCAAATGCATTCAGATACATCGCATCAGACATGGTTTCTACTATGACTACGGGTCGGGAGTTGATACCAATACTTGTGTCTGTTATGGACTGAACTAAACCCCGGGACAAACCATACAGTATTGGTGTCAATGTCTTACTGTCTGCATTCCAATAGTCATAGAAGATTCTACTAAGGTGTCGTCGTCTGTCCAACTCCACCACTAACAGATTACCTGGATTATAATCAAATATCATAAAGGGTGAGTGTGTTGCGTATAATACCTGATTTGAACCTGCCAGATCCCTGAGCAAATCTGCTATGCCTAACTGTTGTGTCGGGTGCAGATTACGCGCCGGCTCATCAAGTAGCAGTATGGCCTCTTTTAGCTCTGCACGTTGTGTCTCAGCAGCAAAGTTGACTATGAATGAAAACGTCCACTTGAATCCTTCGGCCCGACGATTTAACAGTCCTGTATTGGTGATAGTCCCATCATGGTGTACGTCTGATATGACAAGACTCATTATATTTCCCGGATTGTACCTCAAATCCACACGTATGGGGTCTCCCTTCCAGGTGGGATTCAGTCTCTTTGTCAGTCGGTTGCTGGAAGTGTTCAGTATCTTTATGAGTGTGGAGGGGCTGTCCTTGAAAGACTCCAAAGCGTCCAAATCCAGCTCTGCTAAATAGAACAAATTCCTCACAGTCTCTGCCTTGTCGAACTCTTCCACATACTCTATGGCATCCCTTCTTTTTTCTCTTTGATCATCGCTAAACTCATTGAGATTGATATTTCCATGTATCTTTTTGTAGTCGGAGAAGTAGACAAATCTGGGATGTAACTCTGAACTGATAAAGTTCTCCAATGTTTTTCTCTGACTCATGCCTTCCATTATACTCTCAAAACTGTTCTGAGGGCTCTCGTATATTGCAGTCCACTCTTTCAAGACCTGATCTTCCCGCATGGCTATGGTTCTTATCTGCGTATTCAAATGACTAAATCCTGCATCAAACTCCTGTGATGTCTGTGGTTGAGGCGACTCAAGAAAGGTTGAATCTATCTTTTCTCGTATGTGGTTAGGTATGGTACTTAAAAAAGTCTGAACATCATTTACAAAGTTACTCCAAGATCTGGAGTCAGGCTGTATGGTCTCATCAATCTGTACATCTCCAAAACTATACTGTACTTCTGAAGATTTGTTGGTACGAAAGAGCCTTATCTCTCTTATCTCTGGTGTGTCTGGGAAATTTTCTTGTATTATGGTAGTCTCTGTCTGTGTCAGCTCAAAGTTGCCTTCTGCCAGTACTATCTCAGACTTTAACTCCTCGGACATCTCATCACACAAGTCCAGCTCTGAGGCGTGCCCATCTTTGTTTAGAAGTGTGAGGGCCTCTAGTATTGTGGTCTTGCCACTCTCATTGCGCCCCACAAATGTGGCCAAATCTCCCACTGATATCTCGCCAGAGTCATGTATACATCTAAAAGCCCTGACACGGAATTTGCGCAATCGCATTAATACTTTGTATATATGCAGAGCGATTTAATTCCTTCGGGAGTGCGCGCAATCAAGAGGCCTGTATCTGGTAACTGGAGTCATGCTAACTTGCACATTTTATCAATAAATTGGACTATTACACAGTCTTTATGTTGCTATTTAGGAATTGTATGCATTCGTACACACCTAATTCTGACGCTCCGAGGTACAGGACACACTTGATTCTCGCGCTGACTGGCTACGCCTATAGTGGCTACGCCACAATCATCTGGATAAGGCAGCGCAACAAAAACTGCACGGCCCACCCGGTCCCACCTGCTGTGTGCCCCTTGTGGGCATCAGCTCACGTCTAACGAAGGCAATTCCAACCTCCGAGGGGTATTTTCTGCCCCCTTTCTCTAAAACATTAACCACGGTATTCCCGTCCGCGTGGAACGTGCCACACAGCTCACATGTGAAACTCTCGCCTTCCCGCGTACCATTTTTGCTACATGCGTGGCAGAGTTTTGACGTATTCTTTGGGTTGACCCTCGCCACCTTTATTCCCAACCGCGCGACCACAACTTCAATCTTGCGCAGGATTTCACTATGTGTAATGTCCGGAAATCATGTCGCGCTCCGTCCTGACCGTCAGCCACGAATATCATCCTCCATCCAATTGAGATTATGATTCCTTATTTCGTTCATTGCCCTCTTTTTGTGGAACGCCATTAATGGCGTCTCGTAATTGTCTATACCAAGTTGGGGAGGCCCCCGCTAGAGCGAGACCGATTAAAACCGCATGCTTATGGGTACAGGAGGTCACAGAAAGAACATGAGCAAAAAACGTAGCCCACAGGAAAAGGCCAGTATCGTGACGGAGTTTTTTACCACCATATCCGCCGCCGAGTTGTGCCGCAAACACAACGTATCGTCTGCCACCTTCCAAGACTGGAAGGAAACGTTCCTCCAAGGACGGGACCCGCCGGATGGCAGCACAGGTATCCAGAGAGCGGGAGTGTCCACAAACCGCAAGAACGTACAGCGAATTTCCCGGAAAATAGGCTGGATCGAATCGCAAAAGAGCAAGAAAAAGATAATTCGTGCCTCAAGGCGCAGGTGGTTCAAGCCGTCCGGACCCAACCAGTCTGGGAGACCGACATCACCTACATCCACTGCGGCATCGACGGGCGGTGTTATTGCTTCAACGTCCTGGATGTCTACACCCGACGGTGGGTGGCGTACGTCTTCGACACGACAGCCATGGCCGGAAGCGCGGTCCAATCCACACCGGAACAGAACGGTCATGTGGAATCCTTTCACGGGACATTCAAGCAGGAGTACGTCTGGCCGCATGAATTTGCACGCTTCTAGGATGCCGAAGTGATCATAGCCAAGGCGTTTGCAGACTACAATGAGCACAGGATACACTCGGCGTTGGGATACATCACACCCAACGAGTTTGCCCGCAGATCGGAGGGTGGAAATAAATGAGGGACGGGGCCATTCGGAAATCGATGCAAAAAGTGGTATCAAAGAGGGGTCCAGGTCAAATTTTTGTAGAGTTCCGCATATCTGGAATCTAAAGTCAGTCAAACACATCCTTGTGGACTGCCATCATGACTTTGATTTGGAGTAACATCCATCATCCGCAGTTACCTAAATTTATTAAATTTGTTCGTCTATGTACTTCTGCCATGGAGTATAAGCCAACTATTTAACATATTATGATAAAGGATCAATAACAAAATCAAATTATAAGGTAACCGTTTAACCCCCCCCACAAATGGGATCCTTCTGCAAGGCTGGGTGACGACCAGAGACGAAGCGTGATGCAGCTAGATATCCGCGACATCCAACATGTGACGTAAGAGGGATTGATAGGATGGTACGCTGCGGGATACCCTACGTTTGGGTATGGCCAAATCATTCGTCCTAGCAGGAGAAATCCGATTTTGCAGTCCTTATATAGGGGTTACACAATTACCCTGTAGCACACGCCCATTGTCCAACTATATTTTTAGTTGTGTTAGCAGTATTGAGAGATTTCAATATTGTAGCTTGGTGAGGAGACCACTAATTACACTCATACTACTTTCATGACGGCCTCCAAATTAGTCATTAACTATTTGAACCGTCCGAGTCAATCTCACCGTCCGCTTCATGACTTGTATGTTCCAATACTCTCATAAGAAGCTGTGTCTCTCTTTTGCCCATTTCTCACCTCCTTTACACACCTCTGCATGCATGTTTAGATTCGTCCTAACTGATAATTGATATTTGCTATTTTGTTGCGGTATGCCTTTAGGTTCCTACTGCAAAGATGGGGTTCCCGCATCTACAATACATTACACGTCACGCCAGAGACCGACGGTGCGTAGAGCATCTCGTTCCCCAATCTGTGCTTGACGTTTCTCAGGGGAGCTGATGCAAGAACCCTCCACATCCAGATACCCCTGTACAATGGGTGTTGCCGGTATGGTCCGGCAAATTTCGTAAGTTTAGTTGACCATGCATGGTCTCTGGGCCCAACTTTTTTATCCCCACATGCCTAAAGACTGACTCGCCGTTGCTATAGATACGCACCTGATACCCAGATATGACCTAAAGCCCTGTCCGGAGATGACGCGCTCGCGCCAAAAGAGCGGTACTACACATTTTGAGCGATACATGAGCGTACAGTGCGTCGATGATGTGATGAGACTGGTTCTGGCATTTGTGCCGCTGAAAGCGCTTGACAAAATGTACGAAGCCGCAGAGAAATTGTTTGATATTCTACAGGAGAATAAAATCCACATCAGATTGGCCTTGTTCGATCGTGGATTCTTTTCGAGCGGCATGCTGGACCTCCTCAACAGGCGGGGAATACCATATCTGATGCCGTGTACAAATACGCAGAGAGTGGTGTGTTCCCTGAACGAGTTTTCCGAGTTCTGCCGCATGGGAGTCTCGGTCAATATATTGAACGGCTCAGGTAGGCGGGTGCTATATATACTAATCATAACAAAGCGAAAGAGTATTGAAAAGTCTTCCACAGAACCCAAGAACAAATCTATTAGATTTGCCACCAATATTCCAGACATGGATATTGCAGAATACGGCAAAAGGTGGATGATGGAGACGGATTATTCGATGATAGAGTCCATAAGGGTCTGGACGCGTAGCACAAAAATATGCGCGCGTGTTCTGCTTTGCCTTCACATTGTTACTGTACGACATCTGGGTCATGCTCAATGCCCTGCTTGGGATCAATACTAAACTGGCAACACGCTTTGGCATAACTCTAATCACGATCAGGATATTGCTGCTCCGCATGACACTCTGCGCCTCAAAAAAGTCGCCGCAGCCCCTAAAGACATTTCACATGTCGATTGTGGGAGAGGTTGCGCAAAACTGATCGCATTTTTATAATGAATCAAACAAGCGAGCGTGATAATGAGCGGCGTTGATATATTTGGTAACAAGCTGGTATCGCCCGGCAGATGTATATCGATACATTTCATGGATTATGTAGCCTTACCGCGCTCTAATGCACATAATTTCATCAATCTAAGGATCGAAGAGAATTACTTTTCGTTAATCTGACTACTTTCGTCGTCGTCTCTGTCCAGGCTTATTCTGCCCAGGAACTCTACTTAATAATATTCTTTTACGATAGTTACTCTTGTTCTGTAGGCTGGAGTTTGTGCCGATTCTTTTACGACCTTCTATCTTTGGTGTCTGACCCCGAACTTTACCTGCTTTTGTAAGCGAACCGTGAGTTGCCATTATACATTATAGTGATTTTAGTTGAAATTTAATTGTTGTGCAAAGAGCGGGGTTGTTGCGTAATTCGATCCTAACCTCATTGAAATCAGATCGATAGGTTTTTTGATCGTTGATCCTCCCCATTTGGTAATGAGCGAACATACTAGACGACCGGACTATTGGAAATACTATCATCTAGGACACAGCAGCGAGACATCATTCATGATTTACACCGTGGCAAATTTGATGCGGGGGCACCCGTGCCCGCGCCAAGAGACAAGCAACCGGGGAAGGCCCCCTGTTCACTCCAAGGACAAACTAGACTTTATCTGCATACTGATGGTCGCCTGGCACAAGACCTCCCGCGACATGGAGAGCGACCTATCGGTAATAAAGTTACCGTGGTGGAACGGCGAGCCCGTTCCGGATCACACCACCATATCCAGGCACCTACAGACCATCCCGTACGACTGGCTGACCGGGATGCTGGCCAGGACGGCCAGGCTGTGCATGGCCGAGGCGGATGGCGCGACCGGTCCGTTGAGTGCCGATAGCAGCAGTGTGGAGACCACCAGGTACGAGACCGTCGTGCGGCCCCTCAAAAGAGAGAAAGATTTCGTGGAGATGGCCCAGGAGTACCTAAAGTATCACATAGTCGCCGTCCTGGGACTGCAAATAATACTGGAGTCGGGCATAACTCCGAGTAACATCAACGATGTGACCATGCTGCCGCCCATGCTATACGAGATGAGACGACAGCGTCTGTTGTCCGGCTCATCCGTCTTGCACGCGGACCGGGGGTACGACTCAAACTACAACTGCCAGATATTGTTCGAGATGGGGATGACACCCAACATCAAACAGAGAAGTAGCTCTGTCAACCGCGGCAAGCCCTACAGAAGAAGAGCGGCCAAGATATTCAACGAGGAAGAGTACCGCCAACGTGGAATTATAGAGGGCATCTTCGGCGGCGAGGAGTCCAAGCGCCACCAACTGCACTGCCGATTCATTATACCGGACAACCGCCGCCGGTTCGGTAAGATCCGTGCCATCACCTGGAATATCAAGGTGCTGAACCGACTCAGGTGCGCCCGGATCCGTGGGATAGAGATACCATCCTACGGTATGGTGTCATGCGCATGACCGTACAGGTCCGGATGCTCCGCCGGTAAAACCACGGCGGGGCACATGCGAAAACAATATCATATGGAATTACGCAACAACCCCGCAAAGAGCGGGGTTGTTGCGTAGTAACCGGGATTTATCCAGATCACTAAAACCGTACACCCGGCGGTGACAGTGTTTTGACGCATAGGTTGTGTCGGAGTCCTGCCGGACCATATGGGACAGTCACGCCACAGTCACCGGCCCGGACAATCTCTTGATCAGATACGCCAATGACCGACCAGAGACGATTTCTCCTGTATCACATGGTGTCTGGTTGCATCTGTGATGCAAAATTAGTATTTAAAATATAGTTACAAGGATAAGTCCCTAGTAACCGTTTAACCCCTTTATAAGGTCCGTAAAATCGGTTCTTCTTGCAAGGACGGGTGATTTGGTCATACCTAAGCGTACGGGTAGGGAATCGAATAATGATTCGGAAAAATATGAGTCGTTGTAAGCGTGAAACTGCGTCCATTTTTTCCGAAACAATAGTCAAACCCCTACGGGCATCCCACGGTGCATCATTTCATCAGTATGCATCCTACGTCACATGTTGGATGTAGTGGGCATCTGGCAGTATCGCGCTTCACCTAGGACCGTCATCCGGCCTTGCGGGAGGAACCCATTTGTGGGGAGTTAAACGGTTACGTTGCGTAACTCGATCCTGACCCCATTGAAAACCCGCCGATAGATTTTTTGATCGTTGATCCATCACACTCGACAATGAATAGACGACCAGACTATTGGCAATACTGCCATCAGGCATATTTGGAGCCAAATATTGTTAATTAAAAGTGTTGATTTCAATTACGCATAATGGTATACGATCAGATCCAATATTTGTTAGGTGATACGGCGTTGGGAGTATATGTCATTGCAGAATGCTACCCATGATGTCTATGAACAATACAGGCGGCAGGGTACGGCACCCCCGTATGAATATGATTGTGACCGGATCTGGAATATTTGGGCCAACTACCAGTCTTGAGTAAGGAGCCCGTCCGTTCATAAAAAAGAAAAGAAATTCTACTCCACCAAACTAATTGTCACTATAGCTACCGGATCAGACCAAGCATGTACAGACGTTAGATCCCCACCTGGAAATACTCCTGGGTGTGGGATAACTATGCCGTGTTCAGCCGTATCTGGATTACTGGCGCCAGTACCCTCGTCATCACTTGATACGCCGGAGAGCGCCTGACATGGGGGCACCATATCTGCAAAGTCTTGTGTATTCATCTCGGTACCTGCATCATAAGATACTGCAAGGAACGTCTCCTCTCCGCTGCTGGGTAGGTGGACTCCACTTAGACCTGCAAAGCCATCATTGGTACAGATCAGCATGCTTACAAATGACAAGTACTGGTGCTTGGAGTCGGCGACGACTTCATATGTAGCGGTGTAAGGCATGCCGACATCCATCATCATGCTATCTCCTGCCATAGAGTCGTAATCGTCCATGTTCGTATGGGTTGCAGGAACGAGTGGACCATCGCCAATAACTATGTCACACACTCCAACTGTCCCTTCAAGTGTCTCCTTCACTGGGTCGGCATTTCCGTTCTCCGCTAACTGCTGTAGATCAGCGCCAGCTTTCTCGCCCAATGTGAATATGCTTGCATCTGTAGAGTGCGTCACTAACAGTGGCGGCGTTAGGGGCTGCCCAGGAGTGATGTTTGTAACGGTTACCTCGTACATCTTCATGCTCGCATCTCCCGTCATCATGCTGTCTCCAGACATCTTGTCGCTCTCCATCATGCTGTTCTGATGGATGCAGTCTCGCACGGCGCTCATGCTGTCTCCAGACATCTTGTCGCCCTCCATCATACTCTCTTGCGCCTCTACGGCAGTTCCTGCAAGAAGAATACTGACTCCTAAAACTGCAATGAGTGCGCTTATACTTAGCACACGTGTCTTATTCTTCATTACACGAATGACAGGGAGACAGTATTTAAGTTATCCTAACGACGGTTCGGGAATTATCCTTGTAACTATGCCTTAAAGACTGATTTTACATCATACGGTATGGACAAACGACCAGACACGAAAAGCACAAGAAACTCCTCCATGGACCTGTCCTTGGAGGAGGCGACCGCGGTCCGGTAGGCCTTCACAATCTGCGTATCAAAATATACGATCTGTATTGTTGCTACCGGCTGTGCGGTTCTAGATATCAGGATATGTCCCACAACACGCCTGTCGTATCACACATACTCGCCGACATCACTATTCCAATACATTGGACTATTTGTCATCGTCATTATCACCCAAAAATATATCCATTCCAGCCACAGAAGCCTTTCGATATACGGCATCTAAGGCATCCATAAAGACCTCCTCGCTCCTCCAAAATGAAATGCTGCCCAGTTGGCGAGGGAGAGATAGTGACACCTCTGGTATAAATGCGGGGCGAGACGGCACCATGGCATGTACACCCTTGCCCCAGAAGGACTCCATATCAACTGGCAGATCCTCACTCTTCGGAGATTTCGGGGCCAGTATGGATACGTCAGTATCATGCTTGACATCTGAGAACGCGCTCATCCCCATCATATCAAGTAGGTCCTCGGGGTCCATGCCTCGTACTCTCAGTATTAAAAGTGGCTCCCTATCAAAACGCTCGGACACTATCAGATATACCGCCGCTATGTGTTTGCAGGGGTTAGCCCAATCCCAACAATTACAATCAGTCTTTAGGTCATCTGGAAAGAGTGAAAGACCCACATCACTAAATACACTCTCCAGCTCTTCAGGCATCTGACCAACCATCATCTTGGCCGCTATGGCAGGTCTTGCCATCAACGAATCTGCCACCCTCTTCCACGCATCATTACTCAACCTTTGTACTTTTACAGATACCTTGTATGGTTGGTCATCGGAACCATACACCACTCCATATACTCCACCCTTCTTCACATCTATTGATTCAACTTGACCGCGGCGGGCATAGGATCGGGCCCGGGCAAGTCTGTTATCGTCTATTATATCATACAATATCTCGTTCCATCTCTTGCCCCACCAAGTTCTGGCAGACTCGCCACGGTTTGACTGTAGTTTGATACCGCCCTTGATCTTTTTGAGGCCACGACGTCTATAATATCCGCCCCACACTATACCATCGCCTCCTGACTCAACGCCAGTACCTCGCGCAGTTCTTCATTTGACATATTGGCAATCCAACCTTCACCAGTCCCAACTACACTTCCAGCTATCTGTTTCTTCTGCTCTATCATTTTATCTATCTTCTCTTCAAGTGTGCCGATACACATCATCTTGCGCACCTGTACGTTTTTGGTCTGTCCTATTCGAAAAGCCCTGTCGGTAGCTTGGTCTTCAACTGCAGGGTTCCACCACCGATCAAAGTGAAAGACATGATGAGCGGCAGTCAGATTCAGACCGGTTCCACCAGCCTTTAAAGAGACGACAAATACCTGTATTCCATCATCATTACCAAAGCGTTCCACCATAATGTCGCGCTGTCGTCGCGGCGTGCTACCGTGTAAGAACAGCACCTCCCGCCCAAATGTCTCCTGAATGTGATGTTTTATGATATTTCCCATCTCCACAAATTGAGTGAATATTAGGGCTTTGTCGCCGGTCTCTATCACCTCCTCAAGCATCTGTACGAGTCTGTCCAGTTTGCCAGAACGTTTTGGTATTGTAGAGTTATCACGTAGGAAATGAGATGGGTGATTGCATACCTGTTTGAGTTTGGTAAGTACGCCAAGAATTACACCCTTTCGTCCTATACCCTGTGACTCTAATATGGCACGCTCTGCATCCCGCAGTACGGAAGCATACAGCGTGGCCTGCTCCTGTGTCAGGGCGCAGTACTCTTTAATCTCAATCTTATCGGGCAGGTCTGATATTACAGACTTGTCGGTCTTGAGTCTGCGCAGTATGAACGGGCCGGTGGCCCGCCGGAGTTTATTGGCGGCCTCCTCGCCTTGGTAAGCCTGTATGGGGCGTATAAAGTTCTTTTGGAACTGGTCGAGTCCCCCCAAAAATCCCGGATTCAGAAACTCCATTATGGACCACAAATCCGCCACGCCATTCTCCACCGGTGTGCCGGTCAGGGCGAATCTATAGTCTGCCCGAAGGGATCGTATCGCTTGTGACTGCTTGGTGTATGGGTTCTTGATGTTCTGTGCCTCATCAGCCACAATGCCACTCCATTCTACATCTCGTATTATGTCAGTATCACGTCTTAGTACACCATAACTTGTAACAACCAAAGCATGATCAGTAGCGGCCTTGGCAAATGTATCAGATTTTGTCCTGTAAGACCCATGGTGTACCATGACTGAAATGTTAGGTGTGAAGCGGGCCGCCTCCCGCTTCCAGTTATTAATTACAGATGTGGGGCACACCAACAAGACCGGCCTGCGCTCTCCTCCCTCCACATCCCGTTGTATCATGGTCAGTGTCTGAACTGTCTTTCCCAGACCCATGTCGTCTGCCAGACATCCGCCCAATCCCAAATCACGTAGGAACGACAGCCACGCATACCCCCGTCGTTGATAAGACCGAAGTTCCCCAGTGAAGCGTTTGGGCAGACCGGGCTCTTGTATAGTTGCTCGCCCATTCAACCTTTCTATTATATCAGTAATTGTATCTGCGGACGATACTGTACTCCACTCCAGATCCGGAGACACATCCGCCACTCCCAGATCCATTTTGATCATATCTCGGAGGGAGATTTTGCCGTGACCCTTCTTCAGTATGCGTATGGCAGATTGGATCTCTTTGTGACTCACCACCGACCACTGGCCCCGCATCCTCACAAGTGGCGATTTTAGGGCGGCCAATGCCTCCAACTCCGCTATAGACAGGGTCTTGTCTCCCAGTGCCACCTCCCAGTCAAATTGCAGTACGCTGTCCAGTGTTAATATACCCGAGTTTTGGTTGGCGGCGCGTTGCACATTGGCCCTAGTAATCAGTCGTCGGCTCTTATCCTTCCCCGTCCACCATGCAGGAAGTATTACACCGTATCCTGCCCTGCTCAGAGCCTCTGCATCACGGATCAAAAATTGATAGGCGCCATCTGCGCTGGTCGTATATCCCACCGGTCCGTCCTTTGTAATTCCGTTTGATATGTCCGGACAGATGCCAGTGGCCTGTCCCAAGGCAAATAATATGCGTCCCCGCATATCAGGATCTTTAGAGTTCCATACTGCGTCAGCCGGAACCAACAGGCTGGGGTCATCGTTGGGTTGAATCAGATATCGTACGGTCCATTGATCATGGTCTGCGGGTTCTTCCATACGAAAACATATTCGAAAGGATGAGCTGGCCATTACGCCTATGGGTGCCTGCCATTCACGTATCTGACCCACCAGGGCCCGTATACCCTCGACAGTGCCAGGTATTATGTTGGCTTCAGAACGCAGTGAATGCAACCATGCATCATGGTCGCTGTCAAAGCGTGTACGACGACGTCGGTAACTCTTGGAGTCCGAGTGTACTGTACGTACCATATAATCAGTCATGTTTGATATCACATCCCACAACACTACAACCGCTGGTTGAAAGGTAGTGCCTTTGTCTGCTGTCAGTGTCAGGGCGCGTCCCGATGCAGGCATTTTGGCAGCGGCTAGATCAACCCATTCCGCATCCTCGCCCACAAACACAGGGTTCCACACCGCCTGGTACTCTTGGTCGTCAAATGGTACTGCATCAGGCAGATACTGTTGTCTTGCCACCATTGAGCTGGCCTGCCGCATTATCTGCGTCCACCACTCCACATCTTCACCCACTACAACACCATCTTTCAGAGTTCTCTTGTCATACGCAGCGCTCAATATCTCTATACTTTCGGCCACAGAGAGTCTTAGACCGTCAACCTTCCAAGGGGCAATACGCTTTGGTGTTGCGCTCATATCTGTGAGCATACCACTAGAAGGTATTGGAGTATCATCTGTGGTGGGAAGCCATGCTGTTGCTGTTGTATCATCGCTGTCTTTTAGTATTGGAGATATGTCGCGCAGCTCATAGATGGTAGCCGACCAAGGATGTCTACCTTTTCTGGCTTTCGAACCTATGGACTTTTCAGCCCAAAGGATCAGTGAGCCATTTATACCAGCCATGTGCAGTATCAGCATGGTATAAAATTATACATGTGTGATATTTCAAAGTATACTTGCAGGCGACCTTGTCCAAAAATTGGTAGGTGTTTTGCTTTTTGAAGTTCCACAGGTTGACCGCTCCCACGCTGCGAGGTACAGATACATAACGCCGCCACGGTATTGCAGTACCGCAAATGAGACTGCCCATGTTGCAGTCCTCATATGGAGGATTTAATGCCAACTAGGTCAACTTTTTTTTTGATCATTCCTTAAATCCGTTAAACGTCGTATTTTATTAGAATGGTAGTACAAGTCTCACCGGAAGTGAAATGGTAAGACAAGTACACCAAACAGAATTGGTAGAAGCGATATTTAACCATACATGCGGGAATTCTAGTCACAATACATCAGATACAGACTGTATAGCATCTGTGGGCATTCCCTGCAACGTAAATGACTGCCCATGCTGCGCATCATGGATGGGGATTGTAGAGCGGCTGGTAGACGTGATCAATCACATGACCAATGTGGCCGCCACACTAGTAGCCGAGAACAATACCAAAGATGACACCGTGCAGATGCTGCAGGCAATTGAGGCCGTACTGGAGTCTGACAATAAGAAACTGAAAAAGGCCAACAAGAAACTGAACGCAGAAAACAACCACATCTATACAGTCCCGGCCAATGACCGCAAGAGCACTGGCAAGCCGGGCAGGAAGCCGGGGTGCAAGCCTACCATAAGCAAGGTTCCCGAACATATAGACAGAGAAGAGACAGTCGACGTAACTGTATGCCCCAAGCAAAAGGACGGCGAGGCGCATACACTGTCTGAAGGTGTGACCGACTCGTACTATAGGTACGGAAAAGTATTACACATTACAGTAGAGATTGTCAGATACAAGATCAACAGGAGATGGTGCCGCACCTGTAAAAAGCAGGTATCGGCGGAACCGCCCTGCATGCACAAGTATGAGCGGGTCTCATCAAACGTTTCGGCAGTCGCCACCGGTCTAAATTTAGATGGCCTCTCGTTTGGAAAGGTTGCAGAATATTGTGATGATGCGCTAAAGCAAGATATATCGCGCTCGTGGGCATACCGTACCAAGATAAGGGCTGGCCGCAGGATGGCTCCCGAATACCGTACCATTAAACAGGACATACTGTCCGAGCCATACCTGGCGTGTGATGAGATGTGGTGGAAGGTACCCGGTTCCAACAGCGCCAAGATAATGGTGGCCCGCGGTGCTGAGCACTGCCTGGCCAAGGTGGTATCATCGGCCAATATTGGTGAGGTCGGCAAGATGCTACCTGGCTATACCGGCGTTGTCGGACAGGACTCCAATACGATATGGCTGCATACGGGCGGTGATCATCAGATGTGCATGCAGCACCAGCGCCGACTCTCAAAGAAGTGTATGGAACATCGCAACCTCAAAGGAGATTCATTAGAATTTTTGACGGCGCTACACCGTCTGGACTACAAGCATTACATGTATGATAAGATAGAGGATATACACACCAGGAGGGTTGCCGCCCGGTGCTTGGATAAGGAGCGCAGCGAGCTGATGTGGGGCACATACGAGGATGACGAGTACAACACCATCGCAAGGCGCCAAAAGAGACACTATAGAGAGGGGTATTACATGTCCACTCACCTGTACAACAAGGATGTATCTGTGGACAACAACGGCGTTGAACGGGTCAACCGGAGATTCGTATCCGTACGCAATGATGGTGGGGGAAATCGCAGCCAAAAGGGCATGGATGCAAATTCTGTATTATTTACACTAAAGGCCACTGACTGGATAAACAAAAGAAGCTTTTTCGACCATCTGGTCAGGTCAGCTTCGGGTGATGGATGACAATACCATACAATACAGATACGAAAAATACACTACATGATGTACAGCGCATTACTCCATTATGATACGGTCCGTCTGGACACTTCAAAAAGCAAAACACCTACAAAAATTGGGGGAATTATCGTGATTGATATATTCATCACCTGCTGGCCGCCCGTGCGTATACGTATGGAGTCATATATCAAAGACCCGCAGCATACAAACGGCCTCACCTGACTAATAATTCCCGGATTTGTCATACCGCGCCCCTTGGTGGCATCGTACTTTTCCTTGTTGTATGATATATCAAACACCAGTACAAACCTGGTGCAGATGTCCATGACGGCGATCACATATGTGATCCCTAACGGGACACGCGGGTCTTCTATACACTATTTTTAAATTGGGACATTACACAGAATACAGCATGGTGGATGGCATCAAATTAAGATTGAATCGTATTATGCGGGATGGAAAGATGTTGTGTGTTCCCATGGATCATGGCATATCAAATGGCCCCATACCTGGTCTTGAAAGACCTGAAGATGTAATACAAAAGTGTAAGGGTCTTACCAGTGTAATTATAAACAAAGGTATACTAAAATCACTATCCCGCCCGCCAGATGTGGGCATACTCGTACACTTTTCTGCCAGTACATCACTCTCACTTAGCCCCAATCGCAAGATGCTGACCGGCAGTGTGGAGGAGGCCGTTCGCATGGGCGCAGACGGTGTCTCATTGCACATAAACGTAGGCGGTAAGGAGGAGCCAGAGATGCTGTCCCAACTAGGGGAGGTAGCTGATCACTGTCAGATGTGGGGCATGCCACTACTGGCTATGATGTATCCTAGAGGTGAAAATATACAAGATCCACATGATCCCGATATAGTGGCCCATGCGGCCCGTATTGGCGCCGAATGCGGTGCCGATATAGTAAAGACAGTATATACAGGCGATGTGAAGTCTTTTGCCAAAATAGTACACAGTACACCAGTACCCATAGTAGTGGCAGGTGGTCCACGAGTCGACGGTGATCACGGCATACTACAGATGACACAAGATATAATGGAGGCAGGAGCCAAAGGCGTTACATATGGCAGAAACATATTCTCCCATAGGGACCCCCCAGCCATAACCACTGCATTATCTCGTATAATATTTGGCGGAGAGTCCGCAGGATCGGTGATGTAAAGTGTCTGAGAATAAAAATATTATAGTGGCCCCCACCAAAGTCGACCCGAATTTTCTTCAAAATATATATGAATTAGGCATTAGGACCATATTTGCCGATACAGTTAACACATTTGACGTTCCATTAAATGTGATACGTCCCAGCGGCGATTCTACATATGTCTGGGAAAGTGATAATAATGAGCGAGCAGGCAGGCGCTATCATATACTGTCTAATGCCGACATACAGATTATGCTCAATGACGCATCTGCTGGGCTAGACTTTGTTATAGCTGATGTGGATGACTGGAAGATAATACCATTAGAGAATACAATTGCCAAACTGCACGATGTGGACTCAAAGATACTGGTTGTGGCCAAGACGGCCGATGAGGTGCGCAAGATGTTCTCCATACTGGACATTGGTGTGGATGGTGTCATCTTGGAGACAGACTCTATACAGGAGGTCTCAAATACAGTATCCCTCCAAGACCAGTCATCCTTTGAGATGATACCCGCCCGAGTTACCGCAGTTCGCGAGGTCGGTGATGGTGAAAGGGTCTGCGTTGATACGGCATCCATCCTACACATGGGTGAAGGGCTGTTGGTGGGCAACCGTTCAAACTTTCTATTCCTGATACATAACGAGTCGGTAGGCTCATCCTTTACATCCCCCCGCCCGTTTCGTGTAAATGCTGGTGCCGTCCACTGCTATACACTATCTCCTGATGGTACAACCAGGTATCTATCTGAGATAGAGAGCGGCTCTGAAGTAGTAGTAGTCACAAAGAGTGGTGCTTCACGTCGCGCCATAACCGGACGCTCAAAGATAGAGCGGCGACCCATGCTGTTTGTTACTGCTACCACATCTTCAGAGTCTGGAGGAATAATTGCCCAAAACGCTGAGACAATACGATTTGTACGTCCTGATGGTGAGCTGGTGTCGGTGACACACCTAAAGGAAGGCGATGAGATAATGGTACATGCTACACCTGCCGCCGGACGTCACTTTGGCATGAAGGTGGCAAGTGAGTATATACTGGAGAAATGAAGTATACCACATGCGTCTCCATAGCTAACCAGTCCCCCGAAGCTATACTGTTGCAGATTGATGAGGTGTTAAAGTCATCCAAATATGTGGAGCTGCGACTGGACTATTTGAAATCTACTGATGATGTGATGTATCTTCTAAAGAAGGCTGCTCCATATATGAGCAATGTAATCTGCACCCTAAGACCCAAGCGTGAAGGCGGTCTATACGATGGTACGGAATCCCAGCGAATACAACTACTAAAAACTATATCTGAGTACAAACCTTACCTTTTAGATGTGGAGTATTCTACTATAGCAAAGACCAATCTTGCCGATGATCTATCATCTGACATAATGGTGTCTTGGCATGATTTTGAAGGTACCCCAAAATTAAATACGCTTATACATCAAATGAACCAGATGGCCGACTACTCAAATGTAGTAAAGATAGCTACATTTGCCAAGAGTACTATGGATGCCGCCAAAGTCTTGGCATTATACGCTCATGCAAAGACACCTTCCCTGGTAGCCTTTGCCATGGGTGATACAGGACGATACAGTCGGCTCTGTGCAATGCATATGGGTAGCCCGTTCATGTATGTCTATGTGGGTAAGGCTGTGGCGCCTGGCCAATACTCACTTCAAGATGTACGGAAGATAGAAGAGGAAGGTGTGCTATAAGATAATGACTGTCAAAAACACAAAAGCATTTGCCATAATAGGCGACCCCATCGACCATTCTTTGTCGCCGACAATTCACAATGCAGCGTATAGGCGCTTGGGTATGAACTGCATGTATATGGCGTATCGTGTACGGGCCGATGAGTTAGAGGAGGGCGTAGAGTCACTCAAAGAGGCCAATATACAAGGGTTCAATGTTACAATTCCCCATAAGGTAAGTATAATGAAGTATTTAGATCATTATGATCAAACATGTAATATCATAGGCGCAACCAATACTGTACGTATGAAAGATGGCGTATCATACGGGTACAACACAGATATGGACGGATTCTTAAAACCTCTGATAGATAGGAAGGTTCAACTCAAAGATGCAAACGTATTGCTTTTGGGGGCGGGCGGTTCGGCGCGGGCCGTGGCATTTGGGTTTATCAAACATAAAGTGAACAGCATACGTGTATGTAATCGTACAATAAGCAAGGCCGAGTTACTCTCTGAATTTTGTCGTGAATATGGGGTGTCATCAGATGCGGGACCCATACCTGATAGCATACATGCTGAATTTGATATAGTGGTGAATAGTACCTCGCTGGGAATGGGTGGTGGACAACCTACAGATGTAAAAAATATATCGCCAAACACAACAGTATATGATATAGTGTACAGGCCTATAACCACGCCCCTACTGAAACAGGCCTCTGAGGCCGGGGCGCAGACCATACCCGGTTGGGAGATGCTACTACATCAGGCAGAGTTGGCATTTGAGATACTCACAGATGCAAAGGCGCCCAGTGATGCCATGCGCCGTAGTATTTTGGGAGGCTTTTGATGAGGAGTGCCCTGGCTACTACGCATGGGGCCATATCTTTGGTGAATGCAATAGGTACCGGACATGGTGTTACCATGGGCACATCACTTACCACAACTGTTCGTATGTCGACTGTGCCTGGTAAAGGCATTACTATACACACGCGCAACCAGAGCTCAAAGATGATAGCCTTTACCATACAGAATATAGTGCCTTCTCATGAATTGGGGCGCAACAAGATAAATGTCTGGGTGGACTCACAAGTGCCCGTTGGCTGTGGTCTTAAAAGTTCCAGCGCAGTCTCTACTGCAGTGGCCATGGCCTGCTCTAACGTATTTGATCTGGATGTGCCCGAAAAGAAGTTGTTAGCGGCCGGAATGGATGCATCCATTCGTTCTGGTGTCAGTATAACGGGGGCATATGATGATGTCTGTGGATGCTACTATGGAGGAATAAATCTGGCGTACAACTACAAAGCAATCCGATTTCGTCGAGATCGTATATCTTCAGACCTCAAGGTGGTGTTGTTCATACCTAATAATCGTACCCGCAAGAATCCCAGGAACTTGAAGAAGATGGCACATGTGCTGGATGCTGCATGGCGGCTGGCCAAGGATGGGCGTTATTGGGATGCCATGCTGATGAACGGTCTGGCCGTCTCACCTATACTGGGACCGGATCCCTACATATTGAATATGTTGTTGAATGCTGGAGCTGTTGGCGCGTCATTGTCTGGGAATGGGCCAACTATAGCTGCAGTGGTTTATGGTGGTGAGGTACGTGATGTTGAGAAGGTATTTCAGACATTACCGGGGCATACTATAATAACTGCCATAAACAACACAAAGGCATACTCTCATGAATTGTAGTGTATCAAAGTCCATACTCTCTGGTAGTATTACATGTCCGCCCAACAAGAGCTATACCCATAGGGCAATATTTTTGGCGTCATTGGCAGGGAGGGATAGCCGTGTTACAAATGTATTAGTATCTGGTGATACGATGGCCACAGTGCAGGCATGCAGGGCAATGGGAGCATCTTTGGATATTCAGAATGATGACCTCACAGTTCATGATGCCATATGTCCATCTGGGGATGTATCCATCGATGCGGCAAACTCGGGCACAACTATACGGTTGGCATCTGCCATATCTGCTGTATATCCATGTACTGCCAGACTATATGGAGATGAGTCGTTACAGAAGAGGCCAATGCAGCCACTCTTGGACTCGTTGGAGATGGTGGGCGCTAAATGCTCATCAACAGATGGCTGTGCTCCGTTAAGTGTATCTGGCCCTATGAACGGAGGTGCCGTATCCGTACAGGGTAACTTATCCAGTCAGTTTGTCTCGGCCCTAATGATGGCTGCTCCTCTGACTAGCCGTGGCTTGGATGTGACTATTCAGGGCGAGATGGTGTCAAAGCCGTATCTGGATATGAGTCTGGCCACAATGCGCCACTTTGGTGTTGGTGTTAGAACAATACTGCCGTACAAGCGATATGAGATACAACCTCAAATGTATAGGCCCGCCTCTTTTACCATTCCCATGGACTACTCTAGCATGGCATTGTTGCTATCTGCAGCAGTTCTTTGCGGGAATGATCTGGAGATATTGGGCTGCATGGATGATCTTCCACAGGGAGATGAGGTCTTTATAGATATACTAGATATGTTGGGCGTTGACGTATATACTGGCAATGACTCCACCCGTATATCCAATGATGCTAAATTAAATGGAGGTGTATTTAATCTGGGCAACTCTCCAGATCTACTACCGCCATTGGCAATTCTTGCATTAAAGACCTCAAAACCGATAACCATAACAGATACGAGCCATGCCCGGCTCAAAGAGACTGATCGTATATCTATAATATCCTCTGAGCTGACTAAACTGGGCGTTAAAATAAAAGAGAATCCTGACGGCATGGTGTTGTATCCATCTGACTCATTACATGGAGCCACATTAAACTCGCATGATGACCACAGATTATTCATGGCTTTCTGTATTGCTGCCATGTATGTGGGCGATTGTACAGTTACTGGTGCCGAATCTGCAGCAATATCATACCCAAATTTTGTAAATGATCTAAAGAGTATTGGTGCCCGCATAGATATTTGAGGTATCAGGGACGTGTTCTGTGGATGGTTACACAAAAATTCCCGTACTTGTGCATGTCCATAAAACCAGTCAAGATAATTCCCAAAGATGCGAAAGTAAACCCCCTAGACAGATGAGTATTACGCCATATATGTGGAGAGTGGGGATATGATATAAGATGATACCCGTGCTAGAAAGAGTGGTTATGTCTACTTAACGATATGATTCCCAAGGACTCAAATAATATAATCATACATGAGTTGTAATGGACGAACCAGTAGCAGATATGCGTAGTCGGCTTACACCAGAACAGTATGATGTATGTTTTAACAAGGGTACCGAACCACCATTCACTGGCAAATACTACAACCATAAAGAGTCAGGAATGTACATCTGTGTATGTTGTGGTGCTTCACTCTTTGAATCCACATCAAAGTTTGACTCTGGTACAGGTTGGCCTAGCTTTACAGAGCCGTCAAGAGACGACTCGGTACAGTTCCATCACGATGCATCATATGGGATGATTCGAACCGAGGTGACATGCAAAAGGTGTAATGCACATCTAGGACATGTCTTTGATGATGGCCCGGGCCCTACACGACTTCGATTCTGCATTAACTCTGCATCTTTGAATTTTAGAGATGGTTAGAACCACTTATCTAGCGTCTCACTCTTTTTTGATATCGTCTTCTTCATTCTGTTTAATGTTTGTAGTGTTCTTGTCTCTGCAAAGCTTCGTTCAGTCATATACCTGAGTATCTCTTCGTACCGAATACTCCCAAAAGTGATATCTTTTACATCTGCTACATCCGGCTCCAAAAATATGCGACGAATCTCCTGATATGGAATGTCTGCCAAACCATCCTGTATGCGAGGTATGTCTTCCAAACTGGAATGCTTTTTGATCATTTTGATGGCGGTCTTTGGGCCTATGCGCGGTATGCCTGATGGATTAAAGTCTGTACCGATCATTATTCCGACATCCACCAACTGTTCACGACTGATGCCGTGCGACTCTAAAATGCTGGTAAGATGTATGAGTTCCGGTTCAACTGTAATGTAATAATTTTGGTTGGGTATCTTGCGTCTTCCGCCACTGGTAAAGTTACGCACCAGTCTCTGAGCTCCAAACAGTACCGAGTCATAGTCTTGACTGGCCGACGCCCAGGCCTGCCCTGTAGTAGTTAGGTGGGCTGCCGTGGCTTCCCCCTCGGATGGTGCCTGTATTGTGGGTATGCCGAACAAGTCCAGTAACTCTTTTGACTCTTTGATCATGGAATCCTGTATTACCGTGGTCTGCTGAGCATACTTTTTTGCCAACTCCACGTCTCCTTCTAGGCGTGCCTGCTCGTATCGTATACTTGCCGTCATCTTTGATGCCTTACGCCTCTCAATTTCAGCGGCTTTAAGTGATGGGGGCTTGCCATCAAATATCCAGACGGGTTTTATTCCCATGGATAAAAAGTTGGCGTTACGATGTAACAGACCGCTAAGGTGGCTGGTAACCTGATCGTTTAGGTCAGACAGCAACTGACCATCGCTACCCCGAATTGTAGTTAAAAACTGGTAGAGTGAGTTATAGGCATCTATGGCAACTATCTTTCCGTTAAATGCTTCAAGAGATGTCTTCTCTCGCACAACTATGTCCTTGAGATTTAGGCCCATGAATCATCCTTCATCTTCATCTATTTTGAGATTGTGGTGTATGTCTCCTGCAATATATTGAATTATTGTGGTGTATGTACAACTCAAGAATTATAAAGAAAAAAAAGATTTCGATGGGCCAAATATGAAGATCAAACTTGCAGGGGGCACTCTACTATATAGGGGATATCGATTGTAATAGTTTGTCAGGATAGCCAAGTGGTTACGGCGGCGGTCTCGAAAACCGCTACGCGCAAGCGTGCAAGGGTTCAAATCCCTTTCCTGGCGCTATTCATAGAAACTATATAGTTAAGGACAAATCATGTATAGCTCTTAAATACTCTTTTGGTCTATATATTATGAAGAGAAATGCCATATGAAGAAGTTTGTTACCAGAGACTAGAACGAGAGAATCCGGAGGAATACCGGTCACTACGTAGCAAAAAATAAAACCCATCTCTTTTGTAGGTGTTTTGCTTTTTGAAGTGTCCAGACGGACCGTATCATAATGGAGTAATGCGCTGTACATCATGTAGTGTATTTTTCGTATCTGTATTGTATGGTATTGTCATCCATCACCCGAAGCTGACCTGACCAGATGGTCGAAAAAGCTTCTTTTGTTTATCCAGTCAGTGGCCTTTAGTGTAAATAATACAGAATTTGCATCCATGCCCTTTTGGCTGCGATTTCCCCCACCATCATTGCGTACGGATACGAATCTCCGGTTGACCCGTTCAACGCCGTTGTTGTCCACAGATACATCCTTGTTGTACAGGTGAGTGGACATGTAATACCCCTCTCTATAGTGTCTCTTTTGGCGCCTTGCGATGGTGTTGTACTCGTCATCCTCGTATGTGCCCCACATCAGCTCGCTGCGCTCCTTATCCAAGCACCGGGCGGCAACCCTCCTGGTGTGTATATCCTCTATCTTATCATACATGTAATGCTTGTAGTCCAGACGGTGTAGCGCCGTCAAAAATTCTAATGAATCTCCTTTGAGGTTGCGATGTTCCATACACTTCTTTGAGAGTCGGCGCTGGTGCTGCATGCACATCTGATGATCACCGCCCGTATGCAGCCATATCGTATTGGAGTCCTGTCCGACAACGCCGGTATAGCCAGGTAGCATCTTGCCGACCTCACCAATATTGGCCGATGATACCACCTTGGCCAGGCAGTGCTCAGCACCGCGGGCCACCATTATCTTGGCGCTGTTGGAACCGGGTACCTTCCACCACATCTCATCACACGCCAGGTATGGCTCGGACAGTATGTCCTGTTTAATGGTACGGTATTCGGGAGCCATCCTGCGGCCAGCCCTTATCTTGGTACGGTATGCCCACGAGCGCGATATATCTTGCTTTAGCGCATCATCACAATATTCTGCAACCTTTCCAAACGAGAGGCCATCTAAATTTAGACCGGTGGCGACTGCCGAAACGTTTGATGAGACCCGCTCATACTTGTGCATGCAGGGCGGTTCCGCCGATACCTGCTTTTTACAGGTGCGGCACCATCTCCTGTTGATCTTGTATCTGACAATCTCTACTGTAATGTGTAATACTTTTCCGTACCTATAGTACGAGTCGGTCACACCTTCAGACAGTGTATGCGCCTCGCCGTCCTTTTGCTTGGGGCATACAGTTACGTCGACTGTCTCTTCTCTGTCTATATGTTCGGGAACCTTGCTTATGGTAGGCTTGCACCCCGGCTTCCTGCCCGGCTTGCCAGTGCTCTTGCGGTCATTGGCCGGGACTGTATAGATGTGGTTGTTTTCTGCGTTCAGTTTCTTGTTGGCCTTTTTCAGTTTCTTATTGTCAGACTCCAGTACGGCCTCAATTGCCTGCAGCATCTGCACGGTGTCATCTTTGGTATTGTTCTCGGCTACTAGTGTGGCGGCCACATTGGTCATGTGATTGATCACGTCTACCAGCCGCTCTACAATCCCCATCCATGATGCGCAGCATGGGCAGTCATTTACGTTGCAGGGAATGCCCACAGATGCTATACAGTCTGTATCTGATGTATTGTGACTAGAATTCCCGCATGTATGGTTAAATATCGCTTCTACCAATTCTGTTTGGTGTACTTGTCTTACCATTTCACTTCCGGTGAGACTTGTACTACCATTCTAATAAAATACGACGTTTAACGGATTTAAGGAATGATCAAAAAAAAGTTGACCTAGTTGGCATTAAATCCTCCATATGAGGACTGCAACATGGGCAGTCTCATTTGCGGTACTGCAATACCGTGGCGGCGTTATGTATCTGTACCTCGCAGCGTGGGAGCGGTCAACCTGTGGAACTTCAAAAAGCAAAACACCTACATCCTTCCGAATTTCACGCTTAGCATACCGCATCGGGACTACAATCCGCGCTCAAACAAACACAGGACCTGAACGCGTGCAGTCAGGGGAGTCTCTGTAAACGACCATCATCTAGGAGGGTGATGGTTCCATGACATGGATCTAATACATGTCTGAATGCCTTGCTGTTGCTCACAGTCCTCATGGCGGCAAACGCGTGAATGTCCACGCTTGGATACAACTCCGCCACCCTGTGGGCCGCCCCCAGAAACGTCGCTCCCCGCGTCACTACATCATCTACCAGTAGAATACTGGTTGGCTCTGTTACCATACGTGTGATCTCCATCGTCTGGTAATGTTTGGCAGGCATTGGTCTGTCCTTGGGACTACTGGTGGCCGACTTTGGCACATATGCTACGCGCGAGATGCACGTAGCGACGCTGAGCCCAATTCTGCATCCACCAAAGATTTTGCAAGCATCTTTGGGGCCCACATAGTATCGGGCTTAGTTAGCGAGCTGCCCGGTATGGGTATCAACACTGCGCTGTTGGGGAAAAAGTCGGGAAACAGGTTGCCGTCCTTGCACCATTTCGCAATGCTGTCATAGATTGAGATCAAACCATCTGGCTGAACATCGGCGTGTTTCAAGGACTTCATATACTCAACACCCAGCCTGTACTCAGTTAACCGTTCACTCGAAAGTTTCTCGGTCTCCCACCTTGATTTGGGGACGTATGACAAGAGTGACGCAAACTTGATTGTTTTGGGGCGTTTAAGCAAATATGTTGTCCATCCGGATGCCTGAGGGTATATCGTATAGTATGTCGGCGTGGTCTTGAAGGATTGTGGCACCGTAGTGCACCATCTCGTCCAACCACTTCGGATGCGCCCGCTCCGCGGTTTTACACACGAACAGCGGTCTTCCCAACCGGAGTGTCTCCCAGCCTTGGTGTATGGTGCCACTACCCTCGCCGGCCTCCACTATCACGGTGGCGTTGGATATCAGCGCCATTGTCTTGTTCCGCGCCACAAAGTTACCCTTGCGGACTGACTGGCCGACGGGAAACTGGGATACGACCAAATAATCCATCGCTATCCTGTTTTGGAGATCCCGGTTCGATTTGGGGTATTGTTTATCTAGAGGCGTACCAAGAACGGCGACCGTTTGGCCTCCAGATTCAATTGCCGTCTGGTGGGCCACGGTGTCTATTCCCATGGCCAAACCGCTCACTATGGTAACACCCTCACCTACAAGCATATTCGTCACGGCCCTGACTTCTTCCACCCCGTCATCCGTCGGCCTTCTGGTACCCACTACGGACACTCTGGGCGTATTGAGTGGCACCTCCATGGGCCCACTGGCGTATATCTGTCTGGGGGCATTCTTCTGTTCTACATCGTTGAGTCTTCTCCCTAACATATCACTGACCAACAACATGCGCATGTCCTTGTTAGCCGATGGAACGCTTAAAAATTTTCGTATCTTTGAGGAGGTGTGTATTGTATGGAAATCATGTCGCTTAGGCTTAGCTAAGAGAAGACCGCAGGAATACAACAAGCTATATAGATCAGGAGAATTGACTAAGACTATGTTGACGGACAAGTCCATACGCTATATCATAAGACAGCTGGAGAATGGTAGGAGTACTATGGTGGTGGCAAAAGAGATGAAGGTATCACAGCGGCACATCCAGCGGCTGTGGGCCGAATATCTAAAGACCGGGACGGTTCATATCCAGGGCCGAGCGGGACGGCCCAAGGGAGCCAAACCCTCTGATGCCGAGGTAAAAATGGTGCTGGACACACACCGTCGCTGGCCAGACGGAGTGCAGTTGACAGTAAAGAGGCTCCGGAAGACCGGATATAATATAGGATACACTAGAGTATATCACATATTGAAGTCCAACGGTATGGTCACATCCTCCCCGGCAAAGTCAAGGCAGCGGAAATGGGTGCGGTACGAACGCCTCTACTCAAATGCCATGTGGCATACTGACTGGCATGTCATGAAGGATCCTCGAATGAAAGGAATGAACCTGATCACCTACCTGGATGACGCTTCGCGGTGCGTCACCGGAGCGACTCTCTTCAAGGAGGCCACCTCGGAGAATGCAGTGACGGCGCTGAGGCAGGCCATAGGCAGGTTCGGCGTACCGGCAACCATCCTCTCTGACAACGGTTCTTGTTTTGTAGGAGCGCGAGGCCGCAAAAAGCCGAAGAGTTCTTGGATGCCGACATTGTTTGAGAACGAACTGCTGTCCCTCAACATAAGCCTGATCAACTCAAGACCATACCACCCGCAGACCAACGGAAAACTGGAACGATTCCACAGGAGCATTGAAGACGAGATATGGCGCTATGGTTGTCTGGACGACTACATTGAATACTACAACACCGATAGATTACACTGGGCGCTGGACATAGACAACTATGAAACACCCATGATGGCGTTCCACAACAAGACGGCCATTAACGAGACAAGGAGGCAGAATCCCAAGTGGATGGAGGCGGACATCAATGAGTGACGGCGACGACGTAGCGCGACATGATTTCCATACAATACAATCTTTGAGGAGGTGTCCCACAAGTAGATGCCTTTCAACATCGACCTTACGCCCCACCCGCAGTGTCGTGGTACGGTTTTGTAGTTGATCCTTTGTAGACCCATTATACATGATGTATAAGACACTATTGGTAATCACTGTATTGTAACAAAATTATGTCCGCCCTCTTTGGTACGCCGCTCATCCATGAATATCATCCTCCATCCATTTAGGGTTCTCCACTATTATGGATTCGCATATCGACTTGTCGTGGAACGCCTTGAGTGGGGTTTGGCGGTTGTCTATGTCAAGTGACCAGTGTAAGCGCCTCTCATTATAATACGTAATAAAGTCATCCAGGCTGTCATGTCGACAGATCTCAGTCTCCAATGTCCTATGGAATCGCTCAAGTTTTCCGTTGGTCTGGGGGTGATACGGTCTGGAATTTATCAAGTGTATATCCATGTTCAATAACTCACCCTCAAAGACAGTTGGTGTCCATGTCCCCTTTGGAATACTATCTCTCCTCACGCCCACAAAGCACGATCCATTGTCAGATAGTATGGATGCAGGACGACCAAAGACTTCAATGGCCTGCCTTAAAACTCTCACAGCATTCAACCCGGTTGCTTCCTTGAAGACACCATAACCGGTGATGCATCGTGAGGCATCATCCAGATAGGTGATCAGGTTTAGATCCCTCATACGAGGGTCCTTCATGACATGCCAGTCTGTGTGCCACATGGCGTTTGAGTACTTACGCTCAAATTTCACCCACTTTCGTTTTTTAGACTTTGCCGGGCACGATTCTACCAATCCATGTTTTTTCATTATACTATATACGCTGCGCCCGCTTATGTTTTTGTTCGCTAGTGCCTTGGTGACACGCCCAACTCCGGAACCGCCGCTTTTGCACTCGGCTAGTACCAATTCGACTTCCTCATCTGATAGTAGGTGTTTTGCTTTTTGAAGTTCCACAGGTTGACCGCTCCCACGCTGCGAGGTACAGATACATAACGCCGCCACGGTATTGCAGTACCGCAAATGAGACTGCCCATGTTGCAGTCCTCATATGGAGGATTTAATGCCAACTAGGTCAACTTTTTTTTGATCATTCCTTAAATCCGTTAAACGTCGTATTTTATTAGAATGGTAGTACAAGTCTCACCGGAAGTGAAATGGTAAGACAAGTACACCAAACAGAATTGGTAGAAGCGATATTTAACCATACATGCGGGAATTCTAGTCACAATACATCAGATACAGACTGTATAGCATCTGTGGGCATTCCCTGCAACGTAAATGACTGCCCATGCTGCGCATCATGGATGGGGATTGTAGAGCGGCTGGTAGACGTGATCAATCACATGACCAATGTGGCCGCCACACTAGTAGCCGAGAACAATACCAAAGATGACACCGTGCAGATGCTGCAGGCAATTGAGGCCGTACTGGAGTCTGACAATAAGAAACTGAAAAAGGCCAACAAGAAACTGAACGCAGAAAACAACCACATCTATACAGTCCCGGCCAATGACCGCAAGAGCACTGGCAAGCCGGGCAGGAAGCCGGGGTGCAAGCCTACCATAAGCAAGGTTCCCGAACATATAGACAGAGAAGAGACAGTCGACGTAACTGTATGCCCCAAGCAAAAGGACGGCGAGGCGCATACACTGTCTGAAGGTGTGACCGACTCGTACTATAGGTACGGAAAAGTATTACACATTACAGTAGAGATTGTCAGATACAAGATCAACAGGAGATGGTGCCGCACCTGTAAAAAGCAGGTATCGGCGGAACCGCCCTGCATGCACAAGTATGAGCGGGTCTCATCAAACGTTTCGGCAGTCGCCACCGGTCTAAATTTAGATGGCCTCTCGTTTGGAAAGGTTGCAGAATATTGTGATGATGCGCTAAAGCAAGATATATCGCGCTCGTGGGCATACCGTACCAAGATAAGGGCTGGCCGCAGGATGGCTCCCGAATACCGTACCATTAAACAGGACATACTGTCCGAGCCATACCTGGCGTGTGATGAGATGTGGTGGAAGGTACCCGGTTCCAACAGCGCCAAGATAATGGTGGCCCGCGGTGCTGAGCACTGCCTGGCCAAGGTGGTATCATCGGCCAATATTGGTGAGGTCGGCAAGATGCTACCTGGCTATACCGGCGTTGTCGGACAGGACTCCAATACGATATGGCTGCATACGGGCGGTGATCATCAGATGTGCATGCAGCACCAGCGCCGACTCTCAAAGAAGTGTATGGAACATCGCAACCTCAAAGGAGATTCATTAGAATTTTTGACGGCGCTACACCGTCTGGACTACAAGCATTACATGTATGATAAGATAGAGGATATACACACCAGGAGGGTTGCCGCCCGGTGCTTGGATAAGGAGCGCAGCGAGCTGATGTGGGGCACATACGAGGATGACGAGTACAACACCATCGCAAGGCGCCAAAAGAGACACTATAGAGAGGGGTATTACATGTCCACTCACCTGTACAACAAGGATGTATCTGTGGACAACAACGGCGTTGAACGGGTCAACCGGAGATTCGTATCCGTACGCAATGATGGTGGGGGAAATCGCAGCCAAAAGGGCATGGATGCAAATTCTGTATTATTTACACTAAAGGCCACTGACTGGATAAACAAAAGAAGCTTTTTCGACCATCTGGTCAGGTCAGCTTCGGGTGATGGATGACAATACCATACAATACAGATACGAAAAATACACTACATGATGTACAGCGCATTACTCCATTATGATACGGTCCGTCTGGACACTTCAAAAAGCAAAACACCTACATCTGATATTGTCTTGGTAGCAGGACGTCCTCTTCTACCCATGGTTGGCAGCTGGCCGGTGTTTGTATACTTAGCCCAGAGACGTCGTACGTGGCGTGTGCTAATACCCATATTCTTTGCTATAATGAGATTGGAAGTACCCTTCTTTTTCTCACGTATGATATACTTGATTTTGTTATCATCCAGCTTGATCTGCATCAAACTACGTGGTTTATACAGCTTAATGAAGTCACGTAATGTACGCCTGATCCGGGGCGGACATAATTTTGTTACAATACACACTATTGGTAATCACAGAAGCACTTAAATCACATGACATCTTACCACCCACTATGATCTGGGAGCACTGGTAAGAAATGATGACCTAGAAAAAATTGGAGTGACCCAGAGTGGAAACGTAGATGCACCATGCCCCATACGTGGAGTGGAGATGTAGGTCGGCGCCAGCCAGTTCACTTTTGTTCCAGTCGATATCAGATCACCGGAATGTCCCAGTCCAGGTATAAGACTGTGCGCCATCCAAGAGCGTCATCAGAATCGCAACGACAAAAGCACCTCCGCAGGCTGTATTATAACCATATTTTCACCAGTAAAATGACTGGGTTTTTTCGAAACATGCATCAGTGATGACTGAACTCCTAAACTATTAATGGGCTAATCTTGTGATACAGTTATGCTAAAGTCCGAACCAACAAAGATATTCACCGATGTCAGTGAGGCCGAGATCACTCGGGCAATCGCAACTGAGTTTCATGAAGTACTGATGGATAGAAGCGTATCTGACGTTATAATCATTGGGGCTGGGCCAGCAGGACTGACTGCTAGTCGTGAGCTTGCAAACATGGGCCTCCGGGTTTTGGTTATAGAACAGAATAACTATCTGGGAGGCGGGTTTTGGCTTGGTGGCTATATGATGAACCCCGTTACTGTTAGAGAACCTGCTCAAAAAGTCTGGGATGAATTAGGTGTCCCATACAAAAAGGTGCGCGAAGGCCTATACCTTACTCCAGGACCACATGCTGTATCAAAATTGATAGCTGGCGCATGTGATGCCGGCGTCAAATTCCTTAACTTGACAAAGTTTGATGATCTTGTACTAAAGAATGGTCGTGTTGCCGGTATAGTAGTAAACTGGATGCCGGTCTCAGCCTTACCGCGAAACATCACATGCGTGGATCCTGTTGCTCTGGAGGCCAAGGTAATAATTGATGCTTCCGGTCACGATTCAGTGGCGGTAAAACGTCTGGTGGACCGTGGTCTGGTGGAGTGGAAGGGAATGAATCCCATGTATGTAGATGAGGGTGAGGAGCATGTGGTGCACAAGACCGGCGAGATATTTCCAGGTCTTGTAATAGCTGGCATGTCTGTTACAGAGACGCATGGTCTGGCTCGCATGGGCCCCACATTTGGCTCCATGCTATTCTCTGGCAAGAAGGCTGCCGAGGTAGCTGCTGCCAAACTAAAGGAAGCCATACAGTGAAGATATCCCGCATACGCCTGTATGGTTGTAGTGGCGTAAATACAGGTAAAATAGCATCATTTTTGACTGAAACATTTGGTGTACAATGCGTGACATCACATTTGGCATATGATACTGGTATGGCAGATTCGTGCGCCATAGGTGATATTTACAAGCCCCATCGGCTACATGATGTGATATCTCCCATCATGTATAACGGATACAAGCTGTATGATGGTTATCATCTATTAGATATAATGGGCGATGCTATACTGTATGATCCTGGCACATTTCATATAGTGTTTACCAACCTACTTGCCTGCACGTATGATGACTCTGATAAGAGATATCATGCTAGGTCCATAATATCTGCCAACCCATCTGTAATCTCCATACCTGGAATCATAGAGGCTCCAGCTAAAAGTCGTGAATATTATGTCGATTTAATGACCAACAGTACGGATATGGCAAAGTATGACGGACAATTTCTTACGTGCGATGATCATCATACACTAGAGCAGGTAATGTGCGGTTACTGCATGCAGTCTATATTCTACTATGAGTGCGGTGAGGCTTTTTGTAGCGACAAGAGCTGTCGATTGTATAATGCGCACTGGCAGGCAGACCTATTACATTCACAGATAGAGTCTGGTGTGCTGTGCGCCCATCATGATGTACTATTACAAAGAATGAAAAGTGCCATCAACTAGCTGTACAGTCAGCAGGTTGACTTTACACGACACGTAAAAATTCCATCGCCCTCTTCATATCGAACCTAAAAGGTGTACTGCTTTTGACATATGACTCTGATGACACTAGGCAAATATATAATCCCCACCGAAATCATCAAACTTGTGAGGGTTGGGATAGTTGTCTTTCCGGGTAGCAACTGTGATCGAGACGTACATCATACTTTACAATATGCCGGCCATGATCCCACATACATATGGCATGAGGATCACATACCCAAACATGTGGACTCTATAATACTGCCTGGCGGATTCTCGTTTGCAGACCGGTTGCGGGCGGGAGTGATAGCCTCCCACAGTCCGATAATATCAGATATACAAGAGATGGCCAAAGAGCACAAACCCATACTGGGAATATGTAACGGTTTTCAGATACTGGCCGAAGCTGGCCTACTACCAGGAGTCTTACTCCCTAACGGAAAGCAAGGGTTCATGTGTAAATGGACCAATATTATAACACATCAAAATAAGACACCGTTTACCCGGACCCTTGATAGGGGTACGCGCATACCAATACCGGTGGCCAATGGTGAGGGCAGATACTATGTAGACGATCCAAAAAAACTAGAGAGGAACGGGCAGATTGTCTTCAAATACGAGTACAACATAAACGGTTCAACAGATAATATAGCTGGTGTCTGTAATGAGGATGGCAATGTGGTGGGGCTGATGCCGCATCCTGAGAGGGGTGCCGAGCCAGACATAAATCCATATGATCACAGACCTGCAATGGCAATATTTGAGGGCATGGTGGCATAGTTGCTGCACAGTGAGATGCAACACGTACGGGAGTCATTGGGGCGTGATCCCACCGATACCGAAGAGGCCATAATATCTGCAGAATGGTCAGAACACTGTTCCTACAAATCTTCAAAGATGTATATTCGGACCATACCAAACAAGGCACCTCATGTGATATCCGAAGATATGGACTCGGGTGTCATAGATGTGGGCGATGGCTATGTCGTAACGGCGCATATTGAGAGTCACAACCACCCATCAGCACTTGACCCATTTGGCGGGGCTGCTACCGGTGTTGGCGGAATACTTCGGGATATAATGTCTGCAGGTACAAGACCAATAGCCATACTGGATGGGCTACACTTTGGTGACATATCCACAGACACGCATGCCGCCTGGTTATTGGGTGGTGCTGTACGTGGCATATCGCACTACGGTAACTGCATGGGGATACCCAACATAGGAGGTGAGATAGGCTTTGATGAGTGTTATACAAAGTATGCACTCGTTGATGTTGCTGCCATTGGCTTTGGAAAGAGAGAACGACTGATACACAACAGGGCCGACCCCGGAGATCATGTGGTGTTGCTGGGAGGACCCACCGGATATGATGGTGTAGGCGGCTCACAGTTTGCATCTGCGCAGATGGATACACAAGACAGGTCTGCTGTTCAGATACCCGACCCATTCATGGAGAAGATGGTGATGGAGGTGATACTGCAGGTACGCCCCCACCTAAAGGCACTCAAGGATTTGGGAGGTGGCGGACTGGCGTGTGCGCTCTCCGAAACCGCAGACTCTCTCCAAGTGGGAATAACGGCACATCTGAATAATGTACATACGAGGAATAGTGATATGACGCCCGCAGAGATAGTCATATCTGAGTCCCAGGAGAGGATGCTGGCAGTTGTGGATGATTCAGGACTCTCTTTTTTGACACAGGCATGTTCAAAGTTTCATGTTCCAATATCTGTAATTGGCAGCATAGATGATACTGACACTCTAAGAGTATATCACAATAATGATGTGGTGGCCCAGCTACCGGTCAGACTGGCCGCCCATGCCCCACCCATAATGTGGCCTGACAGGCCCGCCATCACCCCCGAGAGTCCATTTACGCCCCCCTGCACAAACATCGTACAGGTGCTATACAAGATGCTACAGATGCCCGACTGTGCAGATAAGAGATACATATACTCGCAGTATGACCAGGAGGTGGGAATTCGAACCGTCCGAAGACCTGGCCTTGATGCATCAGTACTACGGTTGGACAACGGAAGATATCTAGCCGTATCTTTGAGTAGTAATCCTAGGCACTGCTGGTACAATCCATACCATGGTACAATGGGGTGCTTTGAGGAGTCCTGTAGGAATGTGACGTGTGCTGGTGCCACACCTGTGGCCATGCTGGATCACCTTCAATTTGGCAGCCCCGAAGATCCTGAGACGTTCTGGTCATTCAAAGAGAGTGTACGCGCCCTATCTGACTATGCTACACACACTGGCATACCGTGCATAGGAGGCAAGGTAAGTCTGTACAATGAGACCGACTCGGGACCCATCAAGCCATCCCCTGCAATCATGATACTGGGGCTATCTGATGTAAATCATCGTCCTTCACAACCTGCACCGGGCCATAAAATAATACTGATAGGCCAAACGCAGAACGAATGTGGTGGCTCCATATATCATGATGTTATACAGTATACGGGCGGCCGCTGTCCGCGTTTGAGCCTGGATGCGTCGTTGCGCAACATGGAGGCGGCGCGTCGTTTGACCACCAATGATATGTATATACATGATGCTTCTCGAGGAGGGTTAGGGATGGCCATCATGCGCATGTGTTTAGAGTCAAAGACAGGGTGCAATATAGATCTGAGATCAATATCTGATGTGATACCTGCACATATAGCACTCTTCTCTGAGAGTCACAGTAGGTATCTGGTGTCTACTCCGCCTGACAGATTAGATGACACACTTGCGATGTTACAAAATACAGATGCACCATATAGTGTGGTGGGCAGTTTTGGTGGAGATACAATTACATTTTCAGATGGTAAACACCAGTATGATGTTGACATTGAAAAAGCAGACAAGATATGGTCAGAGTCCTTGGAGAGGATGATACTGCATGGTTAGAGAGAACTGTGGAGTTGTGGGCATATTCAGCATGGATGGATCCAACGTCGTACCCCTTGTAATCGATGCATTAAGGGCTCTTCAGCATAGAGGCCAGGAGGCATGGGGCATTGCAATCCCAAACAGGGAACCGCTGCGGCGCATGGGGCTGGTATCCGCATCATCATCCGAATTCAAACAGATAAGCGAAGAGTATCACTCACACTGTGTTATAGGACACGTTAGATATTCGACCATCGGCAAAAGTAATTTGGAGAATGCACAACCACTACGGGTTCGGGATTTGTGTGTAGCACATAATGGTACAATAACAGACTCCAGCGAGATAAAGAACATGGTGGGAGGCTGTACATTTACTCCTAGCATGGCCAGTGATACGCTCATGGCGGCCCGCAGGCTGGTATCATTAATCTCTGAGCGCGCAAGTATGGGTGATGCGCTAAACATACTAAAGAATGAGATGACCGGCTCTTACTGTTTTACATTCATCTCGGATGATAATTCAGTATATGCCGCCAGAGACTCTAGAGGCTTTCGCCCCATGGTTCTAGGTCACAAAAAGGGGGGAGACTCGCATATTGTGGCATCTGAGTCTGCAGCATTATCTGCTGTTGGTGCCACACTGGTACGGGATGTGTTGCCTGGCGAACTCATACGTATGAGCTCGGACGGACTAAAGAGCGAGATATTTGCCAAAGAAGAGACTCATGCACACTGCTCATTTGAATTTACATACTTTGCACACCCATCAAGCCGCATGGAGGGAATCAACATCTATGTGGCCCGCAAGCAGATAGGCCGTGGACTGGCTAAAAAGTTCCCAATACGGGATGCCGACTTGGTGATACCGGTACCGGACTCGGCGCGTCCCGCAGCTTTGGGCTATGCGCAGGAGCTCTCCATACCGTTTGATGAAGGACTCCTCAAAGATCGTTACAGCAAGAAGGGGCCCCTGCGGAGTTTCATTGAGCCAGAGCAGAGTGATCGTGTAGAGATAAACCGTTGGATAATACCAATTCGTGAAATAATACAAGATAGACATGTGGTGGTAATAGACGATAGTCTGGTACGGGGCACCAGCTCCCGTTCCATAATAGAATCCCTCCGTAATTCAGGTGCGCGTAAAATCAGCATGTTGATTACGTATCCGCCTGTAATGTTTCCATGCTATGCTGGAATCGACTTTCCATCCCGGAATGAGCTGGCCACCTTTACGAATGACACAAAGAGCATGGATGAAATAGTAGAGATGGTGCGCCAGGATATCGGCGCCGACTTTTTGGGGTATAATGATGCCAAGACTCTGGCTAGATCAGTGGGAATGTCCAAAGACTCTATGTGTTTTACCTGCCATACCGGCGACTACTCGACACTGGGAGTGTCTGATGTGTCCCGTTAGTGTTATGGCCGTTGACCTGACTCCTTTGATGTATTTGTGGTGGACTCCCGGGAGTATCTCAGGATTAATAAATGTGCCCTGTATGAGATGATCTGATGCGCATAATACAGAGTGGTTTTGGTGCCGTGGGACAAAGCCTAGCAGGACTGTTGGAGTCCCGAGATGATATATACACAAAGTATGGCATAAGGACACGTTTTGTGGCCATATCTGATAGTAGCGGTACCATATCTGATGAGTCAGGTTTAGACACTGTAGATGTAATACAAAGAAAGCGTCAAGACGGTACAGTGTCCGAATCCAAAAAGAGTATACCGTCCATCATACAAAGCATGGATGCAGACGTACTGATTGAGGCCACGCCTAGTAACTATGATGATGGCGAGCCTGGCATGACAAACATAACGACTGCACTCAAAAAAGGAATGCATGTAATATCTGTAAATAAGGGTCCTCTGGCACTGGCACAGCCGAGTTTGGTGGAGATGGCCACATATAATGGCGTTTACTTGCGGTTTAGTGGAACTGTAGGCGGCGGCACGCCAATACTGAACTATGCCAAGAATGCTTTGCGTGGTGAGCGTATCACGTCTTTTCGTGGAATATTGAATGGTACCACCAACTATATACTGACCAATATGGGTAATGGTCTGTCCTTTGATCAAGCCTTGAATGATGCTCGAAGTCGAGGTTATGTGGAGGCTGACGAGTCTTTAGATTTGGACGGATGGGACGTGGCCGCCAAGCTCACGATACTGAGCAACTGGGTTATGGAGAAGAATATAACCATACATCAGGTGGAGCGAAGCGGAATACGGGATGTGACCCAACAGGATATCCAAGAGTCTGTAAAAGATAACTGCGCTCTAAAACTGGTGGCAAATTGCAGTGATAGTATATCTGTGGGCGTGGAGAAGATACCAATTAATGATCCATTGTGCGTATACGGTACACTGAACGCTGCCTCATTCACATCTGAACATTCGGGTACGCAGACGATAATCGGTCGTGGAGCTGGTGGTGTGGAGACTGCAAGCTCAATACTGCGCGATCTGTTGGATATACGGCAGGCGATGTCAAAATAAAATCTCATAACATATCCAAGAGTCAAACAAATGATGTACTGTACAAGATATCGACATCCTGGGGTTTTGAGATGCCCAAGATACGAAATCTCACAATATATCATATAGATAATGATGCCCAGCTCTTGTCTGGCGGAGACATCAAAGTATTGTGTATATCCGGACAGTATGTGCCATTTTTGTCATGCATGTCAATATTAGAGAGGTTTCCTACAGTAACCGTAGATGATGGGGCCATTCGGTTCGTGTGTAATGGGGCAGATGTAATGCGCCCGGGTATTGTGTATAATGATGCCTTTGAATGCAACAGTATAGTGTGTGTAACCGAGTCCCGCAAAAAGTATCTGGCTGTGGGCATATCCAAGATGGACAGTGAGAGCTTGACGGTTGCAACCCGGGGTGCTGCACTAAAGAATCTACATTATATATCAGATAAATATTGGGAGTCCTGCAAGTTAATTCCCTAGTGTTATCTGGCGACTACCATCTGCATTTATGACTAGTATGTCTGTGCCATCCCCACTGGATGCATCCCTCTGTGATGCTGCGCTTATTGCCTTCTTGACCAGTTCTATACCGTCATCGGTGGACATGCCTGCAGCATATTGCGGATCCAAGACACCTAAAGCCATCTCAGCACCAGTTCCCACAGCTGCATAGTCATCTGGCAGTACGGAACCTAGGGGGTCTAGAGTGTACAACTTTGGCTCCTTTACGAATCCACCAACTATGACCTGTGTCAAAAGGGGGAAGAATCTTCTATCATACATCATATTTGACATCATCTTTGCAATGGTGTTTGGAGGTACATCACGTCGTATCTCCATCTTTCGAATTTTGGCCAGTGCCTTTATTTGAAGTGCTAGAATCTGCATATCTGCCACCAAGCCTGCACACGCAGCCCCGACATTTGATGTTATTTGAAACGTCTTCTTTGTAGTCTTGCTGACCAACAGATTACCATATGCTATACGCCTTTCGCTGGCAAATACAACACCTTCATCACATGTTACACCTACGGCGGTTGCTCCTGGCATGTACATATATGACATAGTCAAAGGTGTTCTAACACGTATTAAATGGGTTTCGTTTTATCAAAGTTAAAATTCCCATTGTATATGGGTACTATGTGGGCCGATAGTATAGACTGGTAGTATACCCGCCTTGCACGCGGGGGGTCGTGGGTTCAAATCCCGCTCGGTCCACTATTTTATAGTAACTTGGAATTGTGCCGTATGTTGCTCATGCGCCCTCCATTATCACAATGTCATCTTTGACCCGCGTAATGTAGTGTGGCGCATATGGGACCCATATCAAAGTCGTTACGCACCATAAACTTCAAAAAACTAAACAATTACAAAAATAGGGCTTTATGGTTTAGTGATCTGCACAGTCCGCCTCATTAGGCATGGCGTGTCCTTGGTTGTCGAACTTGTTCCATTCTTGCTCAAACCTCTCTGTGTCAAAGGCCAGAAAGTCACTTACCGATGCAAACTCCACTTCCCCATCTAGAATCATGGACTCACAGTGTTCTATGAACTTTTGTACTACTTGTTCTCGACTCATATTTTGATATGAGTCTGGTTCTTTAAATATGTTACACTGTCTTGCAAGTACATACTCAACCCCCCCCAGCCGTCTTGCGATATTTCGTATGCAAAAATCATATTTAGAAGGACGGCGGTGGTTTGTGGTGAAACAGCAGATAATCGTCATGCCCATAAGTCGCTAGTACACATGTGTGCGGCACGATAAAGTCAGGCTTTGTGTAGTATGAAATGGGGCATGTTCTGGTCGGGGGCATACATGATGTGTCTATCGTACGTGTCAATGTCATAGTGTTGGTATTGTGAGTTGGTTTCTTGTGTGATGTGTCGTTCGACTCTTGTGTAGATGTGGGTGCAATAGCCGTTGTATTTTGGGGTGGCATCATGGGTACGGCAGGTACTGTATATGCGGTATCCCTAAACAGGACGGGTAAAGATGCTTCTGGTATGGTAATAGTCTCGGGTAGTGCGGGTGTAGTAACCGGCATGGGCAAGACCGGTCGCCCGTTCAAAACATGACTCAACCCCACTTCTTGTACGGGCGTGTTGACATCATCAAATATGTTGTGTAGCGGTTCAACAAGTATCTTGATGAATGACTCTCCAATGTCCAGATTTAGTTTGTCGCATGTGGCGGCAAAACTTTGCAATACGGCAAAGACGGCCATCCCTATCTCGGACATGAACTTGCGGCGTATGTTGCGTTGGGGAATGATATAGTCGCGTACGTCCAGCTCAGAGTTGTTGTTTGTAGGCGGCATGCCCGAATATCTAAGAAACGTAAAGAGGTTGTCCGCAGCACTAGCCAGCGTACCGGCAAACTGCACATTGCCGTATCCGGCCGCCAGCTCACGTATTTCATCTGCCAACACATTACATGTGTGCATGTCTGCGCCACCACTCTTGGCCGTATCCTTTGCTATCCTTTTGGCCTTGCGAAATATGACGTTTAGTTTATGGTATAATTCCTTGTATAACGGATTCTTCTTGTCGCGTATACAGACATCTTCTGCATCACGCAGTATGTGAGCCCAGCACCGCTGTATTATACGGAATAAATTAGGATATACCGCGTATCCGTCCACTACGACTGGTTTGTCAAGTACATCCTTTACGTATGGATAGATGTCTTCGGCGCCCCTGCCCAGGCGCGGCACTATCAGTGTAGCGGTATCGCACCGTATCACCCACACGTATATTCTTCTTTTGCGGTATCGGTATATCAACTCGTCGAGTTGAAGGAATTTTGCCTTGCGAAACTCTTCTAATATGTACTGTATTGTGGGAGCCAGAACAAGGCTGAGGGCTTTTCGCGCGTTCCATACCGAGTTGTGCGATATTCCCTTGCCGTATAAACACGAAAAGTAGTGCGAAATGTCCGAATCTACCGCTCTGCGGGTGGCATACACCAGTATGTGTTTTAGGGCTTCAGGTCCAAAGGCTGTGTACGGTATACCCGGGAATGTGGGCTTTGAGATGTGGTCATGCTCACACATCATTGAATAGCCAGTATGGTTCACATATGATATAATACGCGTATCCCCCTCAAAGTCCAGTATACACTTGGAGATGTGTGTCATACGTTTCAGGTTATTTGAGTTGCACTTGTAACATCTGTGTGTTGTGTACAGTATGGTGTCGGAGATGTCAAGTGATATGTGGTGCCCATCATGTCCTACTGGTGGGCCTATCGTGTCTCTTTTTTGTACTGGCTGACCGCTCCGTATGGATTCATCATTGCGCAACTCTTCTCGCTATTTATTGTATGTGGTGTGACCCGGAGTATTTTGATTCTCGTAGCGTTTTAGGTGTACAGACAATTTTTCACACATGTCGCTCTTTTCACCATATTTTTCCGTCAAATGGCGTATGGTTTGGTCTAATGCCGTTATCCTCTGTACATATTGGCTCTCTGCGTATTGCATGTCGTATTTTAACTGCGATATCTCTGCATCCTTCTGTTTAATGATATCATGCAAATCAAGGTTCTCACGCGATACCGCAACCACCTCCTTCCGTAATAGTGTCGATTCGCCGGAGGATGATTCTGTTCCCTGTTGTATGATGCGTTCCAAATTACGAATGACATTATTGGCATGGTACAGTTGTGCGAGCGTGCGTTCCCATTTTTGAAATATATCATTTATGAATTTGTGATGTATGTGGTAAATGCTGTTAGATTTGTTGTACGGCATGGTGTTTATCGACGGCGTAGGATATTGTGAAATTGTTATGTGCGGTGAATAAGGAATGCCGATACGTGTTGCCATATCATAATGATATGACTGCGATGATATCATTCCGGATGTGTCCTCCAGATACACACATCATGATGTATGTCGTTAAATACTGTCTTTGTCCAATGATATGTAAGTGCCAATACCTTCATTCTTCGAAACCTTTGAAGGTATTGGTACAAATTTGTATTTAACCACGATATCATATTGTGGATACTAACAGATATTCAACAAGGTCAACAACCCCGCATGGGCATATAGAACACATCCCGTATGGTTTATCCTCAAGTATAGTCTATTGTGCTTATTGTGGTGGGGGGGGGGGGTTGAGTATGTACGTCTTGCAACAAGGCGTTTTATAAAAGAATCATGTTGCGCTTTGTTTTGACCATCGGCCATTGATGCCAGCCTCTATCCATTTAGGATCCTGACTTCTTACATCATCAGAAGCGGTCTTATTGTGAAAAGCCATCATCGGTGTCTTGTAGTTGTTAACATACAACGACTAGTGATGATTCTTGTACAACACAAAGGGGAGCCATACATCACAATTTTCATATACTGCAGATATGATGTATAATATACTATCATGAAAGCGCGCTATAACACAAAATGTCCTGCATGTGATGATTTAATCCGTGTTGGTCGTGAAATAGTCAAGGATTCACAGGATAGGTGGGTGCACAAACACTGCGCAGATGACACCGAAGATCTACCCTGATATGAAATGAGATTTAATTATATGAATTGATCATACATGATATGAAAGATTCAGAGACCTTTGGAGTGGAGCGTGGTTGGGGAAAGAAGGCAGTATCTTGGCTTAATGAGCAGTCTGGTGACCGCCTTGAGGCTAGACTATATGGAGAAGTCATATCCACTACAAACTTTGGTGACTTTGAGATGTTCTCGTGGGTGGGTGATGTACAGGTCGCCCGTAAACTAATCCAGAAGGCCAGTAAACGGTTTCGCATAAAGGTGATTGAAGGTGGCTACAAACCAAAAGAGCGCACATATGGTCTTGAAAAGTCAGATTATGCCATGGTACGCCGGGGTGATCGCCTGATAGGCAGTCTGCATTTTACGGCCCCCCACATAGGGGGATTTTGGAAGTTAAAGGCTGAGGCGCGGCGATGACCAAATCTGTAGGTGTAGTGGGCACTGGAATGTTGGGGGCGGCCATTGCACGACGTTTGGCACAGGCCGGCCACCAAGTCTTTGTATATAATAGAACATCCCAAAAGGCGTTAGACCTTACTTCTTGTGGCTGTATATGTGCATCTAGCCCAAAAGAGGTTGCCCAGACATCGGATCTTGTAATTACGGTAGTACGAGATGGCTCTGCAGTACTGGATGTATCCTTTGGTAAGGATGGTATAATACATGGGTGCGAGACTGCCCCCGTAATAGCCGACATGAGCACCATATCCCCCATGGACTCTGTAAGGATAAACAAAAGATTTGAGGAGCACAACATTGTATGGTTGGGTACGCCGGTCATGGGGGGTCCTGATGCGGCTGCTGATGGCCGCCTCGTACTAATAGCGGATGGCGATAAAACATCATTTGATGGCGTCCGAGACGTATTTGATGTGCTGTGTAATAAGATACACTATGTGGGCAAGTCGGGTACGGCCCATGCAGTAAAACTCTGTATGAATATGCAGATAGCCTCACTGGCAGTATCACTCTCTGAAGGGATAACCCTGGCGCGTATGATGAACGTTCCACCAGAGACATTCTTGGACGTATTGAATTCTACATATTTTGGTACAGGCATGAGTAGAAACAAAGCGTTTAAAATGATAAACTCGCAGTACAATGCCACCTTTACATTGGAGAACCTCACCAAAGACTTGAATATAATATGTAATACTGCCAAACCATCTGATGTGTACTTGGAGCTGTCACAAACAATTCTAGACATGTATACTCGGGCACTATCTGAGGGCATGGGCGATTTGGACTATACGGGAATACTGGAGTTTGTGCGCCAGAACACAAAATCTGATAGTACCTAAATGTATGATCAACTGCCATACAGGTCATATCTACATGACTGTTTACTAGCATACTGTATCACCTATCAGAGTAGACTATACTGTACATCCAAGGTCGTATATCGTGATATCTCACTTTTTGATAATATGTCATATGCAAAAAGATACGCGCCCATCATCTTGAGATGTAATTACGATACAGGTGAAGCCTGTCAAGGGTGCAGACTGACTTTTTGTACGGCTAATCGGCCTTTGGTTACTGTACAGAAACATTAGACTAACACGGTGAGATCTTTTAAAAAGCCCCATATTGTATAATGCCATAATGAGAGACAAAGTTTGCCTAGTGACTGGAGCTTCAAGTGATATAGGTGAAGGCATAGTCCAACGCTTCGTTGAGGAGGGTGCCATTGTTATACTCTTGTCTAGAAGCCTGTCCGCCATGGAAGATGTGAGAAAACGTGTTGGATCCATGGATCGCACCGTGTCAATGGTGTGTGATATAACCAACACCTCTCAAGTACTACATGCAGTGGATCGTATAGTTGCCGAATATGGCCGAATCGATGTTCTTGTAAACAATGCAGGAATAATAACATCCTCCACACACTTTCATCAGATGTCCCAGTCTGATATAGATAATCTGATAAACATCAACTTGCAAGGCATGTTCAGCGTGACTCGGGCAGTGTTGCGAAGCATGACGGATATAAATCAAGGCAGCATTGTAAATATAGGCTCCATATCCTCTGAGCGAGCCATACCAAAGGTACACCTGGCAGTATACTCATCAACAAAGGCAGCACTATCGATGTTCACAAAGTCCATAGCAGTAGAGTATGCTCGACGTAACATACGGTGTAACTGCGTCAACCCTGGCATAATAAACTCGGGAATGATAAAGCCCTATCTAGATGATCCTGAGGCAAGAAAAGTTTTAGAAGCACGTCTTCCCATGGGACGCATAGGCGAGCCACGAGATGTGGCCAACGCAGTACTCTTCTTTGCATCTGATGAGTCTTCGTGGGTGACTGGTACCACGCTGAATGTTGATGGTGGCAGGTCTGCATCTGAGGGTTAGTCTATCTGTCTTTTGTTCCATCGAATGTATGAAAATGCCGCAATCAGGGCAATCCCCGCAGTTATGCCGCCCCATATGATCAACCGTATCGCATCAACATCTGCCATCAGATGATAGAATACAAGACATCAATTTAGCCATAATCCAAGTATCTTTTGTATCGTTTCTCAATCTCTCTGTTATATCCAGATGTAATATCTTCTACCTCTTGCTTCATCCTGTGCCGTATGTATTTTTTGATTGGTGTAAACTCATCAGAGTCCGGAAATGTCTCCAATGCGTTGCAAGCAGCCTGAAAGTGTTCTACAACCTTGGCCCGGAACTCTTCTTTGGAAGGCTCTCTATTTCCGCCTAATCGGAACCACACAGTAGCAAAACTTGCTCCTGCTACGTGCGGTAGCTGGTCCATAGCCCGTACTATCTCGAACCTTTCATCATCCCTCAACGCAACAACCTGGACACTTCACGAGCAAAGTATGTTACAATGATATCTGCGCCCGCCCTCTTTATGGACCCGAGCATCTCTAGCATGACTGCATCCTTATTTATCAGTCCTTGCGCATCGGCCGCATGTACTAGAGCATACTCGCCAGATACATTATACGCAGCTACGGGTACATCAAAGCGCCTACGGGTCTCTGCCACCAAGTCTAGGTATGGAATTGCGGGTTTTATCATGATTATATCGGCACCCTCGGTGATATCTGTTGCCACCTCCATCATGGCCTGACGAGCGTTTGCGTACGACATCTGATATCCACTACGATCCCCACATTTGGGAGCGCAACTGGCCGCATCTCTGAACGGAGTGTATAATGATGAGTGATGTTTGGCAGCATGAGCCAATATCGCCACGTCCGTATATCCTTCATAATCTAGGCGCGTTCTTATGGCAGCAACTTGACCATCCATCATTGCTGATGGCGCCACTACATCAACACATACCTTGGCATAACTAGCAGCAATCTCTGCCAGATATCGTATTGTCGCATCATTGTCTACTGCACCTTTACGATATATCCCACAGTGACCCGTATCTGTATACTGACACATGCAGACATCTGCCATTATCACCATGTCGGGAGTTGATCTTCGTGTCTCTCGTATGGCGTTTTGTACCACGCCATCTTTGTCATAAGCCGAGCTGCCAAGACTATCTTTTGTCTTTGGTACTCCAAACAACATTACTGCAGATATTCCATCGGCTTGTATCTTTTTCATCTCCTCCTGTACCATGCTAGGCGGTATTCTCTGTATACCCGGCATGGACTGTATTGTTTGAGGCTCGGTTAATCCCTCCCCGACAAATATGGGATACACTAAATCATCCAGACTTAGATGGCTCTCTTGTACTAGTCTGCGCATACCATCGGACTTTCGCAGTCGGCGCAGGCGTTGCTTTGGAAACATGATGTATACTGTTGTATAACCAAAATATATTTTGTGTATATTATTATACGAAAAAGTATTCGGTTATACACTAAATGTGATGCTGTAGCACTGTCGCATGTAAGATTGTTGATACTTGGCGTATAATGTGATGGAACCTGCAGATGTATATTTGTGGTGTATCTTTATCGATATGACTCTTCAAAGACCGAACATTATATCGATAAATGTACAAAACCCTTACAGTGCGGCATCTGGGATATTATACATATGTCTAGTTGATATGGTTCCCCAAAAACAACGACAATTATTTATATTCAACATAAGCTCATAATCACCATGTGCCGAGTATTGTACACTAACTGCTTGACATTTGCAACGAGGTAACACGATGAGTGACAATCAAAAGCCAATATTGACCCGTCCGACACTGGCACCCATGATCTTCTCCATAAATACAAATAACAATATCATAAAGTGTAACCACAAGTTCGCCCACGCGCTCGGTTATGACCGAAGTGAGGCCATCGGCATGTCTGTATTCAACTGCATACCTAAGGCTGAACATGGTGTGCTTGATGACATACTGGTACGTTGCGCATCAAACAAAACTGTACAAGGTCGCAAACTTACACTATTATCTCGGGACGGACAGACATTTGAGGCGATGATGACCACGATGGAGGCCACTTACTCGGACGGCTCTCCAAAGCGGTATAATATTACACTACTAAACTATAAAGAACTCCAGAACATGCAGGAGAAAGTCAAGATCAGCAAGTATAAGAGCTTATACGAGGACTCGCCTGACATGTATAGAACAGTAAACATAGATGGAACTATTATAGACTGCAACAGGGCATATGCCGAGAAGCTGGGTTACACCAAAGATGAGGTAATTGGACACAAACTAGAAGAGCATACGGCCGAATATAATGTCACTACAATGCTCAACAACATGTCTGACTGGCGCAAGGATGGCCTATGTAACCCCACTAAAATACACATGAAAAAGAAAGATAACAGTGAATTTCTAGCCCTGGTTTCCCCTACCAACCTGTATGATTATGACGGTGCGCTTCTGGGGCGAAACGTAGTCATTCAAGACATGAGTGAACTAGAGAAGCAGAAGAATATACTACATGAGAAGAAACTGGTGGAGCAGATGAAGGATGAGTTTTTAGTCAACATGAACCACCAACTCAAGACTCATCTGACTCCCATCATTGGTTTTTCACAGGCCCTGACAAATCAAAACCTACTGGGAACACTGAACGAGAAACAGTTGGATATCGTACAAAATATACTGAACAATGCAGTAAATCTACGTCAACTACTGACAGATATGATACAAAGAAAAGATGTGGAGCTCGGAGAGATGGCTATTACACGTGAGAAGTTTGCTGTATCTGATATGATTCAAGAGATAAAATCAAAAGTGGAGAGTGCCGCCGAAAAAAAGTCATTAAAAGTCATATTTGATGTACAGTTCAAAGATGAAGTGGTGGGAGACAAAACTCATATCTATAAAATACTAATCAATTTGATATATAGTGTAATCGACTTTACACGTCAAAATGCCGGCCAGATATACATTACAATCTCCCGTAAAGATGGATTGTTAGAGTTTAAAATAACAAGTAATAATGTACACATGTACAAGACCGAAGATTCCGACGATCTGCTGAATAAATTCAGCCAATTATACATGAGCATGCCTCACTCCTCCAACGAGAGTGATCTGAGTTTGCTTACCTGCAAAAGTATGGCTGAACATCTAGGTGGAACTTTGGGCATACACAATGTTGATGCCAATCATACAATGTTCTACTTTACTGTACATGTACAGAGTACTTGATGAAATGATATAGAATGGTCGTGCATGAATATGCGCAGTCTATACACTATGGTATAATCATAAAAATATGATCAGTCGCGCATGGTCTCTATGTGTGTGGCTGAACCGGTGTTACGGCCTATTAGTAAAGGCTGGCTCACTACTCGCAAAAAGCTTGTAATCTACACCACCTTCCTATCAACGCAGTCTTCTGCTGCGAGCCGCATGGAATAACTTGTCTCGGGATAAGATTCGTGCTTAGATGCGTTCAGCACTTAGCTTAAACGGCTTAGCTGCCCGGCCTGCCTTGTCAGACAACCGGTAGACCAGTGGCCACGCTGCTCTGTTCCTCTCGTACTAGGAGCAACTTCCCCTCAGTTATTCGCGCTTCCATCAGGCAGAGACCGACCTGTCTCACGACGGTCTAAACCCAGCTCATGTTCCCTTTTAATAGGCGAGCAGCCTCACCCTTGGCCCCTGCTGCAGGACCAGGATAGGAAAAGCCGACATCGAGGTACCAAACCGCGGGGTCGATAGGAGCTCTCGCCCGCGACGAGCCTGTTATCCCTGGGGTAATTTTTCTGTCACCTCCGGGCCCCAATAGTGGGCACACGAAGGATCGCTAAGCCCGACTTTCGTCTCTGGATTCCGTACGTTTGGAAACCCAGTCAGGCCAGTTTTTGGCTTTGCCCTCTTCAACGGATTTCTGACCCGTTTGAACTGACCTTTGGGCCCCTTTGATATCTTTTCAAAGGGGTGCCGCCCCAGCCGAACTGCCCACCTGCACTTGTCTCCGCTCTTCAACGGATAAGTAGTACTGCAAGAAGAGTCTGGTGTTACATCGTTGCTTCACCGACATCCCGTAGAATGCCGGGCATGGCTCCCAGATACCCTGTGCAATCCTTACTATACTACAGGCACAAGCTGCAGTAAAACTCCACGGGGTCTTCTCTCCCCGATGGAAGATGATGGACTGTTCGTCCACCTTATGTGGCTTCACCGGGTTGTAGGCGGGGACAGTGGGGCTCTCGTTGTTCCATTCATGCGCGTCGGAACTTACCCGACAAGGCATTTGGCTACCTTAAGAGAGTCAGAGTTACTCCCGGCGTTAACCGGCCCTTAGCTCGGTTGGACCCAAGTTTTAGGTACCGGCACCGGCCAGGATTCAGCGACTATACACATCCTTTCGGACTAGCAGTCGCCTGTGTTTTTATTAAACAGTCGAAACCCCCTTGTCACTGCGACCTGCGGTCCCCATTCCTCATGAAGACTGCAGGCATCCCTTCTACCGAAGCTCCAGGACTAATTTGCCGAATTCCCTCGCCATACGGTATACCCGTAGCACCTTAGCTTTCTAAGCCAGCGCACCTGTGTCGGTTCTCGGTACGAACAACACTCTGCTAGCCGCACAACCTTTCATGGTCTCCTGGATTCAAGAAAACCCCGCTGACGCGGGGCCATTTCCAACTCGAACTGGTTCTCGTCATTACGACACTCCCCAGTTCTCGTAAGGTTAGATATAACGATGGTTATACTCTCCCTATCCGGAAGCAAGTTATACGGTTCAAACACATTGTGCTGGTACTGGAATATTAACCAGTTTCCCTTTCGAGGCACTCTGTTGAGGCGCCCCTTAGGATCGACTAACTCCAAGCTGATAGCGCATTGCTTGGAAACCCTTGCGCTTTCGGTGGTATTGGTTCTCACAATACTATGCTGTTACTGCCGCCAGGATCTGCAATAGAAACCGGTCCACAGGACGTCACCGCCCTGCTTCTGCCCAATCACTACGCCAACCTACCACGAGACATCTTTGGATGCCTGTCTGAAGTATCGGTATTCTACTTTAGCCCCGTCCATTTTGGAGGCATTCGCCCTCGGCAGGTAAGTTGTTACACACTTTTTGAAGGATAGCTACTTCTGAGCTTACCTCCCTGCTGTCTTGGCGCGAACACGCTCTTTTGCTTGACACTTAGTAGAAATTTGGGGACCTTAACTCCAGTCTGGGTTAAACCCCTCTCGGTCATGAGCCTTACGCCACATGAACCCGTGTCCCTGCTTCTAAGATGTATATCCGTTCGGAGTTTGAATAGGCGGTGAGGATTTTACTCCCCGCGCCGCCCTATCAGTGCTCTACCGGAAACACTATCTCCACAGAGCACGCCCTGCGAGACGCTTCGGTTGGAACTAGCGAGCGCCAGTCTAGATTGGTTTTTGACCCCTATTCCCAAGTCACAAGAACGATTTGCACGTCAGAACCTCTATAGACCTCCAGCGGGTTTTCACCCGCCTTCATCTTGCTCAGGAATAGATCGACTGGCTTCTAGCCTGATCGCTATGACTCTACGCACTTTCACACGCTTCTCCTCACAAATGCTGCGAGAACTCGGTTTCCCTTCGACTACACCTTTTTAGGTTTAATCTTGCCATAACAATCAGCTCCCTGGCCCGTGTTTCGAGACGGAACGGATGACACTGGAGTTTAAAGCCCGGATTTTTGGATCCCGAAAGATCACTAGATCCAGAAAACTCCTTTCATGCCATCCACGTCTGTAACCAATAGGTTTCATGCACTTTTCACCCCCCTTCCGGGGCACTTTTCAGCTTTCCCTCACGGTACTAGTCCACTATCGGTCTTGAGAGATATTTAGCCTTGGATGCTACTTTCACCCATATTCGCTGCCCACTACCAAGGACAGCTACTCGGCCTCAACTAGGACCATCCACACTTTGCCTACGGGGGTACAACCCTCTTCGCCAGTTCTTTTGAGAACACTTTGGCTGTGCTTTTGGATTCCATATATTGCTGAGGCAAAACACCACATCTCCACAAGGGATTCAGTTTAGGCTATTTCCTTTTCGTTCGCCACTACTTGGGAAATCTCTGTTGATTTCTCTTCCTCGTGGTACTAAGATGCTTCAATTCCCACGGTTCGACCTCCGCTAATGCGGAGTGCACATAAAGTGCAAGATTCTCATTCGGAAATCTTGGGATCATAGGTCACGTGCGCCTACCCCAAGCTTATCGCAGCTTGTCACGTCCTTCATCTCTCCTCAAGCCTAGCAATCCACCTATTGGCGTCTTTACACCGGCATTATTCAGCCACATATTACACGACCATGCACGACGATCATCGCAACTACCCCGGCTAGGGGGCCGCTACGTCCTTCATACGTCACTTTCATGACGTACTGCATCCTATTTGATATGAAGATTGTGTGCATCCGTCATTTCCGAGTCTAAGGAGGTGATCCGACCGCAGGTTCCCCTACGGTCACCTTGTTACGACTTTTCCCTCGTCACGGACCTCAAGTTCGATAACGCCAATGAGGCATCACCTCGCTAAAAGCCCACTTCGATGAAACGACGGGCGGTGTGTGCAAGGAGCAGGGACGTATTCACCGCGCGATAATGACACGCAGTTACTAGGGATTCCAGATTCGTGAGGGCGAGTTACAGCCCTCAGTCATAACTGTGGTAGTGTTTGGGGATTGCCTCCTCCTTTCGGATTTGGAACTCATTGTCACTACCATTGCAGCCCGCGTGTGGCCCCAGGGTTTCGGGGCATACTGACCTGCCGTGGCCCCTTCCTTCCTCCGCATTAACTACGGCAGTCCCGCTAATTCGCCCCACTACTCCGGAGAGTAATGATCGCAACTAGAGGCAGGGATCTCGCTCGTTACCTGACTTAACAGGACATCTCACGGCACGAGCTGGCGACGGCCATGCACCACCTCTCAGCTTGTCTGGTAAAGTCTCCAGCTTGACCTTCATTCTGCTGTCTCCCCGGGTAAGATTTCTGGCGTTGACTCCAATTGAACCGCAGGCTTCACCCCTTGTGGTGCTCCCCCGCCAATTCCTTTAAGTTTCATACTTGCGTACGTACTTCCCAGGCGGCAAACTTAACGGCTTCCCTGCAACACTGCATCGAGTTCAACTCGATGCATCACTGAGTTTGCATAGTTTACGGCTGGGACTACCCGGGTATCTAATCCGGTTTGCTCCCCCAGCTTTCATCCCTCACCGTCGGACGTGTTCTGGTAGACCGCCTTCGCCACAGGTGGTCATCGATAGATTAGTGAATTTTACCTCTTCCTACCGAGTACCGTCTACCTCTCCCACTCCCTAGATCCACAGTATTTTCGGCAGCCTATACGTTAAGCGCATAGATTTAACCGAAAACTTATGGATCCGGCTACGGATGCTTTAGGCCCAATAATCATCCTGACCACTTGAGGTGCTGGTTTTACCGCGGCGGCTGACACCAGAACTTGCCCACCCCTTATTCAACTGTGCTTTTAGGACAGTCAAAAGGCTTCTTCAACAGAAGCCACTCGGATTAACCTTGTCGTGCTTTCGCACATTGCAAAGTTTTCTCGCCTGCTGCGCCCCATAGGGCCTGGGTCCGTGTCTCAGTACCCATCTCCAGGCTTCTCCTCTCAGAGCCCGTACCTGTTATAGCCTTGGTGGGCCATTAACTCACCAACAAGCTGATAGGCCGCAGTCCCATCCTGCGGCGATAAATCATTTTAGTCATAAATCATTCCAGATATAATGACCTATAGGGTATTATGCTCAGTTTCCCGAGATTATCCCCTTCCACAGGTTAGATTGACTACGTGTTACTGAGCCGTCCGCCTTGCATTACTGCAAAGACTCGCATGGCTTAGTATCAATCCGATAGCAGTCAGGTCCCGCAGGATCAACGGGATTCATTATTTTTATAGTAGCATACTACTGTATGGTTTGGAATTGACGGATGCACATTCAATCTTTCACATCTCAGACCAGATCGTTAGATCAGGTCCTCACTTTGTCAGCGAAACTGGAGGTCCACAAATCATCAAATGGCATTTTGCCACACTTCATAGTGGACGCCGCTCTTGCGTTTCGTAAAAGAGAGTCAGAGATCAAATTAATATAAACTATGCGAAATTAGGTTTGTACATACCCTACCCCCATCACAATAAACACTATAGAGTGTACTTTAAGAGGATAAATCATACAGGACATATTCTAAAGACGCGTACGGGGATTTTGTTGGCCTTGTTGAATATCTGTTAATACCTACAATATAATATCGGGACTAAATACAAATTTGTACCAATACCTTCAAAGGTTTCACAAAATGAAGGCATTGATACCTGTTTATCATTTGAAAGGTGGTATTTAACGACATATACATCATGATGTGCGTATCCGCAGGGCACATCCAAAATGATGTCATCGCAGTCATATGTATTATGATGTGGCAACACGTATCGGCATTGCGGATTTATTACACACGACAGTGTCACAATATGATACACCATAGCACCTTTGATACGAACTCTATACTGTGCAGTGAATGCAGCAGCACTCACCGTACGTATCACACATTCATGAAGGATATATTTCATAAATGGGAACGCACACTCGCACAACTATACAATGTAGATAATCTATTTGCAATCTGGGACGCACAATAAAACAGGGAACAAAATCATCCTCAAGTGAATCTATAAAGGCAACCAAAGCTAGGCGTTAGCCTACATGATGCCGTCCCAGAATAGTTTGAGTGATGCACCCACCAAAGTTGCCACCGCCAGTATTCGGAGGTATTGCTCGCCCACCACCAACGAAAGTTTGGCGCCCACCATTCCACCAAATAAACCGCCGGCCGAGAGAATCAACGCCAGTACTGCATCGGAGTTGCCCAATGTTCCATGAGTGGCTATTCCGACAATCGAGGCCAATAAGATGGCAAACATGGAAGTGGAGGCTGCGCGCATTATACTCATACCGGCCAGTATAATTAAGACAGGCACAAAGATGACACCTCCACCTATACCAAAGAATGAGGATACCACACCAGCAAAAAAACTTGCAGTTGCTGGGAGTATCAACACTGTAATGGTGTTGCGGGGTGGGTGGCTGCTCAAGCGGGGTTTTATAAAGACATAGATACTTGCCAACAGAAGCGTGATACCTAAAAGTATGCTGAATAGCGTCACATCTGCATTTGTGGATACTACCGCGCCCAGAATACTACCAGGTGTAGATATGATGCCCAACCTCAGAGCCTGTTTATACTCTATACGTCCTTGTTTTGCATACATAATAGACGAAGTAGCGGCATTTGACAATGTAGCAGCAAGGCTGCTGGATGCAGCTACTGGTGGTGGCAGTCCCATAAAAATCAGTACTGGAGTTATGATGAGACCGCCACCCAAACCCACCATTGATCCCAACAGCGTAGCACCAATCGACAACAACAAAAAGAGTATGCCGACCCACACATCAGGTACTGTCGGCGATGCACCAACAAAAATGGCCAGCATAATCAATGCCATGGAGGCAGAGACGATAACCCAAAATATCATAATATGTTACTCACCAAAACACTCTGTCTAATTGTAAGCTGACACTCTACACGAACCATCATACTACACACATACGAAATTCAATTAAAACTTCTCAATCTTCTTATCGCTCTTATGGGGCACACACCATTCAATTGAAAGTCGCTACCCGGCACAATCTTTAATCTTCGCTCACCAGTTGCGCATACACGGCTAACTCATCTGCCTGCGACCAAATATAATGCTAAATACACTTTTGAAAATAGTATGTCGTGAATGTAATTTGGATGGCATTACTGTTATCTTGGACCGCCTTTGTATCGGCATCATATGCAGATGTGTCGTATCATACAAGCGGATTTCATGCATTGGATGGCCCAACCGGCATAGACACAATCACCATACAAAACAGCACATATGCCATAGTGAGTAGTTCTGTTGACGGAGCGGTCCAGATACTAAATATAACCAACCCCTATACACCACAGCCTGTATACAGTATATCTGGCCAATACCTAATTGATGCGCAGGATGTTGTTGCAGTAAACGTGGGAGATGAAGCATACATCATGATATCTGGTGCCAAAACCAACTCGATACAGATTATAGATATTACCAACCCGCAAGTACCCATAATTATAGGAGACATTGCAGGGTTTGAGAGGTTAGATGATGCCGAAGAACTACATCACATAGATGGCAACCGTGCCACCGATGACACCTCGGGATTTGAAGCACTAGGCGGTGTCAACGACCTCAAACTTCTGTCCCTGCCCGGCAACTACACATATGTTGTAGCTTCAGGTCACACTGATGATGCAGTTCAGATAATGGATATAACATTTTATGATTATCCTGGTAGTACCTTTGACTATAACTGCATGTATGCACCCCGGCCTGTGACCAGTATGTTTGATGGGGAACAAAACACTATACTAGATGGTGTCTGGAGCACACTTCCCATAACAAAGTGGGATCGGCAGTACGTACTTGCAGTGGGATCAGGCAACTACATATCAGTTTTGGATGTTAGTCATATATCTACGCCGCATACGGACTTGCGCCCTTGCGATGACCCGCGTCGCAGCAAGACATATTTGGATGGCAGTACCACCGCTCCATTTCAAACACCACAGCATGATAAGAGATCATCTATCTTTGGACCGCAATCAGTAGCTAGTATAACCAATAGTACAGAAGGGTTTGAGTCCTTTAGTAGCATAAGAGAGATGGTCGCCATCACAGATGTAGATGATGACACAATACCTAGTCGTGTCTATGAGGATATAGTATATGAGCCCCAGAATATGGCTAATGCAACCCCCCTTGAAAGGGGGCCGACCCACATAATAGCCATTAGTGATAACTCTGTTCATGTCATCAAGATCAACAGCACACACGCGCATTACCTAAACTCTACACATGACACAATACAACTACCGCCCAGAGTCGACATACCTGACATCACACTTACACCCATACGTACCATACATGATGACACAGATGGGTTTGAGGCGTTAGGTGGTGCCCGAGACATCAAACTCACATATGTAGACAATCGTACAATTGGAGTGGTGGCAGCATTTCATGATGGATTACAGATAATAGACTTTACCATCCCTGACGAACCACGACCCACATACAGCATCTTTGATGGTATGGATGGATTTGAGGCGTTAGGCGGCGTAGACAGTATTGAAGTTGTAGAGATTAATGATCACACATATGTGGTGGCCGCAAGCCATCTGGATGATGGCATACAACTAATCGACATTACAAATCCGTACAGACCACTGCCAGTATCTGGAGTATTTGATCAAAGTTACTTTAATTCTTTGGGAGGGGCCAACCACGTCACTACAACGGTGATATCTGACAGAGTATACGCCATGGTGACTGCCTCTGCAGAGAACTCCTTGCAAATAATCGACTTTACCACTCCTGAATCACCAACACCCGCCGCAAGTATACTGGATGACACCGACGGGTTTGAGGCTCTAGGCGGCGCACAGGACTTTGCATTGACAACCATGAATAATCGTACCTATGGAGTAGTTGCGGGTTATTTGGATGATGCAGTGCAGATTATGGACATTACAGTACCAAACAACCCAACACCGGTATCTGCAATATTTGATGACACCGACGGGTTTGAGGCTCTAGGTGGGGTCAGTGGTATAGATATAGTTACCATATCAGAATATACATATCTGATAGTGGCTAGCAAGTCAGATGGAGCAGTACAGATAGTCAACATCACCGACCCGGCGCACCCCAAACCAACGTCTGCAATATTTGATGACACCGACGGGTTTGAGGCTTTAGGTGGTGCCAGCAGAGTAGACTGCTACAATACATACTGCTTGATAACTGCCAATTTAGATGATGCTGTTCAGATATTGAACATTACAGAGAATGGTTCTCTGCAGCCGCTTGCCGCCATATTTGATGGCCAAGATAATTTCAAGTCTCTCAAGGATGCTGGCGAGCTGCAGGTTATATCCAGAGATAACCAAACATTTGCCGTTGTTACGGCTAGGGGTGATGATGGCTTGCAGATTATAGACATAACAGACCCCACATCACCAAAAGCAGTCTCTAACCTCTTCCACTATATAGATGGACTTGACTCGCTAAACAATATTCGAGATGTACACATGTATAATCACACCTTTGCCATCACCGCCAACGGACTGGGTGGTATGGTATCCATAATGGATATGACATCTTTAGACTCACCTGTGGTATTATCATCGATAAATCAGCACATGTATGGTTTAGGTGATCTGTACGGTGTAAATAGTATTGACGTATATGATAATACGTATGCTGTATTGTCTAGTAAAGAGAAGAGTAGTGTACTGATATTTGATATAACAGACCCATCTTCACCTCAATTGGTATCTGTGATTAATGATCAAAAATAATAATATGATCCAACTACAGGCGGCGCGTAGTACTCCGCGATAAGATCCAATATTTTTTTGGACTAGCCAAGCGGCGCACAACTCCAAAATATTGAATATATCTACATTTTACTGGGCGTAAGCCGATGTTGAGGGGCATTTTCCTGTGGGGCACATCCACATTATAAATAAAATTTAAATATACTGTATACTACTACATATTGAAGTAGAATGCCAACGCTAGGTTACAAATCAATAACCATCCCTGAGCATTTGTACGATCAATTCAGGAAGCATATAGGCAGTGATGATGTAAAAAATGAGGTAGGTGCCTATAGCCTCTCTAAATTTGTCTCGCATATGCTTGAGGGACGTATGATGAAGGACAAAGCAATTGCACACAACTCACTAATGTTAAGGAAGATAGGCATAGACGGTGACAGGGTCATACTACGTGACAGAAAGAGCAATCGTGTAGTAGAGGTAGTCATCAAAGACCACACATTATACTGTGAGTCATGTGAGAGTGAAGAATGTCTACATTGTGGTTTCTGTTATGCTCTGCCAGAAGTTTATACAGTCATGAAGAACACGGGTAGTGCTCCACAATAACACTCAATATTTTTTCATATTAATCAAGCCACATATATCACTCCAGAAATATTGGATCTCATTACCGAATACTACGCAGATCATCATCCGTAGTGGAATGTGGTAAAACTCAATATTTTTGGGATAATGTTGGGCTTGGTCGACACGAAAAAATGTTGAATGTTAATGCCGAGTACTACGCGTATAGTTATACAGTATATGCTGTAAACCTCTCCACTGATATTGCAAACTATAATTCTAATACGTTTTGCGCAAGAACCCAAGATTATAAACCATGACATACATACAACAAACATGCTACCAAGACTGGAGTCTATACGACAAGTACGCCAAAAACTGGGCGTTACACAAAAGAGACTGGCCCGAATGTGCGATGTCAGTGCATCAATGATAAACCAGATAGAATCGGGCAGAAGCAAGCCCAGTTACGACACAGCAAAGAAGATATTTGATAGTCTGGCTAGCTTGGAGGGCAAGACGATGTCCCGAACTGCAGGCAGTCTGTGTAGTGAGGATATAGTAAAGTTGGATGAGCAAGACACGCTACAAGATGCAGTAAAGCAGATGCGACAGTACTCCATAAGTCAGATACCCGTATTCTCCGGCAGAGATCCTGTGGGCGCAATAACCGAGGACGGTATAGTGAAATTTTTGGCCAGTGGTAAAGAGTCGGATCTAAAGAGCATAAAACTGATCAGCGCCATGGACCCTATACCTCCCATTGTAGATCACGATACTCCTGCCGCATTACTGGTACCACTTATTCGATACTCAAAGTGTATACTGGTATCGAAAAAGTCCAGAATAGTGGGAATAATAACAGCATCTGACGCGCTAAAGATAATGGAGTAGTGTCACTCTGGGTGTGAGCAGAGCTCGGCTAGAACACCATGCAATGACTTGGGATGAATGAAGGTCACACGGGTTCCCGCAGAACCAGGCCGTACATCACCAAGAAACCTGATACCGCCGGAGGTCATACGGGACACCTGCGAATCTATACCCGCAGTCTCCAAAGCAATATGATGCAAGCCCGGTCCCTTCTTTTCTAAAAATTTTTTAATCGGACTGGAATCTCCAATGGGCTCCATCAGCTCGATGCGACCATTCTCCAGGTGTAGTATGGCAACTGAGACACCTTCGGACTCAACACGCTCGTACTCTATATCGTCCACCTGCAGAAGAGTCGAGTATGTCTGAACTGCCTCTTTTAAATTATCAACTGCAATGGCGATATGATCAATCTTCATCAGAACACCTCCTGAGGCCTATATTCCCCAAAGACATCTCTAAATGCATTGCTTATCTCACCGGTGGTGGCTCGTGCCCGGGCTGCATCAATTATGAGTGGCATCAGGTTCTCATCGGTGTCTGCTGCAGCCACTAACTTTGATAGTACATTCTCTACTTGCGTATTATCTCTGGACTGCCGTAGTCTTTTTAGCGCGCTGTTTTGTTGCATCTCAACTGTATCGTCAATGCGTAGTAGATTTGGTTGCTTTTCGTCTGCGTCGACATACTTGTTTACTCCTACAAGTATACGATCATTTGCATCAGCCTCCTTCTTTAGTCGATACGCGTTCTGACGTATCTCAGACTGAAAGAATCCTCGTTCTATGGCCGCGACAGATCCGCCCATCTTTTCAATACGGCTCAAATAGTCCCAGACACCCTCTTCAATATTTGCGAACAAGTCCTCCATATAGTAGGATCCCGCCAGTGGGTCAACAGTCTTTGTAATTCCGCTCTCGTGCGCCACTATCTGTTGTGTTCGTAATGCTATTTTTGCAGACTCTTCAGTGGGAAGTGCCAACGCCTCATCCCTAGAGTTTGTGTGTAGGGACTGTGTTCCACCTGCCACAGCTGCCATGGTCTGTATGGCTACTCGTACTATGTTGTTGTTCGGTTGTTGCGCCGTTAGTGATTCACCACTAGTCTGCGTGTGGAACTTTAACTGCATCGATTTTGGATTCTTTGCGCCAAACTGCTCCTTTAATATTTTAGCGTATATGCTTCGGGCAGCGCGAAACTTGGCCACCTCTTCAAAGAACTCTATTGTACAACAGAAGAAGAATGATAGACGCGGGGCAAAGTCATCTATGTCCAAACCTCTGTCTAGACACGTCTGTATGTATGCAATGGCATTGGCCAGTGTAAATGCCACCTCTTGAGTAGCAGTACAGCCAGCCTCCCGCATGTGATATCCCGATATTGAGACCGGATACCATGATGGTACCTTCTTTGCGCAGTACTGTATCATATCTCCAATGAGCCTCATGGATGGTTTGGGCGGATAGATGTACGTATTGCGGGCAATGTACTCTTTTAGTATGTCGTTCTGCGTGGTGCCTCTCAATACCTTGCTGTCAAATCCTTGCGACTCTCCTACCACTATATAATACGATAATAGTGTGGAGGCAGTCGAGTTTATCGTCATGGATGTGCTAACCTTGCCTAAAGGTATGCCATCAAAGGCGGTCACCATATCATCAACGGATGCTATGGATACGCCCACTTTGCCCACCTCGCCCTCGGCAGGACCCGAGTCGGGATCATGACCTATCTGAGTGGGCAGGTCAAACGCCATCGACAGTCCCGTCTGCCCCTTCTCCAACATGAACTTGAATCGTTCGTTGGTAAGTCTTGCATCGCCAAAGCCAGAGTACTGTCTCATGGTCCAGAATCTATCTCTATACATGCCAGCATGTATGCCTCGCGTATACGGATATGTACCTGCATCCTCCGCATCCCCGTATATCCGCTTTACCTCAAAGTTTGAGTCTGTAAATATATCATTGGACATTACACATCACCTCAAGAGCAGCCCTGTTATGTATTCGGCTGCCTTGTATGGATTTGAATCTCCCGCTCTGATTAAATCCACCTGTTGCGCAACACGATCGTCTTTTTGAACCATATGGTTCAGCTTTCCATATAGGTTACTTAAAATTATATCCACAAGTTCGGCCTTTATTCTGTACTCTTGCCTCTCTTGTGAGTCCAGGTTGGAGCGTAACGTCTCTTGTATTATACGTGATAGCTCATCTATACCCTCGTTGTTCTTTACGGATGTCAGTAACACATGTGGGTTACGGTCAGACTCACCTATAAAATCTCGCACAGCATCAAAGAGTGCAGCACTTCCAGGTAGATCAGACTTGTTCACTACACAGATATCGCCTATCTCAGTAATTCCAGCCTTTATCGTCTGTATGCTATCGCCGGTATGTGGATTAAACACCACTACAGTTACGTCGGCCAAATCTGAGATGTCCACCTCTGTCTGGCCGGCACCTACACTCTCCACTATTATAGGATCAAAACGAGCATACTCTAATACGCGTATGCTGTTTCTCAGAGACCCAGAGACAGCCCCTGTGGCCCCCCGGGATGCCAGACTGCGTATATACACGCCCGAATCTGTTGATTCGGTCATACGGACACGATCTCCTAGTATGGCGCCACCGGTTATATGACTGGTTGGATCGACTGCCAATACGGCAGGCCTGCAACCTGATTTTGACAGGCGTACAGTCAGCTGGTTTATCAGTGAACTCTTTCCGGCCCCTGCAGGACCTGTTATGCCCACTATGCCTGCATCTCCTGTATGTGGGAATATCTCTTGAAGGAATTTTTGGGCCTGTACTGGGTCATTCTCGACTAAAGATATGGCCCGGGCCACACTTCTACGGTGACCGCTGCGCAACCTCTCTAAATCCATATCTAACTGTTATACGTCAGGTAATAAATTCTTGATTGTCTCATTGACTTATCGAAGGGTGAGCCGGGAATTACATATACAGGCTTCCCTGACAAAAAAATCACACACTCAATTCACAAACTGCTAAAGGCATACCATCTTTGCCCCTGCGCCATGTCGGTCAGGGTCATGCCGTCGTGCGGCACGTCCATTATCATAACATACTGCTCCTCCTTGGTGACCCGCTGGAAGCATACGGTCACAATAGACCTGCTCTTTTCAGACGTGCTGTGGCCGGACTCGTGGGGCAGGCCGCGGTGGCTGGAGATGGTCCGACACTCGCCGTTGATGTCCAGTGTCGTGTTTTCAGCGTCAATTTCAGCTGGTTTGACACGAAGAACGTGAACCCCCTACTCCAAACAAATCTTAATATTTATAGTTGAATACAACGTATGCGTGAAATTTCTATGGGTGGTTGCAGGAGTGTTGTGCGTGATGGTGACCTGGCTGGGCGTGGGCTGGGCCGAGCACCAACTAGTGCCAGAAGGTTTGAGCGATGAGGAGTTGGAATTCTTTGAACAAAGAACTGCCATGCCAGATGCATCTGGTCATATTGAAGGCGAGTATGGTGACTGTCTGTTGAGTTTCGTCAGTTCTTCCATCTTTGACCAGAATTCCATGGTCGACATATCCATGAATTGTAAATTTGGTTATGGCGGAGGAGGAGGCGGAGGAGGCGATGAGCGGTTCTACCACAATCTGCTGAGACCGAACTTCCACGGCCCCCCGTCCAACTCGTTCGCTTGGGAACAGGACAGTGTAGAGTATTGCGACCTGCAAGCAGCCAACAAGGCGCGCTATCCAGGACACGGCCCTACCACCCTGACGATTGTCATCAACTGTTGGTGGGAGGATGATGTGACAGTCCTCAATGCCACCATAGATGACCGCCCCATCGAGGAGTTGGCAGCGGATGCTACCCATGCCGTATTCGGTGTGGTGACGCGAGTTGACACCACCTTGTACAACGTGACCACAATTAACGGAACCGCGATTAACGGAACCGCGATTAACGGAACCGCGATTAACGGAACCGCGATTAACGGAACCGCGATTAACGGAACCGAATCAGTCCGCGAGACAATCTTCACCGAGGTGACCATTGTCGTCAACGAGGACCTGAGGGGTGCCTATAATGCTACGTTGATGACGCTTCGATTCGAGGGCGGCGCCATCGACAGCTTGAGGATAATCAACCCCGTGGCTCCGCAGTTTGAATTGGGCGAGTACGTGTTCGTTCTAGTGGGCGAGCCGGATGAGGAGGGATACTACCCAATAATAGGCCAGGTCAATGGCAAGTACACAATTGAGGGTGAAAGCGCCAGAACGACCCACTATGAGCGGTTCACCACGGTCGATGCGTTGCGGACCCTGTTCGCCGAGGAGCAACCCTGATTGGGCTGACTGACACCGTACCATACTAAGTTTTAATGTAGTTGTCCAACACAGAAGGTTGTCATGGCGGCGCGCAGTAACAATATTGCACCGTCGCATTTGTGAACTGCTAGCGTGCGATCAGCTTCGCCTACTAGGATGCCTAGGCCTGCGCCGACATTAGACCACCTTGAAATTAACAAAATTCAAGCCAAAAGACTCAACGTTATCACAAAGAACTCATAATACAGTCTGCTCTTCGATGGTACGCTTATGGTCTGACAAATATGATGTCGGCCTGTGGTTGACCCAAATCTCGAAACTCGGTCTTGAGTGTTATGTTGCCTAGCGTATCGTGTGTAATGTGTAGCAGTATGGGGTGAACGCCCCAACCATACTGTGGCGGCGCACCAAAGTGTATGCCATCAGTAAAGTTGTATGAATCATAAGTTCTAAAGAACGTCTCCTTCATCCCCTGTATCTCCATTGAAACCTGATGCGTGCCTCTGGACTTGTCTGTAAACTGCACCTCTACCATGGAGCCATCATATGTGGCATATACATCAAAGTCTGATGTGTACTCTGTATCGTTGAACGGCAATAACATAGCTATCAAAAGAGCAATTACAGGTATAATCAACAGTATCTTTTTTGTCAAGTCAATATATCTTGCGCAGCTCGCCGACGGAAGTTCGAGTACAACTTGGTCAAATCCAATAGGTGTCTAACTGCCCTATCTATGCTATCTATGTCTCTCTGCTTGAAGAATGCATCCATCTCTTTGTATTCGGAACCATCAGTAGCCAACGCAAGACCAGACACAATTCGTCCCAGCAGTCCGCTTTCAATGCCTACCTTTGAGCTCACCGCGTCCCAATTGTCGCGAAGCCACGGCCACAACAAGCCTCGACTGTTTGGGTTGGATGCTGTATGTATGATAAAACTATGAACGTTCTGTGGCCGGACCTTATTACTTATGGAAAAGTCTAACGTGCGCCTTAGTATGTCTGGCGTGTTAAATTCACACAACCCCACGACTATACGCATCTGCTCTTCTGCAGAGTCTGTATTTGTAAACAGTCTTGATAGTTTTGAGTGTATGCGGATATTACCATGACGGGCCACGGCTGCAAACATGGGATTTCGTATGTCGGGATGAACCGTGTTTGGATCATCAATATATGCATCAAACATGTCGGCGGTCTTGGTAGATATCTCTCTGTCCAGACGCCCCATGGACATTATGGCCATTGCTCGCAGAAACGAGTCTGTATGGGACTCGTTTTGCCGAGGCTTCCAGCCGAGCCAGCTCAACATGCCCTCAAATATTGGAGTGGATACATCATGTATCTTTTTACTCCAATCTTGCATATGTGACATCTTCAAGAGCAGTGATAGGTTTTCGCCAACATTTATCAGCGGCATATACTGCCTTTCGTCAGTATATGCATCCACCAAGTCCAGATAGTCCAATATGCTGGCCTTACCAACCATGCACATTGCAAAGAGATCATTTTGTATGGACCAACGATCCATACTGACTATTGTCTTCTTCCGAATCGACTTTTTGATATTAGCAAGAACATCTCCCTGATACAATACACGATAAAAGCCCATACGTTTGGGATTCACGATAAATTTGCCTGACAGTTTTATCTCTCCTACCTCTGCCTCCATCAAGAAGCGCTTGTTGGTGTATTTGCTTTTAATTATAATTGGTATGGGCCATGTATGAGGTTTGGTTGGCTGTTTATGCGCCCGGAATGGATGTTGAGTAAGTTTGACCATGCCTAGCTCCTGGGTTACATGTACCATTGGGAAACCACTGATATTCAGCCATGGCTCCATTATTTTGCGTACCGACACATCTGTAATGTCTCTCTGCGCCCGCTTAGATATTCCACCCTTTATGGAATTTTGTACTGATCTGTCAATCGAGTCCCATAGGTCAAGACCGGTGGCATTTTGGAATTGAAAGTCTCTAATGTATGACCTCAATCCGTCTCTGAATGTTATTTTTCCCACGTAATCTTCTATCATGCGCAACAGGCTGCCACCTTTTTCATATGAGATTGCATCAAAGATCTCTCGAATCTGCGCTGGAGACCTCACCTTTACATCTATGGGGTGGGTGGATGGCAAAGAGTCCATCTCCATTGCAGTTTTTGATGAACTATTCACAAACTGATCCCATAGATTCCAGGTTGGGTACAACCAATCCAGGGTTTTTGTAGCCATAAACGTCGCAAAACTCTCATTTAACCACAAGTCATTCCACCACTTCATTGTGACTAGATTACCAAACCACTGATGGGCTAGTTCGTGCGAGACTACCTCTGCCACTAACTGTTTTGTGCTACTTGAGGAGTTCGCCTCATCGTATAACAAGAGATTCTCCCTAAATGTGATGGCGCCCCAGTTCTCCATTGCTCCAGAACCAAAGTCTGGTAGAGCTATCAGATCTAATTTTGGCAACTGGTAAAATTTTGCAAAGTACTGCTCATATAACGGTATGAGTCTCTCTGTCAACTCTCGAGCAAATTTACCATGTTCTGACTTTCCAGCAGTCGTCACTACGCGGACTCTGCCGTTGCCATTCAAATACTCGAACTCACCGACTCCCAGATATACTAGATATGTGGACATCTTTGGAGTTGTCTTAAAGACAAACATCTGACCATTATTTGATTCGTCTGTGTACTCAACAGGCATATTTGAGATGGCAGTCATACCTTTTGGCGCAAATATAGATATGTCAAATGTGGCTTTGAGGTCGGGCCTATCAAAACATGGAAAGGCGCGCCGGGCATCAGCAGCTTCAAACTGTGATGTCGCCAGATACTTTGTTTTGCTGCCAACCTTGTATGAACCCTTATAAAATCCGATTAACTTGTCGTTCAATACCCCCTTATACTTGATGGTCAGTGTGCAACCATCATTGATTGTATGGTGCGTATTTATCACCATCTGACCATCATTTATGGTATATGTGGGTTGAACCTCTATGCCATCTATATTACATGAACACGATTCGATGGTTATATCTTCAATGTCCAGCCTTATGGTGTATGTGGGCTGAATACAGGTGATGGTTATCTCGGCCACACCATCAAATACAAAATTTTTAAAGTCTGGAATGAACTCCAACTTGTAATTCTGTGGTATCGTCTTCAAGTATGATTCAGGTTATTGTTGACATGTATTTATTCATATTGTTAATGATCAATTTTGAAAAAGTAGATTAACTGAATCCATGATACCTTTGGCGCCAAAAATCGTAACTAATTTAGGCATGATGTATGGTATGTATGATATGGTTTTTGGTTGGGGGAGGAAGAAACCTCCGGAGGCACCACAAGTACATGCCATACAGTTGGATGAGGCTATAGAGGTTGTAAAGAAGACGCATCGCATGCGTGCCGAACGCACAATAACCGAAGCAGGTAATCTGGTGCACAGGACAAACACGCTGATTCGTGAACTGGTTCAAATACGTAAAGATCTAGAAAAAGACGATCTGAAAGAGGAGGAGATGGATGCAAGGGTAAAACCTCTTGTTATAAAGGGCAAGAAGATGCTGATAGATGCTCTCCGTATGAATGCTGTGGAGATAAGACCCATACATAACTATGAAGATATGGTTAGGGCCAATGAGGAGTTGGAACACCGCCTCAAGCGGATGGGAAACATCTTGGGAAAGCAGACACGAATAATACACATATTTGCAGAAAAGTATGCCATTCGACTCAAGCAGATATTAGAGGAGGTGGAAGAGAATAGAAAGCAGGTGCTGTCTACCACCACATGGCATAAGAATGATACAGAGCTAGCAGAGACTGTGACAGGAGGCATACAGGACGTACACAACATGGAGGCACTCATCAAGGACAATGAACAAAAGATTCGTAACTCCGAGCAGGAGCGCACAGATATAGAGTCTGGCATAGAGAGTGCGCAATCAAAGATAGTACAATTCAAAGAGTCGTCTGAGTATGATGACTGGCTGACACACCGCAACTCATTGGAGCAGTACAAACGCAACAGGTTGGCACTCAAGACAGATATATCAACACAATTTACAAAGATATCCCGGCCACTGGGACGATACTCGCGCATCTCTGCAGACAAGGAGCAGTCTGCATTACTAAAAAAGATGCTCGATGATCCGTACGATACTATACGTTCAGCAGAGGGCAAGAGTGTCTTTACACTACTAGAGGGTGTACGTAAGGCTACATCGTCTGGTTCAATATCTGTCAAGGATGTTGGCAAGGCTTTGGATGCAATAACGCAGACACAAGAAGCTGTAAGCCAATTTATAGAACAGATAAACGCTATAGAGACAGATATTCAAAAGACCATTAAAGCCATAGATGATACCAAACCCACTAGGCTATATCTGCTGGAAGAGGAGGTACACAATCTTGAAGGAGCACAAGAGCTGGCACACAAAAAGATAAACGATATACACAGTTCTACTGAAAAAACAAAAAAGGCCATACCTCTTGAGATAAAAAAGATACACAATGCACTAGAGGATATTACGGGTACTAGATACGATATAAAATATACTGCGCCATGAAGGGGGATTATACACCAAAGTTAGCAGGCATCCCTACACTGAATTAGAGATGGCTTTAACGGGAATTACATAGTTCAATTGTAAAAACGGGACTGTAGCATCTACGTGCCCTGATATAATCCAGAACAAAAACCTGTCCAATTCCAGAATAAAATCAAGACACTTGCCTACAACATAGCACCAGATTACATAGATGTTACACCCCCCCCTCAGACGATAATCTTTAAAGAGGATATTCGGGTAGATATACTATATGAGTAAAGCGAGTACTGTTGTTGCAAAGGGGCGTGCCCTAGCTGACAAAATCGAGGATCCAATTATTGCAAAACAGCTTAGAAATATCTGCGATACAATAGAAACCTACGACCCACTATTCCATGACAACCAATGATTTAGAGAAAGAGTGGAATCGTGTTCTTGACTTGTTTGAGATGTGTTCAAATGAGTTAGCTAAACTTGAGAATGAGCGTCTTAACGTGAACTAAAAAATAATTGCTAAACGTACCGAATTAGAAACTATACAGTTCCAGCTGGATGTGATTAGAAAGGAGAGGCTGGTCAATCGTAAAAAGAAATAGTTGGTTGACATTATTGTCCAATTAACAGTATAAGTGCATTAGATCATAACTTAAATTTAATTTTTTACCATAAGTTTTGACCAGAATGGTCCTCGACCGGTCTTTGGGTCATGGCAAATGCAATACTCGTAATCGCAATGACGAAGGAGACTTGTCATAAATCAAGAGTTTAGTCATTGCCGCGAACGCGTTTAAGGGTACACAAGCCAGATACAAGTTCAAGGGTCGGATACTTCAGTCGCTACGAAAAAATACCAAGTAGGAATATTGTAAACGTTCCAATCGTTTTCTGCCGTCGTGTATGGGCCCGCACCCACTGTGAATTCAAATCCCTCTAGACCCGATCCTCGTAGGGTGTTAGTCCACCAAAGACCTACACCTTCAGATGACATACAGTCTCCGGACAGCAACTCGCGTCCACCAGCTTATTCATGGCGGTATCTGGCACGGATGGCCAGACAAGCATCATGTCTGACCCGCGAGCCGTGCGCGTCATGGCATGCTAACATTCTTTTTTTCAGTCATTCGGACGCTTGCCGGCGCCGTAGAGGCCGCATGCCGGCTTGCAACCTGAAACATGTCCCTGTTCATCCCGCTTCTACAACAACATAATCCCATATGGTGTTGGCAGCACCTGAACTGAGATGCCAAGATTGGACTGGCCTTGAGAGATACTAGTGACTCCGGCTGCAGGTAACTAGGCAAGCGACCCACGACAACATCAAAATACTAAACAGCGAGTATGATGCCAACAGCCATCTACAAGAGTTCTGTGAACTTTGGTATGTAATTTCCCTATGAGAGATTTATTACACATTGTTTGTCTGTAAGTTACATGATATTCAAAAAAAAGGAGATAAAACGACATGTTACCATAAAAAGAAAGGCCATGGACGGCATCATATCATACTGCAAAATCAATCATCCTAACGAGGCCATACTGATACTCAAGGGCAAATCTAAAAGGGGAGCGATACTAGTTGAAGATCTGGTCATTCCTCCGTTCAGCCATTCAGGCCCAACATTTGCTGGATTTCCTCACTCTTTCCTACCTTTTGATTTGAGTTACATGGGAACCGTTCATTCACATCCGGGAGGTTCTGCAGAACCATCTGTCACTGATTTGAATAACTTTTTTGGTCTTGTATCGGTGATAATAAAATGGCCATACAACGATGAAGATATATTTGCATGGGATAGTAAAGGCGGATCAATAGAGTTAACCATCGAGTAATGCAACGCGTGCACATCAACGCCAACTGTTTAACTGGCGGCGTGTACAGGACCCGATCAGAGGCCGCCCTGGAGCAAATGGGCGGTGGATGTAATGCTGTACTGCTCGCCAAAATAGGATGGTCAAACGCAAAAAGCACCAGATGGAGAGGGTCGGGTACAACAGCAGGTGAATTGTAGAATAGTGATATCCTCGCTTCAGAGGCTGCTGAGCGAGGCGCTCCGGGCGGTAAAGCCTGAGTATATGATAATGAAAATTACTACAAAAATAGCCGTGTATAATAAAACCCGGGACGTTATGCGCAAGGCCAGGGGGTGAGGCGTATATGATACCGCCCCGCGATCAGTATGGCGGCCGGACTGTCCAGGTTGCGTTATGTCACAAATTATGAAACGCTGTCTGTGCCAATCACAAATGCTACACCAATCACCATGGAATCATGCATCAGTAGAGGGTTACATGCATTTATCGTTTTTACCGGTATAATGCAGTCTATTGTACGGAAATTAGGTCCGACTAAGATCAAGCGCACCATAAAGGAGTATTATACACTGTATCGATCAAGAAAAAATATGGCAAAGCGTCTTACGGCAAAGTCCATCCGGTACGCCATAAACCAACTCGAAAAAGGCAGGAGCTCTTCTGTGGTGGCCGCCGAGCTCGGAGTGACGTCAAGGCACATTCGGAGGCTGCATGCCGAGTTCCGCAAGACCGGATCCGCGCACATTCCGCGCACTCCGGGTAGGCCCACCATACCACCACCATCGCCAGACGAGGTGCAGTTGGTACTGGACACCTACCGGCTGGAGGAGGTAGGCGTGGTGCGCACGGCAATAAGCCTGCGCAGAGCGGGTCATAATATAAGCTACCAGCGAGTATATCGGATTATGAAGGAGAGTGGGCTAGTCGTACCATCCGAAGCAAAGTCACGAAAGCGTAAGTGGGTGCGATATGAGCGTAAGCACTCCAACTCCATGTGGCACACCGACTGGCACGTCATGAAAGATTCTCGTATGAGGGGGCTTCACCTCATCACATTCCTGGACGACGCCTCAAGGTGCGTGACCGGGGCGGGACTGTTCACCCAGGCTACCTCTGAGAACGCCGTGGTGGTGCTCCAGCAGGCAATTAAACAGTTCGGAACGCCGGCTACCATCCTGTCGGACAATGGATCCTGCTTTGTGGGCATGCGCAAGGGCAATCCCAAGAGATCCTGGAAGCCCACCGCGTTAGAGGAGGCTCTCTTGGGCAGGGGCATCGAGTTGATAAACTCGCGGCCGTACCACCCACAGACGAACGGGAAGCTTGAGCGGTTCCACAGAACCATCGAGGAAGAGATAGGCCACTACGAGAGTCTGCCCGAGTATATCGAGTATTACAACGAGAGACGACTCCACTTTTCGCTGGACATAGCCAACTACGAGACTCTGCTCAAGGCGTTCTCGGCCAAGAAGGCGACTGAGGAGACCAAGGCAAAGGACCCCAACTGGATGGAGGCGGAGTCAAATGACTAGCGGACATAATTTTCATATACTACACCGGTATAATGCAGCGATACATTATAACGGGGGATGTTTTTGGTTTAAAATATGAGACAAGTTATGAGCATACGTCAGACTTTAGATGATCAAGTCGATGATTTGAAGGGTAGTCTCTGGCGTGATTTTGTGCATACGCGCTCCCGAACACTACGACTAGTTGCGAATCTAGAGATGGATGACTTTGTGGTACAGACAGCCACATATATGAGTCCACCAAAGTGGCACATAGGACATGTCTCTTGGCTGTATGAGGTCATAATGAGTAGAGTGAACAAAGAGTACCAGTTTTACTCAAAAGAGTTCTCGGAATACTTGAACTCATACTACAATCAATTCGGGGAGCCACACCAAAAAGGAAGGCGAGGAACTGTATCAAGACCCACATTAAATCAAATATTAGACTACTATATGGAGATAAATAGTAGGGTTCAAACATTCTTGTCTGAATACGATACAGGTGATAAAGACGTAAAAAGCCTCTTTGAAATGGGCCTCAATCATGAATGTCAACACCAGGAGTTATTGGTGTATGATCTGCAACATCTGTTGGCCGATGTATATGTACCATTAAAGAAGGTAAACCCTCCCAGAAGAGCGACTGCAACCCCCTCCATGATACCTGTAAGGGGCGGCATGTATAGTCTGGGATATGGTGGTGATCAGTTTTGTTACGATATCGAGTTGCCTGAGCACATTACATATATGGATAATTATTCGTTGGGAAGATTTCCAGTGACCAATGCAGAGTACATGCAGTTTATGAAAGATGGCGGGTATTCGAAGTTTGAGAATTGGTTGTCAGATGGATGGAAGGTGGTTCAAGAGAATGGATGGACCTCGCCAATGTATTGGGAAGAGATAGATGACCAATGGTGTATAGTAGACTTTAGGGGGAGGCGACCCATAAACCCCGCCGAACCTGTAGTACATGTGAGTTTTTACGAGGCAGATGCATATGCTAGATGGGCCGGAAAGCGCTTGCCCACAGAAGCAGAATGGGAGAAGGCTGCCTGTTACGATCCCACAAGTGATACTAAGAGCATATATCCCTGGGGAGACGAGCCTCCAGATTATACAAAGTGTAATCTGTTGGAGGCAAACATTTGGGGGTGCATCGAGATAGGCAGCTATCCAGAGGGGGTCAGTCCATATGGGTGTGAGCAGATGATTGGTGATGTTTGGGAGTGGACATCTTCGGAATTTGTAGGATATAGGGGGTTTAAGTCTACCTTTCGCGAGTATAACGACAAGTGGTTCACTGGTCAAAAGGTGCTACGGGGAGGCTCATACGGTACCCCCTCCATGTCTATAAGGGGGAGTTACAGAAATTTCTTCAGATTAGATGAGAGATGGATGTTTGCTGGATTTCGTCTAGCCTCAGATATTTGATAATATAATTACACTGAAGTGATATGCAGCATTTATGTGGACATTAAAGTTACTGAAAATTTTTTGGCAGCATCATGCCAAATCCGTTTAATCTTTAGATTGACACTGTCTGCCATTGTCTGTATATGCGGTATAGTATATTTTTGTGAGTTTTCAGTATGGATTAACTCGTCTTTTTTTAAAGATATTGTGGTATTGGCCCCGGGTATGTCTACACTCTGATCCTTCTTTGACTTTAGATACATCTCTATTCTTTTTTCACTTTTATTGTATGGGGCGTAATGCGAAAATTTTGAAACATCAAAATTAGCATTTAATTCGCGATTAAGTCTATGTAATATATTGAGATTAAACCTGGCAGTTACTCCTTGAGTGTCATTGTATGCCGCCTCAAGCGTTGCGACATCTTTGTCCAGGTCCAGACCAAGTAATAACAGGTCGCCATCTTTCATGGATATTCGTATGGTTCTCAAAAACGAGATGGATTCAGACGCGGACATATTTCCCAAACTCGAACCTAAAAATATGATCAAATTGGGCGAATTAGTCATATGGCGTACTATGGATAATCCGTGCTCATATGTATCCACAATGCCTGTTATACGCAACTTTGGATAATCATCTAGTAGGGATCCGGCACCACTCTCCAAGGCATCGGATATGTCAATTGGCACATACTCTGAACCCGCTCCCGCATCCTGCAGTGAATCTAAGATACATCGTGTCTTTACAGATGACCCACTGCCAAGCTCAACCAGACGAAACTGCTCATGTAAATATCTAGATAACTCGTATCGTATGGCGCGCAGAATTGCGGTCTCGGTACGGGTTTGATAATATTCGGGTAATGAACATATCTCTTCAAATAACTGTGAACCTACATGATCATAAAAGAACATTGGGGGTATGGAGCGAGGCGCATTGCGCAGTTTTTTTTGCACCGCCTCAGCTAAACTATCTTGCTTAAGGTTGTTTGCTAACCTTGTATATCTAAAGCGCTCTGATACAATACACTGTAGGTGGGTCAATAACACCAAAACAATATGAGCGCAATAAATCTCTTAAGACACAATTTTGAGTGTAGAACACAGAGACTTCTCTGATAAGACCACAAGAGTTTGCATAATGGGCCTCATCCCAGGAAAACTATTAAAAAATATCCGTCTGGCCAAACTAAATCTGATGACAGTTACAAGTTCGACTAACGTGTATGAGGTATGACTTTCCGCACTATAACCCAGATGGTGACATATGAGGCATTTTACATTCGAGCACCCATTTATAAAAACTAAAAATAATCACCAAACACGATTCTAATGCTTAGGTATATACAAATATTATCTGATAATTTTGATTAATTTTTAATGTATTTTGGAGAATCTCTGATCTTGCCAGAAAAAGTCGATTTAAATAATTAAAAACAAAAGATTTAGAGTTATTCTTTATACTCGTAATAGTCTGGACCTATGAGAAATGTTACCAAAACCGTCGCAGATAAATCCTCATCAGGCGTAAATATTGGAGTGGCAATTGAGGCAAATGCATCAAAGAGGTTGGCAGATAAGCGTTCTAGTGGGACTCCAGAGCTGGGCTCGATCGTAACATCTTCAACTCCAATTATGGTATGCTTCAATGGTTTCAACGCAAGATGTGCTTGATGTTTAGCGTTTAATACCGCAGCCTCTATCAAACTTTCTTGAATCCTAATTTTGGTATCATCAGATACTGTAAACTGAACAGACTCTACATTGTTAATGCCTGCCTGCACAGCCGTGTCCAATATGGCAGCAGTCATGTTAATTTGGTCGGTATTTACCATTATGATGTTACGTACATTATATCCGGCAAAGGTTTGCCTGTGTTGACCGTCAACATCATAGTAGCTGTCATACTCTGGATAGATGGTGATACGTGATGTGGCAATGTCATCAATTGGTATGCCCAAAGATACAACAGAGTTTACTGCCATGTCTAGCAATTCGGAATTCTCGGCTAAAGCTGCACTGGCAGTAGGCCTGACAGTCTCAACCCCCATGGTTATTACGACTCTTTCAGGTTCTACACTGGCTGTCGCCGTTCCGGCCACTGTTATTGTACCAGGCGTAGCATGACCTCCCATGAACGGCATGTCGAACATCATCATATCATGACCTCCCATGAACGGCATGTCGAACATCATCATGTGCTCTTTCATGAATGACATCATACCATAGCAGTCATCATACCTGTCATCATCATACCTGTCATCATCATACCTGTCATCATCATACCTGTCATCATCATACCTGTCATCATCATACCTGTCATCATCATACCTGTCATCATCATACCTGTCATCATCATACCTGTCATCATCATACCTGTCATCATCATACCTGTCATCATCATACCTGTCATCATCATACCTGTCATCATCATACCTGTCATCATCATACCTGTCATCATCATACCTGTCATCATCATACCTGTCATCATCATACCTGTCATCATCATACCTGTCATCATCATCGTCGGTGCGGTTGTAATTATCATGCGAATAGTCGGACATTTTGTCCTTGTCTTTATACCCGTACTCTCCAAAGTTATGGTGGTATTCAAAACAGTCCTTGAACATCTTGTGCATATTATCAAACTCGTAATCTTCTGACTCTTCATAAGAGCCATCTTTTTTTATTTCAGAGTAGTTGTAAGAGTCAACATATCCAGAAAATGCCATTGCAGAGCCGGTGACTGCACCAAGCAATACGGCAAGTCCGGTCGCCAATAGAAACGTGGTCAAAAGCAAATTATTCATTGTATGATTATGTTTTACACGACAATTATATCTTGTGCGTAAACGTTACATGGAAAAATCTCATATCTGTCGATGCTATATTTGCATTTTTACTATGCAGTATGGCCAAATACTCTAGTTTAATCTAATGGGCATTATGGGTTTGTAGGAATTGCAATAAATGGTGTACCGCCTTCACCCACTACTAGTGGCAGCTTACCGTCCCATGCTTGTGTCTTTAGCCACTCCAAATAGTTTGGATTTTGTGCCAAAGCCTCATTTATAATTCGGATTGCTTCGGCTTCACCGTTAGCTTTTGCAATATTTGCACTGGCCTCACCCTGAGCTTGTTGTTCTATCTGACGTGCCTCCACCTCTATACGAATCAAGTCATTTTCAGCCTTTAGCGCTTTTTGTTCAGCTTCGACTTTTGCTTCTATGGCAGCTGCAAAGAGGCTAGAGAATTGAAAGTCGGTTATGGATATGACCTCTGTAATTATGTTAAAGGATTCAAGACGATCTGTAATCTCACGTTCTATATCGGACTTTACGTCGGGCCGTTTAGTGATGAGTTCTTCAGCATTATAGTTGGCAGTGACTTGTTTGACTACCTCCTCTACTGCAGGTTGTATAATACGATTCTCATAATCTAGTCCCACGGATTGGTATAGTCTATGTACACTGTTTGGTGCAGGATGATAGTTTACAGTCACTGTAGTGGATACAGTTTGGAGGTCTTTTGATGCAGATGTAGTGGACTTTACATATTTCAAAGTTCTAATCTCCATCTGTACGACACTATCCGCAAACGGCGTTACAAAATGCAACCCCTCATCTAATGGCGGTACTGTGGTATCTACGGCGTTCCAGTGTAACAGCACACCTCTATGTCCAGCATCAACTATTTGAACAGCAGAGTAAGCTACGACACCTATGACCAACAAAGCTATGATCCCAATGGCCACACCACGTGCAGCTCCACGATTTACAGAGACGCCGGGTGATTGATACCGTGACATGTGGTATATTATTCATCACTGTTATAAAAATGCTTAAACTTTCATCTTCAAAAAATTCATCATAGATATGAACAAACTGACAAAATTTCAACCAAAAAGCGCAACACCATCATACAGATCACATAACCTTATTGCAAGTGTTTTTTGAGAGGCTACTCATACAACACATATGAATTCCTTGAAGATTGACCGCTTCCCTCGGCGGACAGACTAGCTTACAGAGAAGTGTGATGTATAATTATCCAAACCTGTTTGGGAGGAGCCTAGCTGGTTCTCGGACAAACTCTGGTCAAAGGCCATAGCATATCCTTTTACACGTCATGCCAAAGGACGATGGTACGTCCTCCAGTCTGTGCTTGACGCTTCTCAGGGGAGCTAATGCAAGAACCCTCCACGTCCAGACGCCCCTTAACATGGGTGTTGCCGGTACTGTCCGGCAAATTTCGTAATTTTAGTTGGCCACTATACGCATTGGGGCCGAGCTTTTCCAAACCGGCCGCCTCTATATTCGAGCCCGCATTACAGTCGGCATGACTTGTATGACCGCACAGTTTACACATGAACTCCCTATCGTCCCGGTTTTCCTTACACGTATAACCACATGAATTACATCTCTGACTGGTATATGCTGCCGTAACCCAGATTATCTCTCCGGCCAACTTGTACGCCAATAATGATGCCAACAGCCCCCAGCACTGCTGTAAAATGGCCTTATTGAGTCCAGACTTCTGCGCGACATTCTTGCCGGGTTCTTCCTCCGTTCCTTTGGCAGACTTTACCATGTTTTGTATGGGCAGATTCTCCAAGGCCACATGTGTGGTGCTGTCCGATATGACACGTGATATTTTGTGCGCGGCGGTCTTGCGGATGTTCGCCGCTTTGCGCTTGTTCTTCGCATGTCGTTTCGTGGCTTTCGCCCACCGTTTAGAGCCGGGTTTACGATTCACATAATCTGGTTTCAGCCTACGTGACGCTATCTTTTGTGCTTTAGAGGCTGTTTTCTCGGCGTTGTGTACACGGCGTGTCACCTTTTCGGGCACCGTTATTGTATAGTCAGGTGTGGCCACATTACCAACATTCCGGTCTATACCGATAACGGTCTGCTTGGTCACAGTTGGCGTCTCATCCGGTATTTTACAGGATATGGTAACCCTCCACCCGCCGTCAGGTAGTTGTAACAGACGCGCCGTCTTGTAGCGGTAATTTAATACCGGAAACTCCCGAGACAGTTTAATCTCACCCATCTTGGCTATCTTGATTGTACGTGTATCGGTAAAGCGCGCTTGACCATCTGTGTTGTCATGTGATATGGTCAACGGGATTGAGATGTGTTCACCATGCCGCTTGAAGTGTGGCTCACCGAACTCCCACTCGGGCTTGATGTCAGCAGCCTTCAGCCGTTCTGTCTCGACATACTGTTCGTAATGTCTTCCCAAATCATATAGAGTCTGACGTGTCACCCCGGATATTGACTGTTTCAGCCAACGCGGTCCTGTATTATTCCGTAAGTCCGTATACCACGCGTTTATCCTACCCTGCGTCGCATTCACCCTCCCGGTTCTATGATACTCTTCCTTGAGGGCTTCCAGTAGTTTGTTATGTACAAACCTGTCCATACCGGCCTGTCGTATCAACATCTCTAGCTTGAATCCCTTGCGGAATTTAACTCCGAATGTGTATGTACGGTTAATCATTATATTATACAGTGAGGTATGGTAATTTAAAAAGGTGGTGTTACTACTTCCGGATTGACCAGAGTTTATCCGAGAACCGTCTGGCTTAACCATACCTTTTTAATTCCGCATCATACACTAGCGATTGTTGAATAGTCTGGATGATTTTGACAAGGACCTGTTAAACGAGATACAGCAACAATTTCCTTTGGATGTACACCCGTATCACAAACTAGCATCTGTGTTAAACGCCAAGCCTGAACTTGTTATGAACCGCATCAAGGCGCTTAAAGAGTCTGGAATAATACGACAGCTAAGCGCCATATTTGACACACGAAAACTAGGGTACAAGAGTTCATTGGTAGCCATGGAAGTGGACCCAGACAGACTTGTAGAGGTTGCCGACACCATAAACCGCCACCCCGGTGTCAGCCATAATTATGAACGAAACCACAAGTTCAACCTGTGGTTTACCATAGCCGTCCCCCCAAAACAGAGCATACAGGACGAAGTGAACCGCTTCTCTAAACTAGAGGGTGTCAAAGCAACACGAATGCTACCCACACTGCGCATGTTCAAGATTGGCGTAAAATTAGACATGAATGAGAAAAAGAAGCGAGAGGTAAAACCATCTGAGATAAAAAAAGAGGTACGACAGGAGCCGTTTAGAGGCACTGAAGAGGATAAAGCGTTCATCAGAGAGTTACAGAAGGACCTGCCAGTTATCGAACGACCATTCTTGGAGATTGCAGAGAATCTTAAAATGTCTGAAGAAGATGTATTCTCACAGCTAAAAAATTATGAAGAGATAGGCGTTATGCGGCGTTATGCTGCCATACTGCGCCATCGTGATGCGGGATTTTTAGCTAACGGCATGATTGTATGGAAGGTACCAGATGAACTTATAGAAGATATAGGAGCTCAACTAGGCTCATTTCCCCAGGTCAGTCATTGTTATCAGCGTCCCGCATATCCAGATTGGCCATATACAGTATTCTCTATGATACACTGTCGTACTCGGGATGAGGCCTCAGATATAGCAAAAATAATACAGTCTCATATCGGCATAAAACAGTATAACATACTGTTCAGCGAACGCGAATTTAAAAAGAGTCGTGTAGAGTACTTTGTATAGCACTCAAGCTATGGATGACTTTAATTTGTATGATGGCCAACTTGAATATATCTGTGATATTTCCGCCATGTCGCTCTGCGATAGATATCTGCCATCTGATATCTCAGAGAACATCTCAATCTCCGTTGAATCTACGACTGTGGGTAATACGGAGCCCACTGCATCCTGAGACAGTATAAATTTGATGGCCAACTCGGTTATGTTCAATCCATTCTCATCGGCGATGGGGCGTAACTGTTCCACTTTTTTTAGGGCAGCCACACGCCATTCGATTTTACGATCACGTCGATGGTCATTCTTGGGTATCTTTGTATCGGCAGTTATTTTACCAGTTAGTATTCCCGACGCATCTGGAACTCGAACTAGAATGCTTGAGCCCCTCTTCTTAGCCTCACGTAAAAGTTCATTTCCTGGAGTCTGCTCCAGTATATTATATACGGTCTGTATAGCGCCAACATTTTTGTTCACCATGGCAGTCACTCCTTCATCCAGCCATCCTATGGCTGGCCCCAATGCAACTTGTAGTGTCTGTATGGTACCATCATGTATGAGTTTACTCAAGTAGTTGAACGGTTCATCACTACATATGTGATTCATCTTGGGATTGTGTAATCCATACATCTCTATTCTGTCTGTCCGTAGTCTCTCCAAAGATGACCTAAGAGCCTTTTTGGTAAACTCAACATCAAACCGTTGTGGTAACTCTGCATGCCCAATCTGCTCAACGCTGGAAAAATCATATCCGTATTTGGTGGATATTACAACATCATCCCGTACGCCCTCCAGGGCCTCGCCCAACAACCTCTCACTCTTTCCTTTTCCATACATGTCGGCCGTCTCAAAGAAGTTTATTCCACAGTCGTATGCTTTTTTAATCATTCTTTTTGCTTCTGACTCGTCTATCTTTTTGCCCCACCAGTCCAGAGCAATAGTCCAGGCACCAAACCCTATCTCTGATATCTGTATGTCAGTGTTACCCAATCGCCTATATTTCATGATACTATACTCTGAAACTTATCCAGTTGCAGTTTTATTTGTTTATCATTTAAGACAGGCTGGCCACCATCACATATAATATCTGAGTCCAGCCAGGATTTACACCCCGAGTACTCACCTAGTATTGGTATGGTTATTGGGTCAATCTTGAACACCTTCAAAAAGACTGCCCTCATTGGCCTTTGAGGTTGCCATGCGCGTCGGCTCGTTATATACTCTCTACTCCAGATATGAAAATCTTCTAACTGTTCTATTGTATCATCCGAGTCGACATCACATTCGTATAGTACCTGGGCATATGAGGTTATTGTATTCATATCTGGTGGCGGCCTCTTACGTTGCATATGGTACAAGAATGGTTTCCTTATGTTGTGTTCAGTCTGATGCTCCCATGTGGGGTATAGTAAAAACTTATGGGATTCAAGCAAAAAACCAGAAGCCGTCTCCATTATGCCACCTTTGCGCAGTATGACCACCTGCTCTCCAGCCTCCAAGGCACCTACCACAGTGGACCACTCTTTGAGCATCATTATACCATCATCATCATAAACTTTCAACCAGGGGAACAATATCCTGTTTAACACATACCATCATGGGTGTGTCTGACTGTACATATTTAGAGATTGCAGTTGCGCGTAAATCCATGATCAGATCCTGAAAATCAGAGAGATCATCTGTCTCAAATGCCAGCATAAAGTCTTGATCATCAAGCCCAAATGAGTATGTGGTGTTCAAGATAATGTCTGGATGTCTTCTACTAACTGTTATGTGCTCGTTCATCATGTGTTGTCTTGACTCTGATGGCAGTAGATACCACTCTCTGGTCTTTGTAAACGGATACACTACAGCATACTTTTTTGGAGTGGCATCGGTCAGAAATGATACTGTAGTGTTTCCACTACTATACGTCGACTGTCTAGTACAAGAGAGATAGTTTCGGGATGGTTCTATGTACTTCCCAAATACAGTCGAAAATAGTCTTGTGGGGACTTTTTGCAGATCCGTAACAGATTTTGCACCCACCCACAGTAAAAGATCAGACTCGGCTCTAATTCCCAGTGTGGAGTATGCCCTATACCTGACACCAGAAAGTTTCAATGCTTGTTCCACTTCTTTGGCCGATTCAGATTTCCCCATGTCGGCTATCCATCTCCATTTGGGATCTACATGATAAAACATAAATCCAAAATAATACCTTTCATCGGTCATACTTTTTAGCAGTCAGTTTGGGTGATATATGTGATTATGGTTTCCATAAGCAACAAGCCATTTGGGTGTGTTTTTCCAGTACAACAAGGGGAGACCGAGAATCATACATCAGTGTCTGGCGCGTCACATGCGAGACGGACTGCCGCAGCCAGCATGGGCCCGAGACGTTGCGCAGGCCCGTATACCAGGGTAGAATGTAAGGTGCCTTGCTGTCCTGAATTCTTGTGCAAACGTGGGTGTTTTGCGCCTAGACGCGGAGTGTTCTTGTATTGACTCCCCTGTGAAGCGTCAAGCACTGACCAGAAGACGTGGCGCTGCACGCACCGTTGTTCTCTGGCGCGGCGTGTAAAGTGAGCATCAGGAAACGCCTACGTTTGCACCAGAACCCAGGTTCAGTATAACGATTACTTATTATAGTTTATTCGGTTTTACTATAATAGTGATGGGTATTATTGTAGTACAGTATAACAAGACGGTCACAAATTATAGAAAATCGCCACATACTATAACAACAAAGACACTCAAGACGCAGACGCATAACCTCATATCTGCATGTAACACACCGAATCACAAAAGGCCGGGTGTCCCCCCCACATACACAGGTGAATAATTTTGCAAGAGTCGGACTTTACTGAGCCAGCCGGTAGATTCGAGGAGAATCGCAACGGAGACATGACATTTGTCCCGAATTTGTTACCGCCCCATCTCAATTATGAACCCATAATGAAACTCATGGATGAGGCACGGGGTCATCTTGGCACCTTGGAAGGAGTGGGGAGAATTCTGCCGAATCCAGATCTGTTGATTCGCCCCTATTTGGCAAAGGAAGCGGTATACAGTTCCCGAATAGAGGGAACCATGGCATCGGTGATGGATGTGTTTAGGTTTGATTTGGAGCAGACATCCGACAGGTATGGAATGGAAAGTAGAGTTCTGGAGGTTCACAACTATTCCAGAGCACTACAAGAATGCCTTGCATTGATAGATAATGGGAGAGACATCGACATGGACATGATACAATATGCCCATTACATATTGCTTGACCGTGCTCCGGGATACAACAAGATGCCGGGAGTTATCAGAACGGAACAGAACTGGATAGCGCCCCGACTCCGTACGGCCATTCAAGATGCAGTCTATGTTCCTCCCCCCGAACACCTTCTATCTGATCTACTTTTGAACCTGATTCGGTTTATATCAAGCCCGCCGCCTAACATGCCCGTGTTGGTGCTTTGTGCTGTGGCCCACTACCAGTTTGAGTCAATTCATCCCTTTGGGGATGGAAATGGCAGGTTGGGGAGATTACTGGTACCGCTGATACTAGCAAAGCGACATACGCTCAGCAAACCACTTCTTTTTCTGAGCTCATACATTGCAGAAAACAAGACAGAGTATTATGATCGTCTTCAGGATGTACGACAATCAAACAAATGGGCAGAATGGCTGGAGTTCTTTATGATAGGAGTCATAAAATGTAGCAAAGAAGCAATTGATGCCACCGATAAGATGCTGAGACTTAAGGCTGAGTACGAACGGCGTCTTGGGATAAACCACTCGCCCCGAAGCGCGTTAATTCTAGTTAACAAGATATTCGCCAGCCCGGTCATGACAATACCGGCGGCCGCCAACCATCTTGGCATGACTTATGCGTAGTGGAATGCAGTAAGATCCAATATTTTTCGATCTTATTAGCTTAGAAGTAATATTCAAAATCCGGCACTTAGGCGACCTTAACCTGCATGATACCACATATGGTAGGCTCTAGAGATACACTCACACCCAAACCAGGGGCAGAATTATAAATGTTGTATATCAGATAGAATACATATTACATGTCATGTATGGTCAGGCGGCTACTGCCAAACCGGGCGTCTCTGATGTCATGTCCCATATATTACAGGATGTTTTGGTGGGTTGCCGGACACCATCAGGCAGCATGTAATCCATGAGTTTTGGAGGAGCCAACTCGCTATTATTCACAATGCCAGTTATTGTCGCCTTTAGGTCGTCTATCGAGTCAAAGTAGTTGCCTGCCAAGGCGCGCTTGAGATCACGCCACAGCATCTCTATGGGGTTCAGTTGAGGAGTATACTTGGGAAGGAAGATGCGCACCATACCACCATTGGAATCTCTCTCGTACTCGTTCATCGTTTGCGACTTGTGAGACGAGACATTATCCAAAACGACTGCCACATTCCTCACGCCCTCCCTGACCTTGTTCATGAATATCTTGAGGGTCTCTGAGTCGGTCGAATTTACAATGGCGATATGGAACCAACCGTCCCCTAACACGCCCATAAGCCGTACAGACTTTTTTGACCAGCTCATGGGAATGGTCTCATGACCGCCAACTGGCAGCCAGCCATAGCCGTTCCACCCGCCCACCATACATGATGCCTCATCCAGGGCCATTATGACATATCCGAGAATCGCCATTGTTCTAAGACGTTCTCCAGTAGTCTCCTTGAACTCTTTTTGTTCCTCCTCTGAAGCGCTCTTGTGTGGAGCTGGCCTTGACTTGCGGAATGAGTAATCTACATCATGCATCGTACGACGTATGGTGTCGAGACTACACTTCACACCTAATTTTTCGTATATCACACCTTTCATCATCTTGGCCTGCCATCGTTTCCTCTTAAATCCAAACTGTACGGGCGATTTGGACAGCCACCCTTGTATCGTATTCATCATGGCATCACTCAACAATCGAGCTCGGCCAGGAGGCTTGCGGTCATCCAAATCGTTCAAACCTCTATCTCTTCCCCTTACTAACCAGCCGCGTATCGTACCCGGCCGCCTATATAGCTCCTTTGCTATCGTGTCGATGGTCTTGGATTCCTTTCTCTTGATGCATGCCAACAACACGGTCTTCTCCTTACCCTCTTGGAGGTTCGCCATACGCTCTTCCATCTCTTTAATGGTATAATCTGGCATGAACTTGTCACCTTTTTGGATACGTTCTTCCCCCTTTGCCGTGGGTCGTGGGCCATCTTTTGATTTGTCATGGTTAAATACTGTATCCGTGTTATTCTTTTGTGCCGACCTTTTGGGGTTGAACATACCATTAGGTGGCACACTCTTCTTTAAATACTACTTAGTTGATCTAAATTAACTTTGTTGTACAACAAATTTCACCCGCATCCCAACGGAGCGTCGTAACGGCACGATACAATACTGTGAACTGGACCCATATCGATCTTTTTATAACCAATACGGTGCCATCGGCCACTGGAAAAATATTGAGGATCATTGCTGAGTACTATGCGTCTGCAAAGAACGCCATGGCACATTTGGCAGATGCTAATATTCTGGAAGAAATCTATGCCCGAAAGCGTGGGAAAATATACGTTGCAAGGGAAATTCTAGAGGTGTTCTCCTAAAGGATTATTGGGATTGGGTCTTGTATAAACACGAGCGCTTCTCAACTTGCAACACTCTACGTCACGCCAGGGAACGACGGTGAATACAGCATATTGGATAGTTTGGTGGCGCTTGTAGCGCGCCTTGACATTCTACTATACTCTGGTGTTTCCTTCAGAATGCATCATATTTTTACAGGCGTAACAAACAAGCGCCCCTTCCTGCATATGTCATCCCTACCGTATATGCAACATTGTCAGGGGGTTTATCTCGTTATACTGTACATTGAAGGCGGCTACCCTCAGCGTATAACATATCATTTCCGAAAATCGTACTCGCATAGCATAATTTTGATTTTGCATACTAATTGTCAGTGTGGCGCTCACGTAGAGCATCATACATCTCCAAAAATTGATCCGGATCCGTCTGTCTATACATCTTTTCAAGCGTGCGTACCTTCTGCTCTGATATCTTTTCGCCGCGAATAATCTCATGAAACTCACGTATTATCTGTGCAGGCGTCTTGTTGATATCATAGCTGCTCAGTATGCGATTTACCGAACTTTTGCACATGGCATCATATATGACATAGCGATACAGCAGATATCCGCCCAGGCCAGCAGCGGCTGCCAGAATTATTGGTATGATGAATGCGGTCGCCATTATACACTTGAATACACTCTCGATATTTCATTGTTGTCTATAATTTGTCTGACTCGACTCTGTCCTATATGCACAAGTCATGGGAAAACGTATTGTACCACCCTAAAAACGAGTTTGTAGTGTGTTCTGGTTAATACATTTGATAATTTGGCGCTCAAAGCATATGCGTAGTACTCAGCAATGATCCTCAATATTTTTCCAGTGGCCGATGGCACCGTATTGGTTATAAAAAGATCGATATGGGTCCAGTTCACAGTATTGTATCGTGCCGTTACGACGCTCCGTTGGGATGCGGGTGAAATTTGTTGTACAACAAAGTTAATTTAGATCAACTAAGTAGTATTTAAAGAAGAGTGTGCCACCTAATGGTATGTTCAACCCCAAAAGGTCGGCACAAAAGAATAACACGGATACAGTATTTAACCATGACAAATCAAAAGATGGCCCACGACCCACGGCAAAGGGGGAAGAACGTATCCAAAAAGGTGACAAGTTCATGCCAGATTATACCATTAAAGAGATGGAAGAGCGTATGGCGAACCTCCAAGAGGGTAAGGAGAAGACCGTGTTGTTGGCATGCATCAAGAGAAAGGAATCCAAGACCATCGACACGATAGCAAAGGAGCTATATAGGCGGCCGGGTACGATACGCGGCTGGTTAGTAAGGGGAAGAGATAGAGGTTTGAACGATTTGGATGACCGCAAGCCTCCTGGCCGAGCTCGATTGTTGAGTGATGCCATGATGAATACGATACAAGGGTGGCTGTCCAAATCGCCCGTACAGTTTGGATTTAAGAGGAAACGATGGCAGGCCAAGATGATGAAAGGTGTGATATACGAAAAATTAGGTGTGAAGTGTAGTCTCGACACCATACGTCGTACGATGCATGATGTAGATTACTCATTCCGCAAGTCAAGGCCAGCTCCACACAAGAGCGCTTCAGAGGAGGAACAAAAAGAGTTCAAGGAGACTACTGGAGAACGTCTTAGAACAATGGCGATTCTCGGATATGTCATAATGGCCCTGGATGAGGCATCATGTATGGTGGGCGAGTGGAACGGCTATGGCTGGCTGCCAGTTGGCGGTCATGAGACCATTCCCATGAGCTGGTCAAAAAAGTCTGTACGGCTTATGGGCGTGTTAGGGGACGGTTGGTTCCATATCGCCATTGTAAATTCGACCGACTCAGAGACCCTCAAGATATTCATGAACAAGGTCAGGGAGGGCGTGAGGAATGTGGCAGTCGTTTTGGATAATGTCTCGTCTCACAAGTCGCAAACGATGAACGAGTACGAGAGAGATTCCAATGGTGGTATGGTGCGCATCTTCCTTCCCAAGTATACTCCTCAACTGAACCCCATAGAGATGCTGTGGCGTGATCTCAAGCGCGCCTTGGCAGGCAACTACTTTGACTCGATAGACGACCTAAAGGCGACAATAACTGGCATTGTGAATAATAGCGAGTTGGCTCCTCCAAAACTCATGGATTACATGCTGCCTGATGGTGTCCGGCAACCCACCAAAACATCCTGTAATATATGGGACATGACATCAGAGACGCCCGGTTTGGCAGTAGCCGCCTGACCATACATGACATGTAATATGTATTCTATCTGATATACAACATTTATAATTCTGCCCCTGGTTTGGGTGTGAGTGTATCTCTAGAGCCTACCATATGTGGTATCATGCAGGTTAAGGTCGCCTAAGTGCCGGATTTTGAATATTACTTCTAAGCTAATAAGATCGAAAAATATTGGATCTTACTGCATTCCACTATGCGTAACAGAGCGTGCAAGATTGTGGCTTGCAAGTACGATATTATGATATTGTGGATACCCGCGGAAACGCCAAACTCCTGTATCAATATATAAATGCAAAACAACAAGATTTCATTAATGATTGTAGATTTGCACATAAACTCAAAAAATGTACTGGTGATAGGTGGCGGAGAGCAGGCAACAAAGCGAATATCCTCCATAATAGATGAGGACTGCGCAATAACTGTAGTGTCACCAAAATTCTCTACCGGTATACTGGATATGGCAGGGGATGGCAACATAACAATACACCAGAGGGAGGCCAATATGGCAACACTACAGGAGATGAATCCGGATATTGTAATTGTCGCCACAGACAATCACACATTGAATAGTGATATAATGCGGGTGGCAAAAGAGATGGGAATCATGCGGTATAGTGTCAGCGATCCTCAGTGCAGCGACTATGCGCATCTGGCCATTGTAAAGTTTAGAGATTTGGTACAGATAGCTGTATCCACCAACGGCAAGAGCCCGACCATGGCCAAACGTATCAGAAACAACATAAAAGACAACATCTCCGACATAGTAACTTTGGATATAATAGATGGCATACACGCCGGGAGGCTTCATACACATTGACCTACATACTCAATGCCCGAGTAACATTCCGCACAATGCCCTTGCACATATTGGAGAGATATGCCATCAAAGATCAAATGGCGGCATATACCACATTTCAGAAGTGTGGTGTAGATGAGTGTGTCATTGTACAGACATGCAACAGGGTGGAGCTCTTCTGTAAATCTTCAGAGCCAGACTACGCAAGGATAACAGAGGCGTGGGCCAAGGTTACGGATCTAAAAGAAGAGGATTTCAAGGATATTCAAACCGCCGAGGATGCAGCTGCCATGCATCATCTACTCAAACTAACTGTCGGACTAGACTCGATGGTAGTTGGTGAGGAGCAGATATTGGGTCAAATAAAAGAGTCCATATCACATGCCCGGACTGCAAAAGCGTCAGGAATTCACCTCAATACACTGTTTGACAAGGCTGCACGATTGGGTACACGAATTAGAAACTCTACTGGTATAGGAAAGGGTGGCGTATCAGTGGGGTCTATGGCAGTAAAACTGGCAGAAGAGAGCATTAATAATTTGAAAAATAAAAAGATACTCATAATAGGTACTGGCGAGGTGGCCACATTAGTGGCAAAGTCGTTGGTACGACGCGGGTATGACTTTTTTGCAGCTAGTCGCACATTACGAAGGGCCACAGCGTTCTGCAACAAGATGGGCGGAACCCCTGTTGAGTTTCATGGGGTGTTAAAGAACTTTAACATGTATGATGTGTTGTTTGTAGCAACCACAGCACCATTCTTTTTAGTTGCATATGATGCTGTGACCAACCTGCCCCACAAGGATGGCGGCATGATGATACTTGATTTGTCAAACCCAAGAGCCGTGGATGAACGCATAGCGCACATATCCGGAATTAAAATGATGAATCTAGATCAAATCGGCGAGATGGTTGAACGTAACATAAGAGATCGAAATAACAAGATAAAAGACATAGAGAGAGTCATAAGCGAAGAGGTGCCCTCCCTTGAAGCATCGATGCATCGCTTGGAGGCAGAACCACTAGTAAATGAGGCTTTTCGAAACATGGGAGATGTTTGTGATCGTGAACTGGCCCGGGCCCTACAGATGTTGGGAGAGGCCGATGAGCGTACCACCCGTATAATGTCAGATATGAGCAGGGCCATTCTAGAGGGCGTCGCATCAACTCCCATGAACAACATACGCCGAGCATCCGAGCAGGGTGACAAGGAGATGTTAGAGGCAGCATCAAAGATATTCGACTATTCGGGCAGTCCCATATCTGACTGATACGATAATCTGAATGTATGTAATACTGAATTTAATACCATCGATGTAGGCTATTATATAGATGGGCTGTCTCACGCCAATGTCTCTGCAGAAGACCCCTTTGAAATGTCAGGGTTTTATAGCCCCAAATTATACAACTACACATGATACCAATAGGTGATGTCGTTCAAGATATTACAATAGACTCACAGTCGTCTGTCCGAGACGTTATAAAACAGATGGAGAATGCAGGAGGCTTCGAGTCGGTAAATGTAGTAGATGGTCTAAACATCATGGATTCTATGATTCAAGATAAAGAGTGTCTGCGATTTTTATCATTTGTCGGGGCTACGGTATCAACTGGACTGCGAGGAATAATACGCTCCATGATACAGCGAGGGTGGTTTGATGTTGTGATAACTACATGCGGTGCACTGGACCATGATATTGCAAGGCATTTTGCTGCATACAACCAAGGCTCCTTTACCATGGATGATGCGCAGTTGGTCAAGCAAGACATACATAGATTAGGCAACGTGCTGGTGCCCATGGACAGTTATGGCCCACTCATAGAGGAGAAGATGCAGTCGTTCCTGCAGGAAGAGTATGACAAGGGCGTGCGCAAGATGACTACGGCAGATGTCTGTCGTATGATTGGCAGAAATACTGGCGAGTCGTCGTTTCTATACTGGGCAGATAAGACAGACACGACAGTAATCGTCCCGGGTATAGTGGACGGTTCGGTGGGTAGTCAGTTGTGGATGTTTGCCGAGAGTCATCCTGACTTTCAGTTGGACATAATTGGAGATTCCAAGATACTGTCATCCCGTATATTCAAGGCTAAAAAGTCGGGAGCCCTAATGGTGGGCGGAGGCATATCCAAGCACCACACATTATGGTGGAACCAATATCGGGGCGGACTCGACTATGCGTTATATATAACAACAGCCAATGAGTTTGATGGGAGTCTGAGTGGGGCGCATGTGCGTGAAGCCATATCCTGGGGCAAAGTTACAAACAACGCGCGCCAGGCAACGCTACACGCAGAAGCCACCATAATACTTCCGTTTTTGTATGCGGCACTCATTTAGCCGCAGTCTAGTATCTCTAGTGTGCCATTACACTGAACATTATACGTATCTATACGTTCCAGTAATATCTCACATGTTTCAGGGTCTGTATCCAGTAGATGCTGCTCAATGTCGTATAATAACGCTTGATGGTCTACCCAGCATGAGGGCATCAGTACAACAACACTAATGGCGATGGTGGCCACCAATGCCAATATTAGTCCCCTATGAACTGGCTTTTTGGATGTCAATTTCTATGGTGGATATACTGCGGTTTTTGCCGTCTGACGACTCCATGGAGTTGGACGATATACGAACATCACCTATTGAGTATCCGACGGCATTCAGTCTTTTAGATATGGTAAGGGCCACATCAACGGCCTGTTTTATCCGGTGACCTCTGGCTTTTAGTGTTACAACAGGTGTTGACTTTATCTGTGTCAGTGTGGCGTTTACATAGGTCATAATGGGCTTGCCACCCACAAATATGGTGTCATGTTCTTGTTTTGTATCATCTTCAGATGCATCTAACTGTATATCCTCATCAGTCTCCACATAGGATTCAACCACAGTCTCTTCAGTCATCAAGTATCTATTTTGCAATGGCTTATTAAATTATGGTAACAGACTCTGTCCTGCGTGCTCTCGTCGGCGCTTGTGGTCACCCAAATCGTTCAAACTTCTCCCTCTTCCCCTCGCTAACCAGCCGCGCACCGTGTCTAGCCGCCTGCACATCTCCTTCGCTACCGTATAGATGATCTTGGACTCCTTTCTCTTAATGCATGCCAACAACACGGTCTTCTTACGCTCTTTGAGGTTCGCCATACGCTCTTCCATCTCTTCAATGGTGTAGTCTGGCATGAACTTGTCACCTTTTTGGATACGTTCCTCACCCTTTACTATGGGTCGGGGGCCGCCTTTTGATGCGTCGCGGTCAAATACTTTGTCTGCGATATTCTTTTGTGCCGACCTGTTGGAGATGAACATGCCATTAGGTAGCACATTTTCCTTTAAATGCTACATAGTAGATCTAAATTAATTTTATTATGTAATAAATTCTACCCGCATCTCAACGGAGAGTCATAACGGCATGATACAACACTGTGAACGAAGCCTATATTGATCTTTTCATATCCAATATGGTGCAATCAGCCGCTGGAAAAAATATTGAGGATCATTTCTGAGTACTGCCGCTCAACAGCATATTCTTTTTTATATATAATGCCCTATAATCATAATTATGATGATATTCTGGAAATATTCTATTGTATTGACCATCCCTAGGGGTGACTCATGAAGGAGACCGAACCATTTGATGCATCAGATATGATATTGGCCAAACCTGGCACAGTCGTGGATTCGGACACCCTACTACGAAATACACAGACCCGCATATGGGCATCATTAAAGAAGGACTATCAATATGCAGGAGTTCCGGATAACTCTACTAAGTTCCTTCGGAAGAATGTCTTTAAAAAGTTCAATGCAGTAGTGTTGTATGTAGATTTGGTGGGTTCCACAGATATGGTGCTTAGTCTACCCTTTGAAAAGTTGGCCATCATAATGGAGGCATTTGCGCAGGAGATGGCAGATACAGTGGTCAAGCATGGTGGTTTGGTGTTAAAGTTCATAGGGGATGCTGTTATAGGTTATTTTGTACACTCGGACAGGGCACACTTTACTGCAGATCATGCTGTAAGGTGCGCAAAGTCTATGCGGTTTGTCATACATGAAGGAATAAACCCCATACTGTCCCAGTATGACTATCCTGAACTACACGTTCGTATAGGCATAGACTATGGTACCAATATCGTGGTTAGATATGGCAGAGATCCCAAACTGTCACATGTAGATTTGATGGGACGCGCCATGAACATGGCATCAAAGATACAGTCGGTTGCCGATCCAGACCAGATACTGATCGGTGAGGATGTCTATAACATGCTTCATCCAAATTTACAAAATGACTTTAGGATTGTTGTCTGGAAGGATGTAAACTGGAAGTATCGGTCATGGGATACCGGAGACCTCTACCAAGTCTATGCGCACAAGTGAGCACACACTTCTCACAAAAATGCAAAACTGGAATCCATACATCCGTTCTGAACTTGATACTAGTTAGATCTTGTTGTGTTAGTCAAATTAGATTACAAGATAAATACGAGCTACAACCCGTTTAGTAATTAAAAATGAAAAAAAGAATTATACTAATATCTAATTACCTTCCCAGTAGTAAGCTGGTATGATCGTAATAGGTTCAGTTGTACCTGTTACATCATTAATACATACGGCTTCTATATCAGTTACACTGGTTTCGCCATCTGCATTCACGGGGTCGATTGTAAAGTATACAATACTGCCCACTTCCATGTCTGATTTGAAGCTAATGTTCTTCTCTGAAGCGAGACTGTGTGTGCCAGCAAAGTAGTATGGAGTATCCTCAATCACTACAATTTTACCAGATACACTGACATCGCCAGGCTCCTGGAATGAGATGTCTTTGACCTCAAGTCCTGGGCATTTTGCATCATCCTCCAAGTCATGTAGGGTCACATAGTGGTTGTGGAATGATGCATAGTGGAATGCAGTAAGATCCAATATTTTTCGATCTTATTAGCTTAGAAGTAATATTCAAAATCCGGCACTTAGGCGACCTTAACCTGCATGATACCACATATGGTAGGCTCTAGAGATACACTCACACCCAAACCAGGGGCAGAATTATAAATGTTGTATATCAGATAGAATACATATTACATGTCATGTATGGTCAGGCGGCTACTGCCAAACCGGGCGTCTCTGATGTCATGTCCCATATATTACAGGATGTTTTGGTGGGTTGCCGGACACCATCAGGCAGCATGTAATCCATGAGTTTTGGAGGAGCCAACTCGCTATTATTCACAATGCCAGTTATTGTGTAGGTGTTTTGCTTTTTGAAGTGTCCAGACGGACCGTATCATAATGGAGTAATGCGCTGTACATCATGTAGTGTATTTTTCGTATCTGTATTGTATTGTATTGTCATCCATCACCCGAAGCTGACCTGACCAGATGGTCGAAAAAGCTTCTTTTGTTTATCCAGTCAGTGGCCTTTAGTGTAAATAATACAGAATTTGCATCCATGCCCTTTTGGCTGCGATTTCCCCCACCATCATTGCGTACGGATACGAATCTCCGGTTGACCCGTTCAACGCCGTTGTTGTCCACAGATACATCCTTGTTGTACAGGTGAGTGGACATGTAATACCCCTCTCTATAGTGTCTCTTTTGGCGCCTTGCGATGGTGTTGTACTCGTCATCCTCGTATGTGCCCCACATCAGCTCGCTGCGCTCCTTATCCAAGCACCGGGCGGCAACCCTCCTGGTGTGTATATCCTCTATCTTATCATACATGTAATGCTTGTAGTCCAGACGGTGTAGCGCCGTCAAAAATTCTAATGAATCTCCTTTGAGGTTGCGATGTTCCATACACTTCTTTGAGAGTCGGCGCTGGTGCTGCATGCACATCTGATGATCACCGCCCGTATGCAGCCATATCGTATTGGAGTCCTGTCCGACAACGCCGGTATAGCCAGGTAGCATCTTGCCGACCTCACCAATATTGGCCGATGATACCACCTTGGCCAGGCAGTGCTCAGCACCGCGGGCCACCATTATCTTGGCGCTGTTGGAACCGGGTACCTTCCACCACATCTCATCACACGCCAGGTATGGCTCGGACAGTATGTCCTGTTTAATGGTACGGTATTCGGGAGCCATCCTGCGGCCAGCCCTTATCTTGGTACGGTATGCCCACGAGCGCGATATATCTTGCTTTAGCGCATCATCACAATATTCTGCAACCTTTCCAAACGAGAGGCCATCTAAATTTAGACCGGTGGCGACTGCCGAAACGTTTGATGAGACCCGCTCATACTTGTGCATGCAGGGCGGTTCCGCCGATACCTGCTTTTTACAGGTGCGGCACCATCTCCTGTTGATCTTGTATCTGACAATCTCTACTGTAATGTGTAATACTTTTCCGTACCTATAGTACGAGTCGGTCACACCTTCAGACAGTGTATGCGCCTCGCCGTCCTTTTGCTTGGGGCATACAGTTACGTCGACTGTCTCTTCTCTGTCTATATGTTCGGGAACCTTGCTTATGGTAGGCTTGCACCCCGGCTTCCTGCCCGGCTTGCCAGTGCTCTTGCGGTCATTGGCCGGGACTGTATAGATGTGGTTGTTTTCTGCGTTCAGTTTCTTGTTGGCCTTTTTCAGTTTCTTATTGTCAGACTCCAGTACGGCCTCAATTGCCTGCAGCATCTGCACGGTGTCATCTTTGGTATTGTTCTCGGCTACTAGTGTGGCGGCCACATTGGTCATGTGATTGATCACGTCTACCAGCCGCTCTACAATCCCCATCCATGATGCGCAGCATGGGCAGTCATTTACGTTGCAGGGAATGCCCACAGATGCTATACAGTCTGTATCTGATGTATTGTGACTAGAATTCCCGCATGTATGGTTAAATATCGCTTCTACCAATTCTGTTTGGTGTACCTGTCTTACCATTTCACTTCCGGTGAGACTTGTACTACCATTCTAATAAAATACGACGTTTAACGGATTTAAGGAATGATCAAAAAAAAGTTGACCTAGTTGGCATTAAATCCTCCATATGAGGACTGCAACATGGGCAGTCTCATTTGCGGTACTGCAATACCGTGGCGGCGTTATGTATCTGTACCTCGCAGCGTGGGAGCGGTCAACCTGTGGAACTTCAAAAAGCAAAACACCTACGTTATTGTCGCCTTTAGGTCGTCTATCGAGTCAAAGTAGTTGCCTGCCAAGGCGCGCTTGAGATCACGCCACAGCATCTCTATGGGGTTCAGTTGAGGAGTATACTTGGGAAGGAAGATGCGCACCATACCACCATTGGAATCTCTCTCGTACTCGTTCATCGTTTGCGACTTGTGAGACGAGACATTATCCAAAACGACTGCCACATTCCTCACGCCCTCCCTGACCTTGTTCATGAATATCTTGAGGGTCTCTGAGTCGGTCGAATTTACAATGGCGATATGGAACCAACCGTCCCCTAACACGCCCATAAGCCGTACAGACTTTTTTGACCAGCTCATGGGAATGGTCTCATGACCGCCAACTGGCAGCCAGCCATAGCCGTTCCACCCGCCCACCATACATGATGCCTCATCCAGGGCCATTATGACATATCCGAGAATCGCCATTGTTCTAAGACGTTCTCCAGTAGTCTCCTTGAACTCTTTTTGTTCCTCCTCTGAAGCGCTCTTGTGTGGAGCTGGCCTTGACTTGCGGAATGAGTAATCTACATCATGCATCGTACGACGTATGGTGTCGAGACTACACTTCACACCTAATTTTTCGTATATCACACCTTTCATCATCTTGGCCTGCCATCGTTTCCTCTTAAATCCAAACTGTACGGGCGATTTGGACAGCCACCCTTGTATCGTATTCATCATGGCATCACTCAACAATCGAGCTCGGCCAGGAGGCTTGCGGTCATCCAAATCGTTCAAACCTCTATCTCTTCCCCTTACTAACCAGCCGCGTATCGTACCCGGCCGCCTATATAGCTCCTTTGCTATCGTGTCGATGGTCTTGGATTCCTTTCTCTTGATGCATGCCAACAACACGGTCTTCTCCTTACCCTCTTGGAGGTTCGCCATACGCTCTTCCATCTCTTTAATGGTATAATCTGGCATGAACTTGTCACCTTTTTGGATACGTTCTTCCCCCTTTGCCGTGGGTCGTGGGCCATCTTTTGATTTGTCATGGTTAAATACTGTATCCGTGTTATTCTTTTGTGCCGACCTTTTGGGGTTGAACATACCATTAGGTGGCACACTCTTCTTTAAATACTACTTAGTTGATCTAAATTAACTTTGTTGTACAACAAATTTCACCCGCATCCCAACGGAGCGTCGTAACGGCACGATACAATACTGTGAACTGGACCCATATCGATCTTTTTATAACCAATACGGTGCCATCGGCCACTGGAAAAATATTGAGGATCATTGCTGAGTACTACGCATACAAACTGGGGTCCTGAGGTGGAGTTCTTTGTCTTTGATGCCATAACGGTCTATCCGTCGCCGTATGCCGCCACCCACTCGTACGGTGGTTCCGGATACTCCATAGAATCAAAGGAGTCACCGTGGGCCAAGGGGAACATCAGCACCGCCATAGACCTCAAGGAAGGCTACTATCCATCGCAGCCCAAGGATACGCTTGAGATCTTCAGGAAGGACGTCTGCGACGATCTCCACCGCTACTTCGGCATACGGATAGAGGCCGAGCATCACGAGGTGGCAACCTCCGGCCAGTGTGAGATAAACCTTGCCTATGATGATATCATTGCCATGGCAGACAACGTGGTAACGGTCAAGAACGTAGTCAAGGTCAAGGCAAAGCGCAGCGGCAAGGTGGCCACCTTTATGCCAAAGCCCATATACGGCGACAACGCCTCGGCGATGCACGTACACCAGAGCCTGTGGGCAGACGGGAACAATGTAATGTACGACCCCGAAGATTCGGTGGCTCAGTTGAGCCAGACCGGAAGATACTACATAGGTGGAATACTGGATCATGCAAGGGCTCTGTGCGCCATATCCAACCCAACCACCAACTCGTACAAGCGGCTGGTGCCGGGCTTTGAGGCGCCGACCGGCATCTGCTGGGGCATGGGCAACCGTTCTGCCACCGTCCGCGTGCCCATGTACTACCGGAACCAGCAAAAAAGCAAGAGGATCGAGTACCGCGTGCCAGATCCCACCGCCAACATCTACCTGCTTGAAGCCGCCCTGCTCCTTGCGGGTCTTGACGGAATAAGAAGGAAGACGGATCCCGGAGATCCGGTAGAAGAGAACGTCTACAAGCTCTCGGTTGCAAAGAGGCGTGAGTACGGGATAGGGTCGCTGCCTCTCTCGCTGCGCGGCGCCCTCAATGAGCTGCAGAGCGACAACAGTTTTCTGAGGGATGTCTTCACGTCTGACTTTCTGGACAAGTACTCGGAGCTCAAACACAAGGAGTACTCGGCCTTTGCCCAGACCCCCACGGCGTGGGAAGTCTCGATGTACGCTGATGCGTAGCGGGCCCCGTCCGTAACAGAATAAAAGATCATCCCAGGCGACCTTGCGCAGATGCCAGACAGCATATGCAGCAATCCTTTTCCAACTCAAACAATCTTGTAAAATAGCATGTCTTCTGTTTGTGTATATTCGGGCATTGTTGCAAATTCGACCGATGGCGTTATGTTTTCATGTTACAGTTTTAGAACAACGATTTTTCATCTCGCCTTAAGCATATGCATGATTGTTTTGAGTACGCCAATAGCCTGTATTTGTAGCACATAACGTCTCAAAAACGAAGCTACTACTTTGCTATATCTCATCAGTCGAATTTGCAACGATACTTTTGCATAATAATATGATTATTGATAATGTGCGCAAATTAGCAATATAAAAACTCTGAATAGTTGACATTGCCAAAACAGAATTATGTAGTGCTTGTGTATACTGTTCTAGTAATGAATCATGCATCCGAGTCTCGACAATACATGTTGAAAAGCAACAATGCCAAAAATATGACTACGAGTGACTTTATAGTTACCAACACCCGTAACAGATATCATCTGATACCATACATAGGCAACAAGTCTGGTTTTGCAGGTATATTTGATGTTTTAATGCCCGATGTAACTGGACGTAGAATATATGACCTGTTTGGCGGTGGTGGTTCATTTAGTGTATACTGCTGCTATAAATTTGGCTCTGAAAATGTAACGTACAACGACAACAACCCCGTTATTACAAACTTTATAAAATCTGTACGTGATCATACAGTAGAGTTACTAGACGAGTATGAAAAACATAGAGAGTTATCATCTGAAGAATACTACTACACAATACGCCAAAAAGATAATCTAGAGACGGGGGTTGCAGGGGCCGGACGATTCCTATATCTAGCAAAGAATGCATTTTCAGGAAAGATTAGATTTAATCGCCTCAATAAATTCAACGCTCCTATACGCAAAAACTCCCGTTGCCCAAATATAGACAGAGAGTTATACATGAATACAAGTAAAATTATAAAAAACATGGAGATAAGAAATGAAACGTACGAGTCATATCGTAATGTATGTGACGCATTTCTATACATGGATCCTCCCTACATGAATAACCCCAACTGGCATTACAACTCTGTGCCAAAGACTGTAGATTTTGTTGATTTTGTGCGTACAGTTGGCGTTAATAATCTGATCATGATATCCGAGCAGAATCATCCAAAATCGCTAAAACTTCCCAGCCACTATAACACATACAACATAAAGATTAACCGTTCTCTACAATATTTTACACAAAAAAATAGTCAGGAATTTATTATAACAAACTACCCAAAGTCCCAATGAAGCGAACTTTACAGTACTCAGAGGCAATGGCCAAAGCAGCCCGTAGTGGTTTTAGAAATGAAGACTGGGTAGTGTCACAATTTACAAAACACAGGAACAGTAGGTGGTCCCAGGGCTGGTTGCGCGTAATGGGATACGACATACATACGATGAAGAATTTATGTGCTCAAACCACACGAAAGATGGGTTTCTTTAACAAGGCAGATGTGCTGGTATTGGTAGGAGATAATGTAGAGTGGATTTCAGTCAAAAAATTTAGCGCTAGTTTTAACCAGATTGACAAACGTTGGATTGATGACTATGCAAAGATGTGGCATATGCCAGATGATGTTGTGAAAGTACTCAAGATGTACTGCGGAGAAGATGACTTTAGGCCGGGACAAATTAATGATGTCAAAGGGCTTGGTATGGCCTCGGATATGCGAAGATTTACGATGAATGAGATATCTCCTGCAGGCCGTGAAGCAGTATTGACTTTTTTGAACAAAAACAAGTCAAAGATAATAAAAGATGTAATGAGTGGGACTGGAAAAGCCGCAGCAAAATGGATGTTATTGGTGGAAGAGCGCAATGACTTGCCGTATCGCTCCGCCATACTGCCTATAAATTCTGTTGTTAGACATTGTTCTGGTGGTGCATACATCACTCAGAATGGTGTTATACGTCTGGGCCGCCTAACTATTCAGAGAAAGGGAGGCGATAATGGAAGAAAGAGTGCTCAAATGTTACAGTTCAAGTTCTCTCCCAAAGATATGTTTGACATGCCCGATACGGTCATATTGAATAGTTGTGATCAAAATAACTGACGGTAATGTTACAGGCATGACTTTTTACATCTTGCGCACTACATACAAGTCATACAGATACATCTAACCCGTAGTACTCAGCAATGATCCTCAATATTTTTCCAGTGGCCGATGGCACCGTATTGGTTATAAAAAGATCGATATGGGTCCAGTTCACAGTATTGTATCGTGCCGTTACGACGCTCCGTTGGGATGCGGGTGAAATTTGTTGTACAACAAAGTTAATTTAGATCAACTAAGTAGTATTTAAAGAAGAGTGTGCCACCTAATGGTATGTTCAACCCCAAAAGGTCGGCACAAAAGAATAACACGGATACAGTATTTAACCATGACAAATCAAAAGATGGCCCACGACCCACGGCAAAGGGGGAAGAACGTATCCAAAAAGGTGACAAGTTCATGCCAGATTATACCATTAAAGAGATGGAAGAGCGTATGGCGAACCTCCAAGAGGGTAAGGAGAAGACCGTGTTGTTGGCATGCATCAAGAGAAAGGAATCCAAGACCATCGACACGATAGCAAAGGAGCTATATAGGCGGCCGGGTACGATACGCGGCTGGTTAGTAAGGGGAAGAGATAGAGGTTTGAACGATTTGGATGACCGCAAGCCTCCTGGCCGAGCTCGATTGTTGAGTGATGCCATGATGAATACGATACAAGGGTGGCTGTCCAAATCGCCCGTACAGTTTGGATTTAAGAGGAAACGATGGCAGGCCAAGATGATGAAAGGTGTGATATACGAAAAATTAGGTGTGAAGTGTAGTCTCGACACCATACGTCGTATGATACATAATATGGGATACTCATTCCGCAAGTCAAGGCCAGCTCCACACAAGAGCGCTTCAGAGGAGGAACAAAAAGAGTTCAAGGAGACTACTGGAGAACGTCTTAGAACAATGGCGATTCTCGGATATGTCATAATGGCCCTGGATGAGGCATCATGTATGGTGGGCGGGTGGAACGGCTATGGCTGGCTGCCAGTTGGCGGTCATGAGACCATTCCCATGAGCTGGTCAAAAAAGTCTGTACGGCTTATGGGCGTGTTAGGGGACGGTTGGTTCCATATCGCCATTGTAAATTCGACCGACTCAGAGACCCTCAAGATATTCATGAACAAGGTCAGGGAGGGCGTGAGGAATGTGGCAGTCGTTTTGGATAATGTCTCGTCTCACAAGTCGCAAACCATAAACGAGTACGAGAGAGATTCCAATGGTGGTATGGTGCGCATCTTCCTTCCCAAGTATACTCCTCAACTGAACCCCATAGAGATGCTGTGGCGTGATCTCAAGCGCGCCTTGGCAGGCAACTACTTTGACTCGATAGACGACCTAAAGGCGACAATAACTGGCATTGTGAATAATAGCGAGTTGGCTCCTCCAAAACTCATGGATTACATGCTGCCTGATGGTGTCCGGCAACCCACCAAAACATCCTGTAATATATGGGACATGACATCAGAGACGCCCGGTTTGGCAGTAGCCGCCTGACCATACATGACATGTAATATGTATTCTATCTGATATACAACATTTATAATTCTGCCCCTGGTTTGGGTGTGAGTGTATCTCTAGAGCCTACCATATGTGGTATCATGCAGGTTAAGGTCGCCTAAGTGCCGGATTTTGAATATTACTTCTAAGCTAATAAGATCGAAAAATATTGGATCTTACTGCATTCCACTATGCGTAATACCCGTTCCCTCGAGCTTGGCAGTCGCCTTCTTTGCTATCCCGCGCGAATCCCGGTTGTACCGTGACTTGGCCGCGGTGTTGCCCTCGTAGAGGTCGCAGATGAGTCTGGCATTCTTCCGGTGGCCGTTATCGTACCCGGGCGGCAGGATGCGGAAGGTGTCGGGGTCGGGCTTGAGAATCATATCTGACTTGTTCACTGACTTGAAACCGAGTATTGAGCTGGCATCGAGTTTTTCAAGGCCGTGCTTGAAGCTGTTCTCGTCTACCGCATAGCTCGGCATGCCCATACGCTTCAACTCACCAAATATGTCGACAAACCAAAAATCAAGAAATGTGATACCCTCAGCCTAACTTTCTCCAGTACCGCATCCACGTCCATAATGCCGGCGCCAAACGTACCCTTTACTAATGTTACTATCCCCCAGCGGTACACACTCAGGTCGTTTCCAACTTTACGCCTCGTGTACTTGTAATAAAGCCATCTTAGGCGTGAATTTTCAATAGCCTTGAGTATGTACACCTAGCGGTACGTACTTATCCCTCTTAGTTGCAGGCATTTTGTCTAATCGAATTTCGTTATTCCATGCCTATGTGGTAGGATTTGGTAAAAAACTGACCAAAAACGAATTATAACGGCCTGCGCATGTCCGGTTTGAGCCGGATTTTGGTCTGAATCTGGGTCATTTAGATCATTATCTGTCCTTGCAGGAGGGACCCATTTGTTGGGTGTTAAACGGTTACCGCATATAGACATCTGACTAAACACTAATTTTATAATATCATACCGTGAAGCGGAAAGAATCAAAAGACGAGATGTACAACACATTATTTGAGCCTGTTACTTTGGTCAGTATTGGTCACCAAACAGTATGATTCCAAACAAAATACTGTGATTGTGGTATGCGGACGTGTTGCTGTCCTTGTGTATAGCATGTTTTGTTTACACTTTCAATCAACACCACATACGGCACATATTCACACCATGATGTGCATAACCGACACTTAGAACTATTTAAAATTAGATTCGTGCAAATTCACAGCGAATATGACTAATTTACTAAAGTGTACGATCAACTCAAAACATAACACAATTGTTAAATAGTATAGGTTCATTCATTAAAAAAATTCTGATTTTATTTAACAATTTATAAAAACGTTAAAGAAAAGCTAAACGTAATGAAAGGATACACAAAACCAAACGGTAAATTTGTAACCATAGGCGAAAATCAGACTGCGTTTGTTCCTGTCAATCTGCCGCCACGTGTCACATATGACCGAGAGATGATAATGTTGCTTTCAAACGCAGAAAGAATGGTAGGGGAACTAAAGGGCAAAGGCGGTGAGCTTGAAAACCCACACATTCTACTCAGGGCATACTTGAAACGGGATGCAGTCTTGAGCTCAAAGATCGAAGGTACGCTAGCTTCTCTCGAAGACCTGAACCGACATGAGGCGGTGGGCAACATACTCAAAAAGAATCAAGACAACCTGAGACTTTTTGAAGTGATCAATTACGTACATGCTTTGGAATGGGCACTAAAGAAGGTACGGGGTGAGAATAGAGACGTTGATTTACATATCATACAAGAGGCGCACCGGATATTAATGACAGGTGTCAGGGGACAAGAAAAAAATCCCGGAAAGCTCCGCAACCAACAGAACTGGATAGTTAAGGAACAGGGCAGGAGGAGTCATGTCGTTTATACGCCTCCACCACCATCTGAAGTGCCAAATTTGCTCAGGAATCTTGAAAAGTTCTTACAAAACGATCACAGTAACATACCCGTATTGCTCCAGTGCGCCATGGTACATTACCAATTTGAAGCCATTCATCCATTCCTAGATGGGAATGGAAGGGTCGGGAGACTGCTGTTGCCACTAATACTGTCTAGAAGAGGCCTGTTGCCAGAACCATTGTTGTATCTTAGCGCGTTCTTTGATGTGCATCTAAAAGAGTATTATAATGGCCTACTGGAAGTAAGTCGGAAGAGTAGATGGAGTAGTTGGATAAAATTTTTTCTTCGTGCCTTTGCAATACAAGCAGAAGAAACAATAAATGGAATCCAAAAGATGGTAGACTTGCAAAAAAAATATCGTAACATGTTAAACGACAGAAATGCCAGCGGCAAGACCAGCATGTTGATGGAAAAACTGTTTGAGAATCCATATGTCACCATTTCTGGAGCCAAAAAATTTTTAGATGTCTCGTATCCCACCGCCAGAAGTGTAATTATAACCTTGGTAGATGCAGGAATATTGAAAAAGATCGACATTACACACAAAAACAAACTCTTTGTTGCTTGGGAAATTGAAGATGCCTTGAAGGTGTAGCGGCTCAAAGTCTTACCACCACTGTATGAGTATTTTTTTAACATGTGATACTTATGAAAGCCAGAGTCCAACCATAGACCGTCAAAAAAAGAGGCCGTATTTAGAAAGACAGGTTTGTCGTTTTTAGACATGTCGAATATAAATTGAGGTTAATTTGGCATAGTGGGAACAAAATCTCAAATAGATTGGCAAACCATGCTTTGAGCGAATATCCTAACTTTGTAACCTAATCTTTACGATACTTTTCAAGCGGCACGATCAGCTTATCACATTTTTCAACAAGTGCCGGATTCGAGCAACAATTCTTTCTATAATCTTTCCACCACTGGATCATGTCATCTAGTAGCCTGAAGTCAGAGAGAAATTTACGTACCGCACACGGTGCAGCCGACTCTTCATGGTCAGAGCGAATTGTTGGATTATTGTTACTTCTGCTCAATATGGTGCCTCCATGTTTGCTGATGACAGGTTGAAGTACTACTCAAATATCTCATTCTCGCCCTATCCGTCCCCTTAATCTTGCGATCCTTGTATTTGCCGAGAATAACATCACCCGGTATGGCGTGTAATGCTTTCTGATAGTCCTTTGGCCCTTTTATATGACATGGACCATAATCGGTTTCATCGACACTTGCCAGCAAGAAACATCTACTGACACTTGCCAGCCACCTGTGGAACCCACCCCTCACATACAAAAGATTAATTTTTAGCATTTTTCAGGTTTCATAACATGGCAAAGGCAGTACTGGCGTTCTCGGGAGGATTGGATACATCCGTAGTCGTAAAGTACCTTCAGACCGAACATGGTTTAGACGTTGTTACAGTTACAGTGGATGTGGGACAAGGTGATGATTATGATGCAATACGTACCAAGTCCAAAATACTGGGGGCCGTGTCTCACCATACCATAGATGCAAGACAAGAGTTTGTAGAAGGTTACGTCTATCCTGCAATACAGGCCAATGCGTTATACCAAGACAAATACTGTCTGGCGACCGCTCTGGCTAGACCATTGATTGCACAGAAGGTAGTTGAGGTGGCTAAAAAGGAGGGTGCAGAGGCGCTGGCACACGGTTGTTCAGGCAAGGGCAATGATCAAGTACGTTTTGATTTGGCGTTTATGTCCAGCTCAAATCTACCCATACTGGCACCCATCCGTGACAAAAACCTTGATCGAGAAGCAGAGATAAAGTACGCCGAAGAGAGGGGCGTTCAAATAGAGAATGTGGCCAAAAAGTTCAGCATAGACCAGAACCTATGGGGACGCGCCATCGAAGGAGGAGTCTTGGAAGACCCGTACGCAGAACCCCCCGATGATGCATTCATCTGGACACGTGTCAACAATTTGTCTGCAGAGCCAACGTACGTAACCATATCATTTGATTCTGGTATACCTGTGGCTGTAAACGACACGCCCATGAAACCAGTACAACTAATTACACACTTGAACAAGGTTGCTGGCGAAGCCGGCGTAGGGGTTGTAGATCATATAGAAGATCGCACAGTAGGCCTCAAGTCCAGGGAGGTATATGAAACACCAGGGGCAACATGCCTTATAGAGGCACACTCTGATCTGGAGAAGATGGTTCATACAATACACCAGAACAGGCTAAAACGTGTAATGGATGATGAGTGGGCCAGACTGGCATACCTTGGACTCTGGGATGAGCCCCTCCGTAGAGATGTTGATGCGTTCATCCAGAGAACCCAGAGTGTTGTAACTGGTATGGTACGACTAAAGATGCAGGGCGGCTCTGTACGTGTTGTGGGGCGCAAGTCAAAGTACTCCCTATATAATGCAAAGTCGGCCACATATGGCGCTGATTCCACCTTTGATCAGAGACGGGCGGCCGGATTTGTAGAGTTGTGGGGCGCTCAGTCTGCTGAAGCGAATAAATTACAAGGGTATACGACAAAAGAATGATGCCCATAATTGGTGGTGTGTATTAACAATGGTCACAGTAGGTATAGCATATGACCGCCTGCGTCTTGAGGAGAAGATGTTGGCAAAGGCTGCGCAATCCTTGGGATATGATACAATACTGTACGATGTAAAACAGGCCAAGACCAGTACTGATGATGACAGCATTGATGTCGGGGACGTCGTCCTAGAGCGATGTGTCAGCTATTACAGGGGCCTACACTTTACATCATATTTGGAGTTCTTGGATATACCCACAATCAACAGGTTCAAAGTTGCCAGCACGTGCGGAAACAAGATGTTTGTCACATTATTGCTAAAGAAGCACAACATACCCACACCCACAACACACTTTGCATACTCTGCTGAGTCTGTTACATCCATGATGGAGCAGATAGGTTACCCCAAGGTGATAAAGCCGGTGGTGGGTAGCTGGGGACGGGGCATAATACCATTAAGGGATCGTGATGCTGTTGATGCTGTAATCGAGATACGCAAAGTCACCGATGCACCACTAGACCGAGTATACTACCTGCAAGATGTCATAGACAGGCCTCCTCGGGACATTCGTGTCATAACTGTGGGTGATACGCCCATCGCTGCAATGTATAGGACTTCTGAGGGGTTTCGTACTAATGTCTCAATGGGCGGAGACCCGCAACCCTGCAGTCACACCGGTGAGATTGGGGAGTTGGCGGCACGCGCATCCAAAGCCGTTGGCGGCGGCATCCTGGGAGTAGACATGATGGAAGATAAAGACCAGGGTATAACAGTACATGAGGTGAACAACACAGTAGAGTTCCGAGGCATATCTAGGGTATCGGATACTGATATAGCCAATGAAATGATACAATATGCAGCATCGCAACTCAGGAGATGAGTTATTTTATGGTAATTAATATAGGTTACAAGATATTTAATAGACATGCGTCTACTGAAGGATGACATGGTGAGGGCAGGGTCTGATACGCCACTGGAACTGTTTGCGCAGGGTATTCGCTCCAAGAAAACACTTGCCATGTACACTCGGTCACTCCAAAAGATCACATGTGAATTTCTGGAGGGTTGGCTTGTCGGCACCTATGAGGAGCGCGTATCACAGTTGGTAAAGTATGGTAAAGAGAAACCTGATTGGACTCGTGACTTGTTGATGAGCCTGTCCAGGAAATTGCGGGAACGCACAGAATTGGATAAAGGTGATAAGGATTATCTGAACCCTACATCTTTTCCCAATTATTTTAAACCCATCAAGAAGTTGTTCGATATGAATGATGTGTATATTTCTTGGAAGAGAATATACGCTACCTATCCTGAGTTGGATAACATGCCAAATACGACAGGTTGGACCCGTGATGAGATAGCCAAGATGTTGTTGTATGCCCGTGGTACGCAGGATCGGGCCCTCATACTGGTATTGGCCAGCTCTGGGATGCGGGCAGGCGCCGTGACCCCATTGAATTGGGGGGATATTACACCCGTATACAAGACAGAAGACAGACTTACAATGGATCCTAGTGAAGGTGAGTTGGTATGCGCAGCACTAGAGGTGTATGGTGGGTCTAATGAACAATATACTGCATTTATCACACCGGAGGCGTTTAATACGTTACAGGAGTATGGACGTATATGGGCCGAATCCATGGGCAGACCGGCTCGTGCCAAAGATCCAATATTTACTGTATCAAAAGCAGGTATGTTGACTAGGGCATCCCACATGGTTATGTTGAAGCGTGTTAGGCAGATGGTGGATGGTGCCGGTCTACATAAGGAGAAGAATGGTAAGATGTTTCAAGTCCCACTAATGAATGGTTTTAGGCGATTCTTCAACAAGTCGTGTAAGGGTGCTGCCTCTGGCGATTCGACCATCTCATCACTCATAAAAAAGAGTACATGATGGGCCATCGCGGACTTACTTCCTTAGACGAGAACTACTTCAAGACGGATGTCTTGGAGCTTGCCGCCGAGTATGTGACGGCAGTTCCCAGTCTTACCATAGATGATGCAGACAGACTGCGGCAGTCGAACCGTACAATGAAATCAAACATACAGAGATTGGAGGATGAGAAGGATGAGGAGTTGGCTCGACTTACCAGAGGCATGCAGGAGATGAGACATGAGAGGAACCAGATGAGGCAGGAGATGTTTGAGCTAAAGAAACAGAGGGAGTTGCCGGCCACTGACCTACTGAATCTACTAAAAAAAGAGTCCAGCTCAGATGACATGTCACAGGATGTGCTGCAATCACTAACGGGTATGATCCAGCAGCTGGCCGCTGCGCAGGACAGTGCCCTGCAGAACATGCAGCGCAAACACGATATGGAGATTGAGAATATTAAGCGCGCGTTGGGACAGTCCCCTAATGAATAATAGCCCCGGTGGTGCGATGAATCGCGCATGTGCACTATATGACAGGCGCATCCTATAGCATGTTTGGCTACGCCGATTGCTTGGACTGTGTTGATGCTGGAGGCGGTTTCGTGTCTGACATGTCCCTTGGCTTCTAATATACGATACATAAAAACAACAAAAATCTCATCTGACCACTACACAACGTGTAATCCAAAAACGTATCCGGCAGTATTGTGTATTATGAGATGTGTTGCAGTAGCATGTTGTATAGTATTCGCCATATGTATAATACCGGATGTGTTGGCGCAGACACCAGACCCTGAATTTTTGGCCCTGACAGACAGAGGCAACCTGATTGAGATAAAGCCCGCAGATGATGTCCCCACCACGGATATAGTATCCTCACCATACGTTGAATTTCAGCGCGTGGGCGGACTCATAGCAAGTGGCAACGAGATATCCGAGGCTGCGCAATACAACACAGTCAGTTCGGGTGTGACATATATCATAAACAATTGGGGTGAGGGGGAGACATACGGCATACCGAACTGGGCACCCCTGGGTGGCGAGATGCGCCTATACCCAAAGCCACACCTATATCTGCGGGAGTCTGCGCCACCGCACTGGCCAAGCGGAATAGAAAACATCACAATACAATCAGGGAGCATAGGGTATGAATTTTACAACAATGGAACTGGAAAAGAATATGTCGAGTTCGAAAATAGTGGACGCGCAGTAATATTTTTGGACGGCCTGTACGACCACTATGCGATAAACACAATCTGTCTGGACTGTACGGACAGGGCGCGCGCCACCGTTGGTGTCATGCCATATGGGGGTAACGTGTTGGGGCTGTCCACCCTTGTACGGCCCTCCGGGAACTGCACCGTACACTCGATAAACTACACGGGTTGTGGTGAGTTGTATGGCGTTGCAACCAGTCGCTACTGGCCAACGACAGTCCCGACCATATCACATACGCCATACCCGGGCCACAACAACGCAATCCTGGATGTAACCGCATACGATACTGCCACGTGTCCTGGCGCTACACACGACAACACGGAGATGATACAACTGGATGATGCATACTTTCGTCTGCAGTCACACGGCTGCCTGATGGAGAACTACTCGTATCGGTGGCATGATGGAAATATACGACTGTTCGACTCCCTGCCACTGCGTCCCGGCCTGACGATATACGAGAATACGCAGACCCCGCGCCAGGCCATAATAGTGGTAGACTTGGTGGGCGGGTAGTGGAATGCAGTAAGATCCAATATTTTTCGATCTTATTAGCTTAGAAGTAATATTCAAAATCCGGCACTTAGGCGACCTTAACCTGCATGATACCACATATGGTAGGCTCTAGAGATACACTCACACCCAAACCAGGGGCAGAATTATAAATGTTGTATATCAGATAGAATACATATTACATGTCATGTATGGTCAGGCGGCTACTGCCAAACCGGGCGTCTCTGATGTCATGTCCCATATATTACAGGATGTTTTGGTGGGTTGCCGGACACCATCAGGCAGCATGTAATCCATGAGTTTTGGAGGAGCCAACTCGCTATTATTCACAATGCCAGTTATTGTCGCCTTTAGGTCGTCTATCGAGTCAAAGTAGTTGCCTGCCAAGGCGCGCTTGAGATCACGCCACAGCATCTCTATGGGGTTCAGTTGAGGAGTATACTTGGGAAGGAAGATGCGCACCATACCACCATTGGAATCTCTCTCGTACTCGTTCATCGTTTGCGACTTGTGAGACGAGACATTATCCAAAACGACTGCCACATTCCTCACGCCCTCCCTGACCTTGTTCATGAATATCTTGAGGGTCTCTGAGTCGGTCGAATTTACAATGGCGATATGGAACCAACCGTCCCCTAACACGCCCATAAGCCGTACAGACTTTTTTGACCAGCTCATGGGAATGGTCTCATGACCGCCAACTGGCAGCCAGCCATAGCCGTTCCACCCGCCCACCATACATGATGCCTCATCCAGGGCCATTATGACATATCCGAGAATCGCCATTGTTCTAAGACGTTCTCCAGTAGTCTCCTTGAACTCTTTTTGTTCCTCCTCTGAAGCGCTCTTGTGTGGAGCTGGCCTTGACTTGCGGAATGAGTAATCTACATCATGCATCGTACGACGTATGGTGTCGAGACTACACTTCACACCTAATTTTTCGTATATCACACCTTTCATCATCTTGGCCTGCCATCGTTTCCTCTTAAATCCAAACTGTACGGGCGATTTGGACAGCCACCCTTGTATCGTATTCATCATGGCATCACTCAACAATCGAGCTCGGCCAGGAGGCTTGCGGTCATCCAAATCGTTCAAACCTCTATCTCTTCCCCTTACTAACCAGCCGCGTATCGTACCCGGCCGCCTATATAGCTCCTTTGCTATCGTGTCGATGGTCTTGGATTCCTTTCTCTTGATGCATGCCAACAACACGGTCTTCTCCTTACCCTCTTGGAGGTTCGCCATACGCTCTTCCATCTCTTTAATGGTATAATCTGGCATGAACTTGTCACCTTTTTGGATACGTTCTTCCCCCTTTGCCGTGGGTCGTGGGCCATCTTTTGATTTGTCATGGTTAAATACTGTATCCGTGTTATTCTTTTGTGCCGACCTTTTGGGGTTGAACATACCATTAGGTGGCACACTCTTCTTTAAATACTACTTAGTTGATCTAAATTAACTTTGTTGTACAACAAATTTCACCCGCATCCCAACGGAGCGTCGTAACGGCACGATACAATACTGTGAACTGGACCCATATCGATCTTTTTATAACCAATACGGTGCCATCGGCCACTGGAAAAATATTGAGGATCATTGCTGAGTACTACGCTGGACGGCTCTGCATCCAGGGACCAGGACGGCGATATTATATCATACATGTGGAACCAGACGACAGGCACTGCCGTAACACTCTCCGATAATACAATACCGAACCCGACGTTTACGGCGCCAGACAGTGCTGGTATGTGGACGTTTGAGCTGACAATATCAGACGGGTATGACACATCTACTGACACAGTTACCATAACGGTATTGAACAGGCCGCCAGTATCTGATGCCGGTGCAGACCGAACAGTACGGTTTGGCGATACAGTAACCCTGGATGGCTCCGCATCTACAGACCCGGACAATGATGATACATCATACGTGTGGAAAGAGACATCAGATACGGGCGTAAAACTCTCTGATGTTACAGCACAATCCCCTACGTTTACGGCGCCGAACAGTGATGCTACCATAACGTTTGAGCTCACCATATCTGATGGGGTTCTCTCAAATACAGATACTGTAACCATAACGGTAAAGCACCCCAACCGAGCCCCCACAGCCAACGCCGGTATTGACCTGACCGCCAAGGCTGGCGACAAGATAACGCTGAGCGGGGCCGCATCCACAGACCCTGACGGAGATACGCTGACGTATGAGTGGAGCGTGATTATAGGCCCGACAAACATACTGTCAGATGCGTCTGGCTCCTCGGTCACGGTTACAGTTCCAAAGGGGGAAAGCCTTCTGGGAATATACCTTACAGTATCTGATGGCGAGCTCACATCACAAGACTTGGTGGTAATTACGGTGAGATAGACTGACGTATCTGCAGCAATTACTATCATATGGCCGGACTCACCGGCTGCCTGTTTACATAATACTGGCCGTTACTGTAACAATCGGTGCGGCCACAATATCGATGGCCACAGAGGACCTGTCTCACACCGATCTCCAGCATGCTAACCTGTCTCACATGAACCTCCAGGGCGCCAATTTAACAGGATCCAACTTGTCCTTTGCAAACCTCCAGGGCGCCAACTTGACTCATGCCAACATGCGCGGCGCCGATCTATCTCACGCGGATCTTCGGGATGCCAATTTGACAGACGTTGATCTGTTTAGCGCTACCCTTCGAGGCGCTAACCTAACAGGTGCCGACTTTTCTAATACATACCTGAGAAATGTTAATCTGGAACATACATCCATACGGAGTACAAATTTGTCTGGTGTGGATCTGATAGATGCCAACTTACGCGGTGCCAACTTACGCGGTGCCAACCTATCTGATGTGAGACTATATCTTGCCGATATGCAAATGATAGATCTAGATCGATCTAATTTAGAGGGTGCGATTCTACAACATGCAGATTTACGCAATGCACGTTTGTGGGGCGCTAACTTATATAATGCAGATCTAAGATATACTAACCTTAGAGATGCTTATATGTGGGACACCAATATATCGAGTGCTAACTTCAAACATGCAAATCTTGAAGGGGTATCTATGGTTAGCGCTTTCAGTGATTGGGGGCCGAATTTCGAATCTACAAATCTTCGTGGTGCGGACTTTCGTGATGCATCTTTGGATTTTGCGAGGTTTAATAATGCTGATATGTATGGTTTTGTGTCACGTGGAGCCATCCTACAGTATGCATCTTTAATTGATGTTGATTTGCGAAGTGCCGATATGTATGCTACATCTCTGGAAGATGCGGATATATGGAATGCGGATATGCGGGGAGCATCCTTAGTAAACCTGATACTACTGAATGCGGACATGCGGGATGTGAATTTACGCTATGCGAATTTATGCTGGGCTGTCTTTAATGGAACCAACATGTTAAACGTCGACCTGACCGGTGCTAAAGTATTCCAGGATGATCCACGCATCGAAGAACTTACCGAATTGGGCGCCATACCATCTACATGTGAGGATGAAATTCACATATCTGAATATATTGAAATATTGTTCGATACTCTTAGTAAGATCGGGACTGCCCTCCTGGACAATGATTCGTTATCAGAGACACCTTGAAATAATAATGATACTCTTAGTAAGTTTAATCTATAATATGATAGTAATTACGGTGAGATAAATTTGGAACGTTCACATTTAGACGGTTTGAAGATGTTTTTGTTGGTGATTATACGTCCCAACTCGGCCTTTGCGACCATCCGTGATAATACTGATAGGTATTTTTGGTGGTCGATGTGTGGACTCGGGTTGTCTACGGTAACGGAGTACTTTATACTTCCATTACTATTCTTAGGATGGAACATATTCTATTTCATCCCGACTTTGCTAGCATTTGTCACATTCTTTTTGTCTGTTAGAATACTTATTTGGCTCATAAGCAGGGTAAAACTCGATGTTCGTCAATGGAGAAAGATCTTTTCAATGTCGGGTTATGCATGGACAGTTGTTACCCTGCCCATACTTATCATCGATCCACTGGTATATACATTTGATTTATCTGCTATTGGTGCACTCGCCTACATTATTATGTGGATTTGGTTAGTGATCCTTATGGTTAAGGTAATTAAAGTACTTGACAAAGAGTTTAACACCTGGGGCGCCCTTTTGGCGGTCTTAGCTGGTTGTATGGTGATGTTCATATTCGATGTTTTCGTTCAGGCAGTACTTTGGTAATTGTTTGAATGCTGGTCAAAATAAATCCCACTCAACATACAATTTTAGATGGTGAGTACTCCGTCTGGACAGCGACGGATGCATAAATCTTGAGACTGGAGCGTCATGTTTGTACATACTCAACCCCTCTTGGTTTTCAGGCGTGATATTCGATTAGATTTCGTTGTTTCACGCCTACAAAGGGTGGGGGGGGGGTTGAGTATGTACCGTCATGTTTTACTAAATACCCTTATACCTTCCAGGGCCACAAACACCCTCAACCACACCACATCCAATCACTACAAGTACGGTAAAAACCCCCTGGAGATCATCGTACTCTTTGTCTGAACTTATCCGGCAGTAAGAGATACAACCCACTCCAGAATATGTAGAGCAGTAACAGCAATCCTAACCCCAAATACCACATCGACCATATCGCCGGAGTCGGAGCCTCAACTATGGTAATCGTACGTCATATTTGTACCAGGTGATGAAGTCGAATCTGGCTTTACAATCTCGTAGGTCTCCCAGAGTACCACGGGCGGACCCGGTACGTATTCATGTGATCTGACCCTCGCCTAGACGTATTTTGCCATTTCTGCCAAGTCATCCAATTTCTGGTTTTTCCATGTCGTTATACATGAGAAGAAATTTGCCATCCATTCCTTTGTCTTTTCTGCCTTTATGCCGCCGCGTATCTTCCTGTGCACGACTATCTCACGCAGTGCACGTTCTGCGGCGTTGTTTGTAGATTGAATCTCGGGGTTTAGTACGAATCGAAACAGGTCGTCGTTTGCATTTTTGAATTTTGTCATGAATTTTCTTACTGCCTCTACTTTAGAGTCCCCGTATTTGGCTACAATTTCGTTGATGCGGTCATGGAGTATACGGCATGCTTTCTCCCGGATATTATACGAGGAGTCTTTGCTCATATCCTCGGCATCTGCGTATATTTTGTGCAACTGTTCCGCTATATCCTGCGCATCAGGGAAATCCTCGTTACGATCAGCAATATCGTCACCCTCCCTCGTTATGTGCGCCCAGCAACTTAAGACCATCAAAGTTATTACCAATGGATCTGGTACTAAAATGGCAACTTTCGTGGTCATTCTAGGTTTCATAGTTATGTTGATCATATCCCCAACTACGAAAATAATATAGGATGTTTTATGTCCGGATGGGGGTTGTTGCGTAATTCCTTCTGTCTTGTTTTCGTATGTGCCCCGCCGCAGTTTCACCGGCGGAGCATTTGTACGATCACGCGCATGACACCGTACTAGGATGGTATTTTCTATCCCACGTATCCGGGCTATACCTGAGTCGGTTCATCTACATAACTAAAGGAGGTGCTTCTGCATCATGGAACGCAGTTTGGTCCAGTCCCACAACAAGACGGGTATCGCAGCCTCCTTGGATATCTGTATTGCCTGTGATGTAAAGCCGCCGGTACATATCATCAGTACTGCGTTTCCGCCCTGTGTGGATGCGGCCCTTATTGTCTTGTTGACATCCGGCCCGCCGCACTGGTTCTGCCAGAGCTTGCACTGCACCGTTATCCGTTCCTCACCCTTTACGGCGAGTACATCAACGCCCATGTCTGCCTTGGTCGCCCCAAGCATCTTGCCCGACCGTACATCATATCCCTTCTGTATCGTGTAGCCGGTGGCGGCCAGTACGTTTGCGCATACGGCCTCGAATGCATATCCATGAAACCTTCCTAGCTTTGTATCCAGATCATTTTGCGTTATGCACAAGTCAACACCCTCGTATACGCCCCCGTTGTATGAGAATTTCTTTTTCTTGGGCTTTGGTATGTTTTTGGGTTTTGGCAGCATCTGCGCCAGTCTATCATACTTTAGCTTGTTGTTGCAGCGTACCGGCATGCTTATTCTTCCTATGTCTTTTTGTTCCCACGATATTGTGGCGCCGCGTTTGAGGAATTTTATATCGGCGTATGCATTTGGCATGGGCAGGACAACAACTCCGTCCCCATCCACCAGATACGGCTTGTCGGCAATCACGAGTCTGCGTTCGCTGTTCAGCACCAACTCGTCCCCCTGCGGCCTTTCACCGGTTCGTACGGCAGGCTCACCCCCAGTATATTTTATCTTGGGAGAGCATGTCTTGCATGGTATCTTCATCCCTACGGGACTGCCTCCAGGCCGGCTGATTGTGATGTCGTACGAACCAGAACGAAAAGCCTCCCACGAGAACGGCGGGTTTATCAGACAGGGCGTTACGCCTAATGTATAATCACCATACTGTACAGCGCAGTCCTCGTCCCCGTGAAGATACCATGTAGGCGTATTCTGCCTGTATTGTATGGCCCGTCTCCACGCCTTTACATCAGGGCCTTTCAGTCGTGTCTTGGTCCCGCCGTGCTTGATACACAGCGCCCCAAAGAGATCAATACTGCACTCGGCCGAGTCGAACGGTATGTCGAATATCGTATGGCCTTCAAGATCCATTATACGTACAGAACGTGAAATGTCCAGCCTGCTATCGCCCAGTGTGCCGGACTGCTGATCATCTATGGTTGTATTGGTGGCCGATGTCTCTGTTCTAGCAGTAACCCCACCTCCCGGCGTAACCTCCGCATACATGCCGGCAGTCCAACCACACAACATGCAGGTGTCGCCGGTCAATTCCTCGCCGCATTCACCGCAGGTTATTGGCACTTTTGTTTCATCTCCGATATGTTATGGACATAAAATGCAGGAGTATCAGTATCGGGCCACTCGTCCGTTCCATCACCGTATAATACAGAGTCGTGTCGGGGTATGGGTTTCACATCGGGGCCGAATCCCCTGTTCCACGGCATGCTATATCTTATGTCGCAGCCGTTGGGACATCGCATATTCTCCGAGCGGTGGTGCCATGTACGCGCGTTGTGGCATTGGAGGCATATCAGAAAGAATGGTTCCATGACCGTGTATCGTATTGGCGATATTTAAGGGGCGTAACATGTGAACAAGCCACATAGCGCCTTAAACCCTACCGGGTATGTTACGCCACGATGTCATATACGGTACTCAGCATGGGCGCAGGAGTCCAAACCACAGCCTGCCTGATTATATACATTGACAAGTACGACAAGGTTATTTTCGCGGACACCGGTGATGAGATGCGGCCTTGTCCAAAAATTGGTTTAGTAATGTTTAATTACTAATAGATCTAGTTTGATTAATAATATAATCATAAGGTAATATAGATATATTATGATTATAACAAATGAGTAAAAGATATGGAAAATCAAAAAAAGCAGGCAATCCAAAAAGGAACAGAAGTAAGAACAACCCAAAAGGGAAGAGAAATGATCCCAAGATAAACTGGTCCAAATACAACAAAAAACGTGAAGCTGAGGGGGACAATCATGATACATGGATGCGCAAAATTGCAGATAAGGCACGGGAATTGATGGGCATACGGCCAGGCGTACGTGACAGGCGTGTGTCAGCCATTTTACTGTCCGTCATCAAGATAGGTAACCGGCTAAGCTACTGGGACCTGGTAAACCACCTCAAAAAGTATCCCGACGACCTAAAACGCTGCGAAATAAGTAGACGGTACAGCAGATCTTGGTACCAACTCCGTATATCGGAAATAGATCCAGCTGTACTACAACGTATAATTGCGTGGATGGGCAAGCCTGATGCAAACGGTCCACTAGCTGCGGATTCCAGCGGATTTGGTATGTCCAAGTATGAGGACTGGGAGAACGCAAAATACGGCGAAATCAGCGTAAAGCAGTTCAAAAAATTACATGTCATAGTATCCCTGCATGGCAAGATATGTGCTGCCACAGTCACGCCGGGTCTGGCCTGTGACTCGCCACAACTAAGACAGATGGTCGGGTTCTTGCCGCATGGTGATGGAAATGACGTAATGGCAGATGCGATTTATGGGGGAGTAAAGAATTGCAATGCAATTCGAGACTCTGGAAGAAGACCGATAATTGCGCCAAAATCCAACTATACAATAAAGGGATTCAACGCAAGGGCACAAATGTTACGGTTCTTCGAGAAGCATCCTAGAACATTCTACAACAAATTATCGCGTAAAAATAATGTAGAGAGCGTCTTCTCTGCCATAAAAGACAGGTTTGGAGCCATAGTGAGAGCCCTCAGAGAACACACACAGGAGACAGAACTACTCTCAATGGTTGTTTGTTATAACATGGTTGCATAATAGCGCCATGTTATGGGGTTTTTGTTCGCCCCACAACGTGGGGGAGGCTGCGCAATACTGCACGTGGACCGCCATAGACGACGGGCCGGCGAGCACTAGGAACGTAATCCGGTGTCTACCCTGCGCATTCCTGCCGGTCCAGGTGCCTCCGTAAGTATCAAAGAAGGTCGGTAATTTTGGTTTTTTGGACAAGGCCATGAGATGCCCGAAACTTATCAATACATACAAGATTATTTGAAACCCCATGCAGGCTCTAAATGGGTAACTGTACGTAACCCCAAAGGAAGTTTGTACGATCACTGTATGGACAGAAAAATACTACCTATCAAACAGCGGCGGTGGTGTACCGAAGACTTTAAAATAAAACCCATTCAGAGATTTTTGCGTAATAATCTAGGCGCAACTGCCAAGAACCCAGTAACACAACACATCGGATTTTCAGTGGATGAAGCCCACAGAGCAAACTTTCATGTACGGCATCCCAAATATGTGGTACTACAATACCCTTTACTGAATGATAAGATAACCCGTAGGCAGTGTGAAGATATCATTATGTCTAATGGTTGGCCAATTCCTGTTAAATCCGGTTGTTATTATTGCCCATTTAGTCGCAAGCGTAACATCCGTAAGATGGCGGCCGAACACCCCGAACTAATACAAAAAATCAGAATGTTGGAAAAGAACAATTATACTTACCCCAAAAAGAACCTATTCGGAGACCGTACAGTAGATAGTATTGTTGCCGCCGACTCCATGAGTTTGGATGACTTTGAGGAATTTGGGTGCGATTCGGGGCATTGTATGTTATAAGACTCACACAGTACTGTATGGGGCGCGGGGCGCGTCCCACAGTCGATATAAAATCCGCAATCTGACACATTGCGCCTTAAACGTCACCGCTACCACATCAATGACCAATGGAGAATCAAAAATGTTGGAAGTGTAATTCCACCTGCGAACCACGCGTACTTTCCGTGTGTGACCGATGCCCCAATGCGAACGTATACTGCTGGCCATGCGAGCAGTGTGGAGCGAATAATGGCGCGCAGTGCGAGAATAAGGAGAACTGTGTAGCGGCCGTCGAATACAGACGTGGGTTGTAAAACTGTCTACGTCTGCCGTATGGCGGCGCCCAGGCTCACGGATCCAGCCCAAGTCAAGACTACCACCGTGATGGGTGCGGGGGCAGATGTATAATGATCACGACTGAAGATCTGCACTTTCTGCTGAAAATAATCGAACATTCAGGTATGGTCGGGGACCGCAAGAGGTTCCAGAAAACCGTCTGCGTGTTGAAACACAGAGACGGCATACCGCTGGGCTTTGCCTTTGTTCCGTATTATTACGGCCCGTATTCCGAGGCGCTTGCAGGAACTGTACAGTCTCTGGTAGGCGCCGGATATGTGCATGAAAAACCTGTAGAAATCGGAGTTGGAGTATTCAAGTACGAATATTCACTGACCAAACAAGGAAAGCGGGAGATGCGGCACGCTGAAACAAAGGGCGATATCGGCGGTGTTTCAGTAGGCGATCTGCAAAACAAAATAGTCAAAATCAACAAAATGAAACTAGATGACATGGTGAGGCTTTCAAAAACCCTGGATTTATGAGTAATACAGTACCCAACGATACAATGAGGCGCATGCCCAAAAACTCAACAATACGAGACCACTACTTTCCAGTTCCGGGCCAGTACTCGCCTTAAAAGGAATGAATATGCTGTGCACACATGTCCGAGAAGTTCAAGCAGATATCGCCATCCGAATTCTTCTACCAGAACCGCGATATGGCCGGCTTTGGCAACCCCACGCAGGCAATATACACAGGCATGCGCGAGTTCTTTGAGAATGGGCTTGATGCATGCGACTCGGCGCGTATACCTGCCGACATATATTTTGGTATAGAGGGGGAGGGAAAAGACCCGACAGACTACACAATTATAGTGCGCGACAACGGCCCCGGCCTGCCACCGGACGTCATACCCGAAGTATTTGGTAGCATAATGTATGGCTCAAAATTTGGACTAAAGCAGGCGCGCGGCATGTTCGGCATGGGCGCCACCATGGCCATACTGTACGGGCAGATTACATCGCGTGTCCCGTTTGTTGTGTCCAGCGGGACCGGCAAGCGCTGGACCGCATACGTAATGACCTTGGACATAAAACACAACAAGCCGATTATAAAACAAAAGTATACGGACCGCCGTGAACACAGCGGGACTGAAATACGATGCACCCTGCGCGGCAACTACTCACTTGCAGCAGCCCAGATTCACAGATATATTGAATACAACGGTATAATCACGCCATACGCGAATATCACGTATAGTGGCCCGCGCGGTGAGAACATAAACATCAGGCGCGTCACTGATGTAGTACCGGAACCGCCACGTAACACAACACCCCACCCGCGGGGTACGGACGCCGAAACAATAACCAGACTGATACAAGAGACCGTACATGAAAAGTACAATGGTGAGGATGTCCGCTCGCTTGATCTGCCCAACCTGATTCTGTACACTGATGTGCAGCACAACCTGAAACGCGCCGAGGTAAAGAAGATGGCACAACACTCTCCGCGGCTTGTGAAATTTCTAAGTATGTTTGATACTGTCGGGCACAAGACCGCGCAGTCCTTCTGTTCGTATGTGGGCATACCGCCCGAGACTCCCATATGGCTACTCTCGGACAATGATATTGTGCTTCTCGCCGATGCAATGGCATCATACGGGAAGTGGATCAAGCCCACGTCCTCCGTATTGGCGCCCCTTGGGGCATGCCTACTGCAAAAAGGCATGGAGACTATATTTGAGCCCGACTTTATCCATACGATACAGCGCAGGCCGTTCGCGTATGGCGGCTGGCCATGTATAATAGAGATGGGTATAGCGTATGGCGGCAGTATAAAACGGCCCGGCGTGTATCGTTTTGCGAACCGCATACCATTACTGTATGGAGAGAAGGGAGATGCGCTGTACCATACGATACACAACAAGGCACTGTGGAAGCGATATGGCTTAAACATTGAGGAGGATCCGGTAGCCATCTGTGTTCACATATGCAGTACACGCGTCCCGTACAAGTACGTAGGGAAGGAGAGTGTGGCGGACCGCCCGGAGATAACACGCGAAGTGCAGATGGGCGTATGGGAACTGGGCAAAAAGATCAAGACCTACATGCATGCGAAACATGCCGAAAGACGCAGCAGGGAGCGTCGGGAGATATTGCGCAAGTATCTTGTGATTGGTACGGAGCGCGCCGCCGCCATACGTAACGTAGAGGTGCCGTCCGTGGAGGCAGTGTTGTGATACGCAAAAAACTACACGATATGGCAGAGGAGTATCTGAGGAGTGTACGGAGGGGCGAGTTTCCCAAAATTGGCGTGCCTTCGCGCAATACGTCAAACATTGTATATGATGATACCACAAAGCAGTATGTGTTGGGCGACGGGTAGTACTCAGCAATGATCCTCAATATTTTTCCAGTGGCCGATGGCACCGTATTGGTTATAAAAAGATCGATATGGGTCCAGTTCACAGTATTGTATCGTGCCGTTACGACGCTCCGTTGGGATGCGGGTGAAATTTGTTGTACAACAAAGTTAATTTAGATCAACTAAGTAGTATTTAAAGAAGAGTGTGCCACCTAATGGTATGTTCAACCCCAAAAGGTCGGCACAAAAGAATAACACGGATACAGTATTTAACCATGACAAATCAAAAGATGGCCCACGACCCACGGCAAAGAGGGAAGAACGTATCCAAAAAGGTGACAAGTTCATGCCAGATTATACCATTAAAGAGATGGAAGAGCGTATGGCGAACCTCCAAGAGGGTAAGGAGAAGACCGTGTTGTTGGCATGCATCAAGAGAAAGGAATCCAAGACCATCGACACGATAGCAAAGGAGCTATATAGGCGGCCGGGTACGATACGCGGCTGGTTAGTAAGGGGAAGAGATAGAGGTTTGAACGATTTGGATGACCGCAAGCCTCCTGGCCGAGCTCGATTGTTGAGTGATGCCATGATGAATACGATACAAGGGTGGCTGTCCAAATCGCCCGTACAGTTTGGATTTAAGAGGAAACGATGGCAGGCCAAGATGATGAAAGGTGTGATATACGAAAAATTAGGTGTGAAGTGTAGTCTCGACACCATACGTCGTACGATGCATGATGTAGATTACTCATTCCGCAAGTCAAGGCCAGCTCCACACAAGAGCGCTTCAGAGGAGGAACAAAAAGAGTTCAAGGAGACTACTGGAGAACGTCTTAGAACAATGGCGATTCTCGGATATGTCATAATGGCCCTGGATGAGGCATCATGTATGGTGGGCGGGTGGAACGGCTATGGCTGGCTGCCAGTTGGCGGTCATGAGACCATTCCCATGAGCTGATCAAAAAAGTCTGTACGGCTTATGGGCGTGTTAGGGGACGGTTGGTTCCATATCGCCATTGTAAATTCGACCGACTCAGAGACCCTCAAGATATTCATGAACAAGGTCAGGGAGGGCGTGAGGAATGTGGCAGTCGTTTTGGATAATGTCTCGTCTCACAAGTCGCAAACGATGAACGAGTACGAGAGAGATTCCAATGGTGGTATGGTGCGCATCTTCCTTCCCAAGTATACTCCTCAACTGAACCCCATAGAGATGCTGTGGCGTGATCTCAAGCGCGCCTTGGCAGGCAACTACTTTGACTCGATAGACGACCTAAAGGCGACAATAACTGGCATTGTGAATAATAGCGAGTTGGCTCCTCCAAAACTCATGGATTACATGCTGCCTGATGGTGTCCGGCAACCCACCAAAACATCCTGTAATATATGGGACATGACATCAGAGACGCCCGGTTTGGCAGTAGCCGCCTGACCATACATGACATGTAATATGTATTCTATCTGATATACAACATTTATAATTCTGCCCCTGGTTTGGGTGTGAGTGTATCTCTAGAGCCTACCATATGTGGTATCATGCAGGTTAAGGTCGCCTAAGTGCCGGATTTTGAATATTACTTCTAAGCTAATAAGATCGTAGGTGTTTTGCTTTTTGAAGTTCCACAGGTTGACCGCTCCCACGCTGCGAGGTACAGATACATAACGCCGCCACGGTATTGCAGTACCGCAAATGAGACTGCCCATGTTGCAGTCCTCATATGGAGGATTTAATGCCAACTAGGTCAACTTTTTTTTGATCATTCCTTAAATCCGTTAAACGTCGTATTTTATTAGAATGGTAGTACAAGTCTCACCGGAAGTGAAATGGTAAGACAGGTACACCAAACAGAATTGGTAGAAGCGATATTTAACCATACATGCGGGAATTCTAGTCACAATACATCAGATACAGACTGTATAGCATCTGTGGGCATTCCCTGCAACGTAAATGACTGCCCATGCTGCGCATCATGGATGGGGATTGTAGAGCGGCTGGTAGACGTGATCAATCACATGACCAATGTGGCCGCCACACTAGTAGCCGAGAACAATACCAAAGATGACACCGTGCAGATGCTGCAGGCAATTGAGGCCGTACTGGAGTCTGACAATAAGAAACTGAAAAAGGCCAACAAGAAACTGAACGCAGAAAACAACCACATCTATACAGTCCCGGCCAATGACCGCAAGAGCACTGGCAAGCCGGGCAGGAAGCCGGGGTGCAAGCCTACCATAAGCAAGGTTCCCGAACATATAGACAGAGAAGAGACAGTCGACGTAACTGTATGCCCCAAGCAAAAGGACGGCGAGGCGCATACACTGTCTGAAGGTGTGACCGACTCGTACTATAGGTACGGAAAAGTATTACACATTACAGTAGAGATTGTCAGATACAAGATCAACAGGAGATGGTGCCGCACCTGTAAAAAGCAGGTATCGGCGGAACCGCCCTGCATGCACAAGTATGAGCGGGTCTCATCAAACGTTTCGGCAGTCGCCACCGGTCTAAATTTAGATGGCCTCTCGTTTGGAAAGGTTGCAGAATATTGTGATGATGCGCTAAAGCAAGATATATCGCGCTCGTGGGCATACCGTACCAAGATAAGGGCTGGCCGCAGGATGGCTCCCGAATACCGTACCATTAAACAGGACATACTGTCCGAGCCATACCTGGCGTGTGATGAGATGTGGTGGAAGGTACCCGGTTCCAACAGCGCCAAGATAATGGTGGCCCGCGGTGCTGAGCACTGCCTGGCCAAGGTGGTATCATCGGCCAATATTGGCGAGGTCGGCAAGATGCTACCTGGCTATACCGGCGTTGTCGGACAGGACTCCAATACGATATGGCTGCATACGGGCGGTGATCATCAGATGTGCATGCAGCACCAGCGCCGACTCTCAAAGAAGTGTATGGAACATCGCAACCTCAAAGGAGATTCATTAGAATTTTTGACGGCGCTACACCGTCTGGACTACAAGCATTACATGTATGATAAGATAGAGGATATACACACCAGGAGGGTTGCCGCCCGGTGCTTGGATAAGGAGCGCAGCGAGCTGATGTGGGGCACATACGAGGATGACGAGTACAACACCATCGCAAGGCGCCAAAAGAGACACTATAGAGAGGGGTATTACATGTCCACTCACCTGTACAACAAGGATGTATCTGTGGACAACAACGGCGTTGAACGGGTCAACCGGAGATTCGTATCCGTACGCAATGATGGTGGGGGAAATCGCAGCCAAAAGGGCATGGATGCAAATTCTGTATTATTTACACTAAAGGCCACTGACTGGATAAACAAAAGAAGCTTTTTCGACCATCTGGTCAGGTCAGCTTCGGGTGATGGATGACAATACCATACAATACAGATACGAAAAATACACTACATGATGTACAGCGCATTACTCCATTATGATACGGTCCGTCTGGACACTTCAAAAAGCAAAACACCTACATAAGATCGAAAAATATTGGATCTTACTGCATTCCACTACGGGGTAGTTGAGCGCTCTGCAGGTAATACAAGCACGGCAAAATCAATGATGCAGTTGATATGGGCCGCCTCGTTATCGGACGGGTTACTGCAACAGGGCAAGACCACTACCATGCGCGGCCTGTATTATGCATCAATGTCCGTACTGCCTGATATGTTCGATGCGCAGTCCGAGTCCGACAAGACGATATTCGATCTGGAGGCTGTCACGCAGACGCCACGCGAGTTGTTGGGCGTGTATCCTGCCGAACGCAACTCGATATATGGCGATATGCTGATACGATATACCGTCCCAAAATACGTCGGGAAGCAGATGAGGTTGGACGCCATACCGGACGGTATGGGCATATCGCCCGCCCTGGCTACCGCCGAATACGTAAAGACGGGCGCCGAGTGTGTTATTGCAGTTGAGAAGACTGACACATTCACGCGGCTATATGAGGATGGCATTGTCGACAAATACAAGGCAATCATTGTCGACCTGAACGGCCAGGCATCGCGCAACGCGCGCATCGTGCTGCACCGCATAACAAAGCAGTTCAAACTACCCCTGTATGTATTCACTGATGCAGACCCCTGGGGGATGTACATAGCAAGAGTAATATCGGCGGGGTCTGCGCAGTCTGCGCACCTGCGCCATTTGGTCGTACCCGATGCCCAATGGATGGGCATGTGGGCCACCGATATCACAAAGTACGACTTTAAGGTTACGATACCCATGAAGGAGGTGGACATAAAGAAATGCAGGCAGACCCTGCTGGACCCGCGCTTTGCGGGGGACATATGGCAGCGCGAGCTAAAACACTTTATCAAGATAAGACAGAAGGTTGAACTGCAGGCGTTTGCCGAGAAGGGGCTGGATTACATTACAAGACAGTACATTCCAATGAGGTTGGAGTCATAGGGCGCCATAAATTGTACCGGACATGTCAGGGGGTGATGAATAATGGGAAAAGTTGAGGATGCATTAACCATGACGGATATAGTATTGCGGCTGAATGAACTGGAGCGCAAGGTTGATTCCATATGGTCGAACCTGGAAATGCGCTCAATTGCGACAAGCGGCTACAATCTAAAGTATTCGTCATATACAATCGAGTCTCTTAAAAGACGACTTGATAGATTGGAGGCCAGGAAAGGTTAATCTTGCTATAAACTAATCATCCGAATATGCGCCCACATGTATGGCGTGTATTGTGATGTTGTCGCGTCTCAACTCATATTTGCCGTTCTCCACAAGCCACCTTTTGGACTTGTATAGTTCAGCCATTGTTATGGCAGCCGCATCGTCTTTGGCATCAAGTATTACTGTGTGTGATTCGATATTGGCCAGAATCTGTGATAGTGTGTAGCGCGGCGGCTGTGAGGTCTCCGTATCGGGACGCGGTATCTCCATCGTCGACATGTCTTTGTGTATAGTATTCATTGCATTTAAGGAGGGGACTCTTCAGCCTGGACGTTTACCGCCCTGATTTCGGGCCTCTACAATCATCTGGTCAATCTGCGACTCCATCGCCGCTATGCGTTCGCGCATAACATCAACCAGCACCTGACGCGCGCGCTGGAAACTCTCCGGCCTGGCCGCATTACCGCATGATTTTGTCTTGTGGCGTCCGTTGGCATACCACTCCACGTAAACATAGTTGGCCCGTCTTATACGCTTGGTTGTTACACAGACCATTTAGTATATGGTATGTGTGCGGTGACGTTTAAGGAATTAATGAGATTTAGCGTTACGTCATATGTCGCCTTAAATTGCACCGTTGTACGATGTAATAAGCCGGGCGGGGTTTTGTTTGCGTTTCCTCGTAAAGTTCATACCGTGGTGGGTAGGCCCGGCATGCCCGCCACCCCACTGTAATCCATTAACGCCCCTAGTTATACTGTACAATATGCAGACAATACACCACACCAGTGTTGATGTTGAGGATTTTGAGATAATAGACCAGTATACCGTGGCCGACGGCATGGTATCAATACGGGTGACGGCGGATGGCCGATATCTAATAACCGAACCGCCATTCTCAAAAGCCGCCGGTAAGGCATACACGCGCATAATAGAGAAGATGTGGGAGAGCATGGTACTGGACGTCAGGGACAAAACGCCTGCAGAATTGGAACGAATCGTAAAGGAGCGGTTCTGGGACGTTGGCATGAAGATGTATGCAAAGCGCGAACTTGATGGGCTGTTTCACGCGCTCAAATACTACATATCCAGAGACGTTACCGGATACGGCATACTGCACCCCTTGATGACCGACCCGGCCATAGAGGACATACTAATCTCGGCTCCCGGCAGGCCCGCATACATAAAACACAAAGTACACAGTAATAGTTTCCACTCACTAAAGACGAACGTACTGTTTCGTACCGACGCGGATATGTCCATGTTCATATCAAGGATGTTCAGGCCCACCGGAAACGAGCCCACCGTGGCAAAGCCGGGGGCCGTCACGTATCTGCGGGACAAGTCGCGCATATCGGCCACCTTCAAGGGTGTCATATCCGAGCCCGGCAGTACCATAGCGATAAGAAAATTCCCGGAGAAACCGTACGTAATTACACACATGATGAAGGGCAACACGTTGACGCCCAGAATGTGCGCATACCTGTGGTCGCTGCTCAATGCGCGCACCGCCGGGCTGATCATAGGCACTACGGGTTCGGGCAAGACCACGCTGCTGGCCGCACTTACAACCATGATGCCTCCGCGCTGGCGCATTTTGACCATAGAGGACTCTTTGGAGCTGCAGATACCGCACGAGGACTGGGTCAGATATCACACAAAAAAGACCACATCCATAGTTGGTTCGGAGCACGACGTTACCATACAAAAACTGATAGACCAGTCACTCACGCAAAAGCCCGACTATGAGATAGTGGGCGAGATAAGGGATGTGGCCGATGCCAAGTACCTATTTCAATCCATGGGTACGGGGCACGGCGGCCTGTGTCTGCCGCCCAACGAGATGATGCCCGTAAAAAACGGCTCAACCATATCATACGATACGATACGAAACATAATTGAGCGGTTCCGGGACGGCGAGACGCTATACGCGTACTCGATGGAGGGCGGCAGGTGCGGGTGGCACCGCATCACGGGTACCATAGTAAAGCACGGAAGGGATGACTGGAGGCGCATAACAGCGGGCGGGGCCACCTGTACTGTACATGCGCACCATCCCATGATAACGGACAGGGGCGTGATACATGCAACCGATGTCAAAATAGGCGACTCGATACCTGTAATATGCGGGCTGTACCGGGACGTGGCTGCATACGTATCAAACGGGGACGAGACGGCCATACCGCTTGATGCGGACGGCGGAAGACTGCTTGCAAAACAAAAGATGGCGGATTTAAGGCAGTTCGCATTATCCGGCCCGGAGGAGTTTGTACGGGAATGCAACATCATACCCGAGCGATACCACGCAATACGTAATACATATGAGTGGCGTACCATACGGTCCGTAGAAATACCCTCGCTGGGCACTGCACTGTACGACATAGAGGTAAAGTCAGCGGGCAACTATACGCACGGGGACGGCATAATAACGCACAACACGACATTTCATGCCAACACGCCCCGGGGCGCCCTTACCAGAATGGAGCTGGGCGGCGTATCCCACGCGGAACTCGCCCTGCTGGGATTCATCGTATATGTTACCGAGGTCCGCATATCCGGCGTAACCAAACGCCGCGTACGAAATATAACCGAGGTAACGCCGGGCAAGGACGGCAAACCAGTACTAAAAGAGATATTCACCTATTCGTTGCAGGACGACTCGTTTTATGAAGCAAAAAACATGCTGAATACGCAGCAGTATACGGAGGCGTGCTTTAGGAACAACGTACAAAACCCCGCCGCCGACATGAAATACCGCGAAGAGCTGCTGGAGGAGTGCATTGCACGTGATGCCAACGACGTACAGTCGGTATTCGGCATACTGGGGAGGTATTATGAGTAATATCGTCCCGCCGGGGAGCAATCCCATGCCCGACGGGCTGACGGCCATAGGGTATACGCGCGACAGGCCGGATCCCAACATACCTGCCGATACCATATGCATACCCGAAAAGCACCGGCAGCACGCGATGGTACTGGGCTCGACGGGCTTTGGCAAGAGCACTATATTAAAGATGTTGATACGCCAGAATCTCATACGCGGTGACGGTGTTGCCGTACTGGATCCGCACCACGACCTGGCGGCCTGGGCTGCGCAGCGAATACCCGAATGGCGCGCAAACCACCTTGTATACATATCGCCGGATCAGCTAAAACGCACCGGAAAGGCAGTGCCGATAAACCCGCTTGAGCCGAACGGCGACTCGCCGGCGACGGCGGCGACGGCCTTTACGGAGACCCTGCTGAAGGCATTCGGGACGGATGGGCCGCGCATGCAGCAGATACTGACCGCGGCGGCCGTAAGCATAATAGCGTCGGGCCGGGGCGGCATGGACCTGTTGCACAAAATAATACTGGATGAGTCCGAACGTGATATCGTACTGGCGGATGTCAACATACAGGACAACCTGTTGTTCTGGGAGAAGGTATTTCCAAAGCAGGCAAAGGATGCGGTCCCGGCAGTAGACAACAAACTGACTCCCATAGTATCGAACCCCGCAGTGGGGCCGTTCTTTGAGGGCGGCACGGCATTCAACATGCAAAAACTATTGGACAATCACGGCATACTGATATTTGACGGGGCCGGCTGCTCCAATGACATAGAAAGGACACTGTTCACCACGTTTTTGCTGACGATGATGACGACTGCGGCCGCCAAGCTTACGCAATCCCGCCCGCAGAATGTCAAGCCAAAACCGTTCTATCTGTACGTGGACGAGATGCAGATGATAGATTCGACAAAACTCAAGGAGATGCTCCGGCAGGTAAGAAAGTGGGGCATACGCATGACGCTGGCAACACAGCAACTAGAAAGCATAGACAAGGATGATGCGGCCGCCATGCTTGGAAACTGCTCTTTGTATATCGTGAGTAATTGTACGATGGATACCGCCAAGAGGGTGGCGCCAAAGATGGGCATAGACAGGCCGGAGATACTGACAAAGATTCCCAAGTTCCACATGAGCTTCCACATGGGGGTGCCTTCAGGCGACGTACACGGCAGTCTGATGCGCACGCGCAACATGGATGATGCGGTTATACATCATGCGACACTAGATGAAATAGTGGACTTTTCGCTGGCAAACTATGGCGTGGATGTCGACATGGCCAAGTATACAAATGATCCCGCGCACGCATACGATATCAAGCCCCTGGATATGTGTATAATGTCCGTATTGTATCATAATCCGGACGGTCTGGGCATACATGACATACATGATGCGGTCAGGCATTTTGATGTGGAAAAACGCACCACAGCACAACACATGGAGCACCTGCGGCGCGACGGCGTGGCGGATGCCGTATCCAGACATAATGACACCATATATACATTAAGGGCCGAATGCATAAACAAGCACTTTGATGTGGCCGCCCTGAAGGGACGGGCCGGCGGTGACAGGCACATCCGCACCATCAAAGCACTGCACGACAACTATACGAGGCGCGGCTACTACACAAAGATGGATGTGGGTGATACCGCATCCAAGATGGCCGATTTGGAGGTATGCGAGCCCGCTACCGGCCCCGAGGGGAATCCGGACGTGCAGCGCTGGGGCAATCGCGTTGCCATAGAGGTAGAGACCGGCCCCGCGCGTCATCCAAACAAGCCGGGAAAACCCGGCCAGGTGTATAAAAACTGGAAGAAGAGTCCCGATTGTATAGTGTGGTTTCTTGTATATAATGAACGTGACGCGCAACACATCAAAAGCCAGCTTGCCGAGATGGGCGTTGATCATACCGCATATCATGTCAGTGTCATATCGTATGATGCCATACTGGCAGGAAAATCCATACCGGTACCGCCCGGATTCAGACCCGCCAACCCGCTAAAATTCTGCGAATACGCGCATACTATACAGGACATACTACACATGATACCCGAGGACGGGTTGAAGATATCTGATATAAGGAGTCTGGATTGTGCATACGAGAATGCAGAGATGGCAGATATACTACTACGCCTGGAGGAGGATGGCATGATATACAAAAAGAGGGGCAGAATATACAGGAGCCCGGAGGCAGGATAAAATGTATCATCGTTCCATTGGTGATGAATCCAACAATGTAGATATGGCCGAGAAGATACGAAGACTGCTGTCCAGGGCAATAATACTGGGCGTAATACTTGCGGCCGCGCCGTACCTGTATAACTATATGACGAAGGAGGACCTGACCGGCATCTTTGGGGGCGACCCGCTGGTCTGGGAGACCATACAGTGGAGCATACTGGTCGTTATAGTATTCATGATTTTGGGCCTTGTGGGGGTGGCCAGATGTACAAGAGATACGTAATATCCCAGGGAGAGAAGGCCGGCACCCTGGGAAATATTGTCGTGTTCTTTGTGTTCGGTGTGCTGGTTGTCTGGTGCGTACCACTGGCAGTGCAGGCCATATCTGATATGCCCATGGATATATTCATGGTGCCGCCAATATGGAGGGGCGACATAATGTGCCCCGAACCATCCGAAGGTATACGGTATTCCTACAGGGACGGCATGTGCCATATGCAATGTGTAGTGCCTGGCGGCGCCAACTGTAATGGAGTGGTGCTCCCCCTCGAAGAAGAGCAGTGGCGGGCAAACCTGGCAAAGTCGCGCGAGTCGTTGGGATTGTACGACATATATTCAGTCGGCCTGATGGGACTCAAATATGGCACGGTAATCGGAGCGCTGGCCAGCGCCGCGGTGATGTATGTCGGCCGGCCATCCTGGGTGTGGTGTGTAATACCCTGCGGCATTGGTGCAGTTATATGCGTAGTACTCAGCAATGATCCTCAATATTTTTCCAGTGGCCGATGGCACCGTATTGGTTATAAAAAGATCGATATGGGTCCAGTTCACAGTATTGTATCGTGCCGTTACGACGCTCCGTTGGGATGCGGGTGAAATTTGTTGTACAACAAAGTTAATTTAGATCAACTAAGTAGTATTTAAAGAAGAGTGTGCCACCTAATGGTATGTTCAACCCCAAAAGGTCGGCACAAAAGAATAACACGGATACAGTATTTAACCATGACAAATCAAAAGATGGCCCACGACCCACGGCAAAGGGGGAAGAACGTATCCAAAAAGGTGACAAGTTCATGCCAGATTATACCATTAAAGAGATGGAAGAGCGTATGGCGAACCTCCAAGAGGGTAAGGAGAAGACCGTGTTGTTGGCATGCATCAAGAGAAAGGAATCCAAGACCATCGACACGATAGCGGCCTTGTCCAAAAATTGGTTTAGTAATGTTTAATTACTAATAGATCTAGTTTGATTAATAATATAATCATAAGGTAATATAGATATATTATGATTATAACAAATGAGTAAAAGATATGGAAAATCAAAAAAAGCAGGCAATCCAAAAAGGAACAGAAGTAAGAACAACCCAAAAGGGAAGAGAAATGATCCCAAGATAAACTGGTCCAAATACAACAAAAAACGTGAAGCTGAGGGGGACAATCATGATACATGGATGCGCAAAATTGCAGATAAGGCACGGGAATTGATGGGCATACGGCCAGGCGTACGTGACAGGCGTGTGTCAGCCATTTTACTGTCCGTCATCAAGATAGGTAACCGGCTAAGCTACTGGGACCTGGTAAACCACCTCAAAAAGTATCCCGACGACCTAAAACGCTGCGAAATAAGTAGACGGTACAGCAGATCTTGGTACCAACTCCGTATATCGGAAATAGATCCAGCTGTACTACAACGTATAATTGCGTGGATGGGCAAGCCTGATGCAAACGGTCCACTAGCTGCGGATTCCAGCGGATTTGGTATGTCCAAGTATGAGGACTGGGAGAACGCAAAATACGGCGAAATCAGCGTAAAGCAGTTCAAAAAATTACATGTCATAGTATCCCTGCATGGCAAGATATGTGCTGCCACAGTCACGCCGGGTCTGGCCTGTGACTCGCCACAACTAAGACAGATGGTCGGGTTCTTGCCGCATGGTGATGGAAATGACGTAATGGCAGATGCGATTTATGGGGGAGTAAAGAATTGCAATGCAATTCGAGACTCTGGAAGAAGACCGATAATTGCGCCAAAATCCAACTATACAATAAAGGGATTCAACGCAAGGGCACAAATGTTACGGTTCTTCGAGAAGCATCCTAGAACATTCTACAACAAATTATCGCGTAGAAATAATGTAGAGAGCGTCTTCTCTGCCATAAAAGACAGGTTTGGAGCCATAGTGAGAGCCCTCAGAGAACACACACAGGAGACAGAACTACTCTCAATGGTTGTTTGTTATAACATGGTTGCATAATAGCGCCATGTTATGGGGTTTTTGTTCGCCCCACAACGTGGGGGAGGCTGCGCAATACTGCACGTGGACCGCCATAGACGACGGGCCGGCGAGCACTAGGAACGTAATCCGGTGTCTACCCTGCGCATTCCTGCCGGTCCAGGTGCCTCCGTAAGTATCAAAGAAGGTCGGTAATTTTGGTTTTTTGGACAAGGCCACACGATAGCAAAGGAGCTATATAGGCGGCCGGGTACGATACGCGGCTGGTTAGTAAGGGGAAGAGATAGAGGTTTGAACGATTTGGATGACCGCAAGCCTCCTGGCCGAGCTCGATTGTTGAGTGATGCCATGATGAATACGATACAAGGGTGGCTGTCCAAATCGCCCGTACAGTTTGGATTTAAGAGGAAACGATGGCAGGCCAAGATGATGAAAGGTGTGATATACGAAAAATTAGGTGTGAAGTGTAGTCTCGACACCATACGTCGTACGATGCATGATGTAGATTACTCATTCCGCAAGTCAAGGCCAGCTCCACACAAGAGCGCTTCAGAGGAGGAACAAAAAGAGTTCAAGGAGACTACTGGAGAACGTCTTAGAACAATGGCGATTCTCGGATATGTCATAATGGCCCTGGATGAGGCATCATGTATGGTGGGCGGGTGGAACGGCTATGGCTGGCTGCCAGTTGGCGGTCATGAGACCATTCCCATGAGCTGGTCAAAAAAGTCTGTACGGCTTATGGGCGTGTTAGGGGACGGTTGGTTCCATATCGCCATTGTAAATTCGACCGACTCAGAGACCCTCAAGATATTCATGAACAAGGTCAGGGAGGGCGTGAGGAATGTGGCAGTCGTTTTGGATAATGTCTCGTCTCACAAGTCGCAAACGATGAACGAGTACGAGAGAGATTCCAATGGTGGTATGGTGCGCATCTTCCTTCCCAAGTATACTCCTCAACTGAACCCCATAGAGATGCTGTGGCGTGATCTCAAGCGCGCCTTGGCAGGCAACTACTTTGACTCGATAGACGACCTAAAGGCGACAATAACTGGCATTGTGAATAATAGCGAGTTGGCTCCTCCAAAACTCATGGATTACATGCTGCCTGATGGTGTCCGGCAACCCACCAAAACATCCTGTAATATATGGGACATGACATCAGAGACGCCCGGTTTGGCAGTAGCCGCCTGACCATACATGACATGTAATATGTATTCTATCTGATATACAACATTTATAATTCTGCCCCTGGTTTGGGTGTGAGTGTATCTCTAGAGCCTACCATATGTGGTATCATGCAGGTTAAGGTCGCCTAAGTGCCGGATTTTGAATATTACTTCTAAGCTAATAAGATCGAAAAATATTGGATCTTACTGCATTCCACTACGCGTGAGACATTCCAGGTGGAGATATCTCCGTTGAAGGAGGTGGCGCCGGCGAACATGTTGGACATATTGGTTACGCGTGAGAGGTCTGGAGCATCGATCGCCCTGTAGGCCATGTTTGAGGCTCCAGAGAAGGCGGCCGCCATGCTGGTCCACGAACTATTGCCCCACTGGTCGATCGAGTGCAGGTTGGTCTTGCTGGAGTCATCGGCCAGACCTAACAGAGCAAAGGCACTGTGGTCAACGCCCAGGCGGAACCGCTCAAGGCCGCCGGTGACGACGACGGCATAGATGCCGTGCTTCGCGTAGGTATGGTTCTGGGGACCGGAGACGCCGCTGGTGGTGGCGCCGTCGCCCCAGTCGATAGTGATGCCGGACCCGCTGACGGGTAACAGTATGGTCTGGTTGGGTCCGGTGGTGGTCCAGGTGGTGACAAAGGCGTGGTCGGGGGCGTTGAGTAGTGGGTCGATGGGCTCGGTGGCGGTGACCTGGATAATACGGTGGTGGCTGTTGCCACCAAAGAGGTCTGACCCGGTGGCGGTGACGTTGACAGAGTAGACTGTACCAGCAGTGACGTTCTGGCCGGGTTTGAGCCTGAGGGTTGTACTGTCTACCACCTCAAAGATGTCTGCGTGGGTGTCGGCGACGCTGTAGGTGATTCTGTAGCCTGCCAATTCCGTATTCTGCGCCGCTATGTCACCAACGGTTGGCACATCGTTGGAGACGACTGGATCATCTAGAGTGATGTACCAGGGCCCCAGATTTTGGTTGAAGGAGGAGGCGCGGGAGAACATGTGAGTCATGTCAGTCACCGAGGAGACATCCCAGCCATCAAGTGGCTGGTTGAAGGAGGAGGCGCCAGAGAACATGACTTCCATATGGGTCACAGAGGAGACGTCCCAGGAGCTGATATCCTGGTTGAAGGAGGAGGCGTCGTAGAACATCCAGGACATGTCGGTGACCGAGGAGACATCCCAGGAGGAGATGTCTTGGTTGAAAGAGGAGGCGCTGGAGAACATCTCAGACATATCGGTGACCGAGGAGACATCCCATGTATTGAGGGGTTGGTTGAAGGAGGAGGCGCGGGAGAACATGTGAGTCATGTCAGTCACCGAGGAGACATCCCAGCCATCAAGTGGCTGGTTGAAGGAGGAGGCGCCAGAGAACATGACTTCCATATGGGTCACAGAGGAGACGTCCCAGGAGCTGATATCCTGGTTGAAGGAGGAGGCGTCGTAGAACATCCAGGACATGTCGGTGACCGAGGAGACATCCCAGGAGGAGATGTCTTGGTTGAAAGAGGAGGCGCTGGAGAACATCTCAGACATATCGGTGACCGAGGAGACATCCCATGTATTGAGGGGTTGGTTGAAGGAGGAGGCGTCTCGGAACATGTTAGTCATGTCGGTCACCGAGGAGACATCCCAGGAGGAGATGTCTTGGTTGAAGGAGACAGCATCGTAGAACATGACACCCATGTGGGTGACTGAGGAGACATCCCAAGTGTCGAGGGGTTGGTTGAAGGAGGAGGCGCTAGAGAACATATTATACATGGCAGTCACCGAAGAGACATCCCAGGAGGAGATGTCTTGGTTGAAGTTCTCGGCGCCAAAGAACATGCCGCCCATGTGGGTCACCGAGGAGGTGTCCCAGGAGGAGATGTCTTGGTTGAAGGAGGGGGCATCGGCGAACATCCACCACATGACGGTCACCGAGGAGGTGTCCCAGGTGGAGATGTCTTGGTTGAAGTTCTCGGCGCCAAAGAACATCTCGGACATGTCGGTGACCGAGGAGACGTCCCAGCTTCCGATATCCTGGTTGAAGGAGAAGGCGCCGTTAAACATACTGGACATGTACCACACCGAGGAGGTGTCCCAGGTTGATATGTCGCCGTTGAAGGAGGCGGCACTGTGGAACATACCGCCCATGTCGGTCACTGAGGAGGTGTCCCAGCTTCCGATATCTTGGTTGAAGGAGGAGGCATTCCAGAACATCTCCCACATGGTAGTCACCGAGGAGACATCCCAGCTGTCGAGTGGCTGGTTGAAGGAGGTAGTGTTACGGAACATACCATGCATGTGGGTTACCGAGGAGGTATCCCAAGAGGAGATGTCGCCGTCGAAGGAGGCCGCATCCCGGAACATACCATCCATGTCGGTGACCGAGGAGACAGTCCAGCTGTCGAGTGGCTGGTTGAAGTTCTCGGCGCCAAAGAACATCTCGGACATGTCGGTGACCGAGGAGACGTCCCATCTTCCGATATCCTGGTTGAAGGAGGAGGCGCCGTTGAACATACTGGACATGGACCACACCGAGGAGGTATCCCAGGTTGATATGTCGCCGTCGAAGGAGGCCGCATCCCGGAACATACCATCCATGTCGGTGACCGAGGAGACAGTCCAGCTGTCGAGTGGCTGGTTGAAGGAGGAGGCGCCAAAGAACATCTCGGACATGTCGGTGACCGAGGAGACAGTCCAGCTGTCGAGTGGCTGGTTGAAGGAGGAGGCGCCGTTGAACATACTAGACATGGACCACACCGAGGAGGTATCCCAGGTTGATATGTCGCCGTCGAAGGAGGTAGCGTTACGGAACATACCGTGCATGTGGGTCACCAAGGAGATGTCCCAAGAGGATATATCATCGTCGAAGGAGGTCGCATCCCGGAACATCTCCGACATGTCGGTGACGCGCGAGAGGTCCGGGACATCGGTAGCCTTGTAGGCCATGTTTGAGGCCCCATAGAAGGCGGCTGCCATGCTAGTCCATGAACTGGTGCCCCACTGTTCGATAGAGGACAGGCTGGCCCTGCTGGGACCGTTATTCAGGTGGAATCGCTTCAGGTCTCCAGTGACGATGACGGTGTAGGTACCGGGCTGCTCGTAGGTATGGGCCTGTGGGCCGGAAACAACACTGGTGATGTCGCCATTGCCCCAGTGGATGGTCATGTCGGATCCGCTGACGGGTAACTGTATTGTCTGGTTAGGTCCGGTGGTGGTCCAAGTAGTGACAAAGGCGTGGTCGGGGACATCGAGAAGGGGATCTATATGATCTATAGCGGTAACCTGGATGACCCGGTGGTGGTTACTGCCAAAGAGGTCTGACCCGGTGGCAGTGACGTTGACCGGGTAGACGGTGCCGGAGGTGGCGTTCTGATCGGGTTTGAGCCTGAGGGTTGTTCTGTCGACCACCTCAAAGAGGTCGGCGTGGGGGCCGGTGACGCCGTAGAGTGGGTTGTGGTTAGCCAGCACCGGGTTCTGCGCCACGATATTACCGACCGTCCGTTCGTCGTTGGAGACGGCCAAATCGATCAGGATGATGTACCAGGACCCCAAGTTCTGGTTAAAGGAGGAGGCGCCAGAGAACATCCCGGTCATGTTGGTGACCGAGGAGACATCCCAGGCGGAGATGTCACCGTTGAAGGAGGAGGCTCCAGAGAACATCAACTGCATGTAGGTCACCGAGGAGACATTCCACGAAGAGATGTCTTGGTTGAAGGAGACGGCATGCTGGAACATCTGGGTCATGTTGGTGACCGAGGAGACATCCCATGTATTGATGGGCTGGTTGAAGGAGGAGGCTCCGCCGAACATATAGCTCATGTCAATCACCGAAGAGATATCCCAAGAGGAGATATCACCGTCAAAGGAGGCCGCATCCCGGAACATCTCCGACATGTCGGTGACGCGCGAGAAGTCGGGAGCATCGGTTGCCTCGTAAACCATGTTGGAGGCGCCCTCAAAGGCCGACTCCATGGTCGCCCACGATGCGTCGCCCCATTGGTCTATCGACACGAGCTTGACCGCGTCCGGGTGATCTCCCAGTGAGATGGCTTCGAGGCCGCCGTAGACCGAGACCTCATAGATGCCGGGGTTCGCGTAGGTGTGAGTTGCAGGTCCAAAGATGCCAGTACTGTTGGTACCATCACCCCAGTGGACGATTATGTCATCTCCACTAAGAGGAATTGTAATGGTCTGGTTGGCGGCATTGGTCTTCCAGGTAGTGATAAACGGGCGCTGGTCCAGCGCCTGCTGCGCATCGGGAACACCCTCCAAAACCACTTCGACGGTCTGGCGGTTGTTGCCATCCTCAAAGACCAAGTATCCTGTAGCGGCGATGGTTACCGTGTAGGCCGTCCGGTCGGCGTCCGCCAAGACCATGCTTAATTGATTGCCGTCGGTTATCTCAAACCGTTCCGAGTCGCTGCCCTGCTCTATCCGGTATATGGGGTCCTGGTTGTCGAGGAAATGGTTCTGGGCGGATATTGTACCGACCACGCCAGAGATATCTGTCCTGTCAATGGATGTACTGTCTATCACGACGTACCAGCCGCCCAAGTTCTGGTCGAAGGAGGAGGCATCCCAGAACATCCCAGACATATCCGTCACCGAGGATACGTTCCAAGAGTTCAGGGGCTGGTTGAAGGAGTCGACGTCCTGGAACATTCCAGACATGTCCGTCACCGAGGATACGTCCCAGCTTCCGATGGGTTGGTTGAAAGAGTCAGCGTCTCGGAACATCTGGGACATGTCTGCAACCGATGAGACGTCCCAAGAGTCGAGGGTTTGGTTGAAAGAGTCTGCGTACCGGAACATCCAGTGCATGTCCGTCACCGAGTAGACGTCCCAAGAGTCGAGGGTTTGGTTGAAAGAGTCGGCATCCCAGAACATCCCAGACATGTCCGTCACCGAGGATACGTCCCAAAAGTTCAGGGACCGGTTGAAGGAGGTGGCACCAGAGAACATCCGGGACATGTCAGTAACCTCAGAGACGTTCCAGCTGTTCAGGGACCGGTTGAAAGTGGCGGCGTAACGGAACATCCCAGACATGTCCGTAACCTCTGAGACGTTCCAGCTGTTCAGGGACCGGTTGAAAGAGGTGGCATTCCGGAACATGCCAGACATGTCCGTCACCGAGGAGACATCCCAGGAGTTCAGGGGTTGGTTGAAAGCGTCGGCGTAACGGAACATCCCGGACATGTCGGTGACTGATGAGACGTTCCAGGAGGAGATGTCACCGTTGAAGGAGTCGGCGCTGCTGAACATGTTGGACATGTACATTACTGAGGAGACGTCCCAAGAGTTCAGGGGTTGGTTGAAAGCGTCGGCGCTGCTGAACATGTTGGACATGTACATTACTGAGGAGACGTCCCAAGAGTTCAGGGGTTGGTTGAAAGCGTCGGCGCTGCTGAACATGTTGGACATGTACATTACTGAGGAGACGTCCCAAGAGTTCAGGGGTTGGTTGAAAGCGTCGGCGCTGCTGAACATGCCAGACATGTCCGTCACCGAGGATACGTTCCAGCTTCCGATGGGCTGGTTGAAAGAGTCGGCGAAGGTGAACATCTCGGACATATACATCACCGAAGAGACGTCCCAGGAGGAGATGTCCTGGTTGAATGTGGTGGTTCTCCAGCCTTCGGTGTACGGGTTTACGGTGATACCTCCTCTGAACATTTGGGACATGTCGGTAACCTCTGAGACATCCCAGGTGCTCAGAGGCTGGTTGAAGGAGTAGGCGCTCCAGAACATACCAGACATGTCCGTCACCGAGGATACGTCCCAGGTGTTGAGGGTCTGATTGAAGAATATGGCGCCGTTGAACATCTCGGACATGTCCGTCACCGAGGATACGTCCCAGGAGGAGATGTCGCCGTTGAAAAAGACTGCATCCCGGAACATCTCGGACATGTCCGTCACCGAGGATACGTCCCAGGAGGAGATGTCGCCGTTGAAAAAGACTGCATCCCGGAACATCTCGGACATGTCGGTGACGCGCGAGAGGTCGGGGATGTCGGCAGCCCTATAAGCCATGTTGGAGGCTCCATAAAAGGCGGCCTCCATGCTGGTCCACGAGCTGTTGCCCCACTGGTCGATCGAGGACAGACTGTCCTTGTCGTGACCATTATCCAGATGGAACCGCTCAAGGCCGCCGGTGACGATGATGGTGTAGGTGCCGGGATCATCGTAGGTGTGGCTCTGGGGGCCGGAGACACCGCCGGTGATATCACCATCGCCCCAGTCGATAGTGATGCCAGATCCGCTGACGGGGAACCGTATGGCTTGACCGCCGGCGGTGGTGGTCCAGGTGGTGATGAAGGCGTGGTCGGGGACGTGGTCGGGGACGTCAAAGAGGGGGCCGCTGTGTTCGGAGGTGGTTACTCGGAGGACATGGTGGTGGCTGCCGTAGGAAGGATAGGGCCAGGTGGCGGTCACGTTGACCTGGTAGGTGGTGCCGGGGATGACGTTCTGGCCGGACTTGAACCTGAGTGTCGTGCCGCCAACCACCTCGAAGAGGTCGGCGTGGGCGCCAGCGACGTTGTAGGTGGGGTTGCGGTCAGCCAGCATCCGGTTCTGCGCCACGATGTTGCCGATTGTTCGTTCGTCGTTGGAGATGTCCAAGTCCACCAAGGTGATGTACCACGGCCCCAGATTCTGGTCGAAGGCGCTACCGAACATCCAGGTCATATCGATCACCGAGGATACGTCCCAAGAGTTCAGGGGCTGGTTGAAGGAGGAGAAGGCGAACATATCTGACATGTCCGTCACCGAGGAGACATCCCAGTTGTTCAGGGGTTGGTTGAAGGAGGCACCGAGGAACATCCGAGACATGTCCGTCACCGAGGATACATTCCAGCTTCCGATGGGTTGGTTGAAAGAGTCGGCGAAGTAGAACATGCCAGACATATCCGTCACCGAGGAGACGTTCCAGGAGCCGATGGGTTGGTTGAAAGAGTCGGCGTTGAAGAACATCAAGGGCATCTCCGTCACCGAGGAGACATCCCAGTTGTTCAGGGGTTGGTTGAAGGAGTAGGCGCCGTAGAACATGCCGTACATCTCCGTCACCGAGGAGACATCCCAGTTGTTCAGGGGTTGGTTGAAGGAGGTAGCGCCGCTGAACATCAATACCATGCTGGTCACCGAGGAGACATCCCAGTTGTTCAGGGGTTGGTTGAAGGAGGTAGCGCCGCTGAACATCCAGGACATGTCCGTCACTGACGAGACATCCCAGGCGGAGATGTCACCATTGAAGGAGGCTACATCCCGAAACATCTCCGACATGTCGGTGACGCGAGAGAGATCTGGTGTGTCGGTCGCCCTGTAGATCATGTTGGTGGCATCGCGGAAGGCCCCCCTCATGGTAGTCCACGACACATCACCCCACTGGTCTATCGACACGAGCCTGGCCGCATCCGGGTGACCATCCAGCGAGATGGCTTCAAGGCCGCCGTAGACCAAGACAGTGTAGGTGCCGGGATTCACATATCTGTGGGTTACGGCTCCGGTGACATTGGTGCTACTGGTGCCATCACCCCAGTGGATGGTCATGCCGGATCCCACAAGGGGGATGGTGATGGTCTGGCCGGCGGCATCGGTCTTCCAGACGGTGATGAACGGGAGATGGTCTGGCGCCTGCTGCGCATGGGCCGCCCCGAACTGTCCCGGAAGGTTGTTACTGACCCCTTCTGTACCGCCGCCAGCGTAAGTAAAGAAAAAGATCAGGGTCGCCGCCGTTATGAATAGGCCAGTCCGCATGGGGCCATCCTCATGCGCGTTTCCGGACGGACGGATGCCTCGCGTCTCACACATATCATGATGTGTTCTTCTCCGCTACATAACCATAGTGATGGCTGGATCTTGTCTAAAATCTGGAGAACTTAGCAAAACCAGTCCAGGTTTGGAAGTTATCTGGCTTGGCAAAAATGTATCCATCGACTCCAGATCTGATTTGAGTCCGGGCCGGGCTGTTTCCAGCCGCATCCAACGGCAGCCGGCGGTAGTTTTTGGCTGTTCCCGGACACCCGTGCGCAGTACATCCCACACGCGGGGGCCGTCATCGCCTCCGCGCCTTAGCTTTCACGCGCAGGCCATGTTGTCATATGACCGAGGTGTCACAGTTCAAGAGAACAATCATGCTTTTTTAGTTCGTAGACATAACTGCCACACATAGTGAACCTTAAACGTATTATATCGGACTTGGGGAGTTATCCAATTGCTCTGGTAGGTTGTCATGCCAACAATACTGGATATCCCACGTGCATACACGACATAGTCATATTTGATGAAGAGGTCACAATACCGTCTACTGTGTATACTTGTGATGATCGGACCATAATAATACATCATGGCAGTATAAACGAGTCAAGGTCGTTTATTCTAGCAGGATACTCCACAATGAACATAATACAGGATGATACAATGATGCTGGCATCGCTAATTCAGAACATAAAGCCCCGCATAGCCGAAATATTCTGTGACTGTGCCAGAATCAGTTTGACCAACTCCATGGTATGTACTGCACGTGCACAAAACGCCAATACACCAACAATGGCAACCTGCTGGCAAAAGTGTGCCAATATGCACTTGTGTGATGCAGTTCTTGCAATGAATCATCATGTATCATCCACACATGCGCTAGAGCATCTTCGGCATGTAAAAGATTACTCAGATACTGTTGCACGCATATCAGGCATGTGGGGTATGGAGAGGGCATCTACAACGCTATTAAACAGAATGAGTGAGGCCGTAACCGGCATACATCAACAAAAGTCAGCAGAGATAATACAGTACAAGACAGACATACTGTTACAGGAGCAGCGTCTAGCTGACTGTTACTATTACCTATGTCATCAGGCAAGCTGCATCATGTATACAAATCCCACACATCATGAGTTTGTTTATGGTATTGCCATGGATGTGGGAGAGGCCAAGGATGACACATCTCTTATACGTCACGAGATAGAGCTTATTTTAGAAAATTTAAATTCACAAATTTAGTAGTGCAACTTTAAATAACATTTTAGAATAATACAAACATGGTAGATCCCGCATGTGGTTGCCAAGCAGCATTAGAAGCAGGTACAGAATGTGATTGCGCATTACAAGCTTCATGCTACTGTGATGTGAACTGCGCATGTCCCAACGATGTATGCAAAAATGCTGATCGTTAAGTTTAGTACTTTTTATTTATTCTTCAAATCCCCATAACTTTACCAGCTCCTTTTGGAGCTTGTCTGCCTGTTTCTCCCCCAATGCAAAGCCACAGTTCTTGTGTACTGGAACAACAACCATACCGTTCAACTTGAACTCCACCTCATACAGGTGTACCTTTGAGCAGTCGCACATAACATGTACAGTATAATCTACCCTCTATATTTGTCATACCAAAATCTTGGGCCGTTAAGTTACAGGCACCTGGCCGAGGGCGTTAATTCGGGCACCTGACGGGCGGGTGAGATCTGATCTTCTTAAGAAGTGATTTGATTCATGGGGAAGATCTGTTCAATCTACGTGAGTTGTGACGTGATTGTCCAAATAGTGGTCAATAAGCAACCACTATTTATTGTACGATGATTTTGGCCCGTAAAAACGGCATAAAATAAACAATTTTAGCTTTGTAGAGAATATTACAAAAGTAGATGTGATGTTATTGACCTGTCATTGTATATTCACGTTGACTGAATGATATATTTTATTAATCCGTCTGTTGTCATTTAATAATGATCCAATCACAGCGATTATACAGAACAGGATTCTATGTGCTATCTGTTTTTGTGATTATTATGGTATCTTGGATGCTTTTTTTGTTGAGTACATTTGACAAGCCTCCAGAATATCTTGTAGACCGTCTATTGTATATAACGTTGGGTACACCCAACACCAATACATTCCTACCATCGTACTATTATGAAGATTTGGATGTACTCCCATACATATACAGTAATCATGTGAAAACGTTGGAGGACTTTTATAAATGGAAGAGTGGGCCGGTGCTAGAGGAGTACAGGAAACGACCAACTTTACACCAAGTATACCATGACAACATTACTAGGATATTCAACGAGGAGCGTGATGGGTACACTCTAAGCAAGTATACCATGCCAACATCCTATCCAGATGATGTAATATTCTATAGACTGACTCCCTACTCTAACCTCACTGATGGGGGGAGTGCAGTGCTGGTGATACCCGTAGTACTCAGCAATGATCCTCAATATTTTTCCAGTGGCCGATGGCACCGTATTGGTTATAAAAAGATCGATATGGGTCCAGTTCACAGTATTGTATCGTGCCGTTACGACGCTCCGTTGGGATGCGGGTGAAATTTGTTGTACAACAAAGTTAATTTAGATCAACTAAGTAGTATTTAAAGAAGAGTGTGCCACCTAATGGTATGTTCAACCCCAAAAGGTCGGCACAAAAGAATAACACGGATACAGTATTTAACCATGACAAATCAAAAGATGGCCCACGACCCACGGCAAAGGGGGAAGAACGTATCCAAAAAGGTGACAAGTTCATGCCAGATTATACCATTAAAGAGATGGAAGAGCGTATGGCGAACCTCCAAGAGGGTAAGGAGAAGACCGTGTTGTTGGCATGCATCAAGAGAAAGGAATCCAAGACCATCGACACGATAGCAAAGGAGCTATATAGGCGGCCGGGTACGATACGCGGCTGGTTAGTAAGGGGAAGAGATAGAGGTTTGAACGATTTGGATGACCGCAAGCCTCCTGGCCGAGCTCGATTGTTGAGTGATGCCATGATGAATACGATACAAGGGTGGCTGTCCAAATCGCCCGTACAGTTTGGATTTAAGAGGAAACGATGGCAGGCCAAGATGATGAAAGGTGTGATATACGAAAAATTAGGTGTGAAGTGTAGTCTCGACACCATACGTCGTACGATGCATGATGTAGATTACTCATTCCGCAAGTCAAGGCCAGCTCCACACAAGAGCGCTTCAGAGGAGGAACAAAAAGAGTTCAAGGAGACTACTGGAGAACGTCTTAGAACAATGGCGATTCTCGGATATGTCATAATGGCCCTGGATGAGGCATCATGTATGGTGGGCGGGTGGAACGGCTATGGCTGGCTGCCAGTTGGCGGTCATGAGACCATTCCCATGAGCTGGTCAAAAAAGTCTGTACGGCTTATGGGCGTGTTAGGGGACGGTTGGTTCCATATCGCCATTGTAAATTCGACCGACTCAGAGACCCTCAAGATATTCATGAACAAGGTCAGGGAGGGCGTGAGGAATGTGGCAGTCGTTTTGGATAATGTCTCGTCTCACAAGTCGCAAACGATGAACGAGTACGAGAGAGATTCCAATGGTGGTATGGTGCGCATCTTCCTTCCCAAGTATACTCCTCAACTGAACCCCATAGAGATGCTGTGGCGTGATCTCAAGCGCGCCTTGGCAGGCAACTACTTTGACTCGATAGACGACCTAAAGGCGACAATAACTGGCATTGTGAATAATAGCGAGTTGGCTCCTCCAAAACTCATGGATTACATGCTGCCTGATGGTGTCCGGCAACCCACCAAAACATCCTGTAATATATGGGACATGACATCAGAGACGCCCGGTTTGGCAGTAGCCGCCTGACCATACATGACATGTAATATGTATTCTATCTGATATATAACATTTATAATTCTGCCGGCCTTGTCCAAAAATTGGTTTAGTAATGTTTAATTACTAATAGATCTAGTTTGATTAATAATATAATCATAAGGTAATATAGATATATTATGATTATAACAAATGAGTAAAAGATATGGAAAATCAAAAAAAGCAGGCAATCCAAAAAGGAACAGAAGTAAGAACAACCCAAAAGGGAAGAGAAATGATCCCAAGATAAACTGGTCCAAATACAACAAAAAACGTGAAGCTGAGGGGGACAATCATGATACATGGATGCGCAAAATTGCAGATAAGGCACGGGAATTGATGGGCATACGGCCAGGCGTACGTGACAGGCGTGTGTCAGCCATTTTACTGTCCGTCATCAAGATAGGTAACCGGCTAAGCTACTGGGACCTGGTAAACCACCTCAAAAAGTATCCCGACGACCTAAAACGCTGCGAAATAAGTAGACGGTACAGCAGATCTTGGTACCAACTCCGTATATCGGAAATAGATCCAGCTGTACTACAACGTATAATTGCGTGGATGGGCAAGCCTGATGCAAACGGTCCACTAGCTGCGGATTCCAGCGGATTTGGTATGTCCAAGTATGAGGACTGGGAGAACGCAAAATACGGCGAAATCAGCGTAAAGCAGTTCAAAAAATTACATGTCATAGTATCCCTGCATGGCAAGATATGTGCTGCCACAGTCACGCCGGGTCTGGCCTGTGACTCGCCACAACTAAGACAGATGGTCGGGTTCTTGCCGCATGGTGATGGAAATGACGTAATGGCAGATGCGATTTATGGGGGAGTAAAGAATTGCAATGCAATTCGAGACTCTGGAAGAAGACCGATAATTGCGCCAAAATCCAACTATACAATAAAGGGATTCAACGCAAGGGCACAAATGTTACGGTTCTTCGAGAAGCATCCTAGAACATTCTACAACAAATTATCGCGTAGAAATAATGTAGAGAGCGTCTTCTCTGCCATAAAAGACAGGTTTGGAGCCATAGTGAGAGCCCTCAGAGAACACACACAGGAGACAGAACTACTCTCAATGGTTGTTTGTTATAACATGGTTGCATAATAGCGCCATGTTATGGGGTTTTTGTTCGCCCCACAACGTGGGGGAGGCTGCGCAATACTGCACGTGGACCGCCATAGACGACGGGCCGGCGAGCACTAGGAACGTAATCCGGTGTCTACCCTGCGCATTCCTGCCGGTCCAGGTGCCTCCGTAAGTATCAAAGAAGGTCGGTAATTTTGGTTTTTTGGACAAGGCCAATTCTGCCCCTGGTTTGGGTGTGAGTGTATCTCTAGAGCCTACCATATGTGGTATCATGCAGGTTAAGGTCGCCTAAGTGCCGGATTTTGAATATTACTTCTAAGCTAATAAGATCGAAAAATATTGGATCTTACTGCATTCCACTACCCGGAAGTGGCAACCAGGGCGCGTTAGACGTTCTAGGAGAACCATCTTCTCTGTCACTATACTACTATCAGAGTGAGATAGCAAAACGCTTGGTTCTAGAAGGATATGTTGTGTATACAATAGAACTTCATGGGTATGGTGAGCGCGAGTTTGATGTTGGTCAGGCATGCGACAATGTCCCGGATAATGAACGTAGACTGATCTGTTCGGCCGACCAAATGATGAACCGCTTGGCGATGTACGATATTAGTCTATATGACATACAGACAGACGAGATAACACAAGTTCTAGCCCACATTATACACAATGATGGAATGGAAAAAGTAGCCGTAGTTGGACTATCTTTGGGCGGCGTTCATGCGATAAGTCAAGCGGTCATAAACTCTGATGCCATTACTGCTGTGGTTACCGCAAGTGGCTTAGCAAGCCATGCAAATTCGCCCATATCACGCGATCTTGCTGGGAATGGACAGTTTGTTTGCTGCGATACCACTGATGCCGCTGCAACTATATCCCCTAAACCCATGTATGTGTCGTTTGGCAGAGAAGAGGTGGGAACGTTTGGCTGGGAGGCTAGTACGAATCATACCGGTGATTTTTTGAGGGGCGTTTATGCCCTACATAATGCAGAGGAAAATTTTCACTATCATGTTCATGAGGGATCACACGGATACCATGTAGAATCCGTCATAGACTTCCTCGGACTGCATCTGAGTGGGCCGTAAGATGTTTGGTAGTTTCGGCAACTGAAGTCAACAATATACGGGGTTGTTAAGTTACAGGGATATGAGATAGTGTGGAAAATAGGGGACGAGAAGGCAGACAGGTCGCTATCACATAGGCCGCCAGGGGAACTGTCAAGAATTGGTGACCTGTGATAGTATATCAAAAAGGTGACCTAGTAGAATAGGTCCTAGGATGGAACTGGCAAGTTATTGTGATCTTGATGATTGTGGAAAGTAGGGGACAAGGTAGGCGCCGCACTATACATCACTCTCCATTTCTACTCCGACCCCAATTTCTACTTCGCTGTTTAGACATCATTTCCACTCCACATGCCTGATGTACAAAAATCCATATTTTCACGCCGGGCCAGCAATTTCCCAACTGTACGCAGGTTAGCGTTTCTTCCCAGTTCCGATAATACATTAAGTCTTAATATTAGTGATGTGTATTTTGTACATTATGAAAAGAGTAGATTTGTGTGCATCAATAACCCTAGTACTGTTTAGTTGTACAATACTGCTAAGCCAAGTAGATATGGCCATGGCACAGTTTCAACAGGGCGGAGTGGACTATGATGGAGACTGGCATGTGGGCGAAGGTATGCAGATAGGCGACTACTACTCTTATGATATGTGTCATGTAGACTACAAAGAGTGCGCAGAGTTCAGGATGGACATATGGATTGAGAAGGATATACAAGTGGGAACCGAGACTAAGTGGTTGGCGCATGTTGTCGCATACGATGGTAGCAGGGTGACGGTCGGCCAGATGGAGTTAGGAAAGATAGCGCCAGAGCCCACAGGAGGGTCCCCAGAATTAAGTTCATACATCGGAGCATTCAAATCATCAGTGGTGTGGCTATCTGCGTTTGCCAATGCGAACGAACCAAAGGACTTTTCAATGCCATCCTGGGGCAAGATTGCCAACATAGGTGGCGAGCAGATACTACCAAAAGAGTTACTAGCAGATGGCCAGGATGTACCTGCCGGTCATTTTGACAATGTAGTAGTAGTGGGATGGAGAACTGGTGGAGCCAACAGCCAAATATGGGTCGCGGACGGATTCCCGTTTCCCATAAAGGCGCTCACATGGACGCATGTATCTGAAGGCATACCGCCCCGAGAGTATGAGTTTGAACTCCAAGAGTACAGAAGTGGTGTGACTGAAAATCCATTTGCCGGCATCGTATCCACTGCGCAGCAACAGTCACAGTTGGGATGTCCGAGCATAGGCGGCCTTGATCAGTCCATAAAGAAGCCATCACACTTCTTCAAGTACCAACTACATGTCTTTTACAGTCCAGACCCACCCGTAGAAGAGTGTCCCATGAGAATGTTAATCAAATTTATCTCAAAGTACGATGATACTGAATTTCTCAATCAAGTCCAGTATGACTTTTGGGTGGTCGATGTGGACGAATCAGGTCAACCACTGACACCTCCTAAGCGCTCCATATCCAGTGATGAGGGAAGACTATACCTGTACTCACCATCAGGTCAGGCAGAGATTGAGTTTATAGTAAATGAGGCCGGTATGACCAACTATCTGATATACATATACGGCCTGTCAAAAGACGGCGTAGTGCCCCCATCATCAGAAGGAGACTATCTTTTGGTACCAATAGATGTCTATTCTGGTGCAAAGCCAGTGGCAGTAATACCTGACTGGATTAAAAATACGGCAATGTGGTGGGCGGAAGGCTCCATTGATGATGAGTCATTCGTTCAGGGATTACAGTTCCTGATTCAAAACGGCATACTGTCCATACCACCCACAGAGTCGACGGGCGATAGTACAGGTGGAGCCATACCAGACTGGATTAAAAATACGGCAATGTGGTGGGCGGAAGGCTCCATTGATGATGAGTCATTCGTTCAGGGATTACAGTTCCTGATTCAAAACGGCATACTGCGAGTCTCATAGTTGCCCTTTTCACTCACATATCCAAAGAGAAAGCTACGAAAGATGGTTCAGAGGGGCGAATACACTGAAGCCTTGGAGTTTGGCAAATCCATAGAAGAGAGATACACCGAAGATCATGACTTTTTATTTATAATGGGCAGCATATACTACATACTTGAGGAGCCAGCTCGAGCCTTGCCCTACTTTGAATCTGCCATTACGTTTCAGCATGACGATATAGAAGCCCTTATGCTCAAGACCAATGTACATCTGGCGCTCAAGCAACCTCAGGAGGCAGTATTATGTTGCATGCAGATACTAAAGATAGACTCCGAACACGAAGAGGCAAAGTCCCTGTTATCCCAACTGTCCGACTAAGTTACAGTTGATACACGTTCTCTAAAAGCCAATCACAGTATAACATGACATCATCATCAAAGTGAGTCCATATATGAAGGGAGTGGGGCAGTATGTCTATCTTGCCATTCAGAGTCCAGACCCGAGCTCCCTCCTTGCCTTCATACATATAAGCATCCTCAACTTTGACATCACCAAATATTTCTTTGGCCTTATCTTTCACTATACTTCTGGATATGGGAAAGTTACGACGCTCCTTGTCTATTATCAAGCTGAGATCTTGCTTCCCATACATATCAAACTTCTCTATCTTCCCCTCGTGGGGAAAGTTTACAATCAATTGTATGCCATACTTTAAGCCCACATCACGACCTATCTCCACTATACGAGTATATGCCATGGCAGGATTCTTCAACAACAGAAACCTTATCTGCGGCATGTCGTGTTGTAATGCCTCTTGGAGGTCTGCAACAATAGTAGAGAAGTTTACCATATCTCCATATCTATCGGGCCACCGCATCAACTACTTTATGTGGAAGATTCACATCGATTACCTTTTCAATATTTAGATCCATCACCACTTCGGTTATATCTGCAGTATACTCCAAAGAACGCCGAATACTGTCTAGTATGAATTTTATAGCAGTCACATTCGGAGATGACTTTTTTATGGACATCATAAGCTCCTCTTGAATTACATATATGTGAGGAATACGTCCAGATACCTCTTCAGCTGCCACATAATCAGACTCCACTAGTGCACTTACAGATGATTCGAACAGACTCATTACAGATCCGGAGAGATCCTGCATTCTAGTCATAATCTCAGGATTTACACTTTCGGAGAGGAACTTGACCTTTTTGGCTATAAGTACTGCATGGTCTGCCACCCGCTCTACACGTGAAATTGCGGTTCTGTAATGCATGCAGTCTCTCGGACCACCCAACGACATCTCTTGCATTACATTGGCATCACCGACAGCCATGTTCAGATTGCGCATCATGTAAAACGTGAACCTATCTATCTCATCATCAAGTTTCACCACCTCTTTGGCATACTCTTCATCCTTTGCCATTACCGCCTCCAATGCCTCTTTATGCATCTCCACGGTCATGTTGCACATTCTAAGTAGGCCTGTAGAAAACGTCAATTCGGGCAGGCGTGTAAGAATTTTAATTGTTATAAATTCCGGGCTAGACTCAATTATCTCTGTACCTACCATTGAGGAGCGGGCAAATGCCCGCACTGTATTCAATTGACCTGGGCCCAAGCGTATGCCTTTTGCCGTTATTTTGATGGAGTCATAACCGGCCAGATACATTGCCACCACCTTACGTCTAATGGACTCATTCGAGTCCTTGGGACCCACAACTGCGATGGCCTGCTTATGATCCGCTTTATGGGCATCAGGATGTATGGTTAAAGAGTTGTTTACATTTACGGACATCAATATATCATCACCGGAATTTAGATTCATCTTCATCACCCAATCACGGGGAAGTGATACTACATATGTTGAGCCGCCACTCTTTTGTAACTTTCTTGTCTGCTTTGTGTAGCCCACATTATTTCACAGGCGTATCTTATATTATACAGGTATTCTATATAGATAACATAGAGGAGTATGTACTGTGTAATCTATTTATGTATTCCACATATTTTCACATTCACAATTCACCGTAATGGCAAAGCAGTGGTTCAAGCGGGATGAAAAGGAGAAGAGGTCGCTACTCTCAGATAAGATATTCAAATTTGCTGCAGCGGCGGCGGGGGCCTACGTTCTAGCTGTAATACTCATAATAGTACTACAGTTAGGGATAGAGTCCATGCCCATTTGGGAGGAGGAGGGCATCGGATTCATCACCGGTACAGACTGGAATCCCGTGCCTGGAAGGGAGTCGTTTGGAGCATTCCCATACATATTAGGTACACTGATAACCAGTGCCATTGCGCTTGCCATTGGATTTCCACTAAGTATAGGTATAGCAATGTTGGTAATGATAATCCCAAAAAAGATTGGACAGCCATTGGGATATCTGGTAGAACTCATAGAAGCGGTTCCCAGTGTGGTGTTTGGGCTGTGGGGGCTGTTTGTGTTTCGAATATACTTTAGGGATTTGGTGGAAAAGCCACTACACGACATGTTCGGCGACTCCATATTCTTGTTTGGGGGAACGCCTTTTGGTCTAGACATAATGACTGCCAGTATAATACTGGCCATAATGATCATACCCACCATATCATCCATATCTCGTGAGGTCATGATGGCAGTTCCTCAACAACAGAGAGAGGCAGCATACATGTTAGGCTCCACCACATTTGAAATGTTTCGTATGGCCATATTCCCGTACTCAAAGACGGGCCTGTTGGGGGCATCCATGTTGGGACTAGGTAGGGCCGTGGGGGAGACGATGGCAGTCACCATGTTGATTGGAAATACGACAGGCTTACGAGCCATACCTCAATCGTTGTTTGACTCCAGTCAGACCATGCCCAGCATAATAGCCAACGAGTTCATTGAGGCATCGCCGGTAAGTTTACACCCGGCCGCGCTCATAGGTATTGGACTGATCCTACTGGCAGTGGGGCTGAGCATAAATGTCGCCGCCCACTTTTTGGTGGCCCGTATGGTAAAGGTCAACGAGGGACCGATACATTGACGTATACAGATCGGCAACAGAAGCGTGCCGAGATACGAGCCATGTTCAAGTCCAATGTAAGGAGACGTCTTTGGGTGGATAAGATTGTAGTGGGCACTGTGATAGTCTGCGCCCTTATGGCAATAATACCTCTGATATGGATTTTAGGGACGGCAGTGTATAGTGGCGTGCCGGCGCTAAACTGGGAGTTTCTGACAGGTAAACCCGGAGCCGTGGGAGCAGGTCAGATATCCATAGGGCCCGCCATACAAGGCACTGTAATTATAATAGCCCTGACATCTTTGATTGGACTTCCCATTGGAATAATGGGTGGGATATATCTATCAGAGTATGGTGGGAATAGTCGTTTTGCCAAGCAGATTCGATTCTTTATGGATGTCTTTATGCAGGTACCCTCCATTGTGTTGGGCATATTTGCATTTTTGGCAATTGTACTGACTTTGGGATACTATACAGTTTGGGCGGGAGCCATAGCCTTGTCGTTCATAATGTTCCCCATAGTTGCCAGATCCACCGAAGAGGCTCTCCGTATGGTCCCATGGACATATCGTGAGGCGGGGGCGGCTTTAGGGTTATCAAAGATGGTAATCACACTGCGTATAGTACTATCACAAGCAAAGAAAGGCATACTGACTGGAGTGCTGCTGTCCATATCTAGGGTGGGAGGCGAAACCGCACCTCTCATAATGACAATTCTAGGCAGTAACATATTCTTTAGTGGGTTTGACTCATCGACTGATGCTCTACCCTTAAGGATATGGCGCCTATCACTACAGCCATACGATGAGGCCCGAATTGCCGGGTGGGGGGCTGCACTTACGCTGGTAATAATCATATTTGCCATACATCTGGGTGTACGCTACTTCTTTCTGAGGGACAAAAGCGGCAAAGGGTTAAGAGGGGTATTAAGAGGTTAAGAGGTGTTGGATGAGAGGATGAGTACTGTAATGACAGACAGAAGTGCCACAATCACAACAATAGATAAACCACAGACCAGATACAAGATGCGAACCGAGAACATCAACATATACTATGGAAAGACACATGCGGTTCAAGACCTCACGCTGGCGTTTCCTGAAAAGTCTGTAACTGCACTCATAGGACCGTCTGGTTGCGGCAAGACCACATATCTGAGATGCTTAAATCGTATGCACGATATGACGCCAGATGCCAGGGTGGAAGGGCGCGTGTTACTGGATGGTGCTGACTTGTATGATAAAAGAATTGATCCCATATACCACCGCAGAAAAGTAGGAATGGTATTTCAGAAACCCAACCCATTTCCTACAATGAGTATATACGATAATGTGGTGGCGGGAGTCAAGTTGAACGGGGTCAGGAACAAGGACATTCTAGATGAGATAGTAGAGGACTGTCTAAATATGGCGTATCTATGGGAGGAGGTCAAGGACATATTGAAGAAGCCTGCCATGGAACTTTCAGGCGGTCAACAGCAACGCCTGTGTATAGCTAGAGCCTTGGCCATACAACCCGAAGTACTGCTGATGGATGAGCCTGCCTCTGCATTAGACCCCATAGCCACACAAAAGATTGAAGAGACCATCGAAGAGCTCAAAAAAGATTATTGCATAATCATAGTGACGCACAACATGCAACAGGCAGTCCGTTGCTCGGACTATACTGGTTTTATGTATCTTGGAAAGCTTGTCGAACATGGAAAGACAAAACAGGTCTTTGAGAGGCCAGTTGACAAACTAACTGCTAAATATGTCCAAGGCCAATTCGGTTAAATGGTACGGCTCATAGATCCATCTCTAAAGAAACTCTCGTTTGCATTAAGCGAGATGGGGACTTTGGACATCAAGATTATGTCTTTGGCGACAGAGTCATTTGTTGCAGGAACCAATACCAGTAGTGAGGCTCTAAAGATATCAGACCTGATAAGTAAAAAATACTTTGAGGTTGGAAACCTAACCTTTGAGATACTCTTAAAATATCAACCAGTTGCGCAAGACTTTCGATTCACACGTTCATCCATAGAGATATCTTATGACTTTCTGCGGTTTGGTCGATATGCTTATGATATAACATTGATTCGTGACTCGTTTGGCGATCTGCGCAGATGTGTTCGTACACATCTGAATGATTCGTTCGTTTTGGTCGAGAGGATGGTGAAAGATGCCATACTCTCATTTGCCACATTAAATCTGGACAAGGCAAGACACATACAAGAACAGGAAGCAATGGTGGACATCATATATCGTGAAAGGATGCTGTCCCTGATAAACTCCAAAGACACAAAATGTGCCATGGCCGAAGCCCTTGTTTTGAGATATTTAGAGCGCATAGCGGATCATGCCCTATTCATGAGTGATTCAGTGAATTATATCATAACCGGAGAGCATAGGGGTCGGCCACCGATACGCAAAGCCTAGCAGGCTGCATCCAAATGGCATAAAGCCGGGCGCAGTCCATTTATTCACTGCAAGACAAGGCCGGAATGGTCTTAAGAGGAAGGATGCATCTTGGCACTTGTACACATACTCCAAGTGTTAATAACGTGATGGCTGGCACAGGTTGTCCAAAGGTTGGGCCGTACAGTTCGACCAATAAAGGACAGCTCAATGGAGTTTCTCAGAATGGCGGCTCACCGTCAACATCTGTGGAAACACAGGCTGTTTCATCTCATGTATCATGTACCGAAGATGTCACAATTCCAAAGAAATTAAATGTATATACATAACATAATGCTTTAATTGGCACTCAAAGATATCCTAGAAGTTTCAAAGCCTCGAATTGTAGTATTATTGGTGATTACAGCGGTAGCATCACTGTATGGTGCCAGCCAACTCTCACCAGACCCGGTAGACATAACATACATGACATATCTGCATATTGTAGTTGCAGGTGCACTTGCATCTGCTGGAAGTAGTGCCCTCAACCATTACTATGATCGGGACATAGACCCTCAAATGACTCGTACCAGTACACGTCCCATTCCTGCCGGACGCATATCTGCCAAGACCGTACTGGTCTATGGATTGGCATTAAGTTGTGCCTCTGTAATATACGGATACTTTCTGATAAATGTGGTATCTGCCTTCTTCATAGCACTGGGAATATTCTCATATGTTATAATATATACAGTCTGGCTGAAGCGGCTGAACACATCAAATATAGTTATAGGAGGCATAGCCGGTAGTGCGGCATCCTGGGCAGGATGGTCAGCGGCCACAGGTACACTGGATTTGTTGGGGTTTTTGGTGGGGTTTTTGGTATTTGTATGGACACCCTCACACTTTTGGTGTTTGGCCATGAAGATTCGCGACGAGTACGAACAGGCAAATGTTCCCATGTTGCCGGTAGTGATAGGCATGAGGCGCACCTCCAAGTATATACTGGCAAACACACTGATACTGGTTCCATACTCTTTAATGTTGTACATGTTTGGTATGGGGTTGCTATATCTAGGCATAGCATCGGTCTCTGGAGGCCTCATGTTGTTATACCACTATAAACTGACACAAAACCCCACATCCGACTTTGCCTGGCGGGCATACAAGGTGACTGCCCCATATCTGACAATCATATTTTTGGCAGTAGCCATAGATGGAGCATTTCATCTACGTGTATAATACATGCCAAAATAGACGCACACAAAATATCAAAGACTCTAACTGTTTCGCTTTTTGAAATACCATAAATCACCAATGGTTAGTATTTGATACCAACAAATAGTCTAAAATATCCATTATTGGTAATTAAAGCCCCAAATCTATTATTGAGCACATACAGCAAAGCTGTTACACACGATCAAGATACCATGGTACGACTGTCTGTTGTTATGGGTCAATATGCCAATACATCGTACTATTATTATATAGTCACTGAAGTTAGGGCTTACTAGATGATTAATTTCTTCACAAACAGTTCTAGGTCGAGTCTGAGGAACCATTCACGCCTAGCACATAAGGTACCTTAAGCATTAATTGACACATATCCACCTTCTGAATTTTGTAGAAATTTAAGCGTAAATTAGCGCGGAAAGTGTGGACAGCTCCGCTTGGGTGTCACCGTCATTGTAATACCTCCACATCTACAAACACAGGAGGCTGCTGGTTGCTGTATGATAAAATATCGGTGAATCCATCTGCTATGTATATCGCCCCGGCGCCAATGGTTAGCAGTATGCCATCTCCAGAACCTACGGCCTCCAGAATACCAACATGGGTCTGATTGCCTATGGAAAACGACAATGTGTGGCTGCGAGATTGACCGTTTATTGTGTGTAGTTCTGCACCAGATAAGGTGACCATACCGTTCTGCACATCTCCGACATCACGTATGAGGGAGATGTTGCCAGGCTCTACTGTGATTACCGGATCTGAGAACAAGAGTACCAATCGGGCAGTTGTCGTATCATATATGGCGCGGATAAGGGGCTCCAAATGGTCCGAAGCAGGTGGCGTAATGTCCATGATCTGTACCCCGTTATCATACCATGCGGTCACTATGGCGTACATCCGCTCTCCCTTTTCGAACACCTCCACATCATTTGCCGTATCTAAGGCGCTGAATCCCTCCGACTCATCAAACACAGCTGAGACTGGAACTGGCTGCGCTGGGTTTGTGATGTCCATGATCTGTACCCCGTTATCATACCATGCGGTCACTATGGCGTACATCCGCTCTCCCTTTTCGAACACCTCCACATAACCTGCCCCATCTAAGGCACTGAACCCTCCTGACTCATCAAACACAGCAGAGATTGGAACTGGCTGCGCTGGGTTTGTGATGTCCATGATCTGTACTCCATCACCATCTCGTGCGGTCACTATGGCGTACATCTGCTCTCCCTTTTCGAACACCGTCACAGCATATGCTCCATATAGGGCGCGGAATCCTTCGAAGTTGTTAAACACAGCCGAGACTGGAACTGGCTGCGCTGGGTTTGTGATGTCCATGATCTGTACCCCGTTATCATACCGTGCGATCACTATAGCATAGAATCGTTCCTCCTTTTCGAATATTACCACATCATTTGCCGCATCTAGGGCGCTGAACCCTCCTGACTCATCAAATACGGCCGAGACTGGAACTGGCTGCGCTGGGTTTGTGATGTCCATGATCTGTACTCCATCATCAGCCCATGCAACCACTATGGCATAGAGTCGTGCCTCCTTTTCGAACACTGCTACGCCCTTTGTCTCATCTAGGGCGCTGAACCCTCCTGACTCATCAAATACGGCCGAGACTGGAACTGGCTGCGCTGGGTTTGTGATGTCCATGATCTGTACTCCATCATCATCCCATGCAACCACTATAGCATAGAGTCGTCCCTCTTTTTCGAACACCTCCACATCATTTGCCGCATCTAGGGCGCTGAACCCTCCTGACTCATCAAATACGGCCGAGACTGGAACTGGCTGCGCTGGGTTTGTGATGTCCATGATCTGTACTCCACTATCATCACGTCCGGTCACTATGGCGTACATTCGCCCCCCTTTTTCGAACACCTCCACATCATTTGCCGTATCTAGGGCGCTGAACCCTCCTAACTCATCAAACACGGCTGAGACTGGAACGGGCTGCATTGGGTTGGTGATGTCCATGATCTGTACTCCGTTATCATCACGTCCGGTCACTATGGCGTATATCCGCTCTCCCTTTTCGAACACCTCAATATAATTTGCCCCATCCAGGGCGCTAAATCCCCCTGACTCATCAAACACGGCAGAGACGTGGGTCGGTTGCGCAGGGTTGGTAATGTCCATGATCTGTACCCCATTATCAGCCCATGCAACCACTATAGCATACATCCGCCCCTCTTTTTCGAATACTTTCACATCATCCGCCCACTCTAGGGCGCTAAATCCCTCCGATTCGTCAAACACGGCTGAGACGGGGGCCGGTTGCGCAGGGTTTGTAATATCCATGATCTGCACCCCACCATCAGCCCATGCGGTCACTATGGCATATATTCGCCCCTCTTTTTCGAACACCTCAATATAATTTGCCGCATTCAGAGCGCCGAACCCTTCGAAATTGTCAAACACGGCTGAGACTGAAACGGGCTGCATCGGGTTGGTAATGTCCATGATCTGTACCCCATCATCATCCCATGCGGTCACTATGGCATATATTCGCCCCCCTTTTTCGAACACTCCCGCACCATGTGCCCTCTCTAGGGCGCTAAATCCCTCCGATTCGTCAAACACGGCTGAGACTGGAACGGGCTGCATCGGGTTGGTAATGTCCATGATCTGTACCCCATCACCACCCAATGCAGTCACTATGGCATATATTCGCCCCTCTTTTTCGAACACCTCAACGTGATCTGCCCCATCTAGGGCGCTAAATCCCTCCGATTCGTCAAACACGGCTGAGACGGGTAATGGGTTTTCAATTACTGGATTTACCTGTCCAGCGGCACCAGGCAACAAGCCCGCCGCCATAATTGCCAACACTCCAATCACTACATGTGTGTGTGTTCCCACAGGGTAGGTGGGGCATAATTGTTTATATTGTTATATATCATGAAAACATTATTTCATAATTCGCCATTTTACGACTAAATGAAAATACGTTCATTTTCCCAACTATATCATAAAGTTGATGTACACTGTAATGAAAGACAATTTGCAGAGTCTAGGATTCTATGTAGAAACACTATTAATGATATTTTATACAAAAGCAGTTCATATAATGAGTTTCCACTATTGCCTATGTCATCACCGAATCATATATGGCACGTAACTTTGGAACGACATTCTCTGAACTGTGCATATCTGGCAATCTACTGGATACCGACCCATCATACCGCACGACCTTTACGCCCAGAGACATACACACCAAGGCAGTCCTTGAATCAGCCTGAGGCCAAATACCTTCTGCCCCGTCCCATCCTAGGCCACTATAATACTCGTATTGAGATAGATAAGCAGGCATATCCTTGTACATGACCCTGCGCTGACGCTTGGTAGTGTCATATTCACGTTGTACAACATTCCACTCTACATCCCCGAATCCATATTCACGCAGGCGGGACATAGTATCTTGCATATCTTGATTGGGTGTCAGGTTGATTAGTCCACGATTGTTGGATGGAATGTCACGGGGGCAAACAATTCTGTGTTTATTATGTTTGGTAGATAGTGTGGTTTCTTGGCAAACTCATATTCAAGTAAGTCAGGAGTCGCAACTATTAGGGCCTTGGCGCCTTCCTCCAATGGAGTCCTACTAGCTGGGAATGAACCTCTAACATCTGAACCATGATAGTGCAGTATGTATGGTGTTAACACTACACGGCGTAGTCGTTTCATAACATTATCATTATGAACATGTAATATGTCCACGCCGAGGCAACTTTACACATTCTCAGATAAAACCACATAATATCCAATTTATTAGGCCCGAACGGAAAGTCTGTCTCTATTACATTTTTACATATCTCCACCATGCGATAATGGTCAAACATCCTCCTCATTATGACTTGATGACCATCCCCCATGAAATACGTCAATTCTGACTGGATATTGTTTGTATTCCATATGTGTAGAACATTTGGGTAAGACAATAATATCATCATGAAATTTAGGATGTGGTTATTAATATCGTACTTACATTAGAAGTACAACATATTATAATATAGTCTAATATCGCTGATGTGTTATATGGAGAGTTCATAGTCTGTAATTCGTCTAAGAAACTTTGCCGGTACCCCCGCCCAAACTTCATAGGATTTTATCTCAGGTTCTAGAACTATCGAGCCGGCGCCGATAGAGACATGATCTCCGAGTCTTGTACACACGAGGCTTGATCCCTGTCCTATACGGCAATCATCACCTATCACACACGGTTTCTTTGTGATGTTTGTGGTTCTTGCGGTCATGTACTTTTCATCAGCCGTCAGAACTCCTGCCCCAAGGATTACATCACTACCCACTACAGTGTCACTGTTCAGTAGACAGTATGAGTTAAGCAGTGTATTACTTCCAATCTTGGTTCCAGAGTTGATCTCACAAAAGTTTCCTATGACGGAATTCTCTCCTATAATCACATCCTCACCGATATAACACCAACCACATATACGAGCACTGTCATCTATCACCGCTGAATCATGTATGTCGTTGAACTTGCCGACTATCTCAACCAAATCCAGTACCGGTCCTCCCCATCTTGCTCCAGTCGTGCAAGTCTTTTATGAACTTTGATCCGGTCAAACCCCAATCATAAAAAGTAGAGTCGCGCGCAACAGAGACAGCGACATGCTTAGGATGCATTATTGCCCACAAATATCCTCTTAATAGCCAAGGGTGTTGATAAGCCACAACCTTTATCAGAATAGCAAGGCTTGGATTCAAATCAAGTACTCTTGATATTGCACGTCTAATTGCAGAGCTGCCCGGAGATGATACACGTGAACGTCTGAACGTCTTGCGATTCGCGCCGTACCATATACCGTCTTGGAACTGTCGCCACGGATAGTCCTCGTTTTGATAATCCATACTTATGGATCCTATATCTTTGAGTGTTACAATCTTGTGTCTGCCAACAGACATAATCCTGTCCACCATATAGGTATCTATACCATTTGTAATGGACTGCATGCCTGCAAGATCTACATCCTCAAAGTAGTAGGGCCTATACAACCAATAGACTCCAGAAAATGTCCATGTTGAAACTCTAATACGTAGTCGATACGATATGTGTCGTATAAGATCACTAGGAGTTTTTATCAAGAGTCTCTTGGTGAAAGAGACGACTGCATTTTTACTATGACCGTTTATCATGTCATATCCTCGTAGGACCGCAGGTAAAAGAGTAGTGTCGACGTCGGATGCTAATATGATATCATACGAGCATGCTTTGTAGCAATGCCATATAACATTGGCCAGCTGAAAATTCCATTTATTAGACTGGTACACCTCCATTATTCTAATATGGTCGAACGATTCTTGCTTGCATATGTTATGTATGTGAGCTAAAAAAGATCCTGCCGCTGGCGCATCCACTCCAATTACAATCTCGCTGGGATTTAGTTTTATTGCGGAGGGTATGGATTTTTCTGCAAACTTTCGTTCACGAAGAGTGTCCCGAAAAAGCATCACAATACTGAACTGTTTCATTTGTGTCTCACCGCTTGCCTGTATATGATAGATATTTTTGTTAGTCTATGCATTAGCATATACTGCAGATTTGTGCCATCCCTAATCGTGATTAGGGTGTTTACAGTACGCAACATTACTTACGGCCCCACCTATCGTCAAGTCTGACTATATCATCTTCTGAAAAATCACCGATTGCTATCTCAAGTATCTGAGCGCCATCCGTTTTATCGCCGGTTAGTCGATGAACTGATCCCGGTGGTACAAAGAGCTCATCTCCAGGATGTAGTTTGACTGTTTTATCATCCACCACAGCCGTCACACCACCCAAGATGACCCTCCAGAACTCGGAGCGTCTATCATGTAGTTGTAGAGAGAGGGATGCACCAGGTCTGATATGGATAAGTTTGACAGTAGATAGTCTGTTCAGAGTAAACCTCTCAAAATATCCCCAAGGCCGGGAGCTCTTTACTGGACTAGGTGGTTTGTGCATTGCCGGTATGACATCATCCGACTCTTGATGCAGGTATGCCATGGGGGGTAAGCAGCGTTTGTGTTCGCTGGACTCATGGAGGTCGAGTATACGTTCCACCTTGTCTTGGCTTATGCCCAGTTTGGATGATATTGCAAAAGCATCATCACGTATATGTTGCAGAATTAAGTCTATCTTGGCATAGTCTAGACCTAGTTCATCGGATGCCACATGTTCTGGCCACAGATGGGGGCTGGGCTCTTTGTCTACAATTTGAGAGGGTACGCCTAGAAACTTGGCCAGCTCCCAAATCTCAGTCTTGTAAAGGCCAGCTATTGGCAGAATATCGCATGCACCATCCCCATACTTTGTAAAGTAACCTATCATGTGTTCGCTTCTGTCATCTGTGCCCACCACCAGATAGTTGCGTTTTTGTGCCTCATAATACAACAGTACAGCTCTTAGACGGGCGTTCATGTTTCCAATCGCATACTGCATCAGTTTATGATTTTTATCGAATGTTGACTCTAGTGTGTCGTCTTGTATAACAGCTTCCGAAATAGGGCTAATCTGTATTATTTTGTGTTGTATAGGGATGCTTTCAGCTACAAGTATGCCGTCTGCCGTCTCAGATGAAGGAGTGAACGCTGAGTTTGGCATAATCAAGGCCATGCACCTATGACTGCCTAGAGCCCTACCGCAGAGATAAGCAGTGACCGCTGAGTCTATACCACCACTGAGTCCAAATATCGCGCCGTCGGCTCCTGCATCAGACACCTGCTTGCTGATGAACTCTTCTATCCTCTGCGCAATGGTTTTGTATTCAAGGGATGGCATGCACTACCTCCTGGGCCACATACATCACATCCTCATCCGACATATTGGTGGTAGAAGGCAGATAGAGTCCTCTTCTGTGACGTCTTTCGGTGTTTTCAAATTCAGACTCATCAACATACGATGATGCCACCTTTTGTAAATGGAGCGGTCTTGGATACAAGCGACAGTGTATCTTCTTTTTTTTGAGTTGTTCGGTAATTCTTGGAGCATGGGGCGTGAATATGTCCACATACCACTTGGGAGTCTCATCATCAAAATATACCTTGTCGCCCAGAGTATCCTGATATATACTAAATATCTGCTGGAGTCGGCGCATGCGCGCAGGTAATGTCCGTAGTTGAGCCAAACCAAAAGCCGCCTGTACCTCAGTCATCTTAAAGTTCATCCCCCAAGTGTCATAGTTGTCTGACATTGGTTTGAGGGACTGACGATCGTTTCTTCCATGATCTTTGAGTCGGACTAGTGCGTCAAAGACATCCTTAGAGTCACAACAGACGGCCCCGCCTTGTCCAGCGGTAGTGATATGTTTGGTGGATGCAAAGCTGTACGTACTGATACAATCTTTAGTGTGATGTGTGATGGCCTGTGCGCAGTCTTCTATATCATGTATTAGGGGAGCAATCCTGCCATTGGCATGAACCACGATTCCAGATTCTGTGCCATCCGGGACAGACAAGTCCAGCAAACCCTGCTGGTTTACATCCGATACCAAAGGCGTGGCGCCCACCGATAACAGTGAGTTGAAGACGAATATGCCATCATGTGAGGGTACTTTCACCTTTCCTCTCATGGATGTTGCCAGTATGGCGCAGTACAAAGCCACAGTCCCACTGGTTACGGCTACACAGTATCTTGCCCCCACACTCTCTGCAAATGCCCGCTCAAATTCGCGCACGGTTTTATGTTCGTTGAGATAGTTCGAGTTTTCCAATATATCAGATACGGCATCTATTTCGCTTCTGTCCCAGTATGGAACAAATTGTGGTATGACGTTATCGCCCATCACCCTCAAGCCTCTTTGAGATCTATCTTCAGGGGCGCATCTTTGGTTTTGTGCAGTTCTTCTATTAGTGGTTGTAGGGCAGCTTCTGGTGTGTATTGTGGTGTATAGTTTAGATTCTTGTGTATCTTTTCAAAGTCAACTCTGTAGTTTCGGTCATCATCGCTCTTTGTTATCTCTATCTCAGCTCCGGTGCTATCTGCCACTATACGTGCCAACTCCATCTTGGTGTAGTTTTGGGCATTACTGCCCACGTTGTATATGGACGGCCCACATGATACTGGTAAGGCGGCCACCATACATATGGCTTCAGATATATCGCCTACATGACAGATGGGCCTGTATGCATTTGGCTGAAAGACATCAATAACCTTCTTGGATATGGCTCTCTGTACAAAGTCATTGAACAGTACATCCCACCTAGTCCTTCCCGCCCCTACCCCATAGGCTGTGGCGCATCGAAGGATGGTTATGTTGGGAACGCTATTCAATAGATACCTCTCTGCATCTACTTTGGTTCTAGCATACATCGAGACAGGAAAGAGATCTCCGTCTTCATCAACGGGTTTCTCAGATACACCATAGTTGCTGCACGTACTCATAAAGATCATGTGTCTGCCCAGTTTGGAGCAGCAGTCACCCACAACCTCTGCCATGTATCGATTGACAAATATTCCCTCTTCAGGTTCTTTGGCCGTCGCGGGCATAGTCAAGGATGCCATGTATACAATCACATCGTGACGGTTTACCAGATCCCATGTCAAACGCATATCTGCCACATCACCCTTGATAAACCTGAATCTGTCATCACTCAAGGCCCGGTGGAAGTAATTTGGTTCCACATCAAACATTAACGGGTCTAGTATCGTTACTGTATCGCGGCTCTTGGATGCACGTATGGTCTCTACTACTGTGGAGCCTATGTATCCAAGTCCACCAATTAGTAGTATCCTCATAAATAGCCCAACCGTAAAATCATTGTTGTCGGCCCACCCGGATCAACTTTATTCCATCACGATCATGAATGTAGCCAAACGGATCTATCACCACACTACCATGAGGGTACTCAAAGTTTTGAAAGTGTTCGTGTTTAGTGCCAATAAAGAATACTGCAGGTTCTTTTGTGAAGTCTGCATCTACGTCCACATGCGGGTCCCATATGTTGACAGATGTGTTCTCATCTACAAGTTCATTATACAGTCGAAGAGAGGGACTTCCCACCGTCAAGTTGGTCTCAGGCTTGTATGATTTTCCCAAGATAACTTTGGGTAGACCATACTCTTTCATCATGTCTGCAAACCACCTTATGTGATGTTCTCTGACCATCATACCTTCTGTGTATATATCGTTGGATAGGTTGTGGCGTCTAGCAAAGTCTGCTAATGCAATGTTGTCACGTGGATGGCAGCCGCCGCCATCTGGCATTCCGCCACGCATGTATGCTGGACTAATTATTCTATGGTTGCAATCAGATAGTGCATCAATCACAACATCGACATCTGCACCCTCATCTTTCATTTTGTCGCAGACCTCCATCAGATTATTTGCAAAGTTGATCTTCATTGTGATGAACGTGTTATAATTGACTTTTACAAGTTCGGCGTTAACTATGGACATCTCATGGAAAGGCGCATCGGTAATTGTCTTGTAGAACTCTTTTGCCTTTGCAACTGCTTCGGAGTCATCCACTCCAAACAGAACAATCTCTGGGTTTAGAAAGTCATGTATTGTAGTGCCCATTGCAATAAAAAATGGATTATAGCATAGTTTTACTCGATTGGAGAGCAGTGGTTTTATCTCCCGCTGTATTGTACCAGGCAAGACAGTAGATATTATAATCACAATGCGGTCTTCCCCTAGTCTTTCTAACTCTTCGGATATAGAGATGCATGCGGCTTTGAGATACTCATAGTTAAAGTCTGCCGTACTCTCTGGAAGTTTTGTAATGCCCTCATATAGTGGATCGTGAGTAGTCTGGACAGGTACAAACACTATATCAGACTTTTGTAACACTTCGGCCAGCGAAAGTACTTTTAGATTTGTCTTTGCAATAAGTTCGGGTACACCTGCTTCCAGATAAGGTATCTTTCTAGTCTCCACATATTCTTTGATCTTGGGGTTAATATCACATCCTACAACAGTGTGTCCTTTAGACTCTATAGCCAAAGCTGATGGAAGGCCAAGTTTGCCTAATCCCACAAAACCCACATTCATACATAACACCTGCCATTATGAGGACAGCTGAGTATGTATATGTAGATTTCAGTTACTTTTATACTCACATAGTGTCGCCTCAATGGTCGTATAAAAACCATCATAAATGCAGGCCATACAAAATAAATTTTTGATATCATGATGGCAACTACACATACACTATCTGCGCAGTATACATGTGGCCAGAGTATCAATATATCATATTATAATATAGTATTCCGTTACAACTTGCGCAAATCCACAATACGTAACTTCTAACCCATACAGACTATTTTTGGTTTAATCTGAATAGAAAGATAGATTGTAAGAAGAGTCATTCGCGTCATGAGTTACGTAGAATAATACTATGCTTTTGGCTCAGACTTTTGTTGATGGATGTATGTTCTGGCATGCTGAAACTATTGTATTGTAACAAAATTATGTCCGCCCCGGATCAGGCGTACATTACGTGACTTCATTAAGCTGTATAAACCACGTAGTTTGATGCAGATCAAGCTGGATGATAACAAAATCAAGTATATCATACGTGAGAAAAAGAAGGGTACTTCCAATCTCATTATAGCAAAGAATATGGGTATTAGCACACGCCACGTACGACGTCTCTGGGCTAAGTATACAAACACCGGCCAGCTGCCAACCATGGGTAGAAGAGGACGTCCTGCTACCAAGACAATATCAGATGAGGAAGTCGAATTGGTACTAGCCGAGTGCAAAAGCGGCGGTTCCGGAGTTGGGCGTGTCACCAAGGCACTAGCGAACAAAAACATAAGCGGGCGCAGCGTATATAGTATAATGAAAAAACATGGATTGGTAGAATCGTGCCCGGCAAAGTCTAAAAAACGAAAGTGGGTGAAATTTGAGCGTAAGTACTCAAACGCCATGTGGCACACAGACTGGCATGTCATGAAGGACCCTCGTATGAGGGATCTAAACCTGATCACCTATCTGGATGATGCCTCACGATGCATCACCGGTTATGGTGTCTTCAAGGAAGCAACCGGGTTGAATGCTGTGAGAGTTTTAAGGTAGGCCATTGAAGTCTTTGGTCGTCCTGCATCCATACTATCTGACAATGGATCGTGCTTTGTGGGCGTGAGGAGAGATAGTATTCCAAAGGGGACATGGACACCAACTGTCTTTGAGGGTGAGTTATTGAACATGGATATACACTTGATAAATTCCAGACCGTATCACCCCCAGACCAACGGAAAACTTGAGCGATTCCATAGGACATTGGAGACTGAGATCTGTCGACATGACAGCCTGGATGACTTTATTACGTATTATAATGAGAGGCGCTTACACTGGTCACTTGACATAGACAACCGCCAAACCCCACTCAAGGCGTTCCACGACAAGTCGATATGCGAATCCATAATAGTGGAGAACCCTAAATGGATGGAGGATGATATTCATGGATGAGCGGCGTACCAAAGAGGGCGGACATAATTTTGTTACAATACAGCATGCTGAAACTATCGATAACTTTTTAAAACCAAAATGAGTATACAATATTATGTCTCTGTTACTCAAAGATAGGGTTTGGTCTATGGAGGCACCCACTGCCAAGCGTGGGGTATATCCACTACATGGTTTCAAACTTGGTCTGTACAGATTACCCATCACAGTAGATGAACCCGCTGACATACAATCCGTACATGATGGCCTAAAGAAGACATTCGAGATGGATGCCTACGCTGATCGTATATACATGACATATCGTTGGACAGAGAGGAGTATGCCAGATGAGGATGCGCCAGGATACGAGGAGGTGGAGTTATCAGTTACTGTCGAGATAGTCACCGGCGAGGTAGTTGATATAATATATCAGATATTCCCCATTGAAAAGTTTGGTGATCCGCAATGGGTCAAAGACTATAGAAAGAAAGCAGACTATTTTGCAAAGATGATGATTGATACTGCACTCCGCAATACCGTAATGGGAGACAAGATGATTGAGACGTTAAAGAAACGTGAAAAGATAGGAGATAAAGAGGCATATGAAAGATTGTTGGAGTTAACGCCTTTGGCAAAGATAGTACCGAACGCAAGACCCAAGCCAAAGCCAGCGGTAAAGCCTGGAGAGCCTGCGGCGCCCATAGAAGAAGAGATTGAGGTCCCAGATGGAGCCAAGCCAGGTCCCATAGACATAGAGTTCAAGTCGCACACGAAGACATCCAAACCCTATGCAGTGGAAGGACACACCATCAAGACTTGGGGTCGCAAGGGTGAAGACAATCAGGTAATGGGGGTGTGGGGCGAGTTTGTCTCAGTGGACTATGACATCTGCGTGGCAGATGGAGCATGCATTGATGCCTGCCCGGTAGACGTTTATGAATGGTTTGATACGCCAGGAAATGCCGCATCGGATAAAAAACCACTAATGTCAAAGGAGCCAGATTGCATATTCTGTCTAGCCTGTGAGGGAGTATGTCCGCCACAAGCTATAAAGATCTTTGAGCAAAAGTCCTAATCGCGAACTGGCGCATCCCACAGATAAAGACCTTCAACTCTAGCGCCTTATGCCCCACCCGCTTGGTGTCTTGCCACATGATACCAGCTCTATGTGCCCGGCATGTGGTTTAAAATTACAGGAGCCAAAGTATGGCACAAATAGGTGGAAGCGCAGTAAGAAATGTACTACGTGTTTATATTATGTGGACAGAGATGGTATCGCCAGCATTAACATATTGTGCCGTGGCATATCCACATATGAACCGGCGGCCTATTCAGCGCAAGCTGGACGGTAGGTGGACGGTGATTGGGAGCAGTGTGTTGTACAGTTAGTCCAAAAGCTGTTGGACGCTGCAGTCATGTATAGCGTCGAAGGGCGACTGCCTCAAGGAGACGTGAACAACTCATGTATAGTGGGGGATGCGCGACCTCCGGTTGAGCGCTCAGATATACCCGATTGTACCGCTGGTGTAGGGCCACTGGGGGAGACTCCGGGGGTTTAAACTAGTGGACACGCCATCTCGAACTGGAACTGAGAAGAAACGCTGACCTGACCCCCGCTATCACAATTATTAATAAAAAGGGATACAAACTGTATCACAATGGCCATTGGTAATCACCTGGCTCGCCGACTACGTAAGATAGATACGCAACTGTATAGCTGCCTTCTAATTGGCATGGCTGCTTTAGGGTTTTTTATATTCGAAGACGCTTATGCCACGGGACATTACCGATATTATGATATCACCATAACGCCCCATAACTATACACTAACTTCATATTCAATTAATAATCTTATTGAATTTACATTCACGCTTACTAATAACGATGATTTTACAATACGGCATGATAATGTAGACAGCTTCAGACTTTCGCTATTTGGTGAAAATAGCAATTATAGGGACATTTCTACTCATGAAGTTACTACAAATGGAGGATATATGACTGCCGGGGATTGCACAGCTAATGCACCTAAACCATTGCTGCCCGGAGAAGAGGCAACGCTAACTGCATGTTTCTGGGTACCTAAAAACCATGAATTCAATTCGTTGGGAATATATGAAATAACATACGCTAAAGCGCAGGTTCTTCCATTTCATACAAATGCTACAGAATGTACCAGCCGGGCCCCAATATGTAACCATTCACAAATTCTCAACATCCCTACCAACTTCGGCCAAGGTATTGATGACAGCATCTGCAATGACGGCATGACGCATAGTATTTTTGCATTAGGCGGTGCAAATGCTGTTGATATTGTGACAGTATCAGAGCAAACGTACGCCTTGATATCCAGCCGTTCTCATCATGCCCTACAAATAATAGATGTTACCAACCCCGCTAACCCATACCCTATCACAACTTTATGCGATGATCAGGGAGGGTTTGATGCACTAAAATTGCCAACAGGTATAGACACTACAACAATATTTGGAAATAATTATATTTTGACAGGAAGTTGGGCGGATAACGCCGTCCAAATAATTAACATTACCAATCCGCACGATCCGCGGCCCATCGCCAGTATGCTTGATGAACACGGTGGGTTTGATGCACTTGGAGGAGTAGACGAAATAACAACAGCTACAATAGAAGAGACATATTATGCCATTATAGCTAGCAATTCTGATCGTGCCATCCAAATAGCTGACATTACTAATCCGGTGGCTCCTGTGCCAGTAGCTAGTATCTTTTACGAACAAGGCTTTGTACCTAATGATGTCGATTTGGCTGTAATATCAGAACGCACCTACGTAATAGTAACAAATGGATACGATGCCATCCAAATAATTGACATCACCAACCCTGCCACTCCTATTTCAGTAGCAAATGTACGTGATGGCCAGCATGGATCTGCACTTCGCAGCGCATTCAACACAGATGTAATTACAATGTCTGGAAGTACTTATGCAGTAGTCGCAAGCCCTTATGATAACGCCGTACAAATAATTAACATTACCAATCCGCACGATCCGCGGCCTACCGCCAGCGTATTTGACGGCCAAGGTGGGTTTGATGCGCTTTCTAGCCCGTATGACGTAGAGACGGTGACAATATCTGGAAGTACTTATGCAGTAGTCGCAAGCCGTTCTGATAATGCCGTCCAAATAATTAACATTACCAATCCGCACGATCCATGGCCTACCGCCAGCGTATTTGACGGCCAAGGTGGGTTTGATGCGCTAACAAGGGCGCACAATCTAGAATTATTCGAGATATCTGGACATACATACGCCATTGTGTCAAGTGACGCAGACTCGGTCCAGATTATAGACATTACTAACCCCAGCACTCCAGTCCAAGTGGCCAGTATCTTTGACAATGTGCAGCCAATTGTAGACTCAGGTGCATCGTCGCCAACGACCATCGTGTTTGACGATGTGCAAGCAGCGGAGCCCCCCGCAAGGGAGGGCGGTGGGTCAAGAAGCCTACCTCTACGATATTAAATAATACATCGGATCAGAGTAGACATGGGACGCAAGAAACCCCGGAAAGGCAGGACATCAGAGTAGTGTATAACGCGCCGGGGGCTTTGCATCTATCAGAAGAGGGACCAGATCAAGGACCTGACGGAAATCGACGGGACGTGACATCTCAAGGCACCGAGAGCGTATGGTACCGGTTATCGTTTGCGGGTGTGAGTCCCACATGCGAGTGCATATACCACACCACCGGAAAGTCAGCATTTCTTCCCAGTTCCCTCAAACTTCCAAATATAAATATTTGATAGATAGTCATATACAGTGTGGTCGGTAACCCATTCTTTCAATTCATACTAGATATCTTTATACTCTCAGCCGTAATCATAACAACATACACGTGCAACTTTTACTATCTGGCCGTACTGGCAGCCCGTCGTAAAGACACAAACTCAGTAGCAGATTTAGGTACTCCGTCAGTTACAATACAGCTCCCTGTATATAATGAAAAGTATGTAGCCAAACGGTTGGTTGATGCGGTCTGTGCCATGGACTATCCCAAAGACAAGATGAAAATAATGGTACTTGATGATTCAAACGATGAGACATCCACGCTACTCATGGATGTAACAAAATCATATCAGCGGCAGGGGTTTCAGATACAATACGTGCGTCGAGACAGTAGAGCCGGCTACAAGGCAGGTGCATTAAAGAATGCCATGTATACTACAGATACTGAATTTGTGGCAATATTTGATGCAGATTTTATGCCTCCCACATGGTTCTTAAGAAAGGCCATACCACACTTCTCATCTTCCAAGATAGGATTGGTCCAGTGTAGGTGGGGCCATGCAAATGAAGAGTATTCAGCTATAACGCGAGCACAAGCTCTTAGTCTAGACTTTCATTTTTTGGTGGAACAGAAGGCCAAGAGTAACTCACAACTATTTATGAACTTTAATGGGACTGCAGGCATATGGCGCCGGGAGTGCATAGATGATGCAGGCGGGTGGCACACCGCCACACTAGTGGAAGATTTAGATCTCAGCTATAGGGCCCAGATGAAGGGATGGAAGTGTGTATTTCTACCCGATGTGGTTGTTGATGCAGAGTTGCCAGTACAGATGAACGCCGCCAAAAGGCAGCAGTTTCGATGGGCCAAAGGATCCATACAGTGTGCCCTAAAGTTATTGTCCAACATAGTCATAAAGCGGGGAATTAATATCAACGCCAAGATACAGGCGTTTGTACAGCTGACACGCCATATAGTGTATCCGTTCATGTTGATACAGTTTCTTGCGTTGCCGCTTTTATTAACACAGGGCGTAGATTTGTACCTACTCAGCTTTTTGCCATCTCTAACAATAGCGGCATATCTTATGATGGGACCTGGCGCATATCTTATGATAATGCAGAATGTCTATCATGACTCATGGAAGAAGAAGGCCAAGACATTGCCGTTTCTCTTGATATATAATGCGGGGCTATCGGTGAACAACACCGTAGCCGTTTTTGATGCCATTGTGGGAAAGAAGAATGTCTTTCATCGCACACCAAAGTATGGCACTCTCAAATCCCGGGACGACTGGAAGGAAAATGCATACAACCTGCCATTCACTAAAGTCACACTACTAGAGATATTCTTTGCCTTATATGGTGTGTTGGGCATAATGATCGCCATGTTATATGGATATCCTGTCTTTGTACCCATTATTGCAATACAGACCATAGGATACTTTTACGTTACATACTTGAGCTTGGTCCACTCCAGATTTAAAAGACATAAATCGGCGATACACCACACACCTACAAAGGAAGAGAAGATGGCAAATAGAATCTATAAAGCTGCAATGGTGGGCATCATAGGCATAATAGTGGCAGGCACTATTCTAGCACTTCAAGGATACAGTGAAGATATATACCCTGTAGACCGCATGCGCGGGCACCTAAACGGTATACTGCGATCGTCAGATACCGCTGTCATACAGTCGCACCTCAATGCGATTGATACAGATATTACAAAAGTGTTGGATAAAATTCCCAATGGTAATCCGGTATGGATATTCCCCACCATAACTACAGACCTGAATAGCATACAAGTTGATCTACAACACATGCGTACTAGTTTGGCCGTTGCCGAAACACTGCCATTGGATAGCTCAGCGTATCATGTAGCCATGATGGACATAAATGGTCGTGCCGATACAATGCAGAAGAATCTGATAGAGGCAATTCCTTACCTATACGTGAACTTCTCCAATGTAATATTCGCAACTGTATGGATTACTGCAATTATCGCCATATTCGCCGTATTGAAGAGACGGCGTGACAAACTCACAAGTATCGATAAAAGTGGAATATAGTTGATAAATCGACCCTTAACTGATCATATATAGCTACATAATACTCTGTTTGTAGCTGTTTAATTTTTCTTTGTATATTTTATTGCGTGGTTTTTGTCTAACCCGATAATTGCAACAGTTGCAGAACCATCCAATGGTATCTTTCGCTGCCTGAGAGCCATCTTTGACATGGCAACCACGGTGATCTATCCAAACATCACATATCTGACAGCGTCCTTGTCCAGAACCATATCGAGTGGCGCCGTGTGGTTTTTTGACACGGTATGCCCCACAAATTCCCCTACACGATCCCTTACGCATGACATTATCCATATACATCTATATTGTTTATAGTATAAAAAACTTATAATGTAAGGTTCGGCCCCAAGGTCGAGCGATGATCTAAATGCCTCTGAATTGTATAAGGAATAATTAGAACAGGTCCATATGGGCCTACCAGCGTATCTTCTTGAGTGTAGCTACATTATGTTGTGGCCACTATCAGCTGTTCTGCTGCGGCCATATGCTACACCTACACTTTGTATGGTACGCACACTCGCACATTGGCGGATACAATCTTCATTGCACAGTAGATTTGTCGACAACATAATCATCGAATATAATTTTATGGTTAAATGTAGAAGATAGAGACTGCGCATCCCTACTCTTTGGCATGGCAGACAATGCACCATACAGCTTGACTGCTATACATGATAGTGTGATTAAATTTGGATATATGCGCAACAGAATTGCGTATTCCCCATCATATACAAAATACCAAGGCTGTCAAATAAGAATATTGCAAATAATAGTCGACGCGACAGTATTTTGATTATATGCGCCATGAAATTATATACCCGCCACTATATAGGTGAAGTTTGCTTGATCATTTGACCAAAAAAGCTCGTTCTATTAACAATTTTAATTAACATTTTAGATGAATATTTGACCATCTTTTGAGATGTATATCTAGAGTATGGCAAAACTCTATTTAATATTCGAAGATTATTGAAAAGTGCTAAACAGTTTTTTTAATGAATATAATGGTCAAAAATTCCATCATAATTGGGGAATAATACATTTTAAATCAGAATTAAACAGTATTACATCACCATCTAAATTCAAAGACATCTTTACGGCTCGCACCTCAACCCCGTCGTTGACTGCATCTGCCAAATCCGCGACAAATTGTTTGTCGCCTTGAATGCTAGGAGAGAATGATTCTGCATCAGGGTGTTGTACCAAAAATAGTATAATACTTCTATATTTATTGGCAAGACGGAGCATTGTCTTTACGTGTTTGCGGCCTCGTATGGTGGGACAATCCGGAAACGAGCCCACATTTCCAGATAACAGCATGGCTGCGGATTTAGTCTCGATAAAACCTATACTGTTATCCTCGTATCTGTTGATTTTGTAGTCTATTCGAGATTCACCGCAGTTAACTTCGGTACCTGTAATACGCCAACCATCCAACCATTGAATCGCTCCAGCACCAGTTGCATTAACAAAACATCTAGTCTGCTCATGGGGATCAATTAAGACGGCCCACTCTTTTGAGACTGGAACACCCACAATTTTTAGTGTGGTCTTGGCAGGTCGCTTTGAAACACACAGACATGAACTTCCAGGAAATATCAAATCTAAAAGACGGCCACTATTAGTAAGATGAGCCAAATATTCACCCTCATCATTACGTACAATTACCGAAAATCTGCTTACTCGACGTACCACAGTATATCTTTGCAGGTTTGGAAAATGATGGAGTCTCAGTTCAACATATCCTGAAGGACACTGTCAAGCACTGCATACGGCTGGTTACCTGATATCTGTTCAGTGCCGCCCGGACCAGATATAATGAACGAAGGTGTACGATTGATGCCGTTCTGCGTAGCTTGTGACAGATTAAAGGATACTCTCTCTTGATGATCCAAGTCCATACACGACTGGTACATCGCTACATCCAATCCAACATCTGCAGCAAATTGTGCCAAATTTTCATCTGATGCCCAACCCGAATTTGTTCCAGCTTGGCGCTCATACAACACATCATGATACTCCCAATACAGGCCTTGCTCTTGAGCACAGTATGATGCAGCTGCAGCACGATTCGAGTCCTCGCCTATAAAAGCCAAATCCACAAAGTAGACACTAACCAGGCCCGGTTCTATATAATCAGACTCCAATGCTGGTCTTGATTCGGTGAACCATTTTTTACAGTTAGGGCATTGATAATCTCCAAACTCAATTATGGTTATCGGTGCATCAGTATCCCCCAACAAGGGTGATGCGCGGCTCAAATCCACACCTCCTATAACCAGTACATCAGATGATTCAAACCCTACAGACAGTATGCCCTGATCAATCAGGTATCCCAAAGCGTTTAGAAATTCGTTATCAGAGACCAGTCCCTCAACCCACCAGTCAGCAGTATCCTTAACCCAATCAGGCACAGGAGCATCAGACTCTTTGTCGGATGTATTCTCTACTGGGATTACACCAACGCCTATCAGATATTGAATACTATTTAGAAATGTATCATCATCAAGATGTCCTTGGACCCACCAATCCACATTGGTCTTGATCCAATCAGGTATTGCAACATCACCCACATTCACCTGCAACACCAGCGTCTCGTTATCAATTGGTATAAACAGTATTCCCCTAACATCTATGGTGATGTCGTTGGTTCCATCAGCCAGTGTAACTGGAATGTTCACCCTGCCGGGGGTAGTGTGGGTTAGTGAGATGGGGCCAAACAGATTATCATCGCCATTTGTTACGCTTACGGTATAATCAACATGTTCTTGTAGGTTCCCGGTGGCTGGATTGATAAATTCTATTATCATGTAAGATTCATCAAATTCAATCTCCACATCCAAGCTGCCACCACTAGTAGTTCCCGAAGTTGCGTATGCCATGGAGCCAGACAAGACCACAGCCACCAACATAGCGATATACATCAAATTCATAACACCACTTAAGATGCACCATTTTAAGAATTTTTCTACACAATTAGTGAGACCACAAGTGTGTCACATATGCAAATTGTTCGCAGTGTACATTATTGCGAGGTGTTGGCACTAGAGACGGTATGAGCATTTGAAAAAGTTTAGTGTTTTTATTAGGTGCACGGTAGACTGAGCTCATGAAGATAGCCGTAATGGGGATGGGTGTGGCAGGTAGTTATTTGATGGCGCGCCTACACAACTCTAAACACCATGTAGTGGGATATGAGCGAAGTACGCAACAGCGCCATGACTCCATATGCGCATGGGGAACAATAAAGCCCGTACTAGAAGAGTATTGCAGAAAGACCAATCGAAACTTTGATGATTTCCTAATACATGATGGTAGCCGCATGGATGTCAAGATGAGCAACAATGTAGAGTTTGGTATTGGGTTAAAGGGGCTATGTACGTATAATAAACTGGGACTTATTCAAGACTTTATTCGTGATTCAGAGGTCGTATATGGCCAAGCCCCCAAACTAGATTGGTTGAATGAGGAGTACGATATGATTGTAGATTGCACAGGGTTTCATCGTGGTTACCTGCCAAAACTAAAGAAAGATTTTTTTCTTCCCACATATGAGTACAAGGTCGTATATGAGAATGGGGTTCCATTTGATGATTTCTACATAGAACCATTTCCAGGAATGTCTGGGTATTTTTGGTACTTTCCATTGGGAAATAATATGGCGCATATTGGAGCAGGGGACTACAGAAAGAATCATGTAAAGGCGACTGACGCATTCCTAAAAAAGTATGGAGGCAAGATATTGGCTACAAAAGGCCGCCCCATCCGTTTAGCTACACCGGGCCACTGTAAGCCTTACTACTCAGGCAAGGTAGTAGGAGTGGGAGAGTCCATTGGGACTGTATATGCACTACTAGGAGAGGGAATAATACCCAGTATGCAGTGTGTTGAGATATTATTAAAGAATATGGATGATTTTCAGGCATATGAAGCGGCCGTTGAACAGCACTACAAAATATACGACACTGTGTTTAAATTTGTACAAAACAAGATTCACCATAGATTCAACATGCTCCACTCTATTTTAGATGTCATATCCATCTATAGATACATGAAAAAGAACGAAGACAGGTTTGGTATGGATATAAAAATGTCAGACCTCTTAAAGGTTGCAAAAGCATAAAAACGGTTTTAATTACCAAACTTTAAATTCAATAAATTTCACCATAGCGTATGCAAAAGCTACTAAACAAGACATTAAAGGATGCCGTAAAAGAGAAACAGCTGGTTTTGGGTATCAAGCAAGTAGCAAGTTCAGCGTCAAATTCCAGTTTGGTGATACTGTCTAATCGGACAAACTCAGAACTAGACAAGATAGAGAAGAGTGCGCAAGAGGCCAATGTGCCAACATTACGGTTTGATGGTACATCCGTGGCGCTAGGAAAGATGTGTGGTTTACAATTTCGAGTCTCGGCACTGTCATTAACGGATGTAAATAGTTCCATTGTACAGTCAATACTAAGGGAGAATAAATAATATTGAACATTATATATATACAGGTGTGGAATTAGTCGGGATATATGATGCAGGCTATAAGACTCACCAGCGAACAGATAAGAATGATGTCATTATTCCAAAAAGTCACAAAGTCCACCGCGCGTGACTGTATCGATGATGAGAAGAAGGATAGGGTGATATTTGTGGTAGAGGCTGGCAAGATGGGTCTGGCAATAGGCCGTGGCGGAGTCAACATAAAGTCGCTCAAAAATTTGATCAAACGAAATATTGAGCTTGTGGAATTTCACAAAGAGCCAGAAAAATTCTTAAAAAATATGTTGAATAAGGAACTGGTACATGATGTCAAGATAACTTTACGGCCTGACGGTACAAAACAGGCCCTGGTGACTGTGGAGGCAGGTAAAAAGGGCATAGTCGTAGGCCGCGAGGGTAAAAATGCCGAAAAGGCACGGTTATTGGTCAAACGTTACTTTGATATCGGATACGTAATGATAAATAGCCCTCCAAAACAATTGTTAGAGTGATAGCATGACAAAGTCGCCTTTAGGATTATTTGCAGGTCGGGTTCTCAAAACAAAGAGAATGAAGCAACGCTGGGCCATATCATCCTATAAACGTCGTAAGTTAGGTATAGACAAAAAGGCAGATCCATTGGCAGGCGCCCCTCAGGCCAGAGGAATAGTTTTAGAGAAGATAGGTGTTGCCGCCAAGCAACCAAACTCGGCGGTAAGGAAATGTGTGCGGGTGCAACTCATAAAGAATGGCAAGTCAGTATCGGCATTTTTGCCACGAGACGGTGCACTTAACTTTATTGATGAGCATGATGAGGTTCACATACAAGGTATGGGCGCCACTCAAGGAGGTGCCATGGGAGATATACCCGGTGTTCGATTCAAAGTCTTTAAAGTGAATGGAACCTCGTTACATGAACTAGTTACGGGTAAGAAGGAGAAGCCCAGAAGGTAGAGATAATGAGCGAGCCCAACAATATGCTTCTGTTTCGCAAATACGACACAAGCGATATAGAGATTAGGGATCCAGGTCTAAAGACATCCATCTCTCTGCGCAAGCAGATACTTCCGTATACATTTGGTCGCTCCGCCCTGAAGAGGTACAACAAGGCCGATGTCAACATAGTAGAACGATTATGCAACAAAATAATGCATTTTGGTAAGCGGTATGCAAAGAATACTGGTCGAATGGCAGGTAAAAAGACCCGCGCCATCAACACAGTAAAGACATCCTTTGAGATAATATCATTAAAGACAGGAAAAAATCCCATCGAAGTGCTTGTTAGGGCCATTGAAAATTCTGCACCGAACGAGGATACCACCCGTATTGTATACGGCGGTACCACATATCACCTATCTGTGGATGTGGCGCCCATTCGCCGGGTGGATTTAGCGCTACGATTCATTGCTGATGGCATCAAAGAGAAAGCGTACGCCAATCCAAAGCCTGTGGAAGAGTGGATGGCAGAACACTTGATATTGGCATCAAAGAACGATCCAGCAGCCCCTTCGGTCAAAAAGAAGAATGAGTTAGAACGTATAGCTCTAGCATCCAGATAAAAATAGCTACAGTTCAAATATTTTGTAGCTCCAAACAATAAAGATAGCCCGAGGCAGATTCGAACTGCCGTCCCCGCGTATCCCTCTGTATCATGTCCAGAGCGCGAGATCATTGGCCTGAATTCAATTGACCGCTAGACTATCGGGCTACGTTCTATACAATATGTGTTTCAAATATAATTATTTGTCAGTGTCACGCTTCTTGTTGACATGCATGTACAAGTCCACAGTTCCACTTCCAATGGGGATGTCACTACCAACAATTACGTTTTCAGTTACGCCGCGTAGATTCTCCACCTCTCCGGCCAATGCAGCATGAGCTATAGTGGGTACTGTAATCTCAAATGCAGCTCGGGCTAGCACACTATCTTTTGTGCCAGCCACACCGTGTCGGCCTATCTGTTGCATGTGGCCTTGCGCACACATCAAATCAGCCACCAGCATTATATATCGAACATCAACCTCCAAGCCCTGATCTTCAAGTGTATTATGTATCTCGTATATCAGAGAGTTACGAGCCGCCTCTATGCCCAATGTCTCGGCAATCTCAAATACATTATTAGTCTTGACACGGGTGTTGGCAACTCCAGCGACAGTCAATATTTTGGAGAGGTTAGAACCAATAGTTTGTATCATCCATTTATCCCCTTTCTGCACCAAGGATACTCTGCCAACATTGGCAACCCCTTTGATAAGTGTCTTTTTTAACTTGTCGCGCAGGGTTATGACTGCCGAAGCATCCGACTCTTCGGTGAGTCGCAGCAGTAGTTGCATTGACGATGTCTCTATGGTGAACTTTTTACTAGATGATAGGATCTCTAGTATGTCATCCATGGTGATGTCTCTGGCTTTCATAATCCTCTCGTTTAGCGTAAATCTGATCCATGTGAGATAGTCAGTCTCTGTATCCAAGACAACATCAGATAGACGCGTCTGCATGATATTCTTGGCTACAGATAACGCTGCGTCTTTGGAGGTGGACGACTCCTCATCTAAAGATATGTCCATGATGGGGGTGTTTGGGTTTTTACGCGCATCTACCAGTTCTATCAATCTTGGCAATCCCAGAGTAACATTGCGTTCTCGAATTCCCGCAAAGTGGAAGGTACGTAGAGTCATTTGAGTACCAGGTTCACCTATTGATTGGGCAGTGACTATGCCCACAGCTTGGCCAGGTTCTACTTTGGCCTTGTTGTATAACTCCAACCCCTGACGGCACACATGCTCTATACCATCATTGGATAGGTTAGAGTTCTGTATTGCTTTTGTTACAGTCTCTTTTAGACGTGGGTTGAACGTCTTTGTGTATTTGTTGATCACTTCTTCAATCTGCTCCTCGGTGGCGGGCGAGCCGGAGTCTACCATTCTTTGAGACTCGATCTTTCTTTCAATGTTAAAGGCTTCACCATGATCGCTCTTTGCCACATCAATGCCATCTTCACCGTACAGAAATTGTATTATGTGACCATGTGGATCACGTACGGTATTATCATACTCTAATCGTATATGCTCCAGAGCGTTTATGAGCCTCCGTTGCATGTATCCGCTCTGTTGAGTACGCACCGCCGTATCTACAAGCCCCTCACGACCACCCATGGCATGAAAGAAGAACTCCAATGTGGATAGTCCGTCCCTGTAGTTGGCGCGAACAAAGCCATGTGCGTCAGGATTTTTATCATTCTGTACAAAGTGTGGCAGGGCCCTGTTGTTATACCCCACATCCAATCTAGTTCCGCGCCGAGACTGCTGTCCTAGTGCTCCAGCCATCTGGCCAATATTCAATGATGAGCCTCGGGCACCTGTTGTCGCCATGATTCTAGCTGGGTTGGTCTCATCCATAGCCTTATCAGCAGCATTTCCTGCAGAGTCACGAGCCTTTGAAAGTTCACCAACTATCTTTGACTCCAGAGTCTCCTTAAGGGACATTCCACGACTAGCGGTAAATTTACCATCTTTGTAACTCTGTATCATAGAGTCTACCTGTGAGTACGAGTAATCGATATCATCAAGGATTGATAGTCTGCGTTCTTCGGGTATGACCAAGTCGCCATACCCATAGCTGAAGCCATAGTGCGTGATGAACTGCTTTACTATTATTAGAACAGAGTTGAGAAACTTTTTGGCAGTGGCGTTGTCATAATCCTTGGCCAAACGATGTAAGACACTCTCAGGCTCTTCAGCACCAATGGCAGACTTGTCAATTACGCCTTGTATCAGCTGACCGTTCTTGATTACAATATCTTTTTCTGCACCGCTGGTACCCTTCGACCACTTTGATGTCATTGTATAGTTAAAGTCTCTGGGCAAGAATAGTGAGAATAGTTGCTTGCCCGTGTATAATGGCACGTCAGAATTTTGGACTGTAGGTTCGGGTAGTTTGCCCTCATAGCCACCCAACATGGCCAAATTGGAGAACTCATCTGCATGTAGAACTGTATCGTCTTTGGTTAGTAGATACGAGCCGCTTATGAAATCCCGAAGGCCGCCAATTATGGGTCCGCCATATCTGGGAGATATCAACTGATCTTGTACCTGCATCAAAAGTATTGCTTCGGCCCTGGCCTCCTCGCTCTGTGGCACGTGTAGATTCATCTCATCTCCATCAAAGTCTGCATTATACGGTGGGCATACAGATGGATGTAGTCGGAATGTTTTCCCTGGCAGTACCTTGACGTAGTGTGCCATTATCGACATCTGGTGTAGGGAGGGTTGTCGGTTAAACATTACAACATCACCATCAGCTAGATGCCGCTCTACCACGTAACCCACCTCTATATTATCAGCAATGCCACTTCGATCCTCCACAAAGTCTAGGCGTATTTTGATCATATCAGGTCTCATTATATAGTTGACACCAGGATACGTATTAGGACCGTTTATCACTAATTTTTTTATCTTCTCAATGTTCCACTCAGTGACCACCTCGGGAATGGTCAGCTTAGTCGCAACGGATACAGGGACGCCCACTTCGGAGAGATCCAGGTTCGGATCTGGGGATATGACAGTCCTGCTGGAAAAGTCCACTCGCTTTCCAGATAATGAACCTCGAAAACGTCCTTCTTTTCCCTTTAAGCGTTGAGTCAGTGTCTTTAGAGGGCGACCAGAACGATGATGTGCTTGGGGTATGCCAGACACTTCATTATCAAAGTATGTAGTAGAGTGATACTGTAGCAGGTCGATTAAATCCTGAACTATAAGAGGTGGGGTGCCTGCCTCCTTACTCTCTTTGAGTCGTTGATTCACTCGTATTATGTCTACTAGTTTGTGTGTCAGATCATCCTCAGACCTTATGCCAGTCTCCAGTATTATGGATGGTCGTACAGTGACCGGGGGTACAGGTAAGGCTTGTAGTATGAACCACTCAGGCCGAGCAGTGCTGGGATCATATCCCAACAACAAGAGATCATCGTCAGTTATCTTGACGAAACGATCACGTATATTGCCGGGGAGCAGACGGTTCTCCTCCTCGTCGGTTTTTTCGACAAATGTGGTGGGCTTTGTGAATAATAGTTCCTGTTGTGGTGCACCGCAATGAGGACATTCTTTAGCCTTGCGGGCTCTGTCGACTATTTGATCAGGTATCTTCTTCTGGGACATTAGGGCATATGCGGCCTGCTTGTTACGTATACGCAGAAACTCATCTAGTGTCTCTTGTGGTACCTTCAATCGAGAGCAGGTGCGACACATGGACTGTAATAGCCTGTGTATATGATTGATGAATGCTATGTGCATAACAGGTTCAGAGAGCTCTATACGGCCAAAGTGTCCGGGACACTCGGCAGTGGTCTTGTTACATGTGAGGCATCTCTGGCCCGGTTCCAAAACTCCCAAATGGCCATCCATCAGGCCACCGTGTACCGGCGAGCCCTCCTCATCGTATGTCTCAGGTGCGGTTATCTCAGCCACCGAGTATTTACGTATCTCTGCAGGAGACCAGACCGAAAATCGTATACCGTTAATTGATTTTACAGTCTCTACGGACATGTCAAACCTTCTCCCGAATTAGCAGTCGGGGGGCCACATTAAGACTTTGCATCTCTTGAAGTAATAGTTTGAAGGCATATGCTACAGATACTGATGAAACTTTTGCTTTATCTCCACATACGCGGCAGACGTATCTGTTGTGTTTCTGTTCCTGATATGCAACCAGTCCACATCTTTCACATACAAATATGTCAGATTTGTCTGACTCGTCCAAGAGTCTATCTTTTAGTATCATAGAGGCGCCGTAGGCTATCAAGCAGTCCCTCTCCATCTCTCCAAATCTCAATCCGCCACCCCGGGCCCGTCCTTCTGTGGGTTGTTTTGTAAGCATTTGGACCTGGCCTCGAGACCTAGCATGAATCTTATCGGCCACCATGTGGTGTAACTTTTGATAATATACAACTCCGATAAAGACCTCAACGGGGAACTGTTTTCCTGTACGTCCATCATACATAATCTCCTTGCCCGAGTATTGGAAGCCTGCTGCATCCATGGCTTCTCTGACTTCGTCCATCTTTTCACCCACAAATGCAGAGCCATCAAACTTACTGCCCCGCAGAGCTGCAGCCTTGCCACAGATGGACTCCATGAACATCCCCACCGTCATTCTAGAGGGAAATGCATGTGGGTTGATCAAGACATCCGGAGATATGCCATCAGCGGTATATGGGAGATCCTCATTCTTGGCTAAAATGCCCAAAACTCCCTTTTGACCATGTCTTGATGCAAACTTATCACCAATCTCAGGGATGCGCATATCGCGCACTCGTATCTTGTACATCTTACCACCTTCACTGGACTGTGTCATGACTACTGTGTCTACATAGCCATTCTCAGATGGTCTAACACCTATGGATGTGTCACGGCGTTCACGGCCCACCATCTCAACTTCACGAAACTCTTGATTGTATCTAGGTGGGCTGGTCTTTCCTATCAGAATGTTTCCGCCCTCCACCTTGGACTCGGATGCCACAGAGCCGTCTTGTTCGAGTAGGCCGTATGCCCTATCCCCCTTATAACCACGAATACGATCTTCGGCGCTGGGAATCTCAAAGTTATCTCGCTCGCCGCCGGGATACTGCTTTGATTCGGCATCATATATCCTAAAGAAGAAGGTTCTGCCCAATCCTCTATCCACAGATGCCTGACTGAGTACTATGGCATCTTCTATATTATACCCATCAAACGGTAATACTGCCACAACGCAATTTTGTCCAGCAGGTCTATCTTCAAGTCCCAACAGACCCATGGCCCTAGTATTCACTATGGGTATCTGTGGATACAGCATGATGTGTTGACGCACATACGTGCTGGTGTTCATTATTGGTGTGGAGAATCCCAAGCTCTGTTTTGCCATGGCCGAGCCATAGGTGTTACGGGGAGACTGGTTGTGTTCTGGATAGGGAATCGTGGATGCCCCCGCTCCTAGAATTGATGGTGGGAATATTTCCATGTGAGTGTGTTGTGCTGTGAGGTCCCTCTGGGACATGGCAATGTAGGTATTCTCCTCCTCATTGGCATCCACCAACTCTATGACACCCATGGAGAGTAGATTTCTCCATGTCAGTTCAGTATCCACCTTCTCCAGAATGGAGTCATCCAGAAGCGGTTTGCCGTCTTTCACTACTAAGAGTGGCCGCAGTACACGACCAGCATTACAGTTCACATATATTCTGTTAGCAGCACCCTCCATCTCGGCCGGATGGTACGATATGCCGATATGATGATGTATCTTGGCCTCGCGACGCAACTCACGCAGTGTAAAGGATAGTTCATCACCGTCTTTATAGTAACCCACCAGTTTGCCATCCACAAATACCCGCGTACCATCTCTTCGCAGTGTACCTGCCTCATCAAAGGGTAGGGCGCCTAGCTCGTATATCTTTTCAGTTATCTCTTCACTAGGACCGTCCACTGATATTATCGCCGATAGGGCCAGGTTCTTGACTAGGCCACAGTTGGAACCTTCAGGAGTCTCGCTGGGACATATTCGTCCAAAGTGTGTAGAGTGTAAATCACGTGCTTCATAATTGGGCTGTGTTCGGCTCAATGGTGACTGTATACGACGAAGATGGCTGACCGTAGACAGGTAGTTGGTACGATCCAACAGTTGTGTTATGCCAGCACGCCCACGACCCCAGTTTCCAGTGGCGATGGCATTATTCATCTTGTCGGTGATTATGCCGGGCCGTATGGCAGCAGAGACTGCACTGATTCCACGTTTTTGACCAGATCTCTCCAATTGGTACTTCATATCACGAATCAGGTTCTTGAAGGCAGTCCTAAATATCTCTGAGAGGAGATGGCCAGCAAACTTTATCACCTTGTTGCCGTAGTGGTCCTTATCATCTGGGATTATCTTGCCCATGCGCAGCTCCAACAGTTTACATACGGCCTCACCCAAAAATTGAGCCTTTTGTCGACGATTCTCTGGTTTCTTGCCCAGATGTGGTAGTAGGGCCCAATCCAAGAGTGTCTCGGCACGTTTTATCTGAAACTCTTCAAGCATGCCCGGGGCGATTCTCTTACTGATGTATACTATGGCATCCTTTGTGGTAGATACATCGCTGGACTTTTCAAACGAGGTCTCCATCTGGTCTTGTATATCCTCTATTAGTGATACAGTATCAGCAATCTCTTTGTCGGTTTCAAGTCCCAATGCACGCATCAGTATGGCCACCGGTATGTCTACCGGTGTGTTAGGCGTCTTTACTAGAATTAGGCCATCCATCTTCATTGTCAGTTCCAATTTTGCACGAAAGCCGGTTATGGAAGAGTATACTTTGGCCCTATATACGGGGTTGCCACCCACAGTCTCATGATCCACCATTATCTTGTTATACGAGAGATCTTCCAAGCCCACAATGACCCGCTCGGAGCCGTTTATGATAAAGTAGCCACCCGGATCATTAGCATCTTCACCATATTCTATAAGGGTCTTGTCTGTACGATTATTCAATATGCATTTACTAGATTTTACCATGATGGGCATATCACCGATGTGTACGTATCTGGACTCTAGTATCTTGCCTTCCTCTACAACTATGGTCTCCATCATTATGGGGGCAGCATAAGATACGTTTCTAAGTCGTGCCTCACCGGGCATTATATGAGTGATGGAGCCATCCAACTCCATCATGCGGGGTTCCAGTAACTTTATTCGGCCCATCTGTATCCTGTATGGGTACTCGGCATTTTCAATCTCCACTTGACCTACGTCATTTATTATGTTTTGAAGCTCCGTCTCCAAAAAGTCATTGAAAGAGTTGAGGTGCTGACGCGCCGTGCCCTCACTCTTTAGTATATTATGAATTACTGGCCACCATTTTGATGCTTCGTTCATACATCCACCACATACCTATAGTATATACTCTCACCTGCCGTGGGACTCTTGCGCAGGATTCTGATCATATCTCCAGGCCGAACACCCAAACCAACTATTGCAGGATCCGTCACATAGATCAAAGGTAGTTCAGTTGGAGTACAGTTGTATCTATCAAGCACCTCTTGAGCTTCTTCTTTGGTCATGATCTCATGTACAGGGACGTATTCATGATCCGGTACCAAAATTTTATTTCTTCTAACTACCACTAATACCTACCTCAGCAACACACAAAGTTAATGTACAAACATAAGGTCTCTATATATAGTTAGGGAATTATATGCCTATATATACTCAGGTCCATTGAAAATACACCATTGAAAATTTATGCCTAAACTGGCTCTATTACAAGCATATGTAGGCGTAAAGTTGGAAACGGCCTGAGTGTATACATATACCTGAGTAGACAAGGCATTGACCTACCTTAATGGCACTCAAAGGAATATGGTGGTCCGGCAATAACGAAAAGGTTTTTAGTAATACTGTACTATATAATGTTATGAAGTACAAAGGGCGTAAGCTCGTTCTGAAGACGGTGCGGTTTCGTCTCAAGACCAGCACGAAACTCACCACTTATTTTGATTCCATGTACTCTGAGAGTCACATTTGGCTGAACGTTGGCTGCCGGGCGCAGAGTCAGGGAATACCGTATAATCGATGTCAAGAGATATTCGTATTGGTACGCGAAATACCGCAAGACTTTGCGCAGGGTGCCGTGCTGGCAGGCATGGAGATGGGATGCAGTCATGTAAGGTATGGAAAACGTACATATCCGTTGTTCAGCGCGACCTCGCTTGGCAAACGCTCCAAGGGTGATACGGTTTATTTTCCAAAATGTAACACACCTTTCAAACTGCAAAAAGGACGTCTTCCCGATACGTCACAGTCATACAAAATCGTGGATGTCACAAACCACGCTGACAAGGAGAGGCAGTTCGAACTACACGTAACGATTCGCGAACACGTTCCAGAACGTGTTGCGACGGGTATACACGGTGGACTCGACATGGGCGGCAAACATACGATGGTCGCCGGAAAGTCCGACGGGACGATTGACGTACTTACTTTACGCGAGAAGGACACGTTGCGGAATATAGCGCGGATTCAAAAGAAGATGGCTCGCTGTAAGCGTGGCTCCCATCGGTGGCGCACCTTACATGCACAGCTGCAAAGCGTCTACAAAAAGATGGGAAACAGGCAGACCGACAAGCTGCGCAAGTTCTCAAAGAAACTAATGTATCAGTGCGACCGCATCTTGATGGAGGGTATGAACCTTAGAACCATGACGACTAAAGGGCCTGGGCAGAAGAACAAGAACAAAATGATGCGACAAAGCAAGTGTGGTGAGGCGCGCGAACACATCTGTCGGCAGTCCCTAACGTATAACGTGGAGTATGGCGAAATAAACCCAAAGAACACCTCCCAGCAGTGTTGTATGTGTGGCAGCACAAATACGTGGCGTAAAAGCAGTCAGTTTAGGTGTCATAATTGCGGTGTTCTGATGCACGCAGACGTTAATGCCGCGTTCAACATCCTATCTTCGTTTAATTTAGTGTGGTGGAGTAAGCGCATCCAAGCCGCTTACCATCTACAAAACAAGGCCGGAATGGTCTTGAGAGGAAAGATACATCTTGGTGCTTGCACAACTCCCCCAAGTGCCAGTGACGTGATGGCCGGTACAGGCTGTCCGAAGGACGGGTGTCAGAACCTAGCCAACAACGAACATCTCTGTGAGGCTCCTCTGAATGGCGTACAGCCAACATCACTCGAGAGAGTGATTATGTCTACTTAAAGACATAATTCCCTATAGTTAATTAGATTGAAGGTTAGATTAAAAAAGTTGAGCTAAAAGCCAACGAATATTGATTACACATTTAAATAAAAAAGTGACAGGGGATATTATAATGAAGATAACTTTAGCAGCAATACTGGCAATTGCAATGATGACAGGTCTTGCGCTGGCGCCTGCTTCTGCGCAGCAGAGCGAGTACGTAACAGTGTCTACGGACATGGAGTCATATGCAGATGGAGATGTCATAGTAATCACTGGTCAGGTCTTGCAGAGGCACACTGGCGGCATAACAATACAAGTACACTCGCCGAACAATGACTTGGTGGCCATAGGTCAACCAATGATCGGCCCGGACAACATGTTCACATTTACACTGCTCGCCGGGGATACAATGAGACATGATGGAATGTACACAGTCACAGCCACATATTCACTACATGTCAACTCACCCCGAATAGGACAGACGACGTTTATGTATACAGCAATGCACTCACCAGGAATGATGGTCGATGGGACTGAGTTTGAGCCCCAGTACGACATTATGGGTGGTAGTGTGATGGCTATGCATACCAATCCTCAGACCAACTCAATGCTCATAGATATAGAGGCCGCAGACGATGGACATATCACCATAACACTGCCGCGTGAACTCATAGACTCTCAGTTGGCAGATGGTACCGATGATCAATTCTTTGTGCTTATAGATGGTGAAGAAGTATACTATAATGAGATGTCATCTGGTGCCGATAGTCGCACAATAAACGTTGAGTTTTATGCCGGTACTAGTCAGATAGAGATAGTTGGTACATCCGTAGCCGTTCCCGAGTTTGGTACAATTGCCGTTGTGGTTCTTGCTGGAGCCATAACATCCATAATAGTATTATCAGCACGGTCTAGACTCTCTTTGGTTCCTAAACTTTAATTTTCTATTTTTATACATCTGGGCTTGCGTCAAGCCTTTTGATCCTATTTGAAACAAATATATGGATTTTTTCTTTAATTATGATATGCCCGAGTTCGTATGCAAGGATTGCGGAATTCGTCTCTATCATGAGAATGAAACTACCTTGAAGGTAGAAACGGCCATCCACAAAAAATTCTGTAGGAAGGAGATGGGGGCGACCCACAGTTATATGCATCGTGATGCAGCCCACATGGAGACATTTGATGCAGAGAGGGCAAATGATGGTGAAGGTAATCCCATACTTAAAAAGTGAGTATGTGGCATCTATGCTATGAGTGACATACGTTTTATTATGGTCGGTGTGGCTCTGGTGTTTGCTGGATTTTTGGTGTTGGGCGTCTTTGGGGACCAATACCGTGACATCAATGTACAGAATGCAGAGTTCAACGACTGTATGAATTACTCTGAAGATGGTCCGCCTGAACCTGCTGACTGTGGCGTTGGTGCATCATATTCGATGGCATTCTTTGGGCTGGTGTTGGGACTGATAGGTGCCGGGATATTTGCTCTGGTTAAGGGATATAGAGGTAAATGGGACAACGAGGTACCGGCCGAAGACATGGTGGGTCCGGGACATCATAGTTAAGAATACGTTAAACATGTCAGAAAAAGAGAGTAGGTGTTTTGCTTTTTGAAGTTCCACAGGTTGACCGCTCCCACGCTGCGAGGTACAGATACATAACGCCGCCACGGTATTGCAGTACCGCAAATGAGACTGCCCATGTTGCAGTCCTCATATGGAGGATTTAATGCCAACTAGGTCAACTTTTTTTTGATCATTCCTTAAATCCGTTAAACGTCGTATTTTATTAGAATGGTAGTACAAGTCTCACCGGAAGTGAAATGGTAAGACAGGTACACCAAACAGAATTGGTAGAAGCGATATTTAACCATACATGCGGGAATTCTAGTCACAATACATCAGATACAGACTGTATAGCATCTGTGGGCATTCCCTGCAACGTAAATGACTGCCCATGCTGCGCATCATGGATGGGGATTGTAGAGCGGCTGGTAGACGTGATCAATCACATGACCAATGTGGCCGCCACACTAGTAGCCGAGAACAATACCAAAGATGACACCGTGCAGATGCTGCAGGCAATTGAGGCCGTACTGGAGTCTGACAATAAGAAACTGAAAAAGGCCAACAAGAAACTGAACGCAGAAAACAACCACATCTATACAGTCCCGGCCAATGACCGCAAGAGCACTGGCAAGCCGGGCAGGAAGCCGGGGTGCAAGCCTACCATAAGCAAGGTTCCCGAACATATAGACAGAGAAGAGACAGTCGACGTAACTGTATGCCCCAAGCAAAAGGACGGCGAGGCGCATACACTGTCTGAAGGTGTGACCGACTCGTACTATAGGTACGGAAAAGTATTACACATTACAGTAGAGATTGTCAGATACAAGATCAACAGGAGATGGTGCCGCACCTGTAAAAAGCAGGTATCGGCGGAACCGCCCTGCATGCACAAGTATGAGCGGGTCTCATCAAACGTTTCGGCAGTCGCCACCGGTCTAAATTTAGATGGCCTCTCGTTTGGAAAGGTTGCAGAATATTGTGATGATGCGCTAAAGCAAGATATATCGCGCTCGTGGGCATACCGTACCAAGATAAGGGCTGGCCGCAGGATGGCTCCCGAATACCGTACCATTAAACAGGACATACTGTCCGAGCCATACCTGGCGTGTGATGAGATGTGGTGGAAGGTACCCGGTTCCAACAGCGCCAAGATAATGGTGGCCCGCGGTGCTGAGCACTGCCTGGCCAAGGTGGTATCATCGGCCAATATTGGTGAGGTCGGCAAGATGCTACCTGGCTATACCGGCGTTGTCGGACAGGACTCCAATACGATATGGCTGCATACGGGCGGTGATCATCAGATGTGCATGCAGCACCAGCGCCGACTCTCAAAGAAGTGTATGGAACATCGCAACCTCAAAGGAGATTCATTAGAATTTTTGACGGCGCTACACCGTCTGGACTACAAGCATTACATGTATGATAAGATAGAGGATATACACACCAGGAGGGTTGCCGCCCGGTGCTTGGATAAGGAGCGCAGCGAGCTGATGTGGGGCACATACGAGGATGACGAGTACAACACCATCGCAAGGCGCCAAAAGAGACACTATAGAGAGGGGTATTACATGTCCACTCACCTGTACAACAAGGATGTATCTGTGGACAACAACGGCGTTGAACGGGTCAACCGGAGATTCGTATCCGTACGCAATGATGGTGGGGGAAATCGCAGCCAAAAGGGCATGGATGCAAATTCTGTATTATTTACACTAAAGGCCACTGACTGGATAAACAAAAGAAGCTTTTTCGACCATCTGGTCAGGTCAGCTTCGGGTGATGGATGACAATACCATACAATACAGATACGAAAAATACACTACATGATGTACAGCGCATTACTCCATTATGATACGGTCCGTCTGGACACTTCAAAAAGCAAAACACCTACGGAAGGATGTGAACACGTACAAACATTGCTAGTGACTTTTTTCCAGATTTTTGGATAATGCCACTACTTATGACACTTTAAAAAACAAGACAGTGAGAATATACGGAATGTCAAGTTTTGTGACTATACAGGACAGATTATTCATGATTAAAATAGTGACTAAAAATTATCACACATGTGGGCAACTCGGACATTCGTATGATATACGTACTGTTAGATGGTGTGGGAGATCTCCCACATCCGGATTTGGACGGCATCACCCCGTTAGAGGCTGCTTCAACACCCAACCTTGACCAACTGTGTAAAGATGGTGCATTAGGCGAGGTCATATCAGTTGGACGTGGAATAGCACCAGAGTCAGATATTGCAGTATTCAACATGTTAGGTTACAAGTTTTCACATGCAGACTATGTAGGAAGGGGAGTTATAGAGTCCATTGGTGTGGGACTGGACTTTCAGGATGGGGATTTGGCACTACGGGGAAACTTTGCTACGATGGATGATTCAGGAGTAATAACTGACCGGCGTGCAGGTCGTGTAATAAAGAGTGAGGAAGCTGTAGCAATCGCCAGGGAGTTAGAAGACAACATACAATTCTCTGATGGAAAGTCATCGGTAAAGGTGGTACCCACAGTAGGTCACCGAGTTACAGTTGTGCTGCGCAGTGATCAGCCACTATCAGGCAGAATAACCAACACAGATCCTGCATACTCAAACGTCGGAGGCATGGGAATTGCAAAGGCAGTGGGGGATGTACTGCGAATAGATAGATGTCTTCCCATGGTACAAGAGGCCAACCATAGTGCCCAGTTGATAAACGAGTTCACAGAACAGTCCATACGAATAATGAAGAGTAGTAAGGTCAATGTAAATAGACAAAAAAACAACCAAAAGAGTCTTAGTTGTATACTGCTTCGAGATGCAGGTAGTAAGTATCCGGTACTAATACCCATAGATAGAAAGTACTCGATGAAGTTTTCTTGTATAGTGGACATGCCTGTAGAGCAAGGAATAGCCAAGGTGTTAAACATGAAGGGTTTTGAGGGCGGCGATAGTACCGACTATACACAAAAGGCTCGGGTTGCCGCAGAGGCCATGCAGACACAGAATGCCAATTACGTGCACATAAAAGGACCTGATGTGTATGGTCATGACGGTGATGCCAATGGCAAGACCAAAAACATACAAGATATAGACAAGAACTTCTTTGGGCCACTCCTAGATAGAATAGACATAGAGAAGGTCGCCGTCGTAGTGTCAGCAGATCACTCCACACCATGTATAAACAAGGCGCACAGTGATGATCCGGTTCCACTGCTAGTTTCAGGCAGAAAGACCCGTATCGATTCAACCTCCCGCATGACAGAGGCCTTTGCACGGCAGGGTCGCATAGGATTACTGGAGGGCTCACAAGTACTAAGTACCGCCATAGACATTATACGATCTCAAAGGTAGAAATGCTCTTGCTTTGGACCATATCGTGTAGTTTGGTCTTTAATCGCTCCACATCTATACTGTGATATACTCCTGTACACGGAGATAGTTTTTGTAGTGCCCTGTTAAATATAGAGAGGCATATCACATCCTGACTCTTTTGGTAATGCACAAAGCCTGCTGCTGCCAATATGATACCCTGTACCAGATCTCTCTCCTTATCAAAGCATTCTTTCCACGCAGCCTCAAAGGCTTCGTGAGACTCCCAAAAGCGTTCTGCATTAAAGTATGCAATTCCATCCTGTATGGCCTCTTCTTTGATGACCGACTCATTTATTATGCGATGCGCATCAAGCATATCACCAATTGGGCGTACTGCCATTATTGTATCGTTTAGTGCACCATCAGGTATTGTAATATCCATCTCGACGTGCATTTTAGATACTCGTACATCCCGGACCGTAACATCATTATTAGTCAGATGTCGGGCCTGTTGCAGTATCGATGTAGCATCATGCCGGTCATATCTTTCATTGTGCAGGTGTATCATGTACCGCTCCATTACATAGCTGTATGTATAATCTCTAAAAATGCCTTTAGATTATTTTGTTTCTTCTACAAAGAAATCGCACTTTTTAGGTGTTCCATATGAATGGCGAGGTCAGCCTACGTAAATGTGGCATGTTATAAAAATACAGATGTTATGATGTTAAAGATTAATATCAAATATATTTGAAAAAATCGATAAAAATGGACATTATCTATATTTATTTGGTCGATTTACATGTGGAATATAAAAGTAGTATTTTTTTATACATTATATATAATGCCTAGCGCCTTCCAAATAAATTACTCTTAACGTCAGGATACAGTGATTTTTGTTGTAGTATTGTGGGGGTCAATCTGATTATTATAGATGTATAATTTTACAACAATTCCAAAGAATTATGCGCGGCATTCCAATATATTCTGATGTTCATCTATGTTTCTTTTCACACCACATATGTTTGACATTATCTAGAGACATCTTGCGTTTGGGTCTTGGTGTATCAGCCGGGGACGTTACAACACTATTACCTGTATTAAGTATAGTTTAAAGAAAGTAACCATAGTCTTTTGAAGATATAGATTGTTAAAAAAATAGCAAGTTAATATTTACAACTCACAGTGACCATATAGTTAAAAACTGTGATGTATGGCAAGTCAAAATCAATTGAAATTTAATGATATCGGGTTATTTTGGAAAAAATGGCGTACGCCCAAATAAAATAGGTGAGTCTGATAAGACAAAATAATTACTCTTTCAAAATGCTCTAGATTTAACTGTAAATGAATCTTCAAAGTAAAATGCCAAACAAAAAATTACAATAATTTTGGATGTCAATATATTGGCATGCATAATACGTAAATCAAAGTTTAGCATGTTAATTGATATTTTGAAAGATTGGCTTGTAAAAAATAATTGAGGCCATAGAACCTGCCCCATTTAGAAAAAACATTGTAATTGTAGCAAGATACTCTTAATGATTATACGGTGCGGTTATGAAACAGTGGTTGTAAAAGAGTACAAAAACACATCTCTGGCACATCTATAAAGTGTCCAATTGACGCAAAACGGCTTTTCAAAGAGGGATACATCACAGCTGTCAAAGTCAAAAGGTGTCGATAGATATGATGCAAAATACGTCAAACTAGTAACAGCATCTAGTGGATTTCAATGGTGGGGCGAATATAACATGGTTACAGCTACACTATACTTTTAATGATATAGAAGAGGGCATTGCTTACCAAGAGTACACCAAGGTCGATATTGCATGACAGAAAGGTCACCATATACAGTAACTGAAAAAGTCTGCGCATATACACGACATTATAAGGTCAATCACACTTCAAATCAGATATTCAAGTTTCAGGTGTGCGTACTATCGCTGGCGTAAAGCAGTTAGTCAAATATGCGATAATGCCTTACCTAAGGTTTAATATGTCAATTTTTTATGGAAGAATCATGCCAAAGTACAAGTCCACCGAACAGGTGCTAAAAATAATCAAGCAGAAAGATCAGATCCGGAACTTTGGGGTAATTGCGCATGTGGACCACGGCAAGACCACCATGAGTGACAGTCTACTGGCATACTCGGGAATTATTGCTCCGTCCACAGCAGGTAAGGCTTTAGCCATGGACTATGACAAAGAGGAGCAGGAACGGGGTATTACGATATACCAGGCAAATGTGACATTACACTTTACGCAAAAAGACAAAGAGTACGTAATAAACATGATAGACACGCCAGGCCACGTCGACTTTAGTGGGAGGGTCATACGTAGTCTGCGGGCCATTGATGGTGCCGTGGTGGTCTGTGATGCAGTAGAGGGAATAATGACTCAGACAGAGACGGTCACACGTATGGCACTTGAAGAGCGCGTAAAGCCGGTTCTATTCATAAACAAGGTGGACAGGCTCATCAAGGAACTACGTCTTACTCCTGAAAAGATGCAAGAGTCACTAGCCAATGTGGTATCAAACTTTAATCAGTTAATCGACACATATGCCGAGGATGAGTACAGGCAAGCCTGGAAGGTATCCATACAGGATGCCAGTGTAACCTTTGGTTCGGCCAAAGATCGTTGGGCCATCAACGTAGATGCCATGAAAGAGAAGGGTATAACATTCAAAGATGTCATGGAAGCATACACGACAGGGAGTGTGGAAGAATTAGTTACAAGGGCGCCTTTGGCTGAAGCAGTCTTGGGCATGGTGGTAAAGCATCATCCGCCCCCAGACATTGCTCAAAAGTATCGTATACCAAAGATTTGGCATGGCGATTTAGACTCAGATATAGGCAAGTCATTGTTGGAGTGCAGAGATGATGGTCCCACCATAATGATGGTGGTGAACATGGTACTAGACAGGGCCGCTGGACCAGTAGCCATAGGGCGGCTATTCTCGGGTACAATACAAGACGGTCAGACGGTGAACATCATTGATGCTCGCAAGCCGGGTCGTATACAATCAGTCAACTTTTTCATGGGGAATCAGCGCGAGCAGGTGGGCGAGTTGGGAGCAGGAAATATACCCGCCCTCTTGGGCATGACAGAAGCACGTGCCGGAAACACATTATCGACAGTTAAGGACATACATGTCTTTGAGGGAATAAAGTACGTCTCCGAACCTGTCGTGCAGGTTGCCGTGGAGCCCAAACATCCCAAGGACCTGCCCAAACTAGTGGAGGTACTCAAACAGCTGACCATCGAAGATCCCAATCTGGTCGTAAAGATAGATGAGGAGAGCGGTGAGACCATAGTTGCAGGTATGGGCGTACTACACCTAGATGTGGCTACGCATCGCATACAGGATGCCAAGGTCGATATTGTAACATCTGAACCACTCATCAACTACCGTGAGGCGGTAAAAGGGGAATGTGAAGCAGTAATGTCAAAGTCGCCCAACCGACACAATAAAATATTTATGCGTGTAGAGCCTCTTGAGCCAGCCATTGCAGATATGCTTAGGACCGGCGAGATCAGTGACCTGAAGGACAAGGCGGAGGTTGCAGCACTATTAAAAGCTCAGGGCTGGGATACCGACACCATAAAGAGAGTTATGAAGTTGGATTCCAGAGGAAATGTCCTGATAAATGGTACAAAGGGTGTCCAATTTGTACAAGAGTCCACCGACTCGATAAACTCGGGCTTTGAGGAGGTCATGAGGGAGGGCCCCCTATGCAGGGAGCAGATGCGTGACTGCAAATTCATATTTACACACTTTGTGCCTCATGAAGATACGGCTCACCGCGGACTATCTCAACTTGGGCCTGCGTCAAGACGTGCCTGTATGGGAGCCTTGATAACTGCCGGGACCAAACTGTTAGAGCCCATGCTGGCAATAGAGGTGAGGGTTCCCACAGATTTGGTGGGAAATGTCGCTACCGTGCTGTCTGGCAAGCGTGGTCGCGTACTTGACATGCAACAGAAAGGGCCTGCCAGTATAGTGATAGGCGAGATTCCTGCATCAGAGACGTTTACATTATCTGAGGAGATGCGGGGACAGACGGCCGGCAAAGCCATGTGGAATACTCACTTTAAAGCATGGTCTGAAGTTCCAAAGTCCCTCCTCGCCGAATCAATAAGCACCATACGAAAACGAAAAGGTATATCACCAGAACCACCTGCAGCTTCAGAGTTTATCGACAAGGAATAGTGTACAATTGACATGGGTATTAACGGTAGATATCGATGGCACCATAACCGAGAATGGTAACGGGGTCATACATCTAGGGGCGCTCAGCTCACTACGGAGTGCTGCTGCATCAGGCCATCGCGTCATATATGTGACCGGAAGATCTTCGATAGAGGCATACATACTATCCATATTTGGTGGAACTGGCGATGTGGCGGTGGGTGAAAACGGAGGATGTATCACTCATGAGGCATCATCACATACTATGCTGGGCGACATCACCAAATGCCAGCAGGCGCTAAAGGTACTACAATCCCATATACCAAATATACAGCAAAAGCCTGTATTTCCACGAATGACCGAGGTTGTATTGAACCGCACATTCGACATCAAAGAAGGTCAAGATGTAATACGTGATGCCAATTTAGATGTCGAACTGTCAGATAGTGGATATGCATATCACATCAATTCAACAGGTATAGATAAGGGTCGTGGCGTGCGTGAGATTATGTCATTATACGATATATCTTCTGAGAACATAATAGCCATAGGGGATAGCATCACAGATATACCCATGTTCAAAGAGGCAGGAATCAGCGTAACTGTATCAAATGCAGTACCAGACGTAAAAGAGTGTGCAGACATAGTGACATCATCCCCCAAAGGGGATGGCGTTGTGGAGGCTCTTCAGATATTGGCTCCCAGGATGGCATAGACAATGGTGTACAACACACTACTACAACAGGTTCAGGATGTAATACAGCACTCCATACACAATAACATAATGCAGGAACAAGTAGAGTTTGTAGTAGAACCTGCCCAGAGAGGTTATGGTGATGTAAGTAGTAACGTGGCATTTCTGTTGTCCAAAAGATTACGCCAAAGCCCTGCGCAGATAGCATCCCGTATAGTTGATGGTTGCCACATATCATCCGAAGGTCTGATAAAGTCCATTCAGGCCCACCCTTCTGGATATATCAATGCATATGCAGACTGGGATAAGCTGACCCAGATCATATTAACCGCATCCACGCAGGACGGATACGGTAGTATGACATCAGACCAGTCTTGTATAGTAGAGCATACCAGTGTAAATCCCAACAAGGCACTACATATAGGCCATGCGCGAAACGTAATAGTCGGAGATGTCATCTCTCGCATACTAAAGAAGGCAGGATACACAGTCAAAGTACTAAATTATATAGACGATTTAGGGCTGCAGGTGGCCGACATAGTACTGGGTTTCAAACATCTCAAGTATGATATGGAGTCTCCATTGGGGGTAAAGTTTGATGCATATTGTGGCGATACGGTATACGTAAACACCAACATACAGTATGAAACACACCCGGAACTGTTAGATATACGAAACAAAATATTATACAATATAGAGCAGGGTGACACAGATGATGCCCGCATGGCAGAACAGATAACCCGGCAGGTGCTGGCCGCTCAGCTTGAGACATGCTGGAATCTTGGTGTATCGTATGACATACTAAACTTTGAGTCCCACATAGTGCTGTCTGGAATGTGGCATGAAATATTTGATAGACTAAAAAGTATGAAGATAACAAAGTTCGAAACCAAGGGTGAGAATACAGGATGCTGGGTCATAAACGACAAGGTTTTGGTACGTAGCAATGGTACCGCCACATATATGGCAAAGGACATACCTTATGCAGCCTGGAAGGTGGGCATCATACCAGACCCCTTCAAGTATGTAAAGTATGAAGGTCAGCCTGGCAGGACTCTATATCAGACCACTCTACAAGATGGTGCAGATATGTCATTTAATGTCGATATGGTGATAACTGTAATCGACAGTCGTCAATCAAACTTACAGAATATAATAACAAATATACTCGCAGATATGGACAGTAAAAAGTACATACATCTAGGATACGAGGCAGTAACACTAAGTAGAAAGACGGCCGCTGGTATGGGCATAGACACCGATGGGCAGACGCAGATGTCGGGCCGCCGGGGCATATACGTAGGAGTCGATGCAGTCTACAAAGCACTATACGATAATGCACATCATGAGACCTCCAAGAGGAATCCAAAGTTAGACTCACACACACTACATTTGATATCACATGCACTGTCTGTAGCCACATTACGCTATGAGATGATCCGTCAGGATTTAGGGCGCGCCATAACATTTGATATGGATACATCTACCCGTCTGGATGGAGATACTGCACCCTACATACTATACTCATATGCGCGGGCCTGCCGCATATTAGAGAGAGTACCGAATTTTGATCATAATTGTACACCAAATCTAAACGAACATAAAGAGCGTGAGCTTCTGCGTTTATTGAGCATGTATCCTTTAGTGATACGTGATGCAACGTCGAATCTCTCTCCAAAGGTGGTTGCTCGATACTGTCATGACTTGGCCGTTGCATTTAATGCATTTTATGAGTCATGTACAATTATAGGATCTGGCAAATATGAGAGTGGCCGGCTACACCTAACAGAGGCATTTAGTATTGTAATGTATAATGCTCTAAGTGTGCTGGGCATTGATGCACCACACAAAATGTAAATAATAAATACAGACAAACATCTTGAAAGTGTATTGCAAAATAAGAGACATTACTATTCAATGTGGGGTAAAAAGAGAGTCCCCAGAAATGTTACTCCAGGACGTTATGGGTTAAGGTATAATGACATATTTAAGGAGAGAATAGACTTGCTTATAGCCCGTATAGACTGGGTGTTAACGCAATGAGTCTCTTTGATGCTGAAAGTCACGACATACGAGTTTCAATCAACTTTTTCAATCTACTGAACGATGAGGAGCGCGCCCTCATAGTCTCAGACCTAAATCCGGACACCTTTAAGATACCACAATATTATGATGACTTGGTTCCACTACTATCTCGTGTACAGATGGACATCACCAAACATGACGGAATAAAGATTGGTAATCGTCTGATGGAGTTAGGCCTAGAGGAGACATGGGCCCGTCTGATAGTGTCTAACATGAAGAAGCATGCACCCACCATACGATACCAGATAAGCCAGATAAACAGGATTGATGATAAAATATTCGATGAATCGTTCTCCAAAATAATAGACTCGCTATGGATGGACAAGATAAATAACGATTCAGTTGTTGAGAGGTTTGGTATCGACAAGGAACAGTTGAACTGCATAATAGACTTGACCAGCCATTACATGCAGGATATAATGCGTGGAGATAGTACAGAGTCGCAGATTCGTCAAATACTATTGGAGAACGGACTGTCCAAATCAAAGGCCAACACAATGCTACACTCCATAATGCTACTGGAGAGAGGATGGTACAGGTGGTTACTCTTCCGCAATGCACAAGACAGTCTATACAGCATACAAGAGATCAAAGAGCAGAATACCTACATTTTGGAGACCTTAAAAGAGATCCTTATTTTGTTAAAGGATCCAAAGTCTGGTAGTACGATCCAATAACTTTTATACAGTATAAAAGTTGATAACATATGCAATACTTTAAGGCATTAAATGTGGGACGCAAACATGTCGATGCTGCCCACATGTATCTAAACGAGATAACAGATGGTCGCGGTATGCCAGCCATGGCACTTGCAGACTCTGTAAACAGTTCATGGAATCCTGTCGGAGAAGAGATTCTATATGCCTTTGTTGATGAGTCATCAGGATTTGTCCTTACAGACCAGAGTGGATACATACTAGCGCTTGTAGATTCGCGGGGATACTCAAAGGCGGTAGCCACAGGCATACTTACTGAACAACGGGAGCAGATAGAATCTAGGCTTCGTGCAGACAACATAAAAGAATATACCGGCAGGGTCATACTGCCAGCATAATACTATATAAAAAATAAGTCAAAAAACATAATGTTTTACATTAGTCCGTGTGCTGACAAAATACTGTTGAATTTACGACTGGTTGGTAAAATGGTCCAAAATAAGCCATTTGGCACGTAACCAGCACGTATTAACATTACATTATATTCAACTTTAATCAATCATATATTGTAAACGATACTGTGCCAAATAAAAATAGCCGGTATTTCAGGCATACCATAGATATTATTTATACACAGTCGACTGAACCCCCATATAAAACACAAAAATAGGTGTTTTTACACGACCATAAATAATGCCTTGTGTAGGTGCCGTCAAGATATAAAGGTCTAGTCTGTCGAAGTTGCAAGCAGTATCAAAACTTTACCGTCTCCTTCAATTAACATGCCATCTGCCTCAGCCGGAGTCTCACCATCCAGTGCCGTTTGTGGTATAAAAAAATTGTACTCCAGTATGGTTATTACAATTAAAGCAAAATTCCTTACCATAAAACCACCATGCCTGCAAAGCGACAGTTTGATATTTCCGTTGGGTCTCGTCTGTGCGTTGCTATGACTAAACTCGTTCTGCGCGTGCATCTCGACTACACGTGTAAAGTTGTCTTCGGCATTACAACAAAACATGGTTTTAGTAAAGTGTTTTTTTTGATAAATTGATGGGACCATTCTGCGAGTTATTAAAGTATGAAGATTGCACCCGCTGCCACATATGTAATAATCGACAAAAACGTCATGTTTTACTATGGTGGTGTGCTGAGGAAATGAGGTTATGCAGTTTTTGATTCCGATTACATATTATATCAGATATACAAGTTATAAGGGAATTATATACTTAAGTACAGATACGAATATTAAAAAGCCGCCAGTTGTTACAGTGAGTGTTTGGTAGATTATAAACTCGAATGTAACAATTGCAAGCGAATGTGTCTAGCGATGTCGACCAAAAATGATGGTGTATATCTCTGTCTTTACTGTGATCTTAATCGGTACATACAAGACAAGGAATTAAAAAGCCGCCAGCATAACAACTGACGGCATGATACAAGTTAGCCGGTAGTCACTATACACCTTACCTAGATACTATAGAGATCCAAAACCCACCAGCAGCCACCGACAATTTACACGGCATAATGGACCATAAACAATAATGTATTTAAGTATATAATTCCCAGTTATAATTCTGGATTATTTTTATTTGATGGGGTCTCTCTTAAACAGTCCAATTATCTTGCCAATGGCCAAATCTATAATGCACGTATCACACGACATGCCAGAATGAACCGTGTCAAGATGCTTGTGGTATTTTTCTTGTGATGAAAAAACTTCGTTGCATCGTTCACAATATACTTTTGTAGTCATTACTGTACATAGGATTACAGCTCCCTTTAAAATTTGCTACTTAGTGACTCCTGCAAAGACATGATATACTTCAAGATTTATTCGAATTAATATATTTGTAGTTCGACGTACAGTCAAGTATAGAAAGATTTGATATTTTCAGCATCATTACTATTAATTTAATTAAAAATACAAGATCTCTTGTTTTGGTATTAAACATCTCGGACTTATACAGAATAATCAATATTCTCACAAATCTGTACTATAAAGCTGACATAAATTCAGATCATAAACAGCACAGCCTGCGCAAAACCTGTTCAAAATGGCACGTATCAACCATCGAATCTTTGGGCCAATATGCGTGGATTTTAGTTGTGCGGCGAATTATAAACGCGGTATAACATATAATAAAAATGCAAAAATATGTTTAGATATTTAGGGAGTCTTTGAGCCCTTTGTAACGATTCCTGATGGTAACTTCAGTGACGTTGGCAGCTACTGCAATATCTCGCTGAGTCTTGCTTTCACCATTCTTGACACATGCCAAGTACAAAGCTGCGGCGGCTAGACCCATTGGATCTTTTCCTGCAGACACTTCCTTCTCTTGTGCCTCCTTTAACGCTTGTATCGCATACCGCTTTGTCTTCTCAGCTATACCTATCTGGCTGGCAATTCTCGATACGCAGTGTATGGGGTCTGGTACAGGCATTCGAAGATCAAGCTCCTTGAGCAACAGTCTATAACAACGGGCAATATCCTTCTTTTTTATATTGGATGCAGCTTCAACATCTTTGATATTGCGCGCCGTTTCAGTGTCTCTGCACGCAGCAAACAGGGCGGATGCCATCAGGGCGGATATAGAACGGCCCCTCACAAGACCCTTGTCCAAGGCTTTACGGTATATGTATGCAGCTTTTTCGACTACTGTATCGGATAGTGCTAGTTTGTCTTTTAGTCTGTTTAGTTCGCCAAATGCTTGTCTGAAGTTTCGGTCCATGGGTTCGTGTACCTGACTTCTATTATCCCATGTTCTAAGACGCTCGATTGTACTCTTCATGGATGAAGCCAAAGGTCTGCCAGAGGCATCTTTGTTTTGTGAGTTTATCACAGTCGCCAGTCCCATGTCATGCATACTTAGTGATGTGGGTGCACCAGCGCGAGCTCTGTCGCCGCGTTCGTCTTGTGTAAATGATCTCCATTCTGGTCCAGACTCTTGTAGTTTTTCAGGTACTACGTATCCACAGCTGCCACAGTATATCTCACCTGACTCATTGTCTGTTATCAGTGAGCCTTTACTACATCGTTCGCAGACGTTTCCCAAGCTATTACTCGTCATAATATGTCAAGTATAGTACTCACTTATAAATTAAAAACCTTTTTAAGTCAATTATATATGTGTCACCTGCATCAGATCTGGAATCGTATCGCGGAGTAGGCACGCCACAATGCGTACAATCCCACACCAAATGTAGGTGTTTTGCTTTTTGAAGTGTCCAGACGGACCGTATCATAATGGAGTAATGCGCTGTACATCATGTAGTGTATTTTTCGTATCTGTATTGTATGGTATTGTCATCCATCACCCGAAGCTGACCTGACCAGATGGTCGAAAAAGCTTCTTTTGTTTATCCAGTCAGTGGCCTTTAGTGTAAATAATACAGAATTTGCATCCATGCCCTTTTGGCTGCGATTTCCCCCACCATCATTGCGTACGGATACGAATCTCCGGTTGACCCGTTCAACGCCGTTGTTGTCCACAGATACATCCTTGTTGTACAGGTGAGTGGACATGTAATACCCCTCTCTATAGTGTCTCTTTTGGCGCCTTGCGATGGTGTTGTACTCGTCATCCTCGTATGTGCCCCACATCAGCTCGCTGCGCTCCTTATCCAAGCACCGGGCGGCAACCCTCCTGGTGTGTATATCCTCTATCTTATCATACATGTAATGCTTGTAGTCCAGACGGTGTAGCGCCGTCAAAAATTCTAATGAATCTCCTTTGAGGTTGCGATGTTCCATACACTTCTTTGAGAGTCGGCGCTGGTGCTGCATGCACATCTGATGATCACCGCCCGTATGCAGCCATATCGTATTGGAGTCCTGTCCGACAACGCCGGTATAGCCAGGTAGCATCTTGCCGACCTCACCAATATTGGCCGATGATACCACCTTGGCCAGGCAGTGCTCAGCACCGCGGGCCACCATTATCTTGGCGCTGTTGGAACCGGGTACCTTCCACCACATCTCATCACACGCCAGGTATGGCTCGGACAGTATGTCCTGTTTAATGGTACGGTATTCGGGAGCCATCCTGCGGCCAGCCCTTATCTTGGTACGGTATGCCCACGAGCGCGATATATCTTGCTTTAGCGCATCATCACAATATTCTGCAACCTTTCCAAACGAGAGGCCATCTAAATTTAGACCGGTGGCGACTGCCGAAACGTTTGATGAGACCCGCTCATACTTGTGCATGCAGGGCGGTTCCGCCGATACCTGCTTTTTACAGGTGCGGCACCATCTCCTGTTGATCTTGTATCTGACAATCTCTACTGTAATGTGTAATACTTTTCCGTACCTATAGTACGAGTCGGTCACACCTTCAGACAGTGTATGCGCCTCGCCGTCCTTTTGCTTGGGGCATACAGTTACGTCGACTGTCTCTTCTCTGTCTATATGTTCGGGAACCTTGCTTATGGTAGGCTTGCACCCCGGCTTCCTGCCCGGCTTGCCAGTGCTCTTGCGGTCATTGGCCGGGACTGTATAGATGTGGTTGTTTTCTGCGTTCAGTTTCTTGTTGGCCTTTTTCAGTTTCTTATTGTCAGACTCCAGTACGGCCTCAATTGCCTGCAGCATCTGCACGGTGTCATCTTTGGTATTGTTCTCGGCTACTAGTGTGGCGGCCACATTGGTCATGTGATTGATCACGTCTACCAGCCGCTCTACAATCCCCATCCATGATGCGCAGCATGGGCAGTCATTTACGTTGCAGGGAATGCCCACAGATGCTATACAGTCTGTATCTGATGTATTGTGACTAGAATTCCCGCATGTATGGTTAAATATCGCTTCTACCAATTCTGTTTGGTGTACCTGTCTTACCATTTCACTTCCGGTGAGACTTGTACTACCATTCTAATAAAATACGACGTTTAACGGATTTAAGGAATGATCAAAAAAAAGTTGACCTAGTTGGCATTAAATCCTCCATATGAGGACTGCAACATGGGCAGTCTCATTTGCGGTACTGCAATACCGTGGCGGCGTTATGTATCTGTACCTCGCAGCGTGGGAGCGGTCAACCTGTGGAACTTCAAAAAGCAAAACACCTACCACCAAATCCAGATTTAAAAGCAAACAATTTCGTATAAAGTACGGCGACCACACATACCCACCATATAGCCGGAGTATACAGTGCGTTCTGTGAACTGTCATACATGATTCTCTATTGTACGGAAATTAGGTCCGACTAAGATCAAGCGCACCATAAAGGAGTATTATACACTATCGATCAAGAAAAAATATGGCAAAGCGTCTTACGGCAAAGTCCATCCGGTACGCCATAAACCAACTCGAAAAAGGCAGGAGCTCTTCTGTGGTGGCCGCCGAGCTCGGAGTGACGTCAAGGCACATTCGGAGGCTGCATGCCGAGTTCCGCAAGACCGGATCCGCGCACATTCCGCGCACTCCGGGTAGGCCCACCATACCACCACCATCGCCAGACGAGGTGCAGTTGGTACTGGACACCTACCGGCTGGAGGAGGTAGGCGTGGTGCGCACGGCAATAAGCCTGCGCAGAGCGGGTCATAATATAAGCTACCAGCGAGTATATCGGATTATGAAGGAGAGTGGGCTAGTCGTACCATCCGAAGCAAAGTCACGAAAGCGTAAGTGGGTGCGATATGAGCGTAAGCACTCCAACTCCATGTGGCACACCGACTGGCACGTCATGAAGGATCCGCGTATGAGGGGGCTTCACCTCATCACATTCCTGGACGACGCCTCAAGGTGCGTGACCGGGGCGGGACTGTTCACCCAGGCTACCTCTGAGAACGCCGTGGTGGTGCTCCAGCAGGCAATTAAACAGTTCGGAACGCCGGCTACCATCCTGTCGGACAATGGATCCTGCTTTGTGGGCATGCGCAAGGGCAATCCCAAGAGATCCTGGAAGCCCACCGCGTTCGAAGAGGCTCTCTTGGGCAGGGGCATCGAGTTGATAAACTCGCGGCCGTACCACCCACAGACGAACGGGAAGCTTGAGCGGTTCCACAGAACCATCGAGGAAGAGATAGGCCACTACGAGAGTCTGCCCGAGTATATCGAGTATTACAACGAGAGACGACTCCACTTTTCGCTGGACATAGCCAACTACGAGACTCCGCTCAAGGCGTTCTCGGCCAAGAAGGCGACTGAGGAGACCAAGGCAAAGGACCCCAACTGGATGGAGGCGGAGTCAAATGACTAGCGGACATAATTTTCATATACTACACTGTCATACATGATTCCCATAAATTTTTATGTTTGGAGTCAAACGGCCTTGTCCAAAAAACCAAAATTACCGACCTTCTTTGATACTTACGGAGGCACCTGGACCGGCAGGAATGCGCAGGGTAGACACCGGATTACGTTCCTAGTGCTCGCCGGCCCGTCGTCTATGGCGGTCCACGTGCAGTATTGCGCAGCCTCCCCCACGTTGTGGGGCGAACAAAAACCCCATAACATGGCGCTATTATGCAACCATGTTATAACAAACAACCATTGAGAGTAGTTCTGTCTCCTGTGTGTGTTCTCTGAGGGCTCTCACTATGGCTCCAAACCTGTCTTTTATGGCAGAGAAGACGCTCTCTACATTATTTCTACGCGATAATTTGTTGTAGAATGTTCTAGGATGCTTCTCGAAGAACCGTAACATTTGTGCCCTTGCGTTGAATCCCTTTATTGTATAGTTGGATTTTGGCGCAATTATCGGTCTTCTTCCAGAGTCTCGAATTGCATTGCAATTCTTTACTCCCCCATAAATCGCATCTGCCATTACGTCATTTCCATCACCATGCGGCAAGAACCCGACCATCTGTCTTAGTTGTGGCGAGTCACAGGCCAGACCCGGCGTGACTGTGGCAGCACATATCTTGCCATGCAGGGATACTATGACATGTAATTTTTTGAACTGCTTTACGCTGATTTCGCCGTATTTTGCGTTCTCCCAGTCCTCATACTTGGACATACCAAATCCGCTGGAATCCGCAGCTAGTGGACCGTTTGCATCAGGCTTGCCCATCCACGCAATTATACGTTGTAGTACAGCTGGATCTATTTCCGATATACGGAGTTGGTACCAAGATCTGCTGTACCGTCTACTTATTTCGCAGCGTTTTAGGTCGTCGGGATACTTTTTGAGGTGGTTTACCAGGTCCCAGTAGCTTAGCCGGTTACCTATCTTGATGACGGACAGTAAAATGGCTGACACACGCCTGTCACGTACGCCTGGCCGTATGCCCATCAATTCCCGTGCCTTATCTGCAATTTTGCGCATCCATGTATCATGATTGTCCCCCTCAGCTTCACGTTTTTTGTTGTATTTGGACCAGTTTATCTTGGGATCATTTCTCTTCCCTTTTGGGTTGTTCTTACTTCTGTTCCTTTTTGGATTGCCTGCTTTTTTTGATTTTCCATATCTTTTACTCATTTGTTATAATCATAATATATCTATATTACCTTATGATTATATTATTAATCAAACTAGATCTATTAGTAATTAAACATTACTAAACCAATTTTTGGACAAGGCCGAGTCAAACCAAGCATCATGGGCACCAGTGTACTTGTAGACGCTCAGACAAAAGGGTGGGGAACGGACAACGAGGAGCAGATCAGACAAGCATACACGGATGTCAAATATGTCGGAGAATCACCTAATCTACCATCCGACAGCTCGGACCACGTAATAGCATCATACTGTCTAGATAATGATTGTGATCTGCTTACACAAGACAAAAAAGCATACACTCCGTGGTTGGATCAGGGCGCCGACAAAGTACACATATCGATATTCAGTAGAGGTAAGCAGACCATATATCTAGTTCAGAAAACATAATCGTACTATTGATATTGTAGTTGGTAACACCATTGAATGCATACAGACGCAGCAGGCACACAATAGAACTAATTTCAAACAGCATCACCTCTACAATTACAACGTAAAGTATTTGGGAGATTTGTTATGGTGGAGTCACATATAGGTAAGATAGGCGCATGCCACGTATATCTGCGCAGACATATAATGCCCTACCAAATTATGTTGATCACGTATAGACGCTCTTGTGATACAGGTTATGGGAAGTAATAATTGCCGTGGCGGCAACAACAACTCCCACAAAATTACGGATTGTCATCATAAAGTTTGGCTCAGTAGAGATGATCGATGCGTCAAACACAACATAAAAGTTGTCAAACAGCCAAAACGACAGTGTCACCCAGGCCAGGACCCCTGCAACCATATAGCCTAATCTTGTCTCGTTGCGAACCATGATTACTGCAAATACAATAACGGCATACCATACAGAAGAGACAGACAGCCAAAGTGGTTCATACACAACAGGCCGATCATCCAACCAGTAATATGACGTACCGCATATCCCCAAGGCAATCAGTGAGAGTAGTACAATCTTTTGGTTTAGTCCAAACCCGGTCTTTGTATTGCGCCTAATAACAGCACTATCAGAGTGGGAGTCTGTCTCTTTAACGGCAATGTCAATGGACTCGGTGACCGTCTTTAGTTTCATCGGCATTATCTTGGTAATCGATGAATCTGTGACAACCGAGTCGTGTACTAGACTGTCTATCAAAGGCCTTGCAAGCGCCGCCTTGACGGGGGTTATCAGATCAACCCACAAGGATGACAGGCGAGTCGTCAGAAATGGTACATTTAGTATAAATAATGTACGATCTAAATATGTAGAATACGTGCGCATAAGCTGCTCATATGTCATCTTGTCCGGACCACCGATCTCAAAAATTCGACCAGTCGTCGCCTTCTTTTCAAGGCAGCCCACAAGGTACGCCACCACATCATCAACCGCAATTGGTTGGGTATATGAGCCCACCCACGATGGGCAGACCATAAACCTAAGCCTCTCAACCAAGTACCTCAACATCGTAAAGGATCCTCCGCGAGCACCGATTATTATGGACGCACGCAGCTCTGTAACAGGAATACTTCCCGATGCAAGAATTTGACCTACCTTTATTCTACTCTCCATGTGAGGTGAGAGTTCAGAGCCATCACTACTTACCAGTCCTCCAAGATATATGATTCTCTTGACATTTGATGTATTTGCGGCCTGAAGAAAGTTCATAGCTTGTTCCGTCTCCCTTTTGGCAAAGTCTTGCCAGTCACCTTTGCCGTCCTCCATAGAATGAAGTAGGTAATATGCCACATCTACCCCTTTCATGGCACTAGTCAGACTTGGAAGATCAAAGACATCTGCTTTCACATATGTGATGTTGTCATGATCATTCATGTCCTTTCTTGTCAAGCCGCGCACAGAGTATCCCATTGAGGAGAGTCTTGTCGCAAGATGGGATCCGATAAATCCTGTACAACCGGACACCATGATGGTTTGGTTTTTAGGATACTCCAGATGTCTTTCCCCCTGTTGAGTTGTGGAGGTTACCATGTTATGTATATACTCCAACACGCATACCGTATATAATCTGCGCGTGCAAGATTGCGGAAATAACATAATTAACCGGACATATCTAAAATCAAAGTGAAACTGGGAAGAAACGCTGACCTGCCGTATGGTTGGGGAATTACTGATCCGGACTGGGAAGAAGTGCTGACCCAACCCCAATTTCTACTCCGACCTACATTTCCACTCCGCCATTTTGACCTCGTTTCCACTCCGCACGCCTGATCCTGTCAGATCACCATTTCTACTCCGGGTCAGTAATTTCCCAACCATACGGCAGGTCAGCATTTCTTCCCGGCTCGTCCTAAGTGAAGGTGTGGGTTTTTGTACATCAGGTGTGCGGAGTGGAGATTAGGTCTACACAGTGGGGTGGAAATCTGGGTCAGGTCAACGTTTTTTCCCAGTTCCTATCCCCAGGCCCTTGAATCTATATGCCGCGAACTCATCTATTCCTGTAAGATGGCCATGGTTGCGCATAGTTCGGCCATCAGCGCCATACGATCATAGGACGTTGGTAGCAATAGGTGGGTTGCATACCTACTACATACAATTACGTCTCGCCAGTGGCCCGACGAAGTTCGTCTCGGATAGCACCCATCTCGTCTATACGTGACTGCATGAGTGTGCGCCGCTTTCGGATCTCTTCCTTTAGTTCCTTGATTTCTGATTCAGTGGCGGCGATGGTGGCATATCTTGGATAGATGGAGTCAATAATACCATGTATCACGTTCCGGTCCTCGTCAACTCCTGCTGCCAAACGGTTGTAGCGTCGTCTTAGCCTAGATATCCTCTCCGAATTTCCGGAAACCATCCTTGAGTTCTTTGAAAAGCCGCGCATCGTCACGCATCGCAGCCGCTATATCGTCCATACCTATGCGCTCTGCCGCCACCGCAGTGCGTTCCGCTTTCGTAATAAGCGTGTCTACCATAACCATGTTTATAATTGAGGACGAAAGGTAATAAATCATACGTGTATAGGTTCGTGAGTCACATACGTTGGTAAATGCAACTCATCCTGGCGCGACTCGCATTGCGGAACCGCAAGATGCGCACATCTAGTAGCGGTTCCACTATACTCGCACCTCATAGGGTGTGAGTCCGCCAAGACCCGTACCTTTAGATCATACGCAATCCCTCACCACACAACGTGGATGACATAAATGTCCGACTGGATCGCTCCGAGTGCACTGTTGACGAGATAAAGGGGTAGGACCGGTATGAATCGGCCAAGTTGGTGCGCGAGACGGCCATGGACATACACCAGATCCATGAAAGGTTCCGGCCACGGGAGTTGGTTAGGTGGACGTGACGGACGGATCAACAATTTCTACCCCGAAGGCTTGCTCAAAATACCCGGAATTGGTTTGGTCAGGTTGGGTTCGAAGTGGCCGCCGCTTCAGGTCGGCACCGCGAAGGCCGCGCGCCGGCTTGTAACCTGAAACATATCCCTGTTCATCCGCTTTTACAACGACATATCGCCCTGCTGATCCACTGGCACGAGTTTAGACGTATACAGATAACCGCCCAGCTGGATGGCTTTGAGGCCGCCGTAGACAGAGGCCGGATAGGTGCCGTGGTTCACGCAGGTGGGGGTTGTGGTTTTGGTGACGTTGGAGATGCTGTAGCCGGCGCCCCCCGGCCATCCGGCCGTTCGTATACGGTTGCCTGCCAGACATCGCCGAAGGTGAGATGTGAGCTGCCGGCGCCCCCCGGCGCGCCGTCGATTATCACCGGTTTGGCATACTCTACCCTATTCGACGCGCGTCACGGCCCCGGTGGTGCCGACCGCCCATATCCCGGCGGCGAGCGCGTAGTCAACACCGGCGCGCGGTGGACTCGGCTACCTCGGCCGGGCTGGCGTGTCGCCGCCAGTCAAGATGACCCGAGACTCCAGCGCACTCGACTGTCACAAGGTTCTCGCAGTACAGAACGGCGCAGATCGCTGAATCCTCGGCCAGTTGGGATACAGGTGCCGCCTCACGACCGCCGTTCCCGACTACTAGGAACTCCTCCGTGCGCGCGGGTAGGTCCGGCCAGATTCAAAATAATGCAGTGGAGCGCCTGGAAAGCATATGTATAAACAGACTCGTACGGTCAAGAAGTCTGTGGGGCTGCTTGGATTATATAGCATATCTTGCTATATCGTCGGTTATGAACCCCTGTGAGCCTTGGCTTGAGCCTTCCGAAGCAAATTTTTGCATCACACCTACTATATGTATAGTAGGTGCTTTTATACATAAAAGGAAAGCATAGCGTTGTATGTCATGGATTCCGTTATACAGTGTAGCAACAAGGAATCTAGATTCAGATGCGCCCATATTAAGAGAAATATTTGATCACCTACAAAGCATGATAGTACACGATACTGTATCATATAGATTTGATAATGATGCAGAGTTTGCTATGGGTTGGTGGTTTTTTACTATACATGTTAAGGAGGATTTCATCAAAAAATTGGTGACTTATCTACATAAGCAAAACTCAAAGGTAAAAGATGAGAGTATAATTCTTGAAACTATCCAAGTGTATCTCAAATCCAAAGACAGTACTGTGGTCATAAAACAACAGGGAGGCCGGTCCATATTTGCAAAATATTGGTCGTGGTTGATGCGCTAAATCTTACATCTGTTTTGTGTTACCAAAATATTTCCTGTATCATATTGAAATCATTTCGCCCCATTGTTTACGTCCTCATTCATTCAGTTGGGGCGGCTTTATTGTTTCGAGAGATCTTTTATTCGAAAATACCTTCAACGACGTCTGGTGATTGTTGATGTCCAGTGAGAAATAAAGTCTGCGCTCGTTGTAGTATGTCACGTATTCGGACAGAGTATCCCAATGCTCCATCTCCTCTTCTACACTACGGTGAAACCTCTCTAATTTGCAGTTGGTTTGCGGGTGGTACGGTTTTGAGTTTATCAATTCGATTACACGATCAAGAAGCTCAGCCTCAAATTCAGTGGACAACCCCGCCCATATTCGGCTGGGGCGGCATGAACGCGTGCCACGCTCATACTCGGCACGAGTTCGCCAGCCCGAACCAGATGGAGGCTCAATGGTTGACGGCAAGAGTGGGGCTCGACATGACCCTTGTAAATACGATACCAGATGAATAAAGAAAAAAGAAAAAGAAATGTTAGTCTTATCGTCCGGTGAAGTGTGGCCTGTTCAGCAACGGATCCTGGTCTTGCTTCTCAGCAGGCGCTCTGAGCGGGGCTGTCCCGTCCAGCAGTGTTGAGAAGTAGTCCCAAGCCGCGTTGCCTATATCGCTACACGTATTGAGTGACTCTTCTACTGCTGCTCTGAAGTGTAGACCACCCCATATACGACTTTCCGCACAATCTCGCTCATAGTCTGTCCAAGTGTCATAGGTTACTACCACATCATTGGCAGGTGTCACTCCTGGTTCGTGTATAGACGATCCTGCGGGCAACACCCCGACGAATCCGTCGACGACCTCCCCGTTGGGCAGGGTAACGTCTGGGATTTCATCTCCGCCTAAGTAGTTTCTCCAAGCTTGGGCTTGCGCCGCGCAGAAGCATGCTGTAGCGGATGGGTACTCTGGATGATCTCCAGTGCTAGCGTAGCTGTACCACTCGCTACCCGCAATGGATCTTGGACCGTCTCCACCTATTCCATAGGTCTGAACCATCTCATCACCATACAGGTAGTTTATTGCGGTAACTGGGCGCACGGTATCATATCTGGCCTTCTCTTGCCAAGCAACAATTCCTGCATCAAACTGGGCTATGTGTAACATAAAGTCCAGTTGCCAAAAGTCCATTGTGTTGGGGAGTGCCTCTACAGCCGGGAAGAACAGTGTCTCACGGGCCTTGTTGTCGAAGTATTCCACCAGCATCTTCTGCTCGTCCGTCAGGCCTGCTACTGCAGCCAGTACCTCGTCAGCCTGTGCCTTGTAGTCGTCCATAAAGACGTGGTCACTGGCGAACGGAGGTGGTGCTCTGTACTCTCTTGGATCGATGTCCGAGTATGGCTCGGTCACGGACCACTGTGGCGTGGTGAACTGCTGAGATACCCAAGTGCCCTCTCTGAGTTGTTTTATCAGAGGTTGCCACCTGGACGGATCAACCAGCTCGTTGGCCGAGTTGACGGGTGAATAGCCTGTGGTGTCTCGGAATGGCTCGCCTGGTGTTTCATCACCAAAATGATTGAAACCATCAGACCATCGCGCCTCCAGTACACACTTGCTCGCCAAGTTACCTATGGCGATGGGCGAGTCTAGTTGGTGCGTCTGGGAGCAGTCTAGGTCCAATCCGGTGTTATCATCAGGGTCCAAGCCATTGTTAGTCATCATGGCTCGCCATTGCGGTGCACGGTCTGGATCGAACGCCATTCCCATGCGGTATCCCGAGTAGATGGATGCAACATTGATGTTGTAGCTGTCGGCAGATTCACTTGCCGGGCGGTTGTCAATGCGAGAGTATACGCCGACGGCCGTCTCGTGATAAGGCGCCGTTGCGTCGTAACCAGCATTAAGAATCAGTGTAACATATCTGAACGATAGCGACGGGTCAGCAAAGTGAGGAGATACTTCTTGGTGAATCCAAGTACCCAAGTTTGGGATTATTACTCCAAAGATTGCGTTGCCGTTAGCCATGTCGAAGGGTGGCAGTGGAAGATTAGAGGTTATCTGACCTATCATAGCCTGAGGGAAGTAGACTGATGAGCCGGGAGCAAACGGTGATGGTGGCATTGGGGCTTCCATTGCTTCCATCGACTCCATTGCTTCCATAGCTTCCATCGACTCTCCGTTCTGTTGGGCGTATGCGCTAGTCATCGTAGCTCCTGTGGCAACAATCGCTGCCAGCAAGAGCATAATTAAACTTACTTTCATTTTTAAGTGTAACACACAGATGGTAGTATACACTCAGGTCCACCCATAAGGGGCAGATTTGAATAGAAAGATTTAAAGCTGGTATCAAATTTGGATGATTTAATGGGAGATTCTGCACTACTCAGAAAGGAATTAAGAAAAATATACCAGAAAATCGATCTTTTAGAAAAAGAGAATACGGAACTCAGGGCTCAAGTAATTCAATTGAAAGAGGAAAAGGCATCAATGATTGACCGATACGAATCTGAGATTGAATATTTGGTGCGACGCCTCAACTATTATGAAAATGAAAACGCGCCTTCATCTACAGGGTCAATGTATAATGCCGAGAGAAAAAAGTTCCAGAAAGAGGAAGCCCTTCTGGATTCTGAGAGTGCCGATGACAACGCCGATGACAACGCCGCAAACAAAAACGATACTTCCACCAAGAACGATCCTAATGTGGACCTGAATAGTCGCAAAGCGGGTCCGCCACAGGGCCACAAGGGCATCTCGCATCATAACCGTTCTGAATATACTAAACGATACGACATACACCGGTGCGCCAACTGTGGCAACGAACACGTGATAATATTGCGACCGGTTGTACGACAAATGTATGATTTTGATGGAGACAGAATAAGTATAGTGGCTGGTACGATTGTAGTGGGACGGTGTAAATGCGACAGATGCGGACACGTTACAGAAGCCGACAGTCCCCTTATTGCCGGTACGGCACTCGGTCCCAAGGCTCGCGGTTTTGTAGTGGAATACTTTGGTACACGTGCAACTGATGAGACAATGTCTGTCTATTTTAGAGACATGTATGATTTTGAGATATCACCAAATACCATATGGAACGCGCGCAAAGCCATTGCAACACTGACACTGGAAAAAACATACCAAAACATACTGAAATACATCATATTGGCATTGTACGTCCATTTAGACGAGACAGTACTAAAGATATACGGTAAGAGGGGGTATGCCTGGATGGCATCAATACCTGATGCCACATATGTACTGGTGGCCGCAAGTAGGGCCGGTGCAATACCCGAAATACACTTTAGCGCACTTTTGGATAAACCCGTAATAGTGGACGGATACGCAGGATACAACAGTTTCCGCATTGTTCAGCGGTGCTGGGTGCACATACTACGTATGGCCGAGAAAGCCGCCATAAAAGCAAAGAGGGGAAGCGTTCCGTACATACAGTACCGGCGGCTCCTGTGCATGTATAGACGCATCAAATACATGGATACGGCCCCTCCCGAATACTGCCTGTCTCTGCAACGACAGCTGTGCAGTATCGCAGATGGATACGGGGGCCATCCAATGGCCGCCACCATACACAACGCGTCACCGAACCTGTTTACGTTCCTGCGGTACAAAGGAATGCCTCCTAACAATAACCCCGTTGAGTTGGATATACGTGACACCATAGTGTTGCAGCGCAACGTGCGCCACAAATTAATGACTAGCACGGGCATGCACGTATTTTCAATTTTGGTGAGCTATACGCGCACCTGCCAGAAGCGCGGCATTGTACCATGGAAAGGCATAGTGGAATTGTCCAAGAATCCAGACTGGAACATATTTGAAGAATCCGCCGCTATGTCAGGTAATGTAACGATAGCCGCCTAGTACAAGACTGTTTCAGATGTGTGGATAACTGGCATACCTGTGGGTACAGAAAGGGATGGACCTGAGTGTATACTTTGTTTATCGTATCAAAGTTTGTTGTAATGTCCGGAAATCATGTCGCGCTGCATTCTGACAGTCAGTCATGAATATCATCCTCCATCCAATTGAGATTCTGATTCCTTATTTCGTCAGTTGCCTTCTTTTTGCGGAACGCCATTAATGGTGTCTCGTAATTGTCTATATCAAGTGAGAAGTGCAAGCGGTCAGTGTTATAATATTCGATATAGTCATCCAAGTTTTGATAGTGCCAGATTTCATCCTCCAAACTTCTGTGGAACCGTTCGAGTTTCCCATTAGTCTGTGGATGGTATGGTCGCGAGTTGATTAGTCCTATGTTGAAGTCGAGTAGTTCCTTCTCAAACGGAGTCGGTGTCCAAGGGCCGGCCTGCTTCTTTCGACCACCCCTGCCTACGAAGCAAGATCCATTGTCCGATAGAATTGTCGCCGGAATGCCGAACCTATTTACAGCCTGTCTGAGCACGGCCACGGCATTGACAGAGGTGGCCTCCTTGAAGAGCGCTGCACCGGTGACACATCTGGAGGCATCATCCAGATATGTGATAAGATTAAGACCTTTCATGCGTGAATCCTTCATGACATGCCAATCTGTGTGCCACATAGCGTTCGAGTATATCCTTTCATACCGAACCCATTTTCGTTGTTTGGTCTTTACAGTCGAGTCTGCTACCATATCTTTGGATTTCATTATCTTGTATGCGCGATGGCGGCTTATATTGTGTCCCTCCTTGCGCAGCCTCTTGGCAGTACGCACCACGCCTTCAGGTTTGCGATTATGTACGTCCAACACTGCCTGAATCTCCTGCTCAGAAGGTGGAGGGTTGGCAGGTCTCCCCGCCTGACCTTGAACATGAATTGTACCAGTCTTGCAGTATTCTGCCCACAGACGCTGGATGTGTCTTTGTGTTACATTGAGTTCCTCAGATACCACTTTCGTGCCCCGTCCTTTCTTTAGTTGCCGGATAGCGTATCGTATGGACTTGTCGGTTAACTTTGGAATCACCCATCTATGTCTTCCATACAACTTAATGTAGTCTTGCCGTGTTGACTTAGCTTCAGCTAAGCGACATGATTTCCGGACGCTACACGTATCAAAGTTTGTTGGTGCAAAAGTTGTACTTATCAGAGTGGCCCACCACAGTATGCTGTCTCTTATTGGTGCTTTTGGTTCCGCCCATGCCCAGTTTGAAGATTAATTTTATTTTATTATATTTAAGGCAAGACCTGAGAATTTTTCTGGTCTAGGATGTCAATGAGTACATCTCCATACTCTGTGTATATCTATCTAAATCAGAAGTGATTGCAGTCCAAGTCTGCACCTGAGGTCTGCGCAAGTTGTAACAATGATGGTTGTGACCTGGCATATGATATCTTAATTATATGAGCAGCTGGATTATTCGTATCTTAGGTTTGAAGTGTACGCGACACACCTACAAATTCAAATAATGGAATATGTCATGCAAAACAATGTCAGTTAGATATGACGAGGACTCTTTGGGGAAGGTAGAGGTACCCAGTGAGGCATACTATGGAGCATTCACTGCTAGGGCTTTAAAACAGTACCACGTAACAGGTCATGCATCACATCCAGCACTGAGAGACTCGTTTGTCATGATAAAACGATCTGCTGCAATAGCAAATATGCGTACCAACTCCTTGGATGCTGTAAAGGGTGATGCCATCACTCAAGCATGTGATGATATACTGAATGGCAAGCTAACTGAGTGGTTTGTTGTAGATATGATAAACTCTGGAGCCGGTACTGCATTTAATATGAATACAAATGAGGTCATTGCAAATGCAGCCCTGCGCATATTGGGCAAAAACTTAGGTGAGTATCAGTATTTACATCCAAACGATCATGTAAATATGTCTCAGTCAAGCAACGACACATATCCCACAGCTATGCATATGTCAATTTTGATGGGTGCAAACAGGTTGATACCTGAACTGAATCTACTGATAAGATCCCTACAAAGTAAGGCTGATGAGTTCAGCAAATTTCGTAAGATAGGACGGACTCACCTTATGGATGCATTACCACTTACACTGGGCGATGAGTTTGCAGCATATGTTGTTGCAGTGACCAAGTGTACTAAATTGGTACAATATACAATAAAAGAGTTGTACCCGGTGGCGCTAGGTGGGACGGCAGTGGGTAGTGGGGCCAATACACCAGATGGCTATCGCAGTATTGTGATATCCGAGTTGGCAAACATATCATCATTGCCTCTGGTTATGGAACCTGATATGCGACATGGACTACAGAGTCGGTTTGCTGCAGCCGCATTCTCTGGAGCACTACGGGGCCTGGCAGCTGAGTTGGGCAAGATATCCAACGATATACGGCTTATGGCATCTGGACCCATGGCAGGCCTCTCGGAGATTGGAATCCCTGCTGTACATGCAGGTTCATCCATAATGCCCGGCAAGGTAAACCCGTCACTGGCAGAATGTATGAATATGATATGCTACAATGTTATGGGAAACGATGCATCCGTATCGATGGCTGCAGGCGCCGGTCAGTTTGAGTTGAATGTGATGCTACCAGGTATGCTAAAGTGCATCTTGGAATCTACAGACATGTTGTACAGATTTATCCCTGTGTTTCGTGCCAATTTAATAGAGGGCTTGACAGCAAATACTGCGCGATTACAGAGTGATATACAGCGCAGCCCAGTTATAGTGACTCTTTTGGCACCTAAGATAGGCTACCAAAAATCTGCACAATTATACAAAGAGTCTCTGGCTACCGGCAAGACAATACGGGACTTGGTAATATCTTTGAATTTAATGACCGCCGATGAGGTGGATGAGTTACTATCCTGATGGCTCGCATATACGTTGAAGCTCATGGATGTGCCGCCAGTTATTCGGACTCTGAGATGATATCAGGCATATTGTCTGGAGCAGGTCATACACTTACCGGTGATAGGAGTGAATCTGACATAGGCGTGTTGGTCACATGCTCGGTCAAGGATGCAACTGCGAACAAGATGATACACCGAATTAAGACCATGGGAGATCGACCTTTGGTGGTGGCAGGATGTATGCCCAAAGCAGAACAAAAGACGGTGGAGAAGTTTGCAGGCAATGCTAGTTTAATGGGCCCTAACTCTATAGGGAGTACTCTTGATGTGGTGAATGATACACTAGTTGGTATACGTCGAGAGGAGCTGAGTGTTGATAAATCTGACAAACTTACTCTTCCCAGAGTACGGATAAATCAGTCTATATCCATAATACAGATAGCAACAGGGTGCATGAGCGACTGTTCATTCTGTCAAACTAAATTGGCCAAGGGCGACATATCCAGTCATCGTATAGGTGATATAGTTAGGCAAGTACGTCATGATGTACAGGATGGCTGTAAAGAGATATGGTTGAGCAGTACAGATAATGGGTGCTACGGATTAGACATAGGTACCGACCTGCCTAGCCTGATCAATGCTATAGTGAAGATAGATGGTGATTTTATGATACGTGTGGGAATGATGAACCCAATGTACATGCCTCGTATACGGGACTCTTTGTTAAAGTCGTATGAGTCAGAGAAAGTGTACAAATTTTTACACCTACCCGTACAGAGCGGAAGTGATGATACGCTGATGGGAATGCGTCGTGGCCATACCAGTAAAATCTTTCGTAGTGTAGTTGAACAGTTCCGACATAAGTTTCCACGCAGTACCATCTCCACAGACATAATAGTGGGATTTCCCACAGAGACCGATGAGGATTTTGCTGGCACTGTATCATTAATCAAAGATATGCGTCCAGATATGGTAAATCTGTCTCGGTATGCCGCAAGACCCGACACCGAAGCTGCACAGATGACCCAAATCAGTCCGGATGTTGTAAGACAGAGGAGTCGCACACTACATGACATTACTAGGAGGATATCTTTAGAGTCAAACAAACAATGGATTGGATGGCAAGGCGAGGTGTTATTCTCGGAGATGTCCTCAGGCGGAGTACGAGGGCGCAACAAAGCGTACAGACCCATACATGTTGATGGAGCAGAACTATCCGTATGCCAGAATGTTTTGGTAAATAATGCCACCGAACATGGCTTAGCTGGAATAATTGTATAAAATACACTATTCTCAAAGGTCACAAGATGGACCGACATAACAATTATGTCTTCTTAATGTTTGGCAGATCAAAGTTCCAGCATCAGGCGTATCTATCACACTTCGACTGTAATGTATGAATCATCAGGCGCGATATAGGCCGCCCATTCCATTTGAATATGCATATGTTATCACAGAAAGATGGCGCAGACTGACTGTCTTGCATTGGATTTAACGATGCGGCAAAATGATGGGATGCCCACCGATGATACCTGCGACCTCATGTGGTCCACCTTGCGGCTGTTAGAGTGATATAGAATATGTGCAAAAACAACATATGCCAAGACCAGAGCGCCAGACGTTTGGCGATGCGTCTTTGTGGTGGACTTTTATCTGTAGTGCTGACCAGAACTAGATACTGTCAAATTGTGAGATGGGTAATGAATCTAATCTGTATGTCTAAATATTTTGATAAATAGTCATGAAAAATTATCCAAATATCTTTTAAACTCTTAAAACATACAATCCCTGTGACAGATAATCGAGCATTGATTATAGGTATTGGTGGGGGATCTAGATTAGCAGAGAATACGTATAGCATGCTAGATGCGGACTGCCTGATCGTGTCAACTGATACGGCAGACACTGCGTATCCTCACCCACACATACGTATTTTGTGTGATAATATGGTGAATCCTTCGGTAGAATCGATAAGAGCCTCTTCACAGGAGGCAATGGATAGTTTGTATAAAGTGATGGTTGAGTATGATACTGTAATCGTCCTGGCCAATCTGGCAGGCAGAACGGGAGCCGCTATAGCGCCTCTTATAACAGAGATGGGCCATAAACTACAAAATACGGTAATATCGTTCTGTATAATGCCATTTCGATTTGAAAAAGATCGTATTTTTAACGCTGGAGTCTCTCTGCACAAAGTTCAAGCTAATTCAAACTCTCTGGTTATACTAGATAATGACTCTTTACTAGAATGCAATCCCAATCTTACTATAGATGAGTGCTATCGCGTAGGAAACGACGCCCTGGAGAGTGTTCTGGCATCATTTGGCCGCGCCCAATTATCGGGCCAATCTGTAGTTGCAACAGGCCCAGAAAGGAATGATGCAGATGAATCACTACATGATGCAATAAAGATGTTATACGCCACAGCGCCCCCCAACAGCGTAAAGCGATCCATAATTTATGTGTCCGGCAACATACCGGTGGGGACTGTTGAGGAGATATCTAAATTGACTGCCGGAGTTACAGATGCGTCTGTAGAGATAGTGACTGAACATGATGATACAGGTGTGATGCTGGTCTCAGCATTGAGTACACTGGGCAAGTTTGAAGCGTATGATCCCTTGAATGACATCCCCACAAAACTTGATGATGAATACCCTGATGGTGTGGGCGTGAAACTCTTTACAGATACAGAATTGTATAATGTAGAATAATTATTTTTTATCTTCTTGAGCAGGCGGCGTATCTTCAGTTTTAGATGTAGTGGTCTCTTTTACAGTATCTGTCGACTCAGTCTGATCTGACTTTGTATGAGGCGTATCTTCTTGAGCAGGCGGCGTATCTTCAGTTTTAGATGCAGTGGTCTCTTTTACAGTATCTGTCGACTCAGTCTGATCTGACTCTATCTGAGGCGTCTCGTATTCTGCCCTTTCTGGCTTGGTTGGATCAGGCTCACTGACCTCCACAGACGAGGTTAGCTCTCCATCGTAATTCATCACAATGACAGCGTCAGTAGTATCGTCCTCTATTATCTCTACAGTTATCTTGCGGGGCGGACTCCGAACACCTCGCGCCCATATTGTTTCAGCCAATTCTGAATCTATCTTTACATGATCATTTCCAGTGTGGCGCTTTACATATTCTCTGATCATGTTGATCGCTCTAACTGCCCTATGCTGTCTTTGAGATAACAACACCTTGCCTAGATTTATCGTGTAGATATTATCCATGGACATTTAACCCACTCTCGTCCTGGCACTTCTCCATGATCTACGTTTTGGATTGGTTCGTACTCCCTTCTTTGTCTTTAATATGACCCATGTGGGAACAGGTCTTGCCTCTTTTGATTTTTTAATGAGTCGAATCTTACGGGATGATGATTTACGTGCAGCCATATCAGATACCAAACAGGTGCTATTTTTAAACTATGGTTTTCTTTACTTGGTATAGGATGCGCGCCGTTGCCCCCCAAATTATCATATCCTTGTAGTATAGATTGAACATATGCGGACCATGCTCGGTATCTGGTTCTAACGTGTCAAGTAGGGGCTCTAGCGGTATCTGTAAAATACGGGATACCTCTGCATTTGGAGACAATTTTGGGATGTCATTTAGTATGGCCACAAACGGCAGTATCATGAACTTTGAGTTTAGAGTACGAACGGCATCTAACTGTCCGATTACATTCTGACGATCAACTCTCAATCCAATCTCTTCGTGAGTCTCCCGTAGTGCCGTGTGACACAAATCGACATCTCCGCTCTCGGGCTTACCTCCGGGAAATGATGCCTCACCAGCATGTATGCGCATATGTTCGGATTTTACGGTCATTATTATGTGCGGACGACTTCCGTATATGAGCAGTAGTACCGATGCGGGCTTCAAGCCGTTTGGCTCCAGAGTTGGGCTTAAAGGCGTGTTTAAGCATGACCTAACAGTACTCAAATCCATACATGTCATGTATTATGGTGATATTTGGTTCCTACTGCAAATACGGGGGTTCCCGCACCTACAATACATTACACGTCACGCCAGAGAACGACGGTGCGTGACACATCTCGTTCTCCAGTCTGTGCTTGACGTTTCTCAGGGGAGCTGATGCAAGAACCCTCCACGTCCAGACACCCCTTAACATGGGTGTTGCCGGTATGGTCCGGCAAGTTTCGTAAGTTTAGTTGACCATGCATGGCCTCTGGCCCCAACTTTTTTTAGTCCCGCATCCTCTATGTTGGCTCCCGCATTACGGTCAGCATGACTTGTATGGCCGCACCGTTTACACAAGAACTTTCTACCGTCCCGGTTGTCCTTGTGGGTGTAGTCACACGGATTACATCTCTGACTGGTATATGCCGCCGCAACCCAGATTATTTCACCAGCCAACTTGTACGCCAACAGCAGTGCCAACAACCCCCAGCACTGCTGTAGAATGGCCTTATTGAGACCAGATTTCTGCGCCACGTTTTTGCCGGGTTGCTCTTCCGTACCCTTAGCGGACCGTATCATGTTTTGTATGGGCAGGTTCTCCATGGCTGTATGTGTGGTGCTGTCCGATATAACACGTGATATTTTATGCGCGGCAGTCTTTCGGATGTTTGCAGCTTTGCGTTTATTCTTGGCGGCACGTTTTACAGCTTTCGCCCACCGTCGGGAGCCGGGCTTGCGATTTACGCGATCAGGTTTCTGCCTGCGTGACGCTATCTTTTGTGCATTAGAGGCTGTTTTTTCGGCGTTGTGTACACGGCGTGCCACCTTTTCGGGTACCATTATTGTATAGTCAGGCGTGGCAACATTACCGACATTCCGGTCTATGCCAATAACGGTCTGTTCGGTCACGGTTGGCTTCTCATCGGGTATTTCACAAGATATGGTAATCCTCCACCGGCCATCCGGTAGTTGAAATAGTTGTGCCGTCTTGTATCGGTAATTCAAGACGGGAAACTCCCGCGACAGTTTAATCTCGCCCATCTTGGCTATCTTGATTGTACGTTCGCTAGTGAACCACGCACTGCCGTGGGTATTGTTGTGGGATATCGTCAACGGGATGGAGGTGTGACCTCCATACTTTTTAAAGTGCGGCTCGCCAAACTCTGTCTTGGGTTTAATCTTCGCGGCCTTCAGCCTCTCTGTTTCCACATATTGGTCATAATGCCTGCCCAAGTCATGTAATATTTGGCGCGTCACCCCGGATATGGACTGCCGCAGCCAACGCGGACCCGAATGATTGCGCAAGTCCGTATACCACGCGTTTATCCTACCCTGCGTCGCATTTACTCTACCTGTTCTACGATATTCTTCTTTGAAGGTTTCCAGTAGTTTGTTATGTACAAACCTGTCCATGCCGGCATGTCTGGCTAACATCTCCTTCTTGAACCCTTTACGGAATCTAACGCCGAATGTGTATGTACGTGGTACCATTAGTGTACAGTACGGTCTGCATATTTAAAAAGATGGTTAAGATGTGATACATAGCACCCGTCTTTGCGGGTGGAACCTGATATTTCAAGAATTTTAAAGAAGGTATCATAACAACAGTACATGACACTGACATATGAGGCAAATCCTCCCAAAGTTACACCAAATACTACAAACACAGACAACATTGTACAATTTGTGGATAGACTTGGGCGTACGGCCGAAGTATGTGGTGGTATTCACATAACCGAAAATGTTCTGGGGTATAGTCGTGTGTCGCCAATATTGGTAGGACATCATCTTTACGAGTACATGCCTGGCGTTATAATGACACTCACAATGCGTGTTCGTGACAAAAGCACATCGGAAATTGATGCATTTGTACATAATGCAATAGATGAAGAGTTTTCAGGTGTACTGGTGGTAGCTGGAGACAGCACTCTGGATTCACCAAACCTGAACCATGCCCCTAGCAGTGTAGTGCGTAGCCTGCGCAAGGACGGCGTAGACAAAAATCTGAAACTATACCTATCTGTACCTGTAAATCCAGTTTATACGCGTATGACATCCAAGATCAATGCGCAGCCGCATGGCTTTATGACGCAAGTTATACAGGACTACTCTCAGGTGGAGGATATAATGACAAACCTCCCAGACTTTGATATAATTCCAATTGTTCTATATCCGTCTCCCAAAAACCACAAAGCCGCCTCATTTCTGCAGATAGATATGTCTCAATATGTCGATAACTTTCCATCATTCGTTGATAAGATACATGATCTGACCGGCAATGTCCTACTGACCTCCCCCGGAGATCATGCAAGTCTGTATGAGTTTTTGGCGGCACATCGGTATTAGTGTCAGATAGATTGATACGCAAAATAGAGCCATACTTCATAAGAATATATGTTGATCATAACACGTCAAATTCACAAAGACACTGAATCTGTCTTGTACCGTATAGACATCTCAATCTGTATACATCAAAGCACTACTTGGCTCGGGAGTCTATTATCTCTCGCATTGCTTTGATGTGTTTTGGATTTGTGCCACAACAGCCCCCAATTATGCGGAGGTTGGAAAACTTGTCAAGAAAGTCATCCAAGATGGATGCCATCTCATCCGGCTTCATCTTATATACGGCAACCCCGTTATCATTTTCGGGCATTCCTGCATTTGGTACCACAAGTATGGGATGAGACGACTCTGCATTCAACCACCTTACACTGGGAGTCATCTCAACAGGACCTGTAGAGCAGTTTAAGCCAAATACATCGATTCCCATATCTGCAACAGTTGTATATGCCGCCTGTATCGGCGTCCCCAAAAGCATTCTACCGTACGGATCCAACGTGGCATTGACAATTATGGGCACTCGCCTCTGCGTGGTCTTTTGAGCGCGTAAGGATCCCTCAATGGCCAACTTTACCTCTAGAATATCCTGACTTGTTTCGATCAGTAGTGCATCTGCCCCACCTTGTATCAGTCCGGTGGCTTGCAGTTCAAAGGCCTTGGATATCTCATCTAGGGGCTTTTGTCCCAAGTCGGGATCATTGGTACTGGGAAGGTATCCTGTGGGTCCCATACTGCCTATGACATATCTTGGAGTGTCTGTATACTCCTGGCAGACACTCTTTGCCAACTCGGCCACGTTCTTGTTAAAAGATACTGTACTATGACCAAATCCATACTCATCCAGCTTTATGGTATTGGAGCTAAATGAGTTTGTCTCAATGCAATCCGCCCCGGCATCCAAATATCCCTTGTGTATATTGCGTATCCATTCCCGATGTGTGACTGTCAAACCATCATTAAATCCATCTTGTTCATTAGGAAAATCAATTGACTGTGGATTTAAACTCTGAATCTGTGTACCCATGGCCCCATCAAACAACAGTATCCTGTTTTTGAGTGCTTGAGAAAACGACTCCACGGCTTTTAGACTACCTTTAGTAGTTTATGTCTTTGGGGCATTGTTGCAAATCTGACTGATGAGATATAACATAGTAGATTCGTTTTTGAGATGTCGCTCATCACAAATACAGGTTATCAGCGTCTGGATGTATCCAATCGTGCTACTGATGTAAGGTCGCCGGAGGAGACTCTGGGGGCTTTATGCTAGTGGGACGCACCCTAGATAATATGGAGTATGTGCCAATCATACACTGTGCAGATTCAAAATGTAGTTAGAGCAGCCACGTTCTTTCAGCACGCAGGCATAGCCATGATTATAGTCTTTATACCCATAATGGCCAAAGATATAACTGCGTCATTTCTGGAGGTCGGACTCATTGTAGCCTCGTATAGCCTGGCACAGATACTATCGGAGTTATACTTTGGCAGACGGTCTGATGCATCAGGGCATCGCATGATATTCATTCGAGCAGGCTTTATCGGATGCGCCATTGTCTTTGGCCTTCATTATTTTGCTACTGATGCATTGTTACTACTCTTGGCTCGTATATCTGCAGGTATAGTCACGGGTATAATGATACCTGCATTTGTAGCCTACTCGTACGAGCTGACCGGTGACGGACGGCAGGCAGCAACTGTAATATCCTTTCATGCATTGGGCTGGATGGTGGGCATACTGGCCACAGGCGTGGTTGGAGATATAGGTCTGGCATTCTTGGTAAGCTCTGCTTTTTTTCTTGGGGGGTTTGTTTTGACTCTCCGGTTGCCAGAGGCGGGTTTTGGTTCGGGCCCAGTATCAGGTTCCATCCGTCGCATAATATCAAAGAACAGATATCTATTTTGGGCAGTACTGCTACGACACATTGCTGCAAGTGCAGTATGGGTAATACTGCCAGTGATATTGGTGGAATATATGGATGCGCAACTATACCACATATCTGCAATATACGTCGTGAATACATTCACTGCTTTTATAATCATGAATATGATGGTTCACAAGATACAGATCACGGATCGTCGCAAGATACAGGTGGGACTAGCCGGAATCATTCCTGCCATTCTAGGAATGTCCATAATAAACGAGTGGTGGATGGCCATGCCGTTTATGGTACTAGTGGGGGTGTCGTGGGCTATGCTCTTTGTGGGAGGTAACTTTTACCTAATGGAACGTAATCCACACTCTACATCCTCCGGCCTGTTCAGCTCTACAATATCCGTGGCTACTGTGATAGGCCCTGTGATTGGAGGTACGATAGCAGCCATCACCGACTATCAATACGTGATGTATGTATCTGCAATTATAGCGGGCGGCGGCCTGATATCATCAATACTGATACCTACCTTAAGCCCCAACGAGACATCACCCGATTCTCCACCTTCTTGAAGACGAACCCATCTATGCCAATACCAATACCCATTATCAGTATCATGATTGCAATTATCTGACTGACATCATTTAGTTGACGTCCTACATTCAACAAGAAACCCAGACCTAAAAACGAGAAGAGTAGCTCAGCACCAATTACTCCCCTCCATGCAAAGGCCCAACCTTGTTTGAATCCAGATATTACGTATGGAAATGCTGCAGGTATCAACAATCTTATGACCATGTCTCTTCCATTTGCGCCCATGTTTCGAGCTGCTTCAATGTAATGAGGGTTAATGTTCTGTATTCCTGAACTGGTGTTTATGGTTACTGCAAATATGGCACCTATTGCTGTCACAAAGATTATTCCCTCATCGGTAAGGCCAAACCAAAGTATTGCCAAGGGCACCCATGCCACAGAAGGTATGGATTGAAGTCCCAAGACCAATGAACCTATGGTTTGATCAACTATCTTGACTCTGGCCATAAATATTCCCAAGACCAGACCACCCAAAGCCGCTATTAAAAAGCCAGAGACTAACCTGAAGAGACTGGTACCCATACCATGAAACAGACTACCGTCACTGGCCATGAACACCAAATCTTCAACAACTTGGTATGGTGATGGGAATATGTTGTCGGGCCACAACTCGGACATGGCCACCGCCTGCCATACAGCTATAAGTGCAACATAAAATGCCACTTTTTTGGTTAATAAAGGGATCATCTAATACACTCCACCCCTTTGTAATCCTACAACTCTTTGATATATCTCACTTGTGGGATTGAGATTGGCAAGTATACCGACCCAATAAACCATAACCACCAATTCATATTTGTACAAACACATCAAAGACAACCCTGTGTAATCTTTATATCTAGATTTATTATATCTCGGTCTTTCATACGACCATCTTGATGTGTAGAATGGTGGACTTTAAGAGTATACATTATGGACTTCCTGAAATCATGTATAACCCCTCTAAATTATACCCATTTCGACCTAGATATCCCAAGGCATCTGCACGTTCAGCAAATACGTCTATCGAAGTACTTACTGTGTCAGTCGTAAAATGAATGTTCTGTAATGCTATATCTATTATGCCATCCGGAAATGCCCGGCCCAGTTCAGACTCCACATACTTGTTAAACAACTCCCGCGCCTCTGTGGGATTTTCACGAATCCAGTGTGCAGTTGAGTTATGTGTCTTTAGCCATGCGGATACGGTCTCTGGATTCTCTTCCACAAACTGCTGTCGGGCTACCAACACTACCGATGCAAACATACCATCCTCCCATAACTCCTCCTCATGGAATAGTCTATTACCATTCAACTCTTCCACAAGAATTGTGGCCCATGGCTCTGGAACCCAGGCTGCATCTATCTCTCCCTTTACAAAGAGCGTATATGTGTCCGGATTGGCAATATTTAGCACAGTCACACTTCCACCCTTTTCGGCTGGAACAAGATTGTGCTGTGCAAGATAGTGTCTTAGTGATATGTCCTGACTGTTTCCTATCTGTGGAGCCGAGATTCGAGTGTTGTGCAAATCCGATGCTTGCGCAATATGTGAGTCTGGGTGTATCACAAAGCTACTTCCGCCACTGGCAGCACCTGATATTATGCGAACCGAACCGTCTGTAGACTTTAAGAATCCATTTATGGCAGGTCCTGGCCCAACATACGCCATATCTATAGAACCCGAAAACAAGGCCTCTATGGCCTGTGGACCGCTATCAAACAGTCTGACCTCCAGATTTACTTCCTCCCCAATACTCCTCTCGAAAGAACCCATCTCCATACCTATTACGGGAATTGCATGAGCAACATTGGGAAAGAATGCAACTCGAAACCTATTCTCATTGGAATCCTCAAGCATCGTGGCATAGACAGCTAGTCCCACCATAACTGCACCCGCACAAGCCATGACTAAAATTTTAGGTATCACACATTAGGGGTGTGTGCCACTAGTATAAAACCCCGAAGTCTCCTCCGGCGGCCCTGCACCAGTGGTACAATTGGATACATCTGGGCGCTCAACCGGAGGTAACACGTCCCCCACTGTACATGGGTTGTTCACGCCTCCTTGAGGCCATCACCCTTCGCCGCCATGTACAACGGCAGCATCCAACAACTTTCGGACTAGTTATACGACGCACTACGCCCAATCCCTGGCCACACACCGTCCAGCTTGCGCTGAATCGGTCGCCGGTTCATATGTGGATATACCGCGGCACGATATGTTAATGCTGGCGACATCATCTCTGTCCACATAATATAAACACCTGACACATTTCTTGTCACGCTTCCACTCTCCCCACTCTTTTGTGCCATACTTTGGCTCCTGTAATTTTAAACCACATACCGGGCACGCAGAACTGGTGCTATGTGGTGAGATACCAATTACAGGCAGACCATATTTGGCGAACACTCCATCGGCCACCACACGTATGGTCCCTTGACTCAACCCCATTTTCAGAAGGTCACGTATCTCTGGACATCCTCTTGTTTTTTTCAGCAACCTGTCGATGGTAGAATCCTCCAACACCAAATCGCACCCCAGTATCCTGCGCAGGGCCGGTTATGGTATAAGCTACCAGCGAGCATATCGGATTATGAAGGAGCATGGGCTGGTCGTACCTTCCGAGGCAAAGTCGCGGGCACTACGAGAACCTGCCCGAGTATATTGAGTACTACAACGAGAGACGGCTCCACTTTTCACTGGATGTGGACAACTACGAGACCTTACTCGAGGCGTTCTCGGCCAAGAAGACAACAAAAGAAGTCAGGACCATGGACCCAAACCGGATGGAGGCGGAGTCGAATGACTAGCGGACATGATTTTCGTATACTACACTAAGACTAAACAACACTTTACCACCATTGATAGCCTTGTAAATCGAAAGTTAAATAATCTTGAAGAATAGTATATGTTAGAGAAGATATTGAAGGGGTTTAGCTTTGAGTGGCAGATTTGAAAAACGCATAGCGGTGAGAAAGACATTGGATCCTATGACTCGATCTGTGGATCTTGACGGACGTATAATAGATTGTAACGACAAATATGCCCGTATGCTCGGATATATGAAAGACGAAGTTATCGGCATGTCAATCTTTGATCATACCCCGGAAGAGAGTCACGAGAAACTTAAAACCATATTTAACCAATGGAGGCGTCATGAATCTGTCAACAATCGTCGATTCCCACTGATTACTCGAAGTGGTAATGTATTTGATGTTCTGATAACAGTGGGAGATGTTGTTGGCAGTGACGGTAAACTGGTTCGAAGTCGTACAATACTTTTAGACTATGAAGAAGTTCAAGATCTACAAGAGTTGGTAAAACACAGCAAGTATGAAAGCTTGTATGAGCATTCACCAGAGATGTATAGAACTGTAAATACTGATGGTATAATAGTGCACTGCAATAACAAGTATGCAGAAAAGATGGAGTATTCAAAGTCTGAAATAATTGGACGCAACCTAGTAGAACACACTGCAGACAAAAGTATCTCGGATATTTTAATAAATATGGCACAGTGGCGTTTTAGTGGTGTATGCCATAGTGGTGAAATATGGATGAAGCCAAAGACCAGCAAAGAGTTTCTTGCCTTAGTTACCCCTACTAATCTGTATGATGATGAGGGTGCATTGATAGGACGTAATGTGGTAATACAGGATATGACAAAGATACAAGAGACGACACAAATGTTGGAAGAACGTCGTAAAATTGATCAAATGAAAGATGAGTTTCTTACAGGGATAACTCATGAATTAAAGACTCCGTTAACTCCAATTATTGGATTTTCCCAAGCGTTAAGAAAGCCAGGAATGTTGGGAGACCTTAACAAGAGACAAGCTGACGCTGTAAATACAATCCTGAACAACGCGACTCATCTGAGACAATTGGTGACGGACTTGTTAGACATACACAAACTGGAGCTCGGAAGAATGAAGTTCAAGATGGGTGAATTTGATCTCAAAGATCTATTGGATAACGTAACATCATCTATAATACATGCTGCAAATGAAAAAAATATAAAGATCAAAGTTACATCCAAGACAACAGGAAAGGTTATTGGTGATCAGTTCCGTATATCTGAGGTAATGACGAACATATTGTATAATGCGATTGACTTTTCTCCAAATGATACTGGTAGAATAGAGATAATTGTTGAAAAAGAAGACGAAATGATAAAGTTCTCCATAAAAGATAACGGCACAGGTATTCCCGAGGATAAGCAGTCCGAACTATTCAACAAATTCTATCAGATTTCCACATCTATGGAACGTAGACATGGTGGAACTGGCCTAGGCCTCTCTATATGCAAGGGATTAGTAAAAGGCATGGGCGGAACTATAGGTGTTGTAAGCAAGACGGGTAAGGGTAGCACATTTCACTTTACTATAAATCCCAGAGGTGTAGAATCTTGAAGATATTGGCCGTGGATGATAATCCTGATATCCTCAAGCTTGTGCAATTAACAGTCGAAGTGATGGGTCATGAATTCGAGTCTGCTGGTGGTGGGGTTGAGGGTCTAGAAAAAATAAAAGAAACAAAGTATGATATGGTGTTTTTGGATTTGTCTATGCCTGACTTTACCGGCATGGATATTATTGAATCATTGGAGAAAGATGGCACGATAAAAGATCAACAGATCATACTCTTTACCGCCTCGTTTCTTGGAATGGGTGAGCTGGAAGATGAGCTGATCAAAAAAGGAATTCACTCGGTTCTTACAAAACCTGCAGATATTGATAAGATTATGGATAAAATCAACAGTATTGAAGCAATGCTGTGACTGTCTGTCGGTGGATTGAAATACTCGATACAGAGGTAACTATATGAATTAGTAGTCTGATACTTAGACAATGCATTGTACGTGGATGTATTCATCACTCATTTTATTTACACTGACCATATTGATCATAATACCTGCTACATATGCACAGATGTCTGAGTTGCATTCTAGTACCATATCGGTTACTTTGAACGACGCTGATACATATAGCACCCACAATATGGTGGCATCATGCTCTGATTCAGTACTGGTGTATGGAATTAACTTGATCATACAGCACAATGATGCTGCAGACAGGTATGCCATACATGAGAATACTATACGACTAGGAGCGCATACACTACAACACACATCACACATATCAAATAATCATAAAACTGATGTATTGTTGTTTGAAGAGGTTATGACAGATTTAAGATATCCGCTTTTGATACCAAAATATACGTCACTAATTATACCTGTGCAGGTATACGATGATACGCCAGGAAAACCTGCCAAGGCAGTCTTGTACATTACATATCTATCTGATCCTGAGGTACAATGTACTCAAGTAGGGCTTTATGGGCCTCAGAGGGTTGGTTTTTTGGGTAATGCGGACCCAAATAGTGTACATATAGACCGGCAGAGGCTCGAAGCTATCAATCTATCTGTAGACGACTATAATGAATATCTGAAAGATCTGGGAGAGGAGTGGTGGATAGATATGGTCATTAAAGATAACGACTCTGACACTGAAGTATCATTGATAAAGACTAGAGAGTTTCATGATGAAGGCATAGACATCATAATTGGACCGTCTGCAAGCAGCTCAGTCGCTGCAGTCTATGACTATACTAAACGTAACGACATGTTACTGATATCGTGCTGTTCCACTGCTCCATCATTGGCCATACCTGATCATGTATTCCGCATGGCCCCGGATGACACTAATCAAGCTCAGGCACTGGCCGCCGTTATGACTGATGATGGAATAGATACGGTGGTCACCATATATCGAGACGATACTTATGGTCAGGGTCTTAGCGATGAACTTGTAAATGCGATGGAACGGCGAGGTGGAATAGTTGCCTCCACAATACATTTTTCGCCTAAGGTCGAAGATCTTGATGCGACATCCCTTGTTGCTCGCTTAGCGTCTGTAGTACAAGACCTGAGTGAAGTGAATGGTTCAGACAGGGTAGCTGTAGTTGCAATATCTTTTACTGAAATTGCAGATATAGTGGAGGCGGCATTGGATTATCCAGTACTTAGTCAAGTACGCTGGTATGGTTCAGAATCTGTTGTCAATCTAAGAGATGTGACCGAGGGCGAACTTGGTGTATTCTCAAATACAGTAAATCTCAGCGGCGTGATACAATATGTCTCTCCAAACCTGTTGAATACACAGATAGAGAGTAAGATACGTATGCAATTAGGCCTGTTGGAGGATGAATCTGTAAACATATTCGCATACACTGCATATGATGCCATACTGGTATTGGGTAATGCGATGCTGGCTACACAGAGTTCACAAACAGATTCATTGATAGACGCACTACCTCATATGTCTATGAAAATGTTTGGCGCATCAAACAATGTCCAATTTAATGAAAACGGGGATCTAGCTGCTGTCGACTACGGCATATGGAGGGTAATGGATGACCATTGGTCCCTGGTGGGCATATATACGCAATCATCAGATACAATAACGGAGTTGCCATGATGGACACAAACGACATATCCAAAGAACCACTAAACATACTGTTTAATCCGGACACCATATCAAAAAAGAATGTATGGGATATAGATCTGGCGGAGATTTTAAACATGTTATCTGTACTATTGGAGAAAAAAGATAACAAGAATCTTCAAGTAGCCGGAATAGCCGCCCTATCATCCTCTCTGATATATAAGATGAAGGTGGACAGTATATTTGCCCTTCAAGCAGAGGCCATGGCAAAAAAACCGCCCCCCCAACGTGTACACATGGATATACAGACAATACCTATGCCGTATAGGCATCAATCTACATATGCAGTATCTGTTGATGACCTGTTAACATTATTACAGAATCTGGTTGTATCCATGGCAAATCCCCGGAACCACCGATCTGGAGCACCAAAAACTACCATTGAGCCAGCTTTTGATATTGAGGATCATCTACTATCATTGGAAAAGATCATAGGACGGTACCAAGATCTCATTCTACTAAAGATAAAAGATAGCGGCCGTGTCAGCCTTTATGATATTGTCACTGGATTGGATTCGTTGGACTCCATTAGGTGCTTCTTTGCAGCACTGTTTTTGGCTCGGGACCGGCAAGTAGAGTTGGAACAAAACGGTGAAGATATCATGATAATGTTGCCAACAAAGTGACACACAGTAGATTGGTGCTGATGCCACATAATTATATTTGTGAATGATCAAACACAAGAGTCACACAAGGCATGTCACGGAGTTAAGATGGCTGGTGTTCAGACACTCGACAGACATAAAAGACAAATCGTTTATTACACTAATTGTGCTATCTGTATTCGGATATGAGAATACTCTTCATAGATGACAATACAGACTTACGTATGTTGTTAGAGATGGCCATTAACGCGATGGGTCATAAACTTAGTTCTGCCCCCAGCGGGTTGGAGGGTTTGGAGATGATAAAGAAAGAGAGATATGATCTTGTGTTACTGGATTTGACCATGCCCAACTTTTCTGGACTTGATGTTCTAAATGCCTTAGATGAAGAAGGGTTATGTAATCAACAACCAATAGTAATATTTACTGCACATCTTGGCACACCTGATATGGAGAAAGAACTTATGAACAAAAAAATCCATTCTATACTGTCAAAGCCTTCAGATATTGATCAAATAATGCAAAAAATAAACGAAATACAGGTAGAGTATGAGTCTAAAAATAAATAACATATCAAAAGACGGAAATGCGCTGTGACTAGGTATGAAAGCCTTCTCGGACCCGATCTAGAACCATTTGTGAAGGAAATCAATAACCTGGTTGGCAAACCTTCACTTCGGTGGCCATATCATATAGCATGTGGAAACACAACAACAGGCAATGTCATCCTAAAACCAGTATGTAGCCACAGTGTGGAATGTCTGTGTATTTGATAATGTTGATCGTTTTCAAGACGTTTGCTGCAGTGCTTGCTACTGTGATGACAAATTTAGAACCACTTCTACATCGTGTTTAAATATAGATTCAAAATAACTAATCTCAAATGATTAAGACAACTTTGGCAATCACAATGATTGCCATAACAACGACCATAGCAGGAACATCTTATGCAGACATACCCGAAGAAGTGATGGTAGGATCAGTCCTGCCGCTGACTGGTGGGTACAGTTCTGTGGGAGTTCAGGTTGATGCCGCAACACAGTTGGCGGTTGAAGACTTTAACGCATATCTAGAAGAGATGGATGCCGGTTGGCAGTTCGTACTTTTTAGAGAAGATTCGGAAAGTAAGCCTGTATCTGCACTTGAGAGAGTTACTACGCTTCACTCCAAGGGCGTTGACATCATATTCGGCCCAGCCGGATCAGGTAGAGTAAACAGTGTGATTGGCTACACAGATGCAAACAACATGCTGGTACTGTCTTGTTGTAGTACAGCACCATCACTAGCCATACCCAACGACTCAGTATACCGTATAGTTGCAGATGACACAAATCAAGGTAAAGCAATAGGTAAGCTCTTGGAGGCAGCAGGTGTTGAGGTCGCAGTTCCAGTTTGGACTAACGATGCATATGGAAATGGACTGAAAAATGAAATTGTTAATGACTTTGTATCTCGTGGAGGTATAGTTCATGATGGCGTATCGTATCTCAAAGATAGCGTGGAATATTCCATAACTATGGGACAACTCAATGATATTGTTCGAGAGTATGTAGATGAGTATGGTGCAGACAAAGTAGGTATACCAATAGTTGCGTATGATGAGATTGTATCAATACTACAGTCCGCAGACAGCTATCCAGACCTAAAGCAGGTACACTGGTTTGGTTCTGAAACCATAGCAGATTCCACCCCCTTAAAAGAAGACAGGATTGCCCTTGAGTTCGCCGAAGACGCGAGTTTTACCGCAGTCCAAGTGGAAGTTGACACTGGTGACAAGGCTAAACAAGTAAGAGAAGGACTATCTGACAGATTCGGCGATTCGCCCAACGTATTTGCATATACCGGATATGACGCTGTATGGCTGGTTGGCCTAAGCATCATAGAAGCAGACAGTGCAGATGTAGATGACATTAAAGCAGTAATACACAAAGTCGCCGAAGAATACACTACAGGAGCTCTTAGGTCTACTGCGCTTAATGAAGCAGGAGATCTGGCTACTGGAAATTACGGAATACGAACAGTTGAGAATGGTGAGTGGATAAAAGGTGACATATACTACTCTGATACCGACACAATACCACCTCCAATACCTGAAGGTACTGAAGTATTTGCAGGCTCACTACTGCCACTGACTGGCGGGTATAGTTCCGTCGGTGTGCAGGTCAACGCGGCCACAGTATTGGCAGTAGAGCACCTCAACAACTATCTGGATGCTAATGATGCAGGCTGGAATATGGTACTATTCCAAGAGAATACTAATAGTAACCCAGTCGAAGCACTTGAGAAGGCTCAGACACTCCATTCACGTGGAGCTGACATTCTCTTCGGCCCTGCGGGCAGTTCACGCGTCAAAAGCGTCATGAGCTACGCAAATGACAACAATATGATAGTATTATCGTGTTGTTCCACATCCACTGAACTAGCCGTGGCAGACGATCGTGTCTTCCGAGTTGTGGCTGATGATGCCAATCAAGGAAAGGCGTTCGGCATACTACTTGCTCACGAAGGTATAGAAGTTGCCGTTCCCCTGTGGATTGGCGACTCATACGGTGACAGTTTGAGGAATGCTGCAATGAGCGAATTTGAGGAGCGCGGCGGTATGGCTGATGAGGGTATACGGTACAATCCAGATGTAAGAGAGTTCTCCATAGAGGTAGATAGCCTAGCCAGTAAAGTCCGAGAATATGTAGATAGTCACGACGCAGACAAGGTAGCTATAGTGGTGGTTGCATTTGATGAGATTGTATCCATACTACAGTCAGCAGACCGATATCCCGTACTAAAGGAGGTCAAATGGTATGGTTCTGAGACATTAGCACAGAACCCATTCATAGCAAGAGATAGAATAGCCAGCGACTTTGCCATTGAGGTAGAGTTCAGCGCAATTCAAGTACCTTTGGGTGATGGTCCCAGAGCCCAAGGTGTTACAGATGCTCTGTCAGTACCGTTTGGCGGCGTACCAAATGCATTCGCATACAACGCATATGATGCAGTATGGTTAGCCGGACTAGCCATAGAGAGGACAGGTAGTACTGATCCAACAGACATTGCAGCAATATTACCACGTCTCGCAGAATCCTATACTAGTGGTGCTCTTAGCTCTACAGAACTGAACGAAGCAGGAGATCTTGCATTGGCCATATATGGTACATGGCGTCTTAACGCCGACGATTGGTTCGTGGAAGACGTAATACACATAGACGGCGAGAGCGTAGTTCCGTTTCAATAAACCATAAATCTAATTTTTATCTATTTTATTTGTGCAATCCCAAAATTAGTTCGCCCCCCTACGTGACATCATACACCTCCCCGGATTGCTCATCTACTACCGTGCTTCCTTTAGGCGGCATCTTGCGTACAAACGCCCCGGTAGACATCTCCAGATTGTCCCAGTCCAGTGACATGTGAGGCCGTATGTGGTTCCACCAGGCGTGGTCTCCTTCAAGGACAAGTCCGTGGCGGATTTTCTCGTGCTTTTTGTATCTGGTTCTTTGTTCATACTATATAATGTAAAATTAGTCTTTTAGGCATAGTTACAAGGATAAATCTCGCTGTTCCGTCAAAAATACATTTATACCTGAACCATATAAACGCAACATATGAAAACACAGGCCAGCTTACTGGCAATTATGATTTTAACGGGAGCTAGTGGTTTGGCATTTGCTGATAATCACAACATTCCCCCAATCACATTCTCTGTTAATGCCGAAACATATGAAGAAGGTGACACTATTACAATATCTGGTACAATAAAGGATGTCGACTCAGAACTGCTAGGTGCAGTTGTTGCACAAATTATTAGTCCCACAGGAAATCGGGTTGGATTTAGTCAGACTGTAGTGGATGTAAACAGTGGTGACTTTAGACTGGATATAACTGCTGGAGGCCCACTCTGGTCAAATAGTGGAGATTATACCATATTACTGACATATAACGCAAATGATGTTGAAACTACAATATCATACGTACGTGTTGAACCTGAACCAGAACCCGTACTTCCAAACTGTGGTGAAGGCACCATGCTAGTTGGAGATACGTGTGAAATAATACCACCTGAACCTGAGCCAGAACCCGAACCTGTGGTAGTACCGCCCCCTCCCCCTCCTCCAGAGCCCGAACCTGAACCCGAACCTATAGTTTGTGGAGAGGGGACGCAACTGGTTGATGGTAAATGTGAAGTAATACCTACAACTCCCAGTGGCGGGTCATGTCTGATTGCCACAGCAGCATTTGGTACTGAATTGGCTCCCCAAGTCCAATACTTGCGGGAGATTCGTGACAACACATTGCTGAGTACTTCATCAGGAGACTCATTTATGACTGGCTTTAACCAACTGTACTATACGATATCTCCCCCGATAGCCGACTTGGAAAGGGAGTATCCCGCATTTCGTGAACTTGTAAGTCTGGCAATCACGCCCATGCTAGCATCATTATCCATCATGAGTTTAGCTGAAGAAGGCTCTGAAGTATCAGTGCTTGCCTTTGGAATCGGGGTAATAGCGCTCAATATAATCATGTATGTACTGGCACCGACCTTGTTTGGTGTTAAAGCATATAGGCTAATACGCACTCCCAAAACCACTAAAACCATTTGAAATACAATAAAGTATACGTGAGTGGGAATTTGCCCATCATGAATGAATCTGGCCCTACCTTTGCGCAAGGTACGCATTTAGTCAACGTATACATGACTTACAGAATGCTATGATGCATCAGCAGCATGCCACACAACATAACCATTAAGCATTACATCTCTAAACTCATCAAAGCGTAGATATTTCACATTGGAATCTGTCTGATGGATTCTAGATAGAACATTGGCCAAGTTCTGTGAGATTGTGCCTTGCGCAAGCATAGACAATCCTAAAGCAAATACGGCTACCAAAAAACATCTCATTCATATTCAAATGGACCGTCAATCTATCTCACTCGTGAAGTAATCTCAAATCATTATGTGAATTTCCATATGTGTATAATCCAAACAGAAACAATACCCAGATGCCCAGCGATATTCTAACAAGCAAGATTGCGAATGTTCAGACATCTTTTGCTTTATGCTTTTTTGTCCTTTTGTAATGGTGCTTGGCAATTTTAGCGGCTGCAGCACCGGCAGCTACGCCCCCGTCTATATTTACTACTGTCAATCCCAATGCGCAACTCTGTAGCATTGATGACAAGGCAGCTGTACCACCAGCTCCATACCCATACCCTACAGATACGGGCACTCCTATGACTGGTATGTCCACAAGTGAAGCGACCAGTGTGGATAGAGTACCCTCCATACCAGCAGCCACCACTATACAATCAACTTCATCTTTTATCATCTCTTTTAGTACGGGGAATATCCTGTGGAGGCCAGCCACACCCACATCATACTCGCATACGGTATCACATAGCATTGCTTTGCATATTAGACGGGCCTCTTCAGCTATGGGTATATCTGATGTCCCGGCGGTCAAAATCCCAACTAGGCCCCCGGTAGGGGTTAGAGGCTTGCGCCACAACAGTATACTGCTACAGTTCTGACCCGCATCTATACTATATCCTAGAGACTCTGCATATGAGACAATATCATCTAAAACATCAGATTTTATTCGAGAGATCATCAGTGAATCTCTTGTATGCCGTTCTATGATCAATTTAATGTCGGAGAGTTGTTTTGACTCTGCAAGTATTACTTCGGGAACTCCACGGCGATGCGCCCTACCAATATCTAGACGAACCGAATTCTCCAACTTTTCTATTGAATGCAATGATAACATCTTTCGGGCTTGCGCAGAGTCTATCTTGTGTAGTTCCAAAGATCTTAAAATCTCATCTAGTTCCAAGGAGTTATCAATCCTAAAGTGACAAGCCAGAGATGGCAGACTTTACATTAGTCACACCGGCATCAAAGATGAACCGTTCATCCTCATTCAACTCTAATTCTACAATACTTTCGATACCGTTACGACCAATCACTGCAGGAACGCCGATGGCCACATCAGTGTGGCCGTACTCTCCATCAAGACATGTAGACACAGGTAGCACATTACGACGATCACTCATTATGGACTCTACTATTACAGATATGGCATTTCCAGGAGCATGTACTGTGGCACCTTTCAGAGCAATCACCCGTGCAGCCACACCACGTGTATCTGTCACCAGATCATTTGACTCTTCTGATTTTATCAGGCTCATCAAAGGTATGCCTGAGACAGAAGCAAATCGTACGAGTGGAAGCATCTTCTCTCCATGTTCACCAATCACCAATGCGTGTATGGCGTGCCTGGAATAATTTGTAGTTTCATGTATGAATTGCTGAAATCTGGACACATCCAACATATTTCCCATACCCAACACCCTGCTCCGCTCAAAACCAGTCACGTGTTGTATCACATACGTCATTGGGTCTAGAGGATTTGTTACAGGTACTACTATGCAGTCAGGTGCAAATTTTTTGATATTTGTGGCTACATCGGTGACAATGCTTGCGTTCTTTTTTAGTAGATCCATTCTTGTCATGCCTGGTTTTCTTCCCGAACCAGCAACCACTACTATGACATCTGAGCCAGCCATGTCCTCGTAGCTGTTGGAACCGCGCACCTTGACATCAATACCTTGTTCTGAGAGTGCATGGTTCAGGTCCATTGCCTCACCCTGAGGCAAACCTTCAACTACATCAAGTAGCAGTATGTCTCTATCCACCCTCTTTAGTGCCGAGAAAAGAGCGGCACTACCTCCAACCTTGCCGGATCCAACTATGGTAAGCATGTCTGAATGTAACTGATTGGATGTAAATAAATCTAAGTGTACATGGCTGTACTGACTCCACTGTATACTTGAAGTGATATTATTTTATTATGGGATATCTGAAGTTTGAATGCCTAAATGACCAAATACTAATACTTTTGATGTATAATATTGGGAATTATATGCGAAATTAGCGCATAATACGGAATGGCATTAGTCTTTAAACGAGCCGACTCCAATATGACACAATATGTCACTCAAGTGACTCCCACATCAACATGACTCATATGCAAGCGGGCTATGTGGGTAGGATACGCAGCAATTAGTAATTTGTGTATAACTGGGCGGCGGAGAGCACCACAATGATACTCTATACTATTTGAGATCATCCTGACATAAAATAATGACTGTAGAACCAACAGAGTTTATATGAATTTGATGTATCATAACACTCCATGGTACTGGTAATAGACCCCCGGCAGGCAGGTATATCTGGAGACATGATGTTGTCTGCTCTTGTGGATATGCGGGGAGATGGTGATGTGCTATGCAAAAATATACAGAAATGCGCAAAGTACCTAGAAGGCTCAACAATAAACGGTATCCATTTTCAAAAGACAACACGCAACGGTGTGGCGTGTACGCAGCTAAAACTGAACATAACTGACCCTCATTTTAGACCTGCATCCGAGATAATATCTGCTATTGAAAAGTCCGTAGAGTATCTGAAACTCTCAAAACCAGCAAAAATGTTTGCAGAGCGTACTGTGCATGCTCTGGTATCTGCAGAATCTCAAATACATGATACTACACTAGCCTCGACAGAACTACACGAGCTCTCCTCTGTTGATACACTGGTGGACATTGTTGGAGTGGCCTTGGCGCTTGATGGGATAAATGCATTTCAGAACAATGTGATTATTATGCCGGTAAATGTGGGTGGCGGCACTGTAAAATTTGCGCATGGAACAATGCATAATCCAGCTCCCTCCATACTAAACATACTGTCTAATGCACAGATTCCGATATTTGGCGGACCAGAAGGCACAGAGACAACAACTCCTACTGGTGCTGCTATTGTGGCAGGACTTGCGGGAACTACGATGCCGTTTTATCCCCACATGGTACCAAAGTATATCGGATATGGTGCTGGCTCCAAAGATGTCACTAACTTTGCCAACGTACTTTTATTGGTACAGGGTGATGACTACACTGAAACATCATATGATACAATATCTGTTATAGAGACCAATGTGGATGATATATCCGGCGAAGTTATAGGTGATCTAATATCCACACTCCTGAATCATGGAGCCTTGGATGCCACCATTCATACCCGTATAGGCAAGAAAGGCAGACCGGTTCATGTAATTTCAGTTATGTGCGCTCATATCTTAGTAAGCGATATTACAGATGTACTTGTACGTCACACAGGTACATTGGGAGTGCGCCTTACTACTGCTCATAGATATACAGTACCAAGACAAGATGCGACCATTACAGTTACAATAGATCAAGCAGAATATACATTTCGTTACAAATCCCACAAACACAGACAGACATCAGACTTTAAGATAGAGTTTGATGATATTGCAGATGCTGCAAAGAAGACAGGCATGAGTACCCGTACAGTAGAGCGGTTAGTCAGGAGGCATATTGAAGAGAATAGATGATATAGTAGAGTGGTTTTCAGAGACTCCATCAGTTATTGTGGCACTATCTGGAGGGGTGGATAGTGCCTTGGTGGCATACGCTGCCCACAACTCGCCACACACCAAAGCTATGGCTGTGACCGCCGACTATATGACTCTGGCAGAGGATGAACTCAAATCCGCCAAGAATGTGGCGTTGCAGATAGGAATAAAACACCACATAATTCAATACAGCGAACTGAATGATGAGGAGTTCACAAAGAACGATAAAAATCGGTGCTATCATTGCAGGACGCAGATGGGCCAGCGACTACGGGCACTAGCAGATGAAACAAAATACCATGTTATAGTGGATGGGACCAATGCTGATGATGTATTTGATTATAGGCCCGGAATGCGCGCCATAGCTGAGCACGGCATACAGAGTCCCTTGTTGGAACTTGGCATCAAAAAGTCACATATTCGAACATTGGCTCTTCAAGCAGGACTTGACGTGCACGACAGACCATCAAATTCATGCCTAGCTTCTAGGATACCTTGGGGCAGGCGTATTACGGCACAGATGCTGGCGCGCATAGAGATGGCAGAAAAGTATGTGAACGATATAGTTCCTGTCGGACCTGTCCGTGTACGAGACATTAATGGTACTGCGCGCATTGAGGTATCAAAAGATTGCATACAACAGATTCACAGCCATGTGGATAGACTAGATGAGAGCCTACGTCTATTGGGATTTGACAGTGTAGTTATACGTGAATATGTCAGTGGGGGTGCTAATACACAGTGATATACATGGACAATGCTGCATCCACACCCATAAACAAAGATGTTGTGACTGTCATGCTACGCTACATGGAGCAGACGTACGGAAACCCCTCATCCATACATAGGGAAGGCAGAATGGCCAAACGTGGCGTAGAAGATGCTCGAAGACATGTGGCTGATCTAATAAATGCAGACTCTTCGGAGATATTCTTTACGTCTGGAGGTACTGAATCAAATAACGCGATACTGCGCAACCCAAACTATAACAATATAATAACAACACAGATAGAGCACGACTCTGTACTAGAACCGTGTCGGTCTCGCGCAGCGCAAGAGAGTGACCGCGTAAACATAACGTATCTGCCGCCAGATGAGTTTGGTATGATATCGCCCGAGTCACTAGAATCTGCTATAACCAGGCATACGGATTTGGTCAGTATTATGACTGCCAACAACGAGGTGGGTACGATTCAGCCGATTGAAGAGATATCTGCAGTATGCAAAAAGTACAATGTACGCCTTCATACTGATATGGTACAAGCTGTAGGCAAAATACCCATAGATGTCAAGAGGATGGGCGTTGATGTCGCATCCATATCATCACACAAACTTGGGGGCCCCAAAGGAATAGGTGCTCTATACATACGCAATGGTGTAGAATTAAGTCCACTAATTTATGGTGGAGGGCAGGAGAAGGGATTCCGATCCGGTACAGAGAACGTACCAGCAGTAGTGGGATTTGGTCAGGCATGCCTTATATCTAGACAACAATTACAAAGCAATACGCAACACGTAAAATCCCTACGAGATGCAATGGTGGACGGCATAATATCGGAAGTATCCCATGTGGCGTACAATGGTCATCCCCTGCATAGACTGCCGGGAAATGCCCATTTGGCATTTTTGGGTGTCAACGGTGAAGATATGATAATCAAACTGGATGAATATGGTATAGCTGCATCCACAGGTTCAGCTTGCTCCGTTCACACTCAAAAAGAGTCACACGTTCTTCGTGCTATGAATCTGCCCAATGATGTCATATCTGGCTCTCTGAGACTAACTTTGGGTCCTAACAACACAATGACCGATATAGATTCTGTGGTATCTACAATAAAGAATGTCGTAGCAGAGTTGCGTCGAGTCTCACCACTTAAAGAAAAGTACGCATTCTAAAGCGGGAGAGTACAGATGCGGTTACAATTCCGCCAATCAATATGATAAAGACGGAGCTAAACTCGGGGACCACCTGCGTACCAACTATCATTATATCTGTGGTATCAGCATCAAAATTTATGACAACACGACGTATATCCTGCCCCATGTCATCAACATGATCTCTCTGCACTCCGTTTACCAGTGTGATGTATTGCGCATCCCCTCCATCGTTATGTATGGAGTCTATATACTCCCGGGGCAAATCCAACAGTATACGGCCACTCTGTTCTGCGTCTATGGATATCTGTATGGCCAAATTCTCATAATCTACCTGCATATTATTGACATCTCCTCCACGTATGGAATATGATACATCAAATGTCCCTCCACGTCCATCTGCCACCTCGAACATTCCCAGCGTATCTTCTATACTCTTGGTGGCATACTCAAAGTATTGACTGGTGTTATCGTGACCATACCAAACACGAACGGTATACTGGCCATCGTGAACCCACTGTGAACCTTGCGTGTTCACTAAATAAGTAAATGTGCCATCCTGCGCAACATCAAACTGGTCTACCAATAGTACTGTGCTGCGATATAGTACCTGTAGGCGCATCTGCTCGTCAGGTAATGTGGTTGGCACCTTGCCGTATACAACCATTGTGTCGCCGTCTTCGTATGATGTACTATCTAAGTTCAACTGAATACTGTTATCTTGAGCTGCCACGCTGCCAACACATGATGCCACTATAACGACAACTAAAACCATGAAGAGTGTGTTTGACATTGCTATCAGAGATAAGGTCTGTTTATCATATTATAGTATTGCTAAGGGGTTTTGGGAATTATCCAAATAACTAAAATTCTACAGGCTGTCGGATATGACATGTAATACACAGACGGCGCAAAGACGATGTCGCCAGTATTAACATATCGTGTTGCGGCATATCCACATATGAACCGGCGGCTGATTGAGTGAAAGCTGGACGGTGGGTGGCCGGGGATTGGGCGTAGTGCGTCGTACATCTAGTCCAAAAACTGTTGGATGCTGCCGTTGTACATGGCGGCGAAGGGCGACGGCCTCAAGGAGGCATGAGCAACCCATGTACAGTGGGGGACGCGTTACCTCCGGTTGAGCGCCCGGATGTATCCAATTATATCAATGGTGCAGGGCTACAGGAGGCGGCTCCGTGGGCTTTATACTAGTGGGACAAACCCTAATGAAAAAGAAAACAATTAGAATCGATTAACCAATCCAAGTTTAGATCTGGCCGAGACTACAACTACTGAGACTAGCGAGACTCCTAGAATCAGCGCAGCAATTGTGCCAAATTCTGGTATGACGTGAGAACCTACAAATTCAATATTCTCTGTATCGGCCAAAAAGTAGACTTTTACTGTTTGCTCATCAATTTTGACATCGTTGGCCTCTTCACCGTTTACCATTACAAAGAATATATCGTCTATTACCTCAGAGGGAAAGTCTATCTGCAACTTACCATCATCGTGGGCATATATGTCTAGTACAATTGAGTTGTGATCAGAGTTCACTGTTGTTCCGGTAACCTCGCCACCTTCGATCTCATATGGTATGCATATCTCCTCTATGCTCAACATATGATTGCCGCAGCCCATGACAGGCTCCATCTTCTCTGACTCTATCAACTCGAACTGGACCTTGTTGTCCCGAGCAGTACTGCCATACTGGGCCATTAGTGTGTATATTCCTGGATAAGACCAAGAGCTAGCAGCATATTCGGACTCAAAGTCACCGTTTGAATCCACATCCAACTGATCAACTAGCGCTAAGTTCCCATCAGGATCAATTACTTTGATGGTGATGGAGACTCCTTCGTATACGTTTGCTACATGACCAGTTACGGTAACAGTATCTGACATCATGTATGTGCCACTATCAATCCACAGCGATAGTGGCACGGCTTGGAGTTTTGCCTCTTCTGCCATCTTTATGGGATCCCCTTCACATGTAGGACACGCTGGCTGCTGAGCCAGGGCAGATGAAGTTCCAACTGCCGCCAGAGTCAATATTGCTGTAAATAACAATGTCATTCTAATTCTCATATTGAATATAGAGAGGAATCGTCTCTATTTATGTATAATTGACTATTTGGATAAACAATGTTTCATAATTTGCCTGTACTATTCGGCTCACCCCTGTCTCTGTGGGCGGAACATCATATAATATAATAAAAATTAAAACTTGGGAATTATGCTGAGTCGAGAACGCGTAGAAATCGCAATTACTGATATTATGGATACGGCTAAAATGAGTGCAGCTATGGTACCAAATTCTGGCACAACTACGCCATCCGCAACACCAACTACTGCTGATGTGGAATATCCTTCAATATCCTGTTGAGCAATAACAGTGTAATCTCCATCCTGTGACCATAGCGGACCGCCAATCTGAATCTCTGCAGCAAAGAGTCCATGCTCATCCATGAGTATTTGATCAGTCATTACAACATTACCATTCGGAGCTAAAACTCTAACTATAATCGGCATATTGGTAACGTCGGTCTGGCCACTTATGGCTATGACATCAGAGCCTTCCATGGCATCGGCAGTCAATACCATGCCGCCATCAAAGATCTCTGGACCCACAAGCATGGTTGGTCTATCAAAGTTTGACTCTATTGCTAATATATCGGGAGTCGTGCCATCTGATATGGGAACATTTACCTCCAACCTGTACAAGCTGGCCTCTCCCTGACTGGCTATAATGCGATATAGGCCATCTTCGGTGAGGCCGGCAACATTAAATGTTGAAGCAAATGTACCATCACTACTCGGGTCAAGCTGATCCAACTTTACCAAATTATTGGTGGGTGATATATATCTGAGAATTACAGGGTCGTCACGTATAGTCATTCCTGTTACGTGTACTACTGTTGATCCATCATCGGCAGAAGCTACAAGTTCCATTCCCTCAGAGGGCATAAATTCGGCACTTGCAGGCAATACATAGATGCCCATCATCAGTATGGATATGGTAGTAACTGCATAATACATAGATCTATTTATCATTACAAAGTTGTATTATTCATTCTATTTATGTTTTACACACAAATTTGTTGTATACACTCAGGTCCATCCCTTTCTGTACCCACAGGTATGCCAGTTATCCACACATCTGAAACAGTCTTGTACTAGGCGGCTATCGTTACATTACCTGACATAGCGGCGGATTCTTCAAATATGTTCCAGTCTGGATTCTTGGACAATTCCACTATGCCTTTCCATGGTACAATGCCGCGCTTCTGGCAGGTGCGCGTATAGCTCACCAAAATTGAAAATACGTGCATGCCCGTGCTAGTCATTAATTTGTGGCGCACGTTGCGCTGCAACACTATGGTGTCACGTATATCCAACTCAACGGGGTTATTGTTAGGAGGCATTCCTTTGTACCGCAGGAACGTAAACAGGTTCGGTGACGCGTTGTGTATGGTGGCGGCCATTGGATGGCCCCCGTATCCATCTGCGATACTGCACAGCTGTCGTTGCAGAGACAGGCAGTATTCGGGAGGGGCCGTATCCATGTATTTGATGCGTCTATACATGCACAGGAGCCGCCGGTACTGTATGTACGGAACGCTTCCCCTCTTTGCTTTTATGGCGGCTTTCTCGGCCATACGTAGTATGTGCACCCAGCACCGCTGAACAATGCGGAAACTGTTGTATCCTGCGTATCCGTCCACTATTACGGGTTTATCCAAAAGTGCGCTAAAGTGTATTTCGGGTATTGCACCGGCCCTACTTGCGGCCACCAGTACATATGTGGCATCAGGTATTGATGCCATCCAGGCATACCCCCTCTTACCGTATATCTTTAGTACTGTCTCGTCTAAATGGACGTACAATGCCAATATGATGTATTTCAGTATGTTTTGGTATGTTTTTTCCAGTGTCAGTGTTGCAATGGCTTTGCGCGCGTTCCATATGGTATTTGGTGATATCTCAAAATCATACATGTCTCTAAAATAGACAGACATTGTCTCATCAGTTGCACGTGTACCAAAGTATTCCACTACAAAACCGCGAGCCTTGGGACCGAGTGCCGTACCGGCAATAAGGGGACTGTCGGCTTCTGTAACGTGTCCGCATCTGTCGCATTTACACCGTCCCACTACAATCGTACCAGCCACTATACTTATTCTGTCTCCATCAAAATCATACATTTGTCGTACAACCGGTCGCAATATTATCACGTGTTCGTTGCCACAGTTGGCGCACCGGTGTATGTCGTATCGTTTAGTATATTCAGAACGGTTATGATGCGAGATGCCCTTGTGGCCCTGTGGCGGACCCGCTTTGCGACTATTCAGGTCCACATTAGGATCGTTCTTGGTGGAAGTATCGTTTTTGTTTGCGGCGTTGTCATCGGCGTTGTCATCGGCACTCTCAGAATCCAGAAGGGCTTCCTCTTTCTGGAACTTTTTTCTCTCGGCATTATACATTGACCCTGTAGATGAAGGCGCGTTTTCATTTTCATAATAGTTGAGGCGTCGCACCAAATATTCAATCTCAGATTCGTATCGGTCAATCATTGATGCCTTTTCCTCTTTCAATTGAATTACTTGAGCCCTGAGTTCCGTATTCTCTTTTTCTAAAAGATCGATTTTCTGGTATATTTTTCTTAATTCCTTTCTGAGTAGTGCAGAATCTCCCATTAAATCATCCAAATTTGATACCAGCTTTAAATCTTTCTATTCAAATCTGCCCCTTATGGGGGGGTTGTTGCGTAATTCCATCTGATCTTGTTTTCGCATGTGCCCCGCCGTGGTTTTATCGGCGGAGTATTCGGACCTGGACGGTCACACGCATAGTACTCAGCAATGATCCTCAATATTTTTCCAGTGGCCGATGGCACCGTATTGGTTATAAAAAGATCGATATGGGTCCAGTTCACAGTATTGTATCGTGCCGTTACGACGCTCCGTTGGGATGCGGGTGAAATTTGTTGTACAACAAAGTTAATTTAGATCAACTAAGTAGTATTTAAAGAAGAGTGTGCCACCTAATGGTATGTTCAACCCCAAAAGGTCGGCACAAAAGAATAACACGGATACAGTATTTAACCATGACAAATCAAAAGATGGCCCACGACCCACGGCAAAGGGGGAAGAACGTATCCAAAAAGGTGACAAGTTCATGCCAGATTATACCATTAAAGAGATGGAAGAGCGTATGGCGAACCTCCAAGAGGGTAAGGAGAAGACCGTGTTGTTGGCATGCATCAAGAGAAAGGAATCCAAGACCATCGACACGATAGCAAAGGAGCTATATAGGCGGCCGGGTACGATACGCGGCTGGTTAGTAAGGGGAAGAGATAGAGGTTTGAACGATTTGGATGACCGCAAGCCTCCTGGCCGAGCTCGATTGTTGAGTGATGCCATGATGAATACGATACAAGGGTGGCTGTCCAAATCGCCCGTACAGTTTGGATTTAAGAGGAAACGATGGCAGGCCAAGATGATGAAAGGTGTGATATACGAAAAATTAGGTGTGAAGTGTAGTCTCGACACCATACGTCGTACGATGCATGATGTAGATTACTCATTCCGCAAGTCAAGGCCAGCTCCACACAAGAGCGCTTCAGAGGAGGAACAAAAAGAGTTCAAGGAGACTACTGGAGAACGTCTTAGAACAATGGCGATTCTCGGATATGTCATAATGGCCCTGGATGAGGCATCATGTATGGTGGGCGGGTGGAACGGCTATGGCTGGCTGCCAGTTGGCGGTCATGAGACCATTCCCATGAGCTGGTCAAAAAAGTCTGTACGGCTTATGGGCGTGTTAGGGGACGGTTGGTTCCATATCGCCATTGTAAATTCGACCGACTCAGAGACCCTCAAGATATTCATGAACAAGGTCAGGGAGGGCGTGAGGAATGTGGCAGTCGTTTTGGATAATGTCTCGTCTCACAAGTCGCAAACGATGAACGAGTACGAGAGAGATTCCAATGGTGGTATGGTGCGCATCTTCCTTCCCAAGTATACTCCTCAACTGAACCCCATAGAGATGCTGTGGCGTGATCTCAAGCGCGCCTTGGCAGGCAACTACTTTGACTCGATAGACGACCTAAAGGCGACAATAACTGGCATTGTGAATAATAGCGAGTTGGCTCCTCCAAAACTCATGGATTACATGCTGCCTGATGGTGTCCGGCAACCCACCAAAACATCCTGTAATATATGGGACATGACATCAGAGACGCCCGGTTTGGCAGTAGCCGCCTGACCATACATGACATGTAATATGTATTCTATCTGATATACAACATTTATAATTCTGCCCCTGGTTTGGGTGTGAGTGTATCTCTAGAGCCTACCATATGTGGTATCATGCAGGTTAAGGTCGCCTAAGTGCCGGATTTTGAATATTACTTCTAAGCTAATAAGATCGAAAAATATTGGATCTTACTGCATTCCACTACGCACGATACCATGTCATAGGATGGTATCTCTATCCCACGTATCCGGGCGCACCTGAATCGGTTCAGCACCTTGATATTCCATATGATGGCACGGATCTTGCCGAACCGGCGGCGGTTGTCTGGCCGGACAAACCGGCAGTGCAGTTGGTGACGCTTGGACTCCTCGCCACCGAAGATGCCCTCTATCATCCCCCGTTGGTGGTACTTTTCCTCATCGAATATTTTGGCCGCCTTGCTTCTGTGGGGCTTGCCGCGGTTAACATGGATGCTTCTCTGTTTGATGTTGGGTATAATCCCCATCTCGAATAGCACCTGGCAGTTGTAGTTTGAGTCGTACCCCCGGTCCGCGTGAAAGACGGATGAGCCGGGCAACAGATGCTGCCGTCTCATCTCGTATAGCATGGGCGGCAGCATGGTCACATCGTTGATGTTACTCGGGGTTATGCCCGACTCCAGTATTATTTGCAGTCCCAGGACGGCAACTATATGATACTTTAGGTACTCCTTCTGGGCAATCTCTACGAAATCTTTCTTTCTTTTGAGAGGCCGCACGACTGTCTCGTACCTGGTGGTCTCCACCCCGCTACTATCAGCACCCAGTGGGCCGGTCGCGCCATCCGCCTCGGCCATGCACAACCTGGCCGTCCTGGCAAGCATCCCGGCCAGCCAGTCGTACGGGATAGTCTGTAGGTGCCTGGCTATGGTGGTGTGATCCGGTACAGGCTCACCGTTCCACCACGGTAACTTTATTACCGATAGGTCACTCTCCATGTCGCGGGAGGTTTTGTGCCAGGCGACCATCAGTATGCAGATAAAATCTAGTTTGTCCTTGGAGTGAACGGGGGGTCGTCCCCGGTTGCTTGTCTCTTGGCGCGGGCACGGGTGCCCCCGCATCAAATTTGCCACGGTGTAAATCATGAATGATGTCTCGTTGCTGTGTCCTAAATGGTAGTATTTCCAATAGTCCGGTCGTCTAGTATGTTCGCTCATTACCAAATGAGAAGGATCAACGATCAAAAAACCTATCGAATTGATTTCAATGAGGTCAGGATCGAATTATGCAACAACCCCCCTTATGGGTGGACCTGAGTGTATACTAAACAGATATATAATTACAATATGGCTTTATACGCAATGAAAAAGACTACTAGTTTAATTCTTTCAGTGGCAACAGTCGCCATTGTTGGAGCAATATTACTTGGTAGTAACTATAGTACATCTCAACTACAAGCCATGGAAGTCGATCCTATTATTGAACAAATCCATGCCATGGGCGGTCTTCAATTGGTAATGCCAGAAGCATTTGCCGAAACAGACTGCGGTGCATTGGAGAATAGTGGCCGTAACGTGGTAGAGTTTAACCTAATTGGCGAATCTGTAATGTTGCCAATAATGGGTGGTGGCGAGTACTATGCCATGGTCTTTAATGGTCAAGTACCAGGACCAACACTTCGTGTTACACAAGGTGATGTTGTAAAGATGACACTCACAATACCAGCTGATGAAGTGACCGCACACGGTAACGACATGCACTCATCTCAGATGTCCTCTGCCTACTTTGGCGCAGTACAACCAGGTGAGTCTGCTACCTACTGCTACATTGCCGAATCTGCAGGTGTCTTCAAGTATCACTGTTCTGGTGTAGAGTTGCTAGCCATGGACCAGCACGTAATGTCTGGTATGTATGGTATAGCAATTGTTGATCCAATTGACGGTTACGACAGATTAATGGTAGAAAAGACCAAAGTCGAAAACGGAGAAGTTGTTCTAGATAGGCAGTACTACAGTGCTGATGCATTGGAGTTCCAACTACAGTATAACCAACTATACCTTACTGACGCAGGTACATATGATGCAGTTGCAATGCACAAACACCAAAACACTGCAACCGTTGTTAACGGCATGCAATTTGGGTATGTGCCCAACGGAGTTCATAACTACTTGATCAAGGGTGACGCAAACTCAAACATATTCGTGGCTCAGCCATGGAATGAGTCTGAGTTTATGCAGTATCAATCTCAGTTACTGTATGTTGAGACTGACCAACACGTTAGAATTTTCGTAGAGAACCAAGGCAATGAGCCAGTATACTTCCACATAGTGGGTGAGATACTAGACAGAGTTACACAAGGCAACAGAGTACAGTCGGCTGCAACCGAGACATGGTTATTGGGCGGCTCACAGAACATGATTGTAGATCTCGTCTTTGATGAACCTGGAACATATGCTGCAGTCAACCACGACTATGCTGCAATCTACAGCGGAGCTGCCACAGTGTTTGTGGCTGGTGACTACTTTGGCCTAAACCCGACACTTGAAGGTGCAGGGTTGGGTACAGGACCATCTTATGCTTATGCAATAGGCAACCCCAGTGATGCGGTTCCACCCATGGGCATGAACAGTATTGCGCATCCAGCAATAAACGTACACGGATTGTACACTGACGAAGCTGCTCAGCAAAAGATTGACGAAGGAGCAATTGCTCTTTGGACAGCCTTTGAAAGCTTAGGATTACCATCTTAGAACCTTTTTTTATTTTCATTTTTTGAATATGCTTTATTGTTGCAGTCTCCATGAACAGTATATGCAACTCTTTAGCACCACAAAAGGTCTGAGTGCGATATATCAGAGATTTACCCAATATCCATATATGAGGTGTACTATACACGCAATTCATGGCACAGAGGGTATTGGTGTGTGATGCTGTGGATGGCATACTACCAAAAATCCTAAAGGATAACGGGATGGAAGTCAACTACAAGCCCGAAGTAACTCAGGATGAACTACTGCGCATTGTAAAACAGTATGATACCCTAGTGGTCCGCAGCAGGACTAAAGTAACCGCCGAGATAATAGATTCCGCCAAAGACTGCAAAATTATAGCTCGTGTAGGGGTTGGCTTGGATAATATTGATCAAGAAGCTGCAAAGTTAAAGGGAATACGTGTTATAAACGCCGCAGAGGGCGCCATGAATGCAGTAGCTGAGCTGGTGATGTCATTGATGCTGTCTCTGGCCAGACATGTACCCCGGGCAGATAGAACCATGCGAGAAGGAGTGTGGGAGAAGAAGGGTCTCAAGGGGACCGAGTTGAAAGGCAAGTATTTAGGAATTGTTGGTTTAGGAAATATTGGGCAACGATTGGGTCGGTTGGCTCGAGCATTCAACATGAATATCATTGGATATGATGCAGTACCAATCAATCCCGAGTTTGCGCAGGAGGTGGGATTGATAAAGACTGATCTGGGGACCCTCTTGCAGAGTTCAGATTATGTGTCGTTGCATGTACCACTGCTGGAATCTACCAGATACATGATAAATGCCGAAAAGTTGTCTCTAATGAAGAAGACGGCTTGTCTAATAAACACATCCCGAGGCGGAATAATTGACGAGGCGGCCCTATATACAGCATTGAAGAATGGAGATTTGGGCGGCGCAGCACTTGATGTCTTTGAGACCGAACCTCCCGACAATACGCCACTATCTAATCTCGATAATGTAGTGATGACTCCTCACTTGGGGGCACAGACTGTCGAAGCACAAAAGTTGGCGGCCCACGTAATAGCAGAAAAATTGGTTCAAATTGAACGTGGAGTAATTTAATGTTTAGTAATCGTTTTAATTTAGGAAGTTTGTATGCCATATGTTGAATAACTCAAAGTTACAATCAGCCGCACTCTTACTCTTGATCGGGATCTCCACTGTAGTTGTTGGCGATGTGATGGCTCAAGAGGTACCCGGCATTATGCTGGATGGTGGCGATACCATATCTGCCACGGTTGATGACTTTGAGGATATGGTAGTCTTGGAGCTGTTAACCCATGATGAGACCATCACAATAACTATGGACAACTCCTTGTTAATGCTGGGAGATGGTTTTGATGCTCTTGTTGATGGTACCTCTGTAGAGTTTGAGCAAGACCAATCTGATACGGATACCACATTGCAGATAAATGTCCCCATCGGCGAAGTTACGTTAACTCTAACTGGTCTAGTCTTTGTAGTTGAATCTATAGGCATGTCCGACGTAGAATCTGTTGTGGCAGAGCCGGCTGTGGCAGAGCCGACTACAACATCGCCTGCAATCACCGATACTACCACGGACGCTGGACCGTTAAGCTTTGTCGAGCCCGGTGTGGAGTTGAGTACATACGTAGACAGATATCTGAATGATAATACATTCACTGCGTGGTACAACGAGTACTATTCAGATATACCATTCTACGAAGGTTTGGGCATAACAGAATCAGAGTATCAGGCTTTAGCAGATGCAGTAACACTAGAGTGTCCAAGTGGTACCGAAGCCATGGATGGTCAATGTGTACAAAAAGAGCTGACATGTGGTCCAGGTACAACTCTTGTTGATAATCAATGTGTAGCCACATCATCAGGTGGAACAACTCCCACTACAAGTGGTGCTGTAGAGTATCAAACTCAGGGTGCTGGACTACAACTTGGAGTTGCAGCTACGGCAGGGTTCTCACTAGCCGTGGGTATTCTGTTAGTACTCTGGCTACCCGGCAGACTGCGCAACAGATACAGAAATAGGCAAAAAAGTTCATAGACCGTGAATTATACCATTATTAGCCAAGTATTGCATCATTGTAACATACTCATCATCGCTAACCAGTCCACCTAGCCACCACATGGTTATGCCGCTTAACCAATATGGTATGAATGGATTATCCTCATAATAATCACTGCTAGTCTGCATTATGCCAAGGTTTTGTAAATTTTCGAGGGCATCAATGTAATGAGAAGTAGAGACCTCACCATTTGCCCATAAGTATGCTACTTGTTTTACCCATATCGGAACTACAACATTACCAATATCCACTATCTGAAATGATGTACTGGCAAACAAATCTCCATATGTCACATCGACATGATATGTATCTTCGGTGAATACTTCACGCTCAAACGGAAATGGTGCTGGCCATACGGTGTTACTGTCAGATACAGGTATGGGGATGGGTGAGCTAGTCACGTTGTAAGAGTCTCGAATATACATGATGGCGTTGTCTCCAGTTACGTCCTGAACAGTTATGGTTATTACGATATGATCACCATGATTGTATATCTGCTTATCCGTGTATACCATCAATGGTTCGGCAAACGCATAAGATGTACCAGATATACACAGAATCAAAATAAACATGTATTGAATTACCATTTTAACATACATTACAAAGCCAATTTAAAAAAGAATCTACATCTTGCATCTAAACTACACATCAAACTAGGCAATCAACCAACATCGCCTGACTCCCGCCTATGATACATCAAAGTTATACAAGTCGCGTATGCCAAAAACTGACATTAGTCTAAACATTCTATTGATTATGCACTCTCAAATTACACAGTCTAGAATGTGGTACACATCATGACCAAACATACCAATCCTCAACATATGCTTGGGGTTATTTTGGATACGCAAACTTTAGTGGTATCGGATTCACCAAAGTACTAGTTAATAAAGGGGGTTTTATTGTACTGCGTATATGGTAAACCATCAAGATGCACAATGGGTACAGTTATGGCGAAAGAATTCGCTAGACATTAGGCAGCGAGTCGTGTCTTGGAGAAAACAGAACGCCATTACACGAATAGCCCGTCCCAGTAGAACAGAGCGGGCCCGACGTTTGGGCTATAAAGCCAAACAAGGAATCGTAGTAGTTAGAATGAGGGTCGGTACCGGCGGTATGCGAAAGAAGAGGCCCCAGGGAGGCCGTAGACCCAAACATCTGGGTGTGACCAAAATAAAGGCTGCCGTCAACATGCGCACAGTCGCCGAAAATAGAGTCCTAGAGAGATATCCCAATATGCGTCTTATAGGCTCATACTTTGTTTACAAAGACGGAGTGCATTATTGGTTTGAGGTGATACTGGCCGATGTAATGCACCCTCGAATATACAAAGACCCCAGCATGAAAAAACGGTTTTCTATGAAATAGGGTTTTCCAGGCAAGAGTCAAAGTTTACCAGAATTGTATCATAAACAGATTGTGACTTAGTAAAATTTGGAGGTTTGTGATATCATATACAATAGGATGCATTGGAGCACTAGTCTTCTTGAAGAAGTTTTACAACTTTGCTCTCTATTGTACCAGTCTGTCCAAAAGCGACATCACGGAGTATACCCCGCCGGTCAATCAGTATTGTAGATGGTGTTCCGCGCAGTGCATACATCTCAAATGTTTTGGCCGAGTACTCTTTTGTCGACATATAGTTTCGAACTCTCTGTATTATATCCTGACGGCGACTTAAACTCTCATTGTCAAAGTCTGGAAGTTGAGCTTTGATGTATGCCATTATATAATCATCACTCACCTGCCCATTGACCCGTGTCAGCTCATCCATACCCAATGGAAATGGGATCTTGTACGGAAGGGTGCCGTTCTCTAGTTGTCCGTACTGTTCTAGTGCACGGTGAGTCTCACCTATAACGGTCCCGTGCTCTGCTAGGGCGCGTAAATTCTCTAACGTGTTCTTGTCATAATCTTCAAAGGCAGTAGCCACACCCATTACACGAATACCATCATCAGCATATTGATTGTATATGTTTATTGCCTCGGGGATTCCGTACAGAAAACAGCCCGGGCAGTTCACCTGAAAGACCTCCACCAAGACTACATGATCCCTCTCGTCAGCAAAAGTAGTGGGGAGTCCCTGTACCCACTCAGATATAGCAAGTTCGGGAGCTTTTTCACCAATTTGCGGCATTACATGATGTATAAGCTAGCTTGCTAAATAGATATTGTTGTCGTAGAAACATTTTATTTTAGCAATTAAATGGCAATATTATTGAATAAGCGGTTTATTATAATTGGCGTAGTGCTAGGCGCAATAATTGTGGCAGCATTCTTTGTGGGTTCTCCCATGTTTGGTAACTTTGATCAGTTACGTTAATCTCTGAGCAGACTCAAAACCCGACAGTATATCTTCTATATCTTGGTCGGACATGATTGCAGTAACAGATATCCTAATTCTTGCCGAGTTGTATGGCACAGTAGGGTATCGTATGGCTTTTGCATATATGCCCGAGGCAGCCAACTTTTCTGCAAATCTAACTGCACGTTGTTCATCTCCGATCACTATCGGTATTATATGAGACTGGCTTCCAGAACACAGCCCCAGACTCTCCAAACCCTTGCTTAATCGACGTACGTTGCGGTATAGTTGCTGTCGGCGCAAATCCAAGTCCATCTCCAGCCTTCTTATGGTATTACATATGAGGCCCTGTGGTAAGGCGGATGTATATACAAATGGTCTAGAACTATTCACCTGAACATCTGCAACTTCGTTATTGCTAGAGACATAGCCACCAAGAGCCCCCAACCCTTTACTCAGACTACTTACCGTGGCATATATGGTACCCTCCACCGAGAGTTCAGCAGCTGTTCCATGGCCATTCCCCACCACAAAGTCCCCATGAGCATCATCCAATAATATGAATGCGTTATGTTCTTCTGCCACCTCCACAATCTCTGGTAGCAAAGAGTAGTCGCCATCCATACTAAATATCCCCTCAGTAACTATCAGTATATCCTCAGTATCGATATCACGTATTTTGACTCGTAGATCATCCATATCATTATGCTCAAATATACGAATTTTACTATTAGACAGCCTACAACCATCTATTATACTAGCATGATTTAGTTGATCGCTGAGTATGGTACAGTTTGATGCGCCCAAAGATGTGATCGCACCTAACACTGCCATGTACCCGGTCGGATATACAAGTGCCCGTTCATGAGAATGATTCGATGCCAGTATGTTTTCAAGTGTATCATATGATGTGTTGTTGCCAGATATCAATCTAGAACTGGACGAATGTTCACCAATCTCATCATTTAATGATATTCCCAGATAATTGTTGGAACCTAAATTTATCATACTCTTTCCATCTATTATAATACGAATTCCTTTGGTTTGTCCATGTTGTAGTGTACGATATATTCCATTATATCTTAAATTATTCAGATGAGGTCCCAGATGGGACAGATTATGCTTCAAGTCCAGCGCGTCGTATCATGGATACATCATTATCCGAACTGTTGCCGGGCATGGTCAGGTATCCATTGGTGATAATACCATTAGCACCTCCAAGTAGGAGGGACTCGCCAGAATCATTTGTGGCGCGTTCTCGGCCACCAGATATCTTTATGATTGAGTCTGGCAGTAATAATCTCAACACAGCAAACATTCTAGCTATCTCGTATTGTGATAAGGGAGTCTGCAACTCCAAAGGAGTCCCGGGTATTGGTACTAAAATATTTATGGTCACCTCTTCAGGATTTAATTTATTTATCTCCCAAGACAACTCCATTCTTTGTTGGCTGCTCTCTCCCATACCAATTATGCCGCCAGTACACAGTTCCAAACCTGCTTCTCGGGCAATATTTAGTGTATTTACTCTATCTTGAAATGTATGTGTTGTACATATGTCAGGAAACTTTGATGGAGCCGTCTCAAGATTGTGATTATATCTTTTGACACCCGCCTCTTTGAGAGCCCGAGCCTGCTGTACAGTGAGAAAGCCCAGACTACACTCCACAGATATGTCAACTTCTTGACGTATCTTTCTTACTATATCACATATTCGTTCAAAGTCCCTCAAAGGTGGTTCTCTCCAGGCCGCCACCAGACAGTACGATGAGGCTCCTTGCTCCTTGGCCCTCTGCGCATCAGATAGTATCTGTTCTGATGGTGGAAGACTATACGTCTCTATACCGGTGTCAAAGAACGCAGACTGTCCACAGAATGAGCAGTCCTCACTGCATGCGTTCTTCTTTATGTTGTTCAGTTGCTCAACATCCACCGACTTACCTTGCGCATCAATAGTTAGTCTGCCCGCCGCTTTTGTCAGTACAGGTATGTACTCATGTGGAATATCAAAGAGCATCTCCAGGTCACTATACTGTATCTGTTGTCTGTTGTGAGCCGTCTTGTAGCACCGCTCAACCAAGTTTTGTATGTCTTCTACCATATTGATGATAATACAAGATACCTCATAATTAATTTATAGATGCATCTATGCAGTCTGACAGTCTACTCCAATGGAAAATCCACTTTACAACGCTTGCATTTGCCGCGGATACCCTCATATTCCTTGTCATAATAACACGATATCTCACCGCCACAATGGTCGCATCGTATTGTTGTCACGAGAAATAAAATATTTATGTCAATATATAAGATAGTGGCATACTGTTAGAGTATGCGCATAGGAGTATCCACAGGTCCGTTGGATGAACTGTCTGGGATTGTGGAAGATATCAGTACAACATACAATACCATAATGAGTAATCGTGTAACAATGACAAAGGTGCCTGTGATGCTGGGCGATGCCACAGTTACAGAGCAGTCCACATTTGATCTTGCACCCATAGAACAGATGTTTGCCGGTGTTGTTGGGCGCTTGCCGCGATGGAGTAGTGATGGTGTCACCACCACCAATAATGAGGATATACGGCGTATCTTTGTCAAGTTTAGCACCATGGTGGGTAACTACATAATATCTGCCCACCTCTCCATACAGTTTCATGTATTACTATATTACAAACTGGACCAACGCGTAGTAGATTGTCAATTGGAGTTGTCCCGAATAATTGACAAGACCAAATCGCATGAGTCGGAGTTTGCAGAAATATCCGACAAGATAATTGCAGACAAACTAATATCCATATATGGTGAGCTGCAACCTCAGGAACTGTTCGAGAAGATGTATCAAAATGATGAGCTTCGTCGAGATTTAGAAGATAAGACCGATGATATTCGTGGAAGTAATATACGCCAGCTTGACGAAAAGAAGGCCAAACTGTTCAACGAGTTAGACAGTCTGCTAATAGAGACATATCAGACCACGCCCACAATGATAGATGATGCTCGATTAGTGACCGGTGAGGAAGGGTATTTGTGCAGTTTTGATGTAGAGTATATGAAAGGAAAGGTTCGCCAATCCATTCCCAATAAAATATCGTCACGCATAATTACACAGATGCAGACTGAACTACAAGATGTTCATAAGGCATTATTACCACATATTTCAACTTAAATTTGTGTAATTAAAATACAGTACAATATTATCAGAAATGTATGGATGACATATCCCGAGTATTTGATGAATTTGTCACTAGTGGGCGCGATAAAACTATGGCGACAGGGCACCAATACAGTGTAGATATGATTTTAAATACAATACGCATGGATAAATCATTCTCATTTATGGATGTGGGGTGTGGAAACGGATGGGTGGTGCGGCGCATGGCGGCCAACCCACACTGTACACGAGCAGTAGGCATAGACAAAAGTAGTCTCATGATACAAAATGCCAAAAAACTACAAAGACATCCGCATGAGCAATATCACATCATGTCCCTAGATAGATGGACGTCTGCTCCATTTGACCTGATATTTTCAATGGAGTCATTATACTATACTGAATCTGTGTCAAGGTCCATATCAAAGATATACTCAATGCTACTTACAGGTGGTCGATTTGTATGTGGTACAGATTATTATACCGAAAATCCAGATACTAAATGTTGGGCGGACTCGATGCCCATAACTATGCATCTGCACTCCGAGTCTGAATGGGCGGAGATGTTTGTTAAATCTGGCTTTGATGTATCGTATTATAGGGTACGACAGCCGGACAGTCCAATTAAATGGAAGAGAGAACACGGGACTCTATTCATTGTTGGTATAAAATAGCATTTTTTACGATGTATAATAAAATACTTTGAAAAATTAAGCGACAGTATTTCATAATTCGTGACCTAACGCAATCTGGACAGTCCGGCCGCCGTGCGAAGTCCGGGCCGTGCGGGATGCCGACCCGCAGTCGAAAGACATGTGAATTATGAAACACTGTCAATTAAGCAGTAGGTTTTTACATTAGGTAGTAGTTATAATATCATGGTAGAAGTTACATTGGCCATAGCAGCATTAGCAGGACTAGGCTCGTTTTGGGCACCGTGTATTCTACCCATGATACCGGCGTTCTTGGCATATATATCAGGAACCACACTGGCAGACATCAATAAATCCCAAGAGGGTACGGTTGTGGTCAATAGAACTAACATTATATTAAATTCAGTATTCTTTGTCTTAGGTTTTTCGGTGGTTTTTTCCGTGATCGGAGTGGCCATAAACAGTATATTTATCGAGGTGGGCGGAGAGACAATTAATTTATTAAATCAGATAGGCGGCATCATAATAATCGGTTTTGGTGCATTTTTAATTCTCTCCACAAAAATAAACGCATTAAATATGGAAAAAAAGATTCTAGTACGCCGGGAGAAGGCATCATACCCGCTGTCGTTTGTATTTGGTTTGGCATTTGCTGTAGGTTGGACTCCATGTGTAGGTCCAATATTGGGAACAATTCTAACATTGGCAGCTACAACTCCCGCAATCGCCTTTAATCTATTATTGGTATACTCGCTAAGTCTCGGAATTCCATTCATACTGTTGGCCATATTCTTTTCAAGAGCACAGAGAATAATTCGGGCCATGGGCAGACATTTGAAGTATTATTCCATAATGTTAGGTGCATTCATAATAATACTAGGTATATTGGTATATACCAACCAGCTGGCATATTTAGCTAATTTTCCGCTACTAAATGAGTTGATCGCTTTAGGATGATGTATGATGAAGAGTGAGATAAAGACTGCCATAATACTAGGTATCGTAATAGCTGCTGGCGTGAGTCTGATGTCGGTCTACCTAGGCAGTATAGAGCAAGAGGCAGTACAAGAGTTTACAGTATCCCCCGTGGATAAGTCCAACTTTAAGGTGGCTCCAGAGATTGTAGGTATTGCAGAATACATCAATACCACTCCAGAAGAATTAAATGCTAAAATTCAAGATAGCGTTGTGTTATATGATATTTGGACATATTCATGTATCAATTGCATACGTACACTGCCGTTCATAACTGCCTGGGATGACAAGTATTCTGATCAAGGTTTGTTGATAATTGGCATACATAGTCCCGAGTTTGAGTTTGAGAAAGATCCAGTAAATGTAATGGCAGCAATGGAAAAGCATGGTATAGAGTATCCGGTAGTTATGGACAACGACATGGATACCTGGAAGGCGTTTGAAAATAGGTATTGGCCTCGTAAATATATCGCAGATCATGAAGGATACATCAGGTATAATCACATAGGCGAGGGCGCATATCAGGAGACCGAACGAGTGATACAAGAGTTGTTAGCCGAGCGGGCTTTTGCAATGCAGTCAAGTATGCCTTCACAGGACCTTGTGGAACTAGAGTCTTTCCAGCACACGTCATCCCGGACACCCGAACTATATCTTGGATACAAGCTGGCAGCTGGACGCTCGCAGTTGGGAAATGATGAAGGATTTCGCCCCAACCAATCCATCACGTATAGTAGTATTCCAGATATGCTAGATACACACAAATTCTACATGGTGGGAACATGGCAGAATGGTCCGGAGAGTATGAGGCTGGAGTCAAGTTCAGGTGCAATACATCTACAATACTTTGCAAAAGAGGTGAATATAGTCACTGAAGGTGTAGGAACCATAGAGGTCTATCTTGATGGCGAACCCATCACTACCAATTATCAGGGATATAGTTTAGACGATTACATATTAGAGGTGTCAGAGCCTGGACTATACAACATAGTGACGTCAGATGTTGCCGGCACACATATGTTGGAGTTACGAATTACAACTCCAGATGTAGAGATATTCACGTATACTTTTGGCTAGTCCTTGCAATGTATGGTGTAAATTTGTCACCCTGCACATCTGTCACCGTGGTAAATGAGGGGGCAGTTACATGCTAGTTTTTAACGATATATTGAACTATTCATATACTTATGATAACGGATTACTGGAATGATAATAATAAAAAAGGTGAACGATTCTCAAACATACTAAAACGTAAAAACCAAGATGCACTAACGCCCAGAAAGATAGCGGAAGCACAAAAGACCTTGGAGATTCCCATAACTCGCTTGCAGGCCATTGATGAAAAGTTGCGTATAAAAGAGGAACAGATATTTGAGCGCATTATAGCTGCACAACGTGCCCGCAACAACCGATATGCCGAAATGTACGCCAATGAACTAAGTCATGTCCGCAAGATGAAGAGTATGGTAACTACAGCAAAGCTCTCTATGGAGCAGGTGAAAATACGTCTCAATACCGTCTCAGAGTTGGGAGACATAGTAGTAACACTAAGTCCATGTATGTCGATAATACGAGACCTAGGGCCTACCATATCAGGCATGGTCCCCGAAGCATCCAATGCCATGAATGACCTATCAGAGATAATGGGCGATATGATGAGTCAGTCACGCATAACTTCTGAAGATCTACTTGCTCCAAATATGCCCCGAAACCGTGAGGCCATGGACATATTGGATGAAGCGCACACCGTGTTGACTCGTGAAGCTGAGGCAACCATACCGGCTGTACCACAAGATTTACTTGCAGAGTCCAATATCGTATCTGCACAGATACAGCAACGGGAACCACCAAAACGCCAAAGTGAACTGGCATGATTAGTTTGATATTTCACATAATCTCTTTTTAATTCTTGATATTGTAGGGTAACTATAGCCACGTTGTTTGTATTCGGATATCATCATCTTCCAATTACTCAAACGCCACGCTGCCTGCTCGGGAGTTACCGCATCCACCTCCATGTCAACGACTCCTTTACGTCCCACCTTCAGGGTACCTGAGTTTTGTCGACGCCATCTAGCTTGAGCAAAACTTAATCCTGATAGTACTATATCGGTTGGTAGTTCGTCCAGATACTCCTGTAGTTGTGTTACATCATCAGGTGTTGCGGTAGATGATACTTTTACATTTATGCTCCTTTTTGACACACCAATATACAGGCAAGGTAGCTTATATTATTACAGTGGGGAGTAATGAGTGCTGCCCACGAGAATGATGGACTATGTAACTACGTTCTTTAGATTATTCACTGCAATAGCATCTTTAATTTCGCGACATATGCGCCTACCCATACTTATGGGTTCGTTAAACAGTAGATTGTAGTATGGCGAGCCGTTCATGTATATGTTGGTACCCGCTACGATACGAGCAGAGAACTCAAAGGCGCTGAACTTGGCATCAGCATCATACACTCCTTCTATACAGAAGGGTCCGTTCATACCCGGACTTGCCAATCTCCTAGCAGCATCTACAAATCGTTCAGCCATCTTGTATGCCTCATCCAATAAAGACTCTCGGAGAATTAGTGGACTATTCCCTATAACATTGAATGATGGAGTGCTTGAGGTGGTTTGGTTCGAGGCGGGTATGCGGGAGATGCCCTCTATGTCAGATTCATGACGCTGGTCACATCCAAAAAACTCCACCTCATCACGTATTGGCGAGTAAAAGAACTGCAGATATGCTAAAACTCCAGAGACGTATCTTTGTATGTATAATGGTTCATCTGGCGATATCACACCATCTGCTATTAGAGATTTTCGACGTGTGTGATACTCTTGAGTAGTTGATGCCATAAAGTAGCCCTTGCCGCCGGCTGCGCCTTGGCGTTTTACAATTACCATATCATCTATGTCATCTGGTGAGTTTATTGCCTTGGGTACGGGCAAGTCGGCCTTCCTCATCATCTGCTCCTTTAGTTCACGATCCGACTCCCACTTCAGTATGTATTTGTTGCCGAAGATTGGCGTCTTTATACTCTCAATCTTCTCACTATCTAGTTGTGATATCAGTGTTCCGTGAGGTATCAATATTGTATCTTGTATCTCAGAAGCGCATGGTTCTTGCAATATGTCAGTAAAAGAGTCCACCGGTACAATCTTGTCTATGAATGAAAATCGGCTATACAGACTCAATCGTCGTTTCTCACATACCAGTAATGTGTCTAGTCCCTCATCTTTTGCACCCTTCAGGAGTTGTAATGCGCAATGAGATCCCAGGGTGGATACTGTAACCATAACCATAGCAAAGTGTGGGCCTTTTATGAACCGTTTGTTAGTGCCATATACGTATCATCGATTATATCCACTGACACCAAGGGACGAATACCCTCTTGTACATGGTCCAGGACAAATTTATGAGGTGGTACATTGGACGATATAGCATTCTCACTGCGTTTGATTGCATATACTGTTAGAGCATTGGACACTGCAACTATTACTCTTTCACGTTGGGTTAGTGCCATGATGCATGTATCTGTAGTAGTGATGGATAATGCGACGTATATAATACATCAGGCATGTGGTGATGTGATTCTCCATAGTCATCGCTGGGTGTATAACCATCCCAGTAGGCATATCCTACCCAGACCCCCACCAGTATTATAGTCAATATTACCAATCCTTCCAAGACTGCCATAACAGTTGGCATCCATTAACCAAATAATAATTATACTGATGTGTCAGGAGCACATCTATCCATATTAATAGTCCATATTGTACAATTTCGAGTGGGTTTAGCTCGCCATTCCACTTGGAATGAAATCCTACAACGTAAGAAATTTAAATATAAAAATTTAGTTTTTAAACCATGGAGTATGCGACCCGATATCCAAAGACGGTATTTATGATAGATGGAGTACGCCGGCGTATTGGAATTGACGCTTATGAAGGGCTTGAACAGCTGCACGTTGTGGTACAGAATAGCTTTGAAGAGATAAGCCGCATATTCTCCAAGGAGGGGTTTACCAAAGTAAAGTTTGAGCACAAGCAGCCCAATCAGTTAGGACGAGGCTTCAACTTGAAATTAAAGAAGCCTTGGGAGTTACACGTGCGCATGGTGCAGATAAAGGAGGGTCTAATAGGCATTCATGCAGAGGTCGAAGTTTCAAGAGACTACCTTCAACACTTATTCAGCCAGAGGACGCCTGTCATATACGAGATTCAAGATGTGTTAAATAAGTATAATATCGACCACAAGGTCTGGAACGACAGTATAAAGAGATACGTGCGCTCCATCTATGATGATTATAAGGTGAAACTTTCTACGCCCAGCATACCTGTATTAGCATGGAAGCCCATGTTGTTTGTGATAGGTACAGTAGGTGTATTTTATCTGTGGAAGTATGTGCATACTCTCTAAATGCCTAGTGTCTCGGCTTTGGTCAACTCCAGATATACTTTGTCGCCTACCGAAAGGCCCATATCTTTGTACTCGTGCATGTCTATCTTTATTTGAGTAAGTCCTGCAGATCCACTCATACCGGCAAACATTCTGTTTATGTCTTTTACCATATCATTCATGTTGGTGAATTCCATCATTTTAGGTTGCTGTCCAAACGGCGACATGGGTGAGACGTTACCCTCATTCACATCCTTTAGTGAGGAGAGAGATACTACAACATAGGGAGAACCATCTGGAGCTGCATCTATGCTCTTCACAACAAACTCTTTTTTCACAACATCATAACCACAATCTGTAATATATATTTGGTACTTGCATTATGCAGTAATGGCACAGACAGTATTTCGATACTATGGCATCTCGCCTTGGGAGATAGAGGTTTTGTATGGCTACTTCAGATCCCGTTTTGATGTAGTGCAAGACGAGATAGAGCCTGACGATGTTGAGTTTGTCAGCAAACTATCACTGTACATACCTGTTGCATTTAGTGAAGAGTTCTTTATCTGGTTCGACTATAGACGCTGGGAGAAGGTAAAGTCACTATTCAAGGAGATAAAGAGGCGGCGGGGTTCGGGTAATGCCCTAAAGGTGAATTTGATATTTTCCGGAGAGCCCACCATCACTTTTACCATGGATTCGGAGGACAAACAGTGGTTTGACAACTCTGTCGAAAAGATAGACTTTGTATTGGAGTTACTACCATACCATCTTGATAAAGACAAGATTCCTCCCAATACTGCCACCATATCGTATCGTTTTGACTCCAAGACTGTCAGATGGCGATTATATCGGGCTATTGCTGACACAGAGTATCTGTTTCGCGGCGATGGTTGGGCGCCCATAGAGGAGTGATGTTTGCTTGATTGACTCTAGTCGTGTCATATTGGATGCAAGTGCCTTTTATGCTGGCGTACCTTTTGGTTCTTTGGAGTCTTATTGTACGACGCCACAGATATACGATGAGATATCGCACATTAAAAAGAGGCAGGGTGCCATAGGTACATTGGTAAATTTGGGCAGGCTTGCCATATATTCGCCAGATCACATGTATGTAAAACAGGTACTGGGTTTTGCACAAAGAGCTGGCGATAGACCACAGCTGTCAGAGGCAGATATCTCGGTTATAGCACTGGCGTTACAGATGAAACAATCCATAATAACTGATGATTATGCCATCTCCAATACCGCCAGACATCTAGGACTGTCAGTGTTTCCGGTTATGACCTCTGGAGTAAAGACAGTCGGCATATGGAGATATAGATGTCCGGCATGTCGCACACAGCGACCACCAGGACGCATATGTAGCATCTGTGGCAGCGTCTTGCGCAAAAAGTTAGTAAATAGAGACTAAAATCCCATCTTGCTCATCTGTCGCAGTCCTCTCTTTTTGAGTCGTACAAAGACCGCCCTCTTATCATACTTTTTTATTGTTATGGTTTCGTTGAATCCTGCATACTTTATCACCTGAGCATCCATTACAATACTACAGTCATGAGATGGTATTATCTCTATGATATCATCAGGGACAACGATGGACGCCAATCTATACATTGGGGCCACGGGGGTGATTATCAATACATCAAGGCTCTCGTGTAGTATGGGCCCCCCCAAGGAGAAAGAGTGACCCGTAGAACCACTGGGCGTAGATATCATTACGCCATCCATCTTTTGTGTTACAGTGTCGTTTTGGAATTTTATCATCATATTTGCAGTACGGGTGAGGTTGGATCTGGTAATGTATATCTCATTTAACGCCGGTGGAAACTCCTCACCATTGTATGATGCCACAACCCTAATTCGCTTCTCCAGTATTATGTCATCAGACTCCATCTGACATATAGCCTGAGGGAGCTGTTCCAGTGTAATTTCAGATAATATTCCCCTGTTCCCCCCAACGTTTATTGTGAGTATTGGCGTCTCGTCTGAGAGGTATCGCAGTGTACGTAGAGTGGTGCCATCACCACCTAGTGTTACGGCCAGATCCAGTTGTACATCTCCCAAGTCTTCAATTACCTCTATGGGTATGGCTCCATCCACCGATATTGGTGATAGTGCATATACGCAACATCCCCGCTGTATAAACGTCTGCGCCACATCACGTGCCGCCACTTCTGCCTCTGCAGATCCGAATTTAGCTCCAATTACAATCTTTTCTATCTTCAACTGTCATGTGATTAAAGTACATCATTTAAAAGTCGCAGGTATTGAGGGAGCACCATACCCATTACACTCGTACCATTGAGAAAAGTTTCATTAAACATAAAGAGCTTCGAGCGGGATCCGAACCCGCGACCTTTACCTTACCAAGGTAACGCTCTACCAGGCTGAGCTATCGAAGCGTGTTGTAATTCAATTGAAAATCCTTATAACTCTTTTATTTGGTGCGCCAGTCTTCTCCAAGATGCCATGTGTGCGCAGGTACAAAAATGGCACTAGTCATCGTACAGTTTTTTTATTCGTAATGTGTAAGTGGTTTTAGTTGAGCAACAAAAACATACTAACTGTCGGCATAACTGGTAGCACAGGAGCGATATATGGCATACGTCTACTAGAGGAGTTAAAGCGGTTAGGTCATGATACACACCTCATAGTCACAAAGTGGGGAGAGAAGTGTATACTCATGGAGACCAATTATGATCTCAAGGACGTATATGGATTAGCCAGTGTCACATCCAAGGATACCAATATGGCAGCTAGTGTATCTAGTGGCACCCATAAGACTGGCGGTATGATCGTGGCACCTTGCAGTATGAAGACACTTGCAGCAATATCAAACGGATATGACGATACATTGGTGGCGCGCGCAGCCGGTGTCACCATAAAAGAGTCGAGAAGGTTGGTTCTCATGGTGCGGGAGTCACCCCTCTCGGCAATTCATCTGGAGAACATGTTAAAACTGGCCCGACTGGGCGTGGTTATGCTTCCTCCAATGACAGAGTTCTACACCAAACCCCAGAGCATATCAGATATGGTAAACCATGCAGTTGGCAAGTGCTTGGATCAGTTTGACATTGACCATGATCTCTACAAGAGATGGGGCGAGGGTTCCTGAAGGGCACAATATCAATGGATATACAGGCAAGTATTGATTCAGTGTATGAATTATTATCGAATCATGCTGAATTGTCCAAGATAAATAATACAATAGTAAAAGTCAAGATGCGTTCTGAACGTCCGGAATCTGCGGTCAATGAAGAGACCATGTATTTGAACGGCAAGACATACAAGTGTATGGTAAAGCACCTCTTTGAGGCACCATCAGTACACACATACACCGTAATAGGTGGCGATGCCAAGGGCAGTAGTGTGGTTCAAAGGCTTGAAGAGATACCAGATGGTACACGAGTAAATATGTCCATAGACTGGAAAGTTAGTTTATTCGGATTTAGAAGTAAAGGTATACTAAGTGACTATACAGCCTTGCTGAATGATGTCAAATTACAGTTAGAGTTTTAGGATTTTTCATCTTTGTATTTGTTGAGTTCTTTTTCACCCTCTATCTTGCCTTTTTCAAACTCACCTTTGGCCTTGCCGAACGTGCGGGCCAATTCGGGTATCTTGCGGGCACCAAATATCAGCACAACCACCACTACAATAAGTATAATCCATTCCTGACCTGCGATAAACAATGCCAGATTTTCAAACATTATGACTATATTATATAATAAGTGATTTAAATCTTTGACGTATACACTCAGGTCCACCCATAAGGGGCAGATTTGAATAGAAAGATTTAAAGCTGGTATCAAATTTGGATGATTTAATGGGAGATTCTGCACTACTCAGAAAGGAATTAAGAAAAATATACCAGAAAATCGATCTTTTAGAAAAAGAGAATACGGAACTCAGGGCTCAAGTAATTCAATTGAAAGAGGAAAAGGCATCAATGATTGACCGATACGAATCTGAGATTGAATATTTGGTGCGACGCCTCAACTATTATGAAAATGAAAACGCGCCTTCATCTACAGGGTCAATGTATAATGCCGAGAGAAAAAAGTTCCAGAAAGAGGAAGCCCTTCTGGATTCTGAGAGTGCCGATGACAACGCCGATGACAACGCCGCAAACAAAAACGATACTTCCACCAAGAACGATCCTAATGTGGACCTGAATAGTCGCAAAGCGGGTCCGCCACAGGGCCACAAGGGCATCTCGCATCATAACCGTTCTGAATATACTAAACGATACGACATACACCGGTGCGCCAACTGTGGCAACGAACACGTGATAATATTGCGACCGGTTGTACGACAAATGTATGATTTTGATGGAGACAGAATAAGTATAGTGGCTGGTACGATTGTAGTGGGACGGTGTAAATGCGACAGATGCGGACACGTTACAGAAGCCGACAGTCCCCTTATTGCCGGTACGGCACTCGGTCCCAAGGCTCGCGGTTTTGTAGTGGAATACTTTGGTACACGTGCAACTGATGAGACAATGTCTGTCTATTTTAGAGACATGTATGATTTTGAGATATCACCAAATACCATATGGAACGCGCGCAAAGCCATTGCAACACTGACACTGGAAAAAACATACCAAAACATACTGAAATACATCATATTGGCATTGTACGTCCATTTAGACGAGACAGTACTAAAGATATACGGTAAGAGGGGGTATGCCTGGATGGCATCAATACCTGATGCCACATATGTACTGGTGGCCGCAAGTAGGGCCGGTGCAATACCCGAAATACACTTTAGCGCACTTTTGGATAAACCCGTAATAGTGGACGGATACGCAGGATACAACAGTTTCCGCATTGTTCAGCGGTGCTGGGTGCACATACTACGTATGGCCGAGAAAGCCGCCATAAAAGCAAAGAGGGGAAGCGTTCCGTACATACAGTACCGGCGGCTCCTGTGCATGTATAGACGCATCAAATACATGGATACGGCCCCTCCCGAATACTGCCTGTCTCTGCAACGACAGCTGTGCAGTATCGCAGATGGATACGGGGGCCATCCAATGGCCGCCACCATACACAACGCGTCACCGAACCTGTTTACGTTCCTGCGGTACAAAGGAATGCCTCCTAACAATAACCCCGTTGAGTTGGATATACGTGACACCATAGTGTTGCAGCGCAACGTGCGCCACAAATTAATGACTAGCACGGGCATGCACGTATTTTCAATTTTGGTGAGCTATACGCGCACCTGCCAGAAGCGCGGCATTGTACCATGGAAAGGCATAGTGGAATTGTCCAAGAATCCAGACTGGAACATATTTGAAGAATCCGCCGCTATGTCAGGTAATGTAACGATAGCCGCCTAGTACAAGACTGTTTCAGATGTGTGGATAACTGGCATACCTGTGGGTACAGAAAGGGATGGACCTGAGTGTATACTCTTTGACTATTAGTTTTGGAGATTCATACTTGTGACCATGCACCAAATGCTGAATACGTATAATCAGCTAGTCAAAAGTATCTTGCGTATACTGTTGCGCATAAGCTAGGTGCTTCACGTTAGGGACTTTTTCTTTCGTTCGATTATCAACATGCCTGCAAGGTACAATGCTATCATGGGCCCAGCTACAAACCACATTGTAATTCCGCTACCATCTGGTGTTATTATGGCACCAAATACTATTATGGCTACCAAGGCGTATCGTATATTCTTCCGCCAGAATTTTACATCTACTATACCCGAATATGATGCAGCATACATTACCAAAGGTAGTTGAAAAGAGAGTCCAAATGCTATCAAAAATTGTAATACAAACGCCACAAAATCCATGATATTTAGAAATGTTATCAGCCCAGCAGAATCACCATACTGGTACAAAAAATCCAGTATGAATGGGACTACCATCAAATACGAAAATATGCAGCCTACAGCAAACAGGCACAAGGCGGGAAATGTTATGAATCTTCCAGTATGTATCTCAGCCTGCCGAAGGGCCGGCGATATGAATGCCACTGCCTCTCGTATTATAACTGGTACAGATACCACAATTCCCAGCAGGGCTGCAATATACACCTGAGAGAAGAATGCTTGGCCTGGTGCGGTCTGTATTAGTTCGACACCTTCGGGCACTAACTGCTCGCTCATAAAGTCTGTAATCTGGGCCGCCAGGTTGTTCATGGGTTCTGGCAATGGGTAGTATACAGGAAAGCCCCACAAGACACCTGGCTCAATATGAAACGTCATGGCAAATACAGTTACAGCCATCACAGATACAGATATGCGTATTACTCTCTTGCGCAGCTCCTCAAGATGATCGCTTATGCCGTCTAGACCTGACATAATTTCATACTACGTTTGCTGATTCATATTACTTGCCCGGTATAGGTAATAGTTTAGAGTCTGGTAGACCAGCATTGCGCATCGCCTCTTGACTCATACCCTCAAACTCCAAGGTAATCACGGATTTGGTATTAAAGGACTCTTCCATGGATAGCGCCAATGACGATATGCCTGCAGGATCATAGAACTCTTTAGATCCTGTTAAAAACACCCTATCACCCTTTTTAGTCTCTTTGCCGCCGTACCTACTCTTCAGATGCTGAATTATACGAGATACCTCATCATTAGATATGTGATTGTGATAAAACACTACGCCCTGTATTGGCGTATAGTCCAACGGAGTGCCGCGCCTATACATAAAGACCCCTATGAATATAGCATCCTCCTCTGGCTGGCGTACACATTTTATGTCCCAGTTTAACAGAAACTGCTCATCGTATGTTAAATCAGCCACCTCTTCGGGCGTCATCTTCCAGTATCGCGCGCGAGCCATGGTATTCGAATAAAGTATCACATAATTATAGGTAAGTATTCTACGGCAAACCTGAATTATAGAATCTGAGAGTGACTCAGATATCAACATGCAGGTTTATCCAAGAGCCTGCTGCCGTATCGTATTACAGTACGACAATATGACAAAAAACTATCTATATATAATTTGAAATGAAGTAAAATGTGTGGGCACCTACAAAGTACTTGTAACCATACAGAACAAACCTGAAATAAGTGATCCTGAGGGCAGTACAATACTCAACGATTTAGTATTACGGAGTGGTACTGATGACATAACAGAGATACGTTGCAGTAAGGGATTACGTTTTTCGGTAAGTGCAGAGAGTTCACAGGTAGCTATGGAGAAGGTAAAACAAATTTGTGATGAGTTGCGCATATACAATCCACTGGTTAGTATAGCAGAGTTTTCAATGGTATGATGTGTCATTTTGTTGTGTTCTCAGCCGGCAAGACCAAAATGTTCCAAATTTAGCCTAAACCCATAAGGTTTTTTGATAATATTACACATGTGGAATTTATCAAGAACTGTTCTATAGATAAGTTATGATTTTGCAGTAAACCTTGGGTGTTTGTTGTATAACACTTGTATGATTATTCGGATACCCTCTATGGTATGTAACCTAGACTAAAGATATCAGTCTGAGTAATGTGATGTCGGCCAATCTAAAAGATCATCATATAGATCCACTTAGGTAAACGGACATTATGATGTTCTATTTGTGGTCTTTATGGGAGGAGTCTTTCATTGTGTCTAGGATCATACGAGGAAGATTACAATAGTCTGCATCAGGTTCGGCGGCCACATACAATATGTCGTTGTTCACTCTAAAGCTCATAGTTATTGCACGTCGCCTAGATGCCATGGCAAAGTTTACAGGGCCAAGTTGTCGATCAAACTCTCGGCGCATGCGAACTCGTAGAGCCAACTCCATAAACAGAACCTCATCATCTTTCTCTTTTTCTAATGGTTTTACACCCTCGCGCATTCCGCCAGCAACCAAACGGCCCCTCTCGCTTATGACTCCCGCAAACCGTATCTGTTCATCTAAACTCAACACCTGTTCGCACAATTGCGTATAACGATACAACCTCTCAGCCAAGATTGGTTTTACTACGCTTTTGTTACATATTACTTTTGTTATATAATCTTGGAGTGCCTATTGTAAAGAAAGATGGTTTCTTGGGCAAATTCGGGTGTTATCCAGATTGTACAATTTCAGAGATCGTGTCTTTGGTCAGGGTGTAAAATCACACATATGTGATAATTCAAAGTATACTTGCAGTCAGAGAGTAGATATACAGATGCACATCTTTGCAGACGTATCAAAATCTTTAATAGAATGACACAGTGCCTCTTGATGATGTATGTAGTTCTTGCGGGGGTTGTCGCATTAGCGGTTATACTGGGCAGTCCCGCAGCAGGGCTGGAGACGGATACTCAGAAGATGCATCTTGCGCCGCCATCCATTCACGGAGTGGTGACTGCTGGAGCCTTATCTGATGGAACGTATGTGGGAAGTGATACCACACCCACAGTATCTGTTATGGTACCCGAGGGAGGAGACACACTTACATTATACTTGGATAATTGTACCAATGCCATCAGTCCTCCAACAAACATCTCCGATAGTACGGATACACATATGGTGGATGTGACGGCTGAGCTTGGGGTCGGCACCCATATCATATATGCCAAGTATAACAACACATCACATACATCAGAGTGCTCTGTAGAAACTGTCACGTATAATGTGATTCCGCCCACAGAGGCGGCTTATCGGGTTGTGTTTGAGGGTGCATTTACAAAAGATGCACTAATACCAGATGTTGTCATACCAGGTAATGCCCACTTCACCACCCTAATAGGAGGCGTACACAATGCTGGAGTAAGTCTCTGGGAGGTTGGCGGTCTTGCTAGCCCAGGTACCGAAAGAATGGCCGAATTGGGCACAACAGGTACGTTAAGGTCTGAGGTTATTGCATCCCAACCACATACATCAGATGTGATAGAGGTAGGTGTTGATTTTGGCGTTACGCCTTCTGCAGCCTTTGAGGTTGAGATGTCTGGTAAACATGCATCAATGACGCTGGCAACAATGATAGCTCCAAGTCCGGATTGGTTTGCTGGCGTATCAGGTATGCCACTACTACAGAGTGACGGTTCTTGGAGAGACCACGGTTTAGTCGAGTTATTTCCGTATGATGCAGGTACTGAGAATGGGGATGGGTTCTCACTAAATAATGATGCCACTACTCCGCATCAAGCCATAATGAGCATACGCGATATGGGTAAATTCCTTGGAGATCCCATAGCTACACTGCAGTTTGAGCGCATATACCTTGTAAGCAACATTGCACAAGAGAGTAGTCCTGGCTCGTTGTTTGTCGGTCATACTCCAGATGGCATATCGCAGGCATTTCACACCGGTCCAGACACCAACGGGTATGTGTTGTATAGTCTGACTGCCGGGTTTGACTCTCTGGCGGGATCTCCTGGTGATATCCGTATAAGTATAACGTCTGATGATTCAGGTGTGCCGAAAGATTTGATAGGTACACTATACGGGAACAATCCTGTCTCCAAGGGCTATTACACATTTACCGCCGATGATGAGATACGTTTGGATGCAGATACCACATATCATGTGGTGTTTAGTGTGGACAACCCCTTGCCAGGAAACGCATATCGCCTCATGTTTACCGCCAGCAATACTGAAGATGCAGGAACTGCATCCGGATGGACCATTGCAGACACATTGCAAGGTAGTGTTCATGACACATACAAAGACAACTCTCCAAAGATCAGTATTCAGGGAGAGACTGCCACTACACCAGCAGAGTAGACACCACTCAGGTTCTTGTGCAAACGTAGGTGTTTCCCGGCTTGCAACATTACACGTCACGCTAAAGAACGACTGTACGTGGAGGTGGCAGTATGTCCAATAGTTTGGTCGTCTATTCATTGCCGAATGTGTGGAATCAGCGATCAAAAAATCTATCGGATGGGTGTCAATGAGATTAGTATCGCATTACGTAACAACCCCGATCACCCCAAGACGTTTTTATAGGATTATGAAGAATATTTGAGTCATGCGTTCCCACCCGCTCCAACAGTCAACCTTCAAGTGGGCAGATGTGAGAGACGTTGATGACTTTGCCGACAAGGTGAAGAGATATAGGGCGGGCACGTATCCGCGGGATGCATTTGTAAAGTATCGCTTACATAACGGCGGCTATGTCACGCGCCTGAGTTCGGACTACTCAATGTTGCGGGTAAAGGTGCCGGCGGGCCGCATATCTCCCGAGCAACTAAGGCGGTTCTCATTGCTCAGTGAGCAGTACTCGATAGGCAGCGCCCACATCACTGCGCGAGAGAACATGCAACTGCACTGGGTCGTACTGGAAGATGTTCCCGACATACTGAGGAGTCTTGCGGAGGTGGATCTAACCAGTCGGGAGTCGTGCGGCGATACCGTTCACAATGTAGTGTGTAGCCCCACGGCAGGTGTCTGCCCGGACGAGGCATTTGACCCTACGCCGTACGCGGAAGCAACCAGCCGCTTCTTCCTGAGAAACACAATGACTCAGAATATTCCTCGCAAGTTCAAGATTACATACGACTGCTGTGAGAGCCATGGCCGGGCCCGGACGGCGGATGTGGGCTTGGTGCCACAAACCCGGACGGTGAACGGTCAGGAAAGGCGCGGCTTTAAGTTCTTTGCTGGTGGCGGGTTGGGTCTCAAATCCTGCATAGCTCGACAGATAGAGGACTTTACCGACGAGGACAATTTAATATACACGCTTATAGCTATTCTCAAGATCTATGACCGACTGGGAGACCGCAAGAGCAGGTACAAGAACCGGCTTAGGTATTTGGTTGAGCAGATGGGCTGGGAAAAATTTCGTAACTTGGTATTAAAGGAGAGAACTGCCGTGCGCATTACGCAGGCGGCTGGGGTGAACCTTGATCTGGAGGATATACCTGCCGCAGTCCGCCGACCGGTCCGCATATCGGCCGAAGAGGTGGTCGAGCCGGGCTATTACAAGTGGATTCAGACCAGCACGTTTGTGCAGAAGCAATCAGAGTACCGTACAGTCTTTGTGACCCTAGAAGCTGGCGACATCTCGTCTCGGCAGCTCTCTGACTTGGCTGATATTATTAAGGAATATTCGGGCGAGGGTACCGCGCGTCTGGGCCTTACCCAGAATGTAGTACTGCGGTACGTACATCAAGACTATCTCGTATCCCTGTACTCGAGTCTGCTCAAGGCCAACCTGGCCAGAACCGGGGCGCTCACGATGGCCGCCACACTGGGTTGTGTGGGTATGGCCTCGTGTAATTTGGCACTCACCAACTCCCACCGTATGGCCAAGGAGATACAGCGTCAGTTTCTGAAACGCAGACTGGACGAAGACAAGGATCTCTGGGGATCATCAATAAAGGTTAGCGGCTGCCCTAATTCATGCGGCCAGCACGTCGTGGCCACAGTCGGACTGTACGGTGGCAGCGGCAGGAATGGCCGTGATATGTATCCCACATATACCATGCTTATAGGAGGCAGGACTGGCGCCGACTCCACCTTGGGCCACAAACTTGCGAACGTTCCTGCAAAACGTGTCATCCCAGTAATACTTCGCCTGCTGGACATCTTCCGAGAGAGAAAACAGGACGGGGACAGTCTGGAGTCGTGGATACGCCGAGTCTGCGAGGGTGCCGAACAGACGTCTGTTGCCGATCTACGGGACATGATGGCCCCGCTGATCGCCCCGCCCAGCCGGGACGATGACCCTGACTTTTACATCGACTATGGGACCGACATCCCATACAAGATAGTCATCGGACGGGGGTGTGCTAAATAATCCATGGGAGTGCTAACGAATGTGGATGCGCTGAGATCCGGAATCGCCGACAGAAGCGTCCATTTGGTGGATGTTAGAACTGCGGACGAGTATAGGGCAGGTCACATACCCACCGCCCTGAATCTGTCCGTCTCCAGTATAGTGGCTGAACAGGGTGCAGGGACGACCGCAAGGCTGGCCGGCTCTTTGGGCATATCCAACAATGGTACCCCCGTGGTTATATATGACGACTATTTTGGAACAGCCGCAGCCCTGTTGGCCTGGCGCTTGGAGCATACCGGGTACCAGAATGTATCGCTGCTGGAATGCACCTATGCGGATTGGCTGGAGCGGGGCTTGGAGTGCGATTATAATGTGCCCGACATTATGCACGTCGGATATGCCGTCAAGACAAACCCAAGCATGGTGGCCACCATACGGGATGTGGAGTCTGCCAACGGCTCAACAATTCTGGTGGATAACCGCCGAAGGCTGGACTTTCTTGCGATGCACATTCCGGGAGCTGTGACCATACCATACCGCGCCCTATCATCGCCTAGCTCCGTGCTGCGAGGAAAGGACGAGTTGCTTCATCTCTTCGCCAACAGGGGAATAGGCGCGGAATCGAACGTCATAACGTATGATAACGACTCGGGTGCTCTCTCGGCGCTGGCATATTATGCCCTAAAGCATGTGGGGGTGGATAGAGTCCGGCTTTATCTGGCCTCCTTTGCAGAGTGGAGGCGCCGAAAGATGCCCATTGAAACCCAGCAGAATGCCACATACGGAGATCTGGCAGCCTAACATGCGTCGAATATGTTCAATTAGTACATATAGTTTGGATCATACATACTCTTCATACGCTTTATGTTGGAAGTAGCTTGTCCAAGTGTTTGAACAAAATGTCGCGTGGATTGAAGATGATTTCAAATTACTCGTACACGGGCATCACTTTCCGCCTAAAGTAACTTTTGACTGGCTGCCTGAACGTCCTACATATCCTCGCCTTGCCCTCGCGTCACAGCCAGTCGGTCGAGTTCAGGAATGACGAGTGCGGGGCAGGAACAATAATTTTACAAAACCGCTGTTCCTTTTCAGGTACCGCCGCACGCGCCTCAAGTCTCGATACGCGGCGTTGTCAATGATTATGTCCGGCTGCCAAAGCGGAGCAGCAGCTTGTTCAGATACCTGATGAACTACCTGTCGTTTGTTTTTTTGACCAAGGACAGGCAGACGTGTTTCATGAAGGTCACGCCGCCGTAGACAGTCTGCCCTGGTTACCGGATGGTATCAGCACCGGTTCGGCGGCGCCGCGCACGTAGACCGCACACGAATCAAAGATGCTCGAGTTTTGATGGTTTTCGTCTGCCAGTACGAGCGTGAAACCGTCGTTTTCAAACGTTTCCACTTCCTTCTATATTACACGTCCTAATCTATGGTTAGTTTGTTCCCAGTTCCGACTCCATCCCCCGTTTTTCCCAAAGGTTGCCATCTCTCACCAACTTCCCAGTCACGGTCACAGACACCATCAACACCATGGATACTATTGACAGTACAATAGTATTCCACGGATTCAACGATATAATTTCCACTCGTTGGGGTAAAAGGGATTTATATCATGAGAAAATAAAAATAATTACTATGGGAGTAGTATCCAAAGGTACAACTTGCAGTGTGGATGGATGCGACAATATTGGTTCACGATCTTTGAACACCACAAAGGTAGAGAGTGCGGGTCTACGAATACGTGTCAAGAGTAAGAGATCTGTGCTGTGCAAGGAACATTACCGAGAATACAAAAAAGAGTCAAAGGGCGACAGGGATTTAGAACGGGCACGGTGGGGCTAAGTCATTTTAAAGTAGTCTGTGGCAAGTTTGTCGTAAAACGTGCCAAGTTTTTCATACAGACGGCGGGGCTTTCGTGGCACATGATTACTCATCACATATAATGCAAGTATGGGAAATGCTATGGTCGCATCCGTATATACAGTGACAAGTCCACTATGCGCATTCTGTACCTTGCCCCAACTCTTTCCTTCTTGTAGTGTGGCACCCGATAGGCCCCCAGTGTCAGGCCTAGCATCAGTTATCTGTATGATGTAATCTTGGCCGCCATCATTTCTGCGCAGTATTTGATCCAGCAAAGGTCCGGTCTGTTGAGCGGTATTCTTTGGGACCCCACCGCCCAACTCTAATATTCCGGATGACTCTGAGTTGTACACTATTGCAGCTTGTTCTAGAATCTCGCGTACAAAGTCCAGTGAATATCGCTTATCTTTGAGTCGCTGTATAGCTAAATTCAGAGCCAGTGATGAGTCTTTCAGTGTCGATATGTATACGGGAACGCCATACTCGTATGCTGCAGTTACAAAACTTTTGTTTGGATGTTCAGCGTATTTGTAGCTCATCTCGCCTATATGGTTGCAGAACTCGGCGGTTGTAAACGGACGTTTGTCCATAACACCATCAAAATATTTTTGAATTACCTGATCTTGAGCTTCTAGTGTTTCATAAAATTTGATGTAGACATCACGAATCCGTACAATCTCTTTCTGAAATAGTATAGCATCATCCACATGGTGGTTACCCTGTTTCACAGGAAGGCCCCACGCAAAGTGGTCTTCGTGGTATACGTTGGCTCCTGTCGTAATGACCCAGTCAACGAATCCCCGCTCTATCAATGAACGTATTATACCACCCATGCCCACCGGTGATAGAGCCCCCGACACTGTCAGACATATGGTCGCATCTGTCTGAATCATCTTTAGATATAGTTTTGCCGCCTCACCAAGACTCCTCCCATTAAATCCAGATGATGCATAAACATCAATCAGATCAGATATCGTCATGTCCGGGTCTAGTTGTATATGTGGAATGTTATGACCAGTAAATTCGCTCACTACATCTTGATTATGAGGGGTTTCTATAAACTATTCTTGACTGGTTCCACATATAATACAGTTGTGATTTTTTTAGATATTTTTAACAATTATGTATGGTGCCACAATTATAATTTTGATGAATGTATACGATATCCCCAACGCAGTTACACAAAAGTTACCAGATGATGTTGTCGTAATACTACAGGAGCCACTTAACATGCATGACATGTTAATTGAAAAGATCGAATTACATCTATACAAGATAACACAAGAGGGCAGGCCATATGATGTAATAGTAGTACATTTGGAGATGGGTGGACATACCATACAGATGACTTATGATGAGGGATATTGTAGATATGATTCACTTCAAAAGACGGCAGATTTCATAATGTCGCAATTAGGCATATCTGCAATCATATTAAGAGCCCGCATACTCTTGGACACGCATATGGAAGATTCCTCTCGCAAAGACCGCGAATAGAACATCATAATGTCCGTCTACCTAAGTGGAACGATATAATGATCTTTTAGGTTGGCTGACATTGTATTACTCAGACTGATATCATCAGTTTAAGCCAACTATGTGGCAGTGAATATTAGAATAATAATACAACATCATCTAACAAACATTCAAGATTTATTGTAAAATCATAACTTATCTACAGAACAATTCTTGGTAAATTTTGCATCTAAAGTATTATTAAAAAACTGGATGATGACTTGGATCATTTTAGATCACCACAGTCTTGAAGGAAGTTATTTTTGATAGTTTTTGTTTTAAATTACTTTTAAAATGTTGAAAATTAGTAAAGTTGTACGTCAAGACGCATGTACGACAATTTGTATTTATTAGATACATATACCTCACACACAAGATATTATCTGTTCTGATCAATCATGTGTAAAAAGATATTCGAGACCTGTATAGTGACCATGATTGGAGTTCTTACAAAGTTATAATTTAAATCCAAATAAAAAAAACTACCATATACAATACCAGTGTTTAATACTAATTTTCTGATAAACAACAAATAACTTTCCAAAGGTGACGATTTCATGCCAATATAATAATATGTAAAATGTGCAAAAAAGGGTGTCAGTGCATATTTAATACTTCAAGCATGTCTCTACAGAAAGAAGGATTACTCCCTATGTGAAATGGGGGATATTTTAGACGCATTATTCGGCACAGTGGCAGACTAGTTACGGCGTATGCACAAGATGGAACTTGAAGGCTATTACACATCCTGGTGCCGAATGCAAACTAAACTATATGCAGCTAGATGAGCTGAGACAAGATCCAATAGACGGCCCGACCAAATGCTTCTTTGAATCTGGAATGTGGACGGCTCCATTGGTCATAGCACATGTCCGAAATAAGTATAATATCAAATACAAGAGCAGTGGGATGCTATGCCTGTTGCACAGAATGGGATTTTTCATGGAAAAGGCACATCCATGTCACCCAAATGTCCCCACCAAAAAAGAGACTAAAGAGTAATAAGCTGGGCGCCTAGCTCGTAAATACTGCAGAAAGGATACACTATGAGGATGAGTGCTCTACAATAGTAGGGTACAGTAAAGCAGCCGGTTGGTTTCGCAGAGGAGTAAAAATTAATGTTTCATCTTTACTGTCCAATCAGTGATTCTATATAATCGGGGGTCCCAGGTGAAAGTAAAGAGTGTTATGTACTTGCTGAGAAGGTGAATAGTGAGATCTTTTTGAACTGTACAAAGTACATGCCAAGTATGGGAAAGCTTTGATATTTCTAGACTATACCATATATCACAAATCCCTTGCTGTAAAGGGGTCCTAGAAAAGTTCAGAGGAGATGTCATTCTAGAGTACCTGCCACTGTACGCTTCAGAGACCAACCCCAGTGGAGAACAGCAGAAGATACAAAAACAACACACTTTCAGCCGCGGTTAGAGTCCATAAATCGCATGTATTGTACAGGGGAGACAAAAGTAGCCAATATGCACGACTATCTGAGATGTAGAGTGTGCCTAGCCACATTACCACAACGAGTTGTTACGGGGGTGACTGTGCATGTCTTAATTCTATATAATTCACTTGTATCTTGTTTGCCAGGTAGTAACTATAACTGCGCAGACGCCATTATCATTTTGTGATTCTTCCTTAGTACCATACTATGTTTATGTGATTTTTGTATAGATTTTAACCGAAAATACTATAACGTATGGGCCATAATCAAGTTCGCTATATCTAGTGCCCTACACAATACAGTAGTATCGACAAATTCCAAGTCTTTATTTAAATTTTAACATCATATTGAATTTAAAGTATCAACACATCACATACACAAAACCAGACAAAATGAAAGGTTTAATTTTGTTATAGTGTTCGAGTTATTATGCGTATTTTGCATTTGCACTGTGACCATGTAGAGTTCACACCTACAAAAAAGGAGATTCCTGCTGCCGAAGACATAGCACCTGAAACCGTACGTGTTGAGGAGGTGCTGGCAGCATTTATTGCAGTTGAAAAAGGAGATGACGACACTGTAGCGTCGAAGGCCATGTTTCAGATTGGAAATGTGATGGAGCGGTTAGGTTGCACACGATTACTACTATACCCGTACGCTCACCTTAGTGCTGATCTTGCACCTGCGCGTATTGCTCTTGACGTACTCACTGCGATGCAACAGCAGTCAAAATATAGCGAAACGTATAGATCGGCATTTGGTTGGACAAAGTCTTACGCCATACATGTAAAGGGTCACCCACTAGCCGAAGGTCTAAAAATTGTACGTAGTGGGGGCAAGGACGGTAGTGAGTCAGACGCATTGAGTGCCGAGTCCAAGATAGTTTCGTACTGGTACATAATGACTCCGGATGGAACAATGACTCCTCTGAAAGACTACAACTTTACTAAAAATCAGAGTCTTGAGGTGCTAGCAAGATATGAATCAGCTAAAAAGCGTGGTGGAGATGACAGACCTCCACATGTGGCACTTATGAAACGCCTGGCTATCGCTGACTACGAGCCTGCCTCGGATCAAGGCAACATGAGATTCTACCCCAACGGCAGGTTGATAAAATCACTCATAGAGCGATACGTGACAAAGTCCGTTCGGGAGTATGGCGGGTTTGAGGTGGAGACACCCATAATGTACGACTCGGATCATCCCAGTATGATCAAGTATTTTAATAGATTTCCTGCGCGGCAATACAGCATAGACTCTGAAGGAAGGCAGTTATTCCTAAGATTTGCCGCCTGTTTTGGTCAATTTTTGATTGCACATGACTTTCAAATGTCATACAAAAACTTGCCATACAAACTGTATGAACTTACGCGGTACAGTTTTCGGCGAGAACAGTCCGGCGAGCTGGCAGGACTACGGCGCTTGCGAGCCTTTACGATGCCCGATTGTCATGCATTCTGCGCCAACATGTCGCAGGCCATCTCAGAACTGGATGTCCGCTTTAATCTGTCTAAGGACGTACTACATGAGATGGGTATAGAACAAGACAGGTATGAGGTGGCCGTACGGCTCACCGAGGACTTTTACAATGAAAATAAAGATGTTGTACTGAATCTTGTACGCCAGCACAACAAGCCTATCTTAGTGGAGATGTGGAAGGAGAGGTTCTTTTACTTTGTATTAAAATGGGAGTTTAATTATATCGATTCTGTCGGTAGGGCTACATCCCTCTCCACGGATCAGATAGATGTGGAGAATGGCGATCATTTTGGTATAGAGTTTGTAGACAGTAACAATAAACCACAACATCCCATAATACTGCACAACTCTCCATCCGGGGCTATTGAACGTGTCATATATGCCCTACTAGAGAATGCTTCCCACAAGTTAAAGAAAGGAGAGAAGCCAACATTTCCACTATGGCTTTGCCCTACACAAGTTAGAATAGTGCCCGTACACGATGATACAATACCGTTTGCAACAAAGTTGTCAAGTTATATGAACCGTAGAATGGTAAGGACAGATATCGACGAACGCAATGAGAGTCTCGGCAAGAGGGTGCGTGAAGCAGAGAAGGAGTGGATACCATACATCATAGTGGTGGGTTCAAAAGAAGCGGCCAATGGACTTGATGGGGAGTTATCTGTAAGAGATAGACGTGGCGGCAGCATAATTAATATCACAATAGAGCAGCTCATATCCGATATAAGAGAGGAGGTTCGTGGAAAGCCATGGGCCATGTTGAACCAACCAGGACTGCTATCTAAACGACCTCAAATAATGGTATGATGATGAATTGAGTTATACTCAATTTTATACCAATCCATCTGTACTACTGTCTGGCAATGGAAAACCAGCGGCCACAATACTGGGAGTTCCATTCGATTCTACCCACTCGTATCGTCCCGGTTGTAGGTTTGCGCCAGATTACATTCGAGGCATGTTCAACAACATTGAGGTATTTCATTCTAGGTTTGGCGTGGATTTAGAGGAGATGGCCATGAATGATTTGGGTAATCTCGTACAGACTGTTGATGCTGCTGACATGGTCAAGATGGTTCGGTTGGTGGTGTCTGAGATGCGCAAAGGTGATACAATACCAATAATTCTGGGTGGTGAGCATCTAGTTACGTTGGGCTCATACATGGCATTTCCTGATGACGTTGCCCTTGTAATATTTGATGCTCATTATGATTTACGAGATCAGTATGCTGGTGCCAGACTCAGTCATGCCTCGTTTCTACGGCGCATTGTTGAGAAGCGTGACAGCTCTCGTGTACTGCATGTGGGTGGACGGGCATATGCTGCCGAGGAGGCGGCATATGCTCAGGAATCCAAAATTCAAATGATAACCGATGAAGACATACAAAATGGAACAGGGCCATCTCAACTGTCAGAGTTTGTTAAATTGCATGATTCCATATACATTAGTGTAGATATGGATGTGTTAGATCCTGCATTTTGTCCAGGTGTGGGCAATCCAGAGAGTTGTGGCATATCATCCAGAGAGCTACTCTCCATGATATATTCATTGGATAAAAGTAATGTTGTCGGAGCCGACATTGTAGAGTTAAATCCTCTGTTTGATAACGGGGCCGGAGGAACGCTAGCCGCCAAATTAATTTCGATTCTGGCCGCCATGACCGTATCGGACAGAGTGAAATAATGGTGCTAAATCGGCTGCGCGATAGGCTACTGCCATATACTGAGAGCTTGGGTAGGGCGTTTGCGCGTACCGGCCTGTCAGCTAATTTTTGGACTGGCATGGGTCTGGTGACGGCCTTTGGTGCGGCCATACTGTATGGTAGCGTCACTGAATATGCATACATATTTGGCGGCATTATGCTGCTGATATCTGGATTCTTTGATGTTATAGATGGGCAGGTGGCGCGTGTAACCGGCAAGGCATCGCGGTCAGGTGCTTTTCTGGACTCTATGTTTGACAAGATAGCCGAAGTTGCCGTCTTTGCAGGATTAGCCTCCGGCGGGCTAGTCTCTCCAGACTTGGCACTGTTGGCCATAGGACTGTCGCTACTGGTAAGTTATGCCCGTGCCAAAGCCGATGCACTGCAGATAAATATTCAGGGTTATGGCATAGGCGAGCGGGCAGAACGGTTATTGGTAATTGCCATAATCGGCATGATACCCGGCATGATGACACTGGCGGTGTTTATAGTAATTATCATATCCGCGATAACTGTAGCACAAAGAATGCGGCACATATACAGGAAGCTCAAGCAAGAAGATTACAAAGATAATACATAGTTGGGGGTTATCGCAATCGGCCGCGTTTGCGGCGATTGTCTGCAGAACGTATCTTTAATATTTTATAGTGTATGGCACATGATATGCAGTACCACTTTAGAACTGTAGGTGCTGCAATGTATGCACCCTGAGACCTAAGCTCTTTAGCTAGCGTATGTTCTACCAGATTTAGTCGGGAGGTAACTTTTTTTGCCTTATCTTTTGGCACGGTCTGCCCACAGTTAGTGCATTGTACAACACCACTGGAGCCCTTTCCGCCCTTTGTTCGACCTCTACTTGCCCGTTTTAATGGCATAGTTATACTACACACTGCCTCCTTATATTTTGATAAGGTGTTTAGTGTTTTTGGATCTGCATATGTGAACAAAACTTAGAGTTAACATGAAGTTCACGGCTCCTTCCAAGACTGAGAATGCTCCAAATCTAGTATACAGTATAGTTTGATAGTGTCCCAGAGGCAAAATTTACCAAGTTATTCTGTAAGTAATGATTTTGTAGTAAACTTTGGGCATGTATCACATAACCCTTGTCTCATCATACTGATATCCACTACTGTATGTAACTTAGACTAAAGATGTTAGACTGAGTAATATAGTATCTGCCAATCTAAAAGACCATCACATAATTCCTCTCATACAGGCGGACATTATGATGTGTTATTCACGGTCTTCGCGGGAGAACGCAAGATTATGGTAAGCGGAGAGATCACACAACATTTACTCTTTAAATCTAGTAAATGCATCTTTTACGTATCGCCACATCCTACGCTTCTGCATACTACGAACGCGCTCTCTATCGTCTTGAGGAAATAGTGAGAAATAGCCCTCCCGTTCTGGTCTATATTTGATATAATTCCAAAGCATATTGATGGCCCCCTTTCTACCCATATCGCCGTTCTTTTTTATCTCGTTCAGGGTTCTCCCCAGCACAAATAGTGGATGATATCCAATTGCCTTCATTCCTTGGCCAAAATCTACAAAGTTGTGTTTGTGTCCAAGTTTATCTACATGTTCAAACCTAGCTGCGTCAAAAACAAAAACTTTGTATCCGTGAATCTGTGCTTTGAATAAAATCTCTGACTCATATCCGACTATTTCCGGGTATTTTTTGTAAAATTTGTAGAAAAAATTTTGTTGAACAAACCGCCCTGCTCCACGTGGATCTCCCGCCTTCTCTGTTTGCAGGTTTCCAGATGCAATGACCAATTTTGAGTCTTTATCCATGGCGTTTACAATTATTTCAGCATAGTCTTTCTGAAATATTGTATCACCAGGAGATACCATGTGATAATCATAGTCACGCTGCAGACACATGTTCCAAAGTCTTACTAGTCTTGTATAGTCTCGCGTCTTGCTATCAGTGGTAATAATCTTGACTGGTGCACTCTTTTGATACTCTCGGAGTATGTCTCCAGTTTTATCAGTTGAACCATCATTAACAACTATTATCTCTTTAGGAGGCAGTGTCTGTTCCAATAGACTGTCGATAACAGCCTGTATTGATTTTTCGGTATTACGTACAGGCATGAATGTGTAGTATGTGCCAGTCATGACACATATGAAATGGATATCTAATATGTGTCATAGGCGCCTGATTGTGGATTTATTCTTGTTTTTATTCACGCTTGAATCTGAAGAAAAACCCAATTTCACAACATTTTAATATGATGCATCGCCAGTATTTTGTATGGCAGATGTAATAGACGGATGGCCAGTATGGATACCATTAATTGTCGGTTTAGCTCCTGGCCTTGTATATTGGCTTGCAATTACTGCTAAACGATCAAAGTAATCGTTTAACTTTTTTCTTATTTTGAGTGTCATGGTAGACGCGACAGATACAGTCATGTTTAAGTTTGGCGATGCGTGAGCGACATCACCCACAGATCTCAGAGCAGGTCAATGCAACATGATGCCATCAAGTTGCGCCATTACACACAAACTCTATAATGTAATGAGGTAGTATGATTGTGATGCGACAGTATTATGTAATGGTACTTTTAGTTGCTTTATCTAGTATTACACCTGCATGGGCCCAAGATGATGATACAATATCACCACAAGAGGTCATGATTGTATTTGTAATATTTATCGTAGCGGTCATTGCATTGTTTCTGTATCTAGCAAGAGATAGCATACGGCGTATTCGTACAGATTATGATCAACGTAACTTTGAATCAAAAAAGAACCGTGATTATGAAAAATACCACTCAGGCTGGCAGGATGACTACGAAGAATACAATTCAAGCAAACATACTCGTCAGGACCTGCCAAACTACTATGAGATATTGGGCGTATCACATGATGCCACATCCGAAGAGATAAAATCTCGATATCGTCAACTAGTAAAGAGTCTACATCCAGATATCAGTGGTGAGGACTCTGATACAGACATGGTCAAAATAAATGAGGCGTACGAAGTACTCTCAGATAAAGATCGCAGGCATAAATACGATTTAGATATTGGTGCCAGGGGCGAGATTTGAACGCGCGACAGCTCGGTCTTCAGCCGAGTGCTCTCCCGGGCTGAGCTACCCTGGCACATATAATATCAAAATTTCAGGGGAAAATAAAGTATTCTATATTTGCCAGGTGGTTTTGCAGTATTACGGTTAATCTCTCCTGTAATCAGTATGGACTAAACTATTGTACACTTTGGCAGTGTGTGCAACAGGGCCAGATTATTACACTTCAAAGACAGACACGTCAAAATTTACAAAGTACATCTTAGGGTCTCCAGATACTCTCGGTTTTACCCACATTAGATGCACGGGCCAATACAAAGAGTAAGTCTGATAGGCGGTTGACATACACCAGACATAACGGGTTCATATCGCCCAACATATGAGCCATATGAGTTTCAGCACGACGTACCACTGCACGAGCAACATGCAATATAGAACCGGCGACTGTACCGCCCGGCAGTATAAAGTTGGTCAGAGGTGGCAGTGTATTGTCTATCTCATCTATGTCATGTTCTAAAGAAGTAATCATCTCTGTGGTAATGCGGTTTGTCTTTATTGTAAGGTCAGGGTTTGACATATCGGCGCCCAAAATAAAGAGATCGTTTTGTATGCGATTCAATATGGTCTGTATCTGTTCATATGTTCCCGTTGCAATAGCCATCCCTATGATGGCGTTGGCTTCATCAAGAGATCCGTATGCAGCTATACGCCTGCTTGACTTTGAAACTCGTTTGCCTCCCTGCAGGCCAGTCATTCCAGAATCACCACCCTTTGTGTATATCTTCATAATTGTAAAACAGCCTGATTTGATATATTGCTTTATGTCTAGATATCCATAGAAATGGTTGCGCAGAGGTATCTCATCTAGACTTTTTATAAATAAGAATCCAGTCATTTTTGACATCATGTATCAACTTGGTCCAAAACTTTCCGCTGTTCAAAAATTTATAAATGGTGCAGAGAAGATGCCTACGCATGAGTCAGACTAGTCTACGAGAAAAGATGAATGTACCTGTAATTGACTGGTCTCGGATGGAGGAAGCAGAAGATTTTGCCAGAACAGTGAAACTGTTCCGCCAAGGAAAGTTTCCCGAAGACCTGTTTCGTAGATATAGGCTGCAACATGGCGCATATGGCACCCGCATGACATCCGACTATGCAATGATAAGGGTAAAGATACCGGCAGGACAGATACATCCACACCAACTGGACAAATTATCTCAGATAAGCGAGCAATTCTCTATTGGGAGTGCGCACATATCCACACGGGAGAGCATACAATTGCACTGGGTAGTCCTTGAAGATGTCTCAGAAGTGTTTCGCGAACTTGGACAGGCAGGCATGACATCCCGAGAAGCATGTGGTAATGCCATACGTAATGTGATGTGTAGCCCCATGTGTGGTGTATGCCCCAATGAGTCATTTGATGCAACCCCTTATGCGCAGGCCACTGCCAAATTCTTCCTGAGAAATCCAATGAACCAAAATCTACCTCGTAAATTCAAATTCACCTACTCGTGTTGTGAGGAGCATGGGATGGCACGCATAGTCGATGTTGGTCTCATACCAAAGATTATCGAGGTGGATGGGAAGCAAGTTCGTGGTTTTAAGGTATTTGTGGGTGGCGGCCTAGGAAACAAGTCATATGTAGGTCACCAGCTGGAAGATTTCACACCAGAAGAGAACGTCCTGTATACTGCCATCAGTGTGGTCAGACTGTTTGACCGATTAGGTGATCGTAAAAATATGCCACGTAATAGACTCAGATACTTAGTTAATCAGATGGGTTGGACAAAGTTCCAGAACTTGGTTCTAAAAGAGAGAGATTTAGTAAGAGCCACTCAGTCTGTCGTGGTGAGCCTACCAGTCAACCTAGATACCGATGAGATAAAGATACCATTAAGGGTAAATCACCAGGATGGCAATGTTCCCGCAGGCTATGCAAGGTGGTTGTCTACAAACACGTTCAAACAAAAACAGGACGGATATAGGACCGTCTTTGTCATGCTTGAAGCTGGCGACATTACATCAGGACAACTAAGGACGGTAGCCGAGTTGATACGTGAGTTCTCAGCAGAGGGCGTAGGACGCTTGGGTTTTGTACAAAATATTGCCATACGATATGTGCACGAAGACGACTTGTTATCGATATATACAAAGATGTCTGAGGCCGGTTTGGCAAAATCTGGAGCCCTTACGATGGCTGCGCCCATAGGCTGTTCAGGTACAACATCATGCAATTTGGCGTTAACCAATTCACATCGTTTGGCAAAAGAGATACAAAGAAAGTTTCTAGATCTAGAGCTGGACAAAGACGAGTCTTTAGCAGAGTCATCCATCAAAATAAGTGGTTGCCCCAATTCATGTGGCCAGCACGGAATTGCAACTGTTGGATTCTTCGGAGGTGGTGGTAGACTAGGTCGTGAGATGTATCCATCATATATGATGTCTATAGGAGGTCGGGCGGATGGTCAGGCAATGCTAGGTAAGAATTTGTTGCGCATGCCAGCAAAGCGCGTAATTCCCGCAATCTTGCAGTTGATTACTATGTTCAAAGAACATGCTCAAAAAGAAGACACCTTAAAGTCTTGGCTACATCGTGTATGCCAAGATGCCGATGATATCAAAATTATAGACATTCGTAATCGCCTAGCTCCCCTAACCACACCTCCCACCAAAGAAGAGGATTCAGACTTTTTTGCCGACTATGGAAGTGATGCCAGTTATCACACAAAGACCGGTCGGGGCGAATGCGCCGCGTGACTGTAATCATATCACATATGGAAATGGTATTCAGCAGGTAACAGCACAGAATCTTCGGTTGCATCTACACTGGAGTATCAGCAATGTCACTACTCTAAATCCCTTGTTGCCGTTTCCGGCATGGATAACTGAGTTGTCAGTGAGCTGACAGGCCAGGCATGTATGATAGTACCACAAGTATTCTTGATAGAACATCCGCATACATAGCGACATATTATGTATAATGATCAATTATTGGAGTTTGTCTGACGAATAGTCAGAGTCATTACGCATCTTTTTTGTCACACTAGCTCCTATATTCTCCAATACGTTTAGCATTCGTTCTTTGTGCTCTATCAGATAGTCTCTGCCTCTATGATCAAGCCGGGCACGCCACAGGCGAATATCTCTGTGCTCTTCAAAGAACTGTTCTATCATTATTGGTCCGCACTTGTCTGAGTTCACAAACACGTCCAAACTTTTTATTGTTCCTTCCACATCTTCCTCTTCTATTGTATTCTTTGCTAACTGGACCGATTCGCTGAGCATTCTGAAACTCTGTATTGGGCCAGTCAGTTTTTTACGTGTCAAACCCAAAAATCCCCGCTTCTCGACAGTCACTCTGTCGCTGATATGCTTTACTAGATCATATACAGGTATACGATGAAAGCCTTCACGTTTTTCATTTTGTATGATCAAACCTTTCTCCAGTAGTTTTGTCAGGGCTTCCTCCACATCGGATTTGTTTAAGAGGGTAGTCCAGACTATGGAGCCCAATGTATGATAGCCCTGTCGTATCGACTCTAACACCACAACCTCAATTATTCGTCTAAAACCTTCTTCTATACGGACATTGATAAAGTCACGGTCTTTAACGGCCTTACGAGCGTTCTTTACATCTATTTCGATAGATCTCTTGAGTGCCTCTAACGACTCAGGGACTTGATTTAGTAGTGATAGATAACACGCCTTGTTGTACCATGCCATGCCAAAATTAGGATCCGAATCCACTGCATTCTGTACAGCATCCAATGCTTTTGAGTAGTTCTCTTTCTCATAATCCACCAGTGACTTTAAGTTCCAGGCTTCGGGGTGAGTTATGTCAATATTCAGTACCTGATCATAGGCAGCCAATGCCTCTGTATGCTGTCCTATATGAAATCTGGCATATCCTAATTTCAATAATGTTTCGATATTCTTGGGATCAATGCGTAATGCCTGCTCGAATGCTTCGCATGCATCTTCAAGCTTTTCGTCGGCCATCAAATTGACGCCTTTTTTGAAGAGTTTCTTGCGATTGTAATCCTCATCTGTTAATGGTGTCACGTCAGTCTTGGACACTTTTAGGCTACTTTTGAGTGAGTTTTGAGTATCATCTTTGGTATGTTTTTTTTGAGTGTCATCAGTCAAATCCATCATAGTATTATAAGACATCATCCTGTTAAATATTATTCGCGAATTAGAATTTGCTGCCAGTGGTACAGAACAATCTCACCTAGTTTACATTATCTCTAAATAGTTGGAAAAAATCGCTCCAACAAGTCTATAGTTGCGTCCTAACTGCAATGTATCATGACTGCCTACATATGATAACACAAAATCTTAGTTTGCATCTGTGGGCTCGTACACTGTTACATGCAATGTCTTTGTATCGGTGCCGCCCCAGACATCTGCTATTCTGATAGTTATTGTGCTGTTTCCTATACCGTTGGGAGTTATGAGTAAAGACTGGCTAGTCTCTCCGCCGTAGCGAAGGTCGCACGGCGACACATGATGGTATTCTCCTGTTCTCAGTCTAGGTGTATAATCATATTGTGCGCTTACCACAGAACTGTTTGAATACAAACCACTGAACCAGAATATCTTGTCATTGTCAGTATCTGTCGCAGTGATTGACATGTTTACTGTTTCTGCTTCAATAGATATGGGAATATGTTCTGGTATGGGAGAGAGTCGGGGCGGAGAGTTTGATGCCACCGCGCAGACTCTGAAATATCCTTGATCATATCCCCCTTTGCCGTCTGATACTGTCATTTCAATATAGTCCTGTCCCTCCGCAATTGGAGTCAGTATCATCGTATCGTTGGTTATGTCAATCGACACGGACGTAAAACCGTCTGCGGGCTCCAAAATGTCATACAACAGCGTGTCCTGATCAATGTCTACAGCTATGGGAGTGACAGTATGTGTCTCTCCAACTATAAGACTGTAACGAACTCTGTCGACATTTAGTTCCGGCACAGTGTTGTTTATCACCGTTACACTAACCGTGTCCGTAACAACGTTTGTACCGTCGCTTATGGATATGGTTACCTTTGTTGTGCCTACAGAATGTGGAACTATCTTTATGTGGGCGCCACGAACAAATTCCTCGTAACCTGATGGAGTATACATCAGGTATCCATACGTACCCATTGCTGTTGTTATGATGCTGCGGTTGCTTGATGCGGCCGCATATGTCAATGCATCATTGATATCATAATCATTGGCAAAAAACTGGTAGCGGGCTTCCTGTCCTTGGCTGATCATTATAGCATCTGTAAGGTTTAGAACTGGAACGTTAGTGGATGGGGGTTGTTCCTCTTCTGAGAATAGGTCTGGCAAGCGCGCAATTGGCGCCACCCACGTATATGATGTTTGTTGCCCCGTTTCTGATAAAAGGTAGGCGCGGGACATTGTCACAGTAAGGGTCTTGGTATCGGTAATGATGTAAATTACATCAACACCCTTCTCAAACATCCAATTTGCCGTACTGGATGTGTCTGTCAAATTAGTATCGACCACGTACAACTTTGCACGGGTGTCTGTGTTTGTTAGTATTTCGGCTACCTTTGCACTAATGTTTTCATTACACTGTATGTGTGCTGACAAATTCGCACCATCGATATAGTGACACCTGTTCTGCATGTCTGTAGATAACTCCTTCATCATCGGAATATGGTCCGTACTCATATCGACAACACCCACATTGCCGCCATAAACAATCCTATAACCGGGCGGTTCTACATCGCTGCGCCAAACACGTCTTTCGCCATGGCCATAATACCAATCTCCAGTATGAATAACCGTATGCCCGTGTACAAGCATCGCGCTTATATCGGTATAATGTTGCAGTTCTGCAAGGTCTATCAATAGTGAAACCGGCACGAATGCCTCAATGTTGGAATATTCATCGAAATCTGTAGTGGATAGCAGGACAGCACCCTTCTCCTCTAAATATGATTGTACGTACAAGGGTTCTTGCGTACTGATTACAACACCAATTAAATCATCTGTATTTATGTGGTCAAATGGTGCAGGTCTAGAATTATGATCTAAAACCCCCATTACGTTTCTTACAATATCGTTTAGTGTCGAGTCCAGTTCAGTGTAACATTTTGATTTGACATATGGATGCTTTTGCGCAGAGTTGTGGATTTGTACGTCTGATATTGATGTCGAGTCCTCGGACACTGAAAACTCCCGTACGCTGTAAATCTCGGCTCTCTCTAAAAGTGCGGATAACATGCTATTGGACGTATCAGACGGCAGATGTATCACTATGGATTTAATGTCTCCGGACGTATCAGCGAGTTTATCTATTATGGTATGCGACTTGGCAAAATTATTCAAGAACGCTTCTGTACAGAGATCATCAAAAGTCTGTATGACATAACCTGTCACCTCTTGGGCATCTGACGTGCCCGCAAAGCCAAGCACCGCTGGAGTAATCAGTGCAAATAAGGCACATATAGTTCCGGCCTGTATTATAGTGCCGGAGACATATATCATGTTGTAGTGTACCGGTACGTTGAATTAATAAATTGCCGTCCGGGTGTGGAGAACGCCGTGGTGGTGATCCAGCAGGCAATTAAACAGTTCGGAACGCCAGCTACCATCCTGTCGGACAATGGATCCTGCTTTGTGGGTATGCGCAAGAGGCAACCCTAAGGGATCCTGGGAACCCACCACGTTCGAGGAGGCGCTCTTGTGCAGGGACATTGAGTTGATAAACTCGCGGCCGTGCCCCCCAGACGAGCAGGAATCTTGAGCGGTTCCACAGAACCATCAAGGAACTTTTTGGCAAGATAGGTTTGGTCGTAAACTCAACTAGCGACATCAGCCAGTCAAGTATCTTAAAGTGATACCCACTAAACATTACACCAATGGTCTGTAATTTTGTGTCATAATCGTTTGTTAGTAGTGTCAAAGTTGGGCTACGTATCTTTGTGTTTAAAAAAGTAAAAATAACATGGATAAGAGAATAATGTTATGCAATACCCGTCATCCATTCAGATATCCGGAAAAGCCCCATTCGATAAGAATGGTGTGTATGAGGTACATGTTACAATCTGTCCAACCAATCCCACTGAGGAGTCAATTATATCCAATGATATTTCGTCACTCTGGGACGGGCAGTTTCACCTAAGAGTCGATGGTGGTACATTTACCATAACTTTGGGAGATGATAGCAACCCGTTACCAGAGTCTGTATTTGTAGAGAGTTCCGTGTGGGTGGTGATCAAAGACATATTTTCGAATAACTACTCGATAATAGATGTTGCAACTGATCAATTTGTGGAACATACATTCGATAAATCTGATGAACCATCCATTATATCCGATGACGTATTACCAATTCCACCTGATGAGCCTCCTGAGCCTGAAGTTCCGCCATCAAACACAGACGATAGTGACACGGACTCTGTAAGTTCAACAGATTCTGCTCAAGTTGTGGAAAGACGCGGGCCGCAAGGGCCGCCGGGAATTCCGGGGTTACCTGGTATTGCGGGACCGGCTGGGCCGCCGGGGCCTGCGGGAAAGATGGGTCCGCAAGGGTCTGTAGGGCCCACTGGGCCGCCGGGGCCTGCGGGGCCGCCGGGATCTGCAGGGCCGCAAGGGCCTGTGGGTTCACGTGGACCGCCGGGGCCGCCGGGACCTGTAGGTCTACGGGGCGATCGTGGCGAGAAGGGGCTTCCTGGGCCGCAGGGCGAGAAAGGCGTTGTTGGGCCAGCAGGATCACCTGGACCGCCCGGACTACCGGGAGACCGTGGGGTCATGGGAGACCGTGGATCTGTTGGTCTACGAGGTGATCGAGGAGAGAAAGGACCTACTGGTGATAAAGGGCCGGTGGGCGATAAAGGTGAGCGTGGACCGCAAGGGCCGGTGGGCGATAAAGGCGAAAAAGGCCTGACTGGTGATAAGGGTGATAAGGGTGACAAAGGGGTAAAGGGTTCGCAAGGTCCTGTGGGCGATAAAGGCGAAAAAGGCCTGACTGGTGATAAAGGGCCGGTGGGCGATAAAGGTGAGCGTGGACCGCAAGGGCCGGTGGGCGATAAAGGCGAAAAAGGCCTGACTGGTGATAAGGGTGATAAGGGTGACAAAGGGGTAAAGGGTTCGCAAGGTCCTGTGGGCGATAAAGGCGAAAAAGGCCTGACTGGTGATAAAGGGCCGGTGGGCGATAAAGGTGAGCGTGGACCGCAAGGGCCGGTGGGCGATAAAGGTGATAAGGGACTAACTGGGGATAAGGGCGACAAAGGTGACAAAGGGGTAAAGGGTCCACCAGGGCCTGATGGTCTAAAAGGCGATCAGGGACTAACTGGGGATAAGGGTGAGAAGGGTCCTGTGGGCGATAAAGGTGAGCGTGGACCGCAAGGGCCGGTGGGCGATAAGGGCGAAAAAGGCCTGACTGGTGATAAGGGTCCTGTGGGCGATAAAGGTGAGCGTGGACCGCAAGGGCCGGTGGGCGATAAGGGCGAAAAAGGCCTGACTGGCGAGAAAGGTAATACTGGCGATAAAGGCGCTCCTGGAGAGAAAGGACCGACTGGACCTACTGGTGCGCTGGGCAACAAGGGTCTGTCAGGACCCGTAGGAGAGAAAGGACCGACTGGACCTACTGGTGAGAAGGGCGAGCGTGGACTTCCTGGTCCCATTGGTGAGCAGGGGGAGAAAGGGCCTATTGGTGTGCGGGGCCCGGCAGGGCCGGTGGGCGCCAAAGGACCCGTAGGACCGCAAGGACTACCTGGCGAGAAAGGCATACGTGGACCACAAGGTGTTCAAGGATTACAAGGTGAACGTGGAGCTTCGGGGCCACCAGGACCCCAAGGCGAGCAAGGTACGGCAGGGCCGGCAGGACCAACAGGGCCGGCAGGTGAGAAGGGTCCAAAAGGGCCGGCAGGACCAATAGGTGATGCTGGTAGTGATGAAGAGTTAGAGAAGTGTCAGACCATACTCAAAGAGTTGTTGGAGATTCTAGTAGCCAAGGGTACCATAACAACCGATGAGCAGATACGACTCATGAGTCGCATGTATTGATCATATTGCATGATTATCTTCTCTTTATTATGGTTAAAACATCTTCATCCAAGAGTGTATGCGTAATGCCAACACGTTGACCACCATATCTTACACTCCTACCCCAGACAAGCCCATATCGGAACTCTTTGCGCATATTTCTGTGCAATTTATTACACACATCCTCTACAGTATCCCCCGAACGAACTATTAATGGCTCATCATAGTCGGTGGGTCCACCTTTGGGCCGCATATATATACGAATAAAGTCGAGTCTGCCGTATATCGTTTTGCGCAGCAAATCAATGTTGACTGCAGAGTTAGCCGAGACTGGCACAATGTTTGACTTTATAGAATCAGTCACTCTTGCAACAAATTCTGTATCAACGAGATCAATCTTATTTAATACAGTGAGAGCCTTAGCGTATACTACATTTCCCGCCATATGATCTGCGAGTTGTTCTGAGGTTATATCCTCACGCACTACCACACGAGCATTTATCACACCATACAGATGCAACATGTCCCGAATGTGCTTTTCATCTATATGGGTAAGCTTTGTTTGTTGGGCCACCGCTATGCCACCCGAGTTAGCTCGCTCAACGGTCATATTTGGTGGCAATGTATTGAGACGTATGCCCATATTACCTAGCTCTTCCACCAGTACTGCCTCATGATACGGCTGAAATACGTCTAGTATGAGTAATACCAGATCGGCGCTTCGGGCTACCGAGAGTATGCGTTTGCCAAGACCCCTGCCGGTGGAGGCCCCTTTTATGATTCCAGGTAGGTCCAAGATCTGTATTCGAGCTCCCTGATATTCCATCATTCCTGGCACTACCGTAAGTGTTGTAAATTGAAAAGAGCCCACCGCAGACTTGGCTCCAGTAAGTTGGTTCAGTAGTGTCGACTTTCCTACACTGGGCAACCCTATGAACACTACTGTCGCATCACCACTGCGACGTACATCAAAGCCATCTTGTTTTGCGCCTGACTTTTTTGTAATCTGCTCTTCCTGTTCCCGTTTGAGTTTTGCTATCTTGGCTTTTAGTAGACCGATGTGGTGTTCTGTGGCTTTGTTTATCTGAGTACGAGCCATCTCATCTTGTATGGCCTTTATCTTTTCCGGTATTCCCATTACATATCGGGTGTATTTTTCATATATTTGGTTTAAACGATTCTTTGCTGTACCATCAATGTATGTATTCAGCTATATAATGCAGGGTCTTCCCACAAAGTTGGGCGATAATACATCTATGAGATAGTCTTTCAGATTGGTTACTCTTCTTGAGTGGTGCGAGATCGTATCAAGCCACGACAGACTTCCGGACTGACCGAAACCTTACAATCATATCAAGATACATCTTTAGTTACATGTGATATAGTTTCAGACATGCTCTGTTGTTGATATCAAAATACGGTGACATCACCAGGAGCCGGTTCCGACCTGTGTGCAGATATTACATTTGGGTGAGCTTCCTGCAGATGCTTGCATAGGCTCTCCATATCTGGAAATATACGATGACATATGTAGCATTTTGGTAGGTTTTCATTTACCAGAGACATCACCATTGTTATGTGTTGTATAACGGTTCTTTTTATACCATTTGTGATGCATGAGATCCTTAAGGAATATATCAGTATCAAAAAGTATCAAATCATGGCACAGACTGTAGGTAGTATGAAGTCGTTGGAACGTGCCATATCAGTGGACGAACTCTCATTTGATGACGGCATGGAATTGATGTCTGCAAGCCTACACGAGTTGGGGGCGGTGGCCGACACCATACGTCGAAGACAGGTGGGCGATGCAGTAACGTTCGCCGCATCATATTACATGAACTATACCAATGTTTGCGCAGCTAGTTGTCAGATGTGTGCCTTTTATAGAAAGGGAGATGAAGAGGACGCCTACGTACTGACGCCATCACAGATAGAACAGAGAGTATCAATTGCCAAGCAGATGGGCGCCACCGAAGTACACATAGTGGGAGGATTTCATCCAACACTTCCTCTAGAATACTATGAAGATATGATGAAGATCATAAAAGAGAAGCATCCATCTCTAAACATAAAGGCCTTTACGGCAGCAGAGATATTTTTTCTCTCAAAGCTTACAAAAAACTCAGTTTCAGAGATACTCTTGCGATTAAAGGAGGCCGGTTTAGACACAATGCCTGGTGGTGGAGCGGAGTTATTTCATCCAGATATACGAAAAAAGATCGTAAGAGGTAAGTGTACTGGCCAAGAGTGGTTAGACACTATACGACAGGCTCATGAGTTGGGCATACGTAGTAATGTTACAATGTTGTATGGCCATATAGAGAAGCCTGAACATGTGATTGATCATCTCATAAAGATACGAGATCTGCAGAAAGAGACTGGAGGTTTCATTACTTTTATTCCGTTGAAGTTCAGTCTAGACAATACTGAACTAGAGAAGAATAATCTGGTGACCGAGGAGTGTTCATCACTATACGATTTACGAGTATTGGCAGTGTCCAGAATAATGTTAGCGAATGTTCTGGACAACATATCCGTATACTGGGTAGCGTATGGGAAGAAGATGGCTCAGGTATCTTTGGCGTATGGTGGAAATGATCTTGTTGGAACTGCATTCTCTGAGGAGATATATCGCGCTGCAGGCAAACCAACAGGTTCATCCATAGATGAGCTGGCGACGATAGTTCGTGAGATAGGGCGTACGCCAATTCAGCGAAACACATTATTCCAAAAAGTTAGGACTCTCTGACATGTATTGTTGAACTGACTTGACTTTTTCAGACATGGATGCAGATTTGTCACGTCGAGAGTCAATCTTGAGAATTACACTTTGACGATTAACGCCCAAATTGTGTATAGTATCCATCATTATTTGGGTCGCCAAAAATATATTCTCTGCGTCTTCGGACTCCATTATGGTTCCCATGGAGTTCAGCTGGAACCTTATGTCTTTCATGTCAGATACGGCCTCCAATGCCCGGGCGATATAAAACGAAACGCTGGTCTGACTCGTACCAATGGGCGTAATACTAATTTCTGCCATCATGTCGGTATTATTTGTGTGCAATCAAATAAAAACTACATTGTGTTCTTTCCACCAGGTCGTCGCCTGGCTCCAAAACTTATTAGCGCCAGTAGAAAACCCACTCCCACCAGTATACCAGCCAATATACCCATGTCATCATTCTGTTGTTGCATCTCCATCAAATCCAACACTTCATCTTCAGTCATACCAGTCTGACCTACTGGTGCATTAAGCGCAATTACAGCAGACAGAACAAAGCCAGACACCAACAAAGCCACACCTGCAATCAATAGCCTCTTCTCTACTATCATACGACATTATATTCACATTCACAGTATAAAGTGTACGGCAAACAATACATCAATATGTACCATAACATCCATGCCGTATCAGTATGATAAGTCGTTCAGAGATGGCAGATGTGGTTGCAGAATACAAAGAGCCTGGCATTGCAGTATTGGGTAGTCACTCGGCATTGGAGATAATGGATGGCGCCAAAGACGAAGGGTTTCGCACTACAGTGTACTGTCAAAGAGGTCGTCATGTGCCATATCAACGATTTTCTCGTGTTGCGGACAATGTTGTGATACTAGACAGGTTCGCAGATATGGCCAGTAAGGAACACCAGCACCGCATAAGAACAGAACAGAATATTGTAGTTCCCCACAGGTCCTTGGCAGTATACCTGGGATATGATACTCTAGAAAACGACTTTGCCCTACCCATATTTGGAAATCGGCGACTGTTTCGTGCCGAGGAGCGAAGTGAAAAACGAGGGCAGTACTTTATGTTAAAATCAGCAGGCCTTCGACTGCCTCGAATATATGAAAAGCCTCAAGATATCGATGGTCCATGTATAGTAAAGGTACAAGAAAAGTCCAGAAAATTAGAGCGTGCATTCTTTATTGTGTCATCGCCCTCAGATTACAAGAAAAAATCTCAGCGAATGATAGATTCTGACATAATTGATCATGCTGGACTTGAGCTTGCCAGTATAGAGGAACTGGCCATAGGCACCTACATGAACTTTAATTATTTTGCATCACCCATCAAAGACAGAGTAGACTTTATGGGTATTGAGAGGAGGCTCCAGACCAACATTATGGACTTTAATGCGTTACCTGCCGCCCAACAGGCCCAGATAGATGTGGAGTTGCAGAATATAGAGGTGGGTCACACGCCAGCAAGTGCACGAGAGTCGCTACTAAACTCCATATTTGATATGGGGGATAGATTTGTAGAGGCATCAAAAAGAGATCATGCCCCTGGCGTAATAGGGCCATTCTCATTACAAAGTGTAATCACCAAGAATTTGGAGATGGTCGTATACGACGTATCACTACGTGTTCCTGGAAATCCCATACTGGCTACAACTACACCATACACCAAGTACCAGTATGGTGAAACGTTTGGTGTTGGCCGGCGCATAGCAATGGAGATGCGTTGGGCCATAGAGCAAGACAGGTTGGCAGATATAATCACATAACTTTCTAGGAGTCCATCTTCTTTAGTAGTGTGGTACGTACCAAAATAGGCACGCCCAAATATGTTGCCAAAGCTAGTGCATCAGATGCCCTATAGTTGCGCAGTACCATCTCGGTACGACCTTTAAAGTATAGATTAGCACGTAATGCTTGACCAGACTCATATATCTTTACTTTGACCAGTGTCAAATCATTCATTTCGCATATGTCATTTATCATGTTATATACAGATGGTACTGGCGTCTGCATTCCTGCGACATACATGGACATGAATTTAGCCACCTCGCCAGAGAATGCCCTCATATGAAATTCACGGCCATCACTGGTCTCTAGAATACTAATACCCTCCATTGCGTATGGATCTGCAAACCCTACAAATCCCACATTGACGGCATCATAGTCTGGATCCATGGGCTGATCTATCTTCATAAATTCAATATGCAACCAGCGGTTATAAAGTTCAGTGTTTTTCCATAAATATAGATCATAATGTAGTATAACACCTTAAACCACTAATTATGTAATGTATCGTAACTCAGATGCAGAGGTTTGTTCTTGGTTTTTAAAATACAAAATGTAGGAAAAATACAGAGTCAAAAAAATGAACATCTCCAAAGTTGAGTGTTGGTCAATAAAATTAGATTAATGATCTTAAATATTAGTAATATTTATAGTAGGTATAAGATATGGAAATTCATAACAGGCACACATAAACAAAAAGTGTGGATAGTGACCGGTGGGACATATATTCTGAGAGTAGATAGTACATAGTGTCGTTTGTAATAAGCCCATATGCGAGTGTACATACTGTATTAAACGAAAATCATGTCGCTTAGGTAAAGCTAAGCGTACACAACAAGAATACATTAAGCTACACAAATCAAATGAGAAAATGAAGCCAAAGATGACCGATAAATCAATACGATATGCCATAAGGCAACTTGAGAAAGGCAGGGATACCAAAACTGTAGCCAAGGAGCTTAACGTGACGCAAAGACACATCCAGCGGCTGTGGGCCGAATATCTAAAGACCGGAGTGATTCACACCCAACGCCCCGCCGGAAGACCTCCAGATTTGATGCCATCCGATGAGACGATACAAACGGTACTAAATACTCACAAAAACAAGCCTGAGGGGTATGTGCGAACTGCCCAGAGATTGAAAAGAGAGGGACAGAATATAAGCTACCATCACGTATACCGCATAATGAAGTCGAAGGGTTTGGTAGTCGACTCTCCCGCAAAGTCCAAACAACGCAAATGGGTCAGATATGAGCGCATTTATTCAAATGCCATGTGGCATACTGACTGGCACACAATGAAGGATCCGCGCATGAAAGGACTGAACCTGATTACATATCTGGATGACGCTTCTAGATGTATTACCGGAGCTGCACTCTTTACGGAGGCCACCTCTGAGAACGCAGTAACGGTACTTCGACATGCAGTAGACAGGTTTGGCGTTCCAGCAACAATACTCTCTGACAACGGCTCGTGTTTTGTAGGAAGGGGTGGCCGCAAGAAACCAACTGGTTCTTGGACCCCCACCTTGTTTGAGAATGAATTGTTAAACCTCGACATAGGATTGATCAACTCAAGGCCGTATCATCCACAGACCAATGGTAAATTGGAACGGTTCCACCGTAGCCTTGAGGATGAAATATGGCACTACTCAAGTCTGTCTGACTACATAGAATACTATAACACCGACAGGCTGCACTTTTCATTGGACATCAACAACTTTGAAACACCCATGATGGCATTCCGCAACAAGAAGGCGACCAATGACATAAGGCACCAGAATCCAAAGTGGATGGAGGATGATATTAATGGTTGACAGCCAAGACCAGGCGCGACATGATTTTCATTTAATACAGCGAGTGTACATACCACATCGGTGCAAATGGATTGTTGCAATGGGACAACCAATAATGCTCAAGAGAAAATCTAGCTGTAGGATGATGTAGAGGGGCAGACTATCAGTGGGACAAGGTAGAAGTGCCACAACAAAAAATGTTTGTGAAAGTTGGCATACGGACAAGTCGTGGAAAAAATAGTAGCACAAGTATATAGAATGTGGCTGTGGGTTTTGGGACAACCTAGGGTTTGAGTATATTAACATGGCATCTATATACGACGCTGTATGATCGCTACTGTGGCGATACACATTATGAAAATTATATGCACATCATCATACTAGGTAGGATTGATGTAATTAATTAATCAAAAAAAAAATTGTCCTATTAATAATTTTGAGTGTTATTTTACATGGATATATGATTATTTTTTTGAGATTTGTGTTGGGAATGTAGCCAAATTCATACTTAATGCCTAAAAATTATTGAATAGTATAATATTTGATCATATGTTACAGTATGAAATTTAATTGTCTATTTGTGCCAATCACAAACATTGTCCCCCGGCTCTGACTCGTCCAAATTCACAGGTACTAGCCACGCCCTCCATGGATTCTGTAACCGGGGAGCCTCAGTGTAGCACGTCTGGGTGAACCTATGACTCACAGCAAACCATGCGGTATATCTCATCACGATCCGTCTACGTGCCTGCTCTATGAGGCTACTAAACCGTCTTTATCATCAAATATTAATTCGACTTCCCAACCCGATACTACAATATCATCTCTAATTTTGAATGCCTGCCGGCACTCTTTGGATATTTCGCCGATGTAGCCCATATGCTGTTGGCTATTATTTAGTATGCGGGCGGCCCGGCCTGCCTCGTATGGGGACATATTGTAAGGGAGTGTTGTTAAATTAATTCCCATATTATGATGTAATATTGCAGACAGTGTGGATTTTGCCTCCGAATATGTGGAGTTTTTGTGCGCCGTCACACAAGCTAGATGCATACGTTCTGCTATAGTACCACCCTCCATATCAAAGATCACACCATATTCATACAATCTATGTGGATAAGACTCATGTATGTTATGTGATAAGTTCTCCAGCAGACCGGGCATCAAGGCCCCCCGCAACACAGTGTGTGACTGGCTTTTAGGGTTGGCAACGGATATCTTGGGTGCGGAGCCCCCCTGTGACAGTATGGCCACACTACTCAAACACGAGTTCATTACTTGAGTATATCCAAGGCCGATCATTACACGCTCCAAGGTCGTGGTAATGTTTGTGCTTCCCGCTGTACCCACATCTGGAAGTGTGGGCGTTATTTGATCTATGCCGTATCCCAAGGCAACCTCCTCGACAATATCCATGATACCAAATATGTCTGTCCTGTATGGAGGTATTATGCATATGATTTTATTATAGTCTATAACGGCACCCAGTCGGGCCCGCTTTATACATTGGGTAGTTTGATCAATATCCAGATCTAGTCCAAGTATGCGGTTTGAGACCATATGATCGAAGGTTATCTTGCGATGAGTCAGTGGAGGCGTTCTATTTGTGCCTCCGCTTATATCCACATGTTCCAAGGTATATCCTGCTGTTTGTAGTGTTACGGCAATTATGGCCAACACACCCTCCACATCTGGCTGGTTCATCCCGGTTACATCAATAAAGAGATTCTTGGTAGATTCAGTCACCTCAGTATAGCTGGAATTTATTATCGGAGGCATGGAGGCTGTCACTCCATCTTTGTCCAGTATTATTGGCAATCTATCATGATTTTGAACCATGTGACCATACTGTACACCTTGCTCGGTATCACTTAATATGCGGTGTACGGGCATGGCATCGGTACTACCTAGTGGCGCAAACTCAAAGTCCCTATTTATAGTAGTATATGTCATGGGAAATTTTATCTTGTCTGCATCATGTATGCCTATAGCCACTCTTTTGCGTCTTCGACCCGGACCCTGATGCAAGTCTTCCTGCATGTATATTATTTGACGTATAGTATGATCGTCTAATGTACGACCTTTAGCCAATATCCCTGTTATGCTAGGACGTACATTGGATACGCTATTGTCCACTCTCAAACTATATCTGGCAGGATTTATCTGCATCTTGACCATGCCGGTCTGTATGTTTAGCATGCCTTGTAGTCCCAGCGCGATCCCAAATTCAGTAGAGTAGTCAAACCTATTTGGGCTGTACTCTACACTTACGTCATCCCCATTCTGATGCTCGATATCTAAACCTAGAAAAGGCAACTTATCTTGTATGGTATCAACAGGTGCTCCCACCAGTGCAGATAGTCGTTGGTACGATAGTGTAACTACCGGCGTATTGGAACACCTCGCAACCAGTCCAGCCCATTTCTATAAAATTCACGAACATCATCCATCTCATATCGCATCATGGCTATTCTCTCAATACCGCCACCCCAGGCCAGAACAGGTCTTGTTATCCCCAGTGGTCTTGTAACTTCGGGACGAAATATTCCCATACCAAACAGCTCCACCCACTTTTTCAGCGTCTCATTATACACCATGGACTGTAGTGAGGGTTCCGTATATGGAAAGAATGTGGGCCAAAATTTCACCTTCTTCAAGCCAATTCGGCGATAAAACTCACGCTGTATACCCATCAAATCTCTCAGAGATACAGTCTGACCGACCACCACCCCTTCCACTTGATGAAACTCCACTAAGTGTTTGTAACTTGGTTTTTCATTACGAAACACCCTGCCCAAGGAGAACATACGGGCATCCTTGGGATTGGTCAGTGCCAGATGTTGTATCGTAACACAGGTATTATGTGTGCGCAGGACAGGCGCAGTAGCACGATTGTAATCCCATGTATACCTCCAACATTCGTTGTGTATTTTAGCCACATCCTCTACATTTATGGCGTTTGTATCCACACGTACATTCTCTACATAAAATGTATCCTGCATCTCCCGGGCAGGGTGATCCTGAGGCGTAAACAAAGCATCGAAATTCCAAAAACTGGGCTGTACAATACGTCCATGAATCTCCTCAAAGCCCAATGTGACGAATATTTCACGTATCTCAGAAATTATATCGTGGAGTGGATGTGTTCTAGCCGCATACGACACCGCAGCATCAGCCTCCACATTGATGCCCTTGGGAATAACTTGGTTCTGTCTCTGTATGGCCTGTTTTAGCGTCTCCTCGGATGGTAAAACATATTGAGCCGGCGACATCTTTGATATAACAAAGCCTGGTCTCTTTGAGAATGATTTGTTGACCCTGTCGGCGGCCACACCATTCTCCCAGTCTAGCTGCAGCATTACATCATCGGGTATTATATCAGGATACGAGGTTATAACTGGCTGTCCCTTATCCATGCGTATCCATCCATTTTTACGACATATGCCAATGGCAGGACCCCAATCTGTTTTTAGTCTGTCTCGTATGGTATCAGCTGGTATACCGTCTAGCATGTATCTTAATAGGCGCTGTTCGGGAAGTCCACTCTCTTTAGCTTTTTTGCCCTCGGGACCCAGATAGAGTATTCTCTGAGGGGGTTTGCTCTGCCGTATGTCCCCTTTTTGCAGTAACCACTCAGTAGCCCGTCTTGCCTGATCTATCTCAATATTGGAATTTTTAGCCATATCCGATACCGTATACTCTACGTTTAACTTCATGTGTAAAATTATGGCATCCTCCAGTGGGTGATACACCATGTCCATAATGCGCAAGGCTCAAATACTTTTTTAAAGCTTATCAAAAAAGTTGCTGTCATATGAACAGTAGTGATTTTATATTGACGCCATGGGAGTCCAAAGGGGACATAGACTATACCAGATTGGTTGAGAGATTTGGACTAAACGTAATATCAGATGACATAAGGCGTCAGGTGGCAGATGTTGCAGGTGAAGACCATTTTCTGTTACGGCGGAAGATATTTTTTTCCCACAGGGATCTGGATGTCATACTACACTCGTACCAAAATGGTCCTGGTTTCTTTTTGTATACGGGGCGAGGTCCCTCGGGCAACACACACATAGGACATCTGATACCATGGATGTTTGCGCAGTGGCTACAGAGCCGTTTTGGTGCTACTATGTACTTTCAGCTCACCGATGATGAAAAGTTTTACAGGGATTCAAAGTTATCTCTGGACGACACATACAATTTGGCCCTGCAGAATGCTCGCGACTTTGCCGCTTTGGGCTTTGATCCTGACAAGACTCACATATTGATTAATTCACAACACATCAATACATTATATCCATTGGCTGCGCAGGCTGCAAAGAAGATAAACTACTCCAACACAAAGGCATCATTTGGTTTTGGAAACGATACCAATATAGGCATGATATTTTACACAGCCTTACAATCGGCGCCTTGTTTTTTAGAGAAGAGGCCTGTCCTGATACCTCTGGGTGTTGACCAAGACCCCCACTTTAGGTTGACCCGGGATATAGCACCTGTCCTGAGATATCCAAAGCCGGCCCTCATTCACAATATTATGATCCCTTCCCTAGCAGGTTCTAGTAGTAAGATGTCTGCATCTTCTGAAAACTCGGCAGTATACACCACCGATACGGCCAAACAGATACGTCAAAAGATAAACAAATATGCATACTCAGGAGGACAAGAGAGTATAGCCAAGCATCGCCAATTAGGCGGAGATACGCAGTCTGATGTATCATTTTTATATCTATGGATGTTCTTTGAGCCGAACGACTCTAAAATCAATCAGATTAAAGAAGAGTACGAATCCGGTTCCATGTTGAGTGGGGAGTTAAAACAGATACTAATTGAAGCGATGGTCACATATATGGAGAGACATCAAAATCGACGCGAGTCTGTTAATATAAAGGAGTTTATGTTTGATGAAACCGAATATAAAAATAAAATGCGCCGATAAATACGAGGCGCAGAAACTCTGCAGCATGGTGTTAGTAAAGGGAAATACGTACATCACATCTGTTCTAAATATAATACGTAATGAGATGATTGTATCCCTTAAAGATGGCTCGGCGCACAGCATAGTGTTACACGACACTATAGAAGCTGAAAAACTAGCTGCGCATATGCAGTATGTCTTTGATGGGACCCATTACATATCAGGTGCCGAGATAGTTCATAATAATACCGTCCTGTTGCAACTTTCACACATATGAAATTATGCTAAAATCTGTTTCGTGTCAGTACATGACACCAGATAGGTTGTATGTGTCTGGGCGCCATCCTTACGGCTAACATCATCCAAGCACACACTTTTGTATCGTATGGTCATCAAATTATTGGTATAGTAAGATTGTCATGTGTCGCGCATAGTACAAGTATTGGAGATTCGTGGTATGTAGTCAGAGTTGCCATCTTTGTAGTACATTGAATGACAAGTTGTGTCATGAATGCCTTTTTGGGCACGTATCAGCGCAATGAAATTAATACAGTTCACAACAGAGTAAAAATATGGTAGATGAGCTAGGCACCGTACGAAGAACGCATCTATCATCAATCCTAAATCCTTCACTGGAAGGCCAGGATGTAACAGTTATGGGATGGATCATCGCCGTGCGGGTTCATGGTAGTATCACATTTGTCACAATTCAGGACCGACATGGGCCAATACAGGTAGTAGCAAAACGAAAAATATGTACAGATTCTGTTCGCAATACATTATCGACACTAAAATATCATTCATCTGTTGCTGTATCCGGAAAGGTGGCCAAATCTGAACGTGCTCCGGGGGGTATAGAGATCATACCACATAATGTACATGTATTTTCTGCAGTAACAAAGATACCGCCCTTTGAGCCAGCAGCCATCTCAATTAAAAATATAGATACGCGTCTAGAGTCCAGATGTATTGATTTAAGACGGGAACCACTTCAGCACATATTTCGAGCACGAAGTGCTGTACTGTCAGCAATTCGCAACTACTTTTTGGGGAACGATTTTACAGAGATAAGTACACCAAAAATAATTGCGTCGGCCACTGAAGGTGGAGCATCGCTCTTCTCCATATTCTACTACGACAAGGAGGCTTTTCTAGCCCAGAGTCCTCAATTATACAAGGAACAGCTTACAATGTCGTTTGAGAAGGTGTTTGAGATAGCATCCATATTTAGGGCCGAGCCATCTAGAACCAACCGGCACCTAGCAGAGGCCATATCCATAGACATGGAAGAGGCGTTTGTGGACTACAACGATATAATGAGTCAAGTTGCCGAAGTAGTAAGGGTTGCTGCAGATGCGGTACGGCAGTACGTAAAGCAAAATGATGGTGTCAAGTTTGAACCGCCCAATACAGACAAAATACCTCAATATACCTATCAGGAGCTGTCAGAGAGAATACAAGATGCCGGTTCCAATATGGAGTGGGGGGATGATCTGCACCCATCTTGGCTGCGCAAGATAAAACTAGAGGGATTGTACTTTATCAAGGATTGGCCCATGGGACCAAAGCCGTTCTACGTAAAGACGAGTGCAAAAAACCCCAAGATATCCGAGTCATTTGATTTAATGTATAATGATTTAGAGTTATCATCTGGTAGTACAAGGGTACAAGACAAAGACACTCTAGAGTCAAATTTGAAAAAGAAGGGTATGAAGGTCGCCTCCTTTAAGCATCACCTGAGCGCCTTTGAGTATGGAATGCCTCCTCATGCAGGCTGTGGCATAGGCCTAGAAAGACTGATGATGGCCTTAACAGGTACTGAAAACATTCGGGATGCCGTGTTTTATCCCCGGGATGTGGACCGATTAGGACCGTGATGATACGCTATGATAACAGAAGACGATATAAAGCAAGTAGCCTCCATGATGCGATTAGACATAGGGGATAAAGACGACTATACAAAGAAAGTCCAGCGTATGTTAGAATACTTTGATGTATTAGATTCAGCAGGGGTACAAGACGAGGCCATAATAGTACAACACATCAACATATCCCAGTTAAGGGCAGATAAGCATATACCACATGATACAATACAGTGTAAATCTCAAGATAAACGGGGGCACCTGCGAGTTCCCAGGTTGAGCTAGTTGATACCTGCGCAGACGGCCACAGAGTTGGCACGCATGATATCAAGCGGCGAAACAACTGCCGAATATGTAATTGGACAGACCTTAAAACAGATCGAAGATACATCACATCTGCATGCATTCCTACATATGAACAGTAATGCCATACAGCAGGCTAAAGAGATAGATCATCGTATACAAAGAGGGGAGAGGGTGGGCCGTCTAGCAGGCATACCCATATCCATCAAAGACAACATATGTACAAAGCAGTATCCCACAACGTGCGCATCATATATGCTAGATGGCTATATGCCACCGTATGACGCCACTGTAATAAGACGAATACTAGATGAGGATGCAATAATAATAGGCAAGACCAACATGGACGAGTTTGCCATGGGGTTAAGTACTGAGTTTAGTGCGTATGGGCCCACTCTCAACCCACATAATACAGAGGTTGTACCTGGCGGCTCATCTGGAGGAAGTGCCGTCTCAGTGGCCACGCACACATCAGCTATATCTTTAGGTTCAGATACAGGTGGGTCTGTGAGAAACCCGGCCAGCTTCTGCGGAGTAGTAGGCTTCAAACCCACATATGGGATGATAAGCCGATATGGCTTGATATCGTACGCAAATAGCATAGAACAGATAGGACCCATGGCCAGAAGCATATCAGACATTCAGCTATGTATGAGTATAATATCCGGTCCAGATGCAAATGACAACACCACGGCAAACTCCACACCAGTATCATTATCAGAGCAGTACCATACAACAAAGAATCCAAAGGTTGGCATAATACGCCAGATGGCATCCAAAGATACTAGAATACAAAATATACTGAATAAAGCCATAGAAGAGTTGTCGTCTCACGGATGTCAGTGTGATGAGGTCTCATTAGAGATGGTGGACTACTCTGTCGCTGCATATTATACAATAACATCCACAGAAGTGGCCAGCAATCTAGCAAGATACGACAACATACGATACGGATACGACATGGACTATACAGAGTACGAGTATCATCAATATGTAACAAAAGCACGAGCAAGATTTGGTGCGGAAGTAAAACGTCGTATTATAGCAGGTGGTTTTGTTCCTTCGGCAGGATATGCAGGTAGGTACTTTTTAAAGGCTCTAAAGGTAAAGAGTAGATTAACACGTGAGGTAAACAAGGTGTTTGAGGAGTATGATTATTTGATATCAGTTACAGTTCCCATACTGCCATTTCGCATAGGTGAAAAGGTCGATGATCCAGTATCCATGTTTTTAGTTGACATAAATACAGTTACCGCTAATTTAACCGGCAAGCCGGCCATATCAATACCATATGGTGTAGTAGATGGCCTACCAGTGGGCATACAGATAATGGCCAACTCCATGGAGGATGCCAAACTGCTACAGTTTAGCCACATATTAGGGGATGATACGCAATAATAGGATTAGAGATACACTGTCAGTTGACTCGATTACAGTCAAAGTTGTTCTGTCCATGCAAGGCCAACTACAGAGGCATGGCACCAAACTCCAATACATGTCCCATATGTTTGGGACTGCCCGGTACGCTACCTTTGCTAAACTTAGAGGCAGTACGACATGGGGTGGCTCTGGCCATGTCATTAAACTGCACCACACCAGAGAGTCTGGCCTTCTTTCGTAAGAACTACTTTTATCCGGACCTGCCAAAGAACTATCAAATAACACAGTTTGATGCATATGGGCACACCAGTATAGGCGGTAACGGCACAATAAATACAGATGATGGTACAGAGATTCGCATCAGACGCATACAGTTGGAGGAGGACCCCGGTAGGCTCACATATGAAGGGGGCGGCGATGGCCGCCAGACAACGCTTGTGGATTACAACAGGGCAGGTGTTCCATTAGTGGAGATTGTAACTGAGCCGGACTTTGACAGTCCGCGACAGGCACGCAGCTTTATGAATATGCTGGCAGACACAATAAAGAATCTAGACATAGCAGACCCGTATCTGGATGGTGCTATGCGCGCCGATGGGAATGTTTCAGTGCATGGCGGAAACAAAGTGGAGATTAAAAACATCAACTCATTTCATGATCTGGAAAAAGCCTTACATTATGAACTGACACGACAGAACAGTCTATACGAGAACAACATTACAATACAACAAGAGACACGGCATTGGGACGAACGCCGTCGAATTACAATATCGTCTCGTACAAAGGAGGCAGAGCTTGACTATAGGTACTTTTTAGAGGCAGATATTCCTTGGGTGGATTTAGATGATGATACAATAAAAGAGATATCAGCCAATATGCCCGAGAGTACCACAGCACGTCGGGAGCGATACATCAAACAGTATAATATAAAACCGCAGGTAGCCAATGTGCTCATATCAGATACACACTGTTGTCGCTTATTCGAAGAGGCTCTAACGCCGGAGACGGCTTTAATAATAGCCAATATTCTAACCACTGATTTTATGGGGGTTATGGATACTCGGGAGAAACGTGCCGCCTCACAGATTACTGCAGAGCATCTATCAAAGATTGCCACATTGATAAAGAGTAATAAAATTACAAGGGCCGTAGCCAAGGATGTATTATACAAAATAGCAAAAAAAGGTGGAGACGTAGATGACATACTTGACGCGAGTAGTTATGATACCACCAAATTATACGATATAATATCAGACACATTACAGAAGGAGCCTCAGGCTGCGCATGAGGCGCGTATAAATCCGCCGGCCATTAATTATTTGGTGGGCATCATAATGAGAGAGACTCGTGGTGCTGCCGACCCACAGGAGGTTTTACGCATACTTGGAGAGTTATTAAAAGAGTAAAATTGTATTTGTGGTCAAATTATATAATTGGTGTTGAGGATTTTTTTCTACACAATAGACTCTTGATTCTCAAGCTCCTGTACCACCAATGGTAAAAATGCCCCGACATCTGTGACTATACCCATAGCCTGCCATGTACCACGATCAATTAATTTTGTCACGGTGGATTGATTAATGTCGACAGCAATTATCTTTACCGTAGAGGGAAGCATATTGCCAACAGCAATAGAGTGAAGCATTGTGGATATCATCAGAACGAGTGTAGTTCCATCCAACATCTTTTTGTACTCCTTTTGGGCCTCAACCACATCAGTCACAACGTCGGGGAGAGGGCCATCATCACGTATGGAGCCGGCCAATACAAACGGTGTATCACTTTTAACACACTCATAAAATATTCCCTTGTTTAATCTGCCGGCATCAACCATATCATGTATCGAGCCATATGTAAACACCTCATTTACAGTATCCATATGGTTTCTATGGCCCTTGCTGACGGGCGTAGCATCCTTTATGCGCATACCCAATGAAGTGCCATAAATGGAGCTCTCTATATCATGTACGGCCAAGGCGTTTCCTGCCAAAATCCCATTTATGTAGCCATTACGAATCATGCCAGCTACAGATGGCGAACCCCCAGTATGTACAATTGCCGGTCCGCCCACCAGTATGACCCGGCCATGACTCTTTTTTGTATTGTATATATCCTGAGCCACCCGACGAGCAATATTTAGGGTAGGGCGTTCGCTAGAGCTGCCACTATTCATGAACGTAAATGTATCAGATGCCTTTCTAGGGCGGTGCGGTACAATTACACGAACCCCATTCTCACCACAAACTATTCCATCTCCCTTACGAACATCACGAATGGCTGTGCATACAGCAGTCTTATCTTGAACAACTATGCATTTGTCCATCATCTGTCTCTGTGCCGTAATCCAGTGGCCATCGTAGAATACTCTCGTCTCGTTGTTTGTAGTACTGTAAAAGTCCACAGGAAGTGTCATGTCTTTGGGGGCGGGTTTTATCATAACAGTCTTTGGTGATACTTCGATTGCGCCTTCACTATGTATGTCGTCTAATATTTCATCCAAGAGTGTAGAGGTGTCTGCAGTTACCTGAAGTTTCAAGTAGCTTGTGTCGGTATCTTTGAGACCCACATCAAACTGTAAAAATTCATAGCTTCCGCCACGAGCAATTATCTTGTTCATTACACGAGTCAATGTCATTGAATCAATAAGATGGCCTCGCATCTCAATTATCTCATCAGGCATATCATATACCATGTCACAATACGGTCTCAAAAACCTTGCGAATAGTGTATTGTTTTAAGGATACTCCTTGCAATTTAATAATTTATAATCGATTTATGCGCCAATAAATGCCAAAGTGGAATATTCCACAATATATTAACTGCCTAATCTGTGGCAGGACGAATATATTCTGCAGGACTTTTACTCTGGCTCTCTGGCAGACCAGTTATGCCACCATTAAGACTCTGGGTCGCTATACCGTTTTTGGCAAGTACCTTGGAAGCCATAAGTGATGTCTTTCCGGCCATACAGACCAGCAATGCCTTTCCATTGGCAGCCTGTATTTCGTTCTTTAGGTGTTCAGGAATATTTTGTGTCGTTAACATCTCCCCTACAGTACTTGCTTTTGGTATGAATATCTTTGATTTGTCAACTCCCAAGGATCGTGCTATAATATCAACACCGTGCTCACGTGGCGTATATTGTGGATGCACCCAAATTATCTTGTCATAGTCGTCCGAATGTGAAGATACATCTTCTAATGAGACCTGTAGGTCTTGTGTACCAGACTCTAGTGCTTTTTTGTATTTCTGTATACCATCAGCAACTATCACCACAAACTTCTTACCTTTGTTGAAGGCGGCCAGTTCCAGTGCCGCGTATAATGCCAGAGCACTACTCTCACCAATATCATAACCTCTTTGAACAAGGAACTTTAAAAGATGCCGTGCCCCCTCAAAGTCAACCACATGCTGCTCAGCATAGTCTTGAGGAGCATATAGGCCTAAACCATCAGCCTTGTCCAAAGTTCGTATGCCTGCAACATCTTGACCAGCGGGAGGAAATACTACGTGTACTGATTTTTTTCCATACTTCTCTTGTACGTATTCACTTATGCCTCCAGATGTACCGCCTGTCCCAAAGGTACAAAACACCTTGTAATCTCCCAGGGATTTGTTATGTTCATGAAGTTGTTGATCTATTTCAGGCGCCGTAATAGTTTTGTGCGTCTCTATGTTCAGCTGGTTGTCATACTGTTCAGTACAAAACATACCATATATGCGTCCTAGTAATTTTGCCAAGTTTATAATATCTTGTTCCACCAAGAGCGACTCTATCTCTGGATATGCATCATCAAAGACTTTTGGATCAAATCCCATAGACGACAGTTGAGACTTTATGTTTATGGCGGTGGCTTTAGCGGCTATTGTATCGGCACTATCTTTCATCCCCGGTGCTGGGCAAATGTCCATATCAAGATCTATTGTACTTACATGTCCTTCTTTTAGCTCCTCAAATACTCCTTCCTGTAATCTTCGTGACACTAAAGATATCACGTTGATGTCCATATCAGATACTCGGCCCAGTGCAATACCAAAATTTCCAGAGGTAGCCTCAATTATTGTCTGTCCAGATTTAAGATCTCCAGACCGTATGGCCTCCCGAATTATATATGCTGCAGGTCTGACCTTTATGGAGCCAGTCGGAAGTTTAGAGTCAAATTTTCCCCATATCTCTATACCATCAGGCAGATTAATTTTGTATACCTGTCTTGCACACTCTATTAGATCAGCTGTCATATTCACCAATGGTGTGGCGTTTACTATACTAGAGTCATTCCCCATATGTGGCATAGAAGACCACATCTTTTGTTCAAACTCTTTTAACAGTGTATCATCAATGTTTGAGTCCATCATAATTGGCAAATTATCTTCGGATATATAATACCTAGTGTGAATCGAACGTCATTCAGCCAATATGCAAGGATGTCAGATGCCCCCCACATACACAGATCACAATATTTTAACCAGCATCATTATGTCACTGTGCAAATTCATTCGAAGGGACACCATATACTCCCAGCCTTGACTCGTGTATGGTGTTTTTGGATACCATATACAACTGAAACCTCGAGCAGGCCGGCCAAAGTCATACGCCAGATGTATAGAGTCCAGGATGCTAGACATCACACCAGACTTCTTTTTTGGTAGTTTGAATGGTTCCAACACATCCATAATCTTGCATCTGTCCATCTTTCAACCAAGCAGGCGTTACACTAGGGTACAATTCTCGTATACACTCAGGTCCACCCATAAGGGGCAGATTTGAATAGAAAGATTTAAAGCTGGTATCAAATTTGGATGATTTAATGGGAGATTCTGCACTACTCAGAAAGGAATTAAGAAAAATATACCAGAAAATCGATCTTTTAGAAAAAGAGAATACGGAACTCAGGGCTCAAGTAATTCAATTGAAAGAGGAAAAGGCATCAATGATTGACCGATACGAATCTGAGATTGAATATTTGGTGCGACGCCTCAACTATTATGAAAATGAAAACGCGCCTTCATCTACAGGGTCAATGTATAATGCCGAGAGAAAAAAGTTCCAGAAAGAGGAAGCCCTTCTGGATTCTGAGAGTGCCGATGACAACGCCGATGACAACGCCGCAAACAAAAACGATACTTCCACCAAGAACGATCCTAATGTGGACCTGAATAGTCGCAAAGCGGGTCCGCCACAGGGCCACAAGGGCATCTCGCATCATAACCGTTCTGAATATACTAAACGATACGACATACACCGGTGCGCCAACTGTGGCAACGAACACGTGATAATATTGCGACCGGTTGTACGACAAATGTATGATTTTGATGGAGACAGAATAAGTATAGTGGCTGGTACGATTGTAGTGGGACGGTGTAAATGCGACAGATGCGGACACGTTACAGAAGCCGACAGTCCCCTTATTGCCGGTACGGCACTCGGTCCCAAGGCTCGCGGTTTTGTAGTGGAATACTTTGGTACACGTGCAACTGATGAGACAATGTCTGTCTATTTTAGAGACATGTATGATTTTGAGATATCACCAAATACCATATGGAACGCGCGCAAAGCCATTGCAACACTGACACTGGAAAAAACATACCAAAACATACTGAAATACATCATATTGGCATTGTACGTCCATTTAGACGAGACAGTACTAAAGATATACGGTAAGAGGGGGTATGCCTGGATGGCATCAATACCTGATGCCACATATGTACTGGTGGCCGCAAGTAGGGCCGGTGCAATACCCGAAATACACTTTAGCGCACTTTTGGATAAACCCGTAATAGTGGACGGATACGCAGGATACAACAGTTTCCGCATTGTTCAGCGGTGCTGGGTGCACATACTACGTATGGCCGAGAAAGCCGCCATAAAAGCAAAGAGGGGAAGCGTTCCGTACATACAGTACCGGCGGCTCCTGTGCATGTATAGACGCATCAAATACATGGATACGGCCCCTCCCGAATACTGCCTGTCTCTGCAACGACAGCTGTGCAGTATCGCAGATGGATACGGGGGCCATCCAATGGCCGCCACCATACACAACGCGTCACCGAACCTGTTTACGTTCCTGCGGTACAAAGGAATGCCTCCTAACAATAACCCCGTTGAGTTGGATATACGTGACACCATAGTGTTGCAGCGCAACGTGCGCCACAAATTAATGACTAGCACGGGCATGCACGTATTTTCAATTTTGGTGAGCTATACGCGCACCTGCCAGAAGCGCGGCATTGTACCATGGAAAGGCATAGTGGAATTGTCCAAGAATCCAGACTGGAACATATTTGAAGAATCCGCCGCTATGTCAGGTAATGTAACGATAGCCGCCTAGTACAAGACTGTTTCAGATGTGTGGATAACTGGCATACCTGTGGGTACAGAAAGGGATGGACCTGAGTGTATACCAATTCTCTTTATGAACCTAAATATAGGTGACAAAAAAATGCCGTTATATTGGAAGATATAACACAAGATCGTATGCAGATATTCACCGAGATGGAGAAGAGATATGAAGACATGGATGTCGGCTACTTTGTTGAGTTATTGAATCACTCCGATTATGTGGTGCGCACCAGAGCCACCTGTATACTGGTAGACTTTGGGGGCGAGGACAAGATTAAGCATATTGCTCGAGTTCTAAAGGATGATGATAATGAGTTAGTACGGCACGAGGCAGCCTTCTCTTTAGGTCAGATGTGCGACTCGCAAGGGATAGAGCCACTGGCAGATGCCACATTAAACGACCCTAGTATGTTTGTCCGTCATGAAGCAGCCATTGCGTTGGGCGTCATTGGCTCATCACAAGCAAAAGAGACTTTGCAGCGGGCATTGGATGATCCGGATAAACCCGTATCTGAGTCGGCCGTAGTGGCGCTCGCCAATATCGAATTTATGGATGGACTAAGTCGTAACGAAAAGTTTGCGAGGTTGACCGGAGGTTAAAATGCAGTTTGCTGTAGGAGTAATCATAGCAATGGGAGTTTTAGTGGCAGGCATACTAGGCTTGATTGGGCTCGACCCTGGATATCTGCCCGAACCCATAATAGTCGAAGTCGCCGAACCCGAGGTAGAGATTGTAATGGGACCCCAGACGCATACAATACTAATTGCAGAGGGGTCCAGCGTTGTAGGATGTGAAGCGGATGACTCATGCTATATTCCCCACACACTCACAATAAACAGTGGAGATACAATACGATGGGATAATCCAGATGCTGCCGCACATACCATAACTAGTGTAACAGACATGGTTCCTGACGGATTATTTGATTCTGGTTTAATAATGATTGATGCCTCATTTGAGTATACGTTTGAAGAGCCGGGGACATATGACTACTTTTGTATAGTACATCCGTGGATGGCCAGCAGTATACAAGTCAACTAGTATCACATCTGCTGAATGGAAGACAGTCCCTCGGTCTTTGTCACCCTAAAGACATGATCCACGTAGCCTTCCATCTCAGCCTCATGAGAGACCATTATGATCTGTTCACAACGTAGGGACTCGAATATGGTACGGACATTCTCCATCTGGTGACGTGAAAAGCCATCAGTAGGTTCATCAAGGATCAGCAAGTTAGATTTTAGTATGTTGGTTTGTCGTCTTATAGTACTGTTTAATGCTAAGCGATACGCTAATGCCACACTGGTCTTCTCACCCCCACTCAGGCCATCTATTGGTATATCGTAGTCATCTTGATATATTATGGGGCCAAATTGTTCATCTATTATAGACGATTTAGTGGGATCATCGATTAGCATAGTGTACCACTTTCTGTAAAATTGATCAAAATCATGTCGCAGAGAGAGTTTGGTCTTTCTGTCAATAGTCATAACTGAGCGGATGTAGTATCTCTCCAACCATTCGATACTATCGTTATACAAGTCATACTGAGTTTTGTATCCTTTGGCCGTTATGATCTCAGAGTCTAGCGTATTGATCTCGTTTGTGGTTAATACTATACGCTCATTTGTTGCGGATTTTTTTTCTGCAATTGTCTTTATTTTATTGTCAAGCTCCAACTTTTGCTTATGCATGAAATTGTACTGTTCCTCTACCATATCAGACTCGAATATTTTTGATATAACAGTGTCTAGGCGGTTCTGCTTTAACTTAATCTTTGATGTTATCTCTTTGTATGATCTTTGTGTATTTTCAAGGTTGGTCTCCAATGTAGCCTTTATCTTGTATTTTTCTGCAAGAATGTCCATATCACGATTATACTTTAGTAAGGCATCATAGAGTCGATGCAAATACTCATAGGCGCTCTCGCCAGCCTCTACCAAAAAACCATCCACAGCATAATCATCAGGAGTTATAAAGTTCAGGTTTGCAGATACTGTTTTTAGCTCACTCTCTAGACGTGTTTCTTCTATTGCAGTCTGTTTCATTATTTTGTATTCAGATAGAGATTCTGTATCGTGCTGGATTTGTTCGGTGATGGCAGACATCTGTGATTGCGCCTCTTTAATGGAGTTGTTTGCTGTTGCAATCTTGCTTTTAGTATCATCTAGTTTAGACTGGCGGGCGGTCTTTAAGTTGAGTATACGTGCAGGATCAAGCTCACTCTCACATACATCGCATCTGGAACCCAAGGTAGATGCGCGTCTTAGACTTTCAGTAAGTGTCCTGGCCTGCTGATTTAGGGCGCCTAATTCATGATTCATAGTAGTACGGGTGTCCCTAATGCTGGACAATTGTGAATTATTTGAGTCTATTTTAGACTCTAAATTTAATATCATATTAGAAATATCTGCCATGCTGTGATCTTTTAATTGGTCTCGTATTGTTTTGAGTTTTTGTTGTATCTCCTTAGATTTTTCAACTGCAGTATTGCGAATAGATTCTCTTTTACGCACTAGGGTCAACTCAGTGTTAATATCGGATACAGACTTGGTGGTGGGAGGTTTTATGTCGGCATACTGCGCTAGGGCGATATTTAATTTGTCTAACTCTAATCTCTGTTTATTAATATCATCATAGTATGATGTCTTTGTTTCTTCGTCGTCAGATATAGCAGTCTTTAATTGATCCCTCTCTTTTCGGAGTCCTATTATCTCATCCATCTTTGAACGATTTTCGTTCATGTTTAGTTGAACAGACTTTTGTTGTTCAGTTAACTCTGATTCACTGCTAACATACTGTAATACTTTGTCGTTTAATTCTGCAAGTAATGTATGCTTCTCTTGTACTCTAGTCACATACTCATCTAGCCTTTCAAATCTAATAGCAGTTTTTTCGTTAGTATGTTTCATATTTTTTACAATTTTTTTTATGTTATCTATTGATGTATTATAATCCTCCATACTGAATGCTTGTCGAATGATCTCTTCACGGTCCTTGCTTTCTATGATAGACTTTATCTCTTCTTGAGGAACATATACAGCATATCGGTAGACCCGGCTGTCGGCACGAGAATTGGCAAGTTCATTAAATCCCAAAATTTCTAACACTCTTGATCTTAAATCTGAGATGGCTAACGGTTCTTTTACTCCATCCACCATTATATACGACTCTTTGGAGCTCTGGCTGGGTCTATTGTTTTTTATGTATATGACACGCCCTATCTCGTACGTGATGCCATCAACATCAAAGCGCAGTACCACCTCGCCCTTTTGTTCTTTTTTTGACACTAAATGTTTCAATAAATAAGAGCTTCCAAACAAGGCAAATTCTACAGCCATTAATATCGTAGATTTGCCTGATCCCATATCTCCACGAAATAGTATGCTTCCGCTGGGAAATGATATACCGAGCTTGCGATAACTTCGTATATTCGCCAGCTCCAAGGATAGCAGCTTCATTACACATCAAGTTCCATACGGGATATTACATCCGAGTAAATTCTATGCGCATAGTCTGCAGATGTCTCATTATCGGGTTGCTTTATACGGGTTGATGAGAGTATGGATTGCGCAAGTGTAACTCCACGATCACCGATTAGATGATCCCGTTTCATACTAATCTGCTTTATATTATCTTGAAATGTTTTAGTCTCTACCTCCTCCATGGTACCAGCAGGTTCTCCACGAATATCATACTCCTTAGATGTAAACTCGCGTCTATGTATTATGACATCAATGACACCACCATCCAGTAGTTGTTGTCGTACCGCTCTTAGATCAACATCTGTTGTACGGCCACGAAGTAATTCTCCAAATATTCTAAGGATTACAACTTTATTAGTAGTAGAAATGTTTGTGATTTTTGTTGTAATTTCATCTTGCACGTGATCAGATGTTTGCATGTCTGCATCTACAACTATTAAAACATATTCACATGTGGGCACATCTATAAAATCTATAGATTTTACTGTACTATCAAACTCCACAATTACAAATCCCCTACGTTGCCCCTTCGCACTGTTCTCCATATCACTAGAGTGTCCTGCAAAAAGCGTTCCCGGGTATACCACATGATTATATCCAGAAAAATGTTCGTTTTGATGTTCATGCATGTGGCCGCCAGCATAGTAGGCGAACCCCTTTGGTAGTAACGATACAGGCATACCATCATCGGCAATGGTGTCCATCATCTCGGTGATTCCACCATGAAACAGAAATATCTTAAAACCAGATTCAGACTCCAAGGGTGTACGTTCTAAATTCTCATAATAGTCTCTATCGCGGCCCACCTTTAGGCCACCCAAGCCAGCAATTTTTGCGCCGGTTTTTGGATCAGTGATAAATTCCAGGCCAATATTTCCAGACTCAAGTGCAACCCCCCGAGGTTTTATCATGTAACCGGCCGCCACAAACAAGTCGATAACAGAGTTGCTTATCGGTGAAAAATCATGGCTTCCGTATACAACATAGACAGGTATACCAGAATCGTATAAACGGCGGAACTGCTCCATGGCCATCTTTTGTACACGCATATCTGGTATATTATTATGAAATATGTCACCACACATTAGTACAAAGTCTACATTGTCAGATATGCATCTGTCAATGGAATGTGTAAAGGCGTCTCTTTCTAATCTTTTAAGTGCATCAGATTTGTGATATCCCAAATGAACATCAGCAAAGTGGGCAAACTTCACTAAAATACCCTCATCTTTGGTTTATTGTCAGGAGGTTTTTTAATTACATCTTTAAAATTTGGTATTTTAATTGGTAATGCAAATGGGACATATATACTACTAATTATGGCTTCGCCCAAATCTAAGCTAGCAATATTATGGTCGTCTTCCGACAGATCTTGAGATGCTGACTCTATTATTGCCTGACGTTCTAACTTCATCTCATTGCCAAGTATTATTTTTGTATTCATATTTGCTAGTATCACCTTTGGAATAACACTGGTTAATTGGGTTATGGCAGTAAGGCCTACCTGAAACTTTCGTCCCTCTCTGGCAATTGTAGAGTATATGTTGTTGATACCAGACTTTAAAACATCATCGCCTATAACTCGGGGGGCTTCTTCAATCACTATTGTGGCTACAGGCTTTTCATGTAAGCGTCCTTCAGCACGCGCAGATTTATATCGATCTAAAATACTTGAGGCAATTATTGAACCGACAATTAATTCAGCATCATCACTAAGATTGGATGTATCTAGGACTACAACTTTTCCAGATTCAATATGGTTTACGATCTGATTAATTGTTTTATCACCACGATCTTTATCAAATACATTATGTTTTGACAGTACAATATTTTCGTCATAGTTTACTTTCAAGTCTAATGCTTGGCGTAACTTTTGCTGTAAAACATTGATTGTGACCGCGCTCTTATTGGCATCGGCCTGGTTGTCGGAATCCGGTGTCGAATATTGGTACAACATTAACTCAGATATCCACTCTCCCTTGTATTTTGAGTAAAATTCACGCATTTTACGATCTTGCGGTTCTGAAAAATCTATAATGCCATCAAAGTGATCAGGCCGTATGGCATTTAGATTAATTATAAAAGTGGGGGATCCAGGAGGCGGATTCATGGGTGTGTAATATACGAGATTATCTCTTGAATTTGGGTGGTCCTTTAAGCCTATCTCTTTCTGTCCATAATACTCATTGTGTGCATCGAGTACTAATGCCCCCACATTATTAGAATATAGTAAATAGTACAATATCGTCTTTACTAGATTGGATTTGCCTCTACCAGTGGTGGCAGGTATTAGTACATGGTGTGAAAATATTTCAAATGCATCCAGCCATACCTCAGCATCATAAAGCACCTTACTGCCGCTGCGTATGTTACCAACAAATATTTTATTTGTATCCTCTTTTTGAAGAAATCTTAGATCTTGCGTGGTGACCATCCGCAGTTTATTAAAGAATTTAGGCATGCCTTTGGGAAGTACAACAGTATCGTTAGTGTTTATTCGTGCAAGTATTTTGACTCTAGCCAGTATGTAATTTACAAAATCAGGCTCATAAAACCCTGAGCTTGCAAGCTGCTCTTCAAGTATTACACCAGACATCATCTCCTGTACCTTGCCATTCATCTGCGAACCATACTCCAAGTCAAATATCTGTAGAATTAAGATATGATCATCTTCCTCAGAGACTAACAAGTCTCCAATCTCTAGACAGGAACCTGACTTTTGGCGCAGCATTATGTTTCCAAATGATCCACCAACAACCTGACCTATGTTCAACTGGTCACCTCGTTAAGTCGATCATGTGCCTGAAAACCGCGTATCTGTTGCATTATTTTGGACAAGTGCAAAGTTCGCATTTTTGACTCCAAAAGACCAGCGTGGATTTTGATCTCATCTCTTCTCACTTGCGCAAACCTATCAGCGTCAATTAGACCGTACGGGTATCCTAAAAATGACATATCTTCAGAATTTACAGCCAGGCTTGCCAATATACTGTTTATCCGTGTATTGCTCATCTGTTCATGCTGTGCCTGTAGTATCTCAAACCTAAATGGAAATTGCGCATTTGGGTGCAATTTTATTGCCATAACAAAACCAGGATCGTGTGGTGAGACGCCGCTGACCACATTGATGCGCCATCGGCCATATGGAGTCTGCCGCGAGATGTCATTTACCCTGTTAAGTAATGGTTCGCCGCCCCGGGTCAATAGATGAGTGGTCTTTGATATTGCGCATACTGTCACATCTTTTATTTGAGCTCTTTCAAACAGTAAATTGGCATATTTGGCTTCTATTTTATTAAATGTGGTCAAAGAGCCATCCATCACAATAATATCACCACTGGACAGTACATCCAGAGCGGTCAATGCTAAACGCCATTCTCCAAGGCTGCGTGGCAGTGTATAGATACGCGGATCATCGGCAGTCACATTACTTATTCCAGCAACAATATCATTTACGTCCGGAATGTAAGATTTGTGGGAGTTTTTGGACGGAAACAGCGTTACATCATGGGTAATTTTGCTTTGTTCTGAGATAGACTTTATTTTTTGTCGTATACACGAAAGAAACTCCACCCTAAAGTCAGGCATAGTGTATACCCTCTTCTTGCCTTGAAAAACAGAGTAATATATGCGATTTAGAGATATTGTAAAATTAGGAGATTTTGCGATTGTTCCGTTACCGCCATCAATAAATGCAATTTTATTGGGAGTATCTGTTGTTAAAACCTCTATAAAGTTTGAGGGTTTTAATTCGTAGACTTTCTGGTGTTTGGATGGTAAGAGTACATCATCATGGGGCAGTTCAGTCAATGTCTCATTCAGATCTCTGGCTAAATCACCCAATGGATCAAGGGTATTTTTCACGATATACAAATTATTTGGCACAATTTAAAGCGTTATGCAGTAATATTATTAATGTCAGTAATTATGCAAGTTTTTTACGTTTAATCTCAGAACGCTTCTCAGAGCCCATACGACCCATACCATGTCTATCTAAATTAACAAATTTTATAATTTCAGCCAAATCCGGATGAACTCTTTGAAGGCACCTGTACATCTCTTGCGTCACGTCCCGGTAGTCAGAATGTCCCTGTGGTAGAGTTCTCAGCTCAATAATATGACACAATTCACGTAAGTTGACCTTTAGCATGTAGGGATAGTTATATGCAAAATTTACAACATACTGTGATAGAGAGGGCGCGTCAGTATGTATTGTATTGTAAGCTTCTTGGGATGCATTCATACATTCATGAAAGTCTTTGGAGAAACCTGCCTGTATTATATCATCAGGTATGGTAAAGCCGTGACGAGTACTAAGAGGCTGACGCTGCATTGTTAAAACACGATGTCTATGCATATCTCTAAACATCCCATAGTTGTTTATCAGATCAAATGTATAAGAGACTAACTCAAATGCCCGAGGAGGTCGGTGTCGCCGATTTTGGCGCAGATTAGTAAATGATTTTACTATTTTACGTTTTTTTGATTTAGGCATATCTTTAACTATGCCGTACAGTGAACCAAATGTTCGATGAGAATTTTCATAGAGAAGTCCAGATATAACAAGATTTAATGCATCTTCAGGAGGGGTATAAAACGGCATCTTTGTGCAGTGTTGTAGAGGGATGTCAGTATTTAGGCTAATTTTATCAGACTGTTCGGATAATTTTACCATATACTCTTGTAATGCCAGTCCATATTTGTCGCCAGCGCGCTTTACAAATGCACTAGCGGTAGCCGCTAATTCGTTGTATATATCACTCCCCAATTTTTGTACTTCGTTTAGTGGGGATGACTTTAATACGCTAATTAAATATTCAAATGCCCTTCCATTTCCGGCAATGCCCACATTGGTGAGTGTTGAAGCAGGAAGTAGACTTCGCAGTGCATCAGATGTCCGAGCCCTAAGTGTGCCTTTGTAGATTCGTTGGGCGGCCTGTACATCTTGACTCTGTGTCAGTTGGGAGAATGGTTTTTCAGTATTACTCTCGGAGTCAAAGAACGTATGCGACTCAATCGGAGTAACCTCCTCCATATACTTTAGCATCGGAACTGTAAGTTTTGAGTATGTTTCAAACGACAATTCACATGAGTGAGTGTATGCTTTTTCATATCGAGACTCCATCACATCCTTGCCTTTATAGTATGCAAAGTGGCCGTCTATTTTTTTGTCCCAAAACACGTATCGACTGGATTTTTCTAAAAAAGATAGTCCTAGTCGACGGTCTTCCACGGTTTGTATGGCAATATTTGAGAGGCCTTCAACTCCAATCTGCACAAGGCCCAGCTCGGCCACTGAGTCATCCCCATATTCGGAGAGTACACGTTCGTAGAATCTTTCACCACGATTTGGATTAGTAAGAAATTCATCAAGGAATATGCGTCTCATACTGTTACTACTTCTACTATATCTGGACATGAGAGCCCCCCTATCAACCTGGCTGGGAGTGATTATTGCAAAGACGGCCTTGTCTGGATTCGAGAAATGTCCTTTTAGTTGATTACGTTCAGTACTTGTGAATTCATCAGTCAATTTACAATAGACGGTAGGGTCGCATATATAGTGTGTTTCGTCTACAAATAGTAAACTAACTAGTTACTATACATCAATAGGCATCTTCTCATGCCTAATATTGTTTGGCACATTTTTATAGTATTGACATTATAGTACATTATGGACGATTTTGAAAAAGAGTATCCGGGGTTCGATTGGAAGAATACTCCTGCATATAAGCATCCAGGCGGTAAAGACTGTCCTTGCCCAAAACACGAGTATATTCGGGAGCAGATTAACTACGCCCGACAGATGAACGACAATCGTGAAAAGGCAAATGTTACATTGCGCTTTTGCCCCTCCCATTACAAGGTGTACAATGAAGAGGTAATCCCAGCCATGCCCATAAAATATCGTATATTAACAAAGATAGCGCTACGTCTAGGGGCCATAAAGGTAGTCCAACTCACTCATATGCAGTCGGATTTGTGCTTTTACTGTAAATTTGGCAGTGGCGGTTATGATAAAAAGACGGAACTCCCACCTACATTCTCATAATAGGTTGGCCTAGCACGGTCACATTGGGTTTAGTTCTATCTTTGGCTTGTTTGGTGTGTCGTGATGACATTTTTTACCGCATAAGGGACATGTTTTACGATCCAATAACACACACTGGCAGGTGTGTGTTTTAAAGTACGAGTCGGCTAACTTTGTGTACTCGCCAGTCCCATTGCAGAACGAACATGAAGAGTTTAGCAGTACTATTACACCCGTTCCCTTACATATAGGGCATTTATTGGTCATATACGAGAATATTACATCATAAATAAAGAGTTTTTTGGTATTCTAGCATTTTGATCAGAATACCAACAGATGTTTCAACATACATATAGCAAATACTTCACAGCTAAACTGTAATGACCATAGATAACCTGAAAGACTTTGTCAAAGTTTTGGAAGAGAACGGTGAGTTGAAAAGAGTTACCACTCAAGTAGATACCAATTTGGAGATAGCAGAGATACTTCGGCGTACAATGTACGAGGGCGGACCTGCCATACTCTTTGAAGATGTAAAAGATTCCAACATGCCCGTGTTGGGTAATGCTTTTGGATCCATGAAAAGGCTCGAATTAGGCCTGGAGATGTCTGACTTTACGGAGATTGGAGAACGCATAGCATCCATGACAAAGATGGATATGCCTTCTGGTCTTTTAGGTCAGATAAAGAATATTCCTCAGCTCAAAAAGATGACTGCGTCATTTCCAAAGTCAAAGAAGGATGGTCCTGTACAGGATGTAGTCATGGATAAGCCATCGTTCTCACAATTACCTATACTGAAAACATGGCCAAAAGATGCTGGTCGTTTTATTACATTGGGTCTGATAGCAACACGACACCCTGAAACTGGAACTCGAAATCTAGGAGTGTACAGAATGCAGATACTTGATGATACGCACGCCCTCATGCACTGGCAGAAACACAAACGTGGTGCGCACCATGGGGATATCGCCGAAGAGAGGGGGGAGAAGATACCCGCTGCTGTAATTATTGGGGGGGATCCGGCTACGGTCTTTGCTGGAATCGCGCCTGTGCCCGAGGGACTTGACAAGTATCTATTTGCTGGAATAACAAGGAAAAAAGGGATAGAGACCGTTCCATGTAAGACAGTCGATTTGGATGTTCCCGCTCAAGCAGAGATAATATTGGAAGGGTATGTAGACCCTACAGATGTACGGCCTGAAGGTCCGTTTGGTGACCACACCGGATATTATACACCTCCAGAGCCATATCCGGTCTTTACATTGACAGGTGTTACATGTCGTACAAGTCCGATATATTTGACCACTATAGTAGGTAAACCTGTTTTGGAGGATGCATATATTGGCAAGGTTATTGAGAGATCATTTTTACCACTCATGAAGATGTTTCATCCGGAAATAGTCGACTTTGCAATGCCTCCATCTGGTTGGTTTCAGGGATTTGGAATAATTTCAATAAAAAAACGATACCCCGGTCAAGCTAGAAAAGTCATGATGGGGTTGTGGGGGACCGGACAGCTTTCACTTACAAAGATATTTGTTGTTGTGGACGATGATATCAACGTACACGACATCAATGATGTAATTTGGGCAATAACTACTCGAGCTGATGCTGCTAGAGACACAATGATTATACCTAATACACCTACAGATAATTTGGATCCTGCATCTCCCCTGGTGAATCTGGGCTCAAAGATGGGCATAGATGCCACCCAAAAGACACACTTAGAGGGGTTCAATAGACCCGTACAGGAACAAGTTATGCCCGACGAGGAGACTGTTAAGATGGTTGACTCACGTTGGGGAGACTATAACTTATGATATAGGGTTGTAAAAGTTATCCCGTTCAATTGGAGTGTATCCTGCCTGTCGTATAGCTCCTCGAATCTTAGCATCGGTCAATTCAGTGGAACGAGCTCCCGTACACGATACAACCTCTTCTCCTATCAAAGTACCGCCAAAATCATCTGCTCCATAAGATAACGCTATTTGTGCCATCCCCACGCCATTGGTAAGCCACGATGATTGTATGTGTGGTATGATGTTGTCGTATAAGAGACGGGATATTGCGATCATTTTTAGTAAGCGAAGTCCACCACTTCCCTGTGTTACAGTGCCTTGTTTTTGAAGTAGTGTGTTGTTTGGCTCAAAATTCCAAGGTATAAATGCCATGAATCCGCCTGTCTTTTCTTGTAGTTCGACTATACGGTACATGTGGTCGGCAATATCCTGATATGATTCTACGTGTCCATACATCAGAGTGGCCGATGCAGGTAATCCTGTTTTGTGGGCCTCCTCCATGATGCGAAGCCAATCGTTACTCGATGTCTTTTTAGGACTAATTATGTCCTTGACTCGATCTACGAGAATCTCTGCTCCAGCACCAGGTACGGACTGCAATCCAGCTTGCTTTAATCTAGACAGTACTTCCTTGGTGGATGTCTTTTCGACTCTGGCTATAGTATCTATCTCTGAAGCCGAAAGTCCATGTATGCCAACTTTGGGAAACTCGCTGCGGATTGTATTAAACGCTTCCTCATAGTACTCTATGTTTAATTTTGGGTTGTGCCCCCCTTGTATAAGCACCTGGCGTATTTTAAACATCTCCCATGCAGATTTTACTCTAGCTCGTATCTGTGGAATGGTAAGAGTATACGCTTCATCGTGTTTTGGAGGTCTATAAAATGCGCAAAACTTACAATCAGTGACACAGACATTTGTGTAATTTAATATGATGTTGTTTACGAATGATGCTGCCTTTCCAAACCGTCGACGGACCAGTATGCCTGCCGCCTCCCCTATTGCATGTATGTCATCAGACTGGAGTAGTTCTACACACTCACTCTTTGTGGGCCTATGCCCTTGTAGAGATTTCTCAAGTATGTTTCCAATCTGACTGGTCAACACTTGTTCCACGACTCGACTCAAAACCTACTCATATTATTACTGACCAGTTGATATTTATTCCTTGATAACATCCTGAATGCCGAAGTACATATCTAGGCACTAGCGAATAACCAACATTCCAGACGCGCTATAAAAATTAGAAGATATACCGCCATGCATACTCAACTCCCCAATAAGCAGCAGTCGAGAAGCTAGCCACAGACATGCAATGAACGGGTTCGTTTCCAAAGTTGGACTATGATCTGGATGCCTCGAAATCATGTCACATTACTGAACTGGATGAGCCCATATCAGGATGTACTTTTGACAAAGTCCAACCCTAATACATCATGTCTGGTATGATTCTGGGTATGCTTTTTTAGGCAAAATCTGGTCGGACCATAGATAACAGCATGAAATCTGGTGCCATTACAGCCCTGTTGTATCAACGTAAGCCTCTGTATATCTGTATGTTGGCGGCATCGGCCAGAATTACCTCAGTCATCATACAACTTTGAGGTAATCTAAGTTGATAAGACACATTAAAATTCAAAAATTTAAATAAAAAGCAAATTGCATTAGTATAATGGCAACTAAAAAAACCGATACACCAACTAGGGAAGACGTTCAAAAGAGAATAGACGAGTTAAGTGAGAGATTAGCAAAACTTGCTGCAGTTTTAGAACCTGTGACAGATACCAAGCCTGAGCCGAAACCAGAACCTAAACCTGAGCCGAAACCAGCACCGGCAGCCAAGCCAGGATTGCTACCAAAGGGTACGGCCAAGCCTGAGCCGAAACCAGAACCTAAGCCTGAGCCGAAACCAGCACCGGCAGCCAAGCCAGGATTGCTACCAAAGGGCATGGATAAACCTAAACCTGAGCCGAAACCAGAACCTAAGCCTGAGCCGAAACCAGCACCGGCAGCCAAGCCAGGATTGCTACCAAAGGGTACGGCCAAGCCTGAGCCGAAACCAGAACCTAAGCCTGAGCCGAAACCAGACACAACTTCGGCACCTAAACCATCCCAAAAACCAGCACCACCAGCAAATATAGCCGATGCACTTGAAGAATCTTACAACAACTCACCAATGACTAGCTTTCACGATTATCGAGCCAAGGTGACAGGCTATTCGCCTGCTCCAAACAGATACTTTGTACGTAGAACTGCCCCTACAGGGCGAGTTCCTAAAGAACCTAGCTGGAATCAACAAAAAGTTAACGTAACCGGATATACACAGCCGTCAAATCAATACTTTGCCACTCGCGCTCGTTTGGCATACCATCCTGCAGATAAAACCTTTGGCGGATACGACCTAGCCGCTGCAACTACTAGTGCAAGATCACCACCTCCACCAGAAAAATCTGTTGAGCCACCAAAACCGCAAACTACTTCTCCGGAGACCAAATCTCGTAAGAGTGAATTAGAACAGTATGAAGCCGAATATGTAAAACGTGTTGAAGAACAACGCAAAGCCAAAGAGGCACCGCCTCCACCACCCACTGTACAAAAGGCAGGTCTACTTCCAAAAGGATTTGACCAGCCAGTTGTGGAGAAGAAGGCACCGCCACCTTCACAGAAGAGTGCAGGTCTACTTCCAAAAGGATTTGACCAGCCAGTTGTGGAGAAGAAGGCACCGCCACCTTCACAGAAGAGTGCAGGTCTACTTCCAAAGGGCTTTTGATAAATTTTTCTTTATTTTATGAATGCTTCCAAGACTTTTTGCGCATGTCCTTTTGGTCTTACGTTTTTATATACTTTGAATATTTTACCAGACTCATCGACCAAAAATGTGCTTCGTTGTACTCCCATATACTCTCTACCCATAAACTTCTTCGGCCCCCACACACCAAAGGCATTTGCCATGGCCTTGTCAGTATCTGCGAGTAAGGGATATGGGATACTCAATTTACTGCAAAATTTTGCGTGGGATTCAACCGTGTCGGGACTAACGCCTATTATCGTTATACCCGCATCGACAAATTCAGCATATGCTTTGGTGAATTCATCAGCTTCTGTAGTACAACCAGATGTAAAATCTCTCGGGTAAAAGTATATGACATGTTTTTTGCCTAATAGATCAGTTGAACTTATAACACTGCCATCATTACTTTTGCATTCAAAGGTAGGAACATCTTCGCCTTCCATATTAATTTGCTGCCTCGCCCAAATAAATGGTTTTAGAGACTATACGGTGATGGGTTGTCGTATAGTTTGATCTTATTTTCAGATACTGCCACGTAAGACAAGTCTGAGTCTGTAATTTTGTCATATGATGTATTGATATTTTATGCTCCGTCTTACGTATGGTCTAAAAGTGGACCCCCTCAACCCCTTCTTCACAATATTATTGAATCGTTTACCATGTGCCAGATACGGAAATCTCAGGTGAGCAATCTCATGGACTATTGTCTTCTCCAGTACCTTCATATCTGAAATTTTTCTTATATTGAGAAACACTACGTTATACTGCATATATGCGACACCATAGTACTTGTAGGCAGTAGTCCTTCGACCAGCAGTCACATGTTTTGGCATGTTCAAGACCTCCCGGGTACTAAGTAGTATACGTGGAGCTGGCACACTAAATCTGGCAGCATACGTCTCCACCATCTCCAATACAGATGCCCGAAGGCTCGGCGTAATCTTCATGCGTAAACACAATGGATGTACGTGGCTAAATATCGTTTTGCCGATAGCATACAGATTGCTGAGGGTCAGATCCGCTGTGCTTTTTTCATCATCGCATCATACAGCCACCGTCTCATCATCCCTCTCCAGCAATTCCAATAATTGTTGAGCTCGGTTCCTAGTTACCGGATCTGCCCGCACCAACACTAGGCCATGATTTGGTTGGCCATACATCAACAAAGAGTGATCCGGTGCATAAATTAATGCAGGGATCAACAACAAGTCTTCCTCACCGTGCACCCGTATACAGATTGGGCGCTCAGATGCATATGCTTCGATTATTGTAGATATAGCATCATCAGTGATGTGGGATGGGGGATTTTTACACGTTACAATATAAGCCGAGCTCTGCGGGAGAGGGCGGGCTCGTCTCTTTTCTAGGCCATCCACTATCTGCAAGTCTGGAATTATACCAAACGATAGCAGCCTCTCAGTAGTTCGGTCACCTACGGTAATTACATGGGGAGCGTTATCAATCTTTTTTATGATGTAGTCACGACTTACTTTAGAATCATCAATCAACTCACCCATCGGGTTTGTAAAAAGATGCCTGTGCTTCTCGGGCAGTATCAAGATGCCTCAGCGTCTACTTCCTCACGTAATTTGGCTGCGACAATGCTACACTGTGCTGCAATGTTCTGTGCAGCGTTTTTAAATGCGGCAGCACCTTCTGATTTTGGACTGGTTATCATGATAGGTTTTCCCAGATCAGAACCAGCCATTATACCCGAATTTAGTGGAATCTCACCCAGAAATGGTATGCTAAATTGCTCAGCAATTTTTTGAGCACCGCCCTGACCAAATATGTAATGCGAGCTAGAACAGGTTGGGCATATAAATTGGCTCATATTTTCCACAACCCCCAGAATAGGAACATTTAGTTTTTCAAACATACCAATAGCCTTGACAGCCACATTACTCGCCACGTCCTGAGGTGTGGTGACTACCAATATGCCCGTAATAGGTATCGTTTGTGCCAATGTCAATGGAATATCGCCTGTGCCCGGAGGCAAGTCTACTATCAGATAGTCCAGATTGGACCAGTTCGTATCCACAAGAAATTGTCTTAGGACTCCAGATATTATAGGTCCTCTATATATGGCCGCTTGATGAGACTGCTGAGAGAAGAATCCAAACGAGATTACACGAAGTCCGTGGGATGTAGCAGGCTGCAGTTTGTTGTCTTCAACCTCCAAATCGCCATCAGCCATACCCAGCATTAGAGGTATGCTAGGACCATAAATGTCCGCATCCAATAGACCTACTTTAGCTCCGCTCTGTTGTAGGGCCAGTGCCAAATTAAGAGAGACCGTGGACTTTCCCACGCCTCCCTTTCCGCTGGCCACTCCGATTATATTTTTGACTGTCTTCATGGTCGTATCATCCTCTAGAGATCTACCCTCCATCACCTTTGCCGTTACATTCAAATCAAGATTGTTAATGCCATCTAGATCGCCTATAGCCTTACGTACATCTTCTTCAATTTCGACATTGAATGGACAGGCAGGGGTGGTCAACTCCAATGTGAAACGTAAGTTGCCCGCGTCTAATTCCATGTCTTTTATCATCCCCATGGACACAATATCCTTTTTGAGGTCGGGATCAATTACAGTACTTAATTTTTCCAAAACCTGATCTACGCCCACCATGGTGTTTTAGATACAATCACGTTATTTATAATTGAAGGTTTTCACGGCTGTGTCCCACAGGTATATACCACAACAGTGATGTAGTTCGTCCGACGGCGGTAGTTCAAACGTCATACATTATACAGTACTACATGAGGCGTAGGAGAGACCATGGCAGTATCGATGGCACATGGTAAGATACATCACACCGCAAAGTTCGGTTCTCGGGCAAACGCTGTGAATCAGGCAAATTACGTACTTCATGCGTATTGCGTGATTTGCTCTATTGCGAATCGGTGTTGCTGACCAGAATCTGATCGTTTTGTATGGTGTATCTGACTCTTTTGGAACTGCCCATCTTGGCCAGTATAGGCTTGGGTACGCAACTGTGGCTGCTCTCGACCCCGGTTACGAACGATACGGACACGACAAATTTGGTCGCGTTCTTGGCCCAGATACTCCGTTTCGCAATAAAACAGATCGTACAATACGAATGAAGTACGTAATTTGCCTGATTCACAGCGTTTGCCCGAGAACCATGGCGCACGCCATGCCGTGCAGTGTGTGCATGATGTACAGTTTGCAGAACAGTTGCATGCTAAGCGTACTGTACTTTGCATTCTGCCAGTCCATGTATTTGGCTATGCTGAAAGCCGCTGGAGTCGACCAGTGGGGTACTGTGGACTGCATCGCCGGCCATCCAGGTGATAATCTTCTGCAGTACTGCTGGATCTATATCAGATATGCGGAGCTGATACCATGATGTATAATACGGCCCGGCAGCTCGCACAGCCCCGGTCATCTGGGTGCCTATCAAAGTGTCTGATTAGACCTCAGTAGGAGAGATTCTCTTCGCTTTTGAGTATGGACGTCAATATGGTTGACACGCGCCGATCGCGCGTGCCTGGCGCTGTGCCCAGTATATCGCGTGTAATGTCGGCTATCCGACACATCCGCCGGACGAATCTTTGACCTTTCGAATGACGGCCCTTGTTGTACTTGGTCCAGTCCATCTGGGGGTCGTTTCTTCTCCTGTTGGGATTGTTCTCGCTTCTGGCTCGGTTGGGATTAGTCTGCCTTGTCTTTACATATTTTTTGCTCATTTGGTGATGTTACGATCCTCAGATCAAAATACTTTTCGGTAGACTAGCCGTTGTTTGACGAACATCCAGATTTGGTAATTAAACATCACTAGTGATTTTCAGGGTTTTTGGACAAGGCCACACATCCCGAAAGGTTCATAAAATAAAACTTTGACAAAGCTATCACAGTTGTTTTCGATATCTACAATGGTTGATGTGGTAAGAATACCCCCGAACCTATTTGGATCTGCGCTACGAAATGCAGCCATAAGCACGCTCAAGAACAAGTACGAGTTCGTCATAACACAGGAGTTGGGATACATCATTATGATATTAGATGCAAATGTAGACGGAATGGGCAAGATGGTATCTGGCGATGCGGGCACATTTCACAAAGTAGAGTTTGAAGCGCTCACGTTTCTACCAAAGATAAACGAAATAGTACACGGCGAAATAGTGGATATTACCGACTTTGGTGCATTTGTCAGAATAGGACCCACCGATGCCTTACTACACCTCTCTCAAGTAATGGATGACTACCTAAAGAGTGATGTTAAAGCAGGTATGATAATAGCCAATCAAAGTGGTCGCACACTCCGCGTAGGATCCACACTCAGGTCTCGTATAACGGCCGTATCACTAAGCAAGGGTGCAGCCATGGGTAAGATAGGAATTACGTGTAGGCAGCCATTCTTGGGAACAGATGAATGGATCAAAGAAGAGATAGACAAATCTTCTGATCAATCAGAGGTGAAAAAATAATTGGTGCGAGAGATGGCTTGTCGTCGATGCAAATTCGTAACTCCTGGCAAAGTATGTCCTGCATGCAAGTCATCGGACTTGACGCCAGATTGGGCTGGCATAGTTCTAGTTGTAGAACCTGAAATATCCCAGATAGCGCAGACTCTCGGGGTTAGCCGCAAAGGTAAGTATGCTCTTAAGGTAACATGAACATACGCGCAATATTAGAGTCGTTCATACATGAGGATCTTGTAGATGGGGATTCCACAAGTGCCCTTTTAGACAAAACTACAATTCAGGCACGCATAATAACAAGACAGGATGGCATCATATCTGGGACGAAGTATGTATCAACCATATTCGACATGAGAGACTGTCAGACCCATGTAATCATACAGGATAGAGAGTATGCACATAGTGGAGATACCATAATGGGTATACAGGGTAATGCTGCTGACATACTGTCACTAGAACGTACTGCCCTGAACCTAATGTCCCGCATGAGTGGTATTGCTACACTGACAAAACAGCTGGTATCAAGCATACCAAAAGACGTGCGGTTGTTGGCTACACGCAAGACTGCTCCGGGACTACGAATATTCGATAAGGAGGCGGTAGAGGATGGCGGAGGTATGCGTCACCGCATGAACCTAGGCGAGATGATCATGATAAAAGACAACCATATATCTGTAGAAGGATCTTTGGAGTGTCTTATAAAAAAGGCCCAACTACAAAAAAGGCAGTTCGAGGTAGAGGTGGACACACCATCAGACTGTATGTTGGCCGCCACGCTAGGAGCCCCCATCATTCTATTAGATAACTTTACCCCAGACCAGATACAGAATGCCATACTAGAGTTAGAAAGAGTAGGCCTACGAGACTCTGTAAAACTTGAAGCCTCTGGCGGCATTACTGCTGAAAATATTACATTGTATGGTGCAACAGGAGTAGATTATATATCATTAGGATATATTACAAATTCGGCGCCATCTCTGGATATGAGTTTAGAGGTTTAATTCGCGCCTCGCCTCGTCGTTTTTAGGATCTACCTCCAATATGTCTTGCCAACAGTTATTGGCTTTTTTAGTCTCGCCTAGACGCTTGTGGCATCTACCCTTTAGTAGCAACACCTCAGTATCATAGCGGCCTATCTGTAAGGCCTTTTCAAAGTATGGCACTGCTGATTTGTGTTTATTTTTCATGTAATATATGCTACCCACTATAAAAAGAACATCAGGATTCTCGGGCACATTGTGCAAATATTTGATTCCCACATTTAGTGCCTCATCGTAATCTCTTTTTTTGATTAATTTTTTTATTTCTTTAAATTTTTGAACATTTTTTTTCTTTTGTGGATCACCGCCACCAAACAACTTCATTACACATACATGTATAATGCTACAAGTTAAAATGCTATTCCTGTGGTGCAGGTTTAGTACCATCGTCATGTCCACTAGATGTTTTATGCCAGACCAAGACATCCCTACATACATCCAAATTATCATCAGTAGTGACGTCATGGTTTTGTTTATTCTAATTAGTTTTTGATTAGCCCTAGCTCTACAACATCATAAATCCTCTTGCATATTAGATGTAAACGTATAGTCCATTAATCGAAAAATTATTCAGGCATAATATTTCATCACCATCACACTACGACGATACACGGACAACACCATTGGCACATATTAATATGTACAACAACAATAGCACAACCTGTTTGATCTTGCAGTATATTACGTAGTCATTTCCTAAATGACTTTTGTATAAAGCAGAGGGTTGTTCTATTAATTATATACTACGTTTAAGTGATTTTTGTACTGATTTTAGCCGAAATTACATCTACAATGTATGTGCTTTAGTCAAGTTTACTATAATATCAGTCGAATTTGTAATTACACTCATATTTTGTAGGTTGGTGGGGACCCCGCTAGAATGAGACCAGTTAAAACCGAATGTTTTTTGATACAGGAGGTCACAAAAAGGGTATGAATAAGAAACGAACTCCACAGGAGAAATCCAGTATTGTAATAGAATTTTTCAACACAAACATATCTACTGTCGAAATATGTCGCAAGCACAACGTCTCACCTGCCACGTTTCAAAACTGGAAGGAAAAGTTTCTTCAAGGGGGCAAGCAAGCTCTTGCAGAAAGGGGAGGTGCTACCACAAGCCATTCCAAAGAGATAGAAAATCTCAAGCGCATAATCGGAGAGATTACCATAGCCAACGACATTTTAAAAAAAACCTTGGAGGAAGCAAAGAGATGAAAGTACAGGTGGTTCATGAGATGAACAAGCATATGAGTCTCAACAAAGCGCTAAAATATTCTGGTGTGTCAAAGCGCGCCTGGTATTACACAAATAAACCCAGAATTATTCCAATCGACAAAGATGCTACAAATAAAATACGACAGATAGCAACAATGCGTCCCACTTACGGAACACGCCGAATGGCCGCCCAAATGTATAGGGAGACAGATATACCAACTAATCGTAAAAAAATACAACGTATATACCGCAAAATAGGCTGGATTGAGCCTCAAAAGAGTAAAAAAGACATAATTTATGCTTCACGACGCAGAAAGTTTGAACCGACAGGGCCAAACCAGCTCTGGGAGACGGATATAACATATATTCACTGCGGTATTGACGGGTGGTGTTATTGCTTTAATGTTTTAGACGTATTCACCAGACAATGGGTAGCATATGTCTTTGACACCATGTCGACAACCCACACTGCAATACAATCAATCTTAAAAGCCGTATCTTCGGTGGGAGGAATCGTTTCAGAACTACGGCTCAGGACTGATAATGGTTCGCAATACAGTAGCCGTGAGTTTAAAGCATCAATGCAAACACTTGGAATAAGACACGAATTCATATGGAAAAATACTCCAGAACAGAATGGGCATGTGGAATCTTTCCACAGAACCCTCAAACGAGAATATGTCTGGCCGCATGAGTTTGCACGCTTTCAAGATGCAGAGGTTGTTCTTGCAAAGGCATTTACTGACTATAATGAGTGTAGAATACATTCGGCACTGGAATATGCCACTCCGAATGAATTTGCTCATAGATGGGGGGATAGAAATAAATGACGATTAAGATCATTCGAAAATTAGTGCAGAAAACGGTAACAAAATGCGGGGTCCAGATCAAGGTATTTGTGGCTTGGGAACCTGGTATGGACTCGAATATTTGATATGTTTAAAAATACTATAACAGTTTTTTGATACAATTAGTTGGATACTGTACCTCCACCCATTATGCGAATTTTATATTCTGGTTTCAGTATGATACAGTTTGAGTATACACCATAAGATACCGGTCTATCTGTTTTTATTGACACTGGATTTGTGGAGACAAACTTGCCAGATACCACCTGCAATCCCAGATTGACAAGGCACATCTGGCCACGTATCACATCGCCATCATAGTATGGAGTCTTTGTAAAGTCAACGTTTAGTGTAGATGCCACAGGGCATTTGTAATTGCACAGCATATCACCCCGACGAACATCATCTGGCTTTACACCTTTTATAGCAAGTCCTACTCGAGCTGGCGAAGATGCGGTATCAACGGGATCATCATGCATCTGTATAGACTTGACCAATACCGAAGTGCCAGCAGGATACAGTGTGAGTTCATCATACTTTGAGACAGTTCCAGACATCACCTTTCCCAGTATTATTGTCCCCGCTCCCTTCACATCAAAGCAATGATCCACAACAATGTTGGTATCTCCAGCAGAATGTAATGGTTCAAAGTCCATTGTTGCACGGCGTATATCATCAGGTTCAACATACCTATAGTTTTCCAGAACTGTACCGCGTATCGCTCGAAGTAATGAATTGTGGTCCACATCATGTGTATGACTCAGTATACCATCTTTTACACTCAACAGGTCCAGGGCCAATATCTGCTCCCCTGCAAACTTGTCCAGAGCATCAAGACAGAGTATAGCATATTCGCCCAAATTTATCGCCTGCATAAGGGGTTGTATCTTGTCAGGAAATCCATGGGGGCGCACCCATGTTCGTATTGTATCACGCTCCTTTCTATCATACAATGTAATATCTGATTGGGTACCTCTCTTACCCAGTGTATTTGCAATTTTTTGATTGGCTAGTAGAGAAAAGTTTACTGATTCCATGAATCTTCCATGCAATTCTGAATTATATATGTGACCTGATACACCGCATTTTAAGGCCAATGTATAGCGATAAAGGTACGTATGTGATAAAGAATTTGTTCCATGGAACATAAATTACGAAATTCTCTATATTTGTGGGATGTCACATATTGACATCAAATTATTGTGATTATGCATAAACTCTGAGGTCTACATAAATACAGATTATCGCATATGCAGTGGCCTAACTGGCATTACCCATATCGTCCCATGCCGATATTTTTCATGCTTTTATGACTCTACAAATCATTTGGCAGGATCAGTGACATCTAAATATACTGATAGCGTCGCATTGTTGTGAATGTATCGTCGGTTGTAGCAAACCCTCTAGATGTAAAGACAGACCTATTGTGTCATATCATAAACCCAGAGTCCAGTGACGCATTGGAGTTAAAGTCTGCCACATATGACATAAAATCTATTGTAGATCAGTGCATTGGTGATTTGGACGGAAGATTAGGCAAGGTTGTAACCACCACAACTCATCTAGAAGACACTCCTCGGCTTTTGTTTGTGGGATCAGGCTCCAACATTACTCCAGACACCATACGTGACGTTGCGGGGATTATATCAAAGAGAGCTCGGGAACTAAAGGTAAAACAGTTTGCCATTGTATGTCCAGATACAAAAGACCATCATAATGTAGTATCACAGATTGTAGAGGGAGCTATGCTTGCACTGTACGATTTTGATGACTACAAAATCGAAAAAGCTGATCCAAAGCCGGATCTCACCATAATATGTAAACAAGATGTAGAAGAAGCCGTAAGAATAGCCAAATTAACGGCGGAAGGAGTAATATTTACTCGAAGCATAGCAAATCAGCCTCCCAATTTGTGCCCACCAGCAAAGTTAGTTGAATTTGCGGATACCATATCACAAAATGAGAAGGTAAAGTGCACCGTACTGTCCGGCTCTGATCTGACAGAGGGCGGTTTTGGCGGAATCAATGCGGTAGGACAGGGTAGTGCCAACACTCCACGCCTCATAGTTTTAGAGTATAACGGTGGGGATGGACCTCCCGTAGCCTTAGTGGGCAAGGCAGTCACATTCGATACTGGTGGCATATCACTAAAGCCTGGCGAGCGGATGGATGAGATGAAGTTTGACAAATGTGGGGGTTGCACAGTGCTAGGAACTATAAAGGCCATATCGGAGATTGGTCTACCGATTAATGTAGTAGGATTAATACCCGCAGTTGAGAATATGCCTGGAGGCCAATCATATCGCCCAGGAGACATAATACGCTTGTATGGAGGCAAGACTGCCGAGATACTAAACACTGATGCTGAAGGAAGGTTAATTCTTGCTGATGCTATAGCATATGCAGAAGAGCAGTTCTCTCCCAGATGTATAATAGACTTGGCCACGTTGACTGGTGCAAGCATAATAGCACTAGGATGTGATACTGCAGGGATGTTGTCCGATAATGATGATTTGGCTTCGGATGTGTACGAGTCTGGTATACGGACTGCAGAGAATGTATGGCGTTTACCCCTAAATTCAGATTACATGGAGATGATCAAATCAAAGGTCGCGGACATTAGAAATCTAGGGTTAGGAAAAGCTGCTGGGACCATAGTAGCGGCTGCATTTCTCAAAAGTGCAGTAAAGAGTACACCATGGCTACATTTAGACATTGCAGGTACAGCATGGATGCAGTCTCCATCAAAGAAGCGTTCCTACAATGTGCCAGGAGCCACGGGATTCGGTGTCAGATTGCTGTTGGACTACCTGCGCAACATACAGAGTAGATAAAACCATACGTACAAAAAAATCAAAGTTCAGTATCCACGACTATTTCTATCGGGTTTTCCCACATTTGGGTTTCTAAATCCGTGTTTTTCCATCATATGGTTCAGAAACTGTATATCATCCCTACATGACTCTCCACAAACTGCACAGTTTGGCAACATATAGAGAGTAAATCATACATAATAAAAAACTACAATATTGTAATCAAGTAGCATCTGCTAGTCTCTTTTCAACTTCGTTCCAATCCACTACATTCCACCAAGAGGAGATATAGTCTGGACGACGATTCTGATATTTGAGATAGTATGCGTGTTCCCATACATCACAACCCAATAGTGGTACTAGACCCTCGGTTCTAGGACTGGTTTGATTTGGCATCGATGTATACTCAACAAGTTTTGAGGTTGGATTGTATACTAACCATCCCCAACCACTACCCTGTATCACAGTAGTAGTAGATGAAAACTTTTCCTTGAACTGGCTAAATCCACCAAAGGATTTTGATATAGCGTCAGCAACAGCACCGCCGGGTTCCCCTCCACCAGAACCGCTCATGCTGTTCCAGAATAGACGGTGATTGTCGTATCCGCCACCGTTAAAGTTTATAGCTCTTCGTTGCGCATCTGGCACCTTGTCCAAGTCAGACAATATATCCAGTATATCCATATCCTGAATATCTGTAGAGCATTTTCCCAATGCGGCATTTAGGTTGTTCGTATATGCCTGATGATGTTTTGTGTGGTGTATCTCCATGGTTTGGGCATCAATGTGTGGTTCCAGAGCGTCATATGCATATGGCACCTCTGGAAGTGTGTATTCTACCATGCATCAGAAGGTATGATGTTGTCAATTTATACGTTGTTCGATGAAATTTCTTTATGTGTATTGTAACAAAATTATGTCCGCCCTCTTTGGTACGCCGCTCATCCATGAATATCATCCTCCATCCATTTAGGGTTCTCCACTATTATGGATTCGCATATCGACTTGTCGTGGAACGCCTTGAGTGGGGTTTGGCGGTTGTCTATGTCAAGTGACCAGTGTAAGCGCCTCTCATTATAATACGTAATAAAGTCATCCAGGCTGTCATGTCGACAGATCTCAGTCTCCAATGTCCTATGGAATCGCTCAAGTTTTCCGTTAGTCTGGGGGTGATACGGTCTGGAATTTATCAAGTGTATATCCATGTTCAATAACTCACCCTCAAAGACAGTTGGTGTCCATGTCCCCTTTGGAATACTATCTCTCCTCACGCCCACAAAGCACGATCCATTGTCAGATAGTATGGATGCAGGACGACCAAAGACTTCAATGGCCTGCCTTAAAACTCTCACAGCATTCAACCCGGTTGCTTCCTTGAAGACACCATAACCGGTGATGCATCGTGAGGCATCATCCAGATAGGTGATCAGGTTTAGATCCCTCATACGAGGGTCCTTCATGACATGCCAGTCTGTGTGCCACATGGCGTTTGAGTACTTACGCTCAAATTTCACCCACTTTCGTTTTTTAGACTTTGCCGGGCACGATTCTACCAATCCATGTTTTTTCATTATACTATATACGCTGCGCCCGCTTATGTTTTTGTTCGCTAGTGCCTTGGTGACACGCCCAACTCCGGAACCGCCGCTTTTGCACTCGGCTAGTACCAATTCGACTTCCTCATCTGATATTGTCTTGGTAGCAGGACGTCCTCTTCTACCCATGGTTGGCAGCTGGCCGGTGTTTGTATACTTAGCCCAGAGACGTCGTACGTGGCGTGTGCTAATACCCATATTCTTTGCTATAATGAGATTGGAAGTACCCTTCTTTTTCTCACGTATGATATACTTGATTTTGTTATCATCCAGCTTGATCTGCATCAAACTACGTGGTTTATACAGCTTAATGAAGTCACGTAATGTACGCCTGATCCGGGGCGGACATAATTTTGTTACAATACAATGAAATTTCTTTATGCAATGTTAGATAATGATCTAAATTGCACGATTGGTGGCTGGAACGGGTTCACACAATCTTACAAGAGTAGTTTTGTGGATAAAGTCCGACCACAGATACGGTGTGATTTTGAGTGTGTTTTTTGGGTAAATTGACACATAACGGGCAAAATCTAGTGCCAGCGCGACTCGTTGTATCAACATAAACCACCATACATCAGTATGTTGTCGACTTTGGTTGTGGTCCTACCACCGCACCACGCCGGCTCATCTCTGGTGTGATTATATCAGGCACATAGCCGCCAAGGCCCGCTGAACAGAAGATATTAAGAGGTATACTTTTTGATCAACACACATCTAATCGAAGAGTGCACTACACACATCTAATCGAAGAGTGCACTACACATATCTTTAAACTGACAAAATTCAAGTCAAAAGACGCGGTACTACACCACGTAACTCATAATGCAATCTACTTTTTGGTGCCTGACACAAACTACAAAATATTCACATATAACCCAGTGCGCAAGTCCCAACAATTTTTAGATAGTTCACATTACCAATATTATGCGGCTATATTTTTTGATGGTTATTGGCCTGATATTTACAGTATTACTATACAGCACAATGCAATTTGAAGTAGAGACACCTCTAATGCCATACCTTGAAAAGAGTGTTCCGTATATCGGTGCGGTTCCCACAATAGGAGGATTAGATGGGGAGGGTATTCTAGTAGCAGTCATAGATACGGGTATTGATTATACGCATCCAGATATGCTAGGATTTGGACCGAATGGCAAGGTTGTGGGTGGTTTTAACTTTGTCGACCCAAATCAATTACCCCTAGACACCAACGGACATGGAACCCAGGTTGCAGGCATAATTGCTGCAGAAGGAGGCATAAACGGTGTGGCTCCAGCCGTACGGTTATTAGCATATAAGGTATCAGAGGATGGTGAAGGGGTAAGATCCGACTTGATCACCAGATCAATACAGAGGGCCATTGAAGATGGTGCAGACATCATCAATATCAGTCTAGGCGTAAATAAGACTAATAATGCCATAGATAAAGCAATAGCCGAGGCGGTAGACAAAGGCGTAATAGTAATCGCTGCTGCAGGTAATGATGGTTCTCAGCAGAGTACAATTGGCAGTCCTGGACGTAGTCCGCCAGCAATAACAGTGGGCGCCACATACAATAATCTAACATCTAGTAGTGTAGCCATACTGCAGATTAACGATATTCCATATGTAGCCATACCCATGGTTGGATCGGCAGTACCTCCAAGCCCTGTCGAGTCCCACATTATATACGCCGGGTATGCAAGGGAGAGTGACTTTACGGAGTTGAATGTAACCGGTGCAGTGGTATTGGCAGAGCGTGGTAGCGACATACCAGGTGAATTGTTATACTTTTCCATAAAAGAGAATAATGCTGCAGATGCAGGAGCAGCGGCAATAATGATATTCAACAACAAAGAAGGTATGTTTTATGGTGAGTTGATACATAATTTTACAGAGCCAGATTATATGCCTCGAATACCAACAATATCCATAAGCCAAGAAGATGGGCGAGATATAATAGAGATGCTGCCCAATGCGCAAGCCCGCCTGCTGTTTTTACATGATCCAGATCATGTAGCACCGTTTAGTTCCAGAGGGCCGACATTACCATTCATCAAACCAGACATAATGGCTCCGGGAGTACATATCAACACCACTGCAATATCTGGTGGATACGAGATAGTCTCTGGAACTAGCTATGCCACACCTCATGTCACTGGCGCCGTCGCACTGTTACTTCAACAGCACCCATCACTAACCATAGAAGATATACGGTCTATATTGACCAGTACTGCAGATGCTGTAATCGACCAAAAGGGATCATGGGAAGACCCCCACAATGCAGGCTCTGGGCGTCTTGATGTCTACTCTGTGCTGACTACAGATTTAATCACATATCCGTCCATACTATCTGCTAGTATAACACCACTACAATCATCAGACATCATACCCATACACCTTCGAACCATATCTGGTAATGCGTTGGAGGATGTATCAATACATTTTGAACCAAACAGTGATTACATTTCACATAAAATTATAGATGATACAATATTTGTAACAGTGAAAGATGAGATGACAGCCGATGCCCGTATGATCTTAACATATGACAACATAACACACACCGTACCCATAAAAGTTCACCACAGTAATGGAACCATACACGTGAATCAAGAGAATGGCATACTACACCTAGAGGTATCATATATAGACAGATGGGACTTTGCAAAGATAACGCTCAATAGTCGCAGTGGTCACACTTATGAGGCATCAGTAACTCCAAGTAAGAGCTCGTCTGTGAGGGTTTATGAAAATGGCGTATACCAGATACAAGTAGATATATCCATAGGTACACAGAGTTACACCACCTACGACTCTATAATAGTCGATACAGTTACCGAAGAGAGATCAATATGGTCTGACATAATTATGCCGTGGCGGCAGGTGGTCATAGTAGCCATCATATCTGGAATGTTAGGAGTTTTTGCGGTGTTTGTTCCTAGAAGGGCCCGCGTTACGAATATCTGATGATACATCTTTGAATTTTGCAAAGTTAGTCAAAAATTTATCCGCCAAACGGTTTGCCTGCGCATAGTATGCATCTTTATCTGTCCACGTATTTTTAGGATCCAAGAGTTCGTCAGGGACTCCAGGACATGTCATTGGGACATCGAGATTAAATATGGAGTCGTGACGATATTCCACGCATTTTAAATCTCCGTTTAGTGCAGCAGTAACCATAGCCCTGCTATACTTTATGGAGATTCTATGTCCTACTCCGTATGGCCCTCCAGACCATCCGGTGTTTATCAGGTACACCTCGGTATTATGTTCTGTTATTTTTTTAGCCAACATATTGGCGTATAATTCAGCAGGACGAGGCATAAATGGAGCACCAAAACATTCTGAAAATACAGATCTGGGCTTCTTTACACCCTGCTCAGTGCCCGCCAGCTTGCTGGTATATCCAGACATAAAATGATACATTGCACCCTCCCGAGTAAGTTTAGATATAGGCGGCAGTACACCCTTGGCGTCGGCGGTTAGAAATACCACGACAGATGGATGAGATCCGACACTAGGTATTACTGCTCTGGGTATATGATGTAATGGGTATGCAACTCGAGTATTCTCCGTAATGGAGCTGTCATTAAAGTCCGGATTACCATCTGAGTCCACAATTACATTCTCAAGTATGGCACCATCCCTAATGGCATTCCATATTTGAGGTTCATTTTCGTACGTTAGATTGATGCACTTTGCATAACAGCCACCCTCAAAATTGAACACTCCACTCTCAGACCAACCATGTTCATCATCCCCTATGAGCATGCGATTGTTGTCTGCAGACAAAGTAGTCTTTCCGGTTCCAGACAGTCCAAAAAATAGAGCTGTGTGATTCTTTGCATCGGTGTTGGCTGAGCAGTGCATGGGAAAGACATCTCTAGCAGGCAACAAAAAGTTCATTACAGAAAACATTGATTTTTTTAGTTCGCCAGCATACTTAGTGCCAGCGATAAGCACTACTCTTTGGGCTAAATTTATCAAAATAAATACATCCTTTTTGGTACCATCAATTTCAGGAACTACTTTAAAGTCATTTAGTGAGATTATGGTAAATTCGGGTTCATGGCCTTCCAACTCCTCTTTGGTAGGCCCAACAAACAGCCTGCTGGAAAAGAGGCTCTGCCACGCATGGTCAGTTATTGCACGAATTTTAAGGCGATGTTGAGGATCCGCACCAACAAACCCATCAAAGACATACACATCTTTATCAGTTATATGAGATTTCATCCTGTCCAGTATTTTGTTAAACGCTTCAGTTGAAAATTTGCGATTTATTTTGTTCCAATTTACTGTGTCTTTTGTGACATCATCATACACTATAAATCGATCGTTGGGGGCGCGTCCGGTGAATCTATCGGTCCTTACTGCCACAGCTCCGGTTGTGGTACGAACACCATTGTCATTTTTTATCGAAATCTCGGTAAGACGTTCAGCAGACATGTTACGAAACACTTTACGAGGCTTCAGGCCAAACGCCTCTATCTGCGACATAAGTTTTTGAGACTTTGTGTGATCTCCATCGGTATCTGTCATCTAGCACATCCACTCCATCTTAGATAATACGATTCGGTGAAATATTCCTTATTATCTCTTTGCAATCCACATGCTTACTACAAATTATAGGATATATCAACCAAACGCAAAGACATGCCCATATTCAAGACTCAAGAATGAATTTGTTGCCTCAGCATCATAATAATAAGTTACTAGGGTAGACATATGCATACTAACACACTTAGTAATGACATAATTTTGTAAATTCAAAGTCGTAAATAAATTATTAATAAAATTAACTGTATTTAAAATAATTATTTTGTTATAAATGTGGGTTATTTAGGTCATATAAAAAAATACAAAAAAATAATTTATACTGCATCATATAGATTTAACTCGATCTATCTTTCAACTTTAAATAAATCACCATTGGTACAAGTATGTTGCTGTAGGGTGGCATAACACAGGGGTTTTGTGAATATGTTTTTATCACATTTTATTACATAATCATAGTATGCTGCGCAATCTAGACTTAAAGATAGGATATGACAGCGAATCTGATGACATTGTACAGGATTTTTTCATTCCGTGCATACAGAACTGCACAATGCTTTCTAAATCCACAAACTCTTTCTCTTTGGAGACGTTAACATCAATCATAGGTGCACGGGGAGGCACACCAATAGACTTTACTATGAACATAGTTGCAGGTCGTACATTTCGTGTTAAAGATTCTGAGATGGTATCCAATGTACTTGTAAGCCAGGGCCAAACACGAAATCAAACATCAAAAGAGTTATACCATGTAGAGAAGATGTTACGAAATCAGCAGATAATAATTCGCATAGCCACACCGCACGAAGACGAGGATTCAGATAATACATTGGAGGAGATGGGATTCTTTGAGGACAGTAGTGGGAACGTTGTACTGTATGATGGAATTATATCAAAATCGTTTTTAAAGAGACGGAAAAAATTCGAGAGTGTGGATGTATTCACTTCATGGGAAGACGAGAAGAGATTACAAAAAAAGAAGAGTTATTTTCAAGATTTGTGGGAGAATAATGTAAGGCGGTTTGACGTTTATGACTTTGCAGATGCATCTGAAAATGGGTTAATAAAATACTCATTTGGGTGGGCCATAGATGGTTAAGGCTTGTTATTCTCAAAGGTAATCCTGTTTGTTTTGTAGTAGATTATTTCTCCCCTGCTCTCAATGACAGCAACTACAGGCTCCTTTCCCATCTTTGTTATCTCATCTATTGAATCACAAAACTTTCCGGCCCGCTCACGATCGCCCTGATCCAAACCAAATACCAAGAATTGTGCACCCTTTACTCCAAAGTCACCCCGATCATACACACGAAAGTCCACACCAAAGCCAAACCCGTCCTTTGCCACATAGCCCCGGGTGCGCAGATCTCGATATATTAGATACTTGGAGAGTATATCAGGATCCTCTTCTTGACAAAACTCTAACAGGTCATCAAATCCCAGCAAAACATCATCCTGTGTAATCGACATTTTATTCATGGCCATAAGATATAGTGCCTCAAACGGTTTTAGATTATAAGCCCCATCCTCATCGTCGCCGTATCCATCCAGGCTCAACTTTTGGGCGGAGGATGTATCACTTACACGAATACAGTCTCCCATCAGTACACCTTGAATTACAATACTGTCCAACTTCTCGATGTCAAAATACTATTACACTATAAGGTTCTTTCAAATATGCAGAATAATCCAAAGGACTAAGTTTAGCATCATGTAATAGGGTGGTCTCTAAAGAACAAAATCTGTCAAATTATCTGCAGATGTGTTATGACTTTTGTAGTGGCTTTTGACTGTAGAATGACTTTATCATATAATACACTCCGCCAACAGTTCTCCAAGACAGGTCCGATAACATATAGTCCATCAATTCACAGGAAAGCCTCACATATGTGTAGACAGAGATGCTTTTGACAACGCATAGTATGTATCCATTTTTGAAGAATCAATTCTCGCCACTAACTGTGTACTTTGGAGTAGACCTCAGTACATTCTGTTGCTACATTACACGGCAAGTAGTCATGACAACACAGAGGCACATACTGCAGGTTTGCCAAGATCAGAATTCGAGTGGTATATTTACCGCCATAACAACCCACCAATGTGGAGATTGATCCTCAATTGGAACGAATATTCTGGATTGTCACATTAGTGGCGGGTTCAGTGATTTTGTGGCGCATATACAAAAAGTATCCCAGAGATTCAGCCAACCATTAAAATACACCCATATTGCTACAAATGATATGCATGGTGCTAACTATAGAAAGTGGTCAGGGCAGCCTTTCACACGCAAGGAGTACATCAAGGGAAAGCCACAGCCCAAGATAGCCAAATTCCATGGTGGCAAACGGGGCGACTACGAGTACTCGGTACAATTGCTCATAAATGAGAAGGTCCAAATCCGACATATGGCCATTGAGGCATGCCGTCTTACTGCAAATAAGGCTCTAGAGAAGACCACTGGCGAATCGGCCTACTTCTCCAGACTACGCATATATCCACACAATCTACTACGGGAGAACAAGATGATTGCTACTGCAGGTGCCGACAGGCTTCAAGAAGGAATGCGACGCGCCTGGGGCAAGGCGGTAAGCCTAGCCGCTCGGGTAAAGCGAGGCCAGATAATCATGGAGATGCATGTAAATGAACCTCACATTGAGGCTGCCAAAAGAGCACTCAAGAATGCCTGTGTAAAATTGCCAGGCACTCCCACTATTCGTGTTGTGCCGCTAAAACCATAGCATATTATCTTCACAGGTCCCTCCAGCAGCGTTTAGTTATGAAAAAATCAGAGTTAACTCAGACATTTTTGTCTAAAGACATGGTAACAACATGCCTACTAGATTATGGGTCAGTGTGTGATGTATGATGTTTTAACTTTGCAGAAGTACTTTTTAGTATATGCGCCAAACGGATTTGATCAGATCAGAAAACTCAGCCATTTCATCGTTGGTGGGATTGCGTTTTTGTAGTCTTCGACTTTGATATATAAACGAGTTATATAACCTGCCCGTTATCATTCCGCGTATGAACTCTTCGGTGGGATCATAGCCCAGCATCTCTGCAAGCACGCGCATCTGCGATACTTGTTCAGTGATCTCTTTGACCTTTTGAGACATCTTTTCGTACAGTATAGGATTCATATACATTACATCATAATATGGACACTAAAAACAATTATACCCCATTCCCCGCATGAAGTCAGAGCAGTCGTAGTATAGTTTGGTTATTATGCGAGCTTGCCAAGTTCGCGGCCCGGGTTCAAATCCCGGCGACTGCATTATAACTGCAGTCCTTTTTTTATTAGCTCCAAGGCTTCTTCAGCCCTCTGTCTTTGTGGAATCTGTATCGTCATCATTTTGTCTTGCAATGTAGGGTCGCCATCTGTATGTATGGCCAATATTCCTGATTCTGCCAATATCTCAAAGAATGACAAATGCTTGCCGGCATCAATCAGTATACGTTCAGTCTTGCCATTTCTAAAGGACAAGTATAGCCATACAAATGTGTGCCCCAATCCATCAGAGAGTATATTCAAATTAGTATCTATACTTGAGGACATGGAGCCAGACTCCTCATACCACCCCATCGTCTTGGCGAATCTATCTCTATCAAATGTTATAAGCGATATGGGAATGCCATCCATATCAAAAGAGCCAACATCATCATGTGCCAAACTCAACAACTCCTCCAGAGCAGGATTATGTGGGTCGTTCTTTTTACGTAAACCTCCAAACCACCTACGCATTTTCAACCTCTTTTGTTGAGACAACCTTATCTCCGGCCTTCATGACAAATGGCGTCATGAATGATGTAATTATAGATATGACACCAATCAATGGGAACAAAAATGCACTTGCGGCACCAATCTCCACACCTGCCTTTACTATGACAATTGAAAACTCACCTCTGGGTGCGGCAAGTGCAGTAGACACACGTATGGATGATGAACGACTCTGTTTGAATAGTAGGTTTCCAACAATACTTCCTCCAAACTTCATAAACGTAGCCACACCAATCAAAGCTGCAATCAACCATATGTAGTCACCCAGTTGTGACATATCCATAAGGGCCCCTGTCGAGATGAAGAATATTGCCACAAACATATCTTTGATCGGACGTGTCAATATCTTGGATACGTTGGCAGATTTTGACTCGGCCACCAACACGCCAGCTAGAAACGCACCTATAGCAACAGACAGGCCTACCATATTAGCCAGTAGAGCATAGCCAAAGCATAGTCCCAACACGGACAGTAACAGTATCTCACGATGTTCAGTGGATGCCACGCGGTCTATGAGTGATGGGATTATGCGCATACCTATCGTAAAGGTACCCACAATCAAACCCACACCTACTACAACCACCACAATCAGCCCTTCGACAGATATTGTTCCGGCCAGTCCCACTGACTGTAGTGTTGATATTAGTATAACTGCTATGACATCCTCAACGATTAGAATGCCCAAGATCATCAGCGAAGATTTGTTTTCTATACGACCCATATCTTCCAGCATCTTTACTATTACGGCGGTACTTGATATCGACAATGCCGCAGCAATAAACAAAGAGTCCATAAAGCTCAGACCCAAGGCGCTGGCCACATAAAAGACCGCCCCTAATGCAGAGAACAGCCCAATGGAACCTGCCCCTATAGCCACACCACCTATACGACGAATCTTTGCATATGGGAACTCAATTCCTATAACAAACAGTAATAGTATAACACCTATATCCGCAAAGATGTGTAATGTAGTGAGATCACCTAGAATACTACCGCCCTCACTCAGTGTCCATGACACACCAAACTCTTGAAATATCAAAGTCCACAGTGGCGATATGGGTCCCAAAAGCATTCCGGCAAACAGGTACCCAATAATGATAGGTTGATTTATCTTGAAGAATGCGAGAGTCACTATGGCGCCAACAATCATAATAAAAGCCATATCTGTAATAAAGTCTGAATGAGGTAGCTCGGGGGTGAGCTCATTCATTATGCGTGTAGCAGTTTGAGATATAGTATTACCAAAATTAGATTCTTGAAGAAAAAAACTCTGCATATAATAGATATGTTTTTCGCTATAAAAATAGTTTCATCATATATTTAGCTAAACCTATTTTTGCTAGTATTTTTATTATGGTATGTGGTATCAAAGAGTATGGCTACTGAAAACTTTGAGATGGATTATTCGAAGTATGACTTTAAGGACTCCACCGAGATGTATGTACATCTAAGCAAGAGGGGATTGTCGCGGGATACAGTAATAGGAATCAGTAAGATGAAGGAAGAGCCACAGTGGATGCTAGATTTTAGATTGAGATCCTTTGATATATTCATGAAGAAGTCAATGCCAAGTTGGGGAGCAGACCTCTCAAGTATAGACTTTCAAAACATATACTACTATGCAAAGGCTGCTGATAAGACAGAAAAAAATTGGGATGACGTACCAGAAGATGTAAAGAATACATTCGACAAGTTGGGCATACCCGAAGCCGAGAAGAAGTTTTTGGCGGGCGTGGGCGCACAGTACGAATCCGAGGTGGTATACCACAATCTGCGCGAAGATTTAGAGAAGCAGGGAGTAATATTTCTAGACACAGACACTGCCCTAAAAGAGAAACCAGATATATTCAGAAAGTACTTTGGCAAGATTATTCCCCCAGAGGACAACAAATTTGCTGCTCTAAACAGTGCAGTATGGAGTGGTGGGTCTTTCATATATGTGCCTCCAGGCGTAAAGGTCGACATGCCCCTCCAAGCATACTTTAGAATTAATGCGGAGAACATAGGACAGTTTGAGAGAACATTAATTATAGTGGATGAGGGTGCCGAAGTGCATTACATTGAAGGGTGTACTGCACCAGTATACTCATCTGAGTCACTACACTCAGCAGTGGTAGAGTTGGTGGCTCTTAAAGATGCCCGTCTGCGTTACACCACAATACAAAACTGGAGCAACGACGTGTATAATTTGGTGACAAAACGCGCATATGCGTATGATGGTGCCACCGTAGAGTGGATTGATGGGAATATAGGTAGCAAGATAACTATGAAGTATCCTGGAGTATACATGCTAGGCGAGCGTGCATATGGTGAGACGCTATCCATAGCCTTTGCAGGTAAAGGCCAACATCAGGATACAGGTGCAAAGATGGTTCATTTAGCACCCAATACCACCTCCAAGATAACATCAAAGTCGGTAAGTCGTTTAGATGGTCGCGCAACATACAGGGGACTACTCAATGTAGCTCGTGGAGCCACTGGTGTAAAGTCCACCGTACGTTGTGATGCGCTCCTTTTAGATGACACATCAAAGACAGATACCTACCCATACATGGAGATAAATGAAAACGATGCCACCATCACACATGAGGCCACGGTCGGTAAGATTGGAGATGAGCAGATATTCTATCTAATGACACGAGGGTTTAGCGAAGAGGATGCATTATCACTTATAGTAAATGGATTCATGGAGCCGTTCACAAAAGAACTCCCTATGGAGTATGCCGTAGAATTAAATCGTCTGATAAAACTAGAGATGGATGACGCGGTGGGCTAGGCCTACATGACAAAATCGTTATCGCTGCTGGATGTGCAACATATAAAATCAATATCAGCCCTATCAAACGAGCCTCAGTGGTTGCGCAAGTACCGTCAAGACTCTCTTGCCACATACGACAATCTGCCGTTGGAGACATCACCGTTGTACAACAAATATACGGATGCAGCAAAGATGAACCCTCAAGATATATCCGTATCAAACGATACAAATGAAGGCAGGCCGCCCATACTAGTACGGCGTCTTGAAGATTTAAAGACAGAGTCGTATGCGTTGCAGACCGGCACTCAGGTACAAGTACAACTGACCGAAGATATGTTATCAAAAGGAGTTACCATATTACCCATATCAGAAGCAGTATCAAAGTATTCAGAGATCCTCCAGTCAGCTTTAAAATCATCATCATCGTCCGAAGATAGGTTCACTGCTTTGAATAATGCGGCCTTCAATACAGGTGTTTTTGTTCATATACCAGACAACACAATAATATCAGAACCAATCCACATAGTATCGGCACTTACTGATGATGGCATATCAGTAATATCACGAAATGTCATATCAACAGGAGCGAACAGTGATGTCAAGGTAGTACAGGAGTTATACGGGGGCGACACCAATCAAGCATATCTAGAACTTCTAAACTGCATAATAGGTGAAGGTACCCAGATGGATATCACCACATTACAGATGATGAATCTAGAGTCATACAATTTTTCTACGCGGAGGACCGAGTTGGCACGGGACTCCAAAACAAATTCGTATTTAGGACTGTTTGGATCACAATTATCCAGATACAGAGTAGCGCATCATCTAAACGGCAGTGGTGCCTCTGCCAATGACTCAGAAGTTGTATTTGGCAATAGTTCTCAGTCATTTGACATACAGTCGGAGATGATACACAGCCAGCCACATACGGAAGGTCGTATTACCGAAAAATCCATACTGCGAGACAAGTCTCGGTCTTTATTCAAGGGGATGATAAGAATAAATCCGGATGCAACAAAGTCGAATTCGTATCTGTCAGGCAGATCAATATTACTTAGTCGTGATGCCAAGTCTGACGCCATACCTGGCCTAGAGATACTGACCAACGATGTGAAGGCCACCCACTCTGCATCTGTGGCCCAGATAGATGAAGAGCAAATATTCTATCTAATGTCCAGATGTTTGAGTCGTGAGGGCGCCGAGAGGGTTATTGTGGAGGGGTTCTTAGAGCCACTATCTCGTCGTATGTCCACACAAATTCGTGCTTGGATTTCTCATCTTATAGAGTCAAAATGGAAGGGTCGCAGCTTATCCATAAACACCGATGAGGAGTTGAGAAAGTTTGTAGAGGTGGAAGAGGTCCGCTACAATGAAAATGCCGAAATCGAACAACATTACAAGTATAGGAGATGACATGTGGGAAAAGATATGTAACCAAGATGAGATTAGTGACAACAGTGTTCTAGCAAAGGACATTGCAGGTCGTCAGTTGATGGTATGTCGCATATCAGATACCATATCCGTTACAGATCGTATATGCACACACGAAGATGCGGACCTTAGTTGTGGTTTTGTCTCACCAGATGGCGTACGTTGCCCCCTGCATCTATCGGTCTTTGATGTGAATACAGGTGAGCCTTTAAACCCTCCAGCTGTAGAGCCAATATCAGTATTTAACGTTAAAATAGAGTATGGGGAGGTATATGTGGAGGTATAATGCAAGTCAGTCTGCTTAATATACGAAAGGATTTCCCCATACTAACCAGAACTGTTCGGGATGGCAAGCCGCTAGTATACCTAGACAATGCGGCCACGACTCAAAAGCCAAACTATGTGGTGGATGCCATCTCAAATTACTATAAAGGTTACAACGCCAATATACACAGAGCCGTATACGCTTTGGCCGAAGAAGCGACTGAAAAGTACGAGTCAGTTAGGGACCGCATTGCCAGATTCATAAACATACAAGACAGAAGGCAGATAATATTTGTAAGAGGTACAACTGAGGGAATCAATCTGGTGGCGTACGCATGGGGTCGGCCCAACATCGCTAAAGGAGACGTCATTGTAACTACAGAGTACGAACACCACTCCAATATAGTGCCATGGCAGCTACTGTGCAAAGAGAAAGGCGCCACACTAAAGTACATACCCATAGATGACCAAGGTCGACTCATACTAGATAGGTTAGACGATTACATAGCAGAAGGTAATGTAAAGATGGTAACATTTAGTTTGATGTCCAATGTTTTGGGCACAATTACAGACGCTCCTGCAATAATATCCAAATGTAAGGAGGCAGGCATACACACACTTGTTGATGCGGCACAGGCAGTACCACACATGAGAGTGGATGTCAGCTCGCTTGGGTGTGACTTTTTTACATTTAGTGGACACAAAATGATGGGACCCACGGGAGTAGGTGTTTTATATGCAAGTCACAATATGATGGAGAAGATGAGTCCGTTCCATGGGGGCGGAGATATGATTCGTGAGGTCCACAAGCAAGAGTCCACATGGAATGACTTGCCGTATAAATTTGAAGCAGGAACTCCCAACATAGCAGATGTGATAGGGTTAGGTGCGGCCGTGGACTATCTTGAAGGCATAGGTATGGACAATGTAAGAATGCACGAGATGGAGCTTACATCGTACGCACTAAATCGTATGCGCAAAATTCCAGGAATTACCATATACGGTCCTACAGATATAAAAGAACGGGGAGGGGTCATATCATTCAACTTTGCAGATGTACATCCTCATGATGTAGCACACATAATGGATGAGGAGGGAGTAGCCATCAGATCAGGGCATCATTGCGCTCAGGTATTGATGGAAGAGTTAGATGTGGCCGCCACTTCCCGAGCCAGTTTCTACATATACAATACCACCGATGAGATAGATGTACTAATTGACGCACTACAAAAGGTAGCAAGGGTGTTCAAACTTGAGTAGTCGAGACATATACCATGAGATGATTATAGACTATTCTCGAAATCCTGTAAACTTTGGCAAGATGGATAATCCGGATGCAACGCATCATGATGCCAATCCACTCTGCGGCGACAGTGTAGATATAGATCTAAAGATAGACGACTCCAAAATATCAGACATCAAGTTTCATGGCAAGGGATGCGCCATATGCATGGCCTGCTCGTCTGTACTAACAGAGATTACAAAGGGTAAGAGTCTAGATGAGGCGCGTGACATATCAAAACATGATTTACTTGGCGAGTTGGGACTTGAACATCTACAGGCCGTCAGGATAAAGTGTGCCTTGCTACCACTAAAGACGTTAAAGTTTGCTCTGTATACGTATCTAGCCAAACATAATCATGATTCTGTAGAGTCACTCAAAGAAGAAGCTGCAGGATTATACTGATGGATGCTTCGCTGGCCATACGGCGCGTGATATATGAACATTTTAATGATCCTGATCTGACGTTTACCAACGATCAAGTTTTAGACATCATGATAAAAGATGACATGGTTGAAGCAGCATGCTCAGTAGATGATGTGGAAGACGACTTTCAAAACTTGTGCAGGACAGGAGTAGTTCGAAATATCGCTCAAAATTTTACTACCATGTATCTGAAACTGTTTACGCCTCTGCAACTAGTACAGTGCAAAGAGTGTGGTCAGATTCCACTACATTCAGAAGAGCCTCGCGTCTGTATAATCTGCGGCGTTTCTGTTACGCAGTAGATAATCGTTCACTTGCACTCTCAAGTGCCTGTATCATGGGCAGTTTGGCGCCGGTAAGATACAACACCAAAGCCCCGCCCGCAGTGCTGATATGATTTATGTGTGCATCCATGCCATATTTTTTTAGAGCGGCAGTCAGATGTCCGCCGGAGACTATTGTGGTGGCCATGGATTTGGAGACGGCCCGTAAGAGATCCCTTGTTCCCACATCAAAGCCCTCCATCTCAAAGTTCCCGGCAGGTCCGCTGATAAATACAGTTCCCGCACTAGAAATTATCTTTGAATAATGCTCTACAGTTTTGGGGCCGACATCGACTATCTGTTCACCCTCCACAAGTTTGCGGACATCCATCTCCAGGCGTGTGTCATTCTCACGTACTGCCACATCTACGGGTGTTGAGAAGACATCAGGATATTCACCAATCAAACGATGGGCTTTTCGCACCACATCATCCTCAAACTTTATTCCCAGAGGGTATCGTATACGTCCCTGCGCCCGCATGAAGACATTTCCAATAACGCCAGTCAGTAATATATGATCGGCACGACCGTTTTGTATGAGTAATCGAATTGCCTCAAGTCTGTCTGGAACTTTAGCTCCACCCAGTACTACAACATGGGGAGCCTTTGCAACGGTCATTATCTCGTTGAGATTTCTTATCTCTCTTTCAGCTATGCGACCTGCGCATGCAGGTATTACTTGCGGAAAGCCCACTATGGACGGGTGGGACCTGTGGGCGCTGGGAAACGAGTCCAATACGCACAGGTCGAATAGTTTTGCCAAACGTTGCACCATAATGGTTTTGGCAGCGTTGTGTGGAGTAAACTCGTAATTCTCTTCGGCACACAATCTTAGATTGTCCAGTAATAGAATGTCTCCATCTTCTAGGTCTTTTATTGTATTATGAGCGGCCACACCAATAACATCTTCCACATATTTGACCTTTCGATTAAGCATACGCTCTAGAACAACGGCATGTTTGTTCATTCCAGTATAGTCACTATTTCCCACACGGCCTTGGTGTGATGCCAGAACCACTTTTGAGTCTTTCATGGCATGGAGCGTCTCTGCCACCTCCTCGATTCTTTTGGTACCAATTATATCACCTGTAAGTGGATCTATGGGGCAGTTCATGTCGACTCGAAGATATATTGTCTTGCCCACCAGATCAAAGTCGTCAAGTGTGCGAACTTTCACAATATATTTTCTCTTAACCCGTTTAAATGCCTAATCGTCTATAAAACGTATACACTCAGGTCCACCCATAAGGGGCAGATTTGAATAGAAAGATTTAAAGCTGGTATCAAATTTGGATGATTTAATGGGAGATTCTGCACTACTCAGAAAGGAATTGAGAAAAATATACCAGAAAATCGATCTTTTAGAAAAAGAGAATACGGAACTCAGGGCTCAAGTAATTCAATTGAAAGAGGAAAAGGCATCAATGATTGACCGATACGAATCTGAGATTGAATATTTGGTGCGACGCCTCAACTATTATGAAAATGAAAACGCGCCTTCATCTACAGGGTCAATGTATAATGCCGAGAGAAAAAAGTTCCAGAAAGAGGAAGCCCTTCTGGATTCTGAGAGTGCCGATGACAACGCCGATGACAACGCCGCAAACAAAAACGATACTTCCACCAAGAACGATCCTAATGTGGACCTGAATAGTCGCAAAGCGGGTCCGCCACAGGGCCACAAGGGCATCTCGCATCATAACCGTTCTGAATATACTAAACGATACGACATACACCGGTGCGCCAACTGTGGCAACGAACACGTGATAATATTGCGACCGGTTGTACGACAAATGTATGATTTTGATGGAGACAGAATAAGTATAGTGGCTGGTACGATTGTAGTGGGACGGTGTAAATGCGACAGATGCGGACACGTTACAGAAGCCGACAGTCCCCTTATTGCCGGTACGGCACTCGGTCCCAAGGCTCGCGGTTTTGTAGTGGAATACTTTGGTACACGTGCAACTGATGAGACAATGTCTGTCTATTTTAGAGACATGTATGATTTTGAGATATCACCAAATACCATATGGAACGCGCGCAAAGCCATTGCAACACTGACACTGGAAAAAACATACCAAAACATACTGAAATACATCATATTGGCATTGTACGTCCATTTAGACGAGACAGTACTAAAGATATACGGTAAGAGGGGGTATGCCTGGATGGCATCAATACCTGATGCCACATATGTACTGGTGGCCGCAAGTAGGGCCGGTGCAATACCCGAAATACACTTTAGCGCACTTTTGGATAAACCCGTAATAGTGGACGGATACGCAGGATACAACAGTTTCCGCATTGTTCAGCGGTGCTGGGTGCACATACTACGTATGGCCGAGAAAGCCGCCATAAAAGCAAAGAGGGGAAGCGTTCCGTACATACAGTACCGGCGGCTCCTGTGCATGTATAGACGCATCAAATACATGGATACGGCCCCTCCCGAATACTGCCTGTCTCTGCAACGACAGCTGTGCAGTATCGCAGATGGATACGGGGGCCATCCAATGGCCGCCACCATACACAACGCGTCACCGAACCTGTTTACGTTCCTGCGGTACAAAGGAATGCCTCCTAACAATAACCCCGTTGAGTTGGATATACGTGACACCATAGTGTTGCAGCGCAACGTGCGCCACAAATTAATGACTAGCACGGGCATGCACGTATTTTCAATTTTGGTGAGCTATACGCGCACCTGCCAGAAGCGCGGCATTGTACCATGGAAAGGCATAGTGGAATTGTCCAAGAATCCAGACTGGAACATATTTGAAGAATCCGCCGCTATGTCAGGTAATGTAACGATAGCCGCCTAGTACAAGACTGTTTCAGATGTGTGGATAACTGGCATACCTGTGGGTACAGAAAGGGATGGACCTGAGTGTATACCCCCAGATATGCCACTACCTTTAAATGTGTATTTTAAGCAGTGAAATAGAGTGACTGCTAACGATCCATTTGAGAGTGCCACAAAGCAACTCAATGATGCTTGTGATATATTGGGAATTGATGACTCTGGCGTAAGAGCGTATTTGGCCACACCCAACAGGGTGTTGCGAGTAAAGATACCAGTTGTAATGGATGATGGTAAACTGCGAGTATTTATTGGATTTAGGAGTCAACACAACAATGACCGTGGACCATACAAAGGTGGTATTCGCTATTTAGATCCCCAAGGCGGCATACAGTACTTAGAACGTGAAGTGATGGCGCTGTCTGCATGGATGACTTGGAAGACTGCTTTGGCTGACATTCCTATGGGTGGCGGCAAGGGAGCTGTCTATGTCAATCCAAAGGCTGAAAACCTCAGTAGTGGGGAACTTGCGAGAATAACCCGTAGATTTGCATTTGAGATATCTGAGATATTGGGTCCGAACAAAGATGTTCCCGCCCCCGATGTCTATACCACCGGAAATGAGATGGCTGAGATTATGGATGTATACGGAAAGCTCAACAACAAGACACATCAACCTGGGGTAATAACTGGAAAACCACTAAACATGGGCGGCTCGCAGGCGCGCAACGTCGCCACTGGCCTAGGTACTGCGTACTGTGTGCGTCAGGCAGCCAAAAAGACCGGCATGCATCTAAAGGGATCCAGTGTGGTACTACAGGGCTTTGGGAACGCATCCACCTTTGCAGGTAAGTATCTTGAACAGATGGGTTGCGTAGTGAAAGGTGCCTCAGACACAAAGGGAAGTATACTGATTGCCGATGGTGCAAAGATGTCGGATTTGGAGAGACATAAAAGTGAGACGGGTACTGTAGTTGGGTTCCCAAATAGTGAAAAAGTAGAGACTGTGCAACTATTGACTGCTGACTGCGATGTCTTGATTCCCGGCGCCCTTGAAAATCAGATTACCACTGATATAGCTGAAGATATCAAATGCAAAATTATAGGCGAGGCTGCTAACGGCCCCACTCTCCCTGACGCTGACCCAATATTGTTCGAGAAGGGTGTTCAGGTTATACCCGACATACTCGCAAATGCCGGCGGAGTCACAATATCATACTATGAGTGGGTTCAAAATAACATGGGTTATTATTGGTCATTTGAAGAGGTGGCCTCCAAGATGGAAGCACACCTTATTCATGGATTCGATGACTCTTACGACATCTCTTTAGACAAGAAGGTGGATATGCGACGTGCCACAATGTCTGTCGCCGTCAAACGAGTCCATGCTGCCTTTATGACAAGAGGTGTTTGGCCTTAGATGTATGATAATCTGACGTAAACTACATAAATATAATGTGGTGTGTTGGGAGTTGTTTATGATGCAACTCTGATTATTAGAGGTCTCTGCATTGGGTGTTTGTTATGGTATAATGCATCTAGGCAAGACCCTCATCTTTGAGTTCTCTGGACTCGGCTAGAACTTGGTTGTATCTCTGTTCTTTGTATCTTTTTAACGCTTCACGTATGTGGTTAAACTCGTTTCCCAGGATCATGGCTGCATATATACCTGCATTCTTTGCCTTGTTTACGCCCATCGTCCCCACCGGCGAACCTGATGGCATCTCCGATATGGATAACAAGGCATCTAGACCACCAAAAGCTGAGAACCTGCCGCCAAGACCCTTGTCTGCATACACCAGTATGGGAACACCTATCACCGGTATTGTGGTGAAAGATGATATCATACCTGGCAGATGCGCTGCTCCACCAGCCCCTGCTATTATTACACGAAGCCCCAACTCCTCTGCGTGTTTGGCGTACTCCTGTAGTCGAGTTGGTGTGCGGTGCGCCGAGACTATCTGGTCCTCATGTGATATATCAAATGAGTCGAGCACTTCGGCAGCCTCCCGCATAATCCGACGATCCGATGAGGACCCCATTATGATTCCTACCAATGCTGTGTTATTGTTAGACATTATATCGACATACAAACTGATACGTATTAACTATGCTGCGCAAGAAGGGGTTGTTGCGTAATTCGATCCTAACCTCATTGAAATCAGATCGATGGGTTTTTTGATCGTTGATTCTCCCCATTTGGTAATGAGCGAACATACTAGACGACCGGACTATTGGAAATACTACCATTTAGGACACAGCAACGAGACATCATTCATGATTTACACCGTGGCAAATTTGATGCGGGGGCACCCGTGCCCGCGCCAAGAGACAAGCAACCGGGGAAGACCCCCCGTTCACTCCAAGGACAAACTAGACTCGCTCATCTACCGAATGTTGTGGTCGGGTATGCTGTCAATTATATAATTAGTTAAATCGCAACAGATCTATATGGGCAGATCCATTAGGTTCCAATGTCAGATGACACGACCCAAAAACCAGCGAACAAAAGCGCTCACAAGTCATCCGGTCCGTTATTGTTGCTGCCGGTGCTGTTTGCAGATGCCGTTGCCGTCGCTGAGCTGTTCAGGACAGTACGGTGGGCCAACGGTATAGCCTGTCCACACTGTACTGGAGAACATATCAACATACACGCCAACTACAAGGGACTGAAGCGGTACAGATGCAAGGGGTGCGGCAGAACATTCAACGACAAGACCGGAACCATACTGCACTATACACACATCGAAATGGGCAACTGGATGCTGGCGGTCTGGATGTACCTGTGCGGGCCGCTCAACGGCATATCCATAAACTACATAGCCGAAGCGATAGGTCACACATACTGCACGACATACTATACGATACGTGATATAATGGATCATATACTCAACCTACAGGAGAAGATGCTGTCAGGCATATGCGAGACCGACGAGCTGTACGTCAGGGCGGCTTCCAAGGGCGTACCGCTGTCACATAATGATGAAGCTCGCACCATGCCCAGCCGCCGCGGCCTGCCCCGCGGGCCCGGACGCGGAACGTTTGAGAAGAACACGCCAATGGTAACTATATATCATCAACGCGCCACCGAAACCCAAGAAGAGTGGACCATATTCGAGGTACCACGCGACGGCAAGAGCCTGGTTGCAACGGTCCAGAGTCATATAGAGTTTGGCTCCAGAGTCATGACCGACGAGTACAAAGCGTACAAGAATTTAGAAAAGTTGGGGTATGACCATTTATCGATAAATCACAGCGAGGGGGAGTATGCCTCGGGTGTGGACAATGAAGTGCATACAAATAACTGCGAGTGCAGGGCCGGACTATTAAAATGGTGGCTCAGAAAACACCGCGGTGTCAGCAAATGGCATCTCGAATCATACGTCAAGACATTCCAATTTGTGCATAATCATCGCCACCACCCCATAGACGGCAGGTTCATGGTGACACTAGAGACACTGCTGGCGTAAAATCCCTACACGTACAGAATATGCATGCCACTGCAGCAACTGTCTGTGGCATATCTGCGCAATAACCACCATGCGCATATATCCATCTGGTACTTTTTGAAGGTCCTCGTCAATACTACAGTTCTGGCTGGGCATAACCTGCCAGAGTTGCAAAATATCGAATATGCATACCAATCTCCAAATCTGTTTTAGTTGATCTAAATATATGATTGGCCATATGTCACGACCACAACATTCGGTAGATGAGCGACTAGACTTTATCTGCATACTGATGGTCGCTTGGCACAAGACCTCCCGCGACATGGAGAGCGACCTATCGGTAATAAAGTTACCGTGGTGGAAGGGGTTGTTGCGTAATTCCATATGATCTTGTTTTTGCATGTGCCCCGCCGTGGTTTTACCGGCGGAGTATTCGGACCTGTACGGTCACACGCACGATACCATACCATAGGATGGTATCTCTATACCACGTATCTGAGCGCACCTGAGTCGGTTCAGCACCTTGATATTCCATATGATGGCACGGATCTTGCCGAACCGGCGGCGGTTGTCCGGTCGAATGAATCGGCAGTGCAGTTGGTGACGCTTGGACTCCTCGCCGCCGAAGATCCCCTCTATCATCCCCCGTTGGTGGTACTTTTCTTCATCGAATATCTTGGCCGCCTTGCTTCTGTAGGGCTTGCCGCGGTTAACATGGATGCTTCTCTGTTTGATGTTGGGTATAATCCCCATCTCGAACAGCACCTGGCAGTTGTAGTTTGAGTCGTACCCCCGGTCCGCGTGAAAGATAGACGGGTTGGGCAACAGATGCTGCCGCCCATGCTATACGAGATGAGACGACAGCGTCTGTTGCCCGGCTCATCCGTCTTGCACGCGGACCGGGGGTACGACTCAAATTACAACTGCCAGGTGCTGTTCGAGATGGGGATGACACCCAACATCAAACAGAGAAGTATCTCTGTCAACCGCGGCAAGCCCTACAGAAGAAGAGCGGCCAAGATATTCAACGAGGAGGAGTACCGCCAACGTGGAATTATAGAGGGTATCTTCGGCGGCGAGGAGTCCAAGCGCCACCAACTGCATTGCCGGTTCATTATACCGGACAACCGTCGCCGGTTCGGTAAGATCCGTGCCATCACCTGGAATATCAAGGTGCTGAACCGACTCAGGTGCGCCCGAATACGTGGGATAGAGATACCATCCTACGGTATGGTGTCATGCGCATGACCGTACAGGCCCGGATGCTCCGCCAGTAAAACCACGGCAGGGCACATGCGAAAACAATATCATGTGGAATTACGCAACAACCCCGCGCAAGAATCAGGGGTTTATCCAGATCACTAAAACCGTACAACCCGCGGCGACAGTGTTTTGATGCATAGGTTGTGTCGGAGTCCTGTTGGATCATATGGGACAGTCACGCCATAGTCACCGGCCCGGACATTCTCTTGATCAGATGCGTCAATGACCGACCCGGGACGATTTCTCCTGTGCCACATGGTGTCTGGTTGCCTCTGTGATGCAAAATTAGTATTTAAAACATAGTTACAAGGATAAGTCCCCAAGAATCAGTATCTATTTTTAGAGTTGAGTTTTCTTGTTGTACTATGAGTAAGGTATTGGGAGTTATAGGCGGGGGTCAACTAGGCATGATGCTCACGCAGGCAAGCTCTCGCATGAGTGATATATCCAAAGTAATAGTACTGGACCCCACAAATGGTTGCCCTGCGGCGCAAGTTGGCGCAGAACAGATACAGGCTTCATTTGATGATGCCGCCGCCATAAAAAAACTAGCCTCATTATCTGATGTCATAACATACGAGATAGAGTCTGGTGACAGCTACGTTTTAGAGTCTCTACAGGATGTTGCGGAGATAAACCCATCACCGCAGACCCTGCGCATAATACAAGACAAATATACACAGAAAAAGTTCTTGTCTCAAAATAACATACCTGCCCCGGACTTTGCCATGGTATCATCATACGATGATATAGTATCTGCTGCCTCAAAGTTTGGTTATCCTATACTCTTAAAGGCCCGAAGAGGTGGATATGATGGCCGGGGAAACTACAAAGTAGACTCTATACGCGACATACAAAAAGCTCTAGACTATTTTGGTGATACACCATTAATGGTAGAAGAGTTTGTGCCATATGTGATGGAGATATCCGTTATAATATCTCGAAACATATCTGGGCAAATTGAACACTATCCCGCCGTTGAGAACATTCATGAACACAACATACTGCGCCAGACCATATCGCCTGCCCGCATATCGCCAAGTCTGGCAGATAAAGCTGCTGATATAGCAATGAAGACTGTAAATGTACTCCAGGGAGCCGGAGTATTTGGGATAGAGATGTTCTTACTACCTGATGACACAATACTGATAAATGAGATCGCCCCCCGGGTCCACAACTCTGGCCATCACACAATGCATTCTGCAGCAACCTCCCAGTTTGAACAGCATATACGTGCCGTATCGGGTATGGATTTGGGCAGTACCAAACTACATGGACCTGCAGTTATGTATAACATACTGGGCCCACCAAACTTTACTGGTGAGTATTTGCCCCCACAAATATCACATGATGCATCGCATCTTGTCATGTATGGCAAAAAGATATCAAAACCCCTCCGAAAACTAGGCCACATCAACATACACGACAACAAAGAGTACACCGTATCACAACTGTTGGATATACTAGAGTCCATAAAACCACAAGCTGCTATCTCACCAATCCATTAATCAAACAACACACCAGATTTAGACCAATACTTGATGTGTGATACCAAATTGGGATTACTGTACGCCGAGGATCATACACTACGTAGATGTGATGATTTATTAGTGAATTGCCAACCAATCAAACTACAATGGCTATTGTTGCAGGATTTGTTATGGCATCTGTGGGGTTGGCCATGCTCATAATATATGGCGCCGATGTGGCAGTCGGGGGTGGCGGTGCCGGTGATGGATTTCTCCCACTAGATGGAATGACAAGAGGCATAGGATTTGGCATGCCTCCCATAATACTTGCATTTGTGGCCTTCTTTATCACTCGTCAAGAAGCGTCCATACCTTTGGGCGTCATAATATTGGCGATTGGAATTTTGGTGATTATAGGCGGTGCTCATACGGTGGCCAACGCTGATGCTGAATCTGCGGCTCGAGCCATGGGTGAGGGTGGCTCGCTTATCGGTGTAGGTGCAATCATTGCAGCTCTGGGCGGAATAAAGATCAAAAAATCCACATCTCTATAGATATGCCTACATGCGCAAAATGTCATAGTGTGGTACAAAAAGTATATGATTGTGATCACACAAAATACGCAGGTTACTGCAAGGAGTGTTATATGGAGCTACACTATACTCTTACGGAACCATGAACTGGTTTGAGTCACTCATACAACCAATCTTGTCTATAATAGCCGAGAATGTCTATCCTGGTGTCTTCATCGCGGCATTTTTAGAGACTATACTGCCCCCAATACCCAGCGAGATAGTATTCCCCCTGGCCGGATACAGCATACTTACAGCTCAGATGGCTTGGCCTCACATAATAGGTGTGGGGGTGGCTGGCGGAAGCGGAGCTACTTTGGGTGCGTATATAATATTTCTAGTCGCAAAGAAGGTGGGACGACCAGGACTACTAAAATACATGCGCCGTATACGGCTTACTGAGTCAAAACTACTCCGGGCAGAGAGATGGTTTGCCAAATATGGCGACAAATCAGTTCTGATTGGACGATGCATTCCCGCAGTCCGTGAGTTGGTATCCATACCTGCTGGCATACTCAACATGAATAGTGTAAAGTTTTTACTGTATACATTTGCTGGCTCATGCGCTTGGAGTACGGGCCTTACTGCCGTCGGCTACTACTTTGGCGTCGCTACACTCTGATTCATTACAAGCATACCATTCTGTATTGTACCTATGATGGGCACATCCATCATACCCTCTAGACTTTTTTGTAGTACGTCTATGTTGTATCCATCATGGTGCATCTTGTTTAATATTATACCATCTAACTGCACATTCCTGAATCTGCATACATGTACACTCATCATGCAATGATTGACTGCGCCTATTTTGTTGTCTGAGACTATGATGGCCGGCAGTTCCATGTCTCGGGCCAGATCCATCATATAATAGTCGTGTAGTATGGGCACCATGCAACCACCCATGCCCTCGACCACCATGGTGTCAAATCTGGACTCTAACGCTCTGTACTGTTGTATTATATTCTGTGGGTCCGGTGAAGCATAACCCATCACACATCTGGTGTATGGCGATGCTTCCATCTCTTGATGATCTGGATTTATACTTGAATCTGGTATCACACCTGCAGCTTTGGCAAGTATGTGGGCATCTTCAGATTTGGCACCGGTCTTGACGGACTTGCCTGCTGAATACGGCTTCATCACCCCCACACTCATACCTGACTCTCTCAGGTGCCTTATGATGCGTACTGCTGCATACGTCTTACCTATGCCCGTATCTGTTCCCAATATGAAGACAGATCTCATACTACACATCACTGTATAATGTGCTATATACGTGGCGAAACTGGGACGGGAATTTTATGAAGAATGAACTGTCCACATTTGGAGCAGATTCGCATCATCGTCCCACCCTTCACCAAAGACACAGGATAACAATACAGGCCTATCTTGATTGACCAGAATGTAAAGTTCGGAGTCTGGGGTGGCAGTTATCCTACGGTCCACTTGCCGGCTCCCTCATCACCGATGTGTACGCCGAGTATCCCATCTGGGCCTACGGCTATCACCGCGTATACTGTACCATCCACCCGCAGGATGTCTATACCAAGTGCCGTGTATCCTACGAGGCGCCCGACAACCTCCAGGTCAGACTCTCCCTCGTACAATCCTATATGGCCCTGTGTGTATCCCACATGATACATGACATCGTCTATCTCCACCATCTCGTATATCACGTTGACACGTTTCACACTGTCCAAGTCTTCCCACGTTCTGGCGGGGTTCCTATCTGGGTGAATCAGATACGTCTGTATGCCATCAAAGGATGCGTCCACCAGGATGTATGTGCTGTCATCCTTGTGCACCACCCCGTGTATGTGTTTGACGCCCAGTAGGTTAAAGTTGTCGGAGAGTGCTCCGGACCTTCGTATGTCATATGGGTCAGATACATCATACTGCTGTATGAGTCCCTTTGATACAGTTATCACGAGCGGCTTGCCGTCAACATCAATTAGAATGGAATCTAACACAGAGTTGTAGTGCGCAGTATCCGCCAGGGTGATGTTGGCCGGGTCTGATAGGTCTAGCACACGAAATCCATTCGAGTACATCTGGACGACATAAGGCTGTCCGTTCAAGGGCCAGATGTCAACGGATGGCTCATCATACGAGTCCATCAGTTCCGGCTTATTCGAATCCGACATGTCCAGAACATGTAGCCCGTCATCACCGGTGGATGCCACCACATATCCAGTACCGTTGATGTACACCACCGCTATATCATGAACGTGGTATCCCTGCAGGTGGAACGACACCTCAAGTCTATTGCCACCGATGTTATCAAAATTGGTTATGCCCAAACGTGGAACAGTATATCCCAAGTCGTCAAATGTCCTGTCAGGCGTCGGATTTGCCGTGCCGTGCATGAGATGATCCTCATGGGAGTGGTGTCCCATTCCAAGCAAATGGCCAAGTTCATGCGCCATCACGTATCTGACTATATCCGGGTTCGTGAGGCTGGCGCCATACACGTCCGGCTCTGGTGAATCAAAGTCTATCCCGATGCGATGCCCCAGGGAACTGTCATGGTATTTCACACCCCAGGCGTACTCCGAATCAATCCACTCTATTAGAACATCGTGTCGGTCATCATGACTTGGCGTGGCTATGATTCCGGGATTCACCTCGGTCCACACGCTTATCCCGTCACGGATGGCATCCTTTATACTCTCCCAGTAGTCCTCGGCATAATCTGGGTACCTGTCCTGTAGCTCAGTGAATATGTCCGGATGTATCCTGTATGTGATGACCTGCGCATCAGCCGACTGTATGCCGTATGGGGCTACCGACATGACTGCCATTACTGTTGCCATGCTTACCAAAGTTAGACTCTTGTCTGTCATATCCCCCACGTATCTATACTGGCCCCTACTTGCAGCAAGTGGTGCGTGCTAATATGTTGGGGAGTCTGGTGTGTTGCTGTCACGAGAATATTACATCCGGTACTTGGCTGAAAAGACTTGACACATTCGTCCATGTTTGGAATGTATACTCTCTATCCATATATTGTTGCCTCCATGATTGATATGGCCTGACGTCCTGCTGACATCTAGTACTGTAGCAGCTATATGTGCCAGTAGGATGGTTCCAGTTGATATTGATGGGTATCCGCCCACACCTGTCCGATGAGTTGAGCCGTAACTTGTAAGTTATAGGGACATGGGATGGGTGGAAAGTGGGGGACATGAAGCCCTGAAGTTATCCAATCCTGCAAGAATGCGCACAGTGACGAAATACATGACTACCGTAGAGAGAACTACTTTGCCAACTGCACCGGAGGTAACTGACGTGGGTTGTTTAGAACTAGGGTACGTGTTCACCTCCACTTTCGCACAATTAGCCGAAATTTGGGTCGTTTTCGACGCTCTGACTTTTATAGTAAGGGTCCAAATGTGCCAAACTACGTGTTCTTTCAACACCATGAAACTATCTGCGGCCGATTTTTGGCCCATGCGCATGGAATCTACGAACAAATGACGTGGGCAGTTGCAGTTGATATTATAAACGATAACGACTGGCTACCGATATGTCATCTGTACAAGTTCAGGTCAAACTGAATCCCAGATACGATCACGCACGGCGGCATCTGCTGGAGGTCGCCGGTCAGGTACGGGCGGAACTTGGCCTGAATTTGTACTGTTATCTGGAGGGTGGCGGGCAGTGATGCCTCCGCATACGCCGGGGCGACTGACCTGTCGCGCCGGGGTTATGATCCTACCCGCACTGTTGGTGGTCCTCGCTGCCACCGTGATGCTGCCGCCGGGGGTCGGGGAAACGGCAGCGCAGGCGGACGAAAAGCCGTTCGTGACCACCTGGCGGGTAGACGAGGCGGGCGGGAACGTGACCATCCCTGTAGGTGACGCCACCGGCACGTACACTATATCATGGGGGGATGGAACCGTCGACGCTGGCGTCTCTGGAGACCAACACCACACGTACGCAAGGGGCGACAACTACACGGTCAGCATATACGGCGACTTTACGAGGATACATCTTGACGGCCAGCAGCCCAACGCGCAAAAACTGCTGTCGATAGACCAGTGGGGCGACGTGCAGTGGACATCCATGGTATCGGCGTTTAGGGGGGCATCCAACATGACCTACAACGCCACCGACTCTCCGGACCTCTCTGCCGTCACCAGCATGTACGGGATGTTCGCCGATGCCACATCCTTCAACGGAGACATCTCCGCCTGGGACACCTCCTCGGTCACCAGCATGTACGGGATGTTCGCCTACGCCCGCTCCTTCGACCAGGATATCTCTACTTGGGATGTCTCATCGGTGACGGACATGTCCTGGATGTTCTACAACGCCGACGCCTTCAACGGAGACATCTCCGCCTGGGACACCTCCTCGGTGACAGACATGTACTTGATGTTCTCTGGCGCCGACGCCTTCAACGGAGACATCTCCGCCTGGGACACCTCTTCGGTGACATCTATGTCCCAGATGTTCTTCTTCGCCCTCTCCTTCAACGGAGACATCTCCGCCTGGGACACCTCCTCTGTGACATCTATGTCCCAGATGTTCTTTGGCGCCGACTACTTCAACGGCGACATATCGTTCTGGGACACCTCCTCTGTGACCGACATGTCCAGGATGTTCTACGGCGCCTCCTCCTTCAACGGCAACCTCTCCACCTGGAACACCTCCTCGGTCACCGACATGTCCAATATGTTCCGGAACACTGACTACTTCAACGGCGACATATCCACCTGGGACGTCTCCTCTGTGACCGACATGTCCGAGATGTTCAACGGCGCATCCTCCTTCGACCAGAACCTTGGCGAGTGGTACGTCACCATCGACAGCGCGTCCATCGACAGCGCGGACATCCCCGGCGTTGTCGGGACCATCTCCGCACAGAACTCATTCCTGGACAAGCAGAATCCGACATATCTGATAGAGCCGGGCGGCGACTCGGACCGGTTTGAGATAACCGACGGCAACATTCTCAGAATGGTTTCGGTGGCTGCCGACCGAGTAACCTACACGGTCATCATCGCCACCACCGGCGATTCAGTCTTTGAGGATAGCAACAACCGGCAGGACATCCAGGTGACCTTGAAGGATGGCGGATAGTGATGTCCAACTCCGAATCCGGTATGGCAGGCACCGATTCCGCAGACCCGATCATCTCCGGCGGCAACTAGCCTGCCATTGAGGGTCGGGGCAGGGCCGATTGCAGCACGGACAGGGCCGGCCACGATCAGATGTGGGGCCTGGGAGGCAGCGACACGATATACGGGTAGTACTCAGCAATGATCCTCAATATTTTTCCAGTGGCCGATGGCACCGTATTGGTTATAAAAAGATCGATATGGGTCCAGTTCACAGTATTGTATCGTGCCGTTACGACGCTCCGTTGGGATGCGGGTGAAATTTGTTGTACAACAAAGTTAATTTAGATCAACTAAGTAGTATTTAAAGAAGAGTGTGCCACCTAATGGTATGTTCAACCCCAAAAGGTCGGCACAAAAGAATAACACGGATACAGTATTTAACCATGACAAATCAAAAGATGGCCCACGACCCACGGCAAAGGGGGAAGAACGTATCCAAAAAGGTGACAAGTTCATGCCAGATTATACCATTAAAGAGATGGAAGAGCGTATGGCGAACCTCCAAGAGGGTAAGGAGAAGACCGTGTTGTTGGCATGCATCAAGAGAAAGGAATCCAAGACCATCGACACGATAGCAAAGGAGCTATATAGGCGGCCGGGTACGATACGCGGCTGGTTAGTAAGGGGAAGAGATAGAGGTTTGAACGATTTGGATGACCGCAAGCCTCCTGGCCGAGCTCGATTGTTGAGTGATGCCATGATGAATACGATACAAGGGTGGCTGTCCAAATCGCCCGTACAGTTTGGATTTAAGAGGAAACGATGGCAGGCCAAGATGATGAAAGGTGTGATATACGAAAAATTAGGTGTGAAGTGTAGTCTCGACACCATACGTCGTACGATGCATGATGTAGATTACTCATTCCGCAAGTCAAGGCCAGCTCCACACAAGAGCGCTTCAGAGGAGGAACAAAAAGAGTTCAAGGAGACTACTGGAGAACGTCTTAGAACAATGGCGATTCTCGGATATGTCATAATGGCCCTGGATGAGGCATCATGTATGGTGGGCGGGTGGAACGGCTATGGCTGGCTGCCAGTTGGCGGTCATGAGACCATTCCCATGAGCTGGTCAAAAAAGTCTGTACGGCTTATGGGCGTGTTAGGGGACGGTTGGTTCCATATCGCCATTGTAAATTCGACCGACTCAGAGACCCTCAAGATATTCATGAACAAGGTCAGGGAGGGCGTGAGGAATGTGGCAGTCGTTTTGGATAATGTCTCGTCTCACAAGTCGCAAACGATGAACGAGTACGAGAGAGATTCCAATGGTGGTATGGTGCGCATCTTCCTTCCCAAGTATACTCCTCAACTGAACCCCATAGAGATGCTGTGGCGTGATCTCAAGCGCGCCTTGGCAGGCAACTACTTTGACTCGATAGACGACCTAAAGGCGACAATAACTGGCATTGTGAATAATAGCGAGTTGGCTCCTCCAAAACTCATGGATTACATGCTGCCTGATGGTGTCCGGCAACCCACCAAAACATCCTGTAATATATGGGACATGACATCAGAGACGCCCGGTTTGGCAGTAGCCGCCTGACCATACATGACATGTAATATGTATTCTATCTGATATACAACATTTATAATTCTGCCCCTGGTTTGGGTGTGAGTGTATCTCTAGAGCCTACCATATGTGGTATCATGCAGGTTAAGGTCGCCTAAGTGCCGGATTTTGAATATTACTTCTAAGCTAATAAGATCGAAAAATATTGGATCTTACTGCATTCCACTACGGGGATGCCGGCGACAATACGCTGTACGTAACTGCTCACGTCATTTGTTCGTAGATTCCATGCGCATGGGCCAAAAATCGACCGCGGGTAGTTTCATGGTGTTGAAAGAACACGTAGTTTGGCACATTTGGACCCTTACTATAAAAGTCAGGGTGTCGAAAACGACCCGAATTTCGGCTAATTTTGCGAAAGTGGAGGTGAACACTTACGAACTAGGCATGAGTTGGTGACCACTGTAGTACGCGTGAGTTGCCCCATCACAAATCTCCAAAAGTTGGGAGGACCAGCACCGCGCCAAGAACTTCCTGCACAAAGACACCTGACACATCAACGAGGTACCCTTCGGCGGCAAGTGGCATACCAGCAGATGGAATCCTTCAACGGCAATACCATCCGGTTCCGAACGGATGTTGTCCGTGGCCTCAAGAAGGACGATTCAGCCATCCTAGCAGGACTGCGCATCTACCATAATTTCGTGAGGCCTCACCTTGGGCTGGACGGCTATATCGCCTCCGGCGAGGCTGCTGGTATCCAGATTGAAGACAACGACAAGATCCTCACCATGATTCAGGCTGCGGCAAGTCCGTAGCCTAATCGCCCCCTTTTTCATTCTTGAGATCCCCATGTACCCGATTTGACACCCGGTGTCTGTACCTACTTTTGAACAGCCTCGTTGAGCCATATTGTTTGTATTCCAGTATGATCGTATGATGATACAGACCACGCTATCCATCTCAACTACCCTCTCTGTATGATCACTGCGCCCTTTCCACCATTCCTCCAGGCTGTCTTGAGGATATTCACATACTGTACCGTATGGTCAGCTCAAATGCAATGTAACAGGCTATATTAGCTCTAATCTGAGGTTTACACATAATGAAGCTATACATCATGTTAGCCGTGGCCATCGCCGTTGCCAGTGCGCTCATAGTGTATACTGTATCCACACAGAATGATGCTTCCCCGGACATTCACACCATATCACTTGTATCTACACTTGTGGAGAACGCATCTCCTGCGATAGGTAGCCCTGACGCTCCCATAACACTAGTGGAGTTTGGAGACTATCAGTGCCACTTCTGTCACCAATTCTTTGTAAACACCAAAGATCGCATAATCACAGACTATGTTGACACCGGTAAAGTGCGTATGATCTTTAAAGATTTTACCATAATTGGACCTGACTCCATACGTGCCGCTGAGGGTTCATGGTGCGCTCAGGAACAGAATCTATACTGGGAGTATCATGACATATTGTATCATAACTGGGATGGCGAGAACACTGGCTGGGCATCTGACGCAAACCTCCACAGACTTGCCGCCGAGGCGGGCCTTGATGTGAATACATGGTCTGAGTGTCTGAACTCTGGCAGATACTCTGATGCAATCTCATCTAGTAGTGATGATGCGCGCGAACTGGGCATTACCGGAACACCATCCTTCTTTGCAATACTGCAGAACCAGACGATTGTAAATATACACGGTGCGCAACCATACGAGCAGTTCGCCCAAGTATTCGACTCCATGCTGCAGTAGACTCAAACTGTATGTCACATTATGTATGATATCTGATGAGCTACACCACATACATTTCCTGTCGTACCATGGATACGTTGTATATGATGGTTCTGGTATGTGCTCCTCGCAGTCTGCAGGTTGCATGCGGCAAGTCTAGTGGCTGCTTGACGGCTCAGCTATACGCGAACCATTGGGAGTCGTGCATTCTACCTGCATGTCGCATCTATACGTGAGCCGTCCTACCGGTATATCGTACAGTATGGCATCCATCTCTTTAAAATTGCTGCTTGTACAGTGGGCTGCATACGTGTTTATTTCGGTATGTAATCCCTCATTATACCCATAGGTTCTCTCGAAAACACGGTTGATGGTTTCTCAACAATGAGTGATAAATCATAAATACTATATTGTACAGTAAGATACATGGCACAAGAATACACTATGCGGGCGGTGACACGCCGCCACAATTTAGATGGTCTCAAGCCCTATCTGGAGTATGCGAGAATGGCAACAGAGACGGTATCTTTTGTGTCCGTGCAGAATGGCATACATGACCGGTATACGCTAAACAACATGCTGTATCATTGTCTGCGGTCACCGTATGTGAGCTCAGTGATAACCCAGGGCTGTATAGCCGTGGGGACTGCGGCCGCCAAGAATATTGATGATCCGGAAAGGTCTCCAACTATTCGTAATCCGGCATTGGTTATCACCAACCAGATGTGGAGGCTCAATCCGGTGGGTGAGGCATATGTTGCATGGTGCAATATCGGAACGCGTGAACATCCACATGCAATAGCCATCCCCGTATCAAAAAATGTTGGCGATACCGTTTCGACATGTAAGAAGGGTGAGCTGCGCATCGGCCATGACAGTTATACCATAACGTATTCGAAGGAGGTGCCACCTCCGCAAAAGACCGAGAGGGAATTCACCAGCATCTCTGAGTTGGTAAGCGGTATAGACTATCTGGGCGGGGAGCCAAAACGTATCATGGCGGCAGATATGAATGCCTGGGGTGTGATGGTGGGGGATGGCGAAACAATCACAAAGTTTGACGTATCGTGTGCTATACAGGATGTTGTAGATGCCAAACAACACAATACGAAACATGATGTACAGCGCAGCCAGCGGCGCTACGAGCGGCGGCATAAGCGGCCGATATCAAACCATAAGGTAGAGGCAAAACGTGAGAAACGCATACTTGTATCTGGTGGTGAACGCAAAATCTTCAAGGATGGACGGGACATAGCACGGCTGGAGCGTGTGCAACAGACAGAGATAAAGAAGGTTGACTCTGAGAGACGTGCTACCATGAAAACTGTAGAGACCAAGGAGGAGAAACGAATGGTTAAGAAAGAGTTTGCTGCACGGAAGAAGGCCGTTAAGAAACAATATCATGCCACGATTGGAAAGCTAAAAGGTATGCGAAATGGTAGGCGCCGCACCATGCAAAACATACAGAAAATCGATCATAAAACCAAAAAACACCATATATCACAAGCCACAAAAACATTGGACCACACACTGCATGCAGCCAGTATTATTATAGTCATGATGGCCTTGCGGAATAATGCTGTTTTGGTACTGGAAGATCTCACCCACATCTCTGATGGATGGGGCAAGCATGGGAAGTTTGGCAAATCCCTGCGGCGCAGAATGTACAGCGCCGCCATGCTGAAACTCCAACAATATATCAGATACAAAGCCGCATGGGAGGGTGTTGAAACGTTAGATATTCGACCGCGCAACACCTCTGCCCTGTGTTGCGTGTGCCGCCACACACTATACGGCAATTATACTTACCGGACGTGTCCAAACTGCAAGGTTCGCGTGGATAGAGACGTGAACGCGGTCTGGAATGTGTGGCGGACAACCGCCGCAGCCCGCTATGGCCTGAAGGTTCGGCCTAGTCGAGAAGAAGCCCAACGCACACCTGATGTAATCCTCTGTCCGGGTGTGCTGGTACGGGGAGGCCGAAGCCTCCGGGTGGATCGCGAATTTGACACGGGTGGTGTTTAGGCATCAACCGTATTTTCGAGAGAACCTACCCATAAAAACCATATATGGAGGCATTATAATGTCATTTAGATGGCTGCTGGAATTGATGACATATCGGTCTACATACCAAAACTATACGTGGACACTGAAGACTTTGCTCAAGCTCGAGACGTCGATATAGACAAGATGCGCAAGGGCTTGGGCATATACCAGATGGCCATAGCTGACAACAACCAAGATCCCGCATGCCTGGCGGCTAATGCGACTTACAAAATTATGCAACGTAATGATATACATCCAAAAGATGTGGGCCGACTCTACATATCTACTGAATCCTCATTTGATGAATCCAAAGCCATGAACGCGTATGTGGTGGGAATGCTTGAGCAAGTGTATGGGTCTGGCACATTTGAGCACTGTGGGGGTGTCGAGACAAAGTTTGCATGTGTGAGCGGCTCTTATGCACTATATGACAATCTGAACTGGATAAGGGCCGGGGAGGCCGACTCTCAGTATGCGCTAGTTGTAGTCTCTGATATTGCAAAATATGATTTAGGTTCTAGTGGTGAGATGACACAGGGCGCCGGAGCCGTTGCGATGCTCTTGAGTGATGATCCGCATCTACTCACCTTTGATCCCAAGGTGACTGCCACATCCATAAGTGATGAGTATGACTTTTACCGTCCTTTCGGCAAGGATACCCCCATAGTCCACGGCCAATACTCCAATCTACTATACCTGCTGCAAGTCCGAAAAGCCTTGGATCTCTACAAGAAGAAGGTACTATCAACCAAACTCATAACGCCGGGCCCTGATGAATCCATACTGGATTATATCGACTATTTGAACATGCATCTTCCGTACAGCGCCATGGGACGTAAGGCTTTGGCGTATCTGCTGCGACATGAATGGAGGCATCTCCCTCGCTGGAAGTCATTGATAGAGAAGATTGGCATGGCCGAACCTGTGGCACAGCATCCTGGTACCATCGAGACCATACTTGCCAACCCTGAGTTTATAAAAGATGATAGCAAGTTTAACAGACTACTAATGGAGACTGATGAATTCATTGACATATATGAAAAGAAGCTGTCTAGCTCACTCATTGCATCAAAGATGATTGGCAACCTCTATACCGCCTCATTATATCTGGGACTTAGAAGTAGTCTGGAATATGAGCATCGCAAAGGTGTAGATCTGGCAGGCAAAAGAGTTGGCTTTGGCTCATACGGTAGCGGAAGTAGCGCCATGGTGTTTAGTGGCGTAATCACCGAAGAGTATGCTGATGTTGTCTCAAAGATGAATTTAGACTCTGAGATGAAGAACCGACGCCGTTTGACGTTGGACGAATATGAACTACTACACCGTGGGCAGATGCCTCCCACTGAATCCATACTGTCCGGCGATGGTGAATTCATACTTACCGATGTGAATAAGTCAAACAGTGAGCGACAGTATGTCTTCAAATCATGAGCGACAACCCTCTCAAAGATATACTCTTTGAGCGTTTGAATACCCACAATGCAGAACGACTAATATCTACACATAACTATGCAGAATTAATAAAATACATCATACCATATATGATGGACAAAACCCATAATGTCGCCCCATACGAAGAGTCGGCAGTTGCAATATCCACAGGCATACTGCACTATATACTGACCGTCTCTGCCACGCCCAGCCAAAGACAGGTTACCTACAAAGATGTAGATGTTGATATAGTGTTGCCCAACATCCGACAACTAAACAGAGACCCTTCCTTGGCTGTTATAATACAGATATGCCCCAACTGTGATGTGGCAAGACAGAGACTACACAGTACGGCCACCATACAACCCATACAGAAGAACATCTGGCTGTTGACCCCCTACGACTGCTACTATAACATATTTGATGGCTCGCCATCCTTCTCTGACCTATTATACGATATGATAAAATTCTCGCGCACCCATAATCAAAACAAACTAGGACTATTAGGATAATGTCTTTTGTGTGGCACCCCAATACACAGATGTCTGAGTGGGGAGAGTTTGATCATATCGTCAGCGGCGATGGCATGTGGCTACAAGACTCTACAGGACATCGCATGCTAGATGCCGTATCTTCAATGTGGTGCAACGTTTGGGGACACTCTGAGACCGAACTGATAGATGCACTGTACAACCAGGCCTGTATGATACCCCACGCATCACTCTTCAACATTACACACACGCCTGCAGAGTCTTTGGCCGGGCGACTGATCCAGATATGTCCTAACATGAGACATGTCTTTTATACAGATGATGGCTCTACTGCCATGGAGGCCGCATTCAAGATGGCTGTACAATACTGGCAGAATCAGAAATCCCCCAAAAACATACTGGCAAGTCTTTCGAATGGGTATCATGGTGACACAATAGGCGCAATGTCGGTGGGATACTCGGATACTTTCTTTGGAGCATACCGCCATATGACTCCTAGATGTATACGCATTCCTACACCAAATCATGGCGTGACCAATTGGAGCGATACGCTGGATCATTTATCTGAGACTTTGGAGTCGAACAAAAGTATTGCTGCTGTAGTCATGGAGAGTGGTGCGCAGACTGCCGGTGGCGTAGTGATATATCCTGAGGCATTTCAGACTGCCGTATCTCAGATATGTCACAAAAACGATACACTACTTGTGGTGGATGAAGTGGCCACCGGTCTGGGCCGTCTATCTCACATGGCCGAGTATGCTGCGCAACAATCCAATCCGGATATCGCCGTATACAGCAAGATGCTCACTGCCGGCTATATGCCTCTGGCCGCCACACTTGCAACTGACAAAATATATGATGCCTTCTTGGGGGACTACTCTGACCATCTACATCTCTTTCATGGTCATACGTTCTCTGGTAACCCCTTGGGTGCTGCTGTGGCCAACCGAAATTTAGAGTTGTATGTAGAGCGCCAACTGATACAACACGTGCAACGGTTATCTCGCATATTTGCTGATGGACTAGATGTAATGTCTGATACCAAAGGAGTACTTGATGTGCGGTACAAAGGATTACTGGCAGGCATAGACATTGATGTACACTGCGATGTCTCCTCTGCCAATTATACGATATATCAGATTGGTCGTAAAAATGGTGTATACCTGCGAACATTGGGGAACACAATACTTGTGGTGCCACCCTTGGCCATTTCACCTGAGGAACTATCACAGATTCTCACTGGCGTCTCGGACACCATCCTCGCCCTCTGAGAGGGCACGCCTTCTTCTATACCAGATGGCTATGCCGCCAGCGATCATCGCACTAAACAATATGATCCCTGCCATCTGTAGCTCAAAGTTGTATAGCATGTTACATTCCATATTCATTCGAAATATAAAAGACATATTCTACAATTTGAAAAAGTAATAAGTAACAAAGTTATCTCATACATAATGATAACAGTTCTAGCTGGCGGTACTGGTTCAGTAAAGATCGTACGAGGGTTAGCATCTGTAGAGTCTGATGTAAACGTCATTACCAACGTGGGAGATAACTACTGGCTATATGGACTGTATGTCTGTCCAGATATTGACACCATAATATATGGCCTATCTGATCGATTGGATTTGGACAAGGGCTGGGGCGTAAAGAAAGATACCTTCAACTTTTTGCATCAGATGGAGGTCTTTGGGGAAGAGACTTGGTTCCGCATAGGTGATAGGGACGCGGCCACTCATCTAATACGTACCAACAAACTAAAGAATGGTGAGAATCTCAGCAACATAACAAAATGGATGTGTGAGAGGTTTGCAGTGGGCCCAAACATAATACCTGTATCCGACAACAGCATAGAGACGCGAATTACGACCAGTAAGGGAGACTTGCACCTTCAAGAGTATTGGGTAAAGTATCGAGGACGTGAAGAGGTTACAGGCATACAGTACGTGGGAGCAGAAAAAGCCCGCGCCAACCCTGAAGCCATACAATCCATACAAAACTCTGATGTTATTATAATATCGCCGGGAAATCCTCTCACATCCATAGGACCTATGCTGCAAATCAAGGGAATTAAAAAAGAACTCTCACGTAAAAAAGATCGTGTAATAGCCATCAGCCCCCTTATTGGTGATGAGTCTATAACTGGTCCGGCCGCCAAGTACATGCGAGCCGCTGGTATAGAGTCCAACGCATACGGCCTGGCAAAGATGTACTCGGATGTATGCACGACTATAGTAATAGATACTAAGGATCGAAACCTCACCAAAAAGATACAGTCTTTGGACTATAAAGTACTAGATACTAAGATCACTATGAAGACAAAAAATGCCGAGGAGAAGTTGGCATCATTTGTACTAAAGAATGCCAGATCAATTTGAGACTATCCGTAATTATTCCCGTCAAGCAGTACAATACAGCAAAGACAAGACTGGATGTATCTGATGAGCAACGCGCAGAGTTGTGCCATCTGATGCTACATGAGACATTACTGACGCTGAACAGATCAGCTGATATACACGAGATAGTGGTGGTGACCGGTGAGGCCAAGGCTAAAAGACTATCTGAAGCCATGGGTGCCACCACACTATACGATGATGATTCGGGAGTAAATCAGGCAGTACACACCGCCGATACATACCTAAGTAAGAGGCAGGCGACAATATCGCTGGTCATTCCTCTAGACATGCCTCTGATGGAGCCATCTGACATATCATTTCTCTTAAAATTTTTTACGCCCCCTGCATGCATTCTGGTTGTACCATCCATACGGCATGATGGCACAAATGCATTACTGCGATGTCCACCTGATGTAATGAGTACTAGTTATGATGACAACAGCTATAGAAATCACATGGCCATGGCGCGCCGAGCCGTTACAAACAATGGCCTTGTACATGTACCTAGAATGATGCATGATGTGGATACTCTCATGGACTTGAAGTATGTACTACAGCGGGCCAGACCTGATCTCAAACAACGTATCAACGATATCTTGAGATGAAGTTAGTGCGCTGCTCTATCATTATTAGTATGGTCAGCGCACCAGTCACAACTATTATAATTTGTATGGTACCAAAGAATGGTTGCTCAAAGGCCTCCATTATGCTCCAGTCACCCACATGCGCCACAAAGTGACCATATGAGTATATGAAATAGTTCGTGGCCCAATGTATCAACAGCGCACAGACAAAACCATATCTGTAGTAGACGTATCCTAGTATTATGCCAGATATTGTGGCCTGTGCCAGCTTTGCAACACCCCAGGAGTCATCTTGTATAATATGTGATACGCCAAATATGACACCTGTAATTACAACTATGATCATGGCCCTCTGCGCCTTATCATGTATGTGGAGATGGCGCGCCGGATGCCACAACGACTGTGCTATAAATTTGATGGATACTCTGTGAGTATATACGGCAAAGAGTGGCACTCCCACCAATATGACGCGATACAGAATCTCTTCGGTGATGGGCGATGCCGTAATAAGATAGAACTGTACCAGATGGTTTCCAATATCTGGTGGCGTTATGACTAGTCCTGCATACCCTTGTAGCATGTCAACCACTGTTGATGCCAGCACCAGTACGGCAAACCATGAGAGTGCATGAATCATATAATTGGCTGTATGTGTAATGCCAAACACTCTCTCTTTTAAGGATGTCAAGATATCCCGGTCAGGGCCTAACAGGGCTACTGCAAAGAAGGCGACATATATAGACCATAACAGAATAAAGAGATCTCCTAATTCTATAAATGATGGCAACACACTGTACGATTCAGCTCCAAACAATGCAATATGTGATGCTGGTACCTGAAAAGTGATATTCTGGCCTATATTGCTGTCGAATACCACATACGCTCCTAGAGGAAATGATACTGCCATCATACCCAGTATTGTGGATATTAGTGCTGAGTGTGGTATGCCGAACGGTACGCGTCTTCTCTCCAACTCTCTAATGCAGCTCTATACTGCCATCTGGAAAGCCAAGGCCTATTAATGTCTCCTTTATGGTCTCTCGATGATCTCCTTGTAGAAATATGTAGCCATCCTTGGCAGTACCGCCACAGGCATACTTGCTTTTGAGTCCCTTTGCTACACTATCGACATTATTGGTCTTTGGGTCTATGCCTTCAATCATTGTACCCTTCTTCTTGAAACGTCGAGTCTCTAGTCGAATTATGATTTTAGCTCCATCTCGAGCTAACTCTCCACATGCACAAAGATCCTCGGGTAAACCACACGTGTTGCAAATAACTGCCATTGATTCAATACAAGTAGGCTTAACATGTTATTAAGCCTTAGGGAGAATGGAAATTGTCAGGTAGTGACCTATACAGTACTGTCAAAAGAGTGACCTAGTTGAGCTAACAAGATTCTGGTAAGCTACAGGGATATGGAATAGGGTGGAAAGTAGGGGGCATGGGGACTTTTAGTGGATGGTTATTTTAAGCGCTGCCTAAAAAACAGAGCAGTTTTAATCATTAATAGTATAATTTTTGGCATCACTCGGTGATAGCCTTCAATATATCCAGAGCACAAAACATCTTGGGTCTCTTTCTGGTATGAATTTCTATCAATATGCCCCGTTCCACAAAGGCATATGCTAAATGCTTGGCGCCAGGATACGACATGTCTAGTTTTGCTTGAATTTGCGGTATGGTCGTATACGGATTCTCCAACAACATATACACCAAGTCAATTCCGTTACTGGTAACTGCGTCTTTTTTGTATTGCTCTATCAAGTTTTGGAGCCGACGAATTCTCTGTGTAGAGTTTCTGGCAGTATCATGTATGGCATCAAGAATAAATTCAAACCACCGGTTCCATTCGCTACAAGTACTAATCTTGAACAATCCGCTGTAGTATTCAAGTCGGTTTTTTTCAAGATATGAACTAATGTCAAGAGGTATTGCCAGTTGCGTATAGGAAGCTAGCATCAACCCCAATAGAATTCTGCCCACACGACCGTTTCCATCATGGAAGGGATGTATTGCCTCAAACCAATAGTGTACCATGGCGCATCGCAGAAGGTCAGGGATGTCTGAATGATCACTTATGAATTCCTCCAAATCATTCATCAAGTCTGGTACGTATCTGGGCGGAGGTGGCACGTATTTGGAATCAGATATGTTCCTCCCGCCCCCAATCCAGTTCTGGAGCACGCGGAACCCCTCATCAGAATATCTTTGCCACTCCACACTCTGCCACAGTTTTTGGTACATGATTTTGAGTGTGTTGTTGTTCAAGTCCCCTCCGGCCTCAATGTTGTCCCATTGGTCCTGCAATATGGCCCTGTAATTTAGCACCTCTCGAATACGCAGCAGTTGTGCATCTTTTTTGGATACTTTGCCCATATCCCACATCAGTATGTCGTTCAGTGTTGCCGTGGCCCCTTCTATTTTTGAGCTTGCAACCGCCTCCTGAATAATCCGTATGGGATGCAATTTGTAGTGTATGGGGAGTACATCCATCAAAGCCTTGAGCTCACCCAGCGCACGTTCGGCTTTGGATATCATATCAATCAGACTTGCAGTATAGTTGATTTTAGGCGGAACTATACGGGGTACAAACGCGTAATGTCCCGGAATGTCCACAAATACTCCAGAAGGGTTGCCAAAGTCTGCTTTGTTCATAGGATGATACGCGAGATGAATTTATTAAAGTTTATGAGTTCTGATCTTACTAACTCATGTGTTGTTAAAGTATACTTTAATTGGTTGCGACACTATCCCACAGGCACAGGAATAGTTGCAAGTCTGGCTGATAGCATTATGCTTCATGTTACAGCTTTAGAACAACGATTTTTCATTTCATCTTAAGCATTGTTATTGAGTATGCCAATAACCTGTATTTGTGATAAATGATGTCTCAACAACGAAGGTACTCTGTTATATCTCATCAGTCGGAATTACAACAATGCCCTATTGTGACATCCTTTAATTTGGTGACACATTTTTAGACATAATTTAGATTGCGTATAATTTCTGTATAATCAGGGAATTCTACAAAATTATTAAACCAAAGAGTTGAAAGGTTTTGAGTTTATACCATATTACCGTAAATATTATACAATACGTAAATGATGTTTAGACTGCTAAACCATAGAATATCGCAACTTCAGAGAAACCTGCAACCTGACATACTTGAGTACTGGCATACACAAATCATACATGATGCCAAAGATATGGCTCCCCCCTGGCTGCAGGACAAGATATCCGTAAAACAGGACCCTTATCTTCCCATGAAGTTTAATCTGAACATATCAAAGCGCGCAATATCGTATTATATGATGGCTTTAAATCAAAACCTGCCACAAATGCCACTATCTACACAGCTATACTTTCTAAAGGTGACCGAGTGCCTAAATGATGAGATAGACCAGCAACTAGTCTAGCGCTATCCTATACCTATGCGCAGGCCTTGTCCGTCTATGTCTATATTCTTGTATTTTAGTTTGGATGATGATGTAAATGTCACTACTCTAACTCGTACTATGGCTGATAGGTCAAACTGTCCAGACTCTACCAAACCAATGGATGTATCATCAAGGCCTATCACCGAGGCCTCATCAAGTATGTCGGTGGGATTATATCCTGCCTCTTTGCGGAGATTCTGTATCTGTCGGGCTACATCCCGAAGGCGCCAGCGAGATACTGTGGCATCATCACTCTTTGTGGATACAAAGACGATGTGCCCGTCTTTTGTGGCAGATTGGTAGCCTTCTGCTGGTTCATACCCTATTATAAAGTCAGAAGCATCTAATGATATCTCCTTGTCATCTATAGAAAATGTGCAATGCCCCCTCTTTAACGACTCTACTATTGTGTCCGGGCTGGTCTGGCTAAACTCTCTACTTAGACGCGGCATATCGCCCTTCAAGCGAGGCCCTAACTTCTTTCTGTCTAGTGACACTGTGGGGACCACCGGCATCTTTATCTGGCGCATCTGTATGTATCCCTCTAAACCATCTACTATGTCTCTATGTTCTATTGGGCGTAACACCTCAACATTCATTCTCTCTTTGAGATATGCCTGTAGCGTATCTACCGACTCTTTGTTGGCCGGTACTACAACTAGCGCTTCACGCAAGGGCCAACGTCTCTTTAGTTTTGCGCGGGCACGCGCGGCTGCAGTTGCCGTAAGTATGAACTTCATGGAGTCAAAAGCATCCTCTATATCTTTATTGATCATTTCATGATTTATGGTGGGCCACTCTTGCAGCAGTATGGACTCTGAACCGCCAAATGCCTCCCTGTACAGGTATTCACTAAAGAACGGACAGAAGGGGTGTATCATGATGTCTAAAGTCTTGAGGCATCTACCTATGACTGCGTATATTGCCTCCCGCCTACGTCTCTGGGACGCATCATCCTCCCAAAGCTGGCCTCGGACACTGGGTATATACGACTGACTCAGAGAGTTTATCATGAACTCTTCGATGGATTTTGCCGCCTCATGAAATCTACACTGATCTATCTTTTCAGTTACCACACGTATGGTGTGTTGCAGCTTGGACAGTATCCATATATCTGGATGGTCCAACAGAGACTCATCCTTGGCCCACTGCACATCATGTGTTGCATCATAACTGTCATACTCACTGTTCTGTGTATAATACAGGTGTAGATTGTACAGGGTACTGAGTATCTGGTATGGTCTGGATGTCATCTCTGATGGTGAAAAATTTAGTGGCTCCACAGGACTGGCCTTCCACATAAAGTAGAGCCGGACCAAGTCCACAGGATTCTCTTTTAATAGATCTTTTGCTGGTATCACATTGCCCAAGCTCTTACTCATCTTGCCGCCCCGCTCATCTAGGACATGCCCTTGGAACAAGAACGATTTATACGGTGATGTGCCGTTTAATATGACGTTCTCGACTAATAGTGTATATGCCCACCCCCTTGTCTGGTCTATCCCTTCAGTGAAGAATGGTGCTGGTATGTCTCTATTGTATTCATCATTGTTTAGTGATGCAAATGGCGCCGCACCGCTGTTGTGCCATGTATCCAGCACGTACTGTTCCCGGACTGTATTGTAACTGTTACATCTCTTACATCGCGTGCGTATCTTGTCAATCCATGGACGGTGCAGCTCAAAATTACTTCCATCCGGAAGCGACTCGGCATTCTGTATTATGTCGTCTTTGGTGTAGTACCATGTCTTTGCTGAGCAGTCATTACAGTGCCAGACCGGCATAGGGCAGCCCCAATACCTCTCTCTGGATATGCACCATGGATGCTCCTCACTTACAATACCCAAAAACCTATTTTTTGGGGCATCAAAAAAGTATCTTACATGCTGGGCTGCATGTAGTGTTTTGGAGTCTAGCCGGTCTAACTTATAGAACCAGCCACGACGGGCCAACCACACTATGGGATGCTTTGATCTCCAACAGAGTGGATACTTGTGGTTAATTTTGCCAATCTTGACTAGCGACTTTACATCTTTTAGATCCGACACTATGATATCATCTGCGTCCCGTACAAAGAGGGTACTGTATGCCCCCGCCTCGGATGTAAATCTGACACGCTCATCTATGGGACAGAATACCTCTATGTTGCGGCGATGTGCTATCTGTATGTCCTCCTCACCGTTGGCCGGCGCCAAGTGTACAAGACCCGTCCCAGCATCCACATCTACAAATGATTCGGCTACTGCTATATGGTATGTACCTCTGGATATGAGATTATCAAGTTCGGGAATTTTGTGTAGCAGTGGATGTATGTACCGCTTACCCTCAAATACAGAGCCTGGTACTACTTTGACTATATCGTACCCTGTTATGTTTATCTCCGCCATGAATGTATCTAATCGCCGCTGCGCAATCACCCACTCTTCATCATATCTGTGTATGTGCACTATACAGTACATCTCATCTGGGTGAAGCCCCACCATGGCATCGGTTACCAAGGTAAATGGCATAGTCGTCCACACGACTAGATGTATATCTTCATCGACTAACTTTACCTTATAATACAAGGAGGGGTCTGTCACTGTATCGTATCCTTGGTTTACTTCGGCATGACTCAATGAGGTCTGGCAGCCAGGACAGTACCCTATCACTGTGTAGTCATCCTCTAGTATGCCTGATTCGTGAGCTTTCTTTAGCACCTGCCACTCCCGCTCTATGTATTCATCTGTATACGTCCAGTAGGATTTACTATGATCCATACCCATTCCCATCAGATAATCTACCTCCTCCCACTCTGCATTATATCTGGATACGATAGCCTTGCACTGCTCCACCAACCTCTCTACGCCTATGCCTCCCTCGATGGCACTCTTGTCACCCGCAACCCCTAACTCCTTCTCTGCCTGCAACTCCACCGGCAGCCCCTGAGTGTCCCAGCCTCCGTAAAAGAGTACCTTTTTGCCCGTAAGCGTTGTATATCTATACCATAAATCCTTGATTATTCGTCCCCGCAGGTGGCCTGCGTGGGGACTGCCATTCAGTGTTGGCGGACCCTCAATGAAACGGACTGTCTCTCGGTCAGACTCGTTTAGTATGCATTGTGTCTTTGGAATGTCTGCGTATATGCGACCCATCTTTTGTACATCTTTGGGATCAAATTTTACCGGAATTGTCATGTATAGAACCCAAATAATCACTGTTATAAAGGATGTATATTGTATCTACAACCCTATGTGGCCATGTTTCCAGGTGGGTCACCTGCAGGAGGCAGAGCGCGTGCCGGCCGGGGCAATCAGATTTACCACTCTCAGGCCGGTAGGCAGACTGCATCCGGGCCGACCCTGATTATACCATCCAGATCACCCGAACATATGGAACCGGTGTAGAACAGAAGATTAAATTGTCAGTGAAGCCCAGCATGATCATGGCTAATGACCAACCTTCACTTGTGAGTTTAATATCAGATATCCTAGAGGTGCCCGACGTACTGTTCGTGGTGAAGAGCGGTGCGGCCGTCGCCGAGATACGTGGCGATTCTCTAGATGTCTCCTACAAGAACAACTGGATCACTGTGGGCGACAACAATGGACCTGCCCATATGCACATAAACATGACCGGTGTCTCGTCGGTACGGTTCGTACAGGAAGAGAAGCCAACGCGCACCAGCTACAGCGTGCAGCTTACGGACGACTCGAATGAGCGCATCCTGGCGGCATTCTTCACGAAGATGTATGATTCGGAGATGAAACTCCGACCGGACAGGGTGCGTACATACGAATTACTGGAGAAAGAATGGGGCAATAAGATGAGATGAAAAAAGGAAATCATATACATAAAATGGTTCTTCTCGCAAGGATGGGTGATTGATCTAAATGACCCAGATATAGGCTGCAATTCGACCCAGACCCGGCATGTGCAGGCCGTCAGAGGCTACTCCGAGGGTCTTATACTAGTGGGCACACCCAACTGTTTTTGTATTATATGATGTTCTGCACACTGCCCACATCCAACAGATACCCAATATATCCACACTCTGGACAACCACGGCTCCAATAACTCTCATCAGCATTGGGGTCATCTAGTGTAGAGAATCCACATTTGACACAATTCAAAGATGCGCCTACTATGTCGTAATAGTCGACTTTGATTCCCAAGCCTTCAAAAGAGTATGGCCATGATATGTATGCGTGTTCTACAGCATGTCGCTCACTGATACGTCTCTCCCCATCAGAACACTTGATATTATTCATACGTATCTTATCTATGATGGGAGGCGCCAATATGTTGAACTCTTCACGACTACATATCATCGCACTTAAATTCTTCACCAACCATCCGTACGGTCGATCATCGATGCGCTTCAATAAACCATGACTCTCCAGTAATAATATGATCTTTACTATATTGTGTGCATCTCTGTCTGGATCATCAGACATTGGGTCTGCCAATACATTTGGTAGCTCCACTACATCTACAGACTTTAGTAGAAAGTTAACTACCTTGTCGGCACTATGTAGGCCACAATCTGTGCCTCCCAGTGGTAGCCGGGTTACATATACTTGGAATTTGTCATCATGTCTATGTGTAAATGTTATTGTAGATGCGCAGTCTGTACATTCCAAGGTTATCATATCGTTTTGTATCTGACAGTAGCCGGTCTCATGCTGGCAAGGTATTTTATTCCACATCTTTGCAAAGTCTTTCATTGGAGTATGCTGATATATGTCGTGATCATTGTCAATCACAAGTAACTCATTCATCAACAACATAAGCATAGTTTGATCCCGCAGTGGTGCCCCGCCCTCAGGGTCGGCACCATCCTCGGGCATTACTAGTTGAAATTTTTTGGTGCCCATAAACTCCCGAACATCAGATGTGAGGCTGTATCCTACAAACTGCCCATCTATGGTTAGCTCAAATGTTTTGGGATATCCAAACTTTAGTATGAACTGCATACTTGTACCACACTTTGTGCATGTTAGATTGGCACATAATCCATAAGCGGATATTATGGGTTCACTATGATCGCATACCCCATCCTGCCAGATCTCCTCTAATCTGTACCTGTCTACTAGGTCGACCTGTCTTCGCTTATCCAAACTCTGTCGCCCTCTCCGTTTACGTCTTCGTGCCATCACACATGACACTTCATGATGATATTTAAGGCAAAAGTATGGGAGGAGGGGTATATACTCAAGTCTATCCATAAGGGACAGATTTGAATAGAACGGTTTAAAGCTGATGGCAAATTTGGATAATTTAATGGGAGGTTCCACACTACTCAGAAAGGAATTAAGGAAAATATCCCACAAAATCGATCTTTTAAAAAAGAGAATGCGGAACTTAGGTCTCAAGTAATTCAATTGAAAGAGGAAAAGGTATCAATGCAACCCCGCCACACATCTGGCATACTTATTAGATTCTGAACCTATACGGTATTATAATGAGCGTGATGTGTGATACTCCTGAACGTCTGGATATGATAAAACCTGATCTGGACAGGATAGTGACCGGAATTGTAGATAATCATGACCCTATACGCATTATACTATTTGGCTCATACGCGCGGGGCGCAACTGGCAAGCATAGCGATATAGACCTATTGGTTGTAATGGATAACGGAAAAAAGGAGGGAGCCGGAGCCCGAATCATAAACACACTGGCTTTTGTGTCCGATATACCGCAGGATATAGTTGTGACCACCCCCGATGATATGGAACGAATTGGTGATGATACCGGCTACGTCATATATTATGCGCTCAAGGACGGGATAATGCTGTATGAGCGTTAACTCGGCACGGGAGTGGATGGCACGTGCGCGAAACGATCTCAACACTGCCGTATTATGCGCAAATTCGGATCCACAACTATCCTGCTATCTATCACAACAATGTATAGAAAAGTCATTAAAGTCCACATACATATATCAAAACGTAGATGTACCCCACACCCATAACCTGAAAGAATTACACGGTGCCGTGCCCGACGGCTGGTCAGTATCAAACATAACACAATACAATTTTGGAATAATTTCAGAGTGGGTCATTACCGGACGATATCCGTCCGGCGCAGCACTCACCAAAAAAGATGCCATGTACGGTATTGATGCGGCACAAACCATCCACGAATCCGTAAAAACAGACATGAAACAATACGAATCGTCCTAAAATCCAATCAGTATGTAACATGTGTGCGTAGTACTCAGCAATGATCCTCAATATTTTTCCAGTGGCCGATGGCACCGTATTGGTTATAAAAAGATCGATATGGGTCCAGTTCACAGTATTGTATCGTGCCGTTACGACGCTCCGTTGGGATGCGGGTGAAATTTGTTGTACAACAAAGTTAATTTAGATCAACTAAGTAGTATTTAAAGAAGAGTGTGCCACCTAATGGTATGTTCAACCCCAAAAGGTCGGCACAAAAGAATAACACGGATACAGTATTTAACCATGACAAATCAAAAGATGGCCCACGACCCACGGCAAAGGGGGAAGAACGTATCCAAAAAGGTGACAAGTTCATGCCAGATTATACCATTAAAGAGATGGAAGAGCGTATGGCGAACCTCCAAGAGGGTAAGGAGAAGACCGTGTTGTTGGCATGCATCAAGAGAAAGGAATCCAAGACCATCGACACGATAGCAAAGGAGCTATATAGGCGGCCGGGTACGATACGCGGCTGGTTAGTAAGGGGAAGAGATAGAGGTTTGAACGATTTGGATGACCGCAAGCCTCCTGGCCGAGCTCGATTGTTGAGTGATGCCATGATGAATACGATACAAGGGTGGCTGTCCAAATCGCCCGTACAGTTTGGATTTAAGAGGAAACGATGGCAGGCCAAGATGATGAAAGGTGTGATATACGAAAAATTAGGTGTGAAGTGTAGTCTCGACACCATACGTCGTACGATGCATGATGTAGATTACTCATTCCGCAAGTCAAGGCCAGCTCCACACAAGAGCGCTTCAGAGGAGGAACAAAAAGAGTTCAAGGAGACTACTGGAGAACGTCTTAGAACAATGGCGATTCTCGGATATGTCATAATGGCCCTGGATGAGGCATCATGTATGGTGGGCGGGTGGAACGGCTATGGCTGGCTGCCAGTTGGCGGTCATGAGACCATTCCCATGAGCTGGTCAAAAAAGTCTGTACGGCTTATGGGCGTGTTAGGGGACGGTTGGTTCCATATCGCCATTGTAAATTCGACCGACTCAGAGACCCTCAAGATATTCATGAACAAGGTCAGGGAGGGCGTGAGGAATGTGGCAGTCGTTTTGGATAATGTCTCGTCTCACAAGTCGCAAACGATGAACGAGTACGAGAGAGATTCCAATGGTGGTATGGTGCGCATCTTCCTTCCCAAGTATACTCCTCAACTGAACCCCATAGAGATGCTGTGGCGTGATCTCAAGCGCGCCTTGGCAGGCAACTACTTTGACTCGATAGACGACCTAAAGGCGACAATAACTGGCATTGTGAATAATAGCGAGTTGGCTCCTCCAAAACTCATGGATTACATGCTGCCTGATGGTGTCCGGCAACCCACCAAAACATCCTGTAATATATGGGACATGACATCAGAGACGCCCGGTTTGGCAGTAGCCGCCTGACCATACATGACATGTAATATGTATTCTATCTGATATACAACATTTATAATTCTGCCCCTGGTTTGGGTGTGAGTGTATCTCTAGAGCCTACCATATGTGGTATCATGCAGGTTAAGGTCGCCTAAGTGCCGGATTTTGAATATTACTTCTAAGCTAATAAGATCGAAAAATATTGGATCTTACTGCATTCCACTACGCGTTGAGACAAGACATTACACGGCACGGCATACGAAACGTATTGACTACCACCATCGCGCCCACGGGCACCATAAGCATGATCGCGGGGTGCAGTTCAGGCATAGAGCCCGCGTTCTCACTGGCATACACAAAGACCGTATCGGTCGGCACATTCCATTATGGGTGCCCCGTATTGGCACTAAAACATCCAGATATCATACAGCAGGTGGCGGCAAATGGCGGTGTTATTATACCTGGTATGATACCCGACTCTGATGTGTATTGTACGGCGCGGCAGATACACTGGGCGGATCATGTACTTGCGCAGGCCGCATGGCAACGGTGGATGGGTAACAGCATATCAAAGACCATAAACATGGCTGCCAACTGTACCGTACGGGATGTGCGTGATGCGTATGTGCTGGCGCACTCACTTGGGTGCAGGGGCATTACCGTATATCGTGATACGTCCAGGGATGTGCAGGTTTTGGAGAGTAGTGGCGTACAGTATGACCCAATGCCTTCGGATGTGGCAAAACGGTATTTGGCATGATTATACAGAGTAAGCATTTAGCGAGGTTCTGGGAAGTTATGGAAACATGACACATGGTGGGAAATCGGGTACATGGAAAAGGGGTTGAGAATTAGTCATTGACTGGTGTTGCATATGAATGCCGGGGCTGTTTCGTCTCTGTTTTGGCATGATTATACGATACAAGGGAACTGTAAAGAACTAGTGACCTGTCTGCCCTCATGTCCCACGCTTTCCCACACTATGTCCCTGTAACCTACCAGTTACCATAATAACGGTCATGACCATGAGGACAACTTAGGGTAACGCAAATAGTTCCAAGTGGGTAGAGTTGATTGGGGGATTCACAAGTGTGGATATCTTATAGGCATACTCGGTTACATGCATCAGTATAGTGGACATGTTATCAATTTGGTGCTCGTAGGTCGGGTCCGAGGAAATCTTCACGCCTGATATATGGGTGTCAGTGACCAAATTTCCGCCTTCTGTACTTGGAATATTCTTATTAACGGATATTGCCTCGATAAAGCTAATGACAAGCATTAACAAGACCATATCGCTGATGTCATTAACCGCCATTATAGTAGTAGCGGCCACGATATCGGCAATATGGATACAAGACACAAACCAAGATGCAGTATCTGTCACGTCCAGTGACAACGACACCGAACATGAAAAGGTACGACCCATACCGCCGGTAGGCACTGAAGAACATCTTGAATGGATAGAATGGTACAGGACCGCGAATCTGGACGAGATGTCTGCGCTTACGCGTGATGCCGCCATAATATTCCATGACTTTGAGGTAGATTTCCACCCCGATGGCCGTGGTGATATTGGCGGAGAAGTCGCAGCATTACTGGTACAGAAGGCGCGACTCGGGAACACGTACAACCCAACTACAAACGAATTACTCCTGCACGACTGGCTTTTAAAACAGTATGATGTGCCCAAGACCATACCCGAGATTGATGCCATCATACTGGAAATAGTCGGTATGGATAACATACACCGCGCCGAAGAGGTGTACGATACACTGAACGACTCGGCGAACACAGGATATGTGCCCACTGATCTATATTTATCAGATAAGGACTATTGGCACTGGGAGCAGCACATAGCCATGTGTGATCTCTTTTGGGACGACTGTGATGCGGAGCAACTGCGTGCGGATTTAGCAAACAACCGTGAGCTCACCGAAGAGGAGATAGAGCAAATAGAAAAAGAGATGGCGGCCAACAGCGACACGGCGCCTAGTACAGTTGGCCACTTCCCGGAAGCATACGCCCTCATCCGCGTAGACAAGTATAACTACGCATACATCAACGTGTGGGCAGACACATGCACCCACCGTGACAGTATCGGCTGCGACTTCCGAGACTATGATTCTGGTACAGGTCAGAATTTTGTAGAAGAGTCTTCCACGAATCATCGCGATTCCCGAGACGATTCCCCGCATACCAGTAGTGTAATGCACTTCCAGGCTTCCGCATCTACATCCCACGCGCCTGACGCATTATCACAGTATATAGCCATAAACGGCCACTTTACGCACCCGAACGACGGCCCGGTCAAGACCGATTACGGTACTACGGGGGCATCCATATCGGATTACAGGGATGCAAGCGATGACAGCACGTTTGGGGCCCAGGCCAGCACATACGCATCTGTAACGTACAACTAAAACTAAACATTTTCTTTTTTTAGGAACTGGGAAGAAATGGTGACCTGACATGATTTCCACTCCAGACCACAATTTCCGCTCCACTGTACAGACCCTGTTTCCACTCCACGTATGGGTTTTTACCAACCTGTATTTCCACTCTGGGTCAGCAAACTTTCCAATATTTTTCAGGTCAGTATAACTTCCCAAACCACTCTAACGTATCGTTGGTGTTTCCACCATAAAGTCCTACACGTAGTTTTGTGACAGTTCACATGTGTAACCCATAAACGTCTCCCACATAATATTATGGTATGGCAGACAGAGAGGTGCTTGAGCGACTGCGTGCGCAGCTGGAGGACGCACGCAGGATAGTTCGTGAAGCCGAGGCAAACTGTGAGGAATTGGATGACAATTGTGCAGAGAAGCTTGGTGAATTTATTGCAGCCAATATTGCCCGAAGGGAAGCAGTGGAGGAACTGGAATTGGCGCAGGAAGTGGAGGCTGATATTCAAAAAGACATTGATGCGTTACTTGGAGAGTAGTTTGTTGGCCCTGGCGATATGTGCGCGCGCGGCATCTACATGTTCATACAATTTGTCAAACTTTGCCTGTATGCGGTCATAGTCTTCTTGTGTAATTCCCATAATATAACTACGCAGAACTATTATTTATGTTGTATAATCACGCCGGCCTTGTCCAAAAATTGGTTTAGTAATGTTTAATTACTAATAGATCTAGTTTGATTAATAATATAATCATAAGGTAATATAGATATATTATGATTATAACAAATGAGTAAAAGATATGGAAAATCAAAAAAAGCAGGCAATCCAAAAAGGAACAGAAGTAAGAACAACCCAAAAGGGAAGAGAAATGATCCCAAGATAAACTGGTCCAAATACAACAAAAAACGTGAAGCTGAGGGGGACAATCATGATACATGGATGCGCAAAATTGCAGATAAGGCACGGGAATTGATGGGCATACGGCCAGGCGTACGTGACAGGCGTGTGTCAGCCATTTTACTGTCCGTCATCAAGATAGGTAACCGGCTAAGCTACTGGGACCTGGTAAACCACCTCAAAAAGTATCCCGACGACCTAAAACGCTGCGAAATAAGTAGACGGTACAGCAGATCTTGGTACCAACTCCGTATATCGGAAATAGATCCAGCTGTACTACAACGTATAATTGCGTAGTACTCAGCAATGATCCTCAATATTTTTCCAGTGGCCGATGGCACCGTATTGGTTATAAAAAGATCGATATGGGTCCAGTTCACAGTATTGTATCGTGCCGTTACGACGCTCCGTTGGGATGCGGGTGAAATTTGTTGTACAACAAAGTTAATTTAGATCAACTAAGTAGTATTTAAAGAAGAGTGTGCCACCTAATGGTATGTTCAACCCCAAAAGGTCGGCACAAAAGAATAACACGGATACAGTATTTAACCATGACAAATCAAAAGATGGCCCACGACCCACGGCAAAGGGGGAAGAACGTATCCAAAAAGGTGACAAGTTCATGCCAGATTATACCATTAAAGAGATGGAAGAGCGTATGGCGAACCTCCAAGAGGGTAAGGAGAAGACCGTGTTGTTGGCATGCATCAAGAGAAAGGAATCCAAGACCATCGACACGATAGCAAAGGAGCTATATAGGCGGCCGGGTACGATACGCGGCTGGTTAGTAAGGGGAAGAGATAGAGGTTTGAACGATTTGGATGACCGCAAGCCTCCTGGCCGAGCTCGATTGTTGAGTGATGCCATGATGAATACGATACAAGGGTGGCTGTCCAAATCGCCCGTACAGTTTGGATTTAAGAGGAAACGATGGCAGGCCAAGATGATGAAAGGTGTGATATACGAAAAATTAGGTGTGAAGTGTAGTCTCGACACCATACGTCGTACGATGCATGATGTAGATTACTCATTCCGCAAGTCAAGGCCAGCTCCACACAAGAGCGCTTCAGAGGAGGAACAAAAAGAGTTCAAGGAGACTACTGGAGAACGTCTTAGAACAATGGCGATTCTCGGATATGTCATAATGGCCCTGGATGAGGCATCATGTATGGTGGGCGGGTGGAACGGCTATGGCTGGCTGCCAGTTGGCGGTCATGAGACCATTCCCATGAGCTGGTCAAAAAAGTCTGTACGGCTTATGGGCGTGTTAGGGGACGGTTGGTTCCATATCGCCATTGTAAATTCGACCGACTCAGAGACCCTCAAGATATTCATGAACAAGGTCAGGGAGGGCGTGAGGAATGTGGCAGTCGTTTTGGATAATGTCTCGTCTCACAAGTCGCAAACGATGAACGAGTACGAGAGAGATTCCAATGGTGGTATGGTGCGCATCTTCCTTCCCAAGTATACTCCTCAACTGAACCCCATAGAGATGCTGTGGCGTGATCTCAAGCGCGCCTTGGCAGGCAACTACTTTGACTCGATAGACGACCTAAAGGCGACAATAACTGGCATTGTGAATAATAGCGAGTTGGCTCCTCCAAAACTCATGGATTACATGCTGCCTGATGGTGTCCGGCAACCCACCAAAACATCCTGTAATATATGGGACATGACATCAGAGACGCCCGGTTTGGCAGTAGCCGCCTGACCATACATGACATGTAATATGTATTCTATCTGATATACAACATTTATAATTCTGCCCCTGGTTTGGGTGTGAGTGTATCTCTAGAGCCTACCATATGTGGTATCATGCAGGTTAAGGTCGCCTAAGTGCCGGATTTTGAATATTACTTCTAAGCTAATAAGATCGAAAAATATTGGATCTTACTGCATTCCACTATGCGTGGATGGGCAAGCCTGATGCAAACGGTCCACTAGCTGCGGATTCCAGCGGATTTGGTATGTCCAAGTATGAGGACTGGGAGAACGCAAAATACGGCGAAATCAGCGTAAAGCAGTTCAAAAAATTACATGTCATAGTATCCCTGCATGGCAAGATATGTGCTGCCACAGTCACGCCGGGTCTGGCCTGTGACTCGCCACAACTAAGACAGATGGTCGGGTTCTTGCCGCATGGTGATGGAAATGACGTAATGGCAGATGCGATTTATGGGGGAGTAAAGAATTGCAATGCAATTCGAGACTCTGGAAGAAGACCGATAATTGCGCCAAAATCCAACTATACAATAAAGGGATTCAACGCAAGGGCACAAATGTTACGGTTCTTCGAGAAGCATCCTAGAACATTCTACAACAAATTATCGCGTAGAAATAATGTAGAGAGCGTCTTCTCTGCCATAAAAGACAGGTTTGGAGCCATAGTGAGAGCCCTCAGAGAACACACACAGGAGACAGAACTACTCTCAATGGTTGTTTGTTATAACATGGTTGCATAATAGCGCCATGTTATGGGGTTTTTGTTCGCCCCACAACGTGGGGGAGGCTGCGCAATACTGCACGTGGACCGCCATAGACGACGGGCCGGCGAGCACTAGGAACGTAATCCGGTGTCTACCCTGCGCATTCCTGCCGGTCCAGGTGCCTCCGTAAGTATCAAAGAAGGTCGGTAATTTTGGTTTTTTGGACAAGGCCTAGATCCACCTAAATTTTATATAGGCGGTTTAAAGTGTATATATAATGTTGAAGCTTATTGTGATCTTTATAATAGCTGGGTTTATGTTAACGACACAAATCTTGTTAGCAGAGGCTCAAAACTATACAGAGCAAATGCATGATTTGGACATGCTCAAACATGAATCGCTGTCAAATGGTAAGATCTTTGATCGTTACTTAATACCATACACAATGTCACAGGCAAACATTGAATATTTTGGAGGCCTAGAACAGGCTAATGCAGGCTATGATCATCTAAATCGCCTTCTGGGCGACAGTAAAGACAACATATACATGAAAGAATACAACCATCTCACGATGCTAAATTTCAACTTTCGGATACTTACAAACACCACAGAACCTGCCCCCAAAGTAGCTGCCCTTGTGATACAGGAGCAAATGCATGCTGGAACATACCAACAACCTGATTTAAAACCACTGAAAATACTTCATGAATACCTGATGAACGAATATCCGCCAACTGAAGACCCTGAAACAGTACTAACTGAAATGTTTGGCGAGATGAAGGTGCTAACACCAGAAGTGCTTGGCATAGTAGAGAAGGGCGTGTTGTTTGGAAACTTTCCTTCATCGGAACTATTCTTTGCGAATATGGATTACTGGAACGCAGTGGGCGAATATGGTGATTGTGTATTTGTGGAAGAAGATGATGATGATTGTGATAAATATCTAGAAAATGCAGAAGAGATATCATCTAGACAACATGAAGACGGTACAGTCTCTTTTGATGTTCCCTTTGATGAACAACTCCTTCCAACTGAACCCGATGCATATTCTACGATAAACTATCTTGCAGAGGTATATACACGAGATTGTCAAGCAGAGGGTGCTGAATGTACCTATTTCAAAAAGAAATCTTCTGCCACTGGTTATGCCTCCATCACATATACTGGCAGGGATCATGTTTATGGTAAGTATGTTGTAGCATATATGAAGACAGAACCCACTAGTGATACCGTCTATCTGACTGTCGCGTTCTCGGAACACTGGCCAGGCGGCACCTATAAGTCTGCACTAACCACGAACGATTCTGCAACCACGACTATCGCTAGTCAATCATACCAAATTGGTACCAGTTATACCGCTACAGTAACATACGAACAGGGTGCAGGGTTTGCAGGTTATGCACAAGACTAGGCTATGAAAGAGATGATGATCTAAAAATCACAATTCCAAACATTGTGTATTTAGTAGGTGTAATGTTCGTCTACGGCAGTCATTGCATGTGCGCCATTCGGCATATCGTCCATACAGCCCTTCATACATCACGCCCACATGACTTCGGTGCAGAGGTTAACCAGTCTGCTAGAACTGGTCGATGCCACACAGTCTTGGCGCGGGTTTGATTTTGGTGAGAATGAGTATATCAATTGGGATGCCAGTAGCTGTCTAGTAAGGGGGATCTGGCAGCGACATACGTACCATACTTATCAGAAGCGGCCCTAAGGACATAAAGTCCGTACAAAATATGGCCAAAAGATTGGAACTCTATGGTGTAGTTGTGTTCAACAGAGAAGGCCGAGCACGGAATTACTCAGAACTGATCAAAGTATTCCCGTTGAGCAGTAAGCCGCCTGCGAACACATGGAGTTTATATTCAAACAAACCAAGTTTGGCACCACATCACATGATGCAGAGGTATCCATTGAGGAGATAGTCAACACGGCATCCGTAACCACAGGAGACTTCATAAACCGGGACATGCCAATTTCATACGATGTAAAGCCTGATTTTGTCGTGCCGTACACATGTGTACGGGCAACTCCTTATGTACATGATGATTATCTACTGTTTCACCACAAGCCACCGCCGTTCTTCTAAACATGATTTTTGCATACGAAGTTTAGCAAAGATGGCTGGGGGGTTGAGTATGTACCGTCCCTAGGCAGACAGCGTTTCATAATTCGCATACCTCCCGGCTGCGGGCCGGCATCAAGACCCCTACGTGCCACCGGAGCCGACCAGTCGTTAAGTATATAGCGCGCCATATGAATCTAAAGATCATGTTGAGACCAAAGGACCGGATGACCAACCCCACCCGGTATGGCAGGCCCAGGCGGCCACCCGCCGAGAAGGATGCCAGGAGCGTGGCGCTGGGCAGGTCGCCGGTCATCAGGATGTGCCCCGAGTGGGAGAACCAGCTGGATGAGATGAACCTCTCCAAGAGGGGCAGGCCGTTCGCATACCCGGACCTGCTGATGGGCGGCATCGCCTACATCCGGTACGTGCTCGGCGAGGGGCTGCGCGTTATTGAGGGACACATGGATGCGATGCTGGGCAAGGGTACAAAGGGTCCCGACCACGTAACCATATGGAGGCGGACCTGCGCCCATGCAGTCTCCATAGAGAGCAACCGCATCACCGTAAATACGACCAACGGCAAAACGCACGTTCTGGTGGCCGACTCGACAGGCATAACCACCACCGGTAAGGGCAGGTGGATAGAGCTCAGGTGGAACGGTACGTATTCACGTCGTGCCCAGTTTAGTTGACTAATGGTTTGCATTTCTTAACTCATAAGATAAAATACATATTTTTCAAAGACAGGTATGCGCGATCCTGCGGAAATAGAAAGAACGCTCAAAACCATCAATACTGAGAACCTCAAGCTCAGACAGACTGTTGAGCTACAAGCAAAGATGATCGAGGAGTTGAGATCAGAGATCAAGAAGATGGAAAGCAAACTGCGCATACACGACAATCACAATACCCCACCATCGCAAAAAAACAGATTCGGACACGGGGCAAAAGGCGGGGAAGGGGATGGCAACGGCGACTATACACCAAAAACCAAGAGAAGGATGGGACGCAGCAGGTCTGCCGGCACGGGGCGGAAACGCGGCGGTCAAAAAGGCCACAACGGTATAACCAACAAGCCAAAACCGACCGAGTTTGAGGAACACACGCCACAGAGATGTCCCAAATGCGGCTCATACAATCTTCACATTGAAGAAACAGAGACGCAGGACGTTACCAGAATGGAACGCACAGTAAAGGTGATCACCACCCGTCATACCATAAACTCGTGCAGTTGCCGCACATGCGGCAGGAAAGACATTGTACCAAAGACCAATCTTCCAAAGAAGGGCAGTTACGATGCCAGCATAGTCACCGAGGTTGCAGACAACTTTGCAGCCCGCATGCCCTTCAAGGTGATGGTACAGTACATGTCCAGGCACGGCATAAAGATATCCACAGGCACGGCAAATAACATAATGTGCAGACTGGGTACGGCATTGAAGAACCCGGTGATGACTATAATCCTACACCTACTCAAGGCCGAGATACTGCATGCAGACGAGACATCCATCCGGCTAAACGGCAAACTCGTCTGGGTGCGGGTGTTTTTGAATCCCAGGACCGGAGACACGTTGTTTGTAATACATGACAAGCGTTCAGGTATGGTCCCGCTATCAATACTAAAAGACTGGAAAGGCGTGCTGGTCTGTGACGGATGGTCGGCGTACAAGTCATTTACCGTCCAGCGTTGCTGGGAGCACATAACGAGGGAGGGCGACGATGTTGCTGATCGTAACGAAGATTGCCCTGATGCGCAGGATATAGCGGAACAGCTGCACAAAATATACGCAGATGCCAAGGATATGAGCAAAGACTCCTCGTATAATATCCGAGAGAAAGCATGCCATACACTCCATGACCGCATCAACGAGATTGTAGCCAAATACGGGGACTCTAAAGTAGAGGCAGTAAGAAAATTCATGACAAAACTCAAAAATGCAAACGACGACCTGTTTCGATTCGTACTAAACCCCGAGATTCAATCTACAAACAACGCCGCAGAACGTGCACTGCGTGAGATAGTCGTGCACAGGAAGATACGCGGCGGCATAAAGGCAGAAAAGACAAAGGAATGGATGGCAAATTTCTTCTCATGTATAACGACATGGAAAAACCAGAAATTGGATTACTTGGCAGAAATGGCAAAATACGTCTAGATGCGGGTCAGACCACGTGAATACGTACGTGGAACGTAAAGTGCAACTTCATCAAGCTGCATATGCTGGCTGATGAGGAGTCCCAAAAGATACTGGCGTTTCGCGTCACCGACACGAGCGGGGGCGATGCCAGGAACCTGCCCGGGATGCCGGACCATGCCCTGGAGAGGCCGGGCGTGCCTCTGGAGGACCGCAGTGCAGAACCGTCGGTGTCTATAGAGGTGGTCGATGCCCCAGCCGACGAGAGCACCGTAGAGACGGTAACCGAGTACATGTGCGACTGCGACTGCTGCCGGGCGGTGGCCGGGGAGCGGCGCGTCTCCAAGGTGGAGAGGCCCCCGGTGGCCACAATACGCGGCGACGGCGGGTACGACTCCCGCGAGGCATTCTCCCACTGCCGAAAGCGCGGTGTCCGAACCACCATACGCGTGCGAATAGACGCCAACTACCGGGCCGGCGGTATGGACAGGGCCCGTTCCGAGGCCGTCCTGGAGCAGCTGGGCGGCGGGTGCACCGCTACACAGCTCGCCAGGATGGGAAAGGACGAGCGCAAGAAGCACCAGAAGGAGTGGAAGGAGAGGGTCGGCTACAACAGCAGGTGGATGGTGGAAATAATAATATCCACATTCAAGCGGCTGCCGGGCGAGGCGCTCCGGGCGGTGAAGCCAGAGTATATCATGATAGAGATTGCTACAAAGATAGCCGTGTATAACAAGACCCGGGATATTATGAACAGGGCCGTATGGTGAGGCGGTGGATGCGGCCAGCGTGGTCCGGGTTTCGCATGGCGGCCGGACCATTCAGATTGCGTCAGGTCACGAATTATGAAACGCTGTCCCTAGGCAGGTACACTGATATTGATGGCGGCCTTACCCACAGCATGAAAATTCTTTTGGACGAGATGTGCGACGGCTGGCATGACCGCCTCCAACTGTGCGAGCACGACGTATCCAGCGTGGTGAGACTTCGCAGGCAGGATTACGACTTGCCGAATGACCATGCCGTGATCGCCTACGCCCGCGACAACGGCATGGTATTGGTTACAAAAGACAACAGGTGCGGGAGGGACTGCAAGGCGGCTGGTGTTCCGTACATACTACTGGATGACGAAGAGATGTTTCGTGTGCTTTTGGCAAGACTCAAAGGGTTGGTGAATCCTGCCGACAAGATGGGTGCCTCTGATGCTTATACGTAGGTCGGCTGGTGGTCAGACACTATCTGTTACAGGCGCCGCCAACGTTACAGCTCAGCATTTTATGGGGTGGCTGGAACACAGAAATCCACACGGGTTATAGGGCTAGGGTTCACACATGCAACCAAAATCGACTGGTCAGTCAGGGCCACAACCTCAAAGAATCGCGTAGTGTATATCTTTTGCCAGCGCGGCAGCATCCATTCTCGTGTTCGGATACTTGCCCTGCTGTATAACGTTTCCATCGTTGTCCATCATACAAAAGAAGTTCCTCTTCTTTCCTATGTCAATTCCGACGTGTGTTTTTTTTCATTTTCTCACCTCCTTTTTTTGGTTGGTAAACAGCAAAGCTGCAATGATACATCAGGGCTCGAAGCCCATGAAAGCCGCAGCTCAGTAATCCCCATTCATAATGAAGGGCTCGAAGCCCATGAATTTTCAAGGGGTTGTTCACCATACGTTGTTGCGTCTACTAAGATTTACAGGCTTTCAATATTTTTTGGCACACATGCCCAGGATACATTATACGGCATACCCGGCTACACGTATCCGCATAGGTTGACAGATTACAAATTTGGTGTTCGTAGGTCGGGTCTGAGGAAATCTCCACACCTAATGTCTAGGCGTCGATGAGCAAATTTCCGCCTTCTGCACGCTGCTAGGACCCACCCCACCGCTGTAACCCTTTAACGCCCCCCATATATGCTAGGTAGCAATGACAGAAATACAAGAACATTGGCGCGGCTCTGCCGGCGCCAATCAGAAACACCTGCGACGCCCGGCCATATCGGGCCTGATAGTAACACTGATTCTAATCGGTATCGGGGCATCCATGACGTTCGCTGCCATGGGGGGAGTATTCGACAATATCGGCTCTCTGACCGGCACGGACAGGCTGGTCATTGAGACTGTAAGCGCATATACTGATGATAACCGACTGGTGATATCGGGCAACATAAAAAATCTAGGCAGTGGTATCATGGAATCCGTTACGATAGATGAGATTACGGTCGGAGATCTGGTAATTACCCAGCTCGCCAACACAGAGGATGGGCAGATTGCAGACGGGCACGGCACGCTGAGCTTGGCCGGCTTAGACGATGACGGCGACCCCATAAGTATCACTCTAGACATTGATGTCGCGGTTGCCGCCTCCACCAGTGGGATTGATTGGGGGGCTGTTACCGCGGCCCCGGCAGGCACGGGAGTCCCGACAACCTCCACCTACCACCTCATTGAGACGGGTACAATTGGTAGCGCAACTGTGACCATGACCGGACTCAGTAACGACGAGGATGTTTTGGTATCACTGACGGCCGGCTCCTCAAAGTCGTTCCGGATTGTTGTCACCGGCATCTCAATTGGCGGTTCCGCCGACGTCCTTGACATACTGCGGACAGTTCCGGCCTCGTCCGAACTATACATCACAGTCACGGGCACCGACGGCAGTACAAGCACCATATCAGACCCACGCTCCACACGTGTCACACAACGCTAATCATCTTTCTTTTTTATTTGGTTCGAGGGAAGCGTCCCGCATCCTTCCCACGACTTCTGCTGAGCCGGGCCAGTCTAATATGTTTACATACCAGAATACGACGCATTGAGCCAGGTGGACCCGGCCTCTATTTTCACTCTAGGTCACTTTTGTGTTAGATCATCACAGGTGTTACAGTTCATATATGATACGGTAGACAAAAAATCAACGATGAGCAGCGTTAATTTTTCCTTGGCCAACACCATACCGGAAAACGTAACCGGGAAAAACATACCTATATGGCTATAAACTCAGGAAATAAATTATAGTACATATATCACAACAATCATGAGAGTAGGTGTTATTGGCGCATCAGGCTATGTGGGGGGCGAAGTACTTCGACTGTTATTGAATCACCCCGATGTGGAGATAACTGCGGTCACATCCAGAAAACATGCTGGACAGTATCTGCACCGCATACAGCCTAGCCTGAAGGGATTTACGGATTTGACATTCTCTGAGCTGGATTATGACAAACTCTCTGACAAGTGCGATCTCATAATCACGGCGGTTCCCCATGGCAATGCCACTGAGATAGTAAAGGCATTCTATGACAGAGGTATACGAATCATAGATTTGAGTGCGGACTACAGATTACATAACCCCGATGACTACACAAAATGGTACGGTTGGGACCACCCACATCCGGACTATCTGGAAAAATCAGTCTTTGGAGTTCCTGAACTACACCGGGACAAGATAAAGAATGCCCAACTAGTGTCCTGTCCTGGTTGTATGGCAGTTACATCGACACTAGCATTGGCGCCTCTAATATCAAACGATATAATAGACACAAAATACATAGTGGTGGACTCTAAGATAGGTTCATCTGGAGCAGGCGCAGGGGCCGGAACTGCCCATGCCATGCGCGCCGGGGTGATACGCCCTTACAAGCCAAGTAAGCACCGTCACACCGGTGAGATAGAACAAGAGCTGAGTGCCCTGGCAGGTTCCTCAATACGCGTATCCATGAGTCCTCATGCTGTGGATGTTGTTCGGGGAATATTGTGTACAAACCACACATTCCTAAAGAAGGATGTCACATCCAAGGAGTTGTGGCGCATATACCGGGAAGCATACAGCAAGGAGAAGTTTGTCCGCTTGATTAGGGACCAAAAGGGCCTGTACAAGTTTCCTGACCCCAAATTCTTGGTGGGTTCCAACTTTTGCGATATTGGCTTTGATATAGACCCGGACAATAATCGCCTAATAGCAATATCGGCCTCGGACAATCTGATGAAGGGTGCTGCAGGCTCAGCAGTTCAGAACCTCAACGTAATGCATGGACTTGATGAGATGGTGGGTCTGAGATACACACCATTGACGCCGGTATGATCACCATAAAGATTGGTGGCAGTATAGTGGATGGCTTGCATCCAACATTTGTATCTGATATTGCGTCCCTGCGCCAGGATGGCGTAGTGATAGTTCACGGGGGCGGCAAAGAAGTAACCAAGGTATGCTCTCAGATGGGCATTCAGCCACGATTTGTGACATCGCCTAGCGGCATTCGCAGCAGATACACTGATGCGGATACGATGAGTGTGTTTGCAATGGTGATGGCTGGCCGCATAAATCAAGGAATAGTACAAATGTTGCAGAAGAATGGCATCCCTGCCGTGGGACTGGCAGGTGCGGATGCTCGTATACTTGAGGCCGCAAGAAAGAAGAGACTGTTGATAATAAATGATAAAGGTCGCAAGCAGGCAATAGATGGAGGATATACCGGAAAGATAACATCCGTGAATCATATATTTTTAAAGAGACTGCTTGATGATGGATTCATTCCAGTCGTATCCCCGATAGCACTTAGCGAGGAGCATGAACCACTAAACGTGGATGGCGATAGAGCCGCTGCCAATGTGGCCGGAGCCATAAAGTCAGATAGTGTGATATTTGTTACGGACGTGGATGGATTACTCATGGATGGCAGCCTGGTGCCAAGACTTACACTGCAGGAAGCCCGGGATGTTCGCTCCAAAGTTGGACCCGGTATGGAGAAGAAGATACTTGCATCCACTGAAGCCTTGGAGATGGGAGTGAAACATGCCATAATCGCGTGCGGTCAGAGGAGCAACCCTGTAACCCGGGCCATAATGCAAGAGAATTGTACGGTGATTGATGATGGGTGAGGATGACTACACAGGAAACCTATACCAAAAGTTTCCTGTAACTGTACGGCGCGGTCAGGGAGCCGTCATCTGGGATGAGAATAACACTGAATATATAGACATGATGGGAGGTTACGGAGTTGCAATCGTCGGACACTGCAATGAACGTGTCGTAAAAGCCATAAAAGAACAGGCAGATAACATAATTACAGTACACAGCTCATTATATAATAAAAGTCGCGAAAAGTTCCTAGATGTATTATCGTCTGTAGCTCCTGATGGTCTGTCGGGCATACACCTGAACAACAGTGGTGCCGAATCCGTAGAGGCAGCTATAAAGTTTACGCGCAAGTTCACATCAAAGAGGGGCGTGGTTGCCATGCGCGGCTCGTATCATGGCAAGTCCATGGGCGCCCTATCATTAACATTCAATCCAAAATATCGTAAACCTTTTGCACCCCTACTGTCTGATGTATCCTTTGCTAAATTTGGCGATACAGAGTCATTGGACGATTCAATAACTGATGATACCGGCATGATTATAGTGGAACCCGTACAGGGTGAGAGTGGCATACATGTGGCTCCTGATGGGTTTTTACAGCACATGCGCCGCATATGTGATGAAAGAGATATACTATTGGTCTTTGATGAGGTGCAGGCGGGCCTGGGCCGTACCGGCAGGATGTGGGCGGGCTCTCATTGGGATGTGGTTCCAGATATCATGTGTGTGGCAAAGGGCATGGCCGGAGGCGTTCCCATGGGCGCTACACTGACAAGACCCGACATATTATCATGCATATCAAAGGGGGAGCACTCATCCACGTTTGGAGGAAACCCATTGTCTTGCGCCGCTGGAGAGGCCACATTCAACGCCTTGATCAAGGACGGTCTTGTGCAGAATGCATCCAGTGTGGGACTGCACATACGGGAGTCTTTAAACAGAATGCAAAAGAGTCACCCGCTGATTCGTGATGTTCGTGGTCTTGGCCTCATGATTGGTGTCGAGTTGCGCTTTGAGGTACGCGACATACTACATGAATTAATAAAAGAAGGCGTGCTGATGCTGTACTCTGGCCGAAATGTCTTGCGCATGCTGCCCCCCCTGGTACTCACAAAAGAGCAGGCAGACACTGTCTTGTATAAGCTTGAGGAGGCCATACAAAATGAAGAGAGAAAGAGGGGGTTGATGTAAGGTTGCCGGATTACACTCCTGATGAAACTGACTGCATAATACTAAACATCCTGGAGGAGAACGGCCGTGAGTCACTGGCCAGTATTGCCAAAGATGCGGGAATGTCGACTGCGGCAGTTGGCCGGCGAATACGAAAGATGGTGGACTCGGGTGTAATTCGCAAGTTCACTATTGAGCGAAATGAGGCGGGGGCCATAGTACTGGTATCAGTAGATGCCGAGCACGATACCGCCCAAATATCTGAGATGCTGTCACAGTCATTGGGCATAAAGACAGTATACGAGATAACTGGCCAGTATGATATCGCCTGTATAATACGTGCTGCAGCCATACCCGAGATAAACGATCGTATAGATGAGCTGCGCCGAACCCCAGGTGTGGCCGACACCAACACTGTAATAATACTACGTCGTGTCTGAGGTGTATATCTTCTGTATAATCTAAATCTCACATACCTGTAATATTTGCATGTGGTTTTTTAGGTTTGATATAATTACTTTAGTACTTCCCCGGTACCTACCACCTTGTCAAGTTTTTCAGTGATGTGTACTATGTCGTTTTTTATCTTTTCATATTCGGGAAAACCCTTTCCCACACCGCTTGCTGGCTTTATCTTTTCAAAACGTGTCATGAATGACTGAATCTCTGCTATGAACAGTGGGTCTAGCACGTCCACCGAAGACCCTATCGTATTGTGGGTACGACTCAAGACAGGTTGCAGCGAGAGATAGTTTTCACGTATATTCAGTGGTATATCCTCATACACCTTGGCTTTATTCAACGCCATGTTCATCAAACCCATATTCATGAGCATGACACTAAAGTTGTTCTTTAGTAGTTGGGAGTTGAATACTAGCAGTCGTCTTTTGGACTCTTCACTTCGTTTTAGTATCTTGTCTATACGCTCAGAGTTCTCAACTAGGCGCTTGTAGCTTTTGGATCCTAGATAGTGGAGAAATATTCCCAGCGCTATGGCAATCACGACATCGCCCAGTATGAAGGACATCCAGCCCGAAGGACTACAGTGAGGATCAAAGTATGTAAGAGAGCATGTGTGTGTCTCCTCAACAATGTCGTCCTGAGAGAATGCAATAATTGAGGTTACCGTCACATTGAGTACAAAGAACAAGGCTACAAAGAGGACTATGATCTTGGCATCCATGTTTAGGGTTACAAATCAATGTATATTATATTATTTGGTATGTTTTTTGGATTTTGCGTGCGAAATACTGAACGTAATGTGTCGACTTATTCAGGCACTGGGAAGTTATGCTGACCTGAAAAATATTGGAAAGTTTGCTGACCCAGAGTGGAAACGTGGGTACACCATAGCCCATACGTGGACTGGAAATATTGGTCTGGAGTGGAATGTAGGCCAGATCAGCATAACTTACCAGATACTATGTGTTGTCGTTATAACCACGATAGCAGTATATGCCGTGTTGGCTCTGAGGGTCGTGCGGGGCTTGCCTCGTATGAAGGCGTTTACCAGATTGACCCATGGTATGCGGATAGTAAAATGCCACCTAGATGGCGAATGGGAGTATTCCGCTGGTCAGGCCCAACAAAACAAAAAGGAGGTGAGAAAATGAATTACATCGGAATAGACGTTCACAAAGTAAAATGCGTAGCTGCAATTAAACAAAAAATACGCGACAAGCCTGTTATAATCATGTTTGAGAACACACAAAGTGGAATAAACGACTTTATCTGTAAGGTTAAAGCCAATTACATGCCGGCCAAGGCCGTCTGTGAATCCACCGCCAATTATTGGATTGTTCTACACGACATGCTGGAAGATGAGGGTATCGACACTCTGCTGGCAAACCCGTACAAACTAAAAATAATAATCCAGTCAAAACGAAAAAACGACAAAAAGGATGCCAGAAAACTGGCAGACATATTGATACGCGACTCTGTACCAGAGTCGTACGTGCCGGACAGAGAACACCGAGACATGCGGTCGCTGGTCCGTACACGCTTAGGTATGGTACGACACATTGCCAAGCTTAAAAATATTATCCATGCGACTGCCGCCAAATACCCACATACGATTCCCCGCGAAAAAATGTTTACGCAAGATGGACTAGAATTACTTGACAAGATACAAATGAGATCAGTAGACCGCATGGGAGTTGATTCGCATCTGTCCACAATACAACATTTGAAGACACAAGTAAACAGATACGAGCAAAAGATCGCAGAAATTAATACGGACGATTGGCGCGCGCAGCGGTTAATTACAATGACCGGTTTGGGCCCAATTACAATCATAACAATACTTGCCGAGATTGGGGATCATGCCAGATTTGGCACCCCCGAACAATTGACATCATATGCGGGTTTGACACCCTCGCATCGTGATAGTGGGGAAGTAGTTCGACACGGTCATATAACCAGGCAAGGTTCCGTATGGCTCCGAAACGCCATGGTCGAAGCTGCTCTGCCGGCCATACTGCATGATCCGACAATACGTATCAAATACGAAAAGCTAGCAAAACGAATAGGTGCCATGAAAGCAAAAGTAGCCATAGCGCGCGAAATGCTAGAAACAATATGGTACATGCTTTACAATGACGAGGACTATCGTACACAAAACAAGGGTCTGGTTCAAAGGAAACGACGTAGAATAGAGCGTATGTGTGCGTCTCAGATGACTCATTGTAATTCCAGCAGGTGAGGCGCTTTCGCCGCCCCCCAATAAAGTGAGAGGGCGGCTCAACGCCTCCTCACCCCCTCCTTGGTCTGAAAAAATGCAGATCAAATAAAACAACGCCATGGACACTACACGATAAGGGGAAGGATGCCCTACACCCTTTATACGCAAATGTCCAACTGTAATGGCGCAGTGTACTGTATCGTATAGTACATGAAATTGGGCCGTGTGGGGGATTCTGCGCATTATTGTTTTCTCAAAAATATGAGTGAACCTATTTAGTCATACATGTACGGCATTCATGCACAAATCCACGCACAAATGCATAAAAACCTCCTTGAGCAAACCATAATGGGTTTGTACCAGAACGAAAGACCAACACATGACATCTACAGGCCAACCACCTGTAACACATGGGAGACCCACCGTTTTATCCCGATGTGTGGTTCGGCCACCCAATGTGAGAGCCAAGCATATCCTGTACCTCAGAACGTTAAACGACATTAGTGGTTGTCCTTTTTGTATATAATTCCCGTTTTACTTATCAACATGAATTTAGGCGTGCACTATTGTATGTAATTTCGTAGGTGTTTTGCTTTTTGAAGTTCCACAGGTTGACCGCTCCCACGCTGCGAGGTACAGATACATAACGCCGCCACGGTATTGCAGTACCGCAAATGAGACTGCCCATGTTGCAGTCCTCATATGGAGGATTTAATGCCAACTAGGTCAACTTTTTTTTGATCATTCCTTAAATCCGTTAAACGTCGTATTTTATTAGAATGGTAGTACAAGTCTCACCGGAAGTGAAATGGTAAGACAGGTACACCAAACAGAATTGGTAGAAGCGATATTTAACCATACATGCGGGAATTCTAGTCACAATACATCAGATACAGACTGTATAGCATCTGTGGGCATTCCCTGCAACGTAAATGACTGCCCATGCTGCGCATCATGGATGGGGATTGTAGAGCGGCTGGTAGACGTGATCAATCACATGACCAATGTGGCCGCCACACTAGTAGCCGAGAACAATACCAAAGATGACACCGTGCAGATGCTGCAGGCAATTGAGGCCGTACTGGAGTCTGACAATAAGAAACTGAAAAAGGCCAACAAGAAACTGAACGCAGAAAACAACCACATCTATACAGTCCCGGCCAATGACCGCAAGAGCACTGGCAAGCCGGGCAGGAAGCCGGGGTGCAAGCCTACCATAAGCAAGGTTCCCGAACATATAGACAGAGAAGAGACAGTCGACGTAACTGTATGCCCCAAGCAAAAGGACGGCGAGGCGCATACACTGTCTGAAGGTGTGACCGACTCGTACTATAGGTACGGAAAAGTATTACACATTACAGTAGAGATTGTCAGATACAAGATCAACAGGAGATGGTGCCGCACCTGTAAAAAGCAGGTATCGGCGGAACCGCCCTGCATGCACAAGTATGAGCGGGTCTCATCAAACGTTTCGGCAGTCGCCACCGGTCTAAATTTAGATGGCCTCTCGTTTGGAAAGGTTGCAGAATATTGTGATGATGCGCTAAAGCAAGATATATCGCGCTCGTGGGCATACCGTACCAAGATAAGGGCTGGCCGCAGGATGGCTCCCGAATACCGTACCATTAAACAGGACATACTGTCCGAGCCATACCTGGCGTGTGATGAGATGTGGTGGAAGGTACCCGGTTCCAACAGCGCCAAGATAATGGTGGCCCGCGGTGCTGAGCACTGCCTGGCCAAGGTGGTATCATCGGCCAATATTGGTGAGGTCGGCAAGATGCTACCTGGCTATACCGGCGTTGTCGGACAGGACTCCAATACGATATGGCTGCATACGGGCGGTGATCATCAGATGTGCATGCAGCACCAGCGCCGACTCTCAAAGAAGTGTATGGAACATCGCAACCTCAAAGGAGATTCATTAGAATTTTTGACGGCGCTACACCGTCTGGACTACAAGCATTACATGTATGATAAGATAGAGGATATACACACCAGGAGGGTTGCCGCCCGGTGCTTGGATAAGGAGCGCAGCGAGCTGATGTGGGGCACATACGAGGATGACGAGTACAACACCATCGCAAGGCGCCAAAAGAGACACTATAGAGAGGGGTATTACATGTCCACTCACCTGTACAACAAGGATGTATCTGTGGACAACAACGGCGTTGAACGGGTCAACCGGAGATTCGTATCCGTACGCAATGATGGTGGGGGAAATCGCAGCCAAAAGGGCATGGATGCAAATTCTGTATTATTTACACTAAAGGCCACTGACTGGATAAACAAAAGAAGCTTTTTCGACCATCTGGTCAGGTCAGCTTCGGGTGATGGATGACAATACCATACAATACAGATACGAAAAATACACTACATGATGTACAGCGCATTACTCCATTATGATACGGTCCGTCTGGACACTTCAAAAAGCAAAACACCTACGTAATTTCTAGTTTGAATGACACTAGAGATTATTTTCCTGCCAGTTTCATTTCAAGATCAGATATCTCAGACTCTAGACTTCGCAGAATACCAGATTTTAACTTATTCAGATTCACTTTATCCTCTATGAGTTGGTTGTCACGCTTAATCTCGTCTGCCAATCGTTGGTAATCACCCATTATTTCACGTAATATTCGTTCCCATTCTGCACGTTCTTGTGTAGTTACCATTATGAATCAGAGAGTTCATCTACTTCCCGAAACAAATCTGCAATACGTTGAAAACCTGCCGCTATCTCTGGTTCTCCTGATGCACTTGCTTCACGCGCACATTTCTCCGATATTAACACTGTATTTTCATACGAACCCATGTTTTTAATATGAGTATATTATTAATAAACACTTGGTTGACCGGACTGGAAATGTGGGTCTGGAGTGGAAATGTGGGTCAGGTCAGCATAATTTCCCACTTTGGGTCAGCAAGTTTCCAATATTTTTTGGGTCAGCATAACTTCCCAGACCCCTTATTCATGGCATATGTTCAAAATATTTAAAAAAACCCCAACAAAGATGTTCATCATGGAAAAGTTTCTTATTGTCGGGTCCGGGGCCCGGGAAGCATCATTTGCACTACAATTAATGAAGGACACACAGCTGTATGGCGTTATAGGACACAAGAACCCTCTGATAATAGACTGTATTCGCCAGTCTGGAGGGGAATATATCGTGGATGATGCCGATGATCCAGATACGGTGCTGGGGTTTGCCAAACGACACAAGATAGATTATGCTTTTGTTAATGCTGATCAACCCCTGGCCAACGGTGTCGTTGATGTTCTATTGGAACACGGCATCAAAGCCATTGGTGGAACACAGGCTGCAACCCGTATAGAGTGGGACAAAGTATACGCCATGGAGATGATGCAGAAGAGATGTCCTGAATTTACTCCATTTTATATTGTGGTCTCTGATGAAAAAACACTATCCCAAGCACTATCCGAATTCAAGTCCCGTAACCTTGAGGTCGTGGTAAAGCCTCAGGGCCTTACCGGGGGGAAGGGTGTCAAGGTAATGCCGATACACCTGCCCACATATGATGACTGCTATGACTATGCCATGTCGTTATTTGATGGACGGCCCAATGAGAGTGTACTGTTGGTGGAAAGGTTGCAGGGGATAGAGTTCACCATAATGGGAATTACTGATGGCAAGAATCTAGTTATGGCCCCCGCCAGCTATGACTATCCGTTCAGGTATGAGGGTGATGTGGGACCTGGAACTGGTGGCATGGGATGTTTTACAGCAGCAGAGAAGAAACTTCCATTCATGACAGATGAGAACCTGGCGGACTGTAAGACCATAATGCAACGTATAATCGATGAGATGCGACGTGCAGGTCTGCGTTTTAGCGGAGTTCTAAATGGCGGATTCTTTAAGACCGCAGGGGGCATAAAATTTATGGAGTTTAATGGGCGCTTTGGTGATCCTGAAGGGCTGAACGTCCTAAGTGTCCTGGATGGCTCACTGGCATCTGTTCTAGTTCACATCTGGAATGGAACCATATCCGATGATGTGATTACGTTTGCCAAAAAGGCCAGTGTCACCAAATATCTGGTCGCAAAGGAGTATCCAGAACGCAGCAGTACAGCAACTGAATTCACCGTAGATGTAAAGGCCATTGCAGAGATGGGCATAAAGACGTACTTTGCCTCCTGCATACAGGTGGGCGATACAAGATATAGGACACTTAAAAAGTCACGGGTCGTTGCCCTGGGTGCCGTGGCCGATACAATACAGGAGGCATCTCATATGGTAAACAAAGCCATAGACGGACACATACAAGGCAATCTGGAGTATAGGTCCGATATAGGCTCTGCTGAAAGTCTGCAGGGACTCCGTTGATGCTTTTTAGAGTGTACTGTATGTGAACTCTTACAATTTTGATGTAAACGACACCACATGATGACCATTCGTGCCAGGGCCTTGTGACAGTATACTGAACCCTGCCATTGTTTATACACCAAGAGTGCAGTATTTGATGGTCAGGTTACATTAGGTTGTTCATCTGTTGTCTTTACGTATAAGCCCGCAGAAGACTTATAAAAGACCATACTTCACCATACAACATGATGACAACCGCAACCCAGACGTTGTTGGTATTGTCCTAGCGCGTTAAACTACGCGCATTTGAGGTGTGTTATGTCTAATAATATCAAAACAATGAGTGGAGCTCAAGCATTAATGGAGGCCATGGAACGTGAGGGAGTCAAGGAGGTGTTTGGACTGCCTGGAGGCGCCAACCTTCCCATGTATGATGAATTCAACCGGTGCAACATTCGCCACATTCTGGTACGCCATGAGCAGTCTGCATCGCACATGGCCGATGGATATGGCCGTGTCAGCCGCAGGCCGGGAGTCTGCTTTGCCACATCCGGACCTGGTGCCACAAACATACTGACAGGCATAGCCACTGCGCAGGCGGACTCGGCTCCAATGATTGCAGTTACCGGCCAGGTACCAGTCAATATGATTGGCAAGGATGCTTTTCAGGAGAGTGACATAATGGGGATGGCAAATCCGGTGGTAAAGTATGCATTTCAACCCCGGACACCTCAAGAGGTACCAGTGGCAGTTCAAAAGGGATTTTATATTGCATCCACAGGAAGGCCAGGACCTGTTCTTATTGACATCCCCAAAGATGTACAGACTGGTAAAGCAGAGATGCGTTATACAGAAAACTTCAAGATTCGTGGTTATCACCCGTGGGTAGAGCCGGATGTAACCAGTATCGGGCGCGCCATCGATACTGTGATTCGCGCAGACAAGCCCATAATACTGGCGGGTGGCGGAACCATAATATCGTCCGCATTTGCCGAACTTCAAGCACTCGCAGAGTTTCTATCCATACCCGTAGTAACCACATTCAAGGGCAAGGGTGCATTTCCTGAAAATCATGCACTCTCACTAGGGCCGATAGGCATGCATGGTCATGCTGAAGCCAACAAGGTGATATCCGAGGCAGATTGCGTACTGGCCGTAGGTACCCGCTTCTCTGATCGTTCTGTGGGAACATTTGATGACTTTGAGAGTCATAGAAGTATAATACACATGGATATAGACCCCGCCGAGATAGGCAAAAACCAGACTACCAATGTCGCAGTGGTAGGGGATGTCAAGGTCACACTGCGCATGATGCTGGCCATGCTACAAGAGCGACGCATACAAATAACAGAAGGTGGAGAGTGGGTACGGCACGCACAAGAGATGCACAAATACTGGCAGGAGAACTTAAAGATTCATCCTGGAGAGCTGAGCGCCGCCCGCATACTGCGCAAGTTACGTGAGGTATTACCATCAGAATCAATAGTTACTACAGAGGTGGGACAGCACCAGATGTGGGCATCACTCTTCTTTGATGTCATATCACCGGGTACCTTCTTTAGCTCGACCGGCCTTGGTACCATGGGATGGGGATTTCCCGCCGCCATAGGGGCCAAAGTGGCCAAGCCGGATGTACCTGTCGTGGATATTGCAGGTGATGGCAGCTTCAACATGACCGAGAACTCTCTGGCGACATCGGTACTAGAGAACATTCCGGTCATTGTATTTTTGGTGAATAATTATAGCCTGGGTATGGTGGCCCAATGGCAGAGGACGTTCTTCAACCGTCGCATGGTGGGTGTGGATCAGGGCCAGTGTCCAGACTATGTAAAACTAGCCGAGTCATACGGCGCGCAGGGCATACGGGCTCATACCATAGATGAACTGGATACAGCCATACGGGCTGCCATCAAAAGTGATGTTGCTACAGTTATAGATATACCAATTGATCCCGAAGAAGACGTGCTGCCCTTTGTAGCTCCAGGAACACCACTCACCAAAATGATACTACCGTCGTGATGATAACATGGTGTGGGCGATATTCTCAATTCTAGTGGAAAACAAACCAGGAATACTCTTTGCTGTAACACATCTATTTAGGGCCAGAAACTTCAACATTGACAGTATAGCGGTGGGGGTTACTGAGAATCCTACATACTCTAGAATGACAATTACAACATTTGGTGATGAGAGACAACTGGAACAGATTCGAAAACAACTGGACAAAATGATAGATACTGTGGATGTACGCCGTCTAGACGAGCACAAGACCGTATACAGGGAACTTGCCATATTCAAGATAAAGGTCGCCAGCGCAGAAGACAGTATGGAAGTGAACAGACTGATAAATGCATTTGGTGCAAAGGCCCATGACTCCCGCAAAGAGTCCATAATGGTAGAGCTGACGACTACGCCGGATCAGATACGCGCATTTCAAGAGCTGGCAGATCGGTTTGGCATAATAGAGATGGCACGTACGGGAATAGCCGCACTACAAAGGAGTGGCTCATGAAGATACGACTCTTTGATACCACACTGCGCGACGGCGAGCAGACACCCGGAGTATCACTATCTCCACCACAAAAGGTGACCATTGCAAAGAGATTGGATGAGTTAGGAGTGGATGTCATTGAAGCTGGATTTCCCATCATATCTGCTGGAGAGGCCCAGGCAGTTCGACTCATATCTGAGGAGAACCTAAGCTGTGAGATATGCGCGCTTGCACGCGCAAACAGCAAAGATATCGATGCAGTGTCTAATGCAAACCTATCGTATGTACACACATTCATTGCAACATCTGACATACACCTAAAGTACAAACTAAAGATGACCAGAGAAGAGGCTCTGACAAAAGCCATAGATGCCGTCACCTATGCCAAATCTTTAGGACTAAAGGTAGAGTTCTCTGCCGAGGATGCCACCCGGACCGATAGGGAGTTTTTGAATAGGGTGTTCTCCGAGGTGGCCCGGGCAGGTGCTGACCGTATAGACATACCCGATACAGTGGGCTACTCCACACCCCAATACATGGCAGATATAACATCTGATGCAATACAATCATCAGGACTCCCCGTATCTGTACACTGTCACAACGACTTTGGGCTGGCGGTGGCAAACGCACTGGCAGGCATACAGGCAGGAGCCGTCTGCGCACATGTCACCATAAATGGTATTGGTGAGCGTGCAGGCAATGCATCACTGGAAGAGCTGAGCATGGCATTACAATGTCTTCAACACGACACCAAATACGAGACCAACATAAACTCTGAGATGATATACGAGACATCTAGATTCGTCTCAAGCATGGTGGGCATAACCGTCCAGCCAAACAAGGCCATAGTTGGCGATAACGCCTTTGGACATGAGTCGGGCATACACACACATGGCATACTGAACAACCCATTGACATATGAGCCCATAGGTCCGGAACTTGTGGGAAGGAAACGGTGGCTCAAGGTGGGCAAGCATGCAGGAATGCATGGAACCAACGCCATGCTTGCCGAGTATGGTATACATCCCACCGATGAGCAGTCGCAACTCATACTGTCTCGGGTGAAGGATATGGGTGACATGGGCAAACTGGTCACCGAGGTTGAACTGTTATCCATAGCCAATGATGTGATGGATGATGATAGTATCAAGGACCTGGTAAAATTGGATGGTTTCTCTGTATCCACGGGCATAGGTACGATGCCTTATGCCTTTGTCCGACTGAACATAAACGGCAAAGAGTACTCGGAGACTGACTTTGGTGTGGGTCCTGTCGATGCGGCATTTAATGCAATACAAAAGATAACCGGCTCTACCTCTGAGCTCCTCATAAAAGATTATGGTTTAGCATCAATATCTGGTGGTTCTCAAGCTCTCTGTGAGGTTACCGTACACGTGGCGGATACTTCGGGAAATACAATATCCTCTAAAACAATAGGCAAGGATATTGTTACCACCAGCGTAAGGGCTGTAATCAGTGGGGCCAACCGTTTAATGCTTAAAAAGATGACTACACAAGAAGAGTAATGTATGGAATATCACTGATAACTGGTGATGGCGTGGGACCTGAACTGGCAGACTCAGGTGTTGCCATATTGGATACGATATCAGACTGTACGGATGTAAAATTTGATATAACACAGCTAACCGCAGGAGATGCGGCCCTCAAAGATATGGGTGCTGCACTGCCTGCCGACACACTAGACAACATAAAAAAGTCGGACGCATGTCTCAAAGCGCCCGTGGGCGAGTCTGCCGCGGATGTGATTGTGCATCTGCGCCGGGTGCTGGATTTGTACGCAAATATACGACCTGCCCGCTCTTATCCGGGCGTGGCTTGTCTGCGCGATGATATAGACATGATGATAGTTCGAGAGAATACCGAAGATCTGTATACGGGCATGGAGTTTCAGATTGATGATGCTGCCATTGCACTGCGAATAATATCAAAGTCTGCATCATACAGAATAGCAAAGAAGGCATTTGAGATGGCCAAGCAACGGGACATGATGAAGAAGGTCACCTGCGTACACAAATCGAACGTTATGCGAGTAAGCGATGGTCTGTTTCGTCGTACATGTGATGAGGTTGCCAAACAGTATACGGATGTCATACTTGAGCATATGTATGTGGATGCCTGCGCAATGAATCTGATACGACAGCCAGAGCAGTTTGATGTAATATTGACTACCAACCTATTTGGAGACATACTATCCGATGAGTCTTCACAGGTGGTGGGCGGACTAGGGATTGCTCCGGCCGCAAACATTGGCGATGCCTTTGCTCTCTTTGAGCCGGTACATGGGGCCGCCTTTGATATTGCAGGTCGAAATATGGTCAACCCCACCTCATTCATACTATCCATACGCATGATGCTCGAATGGTTGGGCATGACAAAGTCCGATACCAGATGCATACGTATGGCAAACATACTTGAGCGAGTCGTTGCAGATACCATACAGAGTGGCAATGTAACCCATGATTTGGGTGGCAATCAAGGTACAAAGGAGTTTACAGATGTTATAGTAAATACGTTCAAAGACTATTATCCCTCTGATGTGACAGATGTAACATGATGTGTGTAATATGTAAGGAGAACAAGGGTACACAGCGTATACGGGATGGCAATCCCGCCTACAAAGGAAAGCCTGTGTGTGCATTGTGTAACAAGGCTCGTAAGTTGTTGCTAGAGACCAAATAGATTAAGGCAGCAGTCTGTCTGTATCCCGGGGATACAACACGACTTCACGAACATTGTCTGTTCCAGTCAGTATTGTCATGAGACGATCCAACCCCATACCCCAACCAGAATGAGGTGGCATCCCCCAGCCGAACACCTCAAGATGGTCGGCAAACTGCTCTGGATTCAGTCCCTGCTGCATGAGTCTGCTCCTTATGATGGATGCGTCATGCAGGCGAGTACCGCCGGATGACAACTCCAGATAGCCATACTGCAAGTCAAAGGATTTGGATATGTCTGGATTATCCTCCTTTCCCATTATATAGAAGGGTTTGAGACTCATTGGCCAGTCTGTCAGAAAGTAAAAGCCTGGATGGTTCTTACCTACTATTCGCAGGTGGGCATCCTGCAGATCATCACCAAAGCTCAAGTCATGCCCCTCCTCTTGAAGTTCATCTAAGGCATCCTGATATGTAATAACCTCAAATGGTGCAGACGGTACTGCAAGCTCATGCGCAAGGTTCATCAATGGTACAGTACATAAATCGGATACATCCTTAAAGACTCTGCATATCATGGACTCCAGGGTTGTCATTACATCCGTATAATCCATAAAGGCCGCCTCAATGTCGACACTGGTAAACTCGGTGAGGTGTCGTCCTGTATGTGAGTTTTCGGCCCTGTAAAAGTTCGAGACCTCAAATACGCGCTCGAGCCCCATAGTCATCTGCTCTTTGTATAACTGTGGGCTTTGTGCCAGATATGCGGTCCTGCCAAAGTACTCCAACGAAAACAGATTTGCTCCACCCTCGCTAGCACTACCTATTATCTTGGGGGTGGTTATCTCAGTGAATCGCTCTGCCAAATGACTTCGTATGGATTGTAGTGCTGCATGGCGTATACGAAATATGGAACTGGTTCTCTGATTTCTCATATCCAGCGCCCGATGGTTCAGTCTTGTGTCTATGTTGCTCTGTACACGCCCTATTGGGTCCACAGGTAGAGGGTGTACGGCCGCTGTAAGCAGTTGTATATGGTTGGCTTTAATCTCAAAGTCAAAGTCCCGAGCCCGCGTCTCCTGTATTGTACCCTGCACTCGTATTACACTCTGCCTGGTCATCTTTGATACATCCTCACCGGCTTGATCCTTTGCAATTATTTGGCAACGGCCCGAAGCGTCCCGCAGTGTTACAAACACCATCTTGCCCATCTTGCGCAGGTCCTCTATCCAGCCGCCCAGCACAATCTGCTCTCCAACCATCGACTTTTTCAAGTCGCCTACATCATGACTCTTTGTGAACTCCACAGGTATTGCTGGATATTTCACCTAAATATGTCATGGTATTTGGCTAAAATGTTAAATCAGGTCTCTTATTTTATAGATATTGGAGGAGTAATCAAGCCTGGCCAAAGAGAGCTGAATGGCTCTTGGAAATGCAGGACTTAAGATCAAAGAATGGGTGATCCTGTCTTTAAGGAGTTCGCGGGTTCAAATCCCGCCTCCTCCATGAAAATATAAAAAATAGTGTTAAAGAGCTCCCTTCTTCTTCATAATCGTATAAACTTCGGGCATGGCATAGCAGAAACCGGCGTGTATGCAGTTTTCATCCTCGCACAGCTCGCAGTACAGCGTGTTGTTTTTCACGACTACCTCTGCTATACGATTTATCTTTTTATCACGTAGTATGATGCGGTCATCGTCTATACCTATCTTCTTTAACATTGGTGCATTCTTTGCAAACACTTCATCTTTCATCATGCGTTCTTCGAGCATGAACGAGACATATTTGGAGAGGCTATAAGCGCCCATCTCATTCTTTACTCCGTCAGTATCTTTGTATGTCTTGAATTTGTCGTATATCTGCTCAGGTATTGTTATTGATTTGTAACCAGGTTTTGGCATATTACTTCATTATAACGTAGGGCATAGTACATATTTAAGGGTTTAACTACTGACGGCCTTGTCCAAAAATTGGTTTAGTAATGTTTAATTACTAATAGATCTAGTTTGATTAATAATATAATCATAAGGTAATATAGATATATTATGATTATAACAAATGAGTAAAAGATATGGAAAATCAAAAAAAGCAGGCAATCCAAAAAGGAACAGAAGTAAGAACAACCCAAAAGGGAAGAGAAATGATCCCAAGATAAACTGGTCCAAATACAACAAAAAACGTGAAGCTGAGGGGGACAATCATGATACATGGATGCGCAAAATTGCAGATAAGGCACGGGAATTGATGGGCATACGGCCAGGCGTACGTGACAGGCGTGTGTCAACCATTTTACTGTCCGTCATCAAGATAGGTAACCGGCTAAGCTACTGGGACCTGGTAAACCACCTCAAAAAGTATCCCGACGACCTAAAACGCTGCGAAATAAGTAGACGGTACAGCAGATCTTGGTACCAACTCCGTATATCGGAAATAGATCCAGCTGTACTACAACGTATAATTGCGTGGATGGGCAAGCCTGATGCAAACGGTCCACTAGCTGCGGATTCCAGCGGATTTGGTATGTCCAAGTATGAGGACTGGGAGAACGCAAAATACGGCGAAATCAGCGTAAAGCAGTTCAAAAAATTACATGTCATAGTATCCCTGCATGGCAAGATATGTGCTGCCACAGTCACGCCGGGTCTGGCCTGTGACTCGCCACAACTAAGACAGATGGTCGGGTTCTTGCCGCATGGTGATGGAAATGACGTAATGGCAGATGCGATTTATGGGGGAGTAAAGAATTGCAATGCAATTCGAGACTCTGGAAGAAGACCGATAATTGCGCCAAAATCCAACTATACAATAAAGGGATTCAACGCAAGGGCACAAATGTTACGGTTCTTCGAGAAGCATCCTAGAACATTCTACAACAAATTATCGCGTAGAAATAATGTAGAGAGCGTCTTCTCTGCCATAAAAGACAGGTTTGGAGCCATAGTGAGAGCCCTCAGAGAACACACACAGGAGACAGAACTACTCTCAATGGTTGTTTGTTATAACATGGTTGCATAATAGCGCCATGTTATGGGGTTTTTGTTCGCCCCACAACGTGGGGGAGGCTGCGCAATACTGCACGTGGACCGCCATAGACGACGGGCCGGCGAGCACTAGGAACGTAATCCGGTGTCTACCCTGCGCATTCCTGCCGGTCCAGGTGCCTCCGTAAGTATCAAAGAAGGTCGGTAATTTTGGTTTTTTGGACAAGGCCACTACTGACTTATCATCATATGAAATAATTATATAAGAATTTCATGTTGTAATTCGTCCCACAAGTTTGGATGATGATCAAGTAATATTAATGATCTTGAACATTAGTGATAATTATAGTGGGTGTGAGGTATAGTGAGTCATAAAAACCAAGGACGGTCAAGAGTGTACGTACATTAACATATTGACCACAAACAGATACCGTATACTGTTATCTTCGCTCCACGCACCTGATGTATGGTACCACATTCTATAATAGAGGGAGAAGCATCATTAATGGAACATCGCATATGGTACAACTCAACAAAAGTTCTGTGTTGTATACATCTTTCCGTCTTCACTAAACGCCACACCAATACCTATCCTATCGTAAGCGGGCTCTAGTATGTTTGCGCTATGGCCAGGACTGCTCATCCAGCTGGTAACCACATCCTGGGCTATGTCCTGAGCAGTCTCATTATGTTCAATACCACTGACCCACGATATGTTCTCGGCAAGCCCGTAGGCGTAGTAAGAGCCATGGTCTCTGGTACAGTCATAGCCAGCACGCATCACCCGGTCTGTCGGGTCAAGGCCTTCGGGGGTGACATGTCTGAAGTAGTCCCGGTCGGCCATATCTTGACTATGTTCTTTAGCAATCTCTTCCATCAAAGCAATGCGCTGAAGTTTATCTACTCCCACCGACTCGCGCTCTGCATTTGTGAACAGGTATATGTATAGTTCAATCTCCTCAACAAAGATCTCCTCACCCGGTGATGTCATTGGGCCGTCTATATAATCATCTATCGATGATATGTCAAATTTCACATCATCTGAATCATCCTGCATCAACTCTTCATCTGTATCCACTATATACGGTGCTGGTGGGCTCTCATCTGTACTAAATGCGTGTGGTCCAAATGCATCTGGCAGCAGAGTATAGACTGCGTCGGTGACGGCCCCGGGAACCTCTATTACATCTGCAAACGTCTCAACCACAGTATCGGTTACAGCCCCCGGAACTTCAACCACATCTGTAAATGTCTCAACCACAGTATCAGTTACAGCTTCGGTCATCTCTTCTGTGTCTGAGACCACATCTGTGATCGTCCCAGTTATGGCATCTGTGGCGTCCTCTGTAACATTGGTGGCCACACTGGATGCGGTTCTGACGCCTGAAACTATCTCAGGTACCGCATATGTGAAAAATGCCCACAACCCAATGCCTATAACGCCTACAATTGCGACTAAAATTATTGGCTTGGGCATACAATACATTATACGTCATGCTCTATTTGTTTTACCCATGCCGGTTTCTTGTAAACCCATTTGATGGTGATTTCTGCATGATGCCAAGCTAGCATACGATATCATACCAGACATATCTGCGATATTTGCACTTAAACGACTACCCTTCAAGCCTGCCAATCTAACTACTACGACATTGCTGGCACGTCTCGGGTAGCGCCTGACCGCCGTCTTGGCAGAGTTGTATCAGTACATCATCGGGACACTCAAATCCAAAAACCCTTTTGATTTCAGTGGGAGTGTTGCCTGTAATGCCACAGGCTGAGCACGTATGTGAGATATCAACCTCTTCCTCTTCCTCCTCTTCAACCTCTTCCTCCTGGTCTTTCCACACCTTCCAGTACTCTCGGTATAATCTCCAACCCATGGAGGCACTGAGGGGGGCATACTTTGAATGGTTCAGCTGAAAGTTGTCATCTATATCCACAATAAGCATATCCTCTGTACCACCAATCTTTGTGCCTCTCATGCCTCGACCTACCATCTGTGTGTACAAAAGGGCACTTTTAACCGGCCTGCCCACAAAGACACAGTCCACACCCGGAGCATCAAAACCTGTGGTAAGTACGCCAAAGTTACAGAGTACCTCAACGTCACCCTCTCGAAACTCGTGTATGGCGGTTATTCTAGAATCCATATCCATGGCAGAATCAATATATCTTGTATTGGTGTTGTACATTGCCTTGAGGGCTATGGCAATCTTACGGGAATGCTCCACACTACATCCAAAGAAGAGTATCTTCTTTCGGCCTATCTCCCTTAGTTGGTTTATGGTCTTTAGGATTAGCGTATTACGATCAAAATTAGATCCAATCTGGTTGAGCGTCTTTGCTTGAAACTCACCATACATCTCAATATCAGAGATATCCTTCATGGTGAGATCTATCGCTTCATGAGATACCACCACCTTGTGGTATACATCACAAAGTATTTCCCGCTGTATCAGTTTTCCGTATAGGTCTTTTTGCCCCTCTTTTGGGTTAATTGTTTTGGGGTCTACTCGCCCATATATGTCGATTAATGAAACAGCCACGCCCGCATTACCATCGTTGTCGGTAACGGTCAACTCTATCTCGTATCTTCCGGGCTTTGTGAATTGGTGAAATATGTTCTGTCCTGTATATGTCCACTCCTTGTTGTCGTCCGAGTGTATCATCCAGTTGTACTTTGTGATGAAACCTTCAAAGTCGTATGATTTAGATCCCAATATTCTAATTACATCGTCTGTATATGCCGCCGACGGGCAGTCTATAAGTGCATGTGGTTTGATATTGGCAGAAGACTTCAAGTATGATATGGAAGGAAAGTGTACTCCGTTGTACCATCGATGCAGACGTTGAGTCTCGGTATCCCCGCCCCCCCGAAACGGTGTCGCTGTCAGACCCAGCAGTATTATACCCTTTTCAGAGATCTCTTTTTTACGATTGTCCCAGTTGAAACCCATCTTTCTTAGCACTGCCGAATATGAGGGCGCTATTGAGTGGTGTGCCTCATCCACAATTATACATGATACGGAGTTGCCAAGATTTTCCAGCTCCCGAGGTTTGTTCAGGTTGGCGCTATACAAAGACTGTATTGATGCCACAATTATACCCCGCTCATCTAGCAGGTCCTCTATATCTAGTGTCGGAAGGGCGTTATCTCTGCCCCAAAACTTGTAAAGTCGCATGACCGTACCCTGGGCCCCCATTGATTTGAAGACGTCCTTGAATGTACTGCGCGCCTGCTCGCATAGTTCGTGCGACTGCGCAATCCATAGTATAAATCGAGAGTCGCGCTGCTGTGAGTTCTTTGAGGGTTTGCCATCGTTAAGCCATTCAATCAAAGTTTCGGTGATCATGCGGGTCTTTCCAGAACCGGTAGGTACTGCTATCAGTTTTCTTTTGACCTCTCTCTTCTGTTCGCCCTCAAGCTCTGTACCTTCCAGTATGTTACGCACGTACCTTCCTGTCGAGTATTGATAGTCGTATAATGGATTGATTTGAATGTGCGGTTCCACCGTCTCTATAGATGGCGGCTCTTCGGCGCGCTCCTTTTCAGCCACAGATGCAGGGAGATCAAATATCTCGGCTAACTTTAAACACCATTTGTGTATGGGGCGCATATTGATGACATCGTTCATGTATTTGATGGAACCTTTGGGAGCGACGTCTGACACTGCCTTTAGTAATTTATCTTCAGTAAACAGGCCTTTGTTTATACCCGTAACTATGATTAATGTAAGAAATGTACGACGTGTCTCTGGATCATTTCCAATGGTTCTTAGAAATCTGGGCCCGACCAAGTCATACAGTACTTCGGCCATACTATCTTGGGTCACCTCAAGTTCTCCCCCTTTTTGTATCTGGAGCAGTACATCCAAGCCCATGCTCAGTTCGGATATGACCTCTACTATCTCCTCTAACGTCCACCACGTCTTGAACTTTTCTATACATGCAGTCTTTGCGGTCCGTGCCACTAACGTTCTTGTCTCTTCCAATTTGCAGATTATATTAATCTGTATCTTATAGGCTTATCGCAAACATTTGATATGTCTATACACAATGATCACTAATGCCAGGTGATTCTAATGGTGTTGTTTTGGCATATGATCAGTATTGGAAACACACAACATTGCTTTTTTTAAGTGGTAAATGTGATGTATTGCATGGGACGTGGCTATGATACAGATGAGGTTCGCCGCAGACTAATCCGTATATTGAGTGAGTCTGAGGCGGGTATGTCGGGGGTGGAGCTTGCCTCCAAGATGGGCATGAGTCGTATTACATTAAGTAGATATCTGACATCCTTTGAGCAACATGGCGTAGTGTATGGCAAAAGAATGGGCAATGTCACTGTATGGAATATGAAGAGGGGGTTTGATGATTATCTGTTCCCCCAGGACTACTTTAAAGTGGAGTCTACATATCTGGACATGATAACGGCTGGCCGGGCTGACGATGCCATAAGACTGCTAGAAAACTGTGTCTATTCGGGAGCGACACCGACTAGACTAATTCTAGAGACCATAATGCCGGCATTTGAGTCAATAAATCACATGTATGAGACTCAAAAGATTGGCAGTTTGGAGTTGATGCTGCTTCAAGATACACTGAAACGTTCCTTGCATACGCTGGGAGACTCATCGGATGTGGATAAAACAAAGAACTGCATACTGATGAATACGGAGCCAACAGACGATATTTTAAGCCAGTCTGTTGCGGCATCTCTACGTTCGGATGCGTGGAATGTTAATAATATGGGAGATGTCTCCGGCGTGATGGACGTATTCTTTGATCTGGAACTGCAGAAACTTCTAGGGCGGGTTTGGCGGGGCACGCCGGGAGTTATGGTACTGATAGTGTTTGGTGGAAATTTAGGCGCCTTTCGTTTTATCTCTAGTGCCGTAAGTACCATACATAAAAAGACGCCAAAAAATATACGGTTGGCATTCTGTGGTGATACTGGTAAAAAGTTGTTGGGCTCAGAGATGGCCACCACCGATGTCTCTAAACTGATTCAGTGGTGTAATACTATACATCAGAATATTTAAAGACGGGTCCTATGAGGAACCGTTAACTTTGTGATGAGGGCGTGTAGTCTACCTGCCGTATCTGAATCTAACATGGGTTATCGTCCCTGTTGACCTTGGCCATCTATACATTGCCGCGGTTCTCGGAGTGGAAACGGCGGTTCACCACCTGCATTTACATTCTATAACTCTGTTCTGCATCTTTACTCTGCACGCTTAGTCTAACCGAACCGCCATCTCCGCCCCGTGTATGGTTTTTTAGCAGTTCATTTAGTCGGCCTCGTGCATACTAAACTCTTCTCCAATGCAGATGTGGATGACAAATCTGGCGTATCATATGTTGCCGCATCTGCAGGTCTGATGGCCATCTACCCATGTGTGTAATTCCCACCCACAGTCTTGAAGGATTTTTATAATTGTCATTCCATATATTGTACAATGGTGCTTTTAGAATCTCAAAACACACTAAAGACCGGCGAGTTGGCTCCTGAATTTGAGTTACTTGGTACAGATGGTAAAACCCATTCCAACATAGAATATACCTTCAAAAAAGGACTGTTGGTAGTCTTTATGTGCAATCACTGTCCATACGTAAAGGCAAAGGTTGACACATTAAATGAGATATACAGAAAATACTCTGATCATATACACATGGTGGGGATAAACAGTAACGACTCAACAGATTATCCCGAAGACAGTTATGAAAACATGAAGAAGATTGCTAAAGAAAAAAAGTTTGGATTTGACTATCTAGTAGATGACACACAAAAAGTTGCCAAAAAGTATGGCGCCATGTGCACTCCTGACTCTTTTCTATTTAATGAAGATCAGAAACTTGTGTTTCATGGTAGATTGGATGATGGTCATGGTCCGGATGGCAAAGTAACCACAGATACGATGTCGAACAATATCGAGACCATGTTGTATGGTGATGTCATTAAAAAAGACTTTGAACCATCCATCGGATGTTCCATAAAGTGGAAAGAAACCTAAAAATGTCACCGTGCGGCGGTTTATTAGAGGGCTCGTAGCTCAGCTTGGCTGGAGCGTTCGACTGATAATCGAAAGGTCGTGAGTTCGAATCTCACCGGGCCCATTATTATATGATAATGTGGAGATCCTGCTCCGGTTGGTCGTCTAGAAGCCGGTGGGACATCGTGGGAATCATCCCACCAATATCACCTGGATGGTCTGACGGTTGTTGCCGTCCTCAAAGACCAAGTCTCCTGTAACAGTGATGGTGACCGTGTAGGCCGTCTGGTCGGCATCCGCCGAAACCATGCTTAGCTGATTGCCGTCGGTTATATCAAACCGGTCCGAGTCGCCGCCCTGCTCTATCCGGTAGATGGGGTTCCGCCCGTCCAGGAAGGCGTTCTGGGCGTATATGGTCCCGACCACACCGGGGATGTTCTCCCTGTCAATGGACGTATTGTCTATCACGACGTACCAACTACCGAGGTTTTGGTCTAAAGAGGTGGCGCCTTCGAACATGCTCGACATACGATCTACCGAGGATACGTCCCAGGAGGAGATGTTGCCGTTGAAGGAGGCGGCGCCGTTGAACATACTGCGCATGTTGGTCACCGAGGAGACATTCCAGGAGGAGATGTTGCCGTTGAAGGAGGCGGCGCCGTTGAACATACTGCGCATGTTGGTCACCGAGGACACGTCCCAGGCGTAGAGGGTTTGGTTGAAGGATTTGGCACCAGAGAACATGTTGGGCATTTTGGTGACTCCCGAGACGTCCCAACCTCCGAGGGGTTGGTTGAAGGTGTCGGCGCCGAGGAACATCCCAGACATGTCGGTAACCTCTGAGACGTCCCAGCTGTTCAGGGGCCGGTTGAAAGAGTCGGCGCTGTAGAACATCCAGTACATGTCTGTCACCGAGGATACATTCCAGCTGTTCAGGGGTCGGTTGAAGGAGGCGGCGCCGCTGAACATCCAGGACATATCGGTAACCTCTGAGACGTCCCAGCTGTTCAGGGGCCAGTTGAAGGAGGCGGCGTTGTAGAACATACTGCGCATATTGGTCACCGAGGATACGTCCCATGAGGAGATGTTGCCGTTGAAGGTGTCGGCGCCGCTGAACATACTGCGCATATTGGTCACCGAGGACACGTCCCAGGAGGAGATATCGCCGTTGAAGGTGTCGGCGCCGCTGAACATCCCAGACATGTCGGTCACCGAAGAGACATCCCAGGTATTCAGGGGTTGGTTGAAGGAGTCGGCGCTCCGGAACATCCCGGACATATCCGTCACCGAGGATACGTCCCAACCTCCGAGGGGTTGGTTGAAGGTGTCGGCGTTGCTGAACATCCCAGACATGTCGGTCACCGAAGAGACATCCCAGATATTCAGGGGTTGGTTGAAAGCGGCGAAGGAGAACATCTCGGACATGTCCGTCACCGAAGAGACATCCCAGGAGGAGATGTTCTGGTTGAATGTGGTGGCGCCCCAGCCTCCGGTGTACTGGTTTACGGCGCTACCTCCTCTGAACATCCGGGACATGTCGGTAACCTCTGAGACGTCCCAGTTGTTCAGGGGCCGGTTGAAGGAGTCGGCGCCCCAGAACATCCCATACATATCCGTCACCGAGGATACGTCCCAGTTGTTCAGGGGCCGGTTGAAGGCAGCGGCATCCCGGAACATCCCATGCATATCCGTCACCGAGGATACGTCCCAGGAGTCGAGGGTCTGGTTGAAGAATGCGGCGCCGTTGAACATGCTGGACATATCCGTCACCGAGGATACGTCCCAGGAGGAGATGTTGCCGTTGAAGAATGCGGCATCCCGGAACATCCCGGACATATCCGTCACCGAGGATACGTCCCAGGAGGAGATGTTGCCGTTGAAGAATGCGGCATCCCGAAACATCCCGGACATGTCGGTGACGCGCGAGAGGTCGGGTGCATCGACTACCCTGTAGGCCATATTGGAGGCACCGTAGAAGGCGCCCTCCATGCTGGTCCACGAGTTGTTGCCCCACTGGTCTATAGAGTACAGGTTGGCCCTACTGGGGCCATTGTCTAGGTGGAACCACTCGAGGCCGCCGGTGACGATGATGGTATAGGTGCCGGGATCATCGTAGGTGTGACTCTGGGGGCCAGAGACACCGGTGGTGGTATCACCGTCGCCCCAGTCGATAGTAATACCGGATCCGCTGACGGGGAACTGTATGACTTGGTCGGTGGCGGTCCAGGTGGTGACGAAGGCATGGTCGGGTATGTGGTCGGGGGCATCGAAGAGGAGGTCTCTGTGCTCGGTGGCGGTGATCGGGATGACATGGTGGTGGTGACTGCCGTAGAAAGAATAGGGCCAGGTGGCGGTTATGTTGACCTGGTAGGTGGTGCCGGGGATGACACTCTGGCCGGGCTTGAGCCTGAGTGTCGTGCCGCCAACCACCTCGAAGAGGTCGGCGTGGGCGCCAGTGACGTTGTAGGCGGGGTTGCGGCTGGCCAGCATCTGGTTCTGCGCCACAATGTTGCCGATCGTTCGCTCGTCGTTGGAGATATCCAGATCCACCAAGGTGATGTACCACGGCCCCAAATTCTGGTCGAAGGAGGCACCGAACATGCCAGACATGTCTGTTACCGAGGAGACGTTCCAGGTATTCAGGGGTTGGTTGAAGGAGGAGAAGGCGAACATATCGGACATGTCTGTCACCGAGGAGACGTTCCAGGTATTCAGGGGTTGGTTGAAGGAGGCGCCGAGGAACATCCGGGACATGTCTGTCACCGAGGATACGTCCCAGCCTCCGATGGGTTGGTTGAAAGAGTCGGCGAAGTAGAACATGCCAGACATCTCCGTCACCGAAGAGACGTCCCAGGAACCGATGGGTTGGTTGAAGGAGTCGGCGTCGAAGAACATCAAGGTCATCTCCGTCACCGAGGATACGTCCCAGTTGTTCAGGGGCCGGTTGAAGGAGTAGGCGCTGTAGAACATGCCGTACATCTCCGTCACCGAGGATACGTCCCAGTTGTTCAGGGGCCGGTTGAAGGAGTCGGCATCGCTGAACATCAGTACCATGCTGGTCACCGAAGATACGTCCCAGGTGTTCAGGGGCCGGTTGAAGGAGTCGGCGCCGCTGAACATCCAAGACATGTCGGTAACCTCTGAGACGTCCCAGGAGGAGATGTCGCCGTTGAAGGAGGCTGCATCCCGAAACATCCCGGACATGTCGGTAACGCGCGAGAGGTCGGGGGCATCCGTTGCCTCGTAAACCATGTTGGAGGCGCCCTCAAAGGCTGACTCCATGGTAACCCACGATGCGTCGCCCCACTGGTCTATCGACACGAGCTTGGCCGCGTCCTGGTGATCTCCCAGCGAGATGACCTCGAGGCCACCGTAGACCAAGACCTCGTAAATGCCAGAGTTCGCGTAGGTGTGGATTGCGGGGCCAAAGATGTCAGTACTGTTGGTACCATCACCCCAGTTGACAGTCATGTCAGTTCCGCTAAGAGGAATTGTGATGGTCTGGTTGGCGGCATCGGTCTTCCAGGTGGTGATAAACGGGCGCTGGTCCGGTGCCTGCTGCGCATCGGGAACACCTCCCAAAACCACTTCGACGGTCCGCCGGTTGTTGCCATCCTCAAAGACCAAGTCTCCTGTAGCGGCGATGGTGACCGTGTAGGTCGTCCGGTTGGCGTCAACCGATACCATGCTTAGCTGGTTGCCATCAACTATGGTGAACCGGTCCGAGTAGCCGCCAGGCTCTATCACATATGTCGGGTTCTGCCCGTCCAGGAAGGGATTCTGGGTTGATATGGTTCCGACCACACCGGGGATGTCCTCCCTGTCAATGGACGTGCTGTCTATCACGACGTACCAGCCGCCCAAGTTCCGGTCAAGTGAGACGGCGAAATCGAGCATCCTGGTCATGTTGGTCACAGAGGAGACGTCCCAGGAGGATATGTCGCCGTTGAAGGAGGATGCATTATAGAACATGTGGCTCATGGTGGTCACCGAGGATACGTCCCAGACGGAAATGTTCTGGTTGAAGGTGGTGGCACCCCAGAACATATGGCTCATGTCGGTCACCGAGGAGACGTCCCAGGAGCCGAGGGGTTGGTTGAAGGAGGTGGCGTTATAGAACATGCTGTTTGCACTGGTCACTAACGAGACGTCCCAGGAATCGAGTGGTTGGTTGAAGGAGACGGCGCTTTCAAACATCAAGTCCATGGTAGCCACCGACGAGACGTCCCAGGAGGATATGTCGCCGTTGAAGGAGGTGGCTCCATAGAACATCTCGTCCATGTATGTCACTGACGAGACGTCCCAAGAGTCGAGTGGTTGGTTGAAAGCGGTGGCGCCATCGAACATGCCGCCCGTGATGGTCACCGAGGAGACGTCCCAGGAATCGAGTGGTTGGTTGAAAGCGGTGGCGTTCCGGAACATATTGGACATGATGGTCACCGACGAGACGTCCCAGGAAGAGATGTCCTGGTTGAAGGAAGAGGCGCCAAAGAACATGCCAAACATATCGGTCACTGATGAGACGTCCCAAGAGGAGATGTCCTGGTTGAAGGAAGAGGCGCCAGCAAACATGCCGTATATGTCGGTCACGGATGAGACATTCCAAGAGCCGAGGGGTTGGTTGAAAGCGGTAGTGCCCCACAGCATACCTGTCATATCGGTCACTGATGAGACGTCCCAAGAGGAGATGTCGCCGTTGAAGGAGGTGGCGTTGAAGAACATGCTATGTGTTCTAGTCACCGAGGACACATCCCAGGCGGAGATATTACCGTTGAAGGAGGTGGCATCGTGGAACATGCTGGACATGTCCGTCACCGAGGAGACGTCCCAGGAGCCGAGGGGTTGGTTGAAGGATGTGGCGTTATAGAACATGCTGGTTACACTGGTCACCGAGGATACGTTCCAGCTGTCAAGAGGCTGATTGAAGGCGGTGGCGCTGGCGAACATGCCGAACATGTTGGTCACCGAGGATACGTCCCAGGTGTCGAGGGGTTGGTTGAAGGAGGAGGCATCGGCGAACGTCGCAAACATGTTGGTCACCGAGGATACGTCCCAAGAGGAGATATCCTGGTTGAAGGCGGTGGCGCTGGCGAACATGCCGAACATGTTGGTCACCGAGGATACGTCCCAAGAGGAGATATCCTGGTTGAAGGCGGTGGCGCTGGCGAACATGCCGAACATGTTGGTCACCGAGGATACGTCCCAGGTGTCGAGGGGTTGGTTGAAGGATGTGGCGCCGCTGAACATGCCAAGCATGCCCGTCACTGACGAGACATCCCAGGAACTGATGGGCTGGTTGAAGGATGTGGCGCTGGCGAACATGCCGAACATGTTGGTCACCGAGGATACGTCCCAGGTGTCGAGGGGTTGGTTGAAGGATGTGGCGCCGCTGAACATCTCACTCATATCGATCACCGACAAGACATCCCAGGAACTGATGGGCTGGTTGAAGGATGTGGCGCTAAAGAACATGCGGACCATATAGGTCACCGATGAAACGTCCCAGGAGGATATGTCGCCGTTGAAGGCGGTGGCGCCTTGGAACATCTCGGTCATGTCTGTCACCGATGAAACGTCCCAGGAGGATATGTCGCCGTTGAAGGCGGTGGCGCCTTGGAACATCTCGGTCATGTCTGTCACTGATGACACGTCCCAGGAGGATATGTCGCCGTTGAAGGCGGTGGCGCCTTGGAACATCTCGGTCATGTCTGTCACTGATGAAACGTCCCAGCCGTTGAGGGTTTGGTTGAAAAAGGTGGCGCCTTGGAACATCTGTGACATGTTGGTGACGCGCGAGAGGTCGGGGGTGTCGGTCGCCCTATAGGTCATCTGGGAGGCCCCATAGAAGGCAGCCGCCATACTTGTCCATGAACTATTACCCCACTGGTCGATCGAGTGCAGGCTGGTTTTGCTGGGACCATTGTCCAAATGGAACCGCTCAAGGCCACCGGTGACGATAATGGTATAGATGCCGGGATCATCGTAGGTGTGGTTTTGGGGGCCGGAGACGCCGCTGACTGTGTTGCCGTCGCCCCAGTCGATGGTAATGCCGGATCCACTGACGGGGAACAGTATGGTCTGATCGGCGCCCCTGGTGGTCCAGGCGGTGATGAAGGCGTGGTCGGGGGCGTTGAGGAGGGGATCAACAGACTCGGTGGCGGTGACCCGAATGACATGGTGGTGACTGCCGCCGAAGAGGTTGGGTCCGGTGGCGGTGACGTTGACTTGGTAGGTGGTGCCGAGGTTGACGTTCTGGTCGGGTTTGAGCCTGAGGGTTACTCTGTCGACCACCTCGAAGAGGTCGGCGTGGGCGCCGGTAACGTTGTAGGTGGGGCTGTGGCTGGTCATTATCGGGTTTTGCGCCACGATGTCGCCGACTGTCCGGTCCTCGTTGGAGACGGCCAAGTCGAACAGGAAGATGTACCAGGACCCCAGATTCTGGCTGAAGGAGGAGGCACCGGCAAACATATCGGACATGACGGTGACGTCTGAGATGTTCCAGGTGGAGAGGTCGCTGTTGAAGGAGTCGGCGCCGCTGAACATCTCGCCCATATCGGTCACCGACGAGACATCCCAGGTGTCAAGGGGCTGGTTGAAGGTGGTGGCGTTAAAGAACATGCGGGACATGTCCGTCACCGAGGATACATCCCAGGCAGAGATGTCTTGGTTGAAGGCGGTGGCGCCGCTGAACATCCGGGACATGTCCGTCACCGAGGATACATCCCAGGCAGAGATGTCTTGGTTGAAGGCGGTGGCGCCCCAGCCTCCGGTGTACTGGGTGAAGATATTGCCGCCGCTGAACATATAGGACATGTCCGTCACCGAGGAGACATCCCAGCCTCCGATGGGTTGGTTGAATGAGTCGGCGCCCCAGAACATGCCATGCATGTCCGTCACCGAGGATACATCCCAAGCAGAGATATCTTGGTTGAAGGCGGTGGCGCCGTCGAACATACCGGACATGCTGGTCACCGAGGATACGTCCCAGCCTCCGATGTTCTGGTTGAAGGAGTCGGCGCCGTCGAACATCCCAGCCATATTTGTCACCGAGGATACGTCCCAGGAGCCGATGGGCTGGTTGAAGGAGTCGGCGCGGTTGAACATGGTGCGCATATTTGTCACCGAGGATACGTCCCAGGAGCCGATGGGCTGGTTGAAGGTGGTGGCGACCCAGAACATCTCGCTCATATCGATCACCGACGAGACATCCCAGAAACCAAGGGGTTGGTTGAAGGAGTCGGCGCCCCTAAACATCTGGGACATGTCCGTCACCGAGGATACGTCCCAGGAGTTCAGGGGCTGGTTGAAGGCGACGGTGTCGCTGAACATCCAGGACATGTCCGTCACCGACGAGACGTCCCAGCTTCCTATGGGCTGGTCGAAGCTGTCGGCACTAGTGAACATACCGAACATGTCATCAACCGACGAGACGTCCCAGGTGTCAAGGGGCTGGTTGAAGGCGACGGTGTCGCGGAACATCCCACTCATGTCCGTCACCGACGAGACATCCCAGTTGTCAAGGGGCTGGTTGAAGGAGTCGGCGCCGTTGAACATACTGCGCATATCGGTCACCGAGGATACATCCCAAGAGTTCAGGGGCTGGTTGAAGGAGTCGGCGCCGTTGAACATCCAGAACATGTCGGTAACCTCTGAGACGTCCCAGGAGGAGATGTCGCCGTTGAAGGAGGCTGCATCCCGAAACATCCCGGACATGTCGGTAACGCGCGAGAGGTCGGGGGCATCCGTTGCCTCGTAAACCATGTTGGAGGCGCCCTCAAAGGCTGACTCCATGGTAACCCACGATGCGTCGCCCCACTGGTCTATCGACACGAGCTTGGCCGCGTCCGGGTTACCGCCCAGCGAGATGGCTTCGAGGCCGCCGTAGACCGAGACCCGGTATGTGCCAGAGTTCGCGTAGGTGTGGGTTGCAGGTCCAAAGATACCAGTACTGTTGGTACCGTCACCCCAGTGGACGATCATGTCAGTTCCGCTAAGAGGAATGGTGATGGTCTGGTTGGCGGCATCGGTCTTCCAGGTGGCAATAAACGGGCGCTGGTCCAGCGCCAGCTGCGCATCGGGAACACTCCCCAAAGCCACTTCGACGGTCCGGCGGTTGTTGCCGTCCTCAAAGACCAAGTCTCCTGTAGCGGTGATGGTGACAGTGTAGGTCGTCTGGTCAGCGTCCGCCGAGACCATGCTGAGGAGGGTACTGTTGGTTATGGCGAACCGGTCCGAGTCGCCGTCCGGCTCTATCACATATGTCGGGTTCTGTCCGTCCAAGAAGGTGTTCAGGGGGGATATGGTCCCAACAACTCCGGGGATGTTCGCCCTGTAGATTGACGCGCTGTCCATTACCACATACCAGTCTCCCAAGTTCTGATCGAATTGGGATACACCATCGAACATCAGGGTCATGTTGGTTACCGAGGATACATCCCACGAAGAGATGTCTTGGTTGAAGGAGACGGCATACTGGAACATCCGGGTCATGTGGGTCACCGAGGATACATCCCACGAAGAGATGTCTTGGTTGAAGGAGACGGCATTGTAGAACATCCGGGGCATGTCGGTGACCGAGGAGACGTTCCAGTCGTTGAGGGGCTGGTTGAAGGAGAAGGCGTCGTAGAACATCAGTGTCATGTCGGTGACCGAGGAGACATCCCATGTATTGAGGGGCTGGTTGAAGGAGGATGCAATCCAGAACATGCCGGTCATGTAGGTCACCGAGGAGACGTCCCAGGAGGAGATGTCTCCGTTGAAGGAGGTGGCGCGAGAGAACATGCCAGACATATCCGTCACCGAGGAGACGTTCCAGTCGTTGAGGGGCTGGTTGAAAGACACGGCGTCGCTGAACATCCCCCACATGTGGGTCACCGAGGATACATCCCATGTATTGAGGGGCTGGTTGAAGGAGGTGGCGCCAGAGAACATCTCAGACATATCCGTCACCGAGGAGACATACCACGAAGAGATGTCTTGGTTGAAGGAGACGGCATTGTAGAACATCCGGGGCATGTCGGTGACCGAGGAGACGTTCCAGTCGTTGAGGGGCTGGTTGAAGGAGGTGGCGCCAGAGAACATCTCAGACATGTGGGTCACCGAGGAGACATCCCATGTATTGAGGGGTTGGTTGAAGGAGGAGGCGTCTCGGAACATGTTAGTCATGTTGGTCACCGAGGAGACGTTCCAACCTCCAATGTCCTGATTGAAGGAGGTGGCGCCGTTGAACATGACGCCCATGTGGGTCACAGAGGAGACATCCCAGGTATCAAGTGGCTGGTTGAAGGAAGTGGCGCCGTTGAACATCTCCCACATGGTAATTACCGAGGAGGTATTCCAAGAGGAGATGTTTTGGTTGAAGGAGATAGTGTTATGAAACATACTGTTCATGCGGGTCACCGAGGAGGTATCCCAAGAGGAGATATCACCGTCGAAGGAGGCCGCATCCCGGAACATCTCGGACATGTCAGTGACGCGCGAGAGGTTGGGGGTGTCGGTCGCCCTGTAGGCCATGTGGGAGGCACCGTAGAAGGCGCCCTCCATGCTGATCCATGAGCTGTTACCCCACTGTTCGATCGAGGACAGACTGGTTCTGCTGGGGCCATTGTTCAGGTGGAATCGCTTCAGGTCGCCGGTGACGATGATGGTGTAGGTGCCAGGCTGCTCGTAGGTGTGGGCCTGTGGGCCGGAGATGCCGCTGGTGGTGGTGCCATCACCCCAGTGGATGGTCATGCCGGATCCGCTGACGGGCAACTGTATTGTCTGGTTGGGCCCGGTGGTGGTCCAAGTGGTGACAAAGGCGTGGTCGGGGACATCAAGAAGTGGGTTAATGTGCTCTATAGCGGTAACCTGGATAACCCGGTGGCTGCTGCTACCGCCAATGAGGTCGGACCCGGTGGCGGTGACGTTGACTGGGTAGACGGTGCCGAGGGTGACGTTCTGGCCGGGCTTGAGTCTGAGGGTTGTTCTGTCGACCACCTCAAAGAGGTCGGCATGGGGACCGGTGACGCTGTAGATGGGGTTGTGGTTAGCCAGCATAGGGCTCTGCGCCACGATGTTGCCGACCGTCCGTTCGTCGTTGGAGACGGCCAAATCGATCAGGGTGATGTACCAGGACCCCAAGTTCTGGTTGAAGGAGTAGGCGCCAGAGAACATCCCGGTCATGTCGGTGACCGAGGAGACGTCCCACGAAGAGATGTCTTGGTTGAAGGAGTAGGCGCCAATGAACATCCCCCACATGTCGGTGACCGAGGAGACGTCCCATGTATTGAGGAGTTGGTTGAAGGAGGAGGCATTCCAGAACATGACGGTCATGTAGGTCACCGAGGAGACGTCCCACGAAGAGATGTCTTGGTTGAAGGAGACGGCATTCTGGAACATCCCACTCATGTCGGTAACCGACGAGACGTCCCAGGTGTCAAGGGGCTGGTTGAAGGCGGTGGCGCCGTAGAACATGTAGCGCATATCGGTTACTTGAGAGGTGTCCCAGGAGGAGATGTCACCGTTGAAGGAGGCCGCATCCCGAAACATCCCGAACATGTCGGTAACGCGCGAGAGGTCGGGGGCATCCGTTGCCTCGTAAACCATGTTGGAGGCGCCCTCAAAGGCCGACTCCATGGTAACCCACGATGCGTCGCCCCACTGGTCTATCGACACGAGCTTGGCCGCGTCCTGGTGATCTCCCAGCGAGATGGCTTCGAGGCCGCCGTAGACCGAGACCTCGTAGATGCCAGAGTTCGCGTAGGTGTGGGTTGCGGGTCCAAAGATACCAGTACTGTTGGCACCATCACCCCAGTGGACGGTCATGTTAGTTCCGCTAAGAGGAATTGTGATGGTCTGGTTGGCGGCATCGGTCTTCCAGGTGGTGATAAACGGGCGCTGGTCTGGCTGCGCGTGGGCGAAGGGGAGGACTAGGACCGCCGCCAGCCCGGCCAGCAGGAGGGCGCATGTAATGGCACGCATGGTACAGATGGGCCTTCGGAATTATTAAAGCGTGAGGTATGTGGATTCGGGATTTACACATATTGGTGAACGTCACCATGCTGGGCGTGGCCAGCACCGTGGAACCCAAATAATGTAACAATCGGATGCATAATCTCACCGGGCCTACCCAACTGGGTGCAGGACATCACGATCAGCCTGTCCTAGAAGCTGTGCGGGCGGAGCTGCCCAAGGACAATCTAGACTACCTCAACCCGACCTCCTTCCAGACACACTTCAAGCCGCTCCACAAACTGCTGGAGATAAACAACATCACAATAAACTGAAAGAGACGTACAGGCGCGAGCGTCCCGGCAAGTCAAGGGACAGATTTCAAACAACCGTGCTCAGATCAGGGCAGGACGCTCGTGAATATACATTCTGTAAAACACGTTACCTGACAGCAGGAGCGCCTGCTACCTAAAAGGGAGTATGGCGGATAGAAAAAACTACTGTGCGGGCGTCTCCCACCATTCGCCTATTAGTTCTTCGGGGATAAGGTCGAGAGTCTTCTGTAGGATTGAGCCCAGTATAGGGTTGTCCCGTTGGTAGGCCACGTGCAGGCCGGAGACCGCACCGGTGGTACCGGAGTTGTGGATGATAATGTCAAGGTTCTGCGCCTCTGCCAGGATGGGTAGCCAATTTCCGGCCAGTGTGTCACCGGTACCGTTCTGTAGCATCAGGAGGCCATCTCGGATGCTGGGCACCGATGTGTACTGTAGGTCTGGCTTGTTTACGTCCAGCCAATCCTCAATAAAGTAACCGGTTGGCGTCAGCACGCGCAGACCAGAATCATCTATCGTTATGGGTTGGCCGGTGACAGTAACCAGACTGGGCTGTAACATGAAGTGTGGTGTGGTGAACCCCAGATATTCCTGGCGCTGCGGGGTCTCTCCCATCATAAAGGAGACATCGGCAGTGCCGTTCCGGAGTAGTTGCAGCGATTCAGACCAGTCAGAAGTATGTACCGGTTGGAAGTCCACACCCATTAGGGATTCAAACTGTTCCAGATATAGCGTCGTCACGCCCGCGAGGTTGCCCTGTTCATCAGCATACTCTATGGGGAACCATCCCGGGTCATATGCAACGGAGATAGTACGGTTGTCGTTGCGCCAGGCGCATTCTTCGGCGGTCAAGGGCAGTACCGGCGTGGGCGGAGCCGGTCGTATACCGGCGTCTACGTACCAATCATCAACCGTATCATCAGGAATGGCATCAACAATCTTCTGAAGGACCGACCCGAGAACGGTGTTGTTCTTGCCGTACCCAACATGCGACGCGTCCCCATCCCCGATGGTACCGACGTTGTAAATGGTGATGCCCAATTCCTGGGCGCGGGAATCCGCCACATGCCATGGCTGGGCGAAAGCGGTACCGCCGCCATCATCAAGCAGCATCAGCGCCTCGTCCAGCGCGGGTACCGATATGTAGTCTACATCCGGATGGTTCGAGTCCAGCCACGCTTCTATGTAGAAGCCAGTTATGGTTATCAGTTTGAGGTCGGGGTCCTCCACGGTCGTATAGCAGTCGACTGTCGATATCAGGTTGGACGGGTCGGCCCTGGTCGTCTCAACAAACCCCATGTACTCGGAACGCTCGACGGTGGGGACAAGATGAAACACCATGTCAACCTTACCGGCGCGTGTATCATTCAAAAGATCATTGAACAAGTCGTATCCCGCCAACTCAAAGTCTAACCCACTCAATCTGGTAAACTCATCCAAGAACGTAAAGGTGAGCCCCGCCGGGGCGCCTTGTTGGGAGACGTACTCGTAAGGTGGCCAGTTCTTGTCGTAGCCCACCCGTACTACCGGATTGGTCTCAAGCCATACCAGCTCTTCTGGACTCCAGTCTATAACATCCGCCTGTAAGGGTTCAACTGGCACCGGGTCCGTGCCGACCTGTGTCCATTGGTCCCCGACGGCTGCAACTATCTGGTGCCCGGAGGGCAACAGGTCGCCGACCTCATTAAGGCTGTCGTACCGGTAGGCCCCATCAAACCCAGCCACCACCTCTGGGAACACCTCACCCACATCGGAGCCGTCCCCGCTGTCCGCAAGAATGACGGCCAAGCCAGCCATCCAGACGGCGTCATAGGCTGTGAACGCCAGCAAGGACGGTTCCCGGCCGAGCTGGTCGTACATGTTAGAGTTGACATGGTCGTAGAATAAGCCGTGCTCAAAGTCGACGGTGGCCAAGGTCATGTTGACCCGGTCGGCGAAGGCGGCCGCCGCAGGGTTCTCCGACAGGACAAAGTCTAATATCACCGACTCGGAGGCGAACCAGCGGATGTCATCCAAGACAGGGTAGTAGCCGGCCAGCTCAGAGACAGTAATGGACTCATCAAACGATATCATCAGGACTGCTACCTGATAGGCGCCGTGGACGGCGACGGCCTCGCTCACGTACTTTGACAACAGGTCAACCTCGGCGGTCATTGTCTCGGTGGTGGTCGGGTACCTGATGCCGCCATACACCACAATACCCATCTCCTCCAAGTTAGACATTGTTGCCTGCATCAGCCCGTCCCCGTAGGCATCACCCCTCCAGATGGGGACGACCGAGGCTATCCCGGCCTCGGACAGCATCTTGCCCAATGCCGCCGCCTGGGTCAGATCGTCGGGTACCAGCCGGAATATATAATCTCCAGCCACGGCCAACCCCGGAGCCGACGAGCCTGGGCTTATGGAAGTTATCTCGTGTTGTGTGGCATAGTCAATGACCGCCCTAACGTTGTTGCTAGCCACCGGTCCTAACACCGTGGTGATTCCCATATCATGCAACTGGGCTATGCTGTCTGCAGCAACAGTCGGGTCCGAGGACTCGGCCGTTTGCTGGATGGCCAGTCGCCACCCGATGCCGCGCTCATCCAAGTAATCGTTAAAGTCGGAGACCGCCAGCTGATATGCCAACCCCACGTCCTCCCCGTATGCTCCCTGCTCAAGGGTCAACGGGTAGATTGCCCCGATGGTGACTGTCCCGTCGTCCGGGAGGTCTGCATGGGCAACCCCAGTTGTAGCAACCAAAACCGCCAAGACAAGCAAGCAACCAACCATCCCTTGCATCATCACCATAACTGATGAGATAATAATATAAAGCATTAGGCTCCGGTGCACAGCGCGGACATCTTGGGTGGAATGCCCCCTCCCGCTATCTGTCTATATGTACAAAAAACTATATAGCCAACTTATATGCACAATAGGTTGTGAATTTCATTATTGCTTGGGATCGCAAGATGTATTTAGTTATCTTATCTTTGGCCATGGCTGCACTTACTGCCGCATACGGTCCCGCCTACGCCCAATCAGCAGATGACATCGACACAGTTCGCATAGGAGTGTTGGTTCCCGACTCAGATATGGAGGCAGCAGCTATACATCACTCAATAAGCGATGTCAACGAGGTACTGGAGGCGGCTGGCGCAGAGTGGCGCATGGAGGCAGTATACCCTGATGATGATACCGGCTTTGTCGAGTTCATTGTCCAGTCCTCGGAGGATGGTATCGTGGCCTTTGTGGGGCCAGGGGATGTGGCAAGCCTACTGCGAGCAAAGGAGGCCATCGCCAACACGGGCGGCAACGCCGTATACATGGGCTGCTGCGTACCGGCCACCCATAGTACTCAGCAATGATCCTCAATATTTTTCCAGTGGCCGATGGCACCGTATTGGTTATAAAAAGATCGATATGGGTCCAGTTCACAGTATTGTATCGTGCCGTTACGACGCTCCGTTGGGATGCGGGTGAAATTTGTTGTACAACAAAGTTAATTTAGATCAACTAAGTAGTATTTAAAGAAGAGTGTGCCACCTAATGGTATGTTCAACCCCAAAAGGTCGGCACAAAAGAATAACACGGATACAGTATTTAACCATGACAAATCAAAAGATGGCCCACGACCCACGGCAAAGGGGGAAGAACGTATCCAAAAAGGTGACAAGTTCATGCCAGATTATACCATTAAAGAGATGGAAGAGCGTATGGCGAACCTCCAAGAGGGTAAGGAGAAGACCGTGTTGTTGGCATGCATCAAGAGAAAGGAATCCAAGACCATCGACACGATAGCAAAGGAGCTATATAGGCGGCCGGGTACGATACGCGGCTGGTTAGTAAGGGGAAGAGATAGAGGTTTGAACGATTTGGATGACCGCAAGCCTCCTGGCCGAGCTCGATTGTTGAGTGATGCCATGATGAATACGATACAAGGGTGGCTGTCCAAATCGCCCGTACAGTTTGGATTTAAGAGGAAACGATGGCAGGCCAAGATGATGAAAGGTGTGATATACGAAAAATTAGGTGTGAAGTGTAGTCTCGACACCATACGTCGTACGATGCATGATGTAGATTACTCATTCCGCAAGTCAAGGCCAGCTCCACACAAGAGCGCTTCAGAGGAGGAACAAAAAGAGTTCAAGGAGACTACTGGAGAACGTCTTAGAACAATGGCGATTCTCGGATATGTCATAATGGCCCTGGATGAGGCATCATGTATGGTGGGCGGGTGGAACGGCTATGGCTGGCTGCCAGTTGGCGGTCATGAGACCATTCCCATGAGCTGGTCAAAAAAGTCTGTACGGCTTATGGGCGTGTTAGGGGACGGTTGGTTCCATATCGCCATTGTAAATTCGACCGACTCAGAGACCCTCAAGATATTCATGAACAAGGTCAGGGAGGGCGTGAGGAATGTGGCAGTCGTTTTGGATAATGTCTCGTCTCACAAGTCGCAAACGATGAACGAGTACGAGAGAGATTCCAATGGTGGTATGGTGCGCATCTTCCTTCCCAAGTATACTCCTCAACTGAACCCCATAGAGATGCTGTGGCGTGATCTCAAGCGCGCCTTGGCAGGCAACTACTTTGACTCGATAGACGACCTAAAGGCGACAATAACTGGCATTGTGAATAATAGCGAGTTGGCTCCTCCAAAACTCATGGATTACATGCTGCCTGATGGTGTCCGGCAACCCACCAAAACATCCTGTAATATATGGGACATGACATCAGAGACGCCCGGTTTGGCAGTAGCCGCCTGACCATACATGACATGTAATATGTATTCTATCTGATATACAACATTTATAATTCTGCCCCTGGTTTGGGTGTGAGTGTATCTCTAGAGCCTACCATATGTGGTATCATGCAGGTTAAGGTCGCCTAAGTGCCGGATTTTGAATATTACTTCTAAGCTAATAAGATCGAAAAATATTGGATCTTACTGCATTCCACTACCCATCACCACGTGCTAAATGCCAAAGACAACGTCTTTGTACTGGCTCCGGACCTACTGGATCAGGCCGCGGCGGTGGCGGCAGCCATGGAGAATGCTGGGATAGAGCACGCCATACCAGTATATTCGGGAGATGTGCAGTCAAGCCAACTGAGGACAAGTATCGCGACCCACTTTGATGGAGTGATGGATTTGGGAGTGTTGATACCTGACGGCACGATAGACTATTCACCGGCCGTCTCTGCCATATATGATAAAATCGAGTCGGCCGATGGCAAGGTGGCCATCTTGGTTCTGGAACCGGATTCTACCCAAGACCTGATGGCGGCAGGCTCTGCGCTGGCCGATGTCGCTTGGTTCGGTACAGGCTCTGAGGCGGGCCTACCCTACTTTAACGAGGGTGCACAAGACTTTGCGGAGCGCGTAGGCTATATGATACCCCGGTTCGAACCAGTCCACACGCACTTTTTGAACGTGAATTATATTTATACTCCAGAGGAGTGGAGCGCGTACGACGCGGTGCAACTTATTGCGTACACCATGTCTAATCCGATGGTGAACCATGTTCCCTTCTTTGGGACATGGTCCTATATACTCGCACAGGCGCCGCCCGAGTCACCCAACGCAAGTGACGTAGCCGCAGCCCTGCCCATTTATGCGGCCGCGCATGGTGGCAACATAGGCAACACTGAGTTAAACTCGAACGGCGGATTGAAGTCTGCCACGCATATGCTGTATGGGATGGCAGATGGAACTTGGCTGAAACAAGCAGTATACAACCCTCCAATATCCACCAACATAGGCAGTGTTACCATCAAGGATACAACGGCCGCCATGTATAGGTTTGAGCCTACCCACAAGCTGCATGATGTCCATACCGTTGGAGCCTTGTTTCCCTTGAGCGGCTCGCTGGCGCAGGCCGGTGAACAGCGGCTCACGGCGGCGCGGGCAGCAATCTCCGCTATAAATCACAATAACGACGGATTCGGGCTTGATTGGTACGCGAATGTACACATTGAGGATACTCGCGCTGATCCCTATACTGCCCTTGAAAAGATAAAACGATTGGACAGGCTGGGCATCAAGATGGTGGTGGGCCCATCCACAAGCTCCAACGCCGCTGCCGTATTGGACTATGCCAACGAGAACGACATCATACTGCTGAGCCCCTCCACCAGTAGCGCCTTGTCGATACCCGGCGACAACATGTATAGGGTCTCCCCGCCCAGCATAAACGAGGTAACCGTACTAACAAAACTACTCGAGATGGAAAACAAGACGCATGTAGTCGTGATACACCGGCAGGATTTGTATGGCAGTAATCTGGTCCAGGGCTTGACCTCCGAGTTTGGCGGATCCCTCAACCTAGAGAATGGGTACAGCTCCGAGTTGGCCAACGATGGCACCTTGGACTACGACGGCATTGCGGCCGATGTGGCCGGGGACGTTCAGGCTTTGGTGGATGCGCATGGCGAATCACCAGTCGCCGTATTGATGGTAGGGTTTGATGAGTCCGCTCTCATACTGGAGGCTGCTGCGCACCATCCTGTACTGGAGTCGGTGCAATGGTATGCCTCCGCTGGACACGCAAAGCGCCCTGCTGTCGTCTCCAACGATGCAGCACTCGCCTTTGCAGGCAGTGTTGGGTATAAGGGACCAATACTAATGATTGATGATGCCATCCTCTCTCAGAGTATAGCTAGAGTCATAGACGTGTTGCATTCAGGAGAGCAGATAGACCCCTACGCGTATGTCACATATGATCTGGTATCAGTCTCTCCGGCAGCCGCATCTAGGAATCTCACCCCTGCAACGGCGGGGCCAATCCTAAGTATAGCAATAGAAAAGTTAAGTGTGTTCATCGCTGGAGATGGTGGGCTTGATGAGAACGGGGACTTGGCCGATACAGATTATGATATATGGGAGATCAGGGATGGTAGATGGCACAACACCTTGGTTTACGATTCTGACAGGGAAAAATTCCTCAGGGAGGTGGTTGTAGGGGTACCAGTACCGCTTACCGGAGTCCAGTCAGATGTTCGGGTTCAGCGTAGTACGGCTTTTTACATAGCCGAACAGGCAACTAACCAAGTGCTTGAGAGACGTGATGCGGACTGGCGACTCGTTCTGGAGGTTACAGACACTTCCAGTGATCCCCAAACCGCGCTAAAAGCCGTAAAGTCCATGCATGAGCGGGGCATAAACCTGCTGTTGGGTCTTCCGACCGACGCTGATGTTGATGCCGTGCGGCAGTACGTAGCAGAGAATGACATGCTGGTCCTCAGCTGCTGCTCTACCAGTCAGGACTTGGCACATACCGATCGCATATTCAGACTGGTGCCCGACAATACCCGGGAGGCAGACGCGCTTGGCGCGTTATTCGAGGAGCGTGGAACCGAGGGTCTGGTGGTCGTATACAGGGATGATGCGTTCGGCTCTTCCATGAGTCAGGCTATTATTGGCAATTTCAACGGAAGCGTAGTGGAGATTCCGTACGATTCAGAATTGGTAAACCGTGAGGCGTTGGATTATGGTGCACTGTCGGCCCGGATTGCCAGTACCATTCAAGATATGGCAGGAGAGAGTGAGGACTCTAGCGTCGCTGTCCTCCTGATTGGATTCGGCGAGTCAGCAGATATACTCTCCTCTGCATCGGAGTATCCGGTGCTCGAATCAGTAAAATGGTACGGCACTTCGGGTACAGCAAATCGACCCGCCGTGGTTGCGGACTCAAAGGCGGTAGCATTTGCAGAAGCGGTAGAATATGAGGCGACTCTCTTTGCAGAGCCGCCGCCCGTACCCGCTGTTGTGAATACACTCGCCCGATTTTTTACAGTACCTGACACATACATTTACTCCACGTATGATACAGTAACACTGATGGCCTCGGCGATAGGGTTTGCCGACAGCGATGATGCGAGAGCCGTTGCCAAGGTACTGCCTGCGGTGGCGGAACGGGTTCCGGGGACTCTCGGAAGTCTGAATCTAAACTCCAACGGCGACTTGGACAGGGCCGAGTATGACATTTGGCGCATACTGGATGGTGTCTGGTCAAAGTCTGCATCGTACAATCCGGATACGGGTTTGATTGTAGTTACTCCCTGATTGATTCTGAGCTGAAAATCATAGCGGAGAGGAACTGTAACATTTTAGGTACATGGGCGTGTAACTAACTAGTAAATCATTAAGGTAATATATCAGCATTTGCGAAATTCAAGTAAGCATGAAGTGTATAATACCGATACTGATAGCGGCGCTAGCTGTCACACTGGCACCGTCCTCCACAGCTATGGCCGAGTCCAGCACGGAGGATGCCATGCGTTCGGTGGAACAGGCGCAGGGAATGTATGCCATGAATGGTACTGCCGCATTTGAGATGATAAGTGGTTCGGACTCGTTCGAACCGTTTGTATTCGTGTTTGATGTGGACAACTTTGTTACCGTCGCCTCGTCCGACTACCCGGATCTAGAAGGGGAATCTACCTTTGATCCGTCCCACGCAGACCATACCCGTGAAAGCCTACTTGAGCGCCTTAACGAGTGCGATGGGTTATGGGTGCTGAACAGTTTCGAGCCGGAGCCAGATATAGTCCTAAACGAAATATTGTGGCTGTCGGAGATGGACGGTTACGTCTTTGCGTCGGGCATAATCCTGCCGGACCTAAACCTGCCCGAGTGGCTGGAGTCGTGGTATGAGGAACAGCTGCATGAAATGGTCCGATTGCTCAACGCCGCCGCCGACTGCGAGTGTCCGTGAACGGCCCATTATCTTTTTTCAATCATACCGTCTAACTTGTCAGAACCGGTACAATAAACCATCAAAAAATAGGTACATGATGTATGGTCAAATCAGATACATGGAGACGAAAGTTCAACCAAACAAAATCTTCCTGGCCACGAACTTTGCTTGCAATTGGAACTTTCATGTTTAATACTCTGATATCATATCCGTAGTCGGACATCTGTTACAAATGTCCATATGTTACATTAACGATTTACTCGTTAGTTACACGCCCATGTACCTCTTGTTACAGTGGTTGCCATGCACCTAAGATGGTACAGTTACCGGGTAAATGTTGGTTTATATACGTCGCGCCGTATATTTGGGCATGCTAAATCAGACGTATAGCCCTCAAGGCATTACTGTCTCTTATGATAAAATAGAAGCATCAAAGCATACACTAATAATCGATGTACGCGCCGAGCGCGAGTATATAGCCGGACACATACCAGATGCCATCAGTCTGCCGCTAACAAAGATACTACAGGTAGCGGGGGACGACTACAAGCTAAGCAAGACATTCGGTAGTTTTGGCATTGGGCCGGACACACAATGTGTCTTTTATGATGATGCGTTTGGAGCCGTTGCGTCTCGCGTTGCAATGGCATTAGAGTCAGTGGGCGGACGCGCCAGTCTGCTGGATGTTACATATACCATTTGGAGGAGAGACCATACGCCTAACATGGGAGAGCCTCGCAGGCTAGACCCGGTGACATTTTCGATGGTCGATAGATCGTCATTGGATGCCATGCTGACAGACATTAAAGATGTCAAGACGGTGTCCGAATCCAATGATACCAGTAATGACATTCTGCTGGATGCCAGGGAGCGCTTGAACTTCTTATCAGGCCACATACCCGGAGCCATCAACATGCCATATACCATGTTCAAGGATGCAGAGAATGACAAAATTTTACGTACTCCTGACGACCTAAGCCGCATCTTCAAGAATCGCGGTCTTGACCCGAACAGACCAATCAGAATAATCACATATTGTGGTTCTTCGGGTACATTATCCGGACTGGTATATTACGCGCTTAAACAGGCGGGCTTTGCCAGTATCAGTATGTATGCCAACTCGTTTCGTGAGTGGAACGCGCAGGAGGGCCGCGCAGTCGAGGTCCAGGAAGATGCAAACTATTGGGATCTCTCTGCAGAGTAGGCATACGCATGTAACATCAAGATCTTGATTACCCCATCTCGTGTATAATATAATCTCATCATGCTCTTGGCCATACATGGTTGTTTCTTGTATCACCATACAATACACATCATGCAAAAATCTAAATACATTTTATATGAGTTGCAAGCGAAATGATACGTGGGTTTAAAAAAGTATGTCGCAACCAGAGTGGCAACGCTCTTTGGTGTGTTGATGGTGACATTACTAGTTACGGTGGCTTTGGTGGGCTCCAACATGGATGTGATACTAAAACAGGGCGTTGCTGTGCAGGTTCGACAGATGGTGGCCGAGACACCAGGATTGGCCGAGAGTTTTGAGTCTGTAGAGGCCTTTGAGGAGTATGTACAAGATACAATAGATAGGCGCATAACCGAATTGGGCTTGAATGAACCTTGGTACTCGCCACAGAGAATCGGACTGTCCATGTACAAGATACTGTTACTGGACTTTGGACACGCCACGTTTTTGACCAGTGACTCTGGTTCATCCAATGTGGGTGATATAATAGCCGAGAAGCTACCAAAGACAATCCTCCTCTTTACAACGGCGACCGTAATAATTTCAGTTATCGGTATATTCATGGGAGCACTATCTGGCAGCAAGGTCGGCTCTGTATTGGACAGAATTACATCCAGCTTTGCAGTCATAAGCTCGAGTTTTCCGGTCTGGTGGGTTGGCATGCTACTGATCATACTCTTTGCATTTACTTGGCAGATATTTCCGGCCCGGGCAACACCCCCCATACCTGCTGATGATCCCGGCTATGTTGTCGCCCTGTTGTATCATATGGCGCTGCCGCTCATTACAATCGTCCTGATAGGGTTTGGGGCATGGGCATACTTGGTGCGTAATTTCATGGTGGGAATTTTACAGGATGATTTCATATTCGCAAAAAAGACCATGGGCATACCAAAGAGACACATAGTTTATAGACACGCACTAAAGAATGCAGCGCCTCCAATAATTACAATCCTTGCATTGAGCCTTTCAGGCTCATTAGGCGGTGCCATAATAACCGAGGCCGTATTCGACTGGCCAGGCATGGGCCGGCTCTACTTTGAGGCCATCACCGTACTTGACATGCCCGTAATAATAGGGGCAACATATGTCCTTACCGCCTTCTTTTTAGCCAGTATATTTGTGGCAGACATACTATACGGATACTTTGATCCCCGAGTGAGAACGGGACCATGAGTTTTACAACACAAGACTTGTGGCGCGAGTTCAGGTCCAGTCATATGGGAATGGCCGGCATAATCATACTGGGTGCCCTCATACTAATATCATGTATCACCGTACTTGCCATACCCTTGGAGACGTTTCAGGGATGGTCTAATCCAAACAACTGGTTGTACTATCCAAAGGCGGCCGTCCCCGGCTGGACGAACTTGTTTTTGTCTGAAGCCATACCCGAACACATGATTCTAGACGACTCAGTGACATATACAGACTCTGTCGGTGACATAACACTACACTCGGACATATTTGCCATAGATTACAAGTATGATGACTTTCCCGGCGGCTTCATATACGAGTATACTGCCGAGTATACGGGCGCGCCCCTGCTCACCATGAGTGTGCTACGGCCAGATGATGTATCATTAAATATACTCTCCATGCCACTGCCCCCTTCAGACTCGGAGACGACACATACCGAAAAGATATTCTCGACAGATTCAGCCATATACAAGAACCTGCTGTTACATTCAAATGAGTTTGATTACACCATAGATGGCTTGTCTGCCGAGTCCATAATCTTCTCAGATAGTACCATGCATGAGCCTCTTGATGGAAGATACGTCTTTACCATAAACTTGTACGGAAATCAGGGAGACGCCATACAGGACTCCATACTTGTGGTAGATGGAAAGGCATTCGGTATCATGGGGACAGACGAACTACGTCGGGATCTGGTCGTGGGTCTTTTATGGGGCACCCCACTGGCACTCTTCATAGGATTGGCAGTGGCCATTGGATCAGTTACTGCGGGTCTGATATATGGTGTGTATGCCGGCTACAAAGGCAAGCTTACAGATGAATCGCTGATGCGGTTCAATGATGTGGTATATGCACTGCCTGCACTACCGTTTTTGATAATACTGGCGGTCACCATAAGTAATAGTATATTTGTAATGATCGGATTTCTGATGATATTTGGCTGGGTCGGAATAGCCAAGGTATCTCGGAGCATGGCGCTCCAGATAAAGACCCGGGGATACGTGGAGGCCGCCCAGATGATGGGCCAAAGCAATGCCGCCATAATATTCCGACACATAATACCACAACTACTACCGTATGCATTTGCAAGTATTGCCATATCTGTACCTGCGGCCATAACGACTGAAGCGGGTCTGAGTTTTTTAGGACTGGGCGATCCGTCGTTTCCCACCTGGGGCCACATTTTGTCTGATGCCAATACGTATGGTGCCGCCGCCCGGGGCATGTGGTGGTGGATCGTACCGCCAGGAATGATGATTGCGCTGACCGGCTTGGCATTTGTCTTTATAGGTAATGCGCTTGATGCCATAGTGAATCCGCGCCTACGTCGGTAGTGGCTCTGTACACGACATCGTATCGGTATAGAATATCCTGCATGCATGTTGCCTGTTGGGGGCAGACCACCCATCATCTCCATACATGTATCTTAGTACACTTTGGGTGCTTGTGTCATCACTCAACCTGATATCAGTAGATGCGCCGGCGCATGTACTTTGATTATTCTCCTCGCTACACATCATGTTGGGACCTTCGCCAAAGTAATGCCCCACACCCATCATGTGGATGGTCTCATGCAGTATTGCATGTTTTATGTCGGCATCGCTTCGCCACCAGTCAACACATACGTATATTGTGCCGGATCTATAGTCTGCCATGCCACTCCACTCCGGATTTAGACAGTTGGCCCAACCCGAATCAGTGTCTTGTACTCCGGATATCGTATGTATGGTTATGTGCAGTGTTGTGGGTCTTGTGTTTAGTGTGACAAAACCCCATTGAGAACCCATGGCTAACGGTATATCATTTAGGGCATCCTGTACTGTTGCCATATACTCGGCGTTTGGTACGAATATTATCGGCTCGTATGGCAACGGTGTAGCTATTACATAGTATGAGGGGCCTGTATGGTAGTTGTCTGATACCGACCACCAAAGCAATACTGCTGCAACGGCTATTGTAGTGATTAGTATGAGGTTGAGTGCGTATTTTGGCATGATACAGATGTATCTGCAACTGATGTATATAGGCACGGCATACAGTATGTAATAATGATTATAGTGTATACGGGGGGCGGCAAAGGAAAGACTACTGCTGCATTGGGCCTGGCGTTGAGGGCAACCGCATATGACAAAAAGATACGCATGATTCAGTTCATCAAGGGCAGCTGGCATTATGGCGAGATGAGCTCATCATCAAGACTCTCTCCAGAGTTTGAGATGGTTGCGGTGGGAAAGGGATTTGTGGGAATAATGGATGATGTCAGCACCCCACAACAACATATCGATACTGCCCGGCAAGCCGTATCTCTGGCGCGCAAAAGCGTAGCCGATGATACATTGGATATCACAATACTGGATGAGGTAAACTATGCAATACATCTGGATTTGATATCTGAAGATGACATACTTGGCGTGTTGGATGCCCGCCATGCGGATATGGATGTCATATTGACAGGGAACTATGCAACAGATAGAATCATACAGGCGGCGGACCTGGTTACCGAGATGCGATCAATAAAACATCCCTTTCAGAAAGGCATACGCGCAAAGCAGGGAATAGACTTTTAGGTCAGTATAACTTCCCAGTGCAGGTTTGGGGGCTTTGGTCTGAACGAACTTTTGGTCGGCGCTATAGTTGCACCATCTGTACCCTCTGCTTGCATATCGTGATCTCGTGCCGCTTTGTCAATCACCTTGACCAGCTCATTTTGCAGCAGTTTGACATCGGTACCGGGACGAAGATCGAGTCCACAGGAGGCGATATTTAGATCTTTACGATAAGCCTAAACTCGTACGTAGGCGGGGGTCGTATGATTTTTAATTACAGATCAGATCTCGGAAAGTACCAGACAAATCATCTGCCCCCAATAACGCCCCTAATAACGCCCCTACCACAGTACTTCCCTACAGACAAACATACGAACAGATCACAGGTAAGTTCTATGTGGATCTAACGGAAGTCGGGTACAATTTGTTACTCATACCAATTTTTTATCCTGTTTGTCAGAATAGTATTATCTTTTGTAGTTCGATTATGTGGCATTAACCTGTCTGGAATGCCAGCGCGCGCCCCGCCCGTGTTAACACAGATTCACACCTCTCCAGAGAATGACCGTACATGGTTATCCAGTCAGTGTTTGATGTTTTACAGGGAAGGTGTCAAGAAAAGGCATGAATGTTCACTTATGTATATAGTTCTCAACAGGAACTGTGACATCTTAGGTACATAGTACATACTGTAATAGGGGGTATATGATGTTCTTAATTGGAATCACATCGTTGAGTGAACATAACTTTAATCTTGATGCGGACCCGCGGCCGGGATGCATGCGAATTATGAAATGCTGTCACACCAACACCACACAATTTTTATCATTGTATTACCCATATTACATAATGGATAAAGAAACACAAGACGCCTTCAAAACCTTAGGTGGTTTGGTGACTGAAGGATTCAAAAACACGGCCACCAAACAAGACATAGTCACAGTAAATAACCGTCTTGATAAAGTAGAGAGCAGACTTGACAAAATAGAAAGCGATCTTCATTATATCCATAATGATACAAAGACAATCCCCGACCTATTCAATCTCATAAAAGAACAAGACGCAGATCTTGAAACTCTTAAGGCATAGTTTGTATGCAATACTTCCCCCGCCCTCTAAGACCAAACATGCAGTCCCCGGCCCCCACTGCATGGCCTAAACGTATTGCGTACTTTGGTTCCTCTCGCAAGGACGGGTGCTATGTATCACACATCAACTACCTTTTTAAACATCCAGACCGTACTGTACACTAATGATACTACGCACATACACATTCGGCGTTAGATTCCGTAAAGAATTCAAGAAAGGTATGTTAGCCAGACAGGCCGGCATGGACAGGTTTGTACATAACAAACTGCTGGAAACCTTCAAGGAAGAATATCGTAGAACGGGTAGAGTAAATGCGACGCAGGGTAGGATAAACGCGTGGTATACGGACTTGCGTAACCATTCAGGTCCGCGTTGGCTACGGCAGTCCATATCTGGGGCGACACGCCAAATATTACATGACTTGGGCAGGCATTATGACCAATATGTGGAAACAGAGAGGCTGAAGGCAGCGAAGATTAAACCCAAGGCAGAGTTTGGTGAGCCGCACTTTAAAAAGTATGGGGACCACATCTCCATCCCATTGGCTATCACACACGATGGCACAAATGGTCAAGCGTGGTTCACCGATACACGTACAATCAAGATAGCCAAGATGGGTGAGATTAAACTGTCTCGGGAGTTTCCCGTCTTGAATTACCGATACAAGACCGCCCAACTATTTCAACTACCGGATGGCCGGTGGAGGATTACCATATCCTGTGATATACCCAATGAGGCGCCAACCGTGACCGAGCAGACCGTTATTGGTATAGACCGGAATGTTGGTAATGTGGCCACACCGGACTATACAATAATGGTACCCGAAAAGGTGGCACGCCGTGTACACAACGCCGAGAAAACATCAGCCAAAGCACAAAAGATAGCGTCACGCAGGCAGAAACCTGATCGCGTAAATCGCAAGCCCGGTTCCCGACGGTGGGTGAAAGTTGTCAAACGTGCCGCCAAGAACAAACGCAAAGCTGCAAACATTCGAAAGACCACCGCGCATAAAATATCACGTGTTATATCTGACAGCGCCACACATGCAGCCATGGAGAATCTGCCCATACAAAACATGATACGGTCCGCTAAGGGTACAGAAGAGCAACCCGGCAAAAATGTTGCGCAGAAATCTGGTCTCAATAAGGCCATTCTACAGCAGTGCTGGGGGCTGTTGGCACTGCTGTTGGCTTACAAGTTGGCTGGTGAAATAATCTGGGTTGCGGCGGCATATACCAGTCAGAGATGTAATCCGTGTGGCTACACACACGAGGACAACCGGGATGGTGGAAAATTCTTGTGTAAACGGTGCGGCCATACAAGTCATGCCGACTGTAATGCGGGCGCCAACATAGAGGATGCGGGGCTAAAAAAGTTGGGCCCAAAGGCCATGCATGGTCAACTAAACTTACGAAACTTGCCGGACAATACCGGCAGCACCCATGTTAAGGGGTGTCTGGACGTGGAGGGTTCTTGCATCAGCTCCCCTGAGAAACGTCAAGCACAGACTGGAGAGCGAGATGTGTCACGCATAGTACTCAGCAATGATCCTCAATATTTTTCCAGTGGCCGATGGCACCGTATTGGTTATAAAAAGATCGATATGGGTCCAGTTCACAGTATTGTATCGTGCCGTTACGACGCTCCGTTGGGATGCGGGTGAAATTTGTTGTACAACAAAGTTAATTTAGATCAACTAAGTAGTATTTAAAGAAGAGTGTGCCACCTAATGGTATGTTCAACCCCAAAAGGTCGGCACAAAAGAATAACACGGATACAGTATTTAACCATGACAAATCAAAAGATGGCCCACGACCCACGGCAAAGGGGGAAGAACGTATCCAAAAAGGTGACAAGTTCATGCCAGATTATACCATTAAAGAGATGGAAGAGCGTATGGCGAACCTCCAAGAGGGTAAGGAGAAGACCGTGTTGTTGGCATGCATCAAGAGAAAGGAATCCAAGACCATCGACACGATAGCAAAGGAGCTATATAGGCGGCCGGGTACGATACGCGGCTGGTTAGTAAGGGGAAGAGATAGAGGTTTGAACGATTTGGATGACCGCAAGCCTCCTGGCCGAGCTCGATTGTTGAGTGATGCCATGATGAATACGATACAAGGGTGGCTGTCCAAATCGCCCGTACAGTTTGGATTTAAGAGGAAACGATGGCAGGCCAAGATGATGAAAGGTGTGATATACGAAAAATTAGGTGTGAAGTGTAGTCTCGACACCATACGTCGTACGATGCATGATGTAGATTACTCATTCCGCAAGTCAAGGCCAGCTCCACACAAGAGCGCTTCAGAGGAGGAACAAAAAGAGTTCAAGGAGACTACTGGAGAACGTCTTAGAACAATGGCGATTCTCGGATATGTCATAATGGCCCTGGATGAGGCATCATGTATGGTGGGCGGGTGGAACGGCTATGGCTGGCTGCCAGTTGGCGGTCATGAGACCATTCCCATGAGCTGGTCAAAAAAGTCTGTACGGCTTATGGGCGTGTTAGGGGACGGTTGGTTCCATATCGCCATTGTAAATTCGACCGACTCAGAGACCCTCAAGATATTCATGAACAAGGTCAGGGAGGGCGTGAGGAATGTGGCAGTCGTTTTGGATAATGTCTCGTCTCACAAGTCGCAAACGATGAACGAGTACGAGAGAGATTCCAATGGTGGTATGGTGCGCATCTTCCTTCCCAAGTATACTCCTCAACTGAACCCCATAGAGATGCTGTGGCGTGATCTCAAGCGCGCCTTGGCAGGCAACTACTTTGACTCGATAGACGACCTAAAGGCGACAATAACTGGCATTGTGAATAATAGCGAGTTGGCTCCTCCAAAACTCATGGATTACATGCTGCCTGATGGTGTCCGGCAACCCACCAAAACATCCTGTAATATATGGGACATGACATCAGAGACGCCCGGTTTGGCAGTAGCCGCCTGACCATACATGACATGTAATATGTATTCTATCTGATATACAACATTTATAATTCTGCCCCTGGTTTGGGTGTGAGTGTATCTCTAGAGCCTACCATATGTGGTATCATGCAGGTTAAGGTCGCCTAAGTGCCGGATTTTGAATATTACTTCTAAGCTAATAAGATCGAAAAATATTGGATCTTACTGCATTCCACTACGCACCGTCGTTCTCTGGCGTGATGTGTAATGTATTGCACATGCGGGAACCCCCGTCTTTGCAGTAGGAACCCGTACTTTCATACAGGTACGCAATAAATATAGAGAATTAAGGCATTAAGCATGACTAACCGGCATATATACAACTCGATATAGCCCAAGCTAAGGACGCCATGCCGCATATATGGACGTCCATGGCATGATGTATGCAGGATAAAGTGTCCATGCGACGTATAGGCTCAGGTCCATCCATAAGGGGCAGATTTGAATAGAAAGATTTAAAGCTGGTATCAAGTTTGGATGATTTAATGGGAGATTCCGCACTACTCAGAAAAGAATTAAGAAAAATATACTGCAAAATCGATCTTTTAAGATTATAGGCGTGCCGGGAGTAACCCTCCTTCTGTTTTCGCGATATTTCGCTATGCGGCCTACCTAGACCTTTGGCAGGACATACGGTCTCGTTTGGCCTTGCTCCGCGCAGGGCGGCTTTTTCATGCCCGTTTACCAAAACCTCCGACTCTCGCCATCACCGTATTAACGGGCGGGCTGGTCTCTGTGCCGTTGCCAGCCGTCTCCGACTACCCATCTTTAGGTTGCGCTTCCTGCAGGAGGGAGGAGTTTCCTCTGCCGTGGCAGTGTATCGCGCTCCGGCTCGCCGTTGTTGTTATGTATTGATATAATTTTTAGATTACTGTTGCTGTGCATTCGAATCATATGACTGTATCATCTTTGTATAACGTATCTGGGATTCATGTATAATTATGACTCTTTAATATAGCCATAATTACACATATTGGTGATGTCACTAGTGCCATTCTTGACCATACTGGATACAATACAGGAGTATCTCGGTATACAGATTACATACGGTGATGGCATGATATACAGATGGTTGGAGGATAGCGGCGTAAGCATGTGGATTAACAGTCTACAGGTCTGGCTTGCATCCTTGGTGGATATCATTGGAATCTCCGACTCATCTATAGCTTCGGCGCCTGTTCTGTTGTTGGCTGCCGGGGTGGTGATATTTGCAGGGGTGGCTGGAGAGGCGTTCTTTCGCAGAACTGGCGTACCCGAAGTGGCATTTCTAATGGTATTAGGAGTCATACTAGGACCTGTACTGGGAATAGTTCAGATTGAAGCTGTCATGGCGATCGTCCCCTACTTTGCCGCTTTGGCTCTAATCATTATAATGTTTGATGGTGGTTTGAATCTGAACTTAAAGCGGCTGGTATCGACGGCGCACTTTGCAACGGCATTGGTGGTGGGAGGCTTTATAATCTCGGTGGCTTTGGTCGCCGTGGGTGCCCATTTCATTCTAGAGTGGGGGTGGCTGGAGAGTTTACTGCTGGGAAGCATAGTTGGCGGAAGCAGCTCGGCCATAGTATTTGGTCTGGTCAGGCAGATGGGAATATCCAAGGATGCCCGTTCAGTACTGAGTTTTGAGTCGGCACTCACGGACATCTTGGCCACAATAGTGGCGTTTGTCATGCTCGAAGCGGTCTTTACTGGACAGCTCAATACAGACACATTACTGAGCAGCATGGGTCGCGCTGCAGCGGTGGGATTGATACTGGGCTTTGGTGTGGGCGTACCCTGGCTGTACATCACCACACGTATGGTCAACACGCAGCACGTCTACATGCTGACACTGGGCATGCTCTTTGTACTCTTCTTTTTGGCAGTGAATTTTGGAGAGTCGGGCGCGCTTACGGCACTGGTCTTTGGACTCATGTTGGGGAATCGCAAGAAACTTACGGACTGGCTGCGTATTCCATTCCGAAGCATAGACCATGATGATCCTACACACAATCAACTGACGTTCCTTGTACGCTCATTCTTCTTTGTCTTTGTGGGTTTGATGGCCACGTTGGGCCGCATAGAGTATATCATATTCGGTATTGTAATCACAGTACTTGTGTATTATGGAAGGGCGATTGTTGTAAAGTTGACACTTACCAAAAGATTTTCGGATTTGGACAAACGCATAACACGTGTTATGATTCCCCGGGGCCTGGCAGCAGCAGTGCTGGCGACATTTCCCATCACGATGGGATTGGACAATGCAGAGGCATACCTTCAGATCGTCTTCTTTATCATACTGACATCTGTGATAATAACTACGATGGGATCCAGGGTATCAAAGACCAAAACTAAAACCGAAGATAGAGATCCATCTGCGTGGAGCGGGTTTGAGTGATGTATATATGATTATGCCAGAGTAGCAGACTTGTATAATACAGTCAGTGCCCATCACTGGCAGTACCCAATAATTTACTTGCATCCTGCTTCTTATGGAGTAGTAGTGACATGCACGACACTATGGCGCCTACAATTAAGAACAACCAGTAGGGCGCTATGGACCCAAATGCATTGGCAACATATCCTCCTGTGAGAGGCCCTAGGACCCATCCAATTCCAACTACTGATGCAAAAGAGCCGATTATTTTGTTATGAATGCGCCTGTGTGTGCGTGAGAGGATTGCCTCTAGGCACATCGGATATATTATTGATATGCCTACTCCCAACAGCGCCATGGCTATAACGACGTAAAAGTATGATGTGTCAACTATGAATATGGCCAGTGCTGCAGTTATCATTACTGCGCATGCAGTGAGTGCCATGGGTGCATGATTGTGTATGCGTGGAACCAGCAGCATAGACAACATGCGCGAAACACCATAAACTGCATACAGTACCAATATTGCAGATATGTCTATACCCTGTTCGTTGAGAAATGCAGGATGTATTATGAACAGGAAACCAAAAAGGGCAGTGCTGAGCACTAACAAAGACAATACAACTGGGAAACGAAATATCTGTGTAAATGACTTGAGGTCATAGCTGGTATGTTTTTTGGTGGGGCGAGTATGTCGTGTCCAATAAGTCAGTATGATACTCATCGTCATTATTACACCTGATATCTGAAATAGTAGGCGCAGGTTATCATCAGACACCTCTAGTATCAGAGCTCCCAGGAGGGGTCCCACCATAAGGCCACCTACAAAGACCATTATCATGTTTGCAATGTACTTTTTTCGGCGCCGGGTATCAGCAGAGAGTAGTGACTCGCCGGCAGGCCAAAGAAATGAGTGTGAACTGCCTATTATTAACTGCCATATTATCATCTCGAACACACTAGTCGAGATGGAGATCATAAAGAGCGGTATCACTCGCAGTAGAATGCCCAGTATCAACAAGTATACATTGTTTATTCGGTCCAGAAGTATTCCAATAAAGATGGGAAGTATTACATATGGTAGAAATTTTGCCGTGCCCAGATTTCCAAGATCCTGATAGGTGGCGCCTATCTCGTTTTTTGCCAGGAGCGAGAATGCCTGAGATTGTATGCCGATGGATACACCCAATGTCGCTATAATTATAAAGATAACAATGGGGATGCGGTTCATACATAACATGTATTTTCGTACAATATATGTAGACAATCATTTTTTCGTTCTACTGCAATCTTTTAGCTTACCAAAGAGTAAATCAAAAGTAATTCTCAACTATATAGTGTCAAGATGACATATCAAATGATACTACAAAACAAAATCCTCACTGACTTGAATGGTGATTATACTGTACATCACTTCATACAGTCACATGTAATTTGTCATAGTCGCATATATTCATCGACTAAAGATGAAACGCTACACCATACAGTATAGGAACTCTTTGTTAGACCATACACACAACAACACCAAAATACAGATTATACATTCTAGTTGTTGTGAATCCAGACAGGTTGGCACTAACCAAACCAGAGATAGTTATGTTCTGTGATCGGGTTATAAACAAGTGGTCGGAGGATACAACAAAGAATGCCAAAAACATACTGGCCATGAATGCCATAAAGACCAGTGTACTGTGGACGGATGATGAGACTCTCAAGGCGGTCTGGGGCGAGATAACAGAATGGATGTATGAGTTGCTGTACGAGAATGCCAAGGCTCAGGCCATGCAAGAGGGCGCAACATGGGCAGACACACTAAAAGATGTTAAAAGCTAGATATCAAGACCAGTTATTGCCGCATATGATGATATGTAGCGAGCAGTCATCTTTTCAGATATGTCCGGGGGTATCTCCGGCGGTTGCGACTCTACACCCAAAGACAAGTCATCCTGAAACTTTCTCTCCCAACCTGCCTCTACAAGCCAGTCTCGAAGAATCTGTTTGTCGTAAGAGTCCTGCCTTTGGCCTACAACATACGAATCTTTAGGCCAGAGTCGGTATTCATCCGGACCAATGGAGTCGCCCAACAGTATCTGTCCGTCCATCATGCCAAACTCCAGTTTCAAGTCGGCCAGTATGAAACCGGCAGCATCCACCTGCTTTGCCATTGTTTGGTATATGGATATTGATGTGTCACGTAATGTGTCGTACTGGTGTGCAGTTACAAGGCCCGACTCAATGGCGTATTGACGGCTTACAGGCCGGTCATGTTTTGACTTTGTTGTGGGATCAAAGATGGGACTTTTCAGCTGGGAGGCAAGCTCTGTATCGCTGTCGGGGGGAAGTTCCACCTGATTGTCCTTAAATCGACCCATCAGGCTGCCGTACAGATATCCGCGCACGACACACTCCAACGGAATCATATCCATCTTCTTTACCAATATTTCGGTATCAGAGAGACTACATACAAAGTGATTCGGGACCGCTATGTTTCTGAACCAATACTGCGCAAACTTGCACAGAACCTCACCCTTGCGGGGTATAACATCGTGAAACTGGACATCAAACGCAGACACCCTGTCTGAGAAACGGAACATCAGTGTGCCATCTCCCATGTCGTAGACATCTTTGACCTTGCCAGAGTTTAAAAAGCGAGGCAGAACAGTATCATCTATCAAGATCCCATCATACCCACCATCTTTGGTAGTTCTCGATACCCCTTGCTTACAAATACTCCATTATCTGCAGTAACCTGGACAAACTCCATACCGTTGTCAGGGGGCGGGGATAATATTATCTTCTTTCCTGGACTCAGGGAGCCCAGCTCCAGTATATCTCCCTCTCCAAAGTTTACGCGTACATTGGTTAGTGGCTGTGAACCTGTATTCTGTACTGTAATGCGGCCTGTGATGAACAGGCTTTGTTTGTCTATAATGGGATCAACGAATATATCATAGTCCTGAGTCGATACCGTCATCTTTAACAAGTCCAAGCCAAATATTACTGCCATAGCTCCTATAACTGCGATAACCGCCCCCACCATTACCGCATATTGGTTCAACAATATAGTAAAGCGGTTCTTTACATTTATCTTTGTCCACTAAGACTGCCACCATACGACTACTCAGATGTGTCCTGAGAACGGGCTTCTTCAAGGTAGGCGCGCCGCATTTCATTGATCATTTCGCGATCAACCTCGGGCTCGTCTTCTACAACCACTATTCCCATATCATCATAATCTTCGGGTAACTGCTTTGTGTTGTTTATGCTTTCCAATTTTTATTCAGAAAATAATCGCCGTAAATAAGGGTTTTCTTTTTCGGGTTCTGTTAACTTATCGGGAGCTGACTCTGGGTGTTAACTGTCGGGAGCTGGCATTAAACTGTCCCAAATATGAAACCTGTCTCAAATGGAGCCTCTAAAGTGATTACTTTGGTTGTTCACTCTTTCAGGGTTTAATCACTCACAGTATTGAGTAGGGTTACTAGGGTGCGTATATGATTCAAACTTGATGTTACTTTACGACCTTCAAATGAAATATTATCGTTTAACCCATCTGTTGTGTTTTGGTGTATTCTTCTAACCAATCTTTAATTCTATATGTGAGAATAGTATTAAGTTTGAAAAATTCATGATGAGGAGCGAGTGTTTTCGGTTTGTCCGCACTGTGGATACATGAAGGAAGGTAACCTCCTTTTCTTATATCATCCCTAACCTTGCTCCAAGCAGTCAAGCGGTTTTTAAATGCTTTATCTCCAAGATGAATCGCAAAATTCCGAACGCTTACTAAAAAATTCAATATTTTTAGTATGAAATCAACATCTTTATTCGGCCCATGTTGGTTTAAGATTTCCTCTACCTTGCCTATTTTTTGCCCAAGCGTATCATCATTATTTTTGCCTAAAAAACTATCTAAACTTTCGGTGAGCATTCTGTCGAATAGTGTGACATAAGCGCCTTGGCGCGTGGTTACGTCATCCCGCCTTCGTACATGAGCATCTACAATATGCTCTGCGTGCCGAATGAAATTAGGTGGTGCGTGCTCACCTATATCCTTCAAAACCTCATGTACTTCTTCTAGATTCTCGGTTTTATTTGGTAGTATAGCATCAATAAAATATACCATTATGTCCCATCGTCTAAAAATACCATAATAGCGTTCTAAATCGTAAGATAGTGATTTAATATAATCACTATCTTGCATAAAATGTCCTATTATAACAACATCGGGACAAAACCACGGGTGAATAATCCTTTTATAAAATTCATGACCTTCTTTACGATACTCCAAACTTTCTATAAACCGATGTAGTTTTGACACTTGATCGTTTGTCTCAGGGATTTCAATATCTCTACGTATATGTAAGAGCCTCATTTCTTGATATCTAGATTTCTCATACTTACGAAGTGTGGTCAAGTCACATGTGAAACCCCTGTTTAGGATTATGTCTTGTTGAAATTCACCAAGTTTTGGTAGGGTTGGCACGCTACTCATTACACATCACACACCAATTATCATTTAAACTTGTTATGTCTGGGTTCTGTTAACTTAGTGAGATCTACTTCGAGAGCTGGCATTCTCAATGATGGTTTTCCACTTGTTGTCTCCCCTTACGGTAATCCCTGCCCTGTCTGCTGGTGTATCTCCATCAAGTCCCATGTGTGGTCTGATGAAGTTATGATATATCTTAGATCCCTCAATCATGGGCGAATCTCCTTTCTTTAACCCTCTAACCACCTTCTCACGGTCTCTAAACTCACCATTCAATCTTTCCTGTATGTTGTTATTTGCCTTCTCGTTTCTCAAGTGGATTTCCCTGACATGTTTTGATGGTTTGTGTAAGAAATTCTTTGGTGCATACTCCTTTCTGAACGCATTATTGTATGCCGGAAGTCCATCGGTCACGAAAGTAGATGGAACTTTACCCGCCGTCTCTTTACCCATCTTGAGTAGGGTTTTTGCATCATGTTTGAACTTTGAATCGGCTACTTCCTGTGCCAACCAGAAGCGGGTCTCGTTGTCCATCATGGCAAACAAATACTTCATATCGCCATTAATCTTAACCCATACCTCGTCGGCGTGCCATTTTTCGCCTACCTGCGGAGTTATAGTCTTTAGATAATCCTTCATGAGTGAGACATATTTTTTTACCCACTTGTAAACCGCTACATGACTCATGTTGACTCCTTGCAACCTCAGAAACTTTTGGACATCCCGATAGGATTCACCGGTGAAGTATAACTGCATTGCACTAGTTATGACCTGCGGTGAAGCGTGCATCTTTTCAAATCCGAGGTTGATTGAGAATTTTTTATGACAGTCCTTGCATTTGAACCTCTGTATTGTGTGGGTCTTGTTCTTTCGCATTCCTGCCTTCTTGATGTTTTTGGACTTACAAAACTGACAAACATCTATACTGACTTCCTCGATTACAATTCTTGATTTTACCGCATTTCTTAGTTTGATTGAGATTTCAACAGCGTGAATGTGTTTACAATAGATCTTGCGAAACTGATGATCCTCACAGGTGCAAGACCAGCCATGTTCAGTAGATATGATGTCATGGGTGTAATCTCGTGACTGTGACTTTACCATATAGTGGGAGTCGTCAATCTTCGTAATTTGGTCGGGTTTATCCGTTATCTGTCTGCCCCTGAGCTTTCGTGTTATAGTTTTGTTCATACATTACTATAGGTCGAGATAATATATATGGGTTTTGGGTATATGTGGGTAGTAGTTATATATGTGAGAATACATATTGTATGGTATGAGCATGAAGGTGGACGGCGACTACTGGCGACATGAGTGCAACAGATGCGGTGAGGTTTGGTACAGTCGAAACGAATCACCCAAGAACTGCAACAACAAGAAATGCAAGTCGCCGTATTGGAATAAGGCAAGGGTAAGGTAGGCTAGGCTTCAAACACTGTCAAAAAGTTACTGGCGTTTAGTCTTGGTCTATACTCATTATCTTGGACACCACATCATCTATTTCACCGGCAACACCGTCATCACGTAATGCATCCTTGATGGCTTTACGCGTGGGCTTGGATGTTGCCGCAATCTCCTCGGCGCGTTTGGCTAAGCCGACAAGTTTCACATGGTTCTTATCATTAGAATTGTATCGCGGAATGGGTACCTCACGCCAAAAGTACGTCATCAGGTGGCGGTCCGTCTTACGCGTCTGACTGATACGCTCCGCCAAATAGTCCGCATTCAATATACCGATCAGGAATAGAGATTCATGTTCGGATGATGTCGGGACGCGGAACAGTACGTGTTCTATTATCACCTTCGTAGTCATGCGGGCCGCGTACAGATTCTGACCGGAGCCGTTGTATATCACGGTGTGACTTGATATGGGAAATTGGTTGCGTAGTGCTCCTCCGTGATCCAGCCTATCCTCAAGCGTCTTGGGCGTATTAGAACCTCCACCACGGTTTGACTCGTATTTGTCACACGCATCACGCCACCACTTTATATTATTCCTGTTTGATAGGAATTTACCCTTATCATCTATGGGCAATACGGTACTACGCGTTTCACCTATGCGGAACGGCAACAATCCCTCACCGAATAATACATCCCGTACCATGTTGCGTGGCACTTCAATATGGTATGACTTGCCGCGCCATAAACCCTGTATGGATTTTCTGGTTGTACCACGTACCACGCCATCATTCTCCATATATTCATCAAGAACAACCAAGCAGCCGGGAAATATGGTGGCACCATTACGTGCCATGGGACGTTTACCCTTGAACCACGCTGATTGTCGCGACTCATACTGCTTAACCGTCTTGAATGACAATCTCGGTTGAACCACGGTCCAAGGTTCGTTTTGGCCTGGTGGTTCTGCATCCTTCTTTAGTATCACACGACGCGGCTTGTGTTTACGCACTCCAAACACATTTACACATGACTCTGAATGCTTCGGGAAAGCCAGTTTGCCAAGATCATACGACACCGGAGGCTTGAACTTCTCAATGTACTTTGTCCAGTTCCCGCCGCGCATTGCCGTATCCGGCAACACCCAGCCCGACACCATGTCATCTCGTCCATATAGTGTCTTGCATTGTACAACAAACAGCGCCGCTATATTGAACCCTGTAGCATTCTTGCCACCTGCCCACAAACCCAGATCCCTTGCCAGACTCTCCATCTCTCTTTTTCGTGTAGGATCTTGAATTGTTGACAGTCTTACCCAAGGCGGGTTTGCAATAATCCGCGATACCTTGTCGGCCAGTAATTGTATGCTGGACTGGTTTATGATATACCACGCCCAGACATCATTGCCCTCCATACGGCACACATTCGTCAGGGTATTGAATGCGGTGCATAATACCGCCCTACTTTGCTCATCTATGTCATTGTCTATACCGGGTGGTAACGGATTGCCCCGCACGGCGGCACACGCGAACCGGTGCATCATGTTGTCGAAGTCCGGCAGTGCCACCCATGACATAGGGAACCTGATCTCCACACCCAACCGTGAAGTCACACTGAACATCCTACCTGGTTCATCCAGTCGCTCCTGCGCGTCGGCACGTCCAGTCTGGAGTGAATCACCTTGATATATGCGAAGTGGTTCAGATGGTTTCTCTGGTAAGGCGCGTAGTACGTTTGCTTTAGCCATGGCAACCGCGACGGGGTGTATGTCAATCCCGTACAGATTCGACACAATCATGTCCGTGATATCGCGGTCTGTCATGGTAGCCTGTCTCACAGGTTCGGATTCGGCGATTCGCCGTACCACATGATACAAAAATGTTCCAGATCCACAAGCGGGGTCCATGACACCACCGGTTTTGCACAATACGAGGTTCTTGATGTACTTGTCATCTATGATATCTAGGCACATCTTTTCGGCAAGCCAGTCCGGTGTGTAGTATTCACCGTATATGTGGCGGTCCTTCTGATCCACCAAACCCATGTACATTGCACGTAGTACATCACCAGTCTGCTGCTTCCAGTTGTATTTGTTGATTATATTTCCTAACTCCCTTAACCAGTCTGTTTTTTTTACCCAAGACGTAAAACCATATCGTCTATCCGCATTACCATACGCCTCGGATATCTTGGTAGATACGGCGATCAACAACGTGTGAAGTATGAACAACTTATCCTCGTGTCCAGTGGCCGGGTCCGTACCAGATATCCTAAGTTGTCGCAGCCACAACTCTCGCTGTGTTATAACGTCACGTTCATCACACTTTTCTTCATATAGTGTGGTCAGAGACTCCAAAGAGTTTTTGAATATCTCAGTGGGGTCTGACGGCGCCCACTCTTTGCCAACCTCACGGTCAAATAGTTTGGCTAATAATGTAATGTTGTCTTTTGTTAGTGTTCGACCTTTCCACGTACTACTATCTGTTACGTAATCTCCTTTCCCATATGAAGGCCACTCCCAAGCCCACCATTTGGAACCATCTGTAACTATACCTAACCAAGATATATTTTGTTCATCCTCATCATCAAGATATAATCTCTCACGTTTTCGCTCGGCTAATATGTATCGCTCTAACTGTTGATATGCTGATTCATCACGTTTTGAGCCAGTACCGATTTTCTTGGGACCGTCCTTAAGTCGCCCACCCTTTTTTACTTCTATGATACAACGACGATTTGTTAAGTAAAGGTCGGCGGGACCCTCAAATGTTCCCCAACCAGCCTCAACATTTTTGATACCGATTTCGTATAACCAGTTTTGTATATGGTTCTGGCGGTTTGGCTCCCCAGAACTGGTTATGTGTAGTAGTCGAGACTCGGCTGTCTCGGCGGTCATTGTACACCACCACCATGTTGGCCAAGCCACAGATACTGATGCCTTTTAGGTCCACTGGATTTATACTGACCGTGTTGGTAGCCTAGACATGATGGTCGCCCGTCTCTAAGAACAACCGCTTGGGCGTCGCATAACGCCCGCTTGGGCGTCGCATAACGCCCGCTTGGGCGTCGCATAACGCCCGCTTGGGCGTCGCATACTAACAGATAGGCCGAGAGTCTCGTTTACGCCACAACTTTGATGACTATCATGCGCCCTTTCATTTCCGTGCATAGGTATATCAGCAGACATCATCAACATTCTATCTACCCATAATTCATGTAAAAATGTTAGCGTATATGTGAGGTCAGCCTGTACTAGTGATCTTTATCTTATTCTGGGCTTGGTCAGTTGCAGGTTAAATTGTGGGTGCATGGTCAAATAGTAGCGCGTCCCAAGCGGCTACCGCATCCTTGTACTCACTACTACACCAAACGGCCCGGTCACTCGGAATGTATGACTTGACGGTTTCACCGACCCGGTTGCCGTCATGGTAGCCTGCCACCAAACATAATATGTTATAGTATCGCTGGGAATCAAAACTATGACGGCCCCAATCGAATGTGAACCCGTCCCCCTGGTTAAAGACGTATGCCATTGATATAGCAGCTTGTGTTCCCTGTGGGCCCTCGTTAAGAAGCATAATCGTAGCGAATTGATCGGCGACATTCTCCTCATGGCCAGTGGCTGGTAGTTCCAATATGTCCAGTAGTGCGTAGTGGAATGCAGTAAGATCCAATATTTTTCGATCTTATTAGCTTAGAAGTAATATTCAAAATCCGGCACTTAGGCGACCTTAACCTGCATGATACCACATATGGTAGGCTCTAGAGATACACTCACACCCAAACCAGGGGCAGAATTATAAATGTTGTATATCAGATAGAATACATATTACATGTCATGTATGGTCAGGCGGCTACTGCCAAACCGGGCGTCTCTGATGTCATGTCCCATATATTACAGGATGTTTTGGTGGGTTGCCGGACACCATCAGGCAGCATGTAATCCATGAGTTTTGGAGGAGCCAACTCGCTATTATTCACAATGCCAGTTATTGTCGCCTTTAGGTCGTCTATCGAGTCAAAGTAGTTGCCTGCCAAGGCGCGCTTGAGATCACGCCACAGCATCTCTATGGGGTTCAGTTGAGGAGTATACTTGGGAAGGAAGATGCGCACCATACCACCATTGGAATCTCTCTCGTACTCGTTCATCGTTTGCGACTTGTGAGACGAGACATTATCCAAAACGACTGCCACATTCCTCACGCCCTCCCTGACCTTGTTCATGAATATCTTGAGGGTCTCTGAGTCGGTCGAATTTACAATGGCGATATGGAAGCAACCGTCCCCTAACACGCCCATAAGCCGTACAGACTTTTTTGACCAGCTCATGGGAATGGTCTCATGACCGCCAACTGGCAGCCAGCCATAGCCGTTCCACCCGCCCACCATACATGATGCCTCATCCAGGGCCATTATGACATATCCGAGAATCGCCATTGTTCTAAGACGTTCTCCAGTAGTCTCCTTGAACTCTTTTTGTTCCTCCTCTGAAGCGCTCTTGTGTGGAGCTGGCCTTGACTTGCGGAATGAGTAATCTACATCATGCATCGTACGACGTATGGTGTCGAGACTACACTTCACACCTAATTTTTCGTATATCACACCTTTCATCATCTTGGCCTGCCATCGTTTCCTCTTAAATCCAAACTGTACGGGCGATTTGGACAGCCACCCTTGTATCGTATTCATCATGGCATCACTCAACAATCGAGCTCGGCCAGGAGGCTTGCGGTCATCCAAATCGTTCAAACCTCTATCTCTTCCCCTTACTAACCAGCCGCGTATCGTACCCGGCCGCCTATATAGCTCCTTTGCTATCGTGTCGATGGTCTTGGATTCCTTTCTCTTGATGCATGCCAACAACACGGTCTTCTCCTTACCCTCTTGGAGGTTCGCCATACGCTCTTCCATCTCTTTAATGGTATAATCTGGCATGAACTTGTCACCTTTTTGGATACGTTCTTCCCCCTTTGCCGTGGGTCGTGGGCCATCTTTTGATTTGTCATGGTTAAATACTGTATCCGTGTTATTCTTTTGTGCCGACCTTTTGGGGTTGAACATACCATTAGGTGGCACACTCTTCTTTAAATACTACTTAGTTGATCTAAATTAACTTTGTTGTACAACAAATTTCACCCGCATCCCAACGGAGCGTCGTAACGGCACGATACAATACTGTGAACTGGACCCATATCGATCTTTTTATAACCAATACGGTGCCATCGGCCACTGGAAAAATATTGAGGATCATTGCTGAGTACTATGCGTGACCCAACTCATGCATGAACACCCAATGGAGTGTATTGGTTACATATGTTGGTCCGTCACCCTCGAACCCGAATGTATCAAAGTACTTATGAACTAACTCGTAACACATAGTTATACTGTCGGTAGCAGGATGATAATAGGCATTGACCGTCCCGCATTCTTGGAAGTAAACGTTCAGATCGTATGGGAGTACAACATTATTTAGGATAAAGTTAGAGTTGATTATTACATCCTCATGATATTGTAACCAGACCATTGTATTATTATAATATTCACCGTCCAAATAGTGGATTGTAATATTACCACTGTCCGGTACAAATACCAAAGAAGTGTTGTTAGACGGTGGCGGTGTGTCGATAAGTGGGTTTGATAAGCATACATTATTCGGGAATATATCAGTGCAGTCATCAGTCGCATAGAATGGGGATATAGTCCTAGATCCCTCCTGGTAGGGTATTGAAACGTCTATAAAATTCCGGTTAGAGGTATAATCACTAGAATCACCCAACATAAACATAGTCGGCACCTCACCATCCGGTATTCTAAAACAAAACGCCCACAACTCGGAGATGTTTGGCGGGATGTTCGGATTGTCACCCCAGAATGGGCATATGTCATACATGATTGTACCATGATCGGCATTCCAAGGTTCGTACTGCGTGAGATTGTATTCACTCCCTAACAACAGTCTAGTATTAGCAGAATCGTATCGGTCTAGTTCCACATTACCATGATTGGTTATATTCACGGTCAATGCCACTATGTCACCCTGGCCACCCACGTAATCAAACACCTCAACGACATTAGATGTAATTGTAACGTCCAATGGTGTAAAGTCCCTATATATCGGAACGTATTCCGGCTCACTATCAAACGATACCGATGATGGTGAGCAAAGTTGTTTATTGGTCCACCACCAAATACATGATTCAGTCCCATTACCAAAATCTAACGGTAGTGTTATGGCGCGGCGCGGCTGATCAGGTCCAGATGATATACCAAATTGTATAAAGTCTGGTATTACGCCTGCTGGTAATATGTGACATGAAGTCCATGTAGTGTTGGTGGTGATTATGGTGTATGGTACTTCACACAACCCATCTAATTCATCAGTAATTAATAACGGGTCGTAATTTATGCGAAACGTTCCGTTGTCACCACGAATCAACTCGGCACGATTCGGTATGTTTATTTGACCATTCACTAAATCATTCATATCATGGGCGGACCATAAGGTCGTATAGAACTCCCCCCAACCTTCAATTATGCCCGTTGTTATTAGTTCATCACTGTTGTTGGTGATGTTGGTCGTAATCACGAACAGGTTAACGTCCCCATCACCAAAGATGAACGCACTGACACCATCAACTGTTAGATCGATATATTCCGTCTCCGTGGCGTGCGCGTTGGTTATACCAAATAGTACTAAACCTGTTATAGCTAGTATGGTCAATTGTGTTATCATCACTTAGGTTCTTCTGTTCCGCCTTTATATGTAGTAGGATGGCCAATTTACAGGTATGTCGGTAAGTCTACCATCTTGGCGGCGCCAGTATCTCCCTTCATGTGCCCACATTCCCCGTCAGGTCACAGATTTGACCCCCGTGCCATCCTTGAGAAGATCCCATGTTCCCGTTTTACACTCCCGCCAACTTTACAGTTCCGGTGTGAGGCAATCCCTCTTTTGTACAGTCTCCCGGACGGGCCTCATCACTCTAAGATGTTACAGCCTCCTACCGAATACTCGTTTAAATGTAGCGTAGTCATTTACACACTAATGCCAGAAAGTCATACACATACTAAGTGGAAAAACGCGCTCAGAGAAGAATTCAAAAAAGTCCACGAGGTTAACGGCACATCATGGGACAGGGCGGAGGTTTTCTCGCAGGCGATATCCAAACTTCTAAAGGGGCGTAACTTTGACAAGGATGCAAAGAATGCCATGTTATATAGCTTCTACGACCCCATAGTTGGATTAAGGGGGGTAGAAAAGAAGATTGAGTGTTGGCACAATATTGTAACTACGGTACAGGATATCTGCATACGGTCAGACGGTAGCCTCTTCCGCTGCCCAGAGAATATGACAACGGAGAAGCGCCTACTCAACGTAGATCAGAGTAGTACATTGCTACTTCTGTCCATACTTGTCCTGCATGAGAGTGTGTACAAAAGCGTAGTAAATTTCATCTACAACCTCACAGGTCATGATAAGCACAAAGACCACTGGACTACAAAACAGGTAAAATACCTGGCTAAAGCTGGTCTTGATGTCCAGGGCGCATCGAATAAAGAACTGCGCAACAGCATCGCACACATGGGGTTCCGCGTCGCGTATAATGGAGATGTCTATGTAAACTCTTCCACATCGCTTCCACCGGGCTTTGACGCGGCATCCGGGAAACCACCACCTGACGTGGTGAAATACGAGCGCAGTCAGTTGATTGATGCCTACAACAGATCGCATATGATGCTGTCCGACCTCTTTGCTGCCACACAGCATTGGTTCAACCACAATTATGGACCGCTCCGCCTCTTTGATGATGTGTTTTTTGAGACACTGGAGGGTAACGAGATACAAAAGAAAGCTTATGAAGAGATGGTCAACAAGCCGAGTGTCGATTATTGGGACCTAGTGGTGAAACGTGCTAGAGTGGAGTTGCATCACACTACCGATGAACATGCCATGGCTGGACTGGAAACATAGGTCAACAACCTCTATTTCCACTCCGTGATTTTGACCTCATTTCCACTCCGCACGCCTGTTCCTGCCAGACCTACGTTTCCAGTGTAGGCGCCATTTGGAACAGGCGCCATATTTGGAACAGTTCACCTAGAGTGACAATAATGGTCTAGGCCCCCTTTGGTCGGATAGCGATTTTGAAATCGATCTCTACGCCCGCATGTTCAAATATCTTGGTAATGTCAGCGATATGGTTTTCGACATTACGGTTGCAGTCAAACCATCCATACCGTGTCTTTCTCGTTCTGGGGCGTTTCTTTGTGTATGCTTCATCTGATGTGTACAACACCCGTCCACTCTTGGTGGTTATCTGCCCGTCTGCGCTGATTTTACCGGTATCAATCAACCACTCAATCGCTTCTGCACGAACGTCAATCCAAGACCCTACCTCCATGATTGGCTTGCCGGGAAATGCTACATGTGTGGGCTTTACGCCTCCCTGCACCTTCCACTCCTTTATGCTTATCATTTGCGGTTGGCTGGGAGGCTCGCGGGTAACTGGTGTATCTGGTCGCTTATGGCCACCGTGCAGTCTTTTCAGGATGGTCAGCGCCTTTTCAAAGTCGTCCTCGTTCTTTATCTCTGAGCGGAACTTTCCTATACCCCACCCATTTACGTTCCGTACGAAGTCGTCCGGCTTCAGCTCAGACTCGGCGCGCTTACCTGAATAGGAGAGCCCTATCTTGGACTTGTGTATGGCTATGGTGCAGAAGTATTTGCCATCAGGATACCGAAATCCACGATAGAACTTTTTCTTGTGTTCCTCCGCGCCGGGAAACTCGTCTAACAGCCTTGTGCGGATGGTGTCGTACAGATGTTCCGTTGGTGGTGAACTAGCACCGGTGCCAGGAACGTGTGCCGCATCCTGGGTTCGTGCATCCTCGGCGCCGGGACTGGATTTTATAGCTGCGGTTCTCTCATGACCTCCACCCACTCTCTCCACCGCCACGATACGATTTCCATACTTCTTTATGGTGTACAATTCCATGTCGTCTCTATCCTGCGCTGCAACTTTGGCAACCTTGTCGAATGATGGTGCTATTATGATAGAATATACGGCCTTCCAATCATATTTGTGGTCACGCGGTTTGTCTTCGTGTGCCAGTCTAAGTTCGGCCTGGTTGTTACGGATTGTGGTCACGTACGCCAGAACTTGTGTCACCACACCTTTGTCCACCTTGTTCTTGTACTCTATGACGACAAACGTGTCTTGGTTACGGTCATAGGCGATGGTGTCAGGTCGGCAGTCCTTTATGGTCATCTCGTTCTTTACCTTCTCCAAGCCTGGGAACAGCACACCAATATTGTCTGCCACAAAGTCCCTCATCTTATGTTCGTATTCAAAGGGGTCGGGTTCTACCTTTGCGAGTCCAGACATGGTTGTCTCATACAGCATCATTCACATGATGTTATCCTAAGATCGTATAAAAGCATGTTCAGTTATGTGGTCTAGTAGTTCTTGGTAGAATGCCAGCTCCCGACAGTTAACACCCAGAGCCAGCTCCCGATAAGTTAACAGAACCCTTTTTCGAGAGCTGTAACATCTTAGAGGGATGGAGGTCGTCTGGTGAACTGTAACAAAAGGGGGATGGGATTGGATCTTCTCAAGAACGGACCGTCTTAACGGATCTGACCCCATCCGGACCAGTCACCATTTTAGGGGATTGTGACCGTCAATCTCTCTGCATCGGCGATCGTACTCCTCTGTCTTTCTCTTGGCAATATCAATCATATCTAGGATGTCCGGATCCTTCTCAGACTCCGTACGTATACGAAGCGCATAACAAGTAATGACGTCTACATCCAATGCTTTTTCGTATATATCATCCCCAGATAACTAATCAACTGACTAGCCAACCCGTGTGACTGTACGAATGAGAACTGACGGGGTCATGTTGGGTAATCGGATGAGAGAACATCCTTATTTATTTGGCGGGTGATCCATTGTTTAATGGACTATAAACTATTACTGTTACTGCCAGCAACAGTTCTTGTAACATTTGGGATAATTCTTGTTGCAACAACGACAACAGAGACGATAGTCGCGGTGGACGTAAACGATTCGACGGCCATACTTACGATTACAACACACCAGCCCTGGTGTACTGCACTGGAACTAAACCATCTTAACATCACCAGGCTGACCGATGTGTATCCATATTATAAAGATGGCATGTTCGGTTACGACAGGGACGAGCTCAGAAATGGTATCAATATTACTGCCGTAATATGGAAACAGGATTTCAACATGATATCATTAGACCTACTGGAACAGCCGGAAGTTACGAATGTTGCGATGCATTCACTGATCGTACAGAACGCCACAACATCAATGGTGCTGGTGGAAGAGATAGCCAACCACAATGCAACCTGGCGCGGGGATTACATCTCATACTGCGGTGATGCAGTTGACATAAACACCCTCATGCTCATGTTGGACCTGATGGGACTGGAAGGCGCCGAACCAGGTACCGAGCCAAGGGGCATTCCTCCAAGCAACCGGACCGAACTTGAGATGGGAGGCGCCAGTGGAGCCAGTGGAGCCGAACCTGGACCACTTAAACTGGATCCGAGACCAGATGGTATACCGGATCCGGAATCTCGGATATATTACCACGGGGATTTGGTGTTCGTGTCAATTACTACCTACGGTAATGCGGCTACAGACATATGGAGATATCTAAAGGACAACGGGGCCATTGTGTTTGATGTCAATTATGATGAAAATGTGGACGAGATAGGTGCTTATGTTCCACCATCTATCCTATGGCACCTCTCTACGATGGACAACATTAGGAAAATAATCCCAATAGAACCCGGACATACAGAACACTATGGCGACATCAATACCGATGGCCTGTCTTTAAGAGTTCACCCCTACGTTGAGCATTATCACCACTTGGGCTATGACGGTACGGGTGTCAAGGTGGGTGTTATTGACAATTATTTCAACCTTGTAACAACAACCGAGAATGACTTGCCGCCCCTGGCAGATATAACCTGCTACAGGGGTTGCGACCCCGATAGCGATATTTATAATAACATTTGGAGTGGCGTCCATGGCACGGACCATAGCCAACAAATTGTCATGTAATGAAGAGGGATGTTCCCGTAGAGAATACTGATGAAATGTGATTTGATAAACGTTGAACTCCATTTAAACAGGCATAAAAAATGGTTCTGGGAAGTTGACGTGTGATGGATGAAGGTGAGAAATACGTGTGATGGGTATCCGCAAGATCGGAAGGGTTATGCAGCCCCGTTGAAACTCCCCATACCCTAGTGAAGTTCCAGTCCCAACTCCTTCGCGACGGGAAAACCATTACAGATTTCAAGGATGTATGGTGGTCCCTTACTGCCTGTCTCTAACCACATACCGTTACTCAATCGTTTTGGCGCGAAGAATTTTTTACCATTATCGTGCTGTGGTGTGGGGTTGACCAGCCATCTCACCCCACGTTTAATCGGTTTTTGTGGGTTAACCTCATTCATTACCGCGACAAGCAAACCCACCCATGAGTTCACCTTTGTCTTGCGCTCACCGTTACGTGTAAGCCATCCTTCGCACTTCATTCCTTTCTGGTATTGTATTGCAGTCAGTGGCGTTACCGCCTTATTCTGCTGCCCAGTAGGTTGCTCACGGGTAATAGCAGCCGGTGTATCTTGCCGCTCATGGCCCCCACCCACGCGCTCCACTAGCATTATGCGGTCGTCGTACATGCTGATCTCGTACAACTCCACGTTAGGATCCTCGTCCGCCCCGAAGACCTGATAGTGGCCAAATTCCGGCGCCATTATAATCGCGTACATCTTCTTCCATTTAAACGACTTTTGGTCACGCGGCCTGCATTTCATGTTGTTGCTGTGCGACAGAACAAGCTCTGCCTGATGTTGTCTCATTGAGCTCAGATACGTCCTAGCTTGGTCTACAGCCTCCTTGTTCAGCCTGTTCTTGTATTCCAGGGCGACGAACGTATCTAGGGTCGTGTCGAAAGCAATAGTATCCGGTCGGAGCTCGCCTCTGGTCATCTCGCGAAACTCCGTTTCCAGCAACTTCAGACCGGGGAACAGTGTCCCGATGTTGCGCTCTATCAGATTGTGCATCTGTCTCTATCGAATCCACAGTCATGTAGTTCGGTGAGGACGGACTGGCTTGATGTCTTGAACAGCCGGCTTCTCCATGGGTCGCTGGCGCGGTGTGCTTTTGCCATTAGTACAGTCCTATGGCTTGCTGATTTTTATACATTGTGTTATTCGTGGCGAGCTTCGTAACACCCTAGCCCATGTCCAGCCAACTTCATAAAACTTCCCTCACTTTCCGCTCTGGCCCATGTCCCTGCAACTTTCCAGAACCTTGAGAATATCTGATCCCAGCACACAACTTTACAGTGGTTGCTAGCACACAGTAACTTTACAGCTCCCTTTTTCAGGGTCTGGGAAGTGATGGTGACCTAAACTAGAGCGTAAAGTTAGTGATCTGATACGTATGTAAGAATGGTAATATACCTACATGCGCGCTCAACCACATGGGCAAAGACCGCAAGGAACGACCAATGAGCCGGTTCTGGTCATGCTTCTTTGCGGGGTCAATCTTTGCCCTGTACTGGACCTTGCCTATGAAAAAGTCAATCAAGTGGGCTTTGCAGTTCGTAGGTCTGTGGATGGTGAGCACAGGGGCCGGGTTTGCCGTAGAGACAGCAATGATGGCGGAAAACTATGGCGCCGTAGCGGGCATTTGGACGATATCGTTAGGGCCCCTGGCCGTAATAATTATTGTCATGTATCGCTGGGTCAGTGCCTACAACCTAGAGCACTTTGGCTACGCGAGCAAGTCCGAGTGGAACAAGGCTCAGAGAGAATGATTTGGGTAAAGGAGAAGATAATCTTTTCTAGAATGTGCTAACCTAGACGGGTCCACTGTGTATAGATTAGACGCAAGTCACCAACATTGGTTCTGAACTGTACATCATGATTTCTCAAACCGTATACGTTGTTGGTTTATACCTCAAAGTCTATCGCCACTATATCTCGTTCCACGAGTCTATGGCGCAAAGAATTAAATCAATAATATATGCGATAGAGTTATTGCCGCCCTAGCTCAGCGTGGTAGAGCAGCGGACTGTTAATCCGTTGGTCGACAGTTCAAGTCTGTCGGGCGGCGCCATCCATATTGACATACTACATGTATTCATCTGGCGAACTGCCACTTTGCACTAAAATATTTGATATTATACTGAAGCGGTCTACAAAACCCCCTGTTACCAGTCTCACATCAGCGAGTATCTGCTGTGTCATAATGTATATCATTTACAATGAAGTGTGGTTTTTGATATTGTACAGTCTAACCTTTTATACAAAAAATACCACAATATATCAGATGGCCAGAGCAAGGACTAACCGTTACTGTGTGGACTGTAGTGCAAGGTTGGTGTATTATGCCAGGCTCTCCAACCCAAAGGCTCCCAACGAACATAGGGTGTTGGTATATGCATGCCCTAACTGTACCAAGAATTTTGAAAAACCAAAGATGTTCTCCATTCGCCGGAATCAGGTCGATGATCCTCTTGAAACCGTCGAGATAGAGATAACACAGTATAGAAAGAAAAAGTCTACCAGTGTGTGATGTATAAACAGCAATACAATGCCATACCATGTATGTTTTGACATATACAGGTATGAGTGCTTGACTTTTACATTTGACTGTACACATCATATAGATAACTTGATCTGCGCAAAAACCTGGAATTACATACATTAGTACACTAACTATACACCGTTGTGAATATATGCCATCCACACCAACCACCTGTTGATGACATCCCCCACTGCTAAATGGTTCATTATGTGGCTCTGCGGTGCGGGCCACCGCTAGGTCGCTTGAGCTGGACCGAGAAGGTCTTGGTGTAAAAATACAGTATTTTAGGTTCCAAAACTCCTCTGCCAAGCGCATGGCTGACCATAATCCACAACATCATAAATGAATGTCCAGTCTTTGGGGTCATCTATCGGTATTGCGATTTTTATCCCAGATTCGGGAATCATCAATGCGTGGTTTAAGCTAGGAGAATTTACTCTCTTCTCGAACCAATGTCACGGCAGCCATTAAATCCTCAAGGGTGACGAAAGAGTCAACTGCGTCTTTCGAATCGTCCGCATTATGTCTATGTTTAGCCACCTTGCGTCTGATTCCGACAGATCCTGGTGTCATGCCGTGTATGTGTCTCCTTAAGGCGGCCATGGCGGCCTTGGATGTCACGGATTCAAGATCGGCGCCGCTGAAGCCATTGGTAGCATCAACAATCTTGTCAAGATCCACCTTCGGAGACATGGGTTTGTCTTTCATGTGGATTTCCAAGATGTGCCTTCTTTCTACTTTGCTAGGTTTTGGAACTTCGATTATCCTGTCAAACCTTCCCGGCCGCAACATGGCCTGGTCTATCATGTCCGGCCTGTTGGTGGCGCCTATCACCATGACGTCTTGCAGATCCTCCAGCCCGTCCATCTCCGTAAGTATCTGAGAAACGACGCGCTCCGTCACGTACGATCCCTCATGACTGCCCCTTCTTCGCGGAACCAACGCGTCAATCTCGTCAAAGAACACCACGCATGGGGCTGACTGCCTTGCTTTTTTGAATATTTCCCGCACCCCCTTCTCGGATTCCCCCACCCATTTTGAGAGCAATTCAGGGCCTTTGATGCTGATGAAATTGGTGTTGCCTGCTTTCGCTATTGCTTTCGCAATCATGGTTTTTCCAGTGCCCGGAGGGCCGTGCAGCAGTATCCCTTTAGGGATACCGGCGCCGAATTTCTTCACCTCTTCGCCGTACTTTAACGGCCACTCGATGAATTCGCGCAAGTTTTCTTTCAGCGAATCCAGACCGCCTATGTCATTCCATGCCACGTTGGGTGTTTGGATTGCCACTTCCCGCATGGCCGACGGCTCCGTTTCACCCAGCGCGCGTTTGAAATCATCCCATGTTACCCGGACATGTTTTAGGTATTCCCTGGCCAAGCCGTCTTGATCAGTCGTTACTATCGGGGCCGCGCGCCTTAGTGATCTCATGGCGGCTTCTCGGCACAGATGTTGTATGTCTGCGCCCGTGTATCCGTGTGTTATTTTTGAGATTAGTTTGAGGTTTACCTTGCCATCAAGCGGGAGCTTCTTAGTGTGGATCTCAAGTATGGAAAACCTCCCTTCCCGGCCTGGAATTCCAATCTCGACCTCCCTGTCGAACCGTCCTGGACGCCGCAGTGCAGGATCTATCGAATCTGGCCTATTGGTAGCAGCAATGACCACCACGCGATCCCGCTTGTTAAATCCGTCCATGAGCGTAAGCAGCTGCGCCACCACCCTCTTTTCTAACTGCCCGTACACATCGTCGCGTTTTGGGACTATGGAATCGATCTCGTCTATGAATACTATGCACGGTTCCTCGCGTTTTGCGCGTTCAAACACGTTCCGGAGATTCTCCTCGCTTTCTCCGTAGTACTGGCCCATGATCTCGGGCCCGCTCAACTGGATAAAATGGGCATTACTCTCCTCCGCTATTACGCTTGCAAGTAGCGTTTTACCCGTTCCAGGCGGTCCGTGCAGTAGCAGTCCCTTGGGCGCGTCAATGCCCAGCTCCGCGAATATCTCGGGGTGCCACATGGGCAGTTCGATCATCTCGCGGATCTTGCGGATCTGATCTTTTATCCCACCAATCCGGTCATACGCCATGTCCGGAGTGGGTTTTTCGGCATGCTGACCGCTAGTTTTGGCGCACAGTACAAACTTCGTTGATTCCGTGGAATAGACGGCACCGGCAGGATCAGTATCCTGCACCACAAACCAAGTTCTTCCTTCTGGCCATGTCATAACCGGAATGACATCATCTTTCGTAAACACGAATTTGTCGTAGTGCTTGTCCATGTATTTTTTTATGTCTTCTACATGGACCTTCTTGGTGGGAGACATCACTATCCGCCGAGCTTTGGCGGGCCTGGTTCTTCTGACGGTTATTTCATCACCCGCGTCAGCTCCGAGATTGAATCTCGTGATCCGGTTCAGTACTATGTCGGTGCGGTCCTTGTCATGGCTAGACAAGTCTAGTTTAACGTGCGTCTTTCTCTTTCCGTTGACCAGTTCCAGCGTATCTTCATCACTCCAATCCCATTTTCTGATTTTTACGGCCTCGGCATCATCATCATAATATGGGCGACGTATTGAGGCTATTCCCATATTGCTACTGCTACTTCGGGCAGAATACCGCTCTTCTGAATTCATGTCAGTGTCGCCGTCATGCTTGGAGCTTGCTATCTTCAGCATTATTTCCCGTGTCATGCGCTTGACTGGTACCGGCGTTTTATAGGAGTTGTGAAGTCGAAATACTGTCCCATCTACGGGTGATGGATTTCCCCTCCGCGGCGCACGTATTTGTTGGATTGTGTTGTTGTCTGCAGACTGCCAGCGGTAAAGTTTTTCCACGGTGGCCAAATACGCCCGCTGGGCCGTTTAAATTATTCATCACTCGCAGATGGGACGAAACCGGTGTATATTTAGTGTATTAATGTATGTAATGCCCCAAAAATCCATCCAAATAAACTTTATATGTGTTCCAACAATACATTCACTAGATGTTTAGTTACAAGTGGTATTTGATATTTCTCTTTGCGTCTTTGGCAGTAAGCATAGGCATACAGCTCATACTACCCTTCCCATATGGACTGGGTGTGGCATTGGCTTTGTTCATAATGTTACCATTATTAATCAGGAGACGATTTATGAATCGGGCTGCGGGTGGAGGATCCCAAAGTATGGGCGGCGGTTTCTTTGGAATCGGGTCCAAGCAAGGCAGCTCCCCTATAAGTTACGTCTGCCTGGTGTGCAACAACAAATACAAGGGAGGGGTCTGCCCCCGTTGTGGCTCAAAGATGAAGCGTGCGGACTTTCGTAATGACTCTTGAAGAACTGCGCAAGAAAGTACTCTTCCACAACTCTGTTGATGTATGGATGGAGTACTGCGCAGAGACTGACCGCGATTGGAAGGATACAGAAGGATATGGCAGGTTTATCAAGTATCTACTGGATAAAAATTTGAATCTCAAATCATTCAACTTGTGTGCACACGAATCCGGCGAGACAAGTTTGGATAAAAAAGAGTTTGCCGAGAGTCTGGCAAATCTAAAACGAACCAATCCCGAGTATGCCACATATACACTACGTCTAAATGGCGAAATAATTGATGCCATACGAACCTTTACAGACTAAAAATTCCTGTACACTTGTGTGGGTTGTATCCGTATTGAACAATATCAGCGATGTTTTTGAAAGTATTTCTGATGGTACTCTTCGGCATCATAGAAGGGAACAGCTGGTCTTATCTCGGTCACTATGGGACGATCATACGACTTTGATGTGTTGTGTAGCGATTCGCGTGCAGTCTCCATCTGAGCATCATCATGGCAGAATATGGCAGAACGATATTGGCTGCCTATGTCCGGACCTTGTCGATTCAACGTAGTGGGGTCGTGATTCTTCCAGAATATGTCAAGAAGTTTATTGTATGGTACGATATTTGGATCATACTCTATTTGGACTGCCTCGGCATGGCCTGTATAGTCACCGCATACATCCTGGTATGATGGGTTGGGTGTTGTGCCTCCGGTATAGCCAACCTTTGTTGATGTAACGCCTTCTGTGTGGCCAAATATCTCCTCTACATGCCAAAAACATCCTGCAGCAAAAGTTGCTTTCATCTCCTGTATTTTCAGATTTGTAAATTAATTAATGTATTGGAAAGATTTGGCATTATAATATGGGTGCTACATTTATGGGGCATCCTGTATCGTGTACAGTATGGATTGTGATAGATGCGAAGGCAAGGCCGTGTACACGCGAAGATATTCAGGGGAGAGTCTGTGCGGCAGATGTTTCTCCCAGTCCATAGTAAGAAAGACAGCCAAGACCATATCCAAACATAACATGATACGGAGGGGTGATGATGTAGTTGTAGCCGTATCCGGAGGCAAGGACTCGCTCTCACTGTTACATGTCTTGAGCAAGCTATCAGAGAGTGGGGGCTATACCATAAGAGCTATTACAATAGATGAGGGCATACCAGGTTACAGGGACGAGGCCTTGGAGATAGTGGACAGATACTGTAATGATATGGGCATTCAATATTCCGTACTTAGTTACAAGCAGATGTATAACACAACACTGCAAGAGCGGCTGGATCAGCGCACAGACAATACATCATCGTGTTCTTTATGTGGCGTGTTGAGACGACAAGCCATTGAGCAAGCCGCCATAGATGCAGATGTGATTGCCACTGCCCATAATATGGACGACTACATACAGACATTTCTCATAAATACAATGTCCGGGGATGTTTCACGTATAGGACGAAATGTGATAGGTTCATCTAGACGGGTACAACCATTCTGCAACATATACGAGTCTGAGATTGTCTTTTATGCGTTTATCAACGATATACCCTTTCAGAGCGAACCGTGCCCCCACATGGATGAGGGAATCCGTACCAGTATACGTGAATTTCTCAACGAGTTGGAAGAGAAGCACAGTGGAATAAAAAACAACATGAACAAATCCATTCAAAAGATAGCCAACTTTGTTCAGGATACCAAAGTGCGCAGGACCTGCCAGATGTGTGGCCAGCAGTCAACTACTGAAGTCTGCTCGGTATGTCGTATGTTAGAGCGGACCGCATGATGTTATACGGTTGTGGTACCCTCTGGGCAGGCATACCATACATTTCCGTATCCACATATAATACTGGAGTGTATGGTCTTGCGCATGTATGACAATAATTCTATATTATATACAGGATGGTATTTGGATTCTGATATAATGACAACCTGAGGGTGTCATCATACAAGTCTTCATATTAGATAAATACCGCATGTATTACTATAAGACAAAATGAAATTCATATTAATAATCATGTTTGTGGTGGGCTTCTCCATCATACCTGCCGCTTTTGCAGAGCACGAGCAGGTCACAATTACCATACAACCCAAAGGTGCAACCTGTGAGGTGAATGATCCGTGCTTTACACCAAATACCATAACTGTAAATGCCGGAAGTGAAGTGGTGTGGCATAATGGCGATGATATACCTCGCAACATTGTGATTGCCACATTGGGAGACTGTACTGCAGATATGGATGCGTGTATGTTTGATGACTCTGAAAGTTTAATCAATACAGCCCCAATACTTGCGAGTACCACCATACACGAGGATGGTCAATACAGTATGGTGTTTGATGAAATTGGAACTTTTCCATTTTATGATCCAAACCATGCAAGAACCCCCGGAATAATTACGGTTCAAGAATCTCCAGACATACAAGAGTATCGCAAGATTACGATTGGTGGTGTGTTTGACATTACTGGAAGTTGGGCGCTAGTTGGTGATGAGACAAAGACCGCCGCAGAGATAGCAGTTGTTGACTTTAACAAATTTCTTCATGCTACAGGAGCGGATTGGCGACTTGCAATACAGATGGAAGATAGTCAGGCCAATGGTTTTGTTGCCCTAGAGAAGGTGACAACACTAAATGGTAAAGGAATAGACCTCTTGGTGGGCATGGCACTAAGCTCGCATCTTCGTACCGCGTACAACTACATAGAGAGCAATGACATGCTTGTAGTAAGTTGTTGTTCGACTCTTTCAACTCTGGCCATAGACGATCACATATTCAGACTTAGGCCTGATGATAGTAGGCAGGCTCCGGCGATGAATGCCATGCTGGAAAACGCTCAGATAGAGGTGGTATACATGATAAACCGAAATGATGCCTGGGGCGATGGCTTCAAGAATGGTATACGAGATATATTTGATGGAGTGTTTGTAGAGGGCATTAGTTATGATCCAAATCAAAAAGACCTCTCTGCTTCGGCATCCATAATAGATGAAGACATAGAACAATTAATCAGTGAATACGGTGCTGAAAAGGTTGGTGTATTCTATGTAGGCTTTGATGAATTGATACTGCTGACCGAAACATTGAAGCATTACCAGCATGCATCGCAGGTGAGATGGTTCGGTTCCAACACGCAGGCTGATGCAGATCAATTCATAACAAATCCCACATCCTTAGAGTTCTTTGAGACGACAAACTTTACAGCGGTAAAGACTATGACACCAGATAATACCATACGACAGTATGTTGATGGCAGGATATCTGAGATATATGACCGCGAGCCCAGCATATACAGCCACTCTGCATACGACTCCGTCTGGCTTTTAGGATACGCAATACAAATGACACAGAGTACCGACCCGGACGTGCTGAAGGGTGTGATACCACTGATAGCAGAAAGAATGACTGGCTCTTTTGGAGACCTGCGACTCAATGATGCAGGCGATGTCGCCACAGAGTCCTATGAGATATGGTCCGTACGGAATAGTCAGTGGGTAATGGAGTATGCCTACGACACTGGGGTTCAATAATTTTTTTTACTTTTTTTATTTAATTATACAATAATGTCACATATTTAGAGTGTAGACAGTATTGTTCTAAAAACAAGATTGTCATATAGTCTTCATTATATAGTATTCAAAATAGTTGGGAATAAAATTAAACGCTTTTCAAATAATATTAACTAGGCTCATAATCTGGAAAATGTTTATGCATGTACATTGTGAATGCCTCTGTTTTTAACTCCTCGGTTTTGGGGGAACTATTAAGTTAATGAGGGATGGAATTGAGTGTTAAATCCTGGGGATATCTGTAAAGTCAGGTGATGGCACAGATTGTGATTCAAGGGTGGAATTATTATAAATGGCGCATGAGTGTTTGGAAAATCCCTGTGGTCAATACTTTCACGTTAAACAGTACCAACCTCTCGCTTAAGTTCTCGTATGTTTTCATTCAGGCTGAATATATTATCTGATATCTCCGACATAATTGTAGTCATGTCCGGAATATCAAATGCAAGAGAGTCATCCTGCAACCAAGTCATATCCCATGACCCATGCTGTTCAATCGCCTCAATGGTGTACTCTTTGAACCGTTCACTTTCCTTACGTTCTTTGGCCATATATTGTTGAACAAAGTCGCCCAGATGATGTCGTTCCATCTTCTTTGTCTTTTGTGTAAATTTCATATTGGTTCTCAGATCATAAAACCACATTGTATCCGTCCACGGCTTACCATCAGGGCGATAACGTTTCTTCTCAAAAAATACAACATTTGCGCTTACACCTCCTGCATAGAAGATGCCTTTCGGCAGTCGTAAGATGGTATGCACATTACATAGGTGCATCATCTTGTCACGTATGATCTTATGCGCATTAGTGGTGCCAAACAGAACACCATCTGGTATAACAATTCCACACCTTCCACCTATCTTTAATGAAGTGTATGCATGTTGAAGGAAATTAAGCTCCTTGTCACCTGTACTGGCCCAGAAGTCATCACGCGCATATGGCACCCTGTAGGATCCAAATGGCGGATTGGTCAGTATAATATCATATTGTTTGTCAGTGGGTTGCTGTAATGAATCTGCCTCACGAATTTGTTTGCCTGTTGTAGCAAGATTATGCAGATACATATTCATGGCACACAATCTGACCACGCCCGGTGTATTATCCGTGCCATAAAACGTGGAAGATTTGAGTTGATTCTGCTGATTTCGATTAAGTGGACTGTATTGTTTAGTGATGTGCTTACGCGCCTCTAGGAAAAAACCACCAGTACCACAGGCGGGATCACATATCGTCTCACCAGGTTTTGGGTTCAAGACTTCCACCATTGTGGATATGAGAGCACGTGGTGTAAAGTATTGTCCTGCAACATCTTTCACTTCGGCAGAATGTTTTTCCAGTAGACCCTCATATATCTCGCCCTTGACATCTAAGTTAAGACTGTACCATGATTCCGTATCTATACCATGTATTATCTTCTCCAAGTTTGCTGGCTTTCTGATTTTGTTTGTTGTATCCCTGTATATGAGTCCCAGTAATCCTTGTTCTTTAGATAAACCTTTGAGAATTTTTTCGTATTGTTCTTGTAATTCAGAACCGCGCTTTGTAAGGAGTGTATTCCAGTTGTACCGTTCTGGTATTATGTGCTCTTCGTTGTATGGAGGCCTGGTTTGCTCGTCTCGTATCTTTAGGAATAACAAGTTGGTGAGTTGGTCAACATAATCACCATAATCCATACCGTCCTCTCGAAATACATTACAGAGATTCCACATCTTTTTGACTATCGCAGGTGATTCACTTGACATTATTGACACATCTTATGCTTTCAAGTAACTTATAATCTGGTTCATCATTAGGGTCCTGCGGGACTAATCTACCTTCAAAGGCCTGCTTGAGTGTACTACTTTTTAACATGTCCAGTAATTTCAGAGATAATTTCACTTGTTTGTCTACTGCGTTAATCCTGGCAAAGATTGATTCAATCTTTTGCACGATGCGGTGTTGTTCTTGGAGGGGAGGAATATGCAAGCTGTAGTTAGCTAATTTCTTGTGGCTAGTACGAGGATGTTGCACTCCAGTCATCGTGTTATTTGCGAATCGTACGAAATCTGACTTGAGAAGGTAAAACTTTAGCAAGTTGTTAATTATAAATGGGTTTTTTGGAAATACCAATATGTCTGTTGAACAGACACCATTAAATTCTGCAATTGCAACTTTATTTAAGTAAGGTCTTAATTTTCCATAAAGTAGATCACCTTTTGAAAACACTGTTTTTGTGCTTAGGGTCATGTTAGAGTCTGCATGCCCAATAATTTTTCCTGTATCTTTTTCTATATGTTCTAAGCCAACGTATTTTTGATTTTTTTCCGTTACAGGATTGAATGATTGTGAGTATGGCGTGATGTTTTCAAATTTAATAGAAATCCATCCTTCTGGAAGTCCTTCCTTTTCAAACATCACGTTCTTGCCAGTGTTTTTCCCAATTCGCATTAGTAGTTCCTCTACTGACTCGTCACTTGGATTCTGTGAGACCAGCTTGCCCTCAAATGCCTGTTTCAGCACACTGTTTTTTAGTCGCGCCAGACTGTCAGGTGCTGAAGAGGCCTGTGGGACCAGCCGTTCCAGTCTTGACTTACATGCATCAATCTGGGCGAAGATTGACTCAATCTTGGATACGATGCGGTGCTGTTCTGAAAGTGGAGGTAATGAAATCATAGTATCTAAAACATCCGCATTTCTTACAGCAGGATAACTTGTACCCCTTTGTTTGGAATTTAAGGATTTTAAAAAATCATCAAATTGTACATAATTGAACACGAATTTATTGTATATGTTTTGTTTTGGCCGAAGCACACAAAACCCAGTAGATGCTAATTGTTTATTTAAATCAGATGGAACAATTGCAATATTTTTCAGATATGTTCTAACTGTAGAAAAAAGAATATCCCCATGTTTAATTAATTGTCTGGCTCTAGAGGGTGCATTTTTGCCTAAAAATTGCCGAGGTGTGGTGATTATGAACTGTGAGTTGTCAATTGAGTTAATGTCACAATAATAAAATAATTGATTTGGCATTTCTTTCGGATTTATTTTTTTGACCTCTTCGACTATATTTTTAATGGTTGTTTGAATCCATCCTTCTGGGAGTCTCTCTTTCTCAAAACCCGTCATTAACTTTCCATCTGCATGTTGTGATATAATTTCATTCCTCAAAATTTGTCAACTCCCTGTGCATTTGCTCTAGCATCTGATCCCCATCTGGAAACAGTTCATAGAATCTTCCTAGGCCGCCGACATCATGGAATGCCTCTTTTATGTCGTGTTTGTCTATCCTACATGATACAGATATCTGCTCTGCTATGTTGCGCAACCATGATTCTTGTTCTGATGTAATGCTGGCCCCTACATCTCTCTGTGTTTTGAGCCACATCTCAAACTTCTCCATGACAAACTCACCATATGGTTTAAGCGTGTCCTGCTGTCCGGCAGCATACCGAACCAGTGTTATCATATCGGTCAGCCTCACTATCTGATTCTTTACCTTGGAATTATTCAATCGTTCATACGCACGCCATACCTTCTCAGGTGTCAGGTTGTATGGGGGTTGTTTTAGAGCATCCTCCAACTCATTAAGATGTTCAAGTGTGAGTTTGTGGAGTCTGTATGGCGTGTTATATATGATTTGTAGTGCCATGAACCTATCACGATTATCTTTTACAAATTTACCAAAATTATCATAGTGCTGTCTTATGTTAACAGGTGATACACTAATCAACTCGTCCCGCTTTTGTGTAACAATCAGATCGTCCCGCTTTGTAGCCTCAAGTATCGCATCTCTTACTTTGTGTTTATAGAACGGCGCTGTTGCCTTGCGTTTCATCTCCTTCTGTATAGTGTATAGTTGCTGTTTGGTCGGCTCTTCACCATATCTCTTCTTTGCTTCGTTTAGTTGGTTGTGTTCGTCTATGTTTTCATATATAGTCTGTATCAGTTCATCAACTGTCATATCACAGGCATTTTGTATGGTATTTTTAGTTTCAATACTCATTCGTTTGGAAATTGTTTTGATGCGGTTGGCGAGTTGTTCAAGATCCTTACTTGTTGCCTTGTTATTACCTGCCCTGTCTAGAAGTTTTTTTATATGTTGATACGTTTTAGCAACTGGCGGCTTGGAGAATTTTTCAGAGTCGAGTGCGTCTAGAGCACCAACTGCATCCACAACAAGATATTCATCCTTAGAGATGGCATCTGGTGTCGTCTCTCGTAGTCTGTCATCATGTATGGTACGGCATCCGCGCCCAACCATCTGTTGTGCGTATGGTGAAGATTTTATGTTCCTCATGAATAGCAGACATTCTAGTGCTGGCATATCAAATCCGGTATTTAACATGTCAACATTAACAACAATCCTAGGTTGTACCTCATTCCTAAACTGCTTTATTTCACTTTCAACATTCTTTGTCTCATTTGTTATAGGTCGACAAAACTCGTACCCCTTACCATATACTTTCCAAATTATCTCTGTAATAATTTCTGCATGGTGTATGTTCTTTGCGAACACAAGAGTCTTTGGCAGATATAATGGACGTTTAAAATGGTGTTCTTGTGTATTCTTGAACGCCTCTATAACCAGTCTTATGTGTTTTGGCGACTCTATTATAGTATCAAGTTGTTCTGGTGTATATGTCTGGCTCTTTTTGGCCTTTGTACTGCAAAGACTTCCAGTTGCACGATCAAACAACTGTATCTCATCACCCGCTTCAACGAGTATACCATCAGTATTTGCCTCGGTCAGTATACGATAGCTACTGAATGGGACATTGACACCATTCCGTACAGAGTCTTCAAATGTGTATTTAGACACCGCGTTAGGTTGTGGGTTATTCGGTTCGAGGTTATTTGAGAAGAATGCTTGTGTAAAGTCCTGTGGTGTGGCCGTCAAACCAATTATGAATGCATCAAAGTAATCCAATATCTGCTTCCACTTTCCATACATGGAACGATGCGCTTCATCTACAAAGATAAAATCGAATGTGTCTATCGGAATGTCGTTGTTATATTCTACGAACTTCTCTGGTTCGTCTTCATCATTCTCAAACGCAGATACTTTATCTGCTTCATCTGTAATCTCCGTGTTGCTTAGTATGGAATAGAGTCGTTGAAATGTGGATATTACCACCGAAGATGCAGTATCTATGTGGTGTCCGGCCAGATGTTGGACGTTGTACAGGTCAATAAACTTTCTATCTCCAACCTTGTAGTTTTGATAGTTGGTGTGAGCCTGGTCGCCTAGACTTCTTCGGTCCACGATGAATAATATTCGCGTCGCTTTGGCAAATTTAAGAAGTCTGTAAGTCTCCTCAATTGCCATGAATGTCTTTCCGCCCCCAGTGGCCATGATTACTAGCGCTCGTTGCCGATTATTTGCGTGTGATCTCTCTAGGCCCAATATGGCATCCCGTTGAGCATCACGTAATGGGTATTCCCGTGGCGTGTCTGGCAACTTTTCTGGCATATTGTTTTTGAGGCGTGACCGTAACGTGTCTTTCTGTTCGTACATTTTACATAAACTGGTTGGAGGATGAAACGTCATTATCTCTCTGGAATTATAGTCTGGGTCCCGTGTATCGTGAAAACGTGTTTGTATCCCTGTCGATGTGTAAACAAATACAGGACTATAGCCCTCTTGTTCAAGGTTGTTACGGTATAAACGAGTCTGAGACTCCACACTGATGAGTGAGGCGCCTGCCTTCTTTGCTTCTATAATACCCACCAATTCTCCTCCTACAAACAAGGCATAGTCGGCAGGATTGCCAGATTTTGTAGGAAATTCACGTACCGCGACACCTGGCAGTGATATGTCACGGTCTGCATAATCTTGTATAATCCAGCCCGATTTTCGCAGCTTGTCATCTATTATCTTCCTAGCCTTCTCTTCTGGAGTCATACTTCTCCAATGTGATGATCGAATTTATTATTTTTATCTTTTCTGGGGGCTGTAACATCTACGTCATCTAGGATCTAGCGTAACATGTGTCACCTACTGAGGACTGGGAAGAAACACAGACTCGATGTGGGATGAGGTCAGGTCAACATAACTTCCCAGTTCCAAAAAGAAGTCCGACTTTTATGTGGTGAAATGTACCGCGTGTAAGATTGTGTATGTATTAAGACCACCAGTTCCTAGAAGTCGAACCAATGCAAATGTTAAATTTACAATGTATAGAGACTATTATGTGGTAATTCAACAAGATCAGGTAGGGGTGTTCGGTGACCTACCCGAAGCCTTGGTGTTGGAGATGTTGAGTAAGTCAAATGGTCTCACCGACAGCATGGTCAACGACATATCAAAAATTCATAATGAACGTGATAGCATACGTAACCGCCTAAAGGGTCATTTGAAACACGAGTCAGATATTATCACTACACCTCAGTTTCCCACAGCTGCTGGTGTTGATGGCTCGTACTGTGTGGACAGCCTTGTAGCGACAGATTTTGTCGCCACTGCGGCGGTCGCTGTAGAGGGGTTGGTGGCAAGAGCTGAAAATGATCCCATATGGCCCAAACCACACCATTTTGTTCTCGTGGAGAGGTTGGCGCACAACGAATCCACAAACACTTTAGTGAAGGCCATAATGATGTCTATGGAGACACAATTAGCTGCTTTGGCACCACATGCTGTAGTCTTATTGGACGGCTCACTCACAACGCTTACCATAGCATACAACAATGCATTTGGTAAGAATGAGCCCGAAACATTGAAGAAATGGCTTCGATATGGTGACCCAAACAAGCGTTCCAACGGTGCTGAACAGTTTGGTCCACTTGAAACAACTCTTGAGAATTATCTAGACATATTGGTGGGAAGGCGGACAGATAAGGTGGTTGCTGCGGTACCTAAATACAGTAAGCGTAATGAGATATGTGAGGAAATTGAGATGACTAACTTTGATGATAAGGGGTTGCTATCATTAGTACTCTCACCCGGCGAGTACACCAACCCGGTACCAATGGTGAAGGAAGGGGGTGGTGAGTGGTTAACATCCAAACTACCTAATGATGTAGCAGACATCAAGAAGTCTATAGAGAGTGCGCTTGACACCGCTCATGTGCTTTACTATAAACCAAGAAAAAACTTTCCGGCCATCCGACTTGAGGTTGGGCAGGCAGTAGCAAATAATAAGACCCGTCTTGCATCTTTATTAGAGGCCATTCGTGATCAGACTGGTGCTCCAGGCATGATGGAGCCATATCCAGTGTTTTTAGCCGACAAAATGGTCAAACATTTACCAACGGCTCTCCCAACGATGAAAGATAGTGCCGTATTAGAAACCGCCGCCGAGTGGGGTGGCGACATAAGTGATGTTATTTTGGCTACACAATCATACAGGACGCGGATGTGAGTATAGGTTGCTGGATAACGAGTTAAACAGATCTGAAAAAATAGGTGTCGTAGGATCTCCTTCATCGACATCACAGATGCGTCTAGACATAGTGGCTAGCGCCGTAGAGAAGGGTCTAGTAGGATCTATAGTATTTTTAGAATACATGCAGGACGACAACAAAACATACGCCATAGGTCAGATTACTGGAGTATCATTAAAGAATGCTTTCGCGGAGGACCAAACCATGAGGGGTATAACAAAGCAGAGAGGGGAGATACCATCAATTACTGGACAACAGGATACCTATGCAGCCGAGATGGTGGTGAGTGCTGTCTTCAAGGATGAGGGTGACGACAGTCTAACACAAAGCACGTTTGGCACTGTACCACCAACAGGCACTACCATCCGAGTAATCAGTCAAGATGTGATGAAAAAGATGACAGAGTCACATGCTGAACACGTAGTTCATGTCGGAAGAGTCTTCGGAAGTGATGTTCTATTACCTAGCTGGTTCAGGCATTTTGGGGAACAAAAACAAGGTGGGCTCGGTGATGCAATGCATATTGGCATATTCGGTAAGACGGGTTCAGGCAAGTCCGTGTTGGGCAAGATGGTAATGCTCTCATATATGAGACATCCTAAAATGTCATTACTGGTGCTGGACCCACAGGGTGAATTCTCAAATATCAACAACAATAAACCTGTACAAAACTTTGTCGAGTCTTTAGGAAAAGAAATCACGGTGTACGACCTTTCTAAACTAGTTCTACTGCCTAAGTGGGATCTCTTCAAAAAGATACTGGTAGACTCTCAGTTCCTCAAAAATTTAGGTATTAGAGCAGACACAAACCAAGAAGATGCTGCAGATGAGATTGTAAAGATACTTCAATCTAAACGTAGTACGATTCATGGTATAAGTGGTAAAATATCACTCACCCGCGCATATGAGAGGAGTGCATTTGATCGTGTTTGGAGTGGTTTAAAGGAAGAGAAGCATTTAGGCCGCATATATAGTTGGGATCATAAATAACCCACCAGGAATTTTACGTCGGCAATATTTTGTTTAAATCTCTGAACAGGATGTTGCGCGGGTCGAACTTTATTTCAAGCGACTCGTACACCGACATGATTTTTCTCCTGAAATAGCTCTTGGCAGGCCTCCTGAAAGTGCGCCGTATCTTTGCCTTGCCGTTGCGCCACAACCATTCAGCCGGGTTCAAAAACGGTGAGTATGGAGGCAAGAATATCAATTTGACAATGTTGTTGTTCTTTTTCAGGTATCGTCGCACGCGTCCGGAATTGTGGTATGCGGCATTGTCGACGACCACCACCACCTTGCCAAAGTGGTGCCGCAGTTTATCCATATATCTGATGAACGACCTGTCGTTGGCCTTGCTGGCTGTCATGTAGCACGTCTCGCCATCCAGCGTGATGCCGCCGTAGATGGTCTGACGCTGGTTACCAAGCTGTGTTAGTATTGGCTTGGCGTTGCCGCGCACATAGACCGCGCCAGAACCAAAGATGTTCAAGTTTTGGTGGCTTTCATCTGACATTACAAGCGTGAAACCCTCGTTTTCAAGTGTTTCCACCTCCCTTTTGGTGTCTTTTTGCCAGATCTCGAGATCCTCTTTTAGCGGAACACGGTCAGATATCCGGGGAGTCTTCTTGACGGCAAAGCCCAGCGACCTCAGCAGGCGGCGCGCGTGTGGCTCGCTGTATTTCACGCCGGTCTTTTTCTCTATTAGCTCAACGAACTCATAGGCGGTAAATCGTTTGGCATCGTCGACTATCTTCTCCAGTTTATCGCGCTGCACGAAGGGAGGACGGCCCGGCCTCGCATCGTCGGCGAGGCCGTCTAGACCTTCGCGGTCGTAGGCGTTAAGCCAATCATTGACTGTGCCGCGGTCAACGCCGAGCATCTCTGCAGCGAATGTGGGGCTCTGCCTGTTGACGCGCACCATGTTCACAGCCACGACACGGGCGTACTTGCGCGTACCCCGGGTTTGTCTTAGGGCCGTCCTTATTTTTTTGATTTCGGTTTGGTCATCCATGCATCAGACTAAAGTTTTGATCATTTATTTCTTTCATAATGCGGGGTTACTTATGTTTCCAACTATACACAACGAAAAATGCAGGGTATATGCGTGTGTTGGACACACTAAAAGATAACGATTCTACCAACTCCTATTATGACGAGTGGCAGCGTGTAACACGGCTGTTTGGTAGGGAGGGTGCCGACGTTCATAGCATACATGATCTGTTGAAAAATATAGGTGACGGGGGAGGTAGTGTAACGGTGATTAACCTCTCAGAAACGAGCGCGCCAAGTGATGTGTTTTGGGATGAAGGCATTCAGAAGGCCACAATAAACCACATACTTAAGGCTCTGGTAGATGTGGCACAGAACAAGTTCACCGAGGGCAGAAGTCTAAATACGTTGGTGATTCTGGATGAGGCGCACCGACTAGCCCCGAGGACTGGTACATCCGGTGATGAGGATGCATCTACGTTAAGGGCGACACTTTTGGACGCGGTCCGAACCACTCGCAAGTTTGGGTTGGGTTGGATGTTCATAAGTCAGACACTGGCAAGCCTAGATAGAGAACTTCTACAACAATTACGCATGTACTTTTTTGGATATGGGTTAGCATGGGGATCTGAACTACAATCTCTGAAGGAGTTGGTCGGTGGGAATAATTCCATGCTTGAGCTTTACAGACAGTTTCATGATCCTGAAAGCGGACTAACACATAAAAAATACTCGTTTATGAGTATGGGTCCATCTTCACCTCTAGCATTCTCTGGTACGCCCCTATTCTTCAACTCATTAAATTTTCCAGAAGAGTTCCTATCGAAGAACGACATGGCAAAAATGCCCCACAAAAATGCCTCGTGAGCGGTTGACATTAGTTGACTTATTTGCCGGATGTGGCGCCCTTAGTGCTGGCTTTACCAGTACAGATGTGGCCGACTGTCGAGTAGTATGTGCAAGTGAGATAAATTCGGCAGCAGCAGAATCGTTCAGAGCCAACCATCAAGACACAGTTGTGATGACCCGTGACATACGCCATATAGACTCTGGTGATATTAGCGCCATAACAGGCATGAAACGATATGACATAGATATTGTAATTGGTGGTCCCCCATGTCAAGGCTTTTCCACTGTAGGGAAGAGAGAGGATAATGACCCACGTAATCTCCTGTTTCTGGAGTTCGTGCGTATGGTAAGGGATCTTCGCCCACGCGTCGCCGTTATGGAGAATGTACCACAGTTCATCAGCGCCGGTGGAGGTAGTTACTTGGAGATGTTCATCAACTCCATGTTCAAGGCAGGATACCGCACGGAACCTACAATTCTTGTGGCCAGTGATTACGGTGTACCACAGGTCAGGCATCGAGCATTTTGTATATCTGTTCAGAACGACATTCCAAATTGTCCGATAACATTTCCTCATCCCACACACCAAAAGGTGCGCAATGCCACCATGCTTCAGAGTGGAAATTTAGATGGTCTTTGTCCACCAGATCCGAATATGAAAAAATTTGTCTCGGTAAGTGATGCTATAGGAGACATGCCCAGTCTCGGCCCAGAGCAAAAGTCGGCAACTCGATATGCATCTCAGAAGCCGACACATTATCAGATGGCAAGGAGGAAGGGCGCATCAGTCCTGACTGAACATGAGTGTTGGGGACACGGTCCCAACCTTTTATCCTACATATCAGGTATACCAGAGGGAAGCCGCATGGTTGATGTTTACAAAAAGACGGAGTGGCGCGGTAGTGGGTTCAACCAAGCATATGCTAGACTGCACCGAAATGGTATAGGTAATACGATTACAACATCTCTGCATAACCCCGGATCAGGAAGGTTCATTCACTACCAAGATGTCAGGGCGATATCAATTCGTGAAGCCGCCCGACTACAAGGATTTGACGATGACTACCTACTGGTAGGCTCGAAGGTGCAAAAGAGGACACAGGTGGGTAATGCCGTACCGCCATTACTAGCCCGCAGTGTAGCAGAACACATCTACAAGACCATAATCAGGAGACAGTATATACCGGCTGCCGTAAAGTCGTCAGCCTAACCCCCCTTAATTTTCCATGTCCCCGATTTCCCACTATACGTCATGTCCCCATAACTTTCCAGTCGCGTTGTATACACTCAGGTCCACCCATAAGGGGCAGATTTGAATAGAAAGATTTAAAGCTGGTATCAAATTTGGATGATTTAATGGGAGATTCTGCACTACTCAGAAAGGAATTAAGAAAAATATACCAGAAAATCGATCTTTTAGAAAAAGAGAATACGGAACTCAGGGCTCAAGTAATTCAATTGAAAGAGGAAAAGGCATCAATGATTGACCGATACGAATCTGAGATTGAATATTTGGTGCGACGCCTCAACTATTATGAAAATGAAAACGCGCCTTCATCTACAGGGTCAATGTATAATGCCGAGAGAAAAAAGTTCCAGAAAGAGGAAGCCCTTCTGGATTCTGAGAGTGCCGATGACAACGCCGATGACAACGCCGCAAACAAAAACGATACTTCCACCAAGAACGATCCTAATGTGGACCTGAATAGTCGCAAAGCGGGTCCGCCACAGGGCCACAAGGGCATCTCGCATCATAACCGTTCTGAATATACTAAACGATACGACATACACCGGTGCGCCAACTGTGGCAACGAACACGTGATAATATTGCGACCGGTTGTACGACAAATGTATGATTTTGATGGAGACAGAATAAGTATAGTGGCTGGTACGATTGTAGTGGGACGGTGTAAATGCGACAGATGCGGACACGTTACAGAAGCCGACAGTCCCCTTATTGCCGGTACGGCACTCGGTCCCAAGGCTCGCGGTTTTGTAGTGGAATACTTTGGTACACGTGCAACTGATGAGACAATGTCTGTCTATTTTAGAGACATGTATGATTTTGAGATATCACCAAATACCATATGGAACGCGCGCAAAGCCATTGCAACACTGACACTGGAAAAAACATACCAAAACATACTGAAATACATCATATTGGCATTGTACGTCCATTTAGACGAGACAGTACTAAAGATATACGGTAAGAGGGGGTATGCCTGGATGGCATCAATACCTGATGCCACATATGTACTGGTGGCCGCAAGTAGGGCCGGTGCAATACCCGAAATACACTTTAGCGCACTTTTGGATAAACCCGTAATAGTGGACGGATACGCAGGATACAACAGTTTCCGCATTGTTCAGCGGTGCTGGGTGCACATACTACGTATGGCCGAGAAAGCCGCCATAAAAGCAAAGAGGGGAAGCGTTCCGTACATACAGTACCGGCGGCTCCTGTGCATGTATAGACGCATCAAATACATGGATACGGCCCCTCCCGAATACTGCCTGTCTCTGCAACGACAGCTGTGCAGTATCGCAGATGGATACGGGGGCCATCCAATGGCCGCCACCATACACAACGCGTCACCGAACCTGTTTACGTTCCTGCGGTACAAAGGAATGCCTCCTAACAATAACCCCGTTGAGTTGGATATACGTGACACCATAGTGTTGCAGCGCAACGTGCGCCACAAATTAATGACTAGCACGGGCATGCACGTATTTTCAATTTTGGTGAGCTATACGCGCACCTGCCAGAAGCGCGGCATTGTACCATGGAAAGGCATAGTGGAATTGTCCAAGAATCCAGACTGGAACATATTTGAAGAATCCGCCGCTATGTCAGGTAATGTAACGATAGCCGCCTAGTACAAGACTGTTTCAGATGTGTGGATAACTGGCATACCTGTGGGTACAGAAAGGGATGGACCTGAGTGTATACGTCGCGTTGTGTATTTACACTTTTATTGAAATGGGGATTGGAAAGAGACATTGATCTAACATACAATTTCCACTCTAGGCGCCTATACACAATAGGTATGATATTTACAACAGTTCAGTGTTGGCGCTAGCCTTTTTAATACCGCGCGTGAACCCTACTACTGATGTTGTTTGACACAAGTGTTTTCACAGCTGTGAGAAAACGTACTGCAGAAAATGAAGGAACTACAAAACTTAGACTTATCGACCCGGTTTTATTCGAGCTAGGCTGGAAACCAGAAGAGATTGTCGCCGAGTGGAATAATGACGTTGGATCTGCAGACTATGCGTTAATACCTGAAGGGACGAACACTCCAATCTGTATTGTAGAAGCAAAGAAGTTGGGTACGCCGTTGGATGCTGCCGCAAAACAGGGTATCAGATATTGCATGGAGACAGGCATCACGCACTTCACTGTCACTGACGGGAATGAGTGGCGTGTGTATGAGACACTTAAACCGTTAGCACTACTGGACAAGGTGATTGCGCGATGCGTTATACGGTCTGACTCGGACGCAGAGTGCTTGTCGGCCTTGTTTATCCTCTGGCGCGAAGCCATAGTTAATGCTGTAACACCAGTAAAACCCCCGACAACTCAAGCAAAGTCTGAGACGGGGTTTGTAGAACAGCCTGTTGGGTCGCAGAATATAGTGGGAACTCCACTGACTGCCATACAATATCAAAATGGAATGAAGTGTGAAGGGTATCTAATACGTAACGGTAAACGAGTGGCTAAGGTGAGTTCATGGACTGATCTATTTATTGCTATCCTGAATGAAGCGAATCTACAACAGCCGATAAACCGCGGGAGAAGATACCTAGTGAATACGAAACCGTATCATGAAGACGGTACAAAATTTCAAGTGCCAAAACGACTGAGTAATGGTATGTGGGTTGAGATCCGCAGTAAGGGGCCACGATACATGCTTAAAATCTGTAATGATTTTCCCGTCGTGAAAGAGTTGGGACTGGAACTTCACTAGGGTGTGGGGAGTTTCAACGGGACTGTATAATTGTGGACCTGAAGCCTATCGAAACAAAGAACTGGAGCAGCAGGTATACTATGAATCTGGTATGGTGGTTCGGGATCTGTTCTTCTCAATCATGTGCAATCCGCTTAATCACATTCACACTGTCCATTCCAAACAAGTCCTTGGGGGAGAATTTGAACTGCAACATCTGGGCGGTCTTTTCACCCCCGTCCCCACCTTTTCTTTGGATTGTGAGCCTACCCAGTTTCAGGTTTCCTTTTTTCGTGATTGAGCAATCTCCTGCGCAAAATCGTATCACTTGACTGATCGGGATTATAGCCGACTGGTATGGACTGTCATTCCTTTCCTCCACTATGAGCATCCACTTGGCCGAAGCCTTGCCACTTCCACTGATGACATCCCTTGATATCTTCTTTTGATTCGCGGCTAGAAAGTCTGATACTTTCTGGCGTTCTTCGGCTGACAGTTCATTCATCTTGTACCTTCGAGGGTCTGCCGTCTCATCGTGCAAGTCTGTTGGCCTGTATCCTTCTTCCCCGCAGTATTTTTTTAAGATATCTACAATGTTTTGTGGCATGTGCCAATTTTCGGCGTATTTGTCCACCCATCGCTTGTCTATCTGGTTGAAGCTGGCAGTAAACTTCTTGACTGATACCCATTCCACTTGATCCTCCACTAAAACCAACACGTCAGCTTTGTTCATGTATCCCATCTTACGCGTAGTCTGGGCGCACAAGTGTTCTATGTTGGCATGGTCGTATCCCATCGTTTTGAGCCAGCTCTTGGCCCAGTGACTGCGGTGCCAGTTGCTGAATTCTGCAACGACCCAATCCTCGTTTCGAAACCCACCAAGCGCGGCTTTTGCCATTATCCCACCTAAATTACCTGTCTGCGGGCGGTAGGCGGTTCAGGTGGAATGTAATTGATGGCGACGATCTCATTGCTGGTAGTTTGGGTGTCGTACTGAAGCGAGCGTTTCAGCAATATCGGGTAGGCACGAAAGGATGAGGACAACCTGAGCGCGTGGAGGCTATTCTGCTCGGAAATCATGACTTGGTTGTACGCTTCTATATCCTTCACGAAGCTGATGAAATCTTCCGTGTTGGGAACGCCGTTGTAGTGGTTGTTCGTATTTTCCATGTATGGTGGGTCAAGATAAACGAATCCATCCCCTATGCCACCATAATACTCAAAATTCTCGTTGGTTATAGTGATGTCCTGTATTGCCGCACTGATCCGCGCCAATTGCTCAAGATTCAGGTTCGGGCATTTGGAATCTTTTCTCATGGGAGAGTTGAACTTGTTGGAAGCGTTGAAGCGTATCTTTCCGGAGAAAGCGTTCTTGGCTAGATACAAGAACCTACCTGCGCCGACAAGCCCATCATCAAGGGACATGTCTCGCACATCCAGATAGTATTGACTGTCTGACTTGTCCCTGTGATGCTCGTATTGTTCTGCAAGTCCGCGATGGTCTTCCTTGACCCAACCAATGAAGTTGGTGACTGTCGGGTTGTTGTCGTTGTATGTCACGTACCTTGAGCCAAACCTGTACGAGCAATAGATGGAGAACGCGCCCCCGCCACCGAACAGATCATAGATCTGCTTCCCCTGTATTGATTTGGGGATGAGGCGGTCAAAGATGTGCGAGAACCCCGACTTGTTGCCGATGTATGGTATGAGGTGGCACGATGTTCTACCATTGCTCACTTGGAAGGTTTGATTCTCCACAACCATTGTTACCTATAACCTCCTTTTTTGCTTTTAGTTTTGTACCTTCTCTCCTTCGGCGGACATCGCCTCACTAGGAGAGCGCCGGCGCATGCCCGTATCCCTGCCTTGCTGGTCTTGACTAAGTTTAGCACACTTTGTAACATTTTTCGAGACAAAGTGCAATTCGTATGCTTAAGGCACACCAGTTACTTGCGCAGGACAGAATCTTACCAATCTAGAGTGTATGAATTTAACATGTCATGGCTGGACTAGAAATATGGGTTTGCGACCTATGTTTCCACTCCACTATTTTGGCCTCATTTCCAGTCTAGGTTACTTACTTTCCAATATTTTCTAGGTCACCATAACTTTCCAGTTGCAGAAGCGTGAATATCTTAGATATTACTAGAGATATTTCACTTTGATAAACAGCAAGGCACGTGGCATACACCGTGTACCCCGCTAGGAATTACATAGGTGTACCCCGCTAGGAATTACATAGGTGATTTTTTACATGCCGTACAGTATATGATGAACTGATCACCAAAGTCACACATTATATCTGCCAAGCATATAGTAATGGCAGGTGTATTATCAGGATCGTAACCGTTTAACTCCCCACAAATGGGTTCCTTCCGCAAGGCTAAGTGACGGCCCGAGACAAAGCATGATACCGCCAGACACCTACTACATTCAACATATGACGTAGGGGGAGGGGATGTTGATGGGATGGTACGCCGCGGGATGCCCTGCGTTTAGGCGTGGCCAAATCACCCATTGTTGCAGGAGGTACTCAATTTTGCGGTCCTTATAAAGGGGTTAAACGGTTACTCAGGATTCTCGTCTTTATGGTGGTAACGTACTTACATACTATAACATAACAATACATCATGAGTGATACATTTGGGCATTTGTATGGTGAGCCCAGAGCAGCGGGCGATATGTTACATGAGCATGAGGACAAGTGTCAAGAATTAAAAAGTGGGGTTAATGATTTTGTAGATGTAAAACGTATAATACATTCAGAAGTTAATGATTATAATCGTAAAATAGAGATAGTTCGTGATAGAAACGTAGGTGTTTTGCTTTTTGAAGTTCCACAGGTTGACCGCTCCCACGCTGCGAGGTACAGATACATAACGCCGCCACGGTATTGCAGTACCGCAAATGAGACTGCCCATGTTGCAGTCCTCATATGGAGGATTTAATGCCAACTAGGTCAACTTTTTTTTGATCATTCCTTAAATCCGTTAAACGTCGTATTTTATTAGAATGGTAGTACAAGTCTCACCGGAAGTGAAATGGTAAGACAGGTACACCAAACAGAATTGGTAGAAGCGATATTTAACCATACATGCGGGAATTCTAGTCACAATACATCAGATACAGACTGTATAGCATCTGTGGGCATTCCCTGCAACGTAAATGACTGCCCATGCTGCGCATCATGGATGGGGATTGTAGAGCGGCTGGTAGACGTGATCAATCACATGACCAATGTGGCCGCCACACTAGTAGCCGAGAACAATACCAAAGATGACACCGTGCAGATGCTGCAGGCAATTGAGGCCGTACTGGAGTCTGACAATAAGAAACTGAAAAAGGCCAACAAGAAACTGAACGCAGAAAACAACCACATCTATACAGTCCCGGCCAATGACCGCAAGAGCACTGGCAAGCCGGGCAGGAAGCCGGGGTGCAAGCCTACCATAAGCAAGGTTCCCGAACATATAGACAGAGAAGAGACAGTCGACGTAACTGTATGCCCCAAGCAAAAGGACGGCGAGGCGCATACACTGTCTGAAGGTGTGACCGACTCGTACTATAGGTACGGAAAAGTATTACACATTACAGTAGAGATTGTCAGATACAAGATCAACAGGAGATGGTGCCGCACCTGTAAAAAGCAGGTATCGGCGGAACCGCCCTGCATGCACAAGTATGAGCGGGTCTCATCAAACGTTTCGGCAGTCGCCACCGGTCTAAATTTAGATGGCCTCTCGTTTGGAAAGGTTGCAGAATATTGTGATGATGCGCTAAAGCAAGATATATCGCGCTCGTGGGCATACCGTACCAAGATAAGGGCTGGCCGCAGGATGGCTCCCGAATACCGTACCATTAAACAGGACATACTGTCCGAGCCATACCTGGCGTGTGATGAGATGTGGTGGAAGGTACCCGGTTCCAACAGCGCCAAGATAATGGTGGCCCGCGGTGCTGAGCACTGCCTGGCCAAGGTGGTATCATCGGCCAATATTGGTGAGGTCGGCAAGATGCTACCTGGCTATACCGGCGTTGTCGGACAGGACTCCAATACGATATGGCTGCATACGGGCGGTGATCATCAGATGTGCATGCAGCACCAGCGCCGACTCTCAAAGAAGTGTATGGAACATCGCAACCTCAAAGGAGATTCATTAGAATTTTTGACGGCGCTACACCGTCTGGACTACAAGCATTACATGTATGATAAGATAGAGGATATACACACCAGGAGGGTTGCCGCCCGGTGCTTGGATAAGGAGCGCAGCGAGCTGATGTGGGGCACATACGAGGATGACGAGTACAACACCATCGCAAGGCGCCAAAAGAGACACTATAGAGAGGGGTATTACATGTCCACTCACCTGTACAACAAGGATGTATCTGTGGACAACAACGGCGTTGAACGGGTCAACCGGAGATTCGTATCCGTACGCAATGATGGTGGGGGAAATCGCAGCCAAAAGGGCATGGATGCAAATTCTGTATTATTTACACTAAAGGCCACTGACTGGATAAACAAAAGAAGCTTTTTCGACCATCTGGTCAGGTCAGCTTCGGGTGATGGATGACAATACCATACAATACAGATACGAAAAATACACTACATGATGTACAGCGCATTACTCCATTATGATACGGTCCGTCTGGACACTTCAAAAAGCAAAACACCTACATAGAAACAGGGTTAATTGCGTGCATATGCGTGCTTGTGACAAACTTACTGTGTGTCGATATGGTGTGCCTACAAGCTCACCCGTAGTGGAATGCAGTAAGATCCAATATTTTTCGATCTTATTAGCTTAGAAGTAATATTCAAAATCCGGCACTTAGGCGACCTTAACCTGCATGATACCACATATGGTAGGCTCTAGAGATACACTCACACCCAAACCAGGGGCAGAATTATAAATGTTGTATATCAGATAGAATACATATTACATGTCATGTATGGTCAGGCGGCTACTGCCAAACCGGGCGTCTCTGATGTCATGTCCCATATATTACAGGATGTTTTGGTGGGTTGCCGGACACCATCAGGCAGCATGTAATCCATGAGTTTTGGAGGAGCCAACTCGCTATTATTCACAATGCCAGTTATTGTCGCCTTTAGGTCGTCTATCGAGTCAAAGTAGTTGCCTGCCAAGGCGCGCTTGAGATCACGCCACAGCATCTCTATGGGGTTCAGTTGAGGAGTATACTTGGGAAGGAAGATGCGCACCATACCACCATTGGAATCTCTCTCGTACTCGTTCATCGTTTGCGACTTGTGAGACGAGACATTATCCAAAACGACTGCCACATTCCTCACGCCCTCCCTGACCTTGTTCATGAATATCTTGAGGGTCTCTGAGTCGGTCGAATTTACAATGGCGATATGGAACCAACCGTCCCCTAACACGCCCATAAGCCGTACAGACTTTTTTGACCAGCTCATGGGAATGGTCTCATGACCGCCAACTGGCAGCCAGCCATAGCCGTTCCACCCGCCCACCATACATGATGCCTCATCCAGGGCCATTATGACATATCCGAGAATCGCCATTGTTCTAAGACGTTCTCCAGTAGTCTCCTTGAACTCTTTTTGTTCCTCCTCTGAAGCGCTCTTGTGTGGAGCTGGCCTTGACTTGCGGAATGAGTAATCTACATCATGCATCGTACGACGTATGGTGTCGAGACTACACTTCACACCTAATTTTTCGTATATCACACCTTTCATCATCTTGGCCTGCCATCGTTTCCTCTTAAATCCAAACTGTACGGGCGATTTGGACAGCCACCCTTGTATCGTATTCATCATGGCATCACTCAACAATCGAGCTCGGCCAGGAGGCTTGCGGTCATCCAAATCGTTCAAACCTCTATCTCTTCCCCTTACTAACCAGCCGCGTATCGTACCCGGCCGCCTATATAGCTCCTTTGCTATCGTGTCGATGGTCTTGGATTCCTTTCTCTTGATGCATGCCAACAACACGGTCTTCTCCTTACCCTCTTGGAGGTTCGCCATACGCTCTTCCATCTCTTTAATGGTATAATCTGGCATGAACTTGTCACCTTTTTGGATACGTTCTTCCCCCTTTGCCGTGGGTCGTGGGCCATCTTTTGATTTGTCATGGTTAAATACTGTATCCGTGTTATTCTTTTGTGCCGACCTTTTGGGGTTGAACATACCATTAGGTGGCACACTCTTCTTTAAATACTACTTAGTTGATCTAAATTAACTTTGTTGTACAACAAATTTCACCCGCATCCCAACGGAGCGTCGTAACGGCACGATACAATACTGTGAACTGGACCCATATCGATCTTTTTATAACCAATACGGTGCCATCGGCCACTGGAAAAATATTGAGGATCATTGCTGAGTACTACCCGTCGACTCCTCTGCTACAGGTTACAATACCGAACCGAGGACGGAGATCTGCACTTTGAACAGACATGTGATGCAATCAGGCATACTGCAAAGTCGCCATACAAGGCAAGGGCTGTGGGTGTAGCGACACCGTGTTTTTGGAACGTATTGACATATCTAGGTTCAGGGGCATTCAGCAACTGAGCATTAGGCTGGACCAGACCACCGTCCTGATCGGTGAGAACAACACGGGAAAGTCGACAATTCTGGATGCGGTGCAGTTAGGTTTGGGTAGCGCCGCTACCAACGAAAGAGTTAGGTTTACAGAGTATGATCACTACCTCCCCACGAGTGACAGCCACGCATCGGACAGTGACCCAATTGAGATAGTCCTCCACTTTTCTGAGCAATCCAACGAAGAGTGGTCCGACAGCATAGTTCAGAAACTGAGAGACATAATTCAATATGATAGCACTACTAATCAGCATAGTATCACATTGTGCGTACGGAGTAGGTATGATGCTGCCACGAATGAGTCCGTTCCGGAGTGGGTTTTTCTAAACTTAGATAAGGAACCACTGATTGTAAATGTGAAGCGCTACCAAAGAGTGTTGCAGTCACAGGTACACATCTTCCCTCTAAAATCGAGACGCGATTCTGACCGTGTATTCCAGCCAAGATCCCCACTCTGGAGCCCGTTTGTGCGAGCGTTGTCTATGGATCCTGACCTGATGCAAAGTTTAGAGGACGAACTGTCCAACCTTAACCAAAAAATTATAAGCGCTCATGGATCCTTTTCTGTGGTCGAGAGACACCTTCAAGATATTGCTAAGCTGGTTCCTCTCGCAGGCTCCGATACTGTAAACATAGAAGCTCTGCCGAGCAGAGTACTTGATGTCCTATCTCGGACGAGGGTGTCTCTTTCGTCGATTACCGGCGCGAGTATTCCGGTCGGACGGCATGGTGAGGGAACACAAAGTCTGGCAGTGATCTGCCTGTTTGTAGCATCTCTCCAAAACGAGATTAGTAGGCAAGATTCTAACCTCGTATCGCCCATTCTTACCCTTGAGGAGCCAGAAGCGCACCTTCACCCTTCTGCGATCAACTCTGTCGCTAACCTGCTTGAAGGCCAGTGTGGGCAGAACATAATTGCCACTCATTCTGGAGATCTTGTCTCAAATGTTAAAGTATCTGCCTTGCGACGCCTTCGCCGCAAGGGTGGAGAGGTTACCGTCCACCAGATCGACTGTGACACATTCAGGACTAAAGATTTGGACGCGATTGACCATCATATCCGAATGGCACGTGGAAACATACTCTTCGCACGCTGCTGGTTGTTAGTCGAAGGAAAAACCGAGAGTCTGGTCTTTGAGCGGTGCGCCGCTATCTGTGGTATAGATTTGGCCCGTGAAGGAATCTACTGTGTTGAATACCCCCACATAGGTAACCCCCGCACACTGATCAAGTTCGCCAAACAGATCGGGATTGAATGGTTTTTTGTTACTGATGGCGATGACGCGGGCAACGGATACGCCCAAAACGCAGTAGATGAGATCTGTGGTGAGGACAAAGAGACACGTATCTGTCAGTTGGCGCACACCTTGGATGTGGTGCTTTGTATGGAAGGTTACGGTCACCATTATGAGAAAGGTGTCAACATTAATCCCTCCAAACAAACACTCACAAAAGACGCGTCCGACTGGAAGGAAATAGTGAATAAAAAGAAGCGATTAAAGGCCGCCATAGCTGCCTTGGTCGTAGACCAGATGTGCGAGAAAGGTGAGAAGGGTGTCCCGGAGATAATACGCCGGATCATCAACAAGACTGTCGAGCTTGCCAGAGGGGCGTAGTGTCATGGTAGACGTATCGTCATTGAACACAAACCAACTCATGGCGGTCAATTGGGGTAGAGGTCCCATCCTAGTTCTTGCTGGACCTGGTTCGGGCAAGACCCGCGTTCTCACCTACCGCATAGCCCGCCTTATAGAGGAGTCTGTAGGGGAGAATTTCCACATTCTGGGTCTGACGTTTACCAACAAAGCTGCTGCTGAAATGCGGAGACGTGTCAGCAACTTGGTTCCAAACGCGGACGAACGGGTCAACCTGACTACGTTTCATGCGTTCAGTGTCTCCATCCTACGCCAACATGGTCACCATTTAGGCATTCGTCCCGACTTCGCCATACTATCACAGGACATGGAGCGCCTAGCCGTCTTGGACGATGCCATATCAAGATCTGGAGTGGCACATTCGGAAGATTACTCCAGTAAACGCTTACTACCCCTTGTAACAAGAATGACAGAGCAGAACGTAGCAGTGGACACAGCCGCGGAATTCCTTCAGGTGGAGTTACACGACAACGCGCGGCAGATTGGAGATGTTTATGCACATTATCGGCGATTAATGATCGAAAATAATGAATTGGATTTTAGCACATTGGTAGCTGAAGCTTTGAGGTTGCTCGCGGAGCCAGTTGGGGCGAGGTTGATCAGGCGCATATATCCGTATGTATGTGTGGACGAATTCCAAGATACCAGTTTTGCACAGTATCAGTTATTGCGCAAGATAGTTGATCCAACCACAAAAAATTTGTTTGTCGTGGCTGATGACGACCAGACAATCTTCGAGTGGAGCGGCGCTAGTGTGATGAGACTCAAAACGCTCCAAGATCACTTTGGCGCTACAGTGCTTGAACTTCCGGAGAACTATCGCTGCCCTTCAGGGGTGGTTGGAATGGCCAACAATCTCATCACTAACAATCCTAGCCACAACAAGGGGGATTCGGTTTCAGGCAAACCGGATGGTCCAGATCATGTCATCCGAGTCAGAGAGTTTGACACGGCCGAAGAAGAGGCGGACTGGGTTGCAAAAGACATAGCGGAACGGTCCGCAGGCTCTCAGGATGTCTATACCGTCCTTGCTAGAACGCGCATTGCTCTAGAACAGGTTGTCGCCGCGTTAAATAAGCACGGCCTGCATGGACATTTACACGTAAACAAGAAGGAATTTGCCAATGACCGGATGGTGTGGCTGCATTCCGTCCTGAGACTGGCAAATTCAAGACAGGACGGCGTGCAGTTGAGCCGAGTCTGTAAGTCGTTTTATGACCTTGAAGGCGTGAATTTGATCGTAGCCGATATAGTATCCGAGGCTATAATTATGGATGGAGATTATCTCAACGCATGGACGCGTGCGACTCTCCGAGGAAATCTAGACTCGACAACAAGAGTATTTTTGGAGACATCTATTCCCAAACTAACCAACAATTTAGATGTCCAGAGGTTTGTCCAAGATTGCTTCGAGTGGTTTGAATGCCGACAGAAGGTCGACCCGGCGCCTGACTACGAGATCGACTACAAAGAGGAAAGGGGTGTCTGGAATGCGCTGGTGGATGAGGTTGTAGATGATATTGGACGTGAGCAGGTGACACTGAGCGCGTTGTTGCAGCATATAGATCTTCGCTCTAAAGAACCACCGGTGCCGGAGGGGGCCATACCATGTTATACAATATATGCTTCTAAGGGCATGGAATTTGACCATGTGTATTTGATCCGATTGGCCGAAGGCGAACTGCCACACTGGAGGGCCGTCAAGAAAGGTGGCGAAAGCCGTCAGATGCAAGAGGAGAGGCGGGTCTGCTTTGTTGCTATAACCCGCACACAAAAGAGCCTGACACTTACTTACCCGCTCAACGTATCAGGTTACGTGAAAAAGCCGTCCAGGTTTCTGGCGGAGATGGGTATAAGACAAGATTAGATATTTACCGTCCACTCCACGGAAATTTCCCAAGTCTTGGTACTCTTGGTGCCTACTAACTGGTTGGTTCCGCATTCCTCACTCCAGTGTTAGATCTACTACCAATGTATTTAGATATCTGTACATGTAGCCAGATGATCGGAGTGCAGTGTCCAAGGTGATACACGCTGCTATACACGATATCGCATGCAAGAGATTATGCGCGATTTATGGTCTCGGCCTTGTCCAAAAAACCAAAATTACCGACCTTCTTTGATACTTACGGAGGCACCTGGACCGGCAGGAATGCGCAGGGTAGACACCGGATTACGTTCCTAGTGCTCGCCGGCCCGTCGTCTATGGCGGTCCACGTGCAGTATTGCGCAGCCTCCCCCACGTTGTGGGGCGAACAAAAACCCCATAACATGGCGCTATTATGCAACCATGTTATAACAAACAACCATTGAGAGTAGTTCTGTCTCCTGTGTGTGTTCTCTGAGGGCTCTCACTATGGCTCCAAACCTGTCTTTTATGGCAGAGAAGACGCTCTCTACATTATTTCTACGCGATAATTTGTTGTAGAATGTTCTAGGATGCTTCTCGAAGAACCGTAACATTTGTGCCCTTGCGTTGAATCCCTTTATTGTATAGTTGGATTTTGGCGCAATTATCGGTCTTCTTCCAGAGTCTCGAATTGCATTGCAATTCTTTACTCCCCCATAAATCGCATCTGCCATTACGTCATTTCCATCACCATGCGGCAAGAACCCGACCATCTGTCTTAGTTGTGGCGAGTCACAGGCCAGACCCGGCGTGACTGTGGCAGCACATATCTTGGCATGCAGGGATACTATGACATGTAATTTTTTGAACTGCTTTACGCTGATTTCGCCGTATTTTGCGTTCTCCCAGTCCTCATACTTGGACATACCAAATCCGCTGGAATCCGCAGCTAGTGGACCGTTTGCATCAGGCTTGCCCATCCACGCAATTATACGTTGTAGTACAGCTGGATCTATTTCCGATATACGGAGTTGGTACCAAGATCTGCTGTACCGTCTACTTATTTCGCAGCGTTTTAGGTCGTCGGGATACTTTTTGAGGTGGTTTACCAGGTCCCAGTAGCTTAGCCGGTTACCTATCTTGATGACGGACAGTAAAATGGCTGACACACGCCTGTCACGTACGCCTGGCCGTATGCCCATCAATTCCCGTGCCTTATCTGCAATTTTGCGCATCCATGTATCATGATTGTCCCCCTCAGCTTCACGTTTTTTGTTGTATTTGGACCAGTTTATCTTGGGATCATTTCTCTTCCCTTTTGGGTTGTTCTTACTTCTGTTCCTTTTTGGATTGCCTGCTTTTTTTGATTTTCCATATCTTTTACTCATTTGTTATAATCATAATATATCTATATTACCTTATGATTATATTATTAATCAAACTAGATCTATTAGTAATTAAACATTACTAAACCAATTTTTGGACAAGGCCTATGGTCTCGATAAATTTAATATAGTCTTTCCCACTGATTAAATTCTCTATTCATCATACAAATTATGCACACGCAGAATTATACATCATTAGATAGTGACGAATAAACGGTTATGGGTTACCATAACAGAGAAGGACAGAAAGATTGTAGAGTTAGGGAGGCTCACTGCGCAAGAAAACAAACTCGGGACTTGGATATAACCACAGGTATCCGACTGCCTCTACAGATGGTCACGTGTGTCAATTGGGCGTAAAAGTCACATTTTTCACAGTAATATTATACGAGGGGAATTAATCTATGCAAAATTGTTGGGTTTTGATTCAAAATTAAGTCTCTCCTTATGTATCACTATGGCATCGGTCAAGTCTTTCTGCGTAATTAAAATATCTTGTACATTATCATCATTATCATCATGGACATGCCGGCGGAGTGCGGACATGGCCGCAGCATTGCATATGCTGTATAAATCCGCCCCTGCAAAACCATCGGTATCTTTTACCAGTTGTTCCAAGTCTATATCCCCTAGCGGTTTCTTTTTGGTGTGTATCTGTAGTATCTGGCGACGACCATCCGCATCCGGGTTTGGTACTTCAATCACCTTGTCAAAACGTCCCGGACGTAACAATGCACTATCAATCATGTCGGGGCGATTGGTGGCAGCCACCACTACAACATCATGCAACTCCTCAAGTCCATCCATCTCAGATAGTATCTGCGAGACCACATTCTCTGTTACGTGCGTACCAGTATCGGTTCCTCGTGCTGGTGCCAAAGAGTCTATCTCATCAAAGAATATGACACAAGGAGCTGCCTGTCTGGCCTTGCGGAATATCTCCCTCACTCCCTTCTCGGACTCACCCACCCACTTTGAGAGTAGTTCAGGCCCTTTTATACTGATAAAGTTTGAATTTGTCTCATGAGCAAGTGCCTTTGCGATTAACGTCTTGCCAGTACCCGGAGGCCCATGCAGTAAAACCCCATGAGGCGGCTCCGCCCCGACAAATTTGAATGCCTTGGTGTGCTGTATAGGCCACTCTATGGACTCTTGCAGCTCGGTCTTTAGTTGGGCCAGGCCCCCTACATCATCCCAGGAGACATCGGGTATCTGCACCAAAACCTCACGTAGTGCGCTTGGTCGTACTTCACGTAAAGCTTCTCGAAAGTCCTCTGCAGTTATGCGAATCTTTTGTAGCGTGTCGGAGGGTATGCGGTCCTGCTCAAGGTCCACCTCGGGAATTATGCGACGCAAAGCTCCCATGGCAGCCTCCTTGGAGAGCGCCTGCAGGTCCGCCCCCACAAATCCGTGGGTCACCTTGGATATGTAGTCCAAATCTACACTCTCTTCCATTGGCATTCCCTGAGTGTGTATGCGCAGTATGTCGTAGCGCCCCTTCTTGTCAGGTATGCCAATCTCCATCTCACGATCAAAGCGACCCGGACGACGTAGGGCACCATCTATGGAGTCAGGTCTATTGGTGGCGGCAATCACCACCACCTTGCCCCGGCTATGAAGACCATCCATCAGCGTAAGCAGTTGGGAGACGACGCGCTTTTCCACCTCGCCGGAGACCTCGTCGCGCTTTGGGGCTATGGAGTCAATTTCGTCTATAAATATAACACTGGGCGCGTTCTTTTTTGCCTCCTCAAAGATGGAACGCATCCTCTCCTCACTCTCGCCATGATACTTTCCCATTATTTCGGGGCCGCTTACATGAACAAAGTGGGCACTGGTCTCTCCAGCCACGGCTCGTGCCAATAGAGTCTTTCCGGTACCGGGGGGACCATGCAATAACACACCCTTGGGAGCCTCTATGCCCACCTTCTCGAACAGTTCAGGATGGCGAAGGGGCATCTCAACCATTTCTCTGATCTTTTTTATCTCATTATCTAATCCTCCCAAATCATCATATGTAAAAGCAGTTGTACTGGACATGCCCGCATCTCCCAGAATGAATCGTGTACTGTCGCTTACAATGACCGGGCCCGAAGGCTTTGTATTGACAATCTTTAGTTGTATTCGTGTTCCCAATTGTGTACCCAGTGTAAGATCATCACCACTACACAATACACGATTTGCATAGTTTTGCTCCATAAACTCTTGCAGACCATCCAGTTTTATCTCCTCGGCAGGAGAGAGTAACACTTCTACGGCGGGTCGTGCCTGAACTGAGCGTACATGTACCCTGTCACCCATACCGGCACCGGCATTCTTCCGTGTGGTACCATCCAGCTCTATCAATCCAGAGCCATATTGTATGTTGCCAGGCCACAGTCGCGCAAAGGTAGTTTTGTCATAAGATATTTCCAACACCTGACCGGTCTTCCAGCTGGCCATCTCTACTATTTGCGGGTCTACGCTTGTCCTGCCCGTACCAACCTGACGGCGCGGTATGCTGGACACTTTGAGCATGAACTTTTTATCATCACTCATCTTGCATCACCCCATATATTTTCCCATAAAATAATAAAAAAAGGGTTATTCTATCTTCACCTCTCGTCCTTGTGGTCTGCTGTTTAGACCCAAGGTGATCTCCAGTATTCCATTCCTGTATGTAGCACTAGCATCGCCAGACAGCGCCTGGTTTAGTCGTATGCGAGCATGATACTTTCGCTCACCACGAACAGCATCAATTGAAACATCGTTGTCATCGACGACAACCTGTATGTCTTTCTTTTCGACACCAGGTATCTCCGATACTAGTTTTACCTCATTGTTCTCTTCGTCGTGAATCGTGTCTATCTGTATTGTGTTGCCTCGAGACCTTTGTATCTCTGGTATGTTAATAGAGCTGGTCGCGTCACGGCAGCCGCACAGTGATGGCACTACACAGTGGTTTCCTGAGAATACTTGTCCAAAGATTTTGTCAAAATCTTCAAATAATGTTATTTTCATACTAAATATGTAATGTATATTACATAATATAAATCATTGTAATATGTATGACAAAAAACTTGACAACAGATTTGTGGGTGGGTTGTAACCAAGATAGTAACGACTAGTTGTGTCCTACAGACATAACCAAACAAATCTGTTGACATCCCACCTGTATGACCATCATCGAAATCCTTGGGATTATGAAATTGACTAGCTTTTTACTCCAAAGTTCTTGTTGTGGTCCAGAGACATGGAAATCATACCGCATTGTCTCTTTGATATTTGGCAGTCTCTTCTGGAGTAAGTTCGGGGCTAGAGTTTAATGTTCGGACATAGAACTTTCCATCAATATAGACCCAGTTGTTCTTTCTGCGTTTTGGAACAACAACCACCATGTAGTTCTCTCTGAAGTGAGTTGTAATATTTAGTGTACGGCTTAGCTTGGTACGCAGATAGTTCCCTATGGCTTGTACCAGTTTGTCGCGGGAGTGTTTGTGTTGTTTCAAGTCCTTCTTCAATCCTACCGGCTTACCATCGTCTTTCACGCCGATAAACACTCGTCCACCATCGGTGTTTGCAAAGGCGGCCACAGCTATAGCCACCTCCATCTTTACTTCCCCGGCCATACCACCTTGTGTTGGTACGCTGAACGTCTCCTTGAATTCGTTGTTTGTGTCCTCATCATCAGGTATTTCGAGGTCTATGTCCTCTTTGAAATCATTGTTCGCCAAATTTGACGAATGTTGTTTGTCTCCTTTTTGCAGTATTATCCTCTCCTCAATGAACTTACTCAGGATTTTTGCGCGCATATCCAAAAATTTTTGGTAGTCGTTAGTCCAGACTCCGAATTCGTCAAGGTCTTCAATCAAATGAGTTTTCATCGTTTGTGCAAGTTTGTCATTACCCTTTTTAAAATCACTCATGTATGCGGACGGGGAACGGTCCCTTATCTTTCGTTTGTTCAGGGATTCATCTATTATGGTGATGTTTAGGACATTGTTGATGTCCTGATCGTGTATTCCTAATTTTCTCAGATATTTTTGGGGAAAGAAGTGGTGAAAACTCTTGCTGTTTGCTCGCTGTACCCCATCGTTCTTTAGTTTCACAAGGGCCCCGTTCTCGAATGATTCTGGCCGATAATATGCATAAATACAGAGAATTGCTTTGGTGTAAGCAGCGGTGGGCCTAAACTGGCCATGACGTTTGATGAACTCGGGCGAACTGTTTATGGACCAGTCGTATTCTGGAAGGCGGTCATCAAGTATGGCATCAATGCGTTTCACGTCTTGGGCGAGTTTGCTGTCCGTCGCAGACGTATACCGCTCATACAGTGACACCCTCCAGAAAAAGTCAGTTAGATACTTTTGCTGTTTTAGATTCGGATTGCCTTTATTCTTGTAGAAAAAGTACGCCAGCGGCACGACCAGTTTGTCGTACGGGAGCAGGTTGTACACAGGTATCCGATAAACGGTCTGGAGGTGTTCGATCACATCCTTTACAGCTTTAACGACATCATCCCACACGTCGATTACCTTGTTTTTATCCAGCGAAAGGATTGTCTTCTTCTTACACTCCTTCTTGAGCACCAGTGAAATGAGGTCCAGAATGGATCTGCCGGCCAGTCCGTCATAACCTACTTCTCTTAGATCAGCCATCAGTTTTTCTAACTTCTCTGCCAAGTCGAATTTTTTTTTATCGTCGTAAGTTTTGGCAGCCATTATTTCAACAACGGAAAGGGTTACTCCGCCTACGTTAGTCCTTTCAAATATGTCGGTTGCTACATCTATGGGCGTGTTTGGTACTTGGATTGTGGAATATTGGTAGGAATCTATATTGTGTTTATACTTCTGTATGTTGGGGTGGTATTTCTTGTCAAATTTAGTAAGTACGATCAAGTTTCCCTCGTACAGCACATGCAACGGGATAGTGGTGTGCCCCTTGTCCATCTCGCTTGCTAGAGTGACAATCGACTCGTTCTCCTCTGCATCAAGATCGACCACAATCTCTTTAAAGTCCTCCTCTCCGTCTTTGCGCTTGACGGTGAGCCCCTCTAGCGCCGCATATAGGCTTGTTATCCTTTGCTGACCGTCAAGTACATAATCCATGTATTCGTTTTTGTCTGGGTCTGGCAGAACCAAGTCGCCGATGTTTTTATGTGACCGTAGTCTTTCCATTGTATGCCAAGTAATGAACGTACCAACTGGATAGCCCTTTACTACGCTGTCCAGTAGAGCTGCCGACTTGCTCATACTCCATACTAAATCACGCTGAAATCTCGGTATCTTAATCTGTCCACTAGAGATTTCAGTCTTGAGAGCAGTCCAATTCTTTGATATCGGCTGTGGCAGACTCATAGCCCACTATGTTGGAACATGTATAAAAGTGTCAGAATGGCGTGGCACTGGGAAGAAACGCTGACCTGCGCACAGTTGGGAAATTGCTGACCCGGAGTGGAACTGGGAAGAAACGCTGACCTGCGCACAGTTGGGAAATTGCTGACCCAGACTGGGTCTGGGAAGTTATGCTGACCTGAAAAATATTGGAAACTTGCTGACCTAGACTGGAAATGTAGGTCTGTAAAAACTCATGCGTGGAGTAGAAATGAGGTCAAAATAGTGGAGTGGAAATATAGGTCGAAGACCACTATTTCCAGTCCAGCCATGTCCGACTAATAAGATTCTGATGTTGCTGAGATTTGTTCACTATGCCTCCTAAGATTTACAGGCTTTCATGTTTAGATATGTTGTTGTACAATATATCTTACGTTCCTATCCAGATTCTCATTTTTTAAGATACCTTAAATCAAGAACTGTCAAAAACTAGGTACATAGTAGTTTAAACATCATACAAAAAATTACAAAATCCGTGTTGTGAACTTTATTGCAAATTGTCTAGTTTCTCAAGTAATTCAATTCTTATCTTATCGAACACATCTATGACTACTTCTATTGCGTCTAATTCAGGATTAACAATTAATTCAAGAATGATAATTTGTAACATAACATTGATGGTTTCTTGAACTGCCTTATGTTCTAAGAAGTTGTCTGTCGTCCATAATTGTGAATCGTCTGTATAGTCTTTTGTTATTGGTGTGTCTTCTGTTGTTGATGTGTTTTTTACTATGGTCTTATCGGTTGTATGTGGTGTAACATGTTCAACTTCTATATCATCCCAAACCCTTAGTAATATTTGATCTAATATTTCTGGCTCTGTCATGCTTGGCACGTTAATGTTTTGTGCTTCATAATATGTTCTAACATTGTTGGCATGTACTGTGTTCATTACGTGTTCTGGGTCTATATGATGTGGCAGTCCTATTAGATGCCCAAATTCATGAGCTATCGTAAATTCAACCGATTGTCTGTTTACTAATACTTCTAGATCTCTCTCGGAAAAATACAAGTATGGAAATAATTGTATTGTGCATTGGTTGTTATCAAATAGACATCCTACTACTGCATTTCCTAATGCATAGTGGAATGCAGTAAGATCCAATATTTTTCGATCTTATTAGCTTAGAAGTAATATTCAAAATCCGGCACTTAGGCGACCTTAACCTGCATGATACCACATATGGTAGGCTCTAGAGATACACTCACACCCAAACCAGGGGCAGAATTATAAATGTTGTATATCAGATAGAATACATATTACATGTCATGTATGGTCAGGCGGCTACTGCCAAACCGGGCGTCTCTGATGTCATGTCCCATATATTACAGGATGTTTTGGTGGGTTGCCGGACACCATCAGGCAGCATGTAATCCATGAGTTTTGGAGGAGCCAACTCGCTATTATTCACAATGCCAGTTATTGTCGCCTTTAGGTCGTCTATCGAGTCAAAGTAGTTGCCTGCCAAGGCGCGCTTGAGATCACGCCACAGCATCTCTATGGGGTTCAGTTGAGGAGTATACTTGGGAAGGAAGATGCGCACCATACCACCATTGGAATCTCTCTCGTACTCGTTCATCGTTTGCGACTTGTGAGACGAGACATTATCCAAAACGACTGCCACATTCCTCACGCCCTCCCTGACCTTGTTCATGAATATCTTGAGGGTCTCTGAGTCGGTCGAATTTACAATGGCGATATGGAACCAACCGTCCCCTAACACGCCCATAAGCCGTACAGACTTTTTTGACCAGCTCATGGGAATGGTCTCATGACCGCCAACTGGCAGCCAGCCATAGCCGTTCCACCCGCCCACCATACATGATGCCTCATCCAGGGCCATTATGACATATCCGAGAATCGCCATTGTTCTAAGACGTTCTCCAGTAGTCTCCTTGAACTCTTTTTGTTCCTCCTCTGAAGCGCTCTTGTGTGGAGCTGGCCTTGACTTGCGGAATGAGTAATCTACATCATGCATCGTACGACGTATGGTGTCGAGACTACACTTCACACCTAATTTTTCGTATATCACACCTTTCATCATCTTGGCCTGCCATCGTTTCCTCTTAAATCCAAACTGTACGGGCGATTTGGACAGCCACCCTTGTATCGTATTCATCATGGCATCACTCAACAATCGAGCTCGGCCAGGAGGCTTGCGGTCATCCAAATCGTTCAAACCTCTATCTCTTCCCCTTACTAACCAGCCGCGTATCGTACCCGGCCGCCTATATAGCTCCTTTGCTATCGTGTCGATGGTCTTGGATTCCTTTCTCTTGATGCATGCCAACAACACGGTCTTCTCCTTACCCTCTTGGAGGTTCGCCATACGCTCTTCCATCTCTTTAATGGTATAATCTGGCATGAACTTGTCACCTTTTTGGATACGTTCTTCCCCCTTTGCCGTGGGTCGTGGGCCATCTTTTGATTTGTCATGGTTAAATACTGTATCCGTGTTATTCTTTTGTGCCGACCTTTTGGGGTTGAACATACCATTAGGTGGCACACTCTTCTTTAAATACTACTTAGTTGATCTAAATTAACTTTGTTGTACAACAAATTTCACCCGCATCCCAACGGAGCGTCGTAACGGCACGATACAATACTGTGAACTGGACCCATATCGATCTTTTTATAACCAATACGGTGCCATCGGCCACTGGAAAAATATTGAGGATCATTGCTGAGTACTATGCATTACCGTTTCCTGCCTGCTGCTGTATTATGATATTTGCATCTAGTCTGCTGTCCGTGTATGTAAACTCTATGTCGTTTATTGCACTCCATTGTTCTAAGCCGTCTTTTATACCTGCGTCTATGTTTTTCTTATAGTCTGACGGTAAATCGATTACATCTTTTGGTAGGTCTAGTATGGTGTATGTGTATTCGTCTTTTACTACATTGTTATACCAATATCCGCATACACATTCGTGGTATTTGTCTAATGTCATGCTAATTTCACTGGCTTGATTAGTTTCGAGGTATTTTCTTTCATCTACTGTGTCTCCACAACCTCTTTCACTTTCAAACATTCTAACTTCGTTTAACCATGTCGTTTGTGGTTCATCTAGTTCATATGCGCACAATTCACCTTTGTATGTGTACTCATGTGACTTGAGATAATCTTCACCATTATAACTCAGTCCTGAATCAAACTCATACTGATATATGAAAATATTATCAAAGTCGATTGTTATCCTATCAGATCTGTATAACCGTTCAACCGATTCATTCTCCGTTACAAAACCACCCTCTGCTGTCTTTATCCAGATGTTATTATCAACATGGTCTGCATGTACACTACTAACACCAAACAACACTACACTGATTATAACGAGTGTTGCTAATTGTCGTTTCATCACAGTCTGACTATATTTGTAGGTATATATGTTAACAATGGCGATTGGAATTTGCCTTAGATTATAAAATTAGTTTTTACCATTTGACAGTTCTTTAAATCAGATAGTATCACCAAACTTTACAAAATACGTGCTGTAGCTTGTGTTATCAAAATGGCCATATACGTAGCAAATGTGACGTACCACCACGTATTATTTTCATAATCTTTAATTCATCTTGTACTCCACGTTTGTACGCATCATCTAATAATTCTAGTGGTAAGTTAGACTTACTTATGCCAATAGTTTCAAAAAGACTACGATTTTCAGTTTTGCCGTGTTTGTCCCCATAGACTTTTACCATTGCGTTAACCAACCCCATTCCGTTTTGTTGACATTCCTTTATTTCCTCATCAGAGATAATGGGTTTGCCATTTTTGTGTAACCGTAGGTTTATGAATTTGATAACGTTGTCACGTCCAAAATTATCTTCCTCAAAACTGGTATTCCATATGGTGAAACCAAAATCATCACCAAGTTCGTCCTGCATGGATTTTAAATGATCTTTCCAAGCATTCTCATTGTCGCCGATTAAATAGATGGGAAATGATTCTCTACGGGCAGCTTGAATTTGATGTTGAATTTTTGGACGCGTCATATTCTGAGCACCATGACAATTAATTATTTCCACATAATCATGAAAGAATGGAAGTTTTTCTCTTTCGACAATCTCTTTAATCACTTTTTCCTCACTGTCGCCTTCCACCAGTAAATACAATCGAGTCGTTGCCCCCTGTGTGTAGTATTCGATTATGGCCTTTCTAGTTTTTTGCTCATTATAATCTAGTGTTGAAACTTTGTACACCCGTTTTCTCCATTCCGTATAGTCGTCACCAAACGGTACGTATGGAGTATCAGTACTGATTCCTTCTAAATCGTTAATAAACATAGTAAGTATCTGAGCAATCGTATAATATAGTTGGGCGGTGTAGGCAGTTCCTTTTATCTTGCCGACATGTGACCACTTCATTATTCTAATCAAGTCGTACCAATCTTGTAGTGGATCAAAAAACTTTGTATCTATGATAAATCGATCACGTATGCGGCGAACATCATTGGTCGAAAACTTTGTATTTTTGAGCATATTTTTAGCCGAGAAATTATCCCACATCTCTCGCAATAGCTTGTTTGCATAGTCTAAGTTTAAACCTAGAGGCATATTACTCGGTTGCACATAATGTTCCTCCAACAACATCAACATTCCCACAATTTTTGTTGTTCTTGTTTGAGATGAATTAAACAAATCTTCCCATTGTGCTATGTTTGTTTTAATATTATCTACAATCTTTACAAGATCTGACTTCGTATATGAATCATAAAATAAAATAGAATGTCATTTTTCGTTTAAAATATTTTTCACTTGAAGTAGTTGATATTTGTGGTAGTATATGTCCGTGCATTTTTCTCCAGGCTCATACGACTTGGGCTTAAAACTCTTCCAAGGTTTATAATCACCTGCTTGTGGAAATTCTATTTTTCCATGCTGATAAAATTGTTGTAGATTATGTGGAAGACTGGAGCGACCGTAGTGGAATGCAGTAAGATCCAATATTTTTCGATCTTATTAGCTTAGAAGTAATATTCAAAATCCGGCACTTAGGCGACCTTAACCTGCATGATACCACATATGGTAGGCTCTAGAGATACACTCACACCCAAACCAGGGGCAGAATTATAAATGTTGTATATCAGATAGAATACATATTACATGTCATGTATGGTCAGGCGGCTACTGCCAAACCGGGCGTCTCTGATGTCATGTCCCATATATTACAGGATGTTTTGGTGGGTTGCCGGACACCATCAGGCAGCATGTAATCCATGAGTTTTGGAGGAGCCAACTCGCTATTATTCACAATGCCAGTTATTGTCGCCTTTAGGTCGTCTATCGAGTCAAAGTAGTTGCCTGCCAAGGCGCGCTTGAGATCACGCCACAGCATCTCTATGGGGTTCAGTTGAGGAGTATACTTGGGAAGGAAGATGCGCACCATACCACCATTGGAATCTCTCTCGTACTCGTTCATCGTTTGCGACTTGTGAGACGAGACATTATCCAAAACGACTGCCACATTCCTCACGCCCTCCCTGACCTTGTTCATGAATATCTTGAGGGTCTCTGAGTCGGTCGAATTTACAATGGCGATATGGAACCAACCGTCCCCTAACACGCCCATAAGCCGTACAGACTTTTTTGACCAGCTCATGGGAATGGTCTCATGACCGCCAACTGGCAGCCAGCCATAGCCGTTCCACCCGCCCACCATACATGATGCCTCATCCAGGGCCATTATGACATATCCGAGAATCGCCATTGTTCTAAGACGTTCTCCAGTAGTCTCCTTGAACTCTTTTTGTTCCTCCTCTGAAGCGCTCTTGTGTGGAGCTGGCCTTGACTTGCGGAATGAGTAATCTACATCATGCATCGTACGACGTATGGTGTCGAGACTACACTTCACACCTAATTTTTCGTATATCACACCTTTCATCATCTTGGCCTGCCATCGTTTCCTCTTAAATCCAAACTGTACGGGCGATTTGGACAGCCACCCTTGTATCGTATTCATCATGGCATCACTCAACAATCGAGCTCGGCCAGGAGGCTTGCGGTCATCCAAATCGTTCAAACCTCTATCTCTTCCCCTTACTAACCAGCCGCGTATCGTACCCGGCCGCCTATATAGCTCCTTTGCTATCGTGTCGATGGTCTTGGATTCCTTTCTCTTGATGCATGCCAACAACACGGTCTTCTCCTTACCCTCTTGGAGGTTCGCCATACGCTCTTCCATCTCTTTAATGGTATAATCTGGCATGAACTTGTCACCTTTTTGGATACGTTCTTCCCCCTTTGCCGTGGGTCGTGGGCCATCTTTTGATTTGTCATGGTTAAATACTGTATCCGTGTTATTCTTTTGTGCCGACCTTTTGGGGTTGAACATACCATTAGGTGGCACACTCTTCTTTAAATACTACTTAGTTGATCTAAATTAACTTTGTTGTACAACAAATTTCACCCGCATCCCAACGGAGCGTCGTAACGGCACGATACAATACTGTGAACTGGACCCATATCGATCTTTTTATAACCAATACGGTGCCATCGGCCACTGGAAAAATATTGAGGATCATTGCTGAGTACTAACCGTCAGGAGGAATTTCTCTATTATGCCTAAATGCGGGTTGTAGCCATCCCTCGCATTCAAACATTTCTAAAGTTTTGTCCAAACTTCCAACAAGCCTGTGCTGTGCAAGCATACTTGTGAAATCCGATTCTCTCATAAATCCGTGAACCATGAGTGGAAGATTCAATTTCTTTTGGACATAATATGAAAGATCAACTGAAGATTTACTCATGTTGGTGTCTTACGCGCATTACAACTTAAGGGTTGATAGTAATACTGGAACTGTATACCTTTACTGACCAAGCCGAGACTGTATAAGTTAACTCGGGGTGGAATTGAGGTTGAGTACCTTTGTTTCTACCCTGGGCTGACCATACTATTATACTGGCTGTGCTTTTTATACCACCACTACATCACACATGTTGTATGGGATATGTCGTGAGCGCTAAACCACATGGTACTAGTGAAGTACACGTTAGACTGTTGAGATTTGAAAATCACTGGGTAAATCTGTATGGTGGAACCAACACAGATGGTATGTGGGGGTGCCATAGTTAGTGATTAATGCTAGCTTTAGTAAAGCACCAGCATGTCATCCACCACACAAAACCCTGTTATTGTCCCAACGGCAACCATTCGAGATGATTGATAGAAGACTTATCCTACTGATAGACACGACATCGCTTGGTTTCACGTTAGTCACAGGACGATGGAGAGGTTACACATGAAGACATTTGCCCAAACTCTTGCTGAAATACGTGCAAACTCGATAAACGAGGACGGCAGCATCAACAAGACAAAACGTGGATTCGACTTTGAGAATATCATGTTACAGTTCTTCAAAAAAGATGGTGAATACTCTACGCAATTCAAGGGTGTAAAGTTATGGAGAGACCATTCATCAGACATAGACACCGGTATAGACTTGATAGCCACAGACTACCATGATGTAAAGTGGGCAATTCAATGCAAGTGTTGGGATGATGATGCAAACCTCACCTTTAAGAAAGTGGGGACGACGTTTGCTACTGCCATGGCGAATAAAATAGATAAAATAATAATCGTCTTTACTGGACGTGATGTAACTAGTGTTTTAAAAAAGAAGTGTGAGGAAACGGGCGCTCGCATAATACGTAGGTCACGTCTTGAAGATTCTGCAATAGAGTGGGATGTAAATCCGAAAAACATCAAACCACATGAACCATACAAACTGCGAGAACATCAAAAGAAGGCACTTAATGCCTGTCTAAATGGCTTCGTGAATAATGACCGTGGCAAGTGTATAATGGCTTGCGGTACGGGTAAAACCCTTACATCACTACACATAGCTGAGAAACAAGTTGGTAAGGGAGGCTCCGTGCTATATTTAGTCCCGTCTATATCACTTGTACGGCAGACCATATACGAGTGGGCGGCGAACCGCAATATTACACATGACTATCTTACCGTTTGTTCTGACAAGACTGTGGGGATGGAAGACAGTCCTACAGCCAATCTCTCCGGACATGTCACCACGGATGCAAACCTAATCAAGACTCTCTTCGAAGAGATGCTTATCAGGACAGACGCGCTGCATGTCGTATTCTCTACATACCAGTCATCTGACAAGGTACGAGAGGCATTTGCTGACCACTGTTTCGATTTAATAATATTTGATGAGGCGCATCGTACGGCAGGTGCAGTAAAAGGTAGTATAGATACTAACTTTACACTAGCTCATCACGATAAAAACATCCAAGCAAAGAAACGACTGTACATGACTGCCACGCCCCGAATACATAAAGAATCAGACAAGGTCAAAGCCGATGAGACAAACCATACACTATATTCGATGGAAGACAAAGAGACGTTTGGTGAAGTTTTCTACAAACTCAAATTCTCTGATGCCATCGACCTTGACATTCTGACGGATTATCGCGTTGTGGCATTTGGCATTTCCAAGAAGGAGATGGCAGATATAGAGGCGATTCAGGGTGATGCAGATATAACACTAGAAGAGTCTACAAAGTTAAGTTCTGTGTATAATGCCATCCTGTCACAGGATGATGGAGAGACGCACAACCTACTCCGTCGTGTCATAGTGTTTTGTAACTCTATAAAGGCATCAAAGGACTTTTCGATAGGTCGAAATGCTCCAAAGAGACGTTCCGACGGGGATGAACGTGTGGGTAGATTCATGCAGGTTGTGCAGAAAGTGAACCGAGAGCGCGGTATTGATGTACACATACAGACAGATCATGTAGACGGTAGGGATAGTTCAAGGGATAGGGGCGATAAGTTGAACTGGTTAAAGGCCGACTTTGAAGAAGATGAGTGTCGCATATTGTCAAACGCACAATGCCTCTCTGAAGGTGTGGATGTACCGGCCTTGAATGGTGTGGTGTTCTATGAGCCGCGCAGCTCAGTGATAGATGTAGTACAGGCGGTAGGGCGTGTCATGCGACGCAAGGAGGGTAAAGAGCATGGCTATGTCATCATACCAGTTGTTACTACCGCAGAAGGTGTTTTGGAAACAGCATCCAGAACCAACAAGACGTACAAAACATTGATACAGGTACTTGACGCGCTACGCGATCATGATGACCGAATAGACCGTCTCTTTAATCAGGTGTCATTAACCAGAGAACAGAGGAGTACAGACGCACCACGTGACCACGACATAGAGATTCCGCCACCATTAGAGAAGTCGTTCGAGCCGCTCAAACCGATAATAATGAAGAAGGTCGGTGGCTTTTACTTTGAGGATTATGGAAAAAGATTAGGTGAGGTTGCCGCCGATATAGAGTTGAAGATACGGAGTAGGGTTGCGAGGCCGGACCACAAGTATGTGGATATAATTGACAACCTACATGCGAACCTGGCTGGGACCGTAGGCGAGACTGTAACCCGAGATGATACCATACGCGCCCTTGCGCAGCATGTTACGATAAAGCCGGTTTTTGACCAACTGTTCCGGACCGACTTTAGTAACCCTGTATCAGATGCGTTTGATGCGGCTGTGGCAGGCCTCAGCTTCCGCGAAGAGACAGAGCCACTCCAAGAATACTATGACGAAATGGCATACCAGATAGAGAACATCACCGATGAGAGGATGCGGCAGGTGGTTATCAAGAAGATATATGACAATTTCTTCAAGGGGTTCGACAAAAAGACCGCCACCGAACATGGTATAGTGTACACACCGGTTGAGGCGGTCGACTACATAATCCACTCCATACAGTATGTGCTGCAGACGAAGTTCGGAGTTGGGTTCAATAATGACTCTGTAGAGGTATTGGATCCGTTCGCCGGGACTGGAGTGTTCATAGCCAGATTGATGCAGTCGGGCCTGCTCGGCTCCAACATATACAACAAATACAAGAAGGACCTGCACATGAACGAGCTGCTACTACTTGCGTATTATGTCGCTACAGTAAATATAGAAACCACATACCATAGGCTCAAAAACAGACACGTTCCATATGATAATGCATGTTATGTGGATACGTTTACACTTGACCCTGAATACCTCCGACGCAAACATGAGGGTCAGAGTGTCGGCAAGCAGACTAGATTAGACAAGATGTTCCAACCTGTCTTGGACAGAGTAACGCGCCAACAAAATTCAGATATTACGGTAATCATGGGCAATCCTCCGTGGAATGTGAACAAGTCAAAAACACACGAAAAGATAGAACAGCATATTGGTGACACATATGGCAAACGCACTACTGTAAAAAACTCCAAATCACAAAAAAACTCATACATCAAAGCACTTCGTTGGGCATCAGACCGAATAGGTGACTCCGGTGTAATCGGATTTGTTGTACCTGCATCTTGGTTGAGTGGTAATACACAAGCAGGACTGCGCGCCGCGTTGTATGAGGAGTTTACAGACATTTGGTGTTTTGATTTGTTGGGTGAAAAAAATAAAGAAGGACATGGACGAAATATGTTTGAATATCGCGGCATAAGCACAGGTGGCACTACACAGCAGTCGACGATTGTACTATTGGTCAAAAATACACACAAAACTAAATGCACTATCCATTATACAAAGTTGGGCGTAGAGGATTACAGTGGTGAGGATAAAAGAAATAAGGTCAAAAAATTAGAGTCTATACAACATACTGACTGGGAGCCAATTGAGCCAAATGAAGACCACGACTGGTTCGACCAGCGCGACCTACACATCAAACAAGACTACTATACCAAATGCATGCCGATGGGTGCCGATGATGACAACTCTGAGCCAGTTCTATTTGACAAATTCTCACAAGGCATAACTTCTGGCCGAGATCCATGGGTGTACAACGTATCCTATAATGACTTGGTCGATAATATGAAACTGACCATATCACATTGTGCTAAAATTGACATTGATAATCCAGACAAGAACCCCAAATACGTACATTGGGGTAGCGACAAGGAATCTTCAATTGGAGAAACTTTGAAACGAATGCATCCAAAAAAACCCAAATTTGATGATTCAAATATATGTTTGGCATTGTATCGGCCATTCATCAAACATTATTTGTACTATGATACTGGCATGTTTATTTCAAGGAAAAGAGAACAGCACAAATTCTTTCCAGATAGAAATATAACTGATGTAAAACATGCCATTACCGTAGAGCCCGTATCACCCAACCCAACCCAACCCAACCCAACCCAACCCAACCCAACCCAACCCAACCCAACCCAACCCAACCCAACCCAACCCAACCCAACCCAACCCAACCCAACCCAACCCAACCCAACCCAACCCAACCCAACCCAACCCAACCCAACCCAACCCAACCATACTATGCAGCGACAAGGCAGGCAAACCAGGATTCTTCATCACAATACATCCGTCAGACCTACAAGTCGTCACCAACGGGCAAACATTCCCATACAGGAGGGCATGAACGTGGTTATTATAGTACCCGACAAAATCAAAAACGAATTCTCTGCATTCATATCTAATCTACCACCAGATCTTCACATACATGAGGCCAGCCAAGCATTTCCAATGGTGACGTATCGTAATGATTGACAACATAACCGACGAAGCATTGGAGATATACCATTCAATATACAAGACCGATGACATTACGAAACAGGACATGTTCTACTATACGTATGGTATGTTGCACCACCCCGGATACCGGGATAAATACTCGGCGTTTTTGGTCCGCGGCCTGCCCCGCATACCGTTTGCCCCAAACTTCAAGATATTTGTGGAGGCGGGAACAAAACTGGCAGAACTACATCTGTATTGGGAGTCATGCCCTCGGTATGACTTGGGCAATCCTCTACGGCCCATACCCGATAAGCCAAGCAGTATGAACTTTGGCAAGCGTGGCAAGGATCCGACACAGTTCTTTGTCAATAACATACTAGTCTATGGCAACCTGCCCATGATACATTACACCGTGAATGGTCGCACACCACCGGGTTGGCTCACCATATCACCGAAAAACCATCCACACATAAACAGATACCCGTTCAGATACATGACTGGCGAACAAATCCGCATAATGCTGGAGAAGTTGATAACAGTCGGTCTGGAGTCAGATAAAATTATTGCGCGACTGAATGAAGAAGACTTTGAGATGGACGTAGATATAACACAATTCAACAAGTCAGTCCACACCTTAGATAGTTATAACACGACGTAAAATTTCAAATGACCTCATCTAGTCCTAGGCTTATTCCAATACGGCGAGTTGCACCCACGACAGTTACCGGGAAGTTCATTCGTAGTCCATGTATGTCCGCACACCTAGCCATATCAAAGGCCGGCTAAACACTAGTGCACACAAAGTACCACAATACTCAAATGTATAATCGACATACGCAACATTAACCGATGCCCAACTCAGATTTTGCGGGCACGCAGACAGGCAATCTGGGCGATACTTTCCAAAAACTGGAATTTCTGCTAGTTTATTATCATATTTTTGATATGATATGATATATTTATTAATATATTAATATCATTATTTACCACTAAATATATTCACAATAAGTAGACTTTTTTTTAATAATCATATACATTTTAAAATTATACATAAAATATATTATAATTTCTAAAATAAGGAATTTATTATAATATTTATCACAAGTAACTAAATTTATTGTAACAGTACAACATGTATGAGTTGACAAAAAACCGCAATATCATGTAAGATATAGTCTCATACACAATCCGTTACACACCGGTGTTACGTTTTAGTAACACATTATTTTTAGCGTTTTTTTGCCACACATATGATGTCAAAATATGTGACCGGCCACATAGACTATAACTGCAAAGACTCTGTACATGCATAATAGGCCTGAATTATTAAGATTTCTAAATTCGAATTTAGAAACATCATAAAACAGGCACAATATGACACATGTGAGCGGCCAGCAAGCTGTCACGAATTTCAATAGGCATACGTCTTATAATGTGTCTCTAAATTCAGATAGGATGTCTTGCATGGCAATATAAAAAAATAAAAAATGAATGATTAAAGGAATGGTCACATATTTGCTGTCACACTTATCATAATGGTTATGTATATGACACCTCAAATCATGGCCGGCAACCATATAGACATTATTAAATGACGGCGGGCCACCTGTGACATTTGCTCCTTGTATAATACATAAAATGCAAGCCCCGCAGTTAGGCAAGAAATGCATATTCCATATACCATCAACTTGAAACAGATTCTGTCCTTTTCATTGCTTATAATTAGACATGTATACAATACAATGAAAATTTTCCTTAAAATCCGCACTGATTTAAACACCAAAATAATGTTTCGTGTAAATTGACCATTTAGATGCATCTGGCCACTCTGCACCATGCATGTGTGGACCATAACACTCTCAATAATTATGACAGATACCGCCTTGATCAGACATGAAAAACAGTATACTTTGGCATATTGTGAATGATATTTAATTGGTAATTCTTTGCTGAAAATTCATTAAGGCATACCGATACAACATTGTATTAAAACGACGATATACGAAAGTGTCCATAATCTTTGTATTCTTGCGTATTATGTGATATGCTCTTCTGCAGTATGGACGTATTGCCTGTGATGTGCCATTTGAAGTCTTGACCATGTAAAACCAGTCTTTGATGATACAGGTATGATAAATGATTACCACAGTGTACAACTAGACTCGAGTAAAAGTTATCGACATGTATCAGCAGATGGTAAGTTGTTTCATGAACTTGGATTATGCATTAACCCTTTGATTATCTGACATTATTATCCAATATGCGGTACCAAAAATCATGGCCATACAACACGTATCATTGACAAGACAAATACTATTTTAATATTGAACAGTCGTCATTATAGCACATGACGGCAACGCAAGTGACTAAAGATGGTAACATAGATTTTACAATGCTCATCAAAAGCATGACCGATACAATAGTAGAAAAGTTTCAACAAATTCGTGTTGTGTTGTTTGGGTCATTTACCCGCGGTACGGCCACTAAAGATAGTGATATAGACCTGTTAGTAGTGATGCCAGATGGTATTGACCGACGCGAAACAGCCACATCTATACGGCGCGCCCTTACCACCCTGCATATTGGCAAGGATATTGTAGTTACAACACCGGGCGCAATAAAAAAGACAGGCAACGTTTGTGGGTTTGTAACGTATTATGCGTTACGTGAGGGGATTACACTGTATGCGCAAAATTACTCCAAAGTTGACGAATGTAAAATGTGGTTTGCATATGCCAAAGACGATATGGAATTTATGAATTCCAGATATGTTGATATGGCGCCGAGTATGATATGTTGGATATCTCATCGTGTAATAGTAAGCTTGTTAAAATCAGTATTGGTGTTAAATGGTATCCAAGTTCCATTCACGGCAGACATCTATACGTTGTACAACTCGATACCACATGACTGGTCGATAAAAAAATGCGCAAGGATATAGTATCAAGATTGACACGTATAGCCATGCAGGATATATATAAACATTCTAAAAACAAAGTGACGGCAACTAGTGTAGATGCGCAGAACGCCCTATGTGTCTCGCAGGAAGTATACGATACAATACAAAACCGACTTTTACGCACAGGGGTTATTGAATGAATAATTTCAAAAGCGTGGTGCTTTGTAGTGTCCACCCTTTATGAAGCGCGTATACACAACTGTTCATTTGATTTAGAGTCCCAGTATTGTCATACATCAAAATAAAATAGTTCAGACGACATACATTTCTAATCTTATGTTTTTACAGTATTTGACTTTGGGTTATTGGATGTATTTTTGAGCAAATTCATCCGCCCAAAAAAGACAACATAGTATAGATTCTGTAGGGCATGATGGCGTCTCTGTATATGGTGATAACGTCTGTCAACCCACATATGTGATTACTGGACCCACAGTCTAAAAAATCGTACAGCAGTCCTGCAACCATTCAGCATATCGTCTTCAACCTATACAGCGCAGTGTATCATGTGGGTGAAATATTGTGGTACACACTCAGACCGTTTCCAACTTTATGCCTGTATGTACTCGTAATAAAGACAGTTTAGGCGTGAATTTTCAATAGGCCTGAGTATGTGCTTTTGGACGTGTACTTATATTTTTATTTAGGCGTGAGTTTAGGCGTGACAGTAATGACGTCAGAACCAATAAAGCCAGAGATTAGCCATGAGATATTGGTTAAGTTAGAAGCGGAGGCCAGAAAAAAGGAAGTGAGTAGTTTTGATATGGTTTTAAGACAATGGATTCTAAAAATGGACAGACAAGATAAAATTATAGCAGAATTAAAGAGAGATAATAACCGACTGAGGGAGACCGGACAAAAACTAGAGGAACAAAATCAGTGGTTAAAGAGTGAAGCATGTGGAGAACAAGTCGAACGAGAACTACGACACAAAATTAAAATCCTAGAGAGAAAATTGGTTAAATTGAACGAAAAAAAAGAGAAAGAGAGTGTGGGAAGTTCTAGTTTTTATTGAATTTTAAGTCCCTGTATTTTGCATGTTTGCGAGTGCGTACAACTCCAATTGAGCCAGTGAAATCGGGTTCAGGTGGAGGACATGGCCTAGAGATGAGTATATGCTCAGGTCCATCCATAAGGGGCAGATGTGATTAGAAAGATTTAAAGCTGATATCAAATTTGGACAATTTAATGGGAGATTCCGCACTACTCAGAAAGGAATTAAGAAAAATATACCACAAAATTGATCTTTTAGAAAAAGAGAATGCGGAACTCAGGTCTCAAGTAATTCAATTGAAAGAGGAAAAGGCATCAATGACAGACAGATACGAATCTGAGATTGAATATTTGGTGCGACGACTCAACTATTATGAAAACGAGAACGTCCCTTCCTCTACCGGTTCAATGTATAATGCCGAGAGAAAAAAATTTCAGAAAGAGGAAGCCTTTCTAGATTCAGAGAGTGCCGACGACAACGCCGCAAACAAAAACGAATATTCCACCAAGAATGATACTAACATGGACCTGGATAGTCGCAAAGCTGGTCCACCACAGGGCCACAAGGACATCTCGCATCACAACCGTTCTGAATACACTAAACGATACGACGTATACAGGTGTGCCAACTGTGGCAACAAACATGTGATGGTATTGCGATCGGTTATACGCCAAATGTATGATTTTGATGGGGGCAGAATTAGTCTGCCCTTTTGGGGTAAATAGTATGCTGCGCAATTATATCACACCATATTGTATGCCACATCTGGCCAAAAAAGCACCCCACAGACAATACCCAAATTATACCGGACAGTCTGAAAAACCATAAAGCCACACAAACATCGTTCTTTGACCCCTCCTTCTGGGGCTATATCGGACGCCATATGGGTGAAATGTTGTGCGTTCGAGGGCAAATGTGACCCAAAACCCCCTGCCCTTTTGGGGTAAAAACATGCCTTGCGCCTACAAAGAATTACGCCTGCCATACCCGCAAACAGTACAGTAATAATACGTGTACCATTTCACGCCTAAAAGCTAAACCCCCCCTATACAGTATGCCATTTACGCCTAAAACCAGATATGGCAAATTTATCGATTTTGAGGGGGGTTTGGCATTTACGCATGATATGGGCCACCAATGCCCAAAGCATGGTGATGTCATGCCAAGATACATGGTCAAAATCTATTTCACACCTAAAAGCTAAACCCCCTCAAATCATATCTTAGGAATATACTTTTTTGGCGTATCTACAGTAAATCATGAAATACCGTCTAACTAAATATTGTTTAGAAGAGATATCATACATACAGAAAAATCTTAAAGTCTATACATATCATAGTAATGTATGAAAGAAACAAGACGTCAGGACGATGACGATTCAGTTGAAATGTTACACGCCACAAAACATAGTATAAAAAAACCAAGTGAAGATCATTCAACTTCTGATGCGGTATTTGATGATGGGTTACAGGTACAACCACCGGATGGACTTACGCGATTTGGTGAGTATTATTTTAGATTCATGTCAAAGATAACAGACGACCAAGACTATATGGATTGGTTGATAGGCACATTTGATGAGAATAAACGTGATACACTTGAAGATCTGAATCTAATGTGTCAGACAGTTTACTCTGAGGAACTTTTAGAGACTGTCAGAATGATAGGAAATGCAGTACTAGATGGACATACAGAACATGCAATTAACATGACAGAATGTCTGGAATTAAACGTAGAAGAGGATACAGAGTTGCGTGCTAAAATATACATGGCCGCCGATATGTGGGAAGAGTTGTTAGACGGTCTTTTGAAAATTCATTATGAGGGATATGAATTGAATGGGTTGTTTGAATTTATGGCAGACATAGCGTATAGAACGAACAGAACTGCAGAACTAGATAAGTTGTGCAAAGAGTGGGATGAACATGGATATGACAGAATAAATCTCCACATAAATCGAGCTCGTGTATTATGTAGAAGGGGATTTTTGGATTATGGTCTAAAGATGGCAGATGCAATATTGACGTTAGAGCCTACCAACCCTATGGCGCATCTGCTCCGAGGCAATATTTTGGCCACTCGCTGCATGCACAAGGATGCCATTAATGAGTTCAAAGAGGGTTTGAAATACGACGATGATGCTCTGCTTAGTATCGGTCTTGCCAAGTCATTTTATGCAGTAGGTCAAAAACAACGGGCACAAAAATTGCGCAATAATCTGCTAGACAATGGGGTAAATCCCAAGATACTTGCGTCCATACACTAAAAACTAAAAACCCACATTGTCGTAAATCTTTAACAAGCATGCCGGGTCGGTACGACAACATGGAATTAAAGACTCAATTTATCTTGTGCATATGTTGAACTTTATCGTGTGTTTGAGGCATCTTGTGACAACATCGTTTACATCTGCGAGTTTACGATTGTGGTTGAGATTTACAATGTCACTAAAATACTACAGAAACTTATACACCAATCTGACCTGATATTGAACATTAAGTTCGTATAGGCTAATCGATTGTAAACATACTCATCATACCATGTTACCCTACAGAATCAAAACGGCACTGGTAAGAAACGCTGACCTAAACAAGGGTGGTAAAAAACTGACCCTGACTGGAAATGAGGTCCATATAATGGGGCGGAAACGGAGGCATGTTAAACAGTGAGGGCCATTTGAAACAGGCGCCATATTTGGCATAGTTCACACACCAGGGAACTGGGAAGTTATGCTGACCTGGCCCCCATTTCCACTCCGACCCCCATTTCCAGCCTAGGTCACTTTTTCCCAAAAAAATCAGGTCGCTGTAATTTCCAAGTTCCATAATTTCACAATCTTTATTAAGATTAAGCATGCATAAGAATATATGATAACAATAGAGGATAAAATAACTGGAATTGAAAAACTCATCAAGGGTTTTGAAGATTTGGAAGAGACATATTTGGCTGACCGTGGAAATGCACGTCTGAATGAGTTAAAAGAGCAGCAGGAACGAGAGAATAAAATACGAGCATAGTAAATAATAAACAGTAAATGTTTTATTTTTTACGTCCATATATGGAACTAAGAGGGTTTAATGTTGACCTGACCCTAATTTCGACCACAAACCAACATTTCTAGTTTCATTATTTAACCCATTTCCAGTCCACGTATAGAGTATAGTATAAAACTTAACATTTTTAGTTTTTAGGTCTTATCTCCCAATTAATTCTCTTAATTATTATTAAAAATTTTTCCAATACACCTTTTGTTAAACATACACTAACTTTTTCTGAATTATTTGAAAGTAATAACTTTGAGATATAATTCCTTAGTTTTAAATATTTAATGTAATTAAACAGTGTTACATGGAACATAATTCCTATCTTAATGATTTGAAAAAAATTGAATATAAGTTGAATGAGTTAAAGAGAATGTATGTTAACGCCCAACAAATTGAAGAATATGTGCTTGCAGACGACATAAAAAATAGAATAGATGAAGTCGAGAATGAATTTGAAAAATTAAAATCACTACGATAGATTGTTCATCTGTGTTAATTATTTGTTGGTAAATACTCATGTATGGGAAGTTATGCTGACCTGACCCACATTCCCATTCTGGGTCAGCAATTTCCCACTGTACAACAGGTCAGCGTTTCTTCCCAGTGCCTAAAAAACATAGCTAGAGAAGTTGCGCAAGCTGACTGCATTTTGATTCACTGAAGTTGCAACTGCAACATTTTCCACCAAGATTTCGCAGGACTGTTGCCAAGGATGCGTTGATGGCATATATTTCTTAATTCGAATTTAGAAATAAAGTTTTTGACCACAGATTAGATATCTAAAATATTCCATTGATGCGCCCGGTGCGCTTGCTATATACGGGTGTTGTGTTCAATCAAATCAATGATGCGAATAGGCATGGTAGTAGTTCTAGGGGCCGTAATAGGATCCATGGTAATAGCACTGTATGCGTATACATTGTATCAACCAAACCTAATTGAGGTGTCGCATGGTGAGCCGGTAATAGTAGGGCCCATAGAGTATGCCATCATGCTAGAAGATGTGCATGATGGAATAGATGATGTCAGGCCAAATGACAGGTTTGTAAAGGTACGAATAAACATGATGAACATAGATACGCAAAGCGCAACTGTCAGTGGCGGACAGTTCTACTTTGTAGACGCTAATGATGAAAGGCATTGGCCCATATATGGAAATGGTACATTTGGTCAGGAGGATCTCTTGCGTGAAACGCTTCAGGGGGGCGAGCACATAACTCGCACCACCCAGTTTGACGTACCGTACAATACTGATGAAACATACAGTGTCATCATCAGGCCAGCAAAGGAACACAACAGTGTTGACCTGGCCATCGTATGCCTGACAAACTGTTAATTTTTTTATATTTTTAGATTCAAATTTTAATAAAAAATATCTGCATGTAGGCATCACAGTAGATTAGCTGTTCGAGTTAGATGACTCTAGTACGTTGGTGATGGCACGATTCAGTATCGCCATAGTCAAATAATCATAATACGGGTCAGGTTGCTGGTTCTCTTTCGGGTTGCGTATCTGGGATAAAATGTTGCCAAGTGTTTTGTTTATTCTACTGGTAGTATTATGAATAAGTTTTTGATAATCCTCCTCAAAAGTTTCATCGACATCATAGTTTAACAGGCGAATCTTTGTACCGTATTGTTTTATTACGGTGCCTCGAACCTCATCAATTTGAGTTACATCAATCATTTTAGCTTCACGTAGTACTCGAATATGATGTCTGATGGTGGCAGTTGATTTGTCAATCCCTGCACCCTCCAACTCTTTTACTATTTCATCGACGGTCAGACTGCGTCTATACAATATCTCGACTATCTTGGCTCTGGCCACATCAGATATTGCGTTTGCCTGTTTTGTAGTGATTGCTAATGTATGGTTCGTCTTGACCGGTGTTCGTAGTATTGTAGACATTGTCTTTGTTGTCGTTATGGGCATATAACAGAGTATGTGAAATTTTATTATCAGAATGGTGTAAAAAATATGACAGCATGAATAGTTATGTTATAATATTTTATGCTAAAAGATTCTAATTACAAATTTACACTAGTATTATTATGATATTGATTTTATATTTAATTTATTGACGTAGCATGAATATTTTAGTTTTCCTATCATCAGAATAGTACTAAATAATATACAAAATTATTATTTTTTACCGTGAATCAGGAAAAAAACTGAGTTGGGCATCCTTGTATGGGCAGTATACCTACTCTTAGGAGTCATTAAACGATTCCAGAATAGGTGAAAGGAAATCCCAGAGGCAGTAGTTGAGGATTACACTACATGATTCTCCGCGCAAGGGTGTTTGCAATAGGAATCTTTACATAACAATCTTATAATATTATCACGTAGTTTTTGTATGCCAAATGAGAGGTTTCCAATGACTTACATCGTCGATGAACCAACGGGCAATACATACCTTAATCTGAGTATGCAAAATTTTGGCCCCATTTCGCATGGTGAAGTGTCTTTAAAGCCACTCACAGTATTTGTGGGCCCTAACAGTTCCGGTAAATCACATGCGGCCACACTCATCCACTCTATAATTACCGCAGAATCTGAATCGCGTGAATTAGCGGCAAGTGACACCATGACTGTCGCCGGCAACAATGTTTTACTTAGAAATGAATCTATGCGCATTCATCATGAGCATACGGTAAATGGCCAAGATACCGTAGAGTCGTTAATTTATGATAAGATTGTCGGTTACACAGTCCAGTTCCTTCGGGAAATTATTATACACAATTTTTCTGTGCCGGTAGAAAAATTGATACGAGTCGGGGAAAAAAGATTTCTCCTCAATATAGAGACCCAAAACACAAGTGCCGAGTTTGTGAATACAAACTATGACTCATATGGAAATACAGGCGAACTTGAAGTTAAATTTGTAGATAGAAAACCACTGCAAAATGCATTCACAATAAAGGAGGATGATACACCTCCTTGTATAATCATCCCGCATAGTCCCGACGTTGACACCATTTACAATGCCTTGAAAACAAAACTACAATACGGGCGTATTACACGCAGCATATACTTCCCGGCAGAGAGAGGTGGGCTGACATTGGCTCACAAGCCAATAATTTCAAATTATTATGATCGTCTAGGTAAATTTACCGGAAAATTATCGGATCCCAACATCAGTGGAACTGCAGCAAGTTTTCTTAGATGGTTAATAGATATGCCAAAAAACGATGGTCCGTTTGCGCATATCGTACAACAGTTTGAAGAACAGGCATTGAAAGGTGAAGTTACAATGAAACAAGATGTTACAAAAATGCCAGAGATGTATTTTAGACAGGCTCATATTGACATACCACTGCATACAGCATCATCCTCAATAAAGGACTTGGCAGTGTTCTTGTTGTGTGTGAAACATGTTATGAGGCCACGGGATCTACTCATACTAGAAGAACCAGAAGTCAACTTACATCCAAACAATCAGATACTAATGGCTAGACTTATTGCACGACTAGTAAATGCAGGACTGTACGTTTTGGTTAGTACACATAGTGAATTTTTCCTTGAACAGTTAAGTCATTGCATTCTAGCACACGCGGCAAACAACAAACCCAAAAATGTGTTGCCCGCATCCGAGATATTACAGATAGACAGTGTTGCTGCATATAGGTTTGTATCAGATGATGATGGTTACAACATACAATCCATATTGACAAAAAATGACATTCTGCAAACAGAATTTATGGATGTGTTTGACAAACAGTACGACGAGCTTCTAAATATAAGAACCCAGTCAACATGACGCTTGGACTTGCATCCAATTATGCTGATTTACGATCTAGAAAATGTAACGAACGTGGTTGTAATGTACTCATACCACGATCATTCTCATCATATTGTGGAGAAGATATAAGAGACCGGTTGTATGGTAGTCAAGACTCACAACCTATTAGCATATGTGACTGTATAATCACTGATTCAGGTGAGAGTAAGATATCGCTTGTAGAACTAAAACATCACAAAGGAAAACAAAAACTTGATGATGTAAAGCACATTAGGAAACAGTTTGAGGGGGGTTTGATTGCGTTAAGCGATATCATGAAAGGTCAACAAAACTCGAATATTGGTTTACAGCTAATATTGTTCACTAACGGCAAGTTTGCCCATCCGTCTGAGCAGCGAGTGTTCAGGCAGCCGTTATCTAGATTTAAGGGAACCATATGCAAGTCCGCATGTTGTAAGGCCCTTCCAAAAAAATATCAAACAGTCCATTTTAGTATTGACGGGCAGTTTACGTGATTATTGTGAACGTATTAGCGGTATATAGATTCAGAATATCAGTCTACGTAAAAGTGCCGCCGTTTCGCATGGTTCGAATCCATACCCTAGGGAATTATACAGAAAAGTACACAACCGCGGCTGTATACCCATCTCTTTTCTGACGGCCTTGTCATATGGAATGGAGTATGGTGTGAACTGTCCCAAATACAGCGCACGTCCCACAAACATGCGCGTAGACTCAGCCCAACCTACGCTTATGTAAATTCATGTGACCCTTCTGTATGCCATCCGTAGACAATGCCTTTAGGGCGGAAAAGTTCTGGCATAGTCCTACTGCGGCCATCATACCGGATAGTTGTACGGCAGAAGGGTTTCCCATCATGTTTAGACATGTAAATGCGGCCGGATGATGCCTTGTAAGTCCGCCTACAACTCCTACGCGTAGAGGAATGGAGATCTCACCATACAGTCCACCCTCCCTTATCTCCCATTTTGAGAGTGGGCCATACCCATTCTTACCCTTATTGGATGCATACTCATGCGCACCTGCCTCCAGTGCACGCGTATCCTGTCCAGTAGCCATGCCAACCGCGCTTATGCCATTCATTATACCCTTATTGTGTGTGACCGCACGTCTTCCATCATATAATGCAAACTCATATGCGTGTATGATATCCTCGGCAACCGAAGTATCCACATCAAAACACGCCTCCGCGTGAGCCACACCAGGCGGATTATTAGATAATATACGTAACAGAACGCGCCCACCGGTTATCTCTTCAAATAGTGGTGCCACACCCTCACACATTGTATTGACTGCATTCGCCCCCATCGCCTCACCTGCATCTACAACTATCTCTACCTTCATCATGGTATCCGTGAGTATTGTATAATCTACACCCACCACACTCATGCGACTGGATATCATACTGTTTGCCGCGTCGATGATATCTTCCCTACGCGACCTGATGTTATGTATTTTATCTTTGGAATAATTAAGTATCTGTACCTGGCCTATAACGTGGGGGGGTGGACCTATAGACTTGATATCATCTGTGTGTTTTGCACCTGCTGATGCGGCGGCTATCACGGAAGGTTCCTCTGTCACCATCGGAATGAGAGTTGATTTACCATTAATTGTAAAGTTTGTTGCAACACCCAAAGGTAGTCCATATACCCCTATACAGTTCTCCACCAAAGAATCAGCCATCCCCATACTAATACCATCGCGTAGTGTATTCCTACTACTTTTATCAAGACCGGCAACACCGCACACTATATCGAGTCGCTCATCCGGTGTGAGTGTGTAGAATCCCGATGGTATGCGTTTCATCTTAATAATATCATTGTATTGGTAGCTTATAAACAGAAGTTGGGGCGTTTATTTCATGGATGATGATATAGAAGCATACAGTCTCGGCCAGGTATGGCAGGGTCATACAGTTCCGGCCAAGTGGAACTTTGCAGTCCAATCACAAAGTTCAACTCCTTTCATAACATCTCCATAGCCGCCGTTTTGAGTTCGGGATATGCCTGACCTATAGCTTCATGCACCCGTCGCCGCAGAATGCTCCAGATCACGCATCCGTCCTCCAGTAAGTAGTCGTAGTCACTACACACATGTCTCAGGTAGTTCACCGCCCACCTGTCCTCTGCCGCTACGTCCGGATACGCAGGTCCGCGTCTTGGCCGCGGTTCCTCCCCGCGAGCCAAACAGCGATCGACGTATGCCTGATACTCGTACTCGTGATACTCCCGCATTTCTTCGGCGTGGTCTCTGGCTTTGGCAATGACGACGGGAAGTGGATCGGAGAAATTACATCCCAGATCACACTCTCTGGAGATGCGTTGCGCCCTGATGGACGCGTTAGCCGCCCGGGTTGTGGCGCCGCGCTTTCCGGCCTCAGAACGCCGTTCCCGGTCTTTGCGCCGTAATTCCATGTCCACAGTTTGCTCCATCGCCTCCACACGTTTAACCAAATACAGTTTCATCGGTGCCGCCGTGGAATAGTGTGGATTGGTAGCCGTCTTATCAGGGTCGCCCAACATCTCACGTATCATTTTATCCGTCCAACCACGTTTTGAGCGTAGACCGGTTAGTGTCACATATTCCACTTTCTTATTCATGCTGGCCACCCCTGTGTCGCATTTACTCTACCTGTTCTACGATATCCTTCCTTGAAGGTTTCCAGCAGTTTGTTATACACGTACCTGTCCATGCCGGCCTGTTTAGATAACATACCTTTCTTGAACCCTTTACGGAATCTAACGCCGAATGTGTATGGTACCATTAATGTACAGTACGGTCTACATGTTTAAAAAGGTAGTTGAGGTGTGATACGTACATACTCATCTCCTTATCTTTTGTAGGCGTAGAGTAACGAAATTCGATGAGACGTCGTGCCTGAAAACAAAGAGGGGTTGAGTACGTACGTGTGATATGCAGCACCCGTGTTTGCAGTAGGAACCTAAGTTTCCAATATTTTTTAGATTACCATAACTTCCCAGTTCCTCAATTTTTTCCCGATCACAACTTCTTACCAGTACTATTTTTTGATACATGGTTTATAGTACGTTATATGGAGAGAATGGCATTGCATTCAGCAAAGATGGTATCAGTATTTATCATAGTAGGAGTTGCATTGGGCGCTGTAACCATCCCCACAACGTTTGCAGACCAAGACCCCACAATCGTACTCAACAAGGAAGGATCGGCCATACCCGGTTGTGAAGAGACCGACGACTGTTTTGTACCCAGTACAGTTACCATAAATGTGGGTGGAGAAGTAGTTTGGAAGAATATTGACACAACATACCACACTGCCACCAGTGGCATAATTAGAGATGGTGGTCCAGATGGCGTATTCGATAGCGGTTTGTTTCCTCCAGGCGAGGAATTTTCTCACACATTTGACATGCCTGGTGAATATCCATACTATTGTATTGTCCACCCATGGATGGAAGGTTTGGTGATCGTACAAGAGGCCGTAGACGATACCCCGTCAGGCCAACCGTATGTCAATATAGAGGGTAGCTTTTTCATGGAGTTTCCTGAAAGGTGGGTTGTTCAAAGTATGGACAGTATCGGACAGCCAAATGTAATAGCAACAAATCCCACAGCTGATATCATACCCTCAAACATAACATTACACATCAAAGAAGCAGGTAATCACACGCTAAATTCTATTCGTGAAAGTAGGCTTGCAGATTTAGAGGGTCTGGCAGATGACGGTAGCTTTCAGGTTTTAAACAATATATCAACAACCATAAACAACCTTGATGCTTTCATGTTCGATGCTACAGATGTACTTGATTCAGATGATGGCACCATAGAGACCAAACATCGCGAGGTGACAATTATAGCATCAGGGAAAATCTATACGTTTCTGCTCAGTACTGCCCTGAATAACTTTGATTCGGAAGTGCGCATGTTTGATCATTCACTGGAATCATTCACAACAGATGCTCACATATTATCTTCTGGTTACTATTATGAAAAATTTAGAACGTTGATTCTATCATTTGGTGAACCCATCACACTGTCAGATGGATGGCGAGACAGCATACAGTTACGGAGTGTTGGTCCTAATGGCACCAATACATTAACGCCGAGTACAATATCAAAGAACCTGACTCCAGATGGTGCAAGTATGGTATGGATTGTATTCCCATATTCTGATGTGAGACAATTGGCAGACATAACTAGTTTAACAGTGGTTGTGGAACCAGATACATTCACAGACAGTCAAGACATCTACAACGACTTGACTATATTTTCAGTTACGATTTTGGACTAAGCGTGTCGTTTAGGAATACAGGTTCTAGCCCACATGACTCTAGTGTAACATCTATCTGATTTTGAATAGTGGAAACGTCAAGATACATTCCGTCTCGTATGGCCAACAGATACATTCGGAGACGGGATGTCTTTCTTCTCATCTTGACCACATCCATAGGCGAGTCAGTGACAGATTTCAGATTAACTAGTATGTCCGCCAACTTTACTACTTTTGCCCGGGGCGAGGCAGTACTAAGACGCTGCGCGTACTCTGTTTCCCGTGAGTGTCTAGGCAATCTACCATCCTTGGAAAGAGATGAAACCATATCTGCAATTACACGGCCAAATTTGTTGTTTATTTCATCATAATTCGTACTCGTATCCTCAATTACATCGTGTAGCCAAGCCGCACTTAGTATGGCATCATCATCTATACCCGCATCCGTCAATGTGTCAACAACCTGTTTTACATGGTTTATGGTGAAGCCATCACGACGTCGCATTGTACCATGCTTGGCTTGAGCATATAGGCGAGCATCTACAACTTGCACACTACAACTTGTAGGCACATCATAATAACAACTTTGTGTATGTATATTGCGCAACTGTTCTGTGTTATATCATCGGTAAATTCAGATACTAAATTTTCATGTGTCTTATAGGCACGTATGATCCTGAGCGATTTTGTTTTTAAAACTAAGTTGCACTGGTCATTTGTTTTTACGAGAGGAGCTGCTTATATTGATCAGGTCTGGGCTAGGCTGTTTTTGCATGCCTTTTGTCTGCCACCTCAGCAATACCTCCTTGAAGGCTTCCGCATCTTCATCACTCTCAGTATACATAAGCATAGTGACCCATCTTCCCTTACCTGCTTTGCCTCCTACAGAGTTCATCCAGAATGTATCGGGCAACGACATCATGACCCGGTTATCCGGATTAGACGCAATATCATCCCATCGCTTTGAAATAAATCGCATGATCTGTACCATCTCTTCTTTTCTTATCAACAGCATATGGTGGTAAGGTGTGAAATTTAAATTTTTGAAATGACAAAATCTAACACAACTCGCTGGGTTCAACATAAAATTGACTTTTTCTTGTGGAATGTTGTGAGCAGAATTCATGGTCTGTAACGTGGGCAATTTCTGTAACAGATAGCGCCTGTCCACTGGTCGATCCACATTTCCATTCAGATCTGCATTTCCGCTGAAATTCCTCATGTGCATGCGCACGACAATGAATTTCCAAGACAAGTAACAAATTTAACACCACTCATCAGGTCACACACCTCCTAACCTTTTTCAGATCACGACTTTTTGCCTGTTCCGGGTTCTCTCGAAAATACGGTTGATGCCTAAACACCACCCGTGTCAAATTCGCGATCCACCCGGAGGCTCCGGCCTCCCCGTACCAGCACACCCGGACAGAGGATTACATCGGGTGTGCGTTGGGCTTCTTCTCGACTAGGCCGAACCTTCAGGCCATAGCGGGCTGCGGCGGTTGTCCGCCACACATTCCAGACCGCGTTCACGTCTCTATCCACGCGAACCTTGCAGTTTGGACACGTCCGGTAAGTATAATTGCCACTCAAAGCGTGGCGGCACACGCAACACAAGGCAGACGTATTGCGTGGTATGATGTTTAATGTCTCAACCCCCTCCCATGCGGCTTTGTATCGTATGTATTGTTGGAGTTTCAGCATGGCGGCGCTGTACAGTTTACGACGCAGGGATTTGCCAAACTTCCCATGCTTGCCCCATCCATCAGAGATGTGGGTGAGATCTTCTGTCACCAAAACAGCATTATTCCGCAAGGCCATCATGACTATAATAATACTGGCCGCATGCAGTGTGTGGTCCAATGTTTTTGTGGCTTGCGATACACGGTGTCTTTTGGCTTCATTATCAGTTTTCTGTATGTTTTGCATGGTGCGGCGCCTACCATTTCGCATACCTTTTAGCTTTCCAATTGTGGCATCATATTGTTTCTTAACGGCCTTCTTCCGTGCAGCAAACTCTTTCCTAACTATATATTTCTCCTCCTTGGTCTCTACAGTTTTCATGGCGGCCCTTCTCTCAGAATCAACCTTCTTTATCTCTGTCTGTTGCACACGCTCCAGCCGTGCTATGTCCCGTCCATCCTTGAAGATTTTGCGTTCACCGCCAGACACAAGTATGCGTTTTTCACGTTTTGCCTCTACCTTACGGTTTGATATCGGCCGCTTATGCCGCCGCTCGTAGCGCCGCTGGCTGCGCTGTACATCATGTTTCGTATTGTATAGTTTGGCATCTACAACATCCTGGATGGTACGCGATACGTCAAACTTTGTGATGGTCTCGCCATCCCCGACCATCACACCCCAGGCATTCATATCTGCCGCCATGATACGTTTTGGCTCCCCGCCCAGATAGTCTATGCCGCTTACCAACTCAGAGATGCTGGTGAATTCCCTCTCGGTCTTTTGCGGGGGCGGTACCTCCTTGGAATACGTTATGGTATAACTGTCATGGCCGATGCGCAGCTCACCCTTCCTACATGCCGACACCATATCCCCAACATTTTTTGATACGGGGATGGCTATTGCATGTGGATGTTTACGCGTTCCGATATTGCACCATGCAACATATGCCTCACCCACCGGATTAAGTTTCCAATTCTGATTATTGATAACCAATACCGGATTACGAATAGTTGGAGACCTTTCCGGATCATCAATATTCTTGGCAGCCGCAGTCCCCACGGCTATACACCCTTGGGTTATCACTGAGCTCACATACAGTGACCGCAGACGATGATACAGCATGTTGTGTATAGTATACCGGTCATGTATGCCATTCTGCACGGACACAAAAGATACCGTCTCAGTTGCCATTCTCGCATACTCCAGATAGGGCTTGAGACCATCTAGGTTGTGGCGGCGTGTCACCGCTCGCATAGTGCATTCTTGTGCCATGTACCTTACTGTACAATATAGTATTTATGATTTACTATTCATGGTTGAGAAACCATCAACCGTATTTTCGAGAGAACCCTGTTCCGTAACATAAATGACACACGCCACCACTGCCAAGTGACATGTGTTACACTATATCTCAGGTAACGTGGATGTTACAGCTCCTAAAAAGAGATTATGCTTAAATGAAATATTGACTTTTCTACATCATGCATGTCGCATTGGTCCTTGTAATGGTAGGTATGATGTCGGCTGTCAGTATTGCGTCGGCTGAAATTCCCAGCGAGGTGAAGATTGGGGGAATATTTGACAAGAACTGGGCCGAGGGTGATGAAGGCTCGCGTATGGCAGAGATCGCAATACACGACATTAACGAGCATCTGGAAAGTATTGGCGCCGATTGGAGAATATCCATAACCATCGAGGACGCGCAGTCGCAGAGTAGTGTGGCGCTGGAAAAGGTTCAGACGCTCAACAGTGTCGGTATTGATATGCTGGTAGGCATGGCGTTCAGCGCCCACATTAGTTTGGCGGCCAGTTATATAGATACCAACGACATACTGGTATTGTCGCACGCCTCGCAGGCAACAATTCTGGCCATGGATGATTCCATATTCCGGCTTGTACCAAATGACGGCCAGCAGGCGCCAGCAATAGCAGAGATGCTTGAGGATGCCGGGATAAAAGTGCTGATTACTGTAGTGCGCGGCGATACGTGGGGTGACGGTCTGGTTGAAGGCGTTGAGGAGGCATTTGACGGTACCACGATATCCGGCTTTAGGTATAATCCTGATGTGAACGAATTCTCCGTGGAGGTGTCACTGCTCGATGAACTTATAGCGGCACAGATAGAGGAGCATGGCGCCGATGCTGTGGGGGTACTATACGTGGGAACAGACGAATTCTTGTCTATAATACAGAACATGAGATTTTACGAGAATGTATATGATGTGAGGTGGTTCGGCTCCAACTCACAATCGGCCAAAACTTACTTTTTTGATGATCCTTTATCTGCCAAGTTCTCCGAGGAGACCAGATTTACCGCCACCCGTTCTGTGCCCTCGGTCGATAACGACATCAAGGATTACCTTGACGCAAAATACATGGAGCTATACGATGCACCGGCCAGCACATACGGGTATGCGGCGTACGATTCCGTATGGTTGTTGGCTACTGCCATACTGGAGACGCAGAGCACAGATACAAACGTGCTTACTGAAGCAATACCCCGCGTGGCCGCCAACATGCATGGTGCATCCGGTAGCCTTGCATTGACCGAGTATGGTGACTTGGCGACATCCAACTTTGAGGTTTTGGAGGTTATAGACGGTATTTGGGTCCCGGTAAGTGATGTTGCGGCATCAGAGGTAACGATACAGGAATCTGCAACGGTTGAACAGGAGGCTTCGGTCATGGGTGTTCTTTCCGATGGAACTGATATAATGATAAAGGCGACCGAGCCGACGGCTGGCGATGCCATGAGAATAGATGTTATGTTTGTAGACCGTGAGCATATCAACTATGACATTGTTGTAATGCAGGAGGATATAGAAGTATTAAACGACTTAAACGTACACCATCATGAGGGTGCTGGAACGCACATGACAGAGACACTGGCATCAGATGCCCCCGTTGACATCAACATAATATTTCGCGGATACGGGATTGATGAAATTACCGGACCCATAGGAGATGAAATTGTGTTTGTTCATGTGGTACCTGAATTTGATATGATCGCAACTTTGATTCTTGCAATATCGATTGTGTTTATAGTAGCTGTATCGGCACGATCAAAACTTAGCATTATGGCACATATGGGTAATGATGGTCATGGCCTTGTTCAAAAAATTAAACCAGGGCATTGTTGCAAATCCGACTGATGCGGCAAACTGGGCATATGTATCTTGATTTCAGATTATTTTATCTAAAGTGTGATATTTTGTTAAAGTCGCCGATTCCATATACCAAAACCGGTTCTTGAGAGGTTAGGAAACCTGCTTGGACTGGTTTTTATCTTTGCGGACGACGGCCAAATTGTAGTACATGTATGAGACGAGACGGGCAGTCGTTGTTTTTAATTTGTGATCATTATATTTTGACTATCAGTCAGATTTGCAACAATACCTCCTTATGTATAGACCTGAGTATTACAATTATTCGGTTCTTACCTTCACTAAATTCAACATAAAATTGACTTTTTCATGTGGAGTGTTGTTAACAAAATTTACCCAAATAATTAAAACAGTTTGACATAGTAATCCTAATACTAAATATATCATCCAAATACAATGAATGAGAATAAACTCGGAATAATGGGAAAACCAGTAAATGACATGTATGGCGCATATGTGGGGAAAGCAGTTGGTACAGCAACTGACATTGACGGTACAGTTACATCTGTGGGCGTAGACTGTGGACTTCAAGGTTTGGCAGAGATACCCATCAGGCATTTAGTAATACAGGAGGAATCCATCGTATATGTACCTCAATGGAGACTTGACTCACAAAAAATATTACGTAAAAAAACGTTTTTGATTAGACGACTTCAGGCATTAAATACAATCCTCTTAGAAAATGATGCGTTAAAGGAAGATTCTGAACCCGTACGTAAATTTTATGAGGAGAAGTTAGATGCGTTAAAAGATCTCGAAGATGCAGTGCTAGAAACATTAGTAAATAGATTAGAAGAACTCGGACAACAATCAACCCTCGCAAAGTCAATGCATTTTGATGCGACTATTCAATACAAGAGTAGTGAAATAGAGGAGAGTGATTACAAGACCGCAAAGGCAGAAGTATCTACAATCCTAGAAAGAGTAGACTATGAGATCGAAGAGATCAAAAATATGCAGGACAGATTGGCCGAACAATCCACCGCTGAAGCTCAGGTTCGACACACAGAAGTATCAGATGAAATAACAATTCAAGAAGATGAGAGTATTTCATCTGAAATATCCACAGAGCAAGTTTCTGTTGCGGAGGCACCGATTGTTGAAGCAGCTGTTGTGGAAGCACCTGTTGTAGAGGCACCAGCTATTGAGGAACCTATTGCGGAGGCACCGATTGTTGAAGCGGCTGTTGTGGAAGCACCTGTTGTAGAGGCACCGATTGTTGAAGCAGCTGTTGTGGAAGCACCAGTTACAGAGGCACCAGTTGTTGAAGAACCTGTTGTAGAGGCACCGATTGTTGAAGCAGCTGTTGTGGAAGCACCAGTTACAGAAGCACCAGTTGTTGAAGAACCTGTTGCAGAGGCACCGATTGTTGAAGCAGCTGTTGTGGAAGCACCAGTTACAGAGGCACCAGTTGTTGAAGAACCTGTTGCAGAGGCACCGATTGTTGAAGCGGCTGTTGTGGAAGCACCAGTTACAGAGGCACCAGTTGTTGAAGAACCTGTTGCAGAGGCACCGATTGTTGAAGCGGCTGTTGTGGAAGCACCAGTTACAGAGGCACCAGTTGTTGAAGAACCTGTTGCAGAGGCACCGATTGAAGTACCAGTTACAGAGGCACCCATGACTGCAGTTATGGAAGGCATAGCACCCACACAGGACATACCAAAGTATGACATCCCGGAGCCACAGACGTATGTTCCTAGTGACATACCGCCACCAGCACCAAAGTATGACATCCCGGAGCCACCACAGGACATACCAAAGTATGACATCCCGGAGCCACAGACGTATGTTCCTAGTGACATACCGCCACCAGCACCAAAGTATAACATCCCGGAGCCACCACAGACGTATGCTCCTAGTAACATACCGGCACCAGTACCCAAATATGACATCCCGGAGCCACCTCGAACAGATGTTCCTAGTGACATACCGCCACCAGCACCAAAGTACAACATACCTGCTCCTTCCCCAAAGAACGATTGGTTGTCTCGAATGACCTCACAATAGATTTTTTTAAAATGCGCCCATATCTAGGCGCTTTCTTAATATCGGAGGTATATCCCTCCACATCATATAATGAAGACATACTCCACAAATCTTGGAAGGAATGACTCATCCATAAGGCATAACGCATCAAAAGATAATGTACAATTTTGGGATGAGCAGGCACGACTACTACACTGGTTTACGCCATGGGAAGAGACACTTCAATGGAGTCCGCCCTTTGCCAGATGGTTCGTTGGAGGCACTACCAACATATCATATAATGCATTAGACATACATCAAGACGATATTGCCAGCAAGCCGGCCATACTTTGGGAGGGGGAAGATGGCACATCACAGGCAGTATCATACGATACACTATACCGCCAAGTACAAAGAGCTGCCAACCTGTTAAAGTCACTGGGCGTCAAGAAGGGAGATCGTATAACAATATACCTTCCCATGATTCCTGAGATAATAGTATCCATGATGGCATGCGCCCGTTTGGGCGCCGTTCACACGGTAGTGTTTTCAGGTTTTAGTGCAAAATCACTTACAGACAGAATGAATGATTCTGGATCCACCGTATTGATTACCGCAGATGTCGGGTATCGTCGCGGCAAAAAGATCCCATTGGCCCAGACAGCTCAGGAGGCCCTAAGATCATCACCAAAAATACAACACGTCATAGTTGTACAACGTGAAGATACAATACCACCCAGTTGGACACCATGGACAGAGATTCATAATAAAAGTGACATGTGTGCCGCAGAACCGGTCAAGTCAACAGACCCATTATTCATACTATATACATCAGGTACTACAGGTAAGCCAAAGGGTGTGTTACATGGCACCGGAGGATACATGACTCACATACATTCGACATTCAGGTGGGCATTTGATATACAAAATACAGATATCTACCACTGTACAGCAGATGTGGGTTGGGTAACTGGTCATAGTTATGTTGCATATGCCCCCTTTCTGTGTGGAGCCACACAGGTCATGTATGAGGGTGCACCAGACTATCCTAATCCATCCAGAACATGGCAGATACTGGAAAAGTACAACGTCAGTATATTCTACACCACACCAACTGCACTGCGCATGCTTATGAGACATGACAGTATGGCGGTAAAATCACATGATCTAAGCTCCCTAAGACTACTAGGGAGTGTAGGCGAGCCCATAAACCCAGAGGTGTGGATGTGGTATCATGACACAATAGGTGCTGGCAGGTGCCCAGTCATAGATACATGGTGGCAAACAGAGACAGGTGGTATGCTGATATCGGCCTTACCTGGAATAGAGAGTATTCCGTTAAAGCCAGGGTCCGGAACACTACCAATTCCTGGCATAGAGATGTCAATACTAGATGAGAATGGAGCTGTCGTACCTCCAGATACTAAAGGGTATTTGGTGGTGCGCAACCCATGGCCAGGCATGATGTTAACACTGTGGGGTGATGAACAGAAATATCGCGATACATACTGGTCTAGATTTCCCAACTGTTACTATCCTGGAGATTATGCCATACAAGACAAGGATGGCTACATGTGGTTGTTGGGTCGAGCCGATGACATACTAAAGGTGTCCGGTCACCGTATTGGAACGGCAGAGTTGGAGAGTTGTCTGATATCTCATGAGAGAGTTGCCGAGTCTGCCGTTATAGGAATACCTGATGAGATTCGTGGTGAGGGAATAGTGGCTTTTGTCGTACTGCGTTCCGGAATGGAGAGTGTAGGCATGGAGTCTGAGTTAAAAAAAATGGTATCCGATCAGATAGGGGCAGTAGCCAGACCTGATGCTATACACATAGTACCCATACTACCAAAGACCCGCAGTGGCAAGATAATGCGAAGGTTGCTAAAAGGTTTGATTACCGGCGAGCAGATAGGAGATACCACCACTATGGAGGAACCCGGAGCGCTAGATGAGGTACGTCGCGTATTGAGATGATGGCCATGCGGGTATGTTTTTTGGTTAGCGTATTCCCTGTAGTGTACCCCATGCATGGCGGAAACGCGGTTTCGTAGCTATAGATAAAGGCGATTCCGTGGGATATCGCAAGCGACGTCCATAGCCTTTCACGCAGGCGGAACCGTACTTGTAGTACGGTTTATTGTTATTTAGATTTTAAACACAATAGGGCGGACCATCGAGTCTGTGATACGAAACAGTCAGAACCGTGGGCGGTATAGGCCGCATGTCAGGCACCGGATAACGTTGCCTCCTATAGAATCTTTTTTGGGTGTGGAAGTCATCGGGTATTGGGCCGTATGATCCACCCACCACGTCAAACTGTACAATTTTTCCGTTTATTTTCTTCCTACGTTCATCAAATACAATAAAATTGTTTTTTAGACCCCATTCAAGCTTTTCTTTACTCCACCTCCATGTGTTAGGTTCTCCGAACCTCCCACCAGTATGCACAATATTCACCATTTGGTAATGTTATCGGATAGTCTATGCTCTGAGATTAACCACCTCCAACAAGACCAAATGATGATCAGAGTTGATGATTCGAGAGCTCTCCATAAACAGCTTTGAACTATAACAAACATGGGATGCTTGCATTTGGCTTAACATAGCCCTCCTATTTTTACAGGGACGTAGCAACCGGCAAGATATTTAATTACATATATCTCACATTATACATGGTGTCCTTCACTGTAACTGAGGCCAACGACATACTACCGGAGGTAGTAAAAAAGTTCGAGATGATACTGGCCAAAAAGAGTAGTGTTTCACGTACTCAGGCCCTTCTAGAGTCCACCACAGATGCATCACTATCTGATTTCATACTGGCAAAGCAACAACTCAACCGGGCCGTTACCGAGTACTATCTAGCCATACAGACGCTGGAAGAGACTGGTGTTATCATAAAGAGTATAGAGCAGGGGCTACTGGACTTTCCCGCAAAGATGTTCGATGATGATGTATGGTTGTGTTGGAAGTATAATGAAGAGACTGTAGGTTTTTGGCATGAGAAAGACTCGGGGTTCATAAACCGAAAGCCACTTGCAACCAGTGATGAGTCATGGGTATGACAAAATAGCCATACCAGAACAACTACCACATAAATAAGATAACACAGAAATCTTACAACATGGCTCAGGATCAGGATGACATAAAAGACGACTCTGAAGAGGAAGAGTCTCCGCCACGTATAATGACAGGCCTCTTTAACATTCCAGACACCATAAGGGCATTGAGTAATCTGGGAGTTGCAAAGACCAAGGTGAATCCAGCTCAGGGAATACTCATGGGTTGGCAGGCAACCGTCTATCTGGCATTTGCCGCATTTTTGGCATGGATGATCGCATCCACAGTAGCCGTGGACCTGTCTGAGGGTTTAGCCAAGTTTCTCTCGTTTGCCGTATTCGGATTCTCGGCATTGGTCCTGGTCATACTGTATGGCTCAAATCTGGTAACCGGAGACTACATGACTAGCGGCATATCGCTTATGACACGCCGCTCCCGGTGGTGAGAGGTGCTCTGGGAATGGTCCATCACTCATTCCGGACACTGGATTGCGGGTTTTGTCATAGGCTGGATGATAATAATCGGCGCAGGTCAGGCTGGCCCCATAGGATCCACATTAATGAATACACTTGCAGAGATAGGCACCACAAAGGTACATGAACTTTCATGGGATCAACTATTCTATAGAGGCATATTTGCCAACTGGTTGATTGCCATGGGTGTTTGGGGAGCATACAGAACACAGTCAATTGTCGGAAAGATTCTTCTGATTGGAATTCCCGTATCCGTATTCTTTGCCATAGGATTTGAGCACAGTATAGTGAATCACTTTGCCTTGGCGGCAGGCATATGGGCGGGGGCCGACTACACTTGGGGCGAGGCATGGTTTAACAATCTAGTACCTGTAACATTGGGAAACATAATTGGCGCGATGATATTTCAGGGTATGGTATACTGGTATATCGGCGGCATGCAGATATGGCAAGGTCCAAACAAATGGAAGAAGCCGCATGGTACATACAGAGACCTTCTGCGAGCCATACGTGATACAGGTACCCTAATGCTCTTCTTTGTGGGTATGGCCCCACTGACTGTCGGAGTCATATTCCTGTACGGTGTCGAGCCGATGCTAAACATAAGTGCAGGTGTGGGTAACCAAAATTGGATAGAACCGATAGGCATAATGATATACCTTGTAGGAACGGCACTTGTGGTGAAATGGTTCCTTATGCCCAAAAGGCTCTGGTACAAAATTCCTGACACATAACTAGAGTTACACTCTGCTCGATTACACAGTATCTATTTACCATGTATGATGGTACTGATAGAGTGTACAATGTCCCCATACGTCTGGCTTAGGGCCATTAGGGTAAAGTTTCTGTTATCATCAGTCATATCCGCCACATTGGGAGGCATAATATCACTATACACACGCCATACAGTAGACCTGTTTGATCTACTACTTGTCATATTTGGAGTCATGGCACTGCATGCGAGTGTGGACCTACTAAACGACTACAGGGACTACAAGCGCGGTATTGATACAAAAACCAAAAAGACCGGTATGAGTGGTGGTACAGGTGTACTTCCAGAAGGACTACTCCCACCAAAAACAGTATACAGGGCGGGCATACTGTGCCTGCTTGTTGGTGGCATAGTAGGCGCATATTACATATACACGCATGGAGTGGTGGTCGGCATAATTTTGGGCTTTGCCATACTCTCCATATACTTTTACTCAACAAAGATAGTGGATTGGGGTTTAGGAGAGACGTTTGTTGGCATAAAGGGGGCCCTTATCGTTTTGGGATCATACTACATACAAACCACACAGCTAAACGAGATAGCCGTACTGGCAGGAGCTGCTGCAGGCTCGCTATCTGCGTTTGTCCTATACATGACATCATTCCCGGACCATGATGCTGATAAGAGTGGTGGCCGCAAGACTTTGGTGATACGTTTAGGTCCAGTACGTGCCGCCCGACTATGCATAATATTTCCCATACTGTTTACTGCAATAATATTATACGGCATATACAGTAATGCATTTCCAATATACTGTATGATATCGCTATTCAGTATACCATTTGGGGCACTAGCCAACAAGAATTTGCGCAGAGACCACGTGATGCCAACAAGACAGATGAGGTATGCCCTGATATACTCGCGTATATCCGGAGCGTTATTGATAATTGGGTTTGCCATTCCCGCTATAATCGCCACACTCGAGGTCGTATGAATCGTAACTTTTTATCAGTCAACAACAGGTCCCAATCGATACATGCAAACAATATTACAACACCTACGCCCGCAGCGTCAGCCACAAGAATTCCCACATACCTGTCTTGAAATAACTGCAAAAACGGCACCAAGACCACACGACTCACAGATATCATCACATAGTACGAGACCACTCGCCCACACCAAAATCCCACATACATGCCAATATTTTTGGCACCCATCAAGCCATATGCCACAAACAGCATGTTACTAGGTAAGGGCGTGGCCGCAAACAAGAATGAGGCTACGCCGTACCCGTACCGTCTCTTGGACAGTGTCTTGTTTATTATGTCCAAGCCGGCACGTCTTTGTGGCCCAGCAAAGCGTCGAAAGAAGCTGCTATACCGTTGCAGTATAAAACGTCCTAGTGTGGCGCCGCTCGAGCCCACCAAAGACAGCAACAACACATCATATGTGGGGTCTACAGTATAAAATGATGCCAATACAATCCAAGTGGGCGGCATTAGCAGGGGTGCGGCATTCAATGCCACCAATATTGCAAATATGCCCGCATACGAATATTCTGTAAATATGTCAAATATGTCTGCCATTGGCGGACGCACCTGATTGTATGCTTATTGTGTTACCCATTCGTAACCGCGCTTCTCCAGCTCTTCGGCCAGCGAAGCGTCGCCGCTGCGGAGTATTTGACCCTTGGCAAAGACGTGTACATAGTCTAGTTTTTTCAGAAACTTCAATATTCGTGCATAGTGGGTTATCACCACTACAGTGGCATCACTTACAGATACATCACTAATGGCCTTTGCCACAGCCTGTACCGCATCTATATCCAAACCCGAGTCGGGTTCATCTAGAATTGATATCTTGGGTTTGAGTACTGCCATCTGTAGTACTTCAGAACGCTTCTTCTCGCCTCCAGAAAAGCCTTCGTTCAAATATCTACTAAGAAACTCTTTGTCCAAACCCACCTGCTCAAGATTGTTCCTCAGATACTTTTGAAACTCCCGGACAGTAATAAAGACCTCCCGGTCTTCGCCCTGCATGGCCTTGCTCAATGAGTTGTATGAGGTTCTGAGAAAATGCGAAAATCCGACTCCAGACACTTCTGTAGGGTATTGAAATCCCAAGAAAAGCCCTTTACGTGCTCTCTCATCAGCCGTCAGTTCCAGTATACTTTCACCATCCAGCAGTATATCTCCAGATGTGACTTCGTACTTTGGATGGGCAAGCAGCGTATATGCCAAGGTAGACTTGCCCGAACCATTGGGGCCCATAATGGCATGTACTTCACCAGGTCCTGTAGTAAGGTTGACCCCTTTGAGAATCTCCTTACCATCTCGGTTTACATGCAAATCCACTATCTTGAGTTTTGCCATATTGCAGATATCATTATTCTATATAAAATGCCTACGAAATTTAGCTTGTGCTAATTATGAAGGATTTAGTGTCACACGTATATCATATGTGGAGAGTATTGCTTTACATCTACCTCTGACGGTAACATTGGTTACGCCCGACGCTTCAGTAATATCACGCTGAATATTGTCTGGACTGAGCAACATACTTGCGATACATAGATATGCGGCGGCCAGACCCCCGGGGTCACGACCATTACTAATATCTTGATTTTTGGTCTTGTGGGCCAGTCGTAAGGCCAATCGCTCAGCATGTCCACTAGCCTCAGATATGTTCGATATCTTTGAGATATACTTGTCTATTGGTATTGGCTCAGAACGGGGACTTCCGGTCTCTAGTACCAGTGTACGATAGTAGCGGTTCGCCAATCTTGTTTTGAGGCGCACCTCCTTTTGCGGGCAGATGGAGTTGACCAGCTCCTGCATGGATCTTATGGCATCACATTTTTTACAGCCCATATACACCATGGCGCATGCAACTGCCACTGTGGATTTATTTTTAAGATCCACAGTACTATCTAAGTTACGATATGTCAGCGAGGCACTCTCCAAAACTGTCTTTGGTAATGACAGTGCATTGCATATATCAGAAACTCTATTCAAAACTTCAGATGTACGCCTGTCCCGATTTCCATTAATACGGATTCTATTCTGCCATCTTCGGAGTTTGGTCATCTTTGACTGTGTGACCCGCGCTATAACATTCCCACTAAAGTCTGTGCTGCCAGATGCAATACCTGTCATCACACCCATATCATGCTGAGATAGTGTCAGCTGGCCCGAAACCCGGGGCATTCTTTGACCCTGATCATCAAACAAACCCAAGGGCGACATGACAGGATCCGGCATGTGATCATCTGCCACAATACCGCATTTGCAACATACCATCTCCCCACTATCCATATCATGTATGAGTGGAGCACTACACTCTGCACATCTAGAGGTTTTAGACATCAATGTCTCTTCCCCCTATTGCATATACTCACCGGCTCACCCATATGCCGTTGTATATTGTTAGTTAGTGGTTCAGCCGAAGCATATGGTGCCCTTACCGGCCCCATAACCTCTCGAATTCGGGCTACGCGCACACCCTGCGAATTACACAATATATCTCCCTCAGAGGCCTCTCCATTCAGTCTTATTATTACACGTCCACTACCAGCCTGATGTAGTACTACACCCATCTGTTTCATAACAGATGTTGAGATGTACATATTTACAAACTATACTGTTTGTTTTTTTAAACAAAGTAGCCTATTTTTTTTTACTGCCCTTGTCTACCCGCACAAGCTTTGGAGCAATCCTGTACAGTACACGAGTCTTTGGGTCAGTCTTTGGTATAGTAATATAGCCTGATCTAATGTTGGCACGACGGGGGTGACGGACTTTATAATTTGTATCTTGTACAGTATAGCCGGCCATCTTTGCAGCCGAACTTAAATCATCCAAAATTGGGGCCGATACACAATAGTCTTTGCTCAGTCGTCTACCCTGAGAGCGAGACAGGTTTTTGTTAAAGTAATCCAGCCAGACCACTATATGGTCATAATCCTTCATGTCTGTTTATAATTACATACTTGCTTTAAGGATTTAGGGGTGTGGGCAGCGTTTCATAATTCGCATGCCTTTCGGCTGCGGGTCCGCATCACAGACCCCTACGGACCGCCATATAGAAAAGTATATAGCGCGTCATATGAAATTAAAGATCATATCCAAACAAAGGAATCAAGCGACCAACCTCCGGTATGGCAAGCACAAGCGGTACGGGAAGCCCAAGCGGACACTAGTAGAGAAGGACACTAGTAGAGAAGGACACTAGTAGAGAAGGACACTAGTAGAGAAGGACACTAGTAGAGAAGGACACTAGTAGAGAAGGACACTAGTAGAGAAGGACACTAGTAGAGAAGGACGCCAGAAGTGTGGCCCCGGGTAGGTCATTCGTGATCAAGATGGATACCAACTGGGAAGCCCAGCTGGATGAGGGTGTCCTGTTGTCTATCCAACCAGTCATGTCGACCAGGTCCTCGCAGTTTAGGTAGTGTTGTCATGATCTGACATCTATGTCAGCTCGCACACTATCAATGACCGTGTTGGCCGCTTCTATACCGTATGTAACATCAGCCTCTGTTATAGATATGCCAGAGCCGGGATATCTTGCGATGACCCAGGATGATATTCTGCGCCAGTCCAGTTGGGCATTACTGACGCTCCAGCCTTTCAGATGTTCAACCAAGGTATCCAAGTCGTGCGTGTGTGGGATTTCGAAGTTGTAGAACGTAATTGCAGCTTTGATTGCCTTCTCCATGCCCTGCTGTAAGTGGTAGCAAGCGTTACTGGCATCTGTATATGAACAGACAAGGGCTATCTCCAAGTCTGCATCTGCCCGCTGCAGCCACTCTCTGGCTGCATCAGCGCTCATACAACACTCTGCCCTCCTTGCGTGCGTAGTAGTGAATATATCCAGTATCTCTGGACTTGTGCTCAAACTCGGCCAATGTAGCGACAACCACGTCAATAGGGAGACGTATGTTGGCTAGGGCGCGGCCTATGGCAAGAGAGTCATGACCATGGTCGTCTACTTCATCCAACACAACCATAATGTCCAGGTCAGACCATCGTCGGGGTGTACCGCGCGCATACGATCCAAATAGTATGATTTTGACCGGATCAAACATCAATACTATGCGCCCAACTACCGCGTCCAGTATGGGCTCAACCAGCCCCATTAAAGCGTATCCAGCAGATTCCTGAGTCTGAATGGCAGTAATCCCCGAACTCTCCACAGATAATAAAAGGGCTTGATGTTATAAAAGCGATATGTATAGCGTGGCTGGAATTATACGCATAAGGCCATACTGGTCCTGTCTAAAAATCTACAACAGTGTGATCATTAACTAAATCTACGCCGCCTAAAGTCCATCGGAACCAAAATATGCATAGATCGGCTAATCGTAATCTCGAACAATGAACAAAAAACACAGCCCCCAACCGTCTCAGGAACAAAAGGAGTTCTGTTGGTTGGCATATGCCAGCCGTCACATACTGGCGCACAGGTCCGGACGCCATACGACGGCACGAGGGACAAGCGTGCAACGGTCCCACAACATCAAGTCGTACGACATGTCGTATGACAAGCGTTGAGAAATACCTACGTAGATGCACGTATGTCACATGTGCCTATTCAGGGATATAATTCCCATACATAATGACCTCATCTTCAACCGGCAATCGCATAATATCTTCTTTGACTTGACAACATACTTTAGCATTATCCACTGCGCAACACAACTTGGATTTGGCATTCTGACTCTAATGTATAACACTGTATTTTTAGTATGATATAATTAATTATTATAAAAAAATACCAATAAAATTAAATAATTATTGTCCAAGTCGAAATTTGGCTTGGTATTAATTGTACATTTAATATACAAAAATTATTAATTAATATTATACACACAAAAATAAATTTAATGTAAAAGAATTTTAAAGACTCTTTATTTTTGTCTTGCTCGCATCGCTTCTGCTGAACCGGGCCAGTCTATGTGTTTACGTACCAGAATGCGACGCATTGAACCTGGTGTAATTTCAACATTAAACTTTTGGAGGGCATACTGTGCCACGACAGGAGATGTCCAACTGGCAGAATCCAGATCATATTCTGATGGGGATTTTTTCATATCAACACTTAGTTCCTTTAGTTGTTCGGGGGTAAACTTTGGCGGCCTCCCTTGTCTAGTTCCATAACCTTCGGCATCGCCACGTGTTGACATATTCCGCAACCACGTACTTATGGTAGCGACGCTCATATTGACATCATCAGCTATCTCCCTAACTGATAGACCTTCTTTTCGCTTTATGGCTGCAACATAATACCGTTTACGCTTCTCTGATTTTTCTTTCTTATGTAAGCTTCGTAATTTTTGCATAGTTACCTTAGGTAAAAATTTTTTACCCTCTGGTACAAATCTTGGAATCATAGTAGTTAACACAAAAGTCTTATTAAAAAATCTTGTGTAATTGGGATTTCACCCCCACAAGTTTGGGGAATAGTTAACAAAATTCAATTAATGATCTTAAATGCTAGTAATAATTATGATATATGTGAGGTGCAGGAAGCCAAAAAAGCAACGAAAAGCAGAGTTACAATGTACAAGAAGTATGATCAAATTAAGACTCTAATAGATGACCTATGGTATACGATATCCAAGAATAATGTTATGTGTGGTCCAGATGCGAGTATGCGCATCACAGACACATTGCTGTAATTGAACAACCAAACGATATACAAGGCAAGGTCCAGCTACGGGACAAAGTCATCCGTATTGTACAATTTATGTTACCAACGTTGGAGACAAAATACGAGTAATCGTTATGGTATGGTTTTTTGTAACCGCCACTCGCCACCAACAATACTCCACACATCATGAGAGATGTGCAGTCTTTGATTATTTACATCAGGGGTCAACAGACCTGTTATGCCAACCATATCTTGTGCCAGTAATGGCATTATTTCAGCAACAGCGGAAGCCGCGGAGTTACCGTTCAATCGTATTATGGTAGTCGACAACAGTGTTGCCGCATCATACATCAGGTAGGCATCAGATGATGGGGTAAATCCCATAGACGTTTGTAGTTCTAATGTTAGTTCAGAGACATCTTGTGGTATGGCCGGCGTGGCCACAGCAAAGTTGGTATTCGTCGCTGTTGTTACGGCATCTGGACTTGAGAGTATGTAAGGCAATGCACCATCAACAGATAGTCCATACCAATTGACATACTGCAGATTGTTCTGGTGTAATGTAGCCTCAAGAATTGATGCTGCATCATCATACGTCAACAGTAACACTCCCACCGATGAGCTGCTGTATGAATTCAGCATGCCAGAGATTGTGGATTCGGCATTGGTCGTTATTTGGCTGTACGTATCGTTGGCCGCATACCTTTGCACATTTAGTAGACCATTAAAATTAGATACTAGATTGTTCAGTATTATATCTGTAGTATTGTTATTGGACTGTATAATCAAAAGACTTGCTATTTGATCATCATTCAGCATGCGCATAATAGTTAGGAACTGATGTATCTGTGTGGAGCCCAGAGATGTTGTGCCTGTGTGGTTGACATTCAGTGTATGCGAGCAGCAGGATACGACTGTAAAGTCATTATCTATACCAAATTCACCTATCATGTCCATTGATGCTGTGTCAGGAGGACCTAGTGCAACCTGTATGTTCGAATTATACAGTGTGCGTGCGGCATCCAGCGCCACATTGGGGACCGTAGCAGTATCCACCACTCTCTGTGACAGTCTCCATGGCATGCCATCCTGTTTCAGTATATCGTTTTGTGCCGATATTGCCAAATGAGCCCCCCACATCTGTTGTATGCCCCGTTGCGTATCTGGACCTGTCAGTGGAGTTATGACTCCTATGGGGATCTTGGTTGTATAGCCACCTGTGGCATCATACGCGGAGTCACGAGTCCACATATTATCATCTAATCGCCATATATCATATGCGTTGGATGCCAAGTCTCCATTCTCATCCAAAGTTGTATGATCAAAGATCAAGCCAGACCCATCGGCTATCGAGGGCAATATGGCTCGGGCTATGCTGGTATTGGAGTCAGATTCAGTCATGGCTATTCCCGCCAATCTGGCAGCTTCAAACAGACTTGCCGAATACATGGGTAGTTGTGTACCAGATAATGAATCAAGTATAATCTGTGCAGGTCCACCATCCGACATTGCTGGTGATATTACAGTGAGGTCGATCGTGTCAGTAGCCTCATTTTGTATCTTATGTGAACCAGCTATTCCCAGTGAGCCATACCAGTTCACCTGTTTGGCAGTACCTCTTGCGGCATTCATTATATCAGCAGTGTCATCACCTGCCATAACTAAGACTGCCGTACTCCCTGTGCCATACTTGTCTGCCATACTCCGTATGGACGCAGCTGCATCACTCATTGCATTGTTTACATCATCATACGAATGTGTCATGTCCACCTCCCCGGTAAACTCGGTAGCCACATCCTCAAGTAGTAGACGTACCTCGGGAATGTCAGGATAGATGGCCACAACACCCTGTATGTTGTCGTGTTGCATTATACCTGCCAGCGCCTTTGCCTGCCATACATCAGATGGCAACATGCGGAAGGTGTCATCGTTTGGTGTAGCAAATATTCTTGTCGTTGATGCTGTACCGATTATCAACATGTCATTGTTTTGCGCATATTGGGATGCCTCAAGCATAGATAGTTCAGGTGCATGTACAAGAACTATTGGAATACCCACATCATTAAAGAGATTCATGCTGGATTCGATGTCATCATTAGTAACATCATTCACGATTAAGGTATATTCAGTATTCATTAATGCCAATCCCATACGAGCAGCAAGACCGGCCGCATGATCGTCGTACTCGTGCACCAGTAAACCGACAGGAACTACATCGTGGACTAGTGGCTCTCCTGCAGTGTGTTGTGTATGCGGGAGTATTGTATCTCCAAACGATACTGCTCCACCTGACGTATATTTTGGATTATTATACATGCCTATTCGAATCCAATCATCGTCCCGTATAGTCTGTATTTGATACACGGGAGCCGTAAGCCCCCCACTCTCATCCAGACCAGTATATGTTGTGTACCCGCCATATGCACCAGATATCTCTGGAATTGCGCTGGCAACATCCTCAGCTGCAAAGTTCAAACTCCCAAACGTATCAACTGCACTCTTGTGTATATTTACATCACCAAGTATTGCAAGTCCCACTATCTGAACCACATCATAAGCACCAAAGGCAGTTGGGTCGGGTACGCGATCTAGTGTGTTATACACATGAGAGTCCAATGACACTGTAACTGGATTCTCCAGGCCAGAAGGATATGGTACCGAATAGTCCACCTCTTGCGCAAAGGATGCAGCATTAGAGCTGTTCAGTATGTCATTGTTCGGACTTTGACCAAACCACATTACGCGAGTCAGTGATCGGTCTTTGGAGGCGGCCTCTAGTATTCGTGGAGTGTCTTCGGTATCGGTTAATAGCACACCAAGTCTAATGCCAGGTACCGATATCAAATCGGACACCACAGCATTGGACACAAACGAGGCAATATCCTCGCCACTATGCAGAAGGTTATACTGTATGCCCTCAGCCACTGCTACTTGCGCCAGATGGTCTATACGATCAAGCACATGCCGATCATCGGCCGGATACACCGGCAGTATGCGATTTATTCCTCTCTCGTTCATCAAGGCAATTGTGGCTTCCAGAGCATGGTCATCATCTGGTATCATCGCAAAAGATAACGGGTCAGCATGTACGATATCATAGTCTGTATGGGCGGCACAACATGCTATTACAGTCATACCCAGCTGCGCAATTCTATTCTTTGCCAGAAGGCTCTCAGTACCAATTGCCACGTGAATGTTTGCTTGTTGCAACTCCAACAATGACAATATCTGATCATCGTGATCCTTCAAAACCATCTCCAGTCTCCAGAAAGCATCATGCTGTTCCAATACATGATTAAAATGATCAACGGACAGCTCCGCCACAGAGAGTATGTCTTCATTGCCTCGGGGTATGACGGCGCCCACCTGTATAATTCCGGTCAAGGGTACACTTTGCGCAACATTATTTACGCCGCCGAACTTGACGGCGCCCTCATTCATTACTAAGATTGGATTACTCATGTTGTTGATAATATTCATCTTTTCGGTGTCCATGTTCAGATATAATGTGCCTGGCCGCGCCCGGACAAAGTCGTTGAACGAGGCTGTAACGTTTTCAGTCCCGTCGGTTATCTGTATACGACTAAGCAGTATGCTAAGCGAGTCATATGGTATCTCAAAGTTTAGTCTCATCTCGCCAGTATTTACTGTATAATCGGCTGACGTCAGTTGGGCATGTGCAGCTACAGGCAGTACAGCCATCACCACTAAAATTCCAACTACTGTCTTCAAGCATCAAACAGTTGTATAATTAGTATTTAAGGGGATTACATACATGAGTAAACATTACTCATGTCTTTTCTTGGCGCCTTGCATAGTGGCTGCCCTGCGCGGTCTGCATGGTTGTATGACTGTCCAAGTCGCGTTAGGTGGTGAATTATGAAACGCTGTCAGCCCAGAATGATGGTGTATCACAAATCTACAAAGGCCCGCTTGGAGAGCGGGGAGATCAACATCACTGTAGTCATACATCAGGCGGCGACACAGAATTATTTCAGGGATGGTATCCGGACCCAAATATTATACCGCCGTGCATGACAAGCCATGTGCGCTTGTCTTCCTCCTGGCCCGTTACGGGGTTCGTATGCTCATAGCTGACCCACATGCCGGTTCCTTTGCTTATCACATCTATAATGTCTTGTCCGGGGATTATGGCAACAATGGCATCCCAGTCGTTGGTGTTATCTATCAGGTCAGAGTCCACGCCCTGCGCTACTGTGGTTCCGCTTTGGTCTACTGCAAATACGTACGTGGAGACCGGTTCATCGGGTATTACATTGATTGAGGCAAGCACCGCATCTCTGCCGTCGCGCTCATACTCCAGTATGCGGCCGTTCAGTGATGTCTGCACCTGTGCATCCAGTGCGTAGTAGCCGGAGCCAAATACTATCCCGTCGTGCAGCTGTAGGTAGCTGCGCTTGAGCTGCTCCAAGTCGGTAGCTGGATTATGGAATGTATACATGACCCACAGGCTGCCCTTCGCCCGGAGCTCTGCAAGGACATCATATACGGACCTCTCCGAGGTGTCCAGTATGGTCTCAGGCTGTCCCACTCTGGCAGGCACTACACCATCAGCCAGTCGGGTCCAGGTTGCGGCATCTATCACAAACGGATACAGGGCATCGGTCCTGATGGGTGCGTCGGGGGTTATGATGTCTACCCACGCGTCATTCTCCTTGTTGGCCTCATAGATGCCTATTGTATTGCTTACTGCAAACTGGACGTCGGACTCGGGTATGTTGGACGAATAGTATCCGGATCCAAATATTATACCGCCGTGCATGACCAGCCACGTGCGCTTTATTTCATCCTGGCCCGTTACGGGGTTCGTATGCTCATAGCTGACCCACATGCCGGTTCCTTTGCTTATTGTACCAATGATATCCTGTTCAGAGATTACGGTCACAATGGCATCCCAGTCGTTGGTGTCATATATCAGGTCAGAGTCCACACCCTGCGCTACTGTGGTTCCGGTTTGATCTACTGCAAACACGTACGTGGATACTGGCTCATCGGGTATCACATTGATTGAGGCAAGCACTGCGTCTCTGCCGTCGCGCTCGTACTCCAGTATGCGGCTGTTCAGCGATGTCTGCACCTGGGCATCCAGTGCGTAGTAGCCGGAGCCAAAGACTATCCCGTCGCGCAGCTGTAGGTAGCTACGCTTGAGCTGCTCCACGCCGGTGGCCGGATTGTGGAATATATAGGTCGCCCATGTGGAACCATTCGCCTCGAGATCCGCCAAGACATCCTCTACTGACCTGCTGGAGGTGTCCAGTATGGTCTCGGGCTGCCCCACCCTGGCGGGTACGACACCATCAGCCAGTCTGGTCCAGGTTGCAGCATCTATCACAAACGGATACATTGTGTCTGTCCTGATGGGTGCATCAGGGGTTATGATGTCTACCCACGCGTCATTCTCCTTGTTGGCCTCGTAGGTGCGTATGGCATTGCTTACTGCAAACTGGACATCGGACTCGGGTATGTTGGACGAATAGTATCCGGACCCAAATATTATACCGCCGTGCATGACAAGCCATGTGCGCTTTATTTCATCCTGGCCCGTTACTGGGTTCGTATGCTCATAGCTGACCCACATGCCGGTTCCCTTGCTTATCACATCCATAATGTCTTGTACGGGGATTACGGCCGTAACGGCATCCCAGTCGTTGGTATTATCTATCAGATTAGAGTCCACGCCCTGCGCCACTGTGATTCCGGTCAGTTGGGCGACTGCAAACACGTACGTGGAGACCGGCTCATCGGGTATCACATTGATTGAGGCAAGCACCGCATCTCTGCCGTCGCGCTCGTACTCCAGTATGCGGCCGTGCAGTGTCGACTGTACTTTTGAGTCCAGCGTGTAGTAACCTGAGCCAAAGACCATCCCGTCGCGCATCTCAAGGTAGCTGCGCTTGAGCTGCTCCACGCCGGTGGCAGGATTGTGGAACAGATACGTAGCCCATGTGGAACCATTCGCCTCGAGATCCGCCAAGACATCCGCTACGGACCTGCTGGAGGTGTCCAGTATGGTCTCAGCCTGTCCCACCCTGGCGGGTACGACACCGTCAGCCAGTCTGGTCCAGGTTGCGGCATCTATCACAAACGGATACAGGGCATCAGTTCTAATTGGTTCATCAGGGGTTATGATGTCCACCCACGCGTCATTCTCTTTGTTGGCCTCGTAGGTGCGTATGACATTGCTTACTGCAAACTGGACGTCGGACTCGGGTATGTTGGACGAATAGTACCCGGACCCGAATATCAGGCCATCATTCAGTATAAGCCATGTGCGCTTAGCCTCTTCCTGGCCTGTTACAGGTTCTGTATGCGTGTAGCTGACCCACATTCCGGGCTCGCTGCCCGTTACATCCAGTATCTCCTCTACAGAGAGTACCTGAACAATGGCATCCCAGTCGTTGGTGTTATCTATCAGATCAGAGTCCACACTCTGTGCCTGGACTATCCCGGTAGTCGGGTCCACCACGAACACGTAGGTCGAGACGGGTTGCTCGGGGATTGTATTGATGTCTGCAAGGGTGGCATCCATGCCTTTGACGGTGTAATCCAAGACACTACCGTATGCGGCTGCTTGGACCTGTGAATCGAGTGTGTAGTAGCCGGAGCCAAAGACTAGCCCGTCACGCAGCTGAAGGTAGGTGCGCTTGAGCTGCTCCACTCCGGTGGCAGGATTGTGGAATGTGTACGTCACCCAGACACTCCCGTTGGCCTCCAGGTCTGCCAGGACATCCTCAACGGACCTGCCCGAGGTATCTAGAATGGTTTCGGCCTTCCCGACCCTGTCCGGCACTACGCCGTCGGCCAGCCTAGTCCAGGATGTAGCGTTAATGACGAACGGGTAGAGATCATCGGTTATGATGGGTTCATCGGGGGTGATTATGTCTATCCAGGCACTGTTCTCCTTGTTGGACTCATAGGTGAATATGGCATAGTCCACCGCTGATCTGGTATCTGCATCGGAGAGGGTGTAGGTGGATGAGAAGAGGTAGTCGTCGTATAAGATATTGATGCCTCGCTTGATCTGATCCGCACCGGTAAAGGGGTTTACAAAGGAGTATAGTGACCATACCGTGCCTCCGCTTTCCGCGGCCACGCTCCATATCTCCGCGTTGGATCTTGTTATCTGAAAGCTCGGAAGCGGTCCGATCAGGTGCGGCAGTGTGCCATGTGCGACTATATGCGTAAAGTTTCTGACACCGGGGTATATGTCCAGTCTGTTTAGCTTCCCGGAGGTTATCACCTCAAAGCCGCTCTCCGGGTCGTTCCTGTAGGTGTAGATGGCGTCATCTGCTACCGACTGTATCCTAGAGTCGGGCAGCGAATAGCTTGCGCCAAACAGGTATCCATCATGCAGGATGAGGTACGTACGTGTGAGTTGGTTGGTCTGGGTTGCAGGATTTCTGTCCATGTGCCACACCCAGACACCGCCATCCTGCAGTTCTGCCAGTATAGTCTCCAATGGCCTGTCGGCCGCATCAAGATATGTATTGGTGGTTCCCACCAAGTTGGGCGCCCTGACGTGAGCGACCACTTCCAAGGTTGTCGCATCCAGTACGAAGGTTGACTGTACTGACAGAGGATCAGGTGCTGCCGGTGTTATCATCCCAAAGGCATCCTGGCCATGGGCATCATACAGTATTTTGGCCGAGTCTGCCTGTGCCTGCGCCCTAGAATCGCTGGGATAATATCCGGAGCCAAAGACATAGCCGTCATGCAGGTATAGCCAGGTACGCTTGATCTGTATTATATCAGTGCCAGGGTTGTGGAATGTGTATTCTGCCCATGTACCCTCATTCTCCCCGAGATCCGCCAGGACATCATCTACGGACCTAGCGGAGGTGTCCAGTATGGTCTCGGATTGTCCCACTCGGGCGGGTACCACCTCGTCTGCCACCCGCATCCAAGCAGAGTAGTCTATCACAAACAGGTACAGTTCATCCGTAAGGACCGGATTGTCAGGGGTAATACTATCAAAGAATTCTTCTGCATCGCCATATGAGTCATACATCTTTACTTTTTCCTCTATGAACAGCTGTATTTCGGTATCCGGTAGGAGGTGTCCCGCAGCAAAGATGTAGCCGTCATGCAGATGCAACAGTGTGCGCGTTGTCTGAAACTCCAAGTTGGCGGGGTTTGTGTCTATGTTCGTTACCCATATTCGGTCATTTTGCGCCAGATCGGCACGAATTTGGCTGTAGGATTTGTCTGCCTCTCTCAGGGTTTGTGCAACCTGACCCACCTGTCCGGGATCCGAAGCATGTGCCACTATCTGCAGAGTATCAGCATCCACTACGTACAAAATTGCCGTATTAGCGTCTGCCAATCCCGCAGACGTGATTGTATCAAATGCAGCCTGTCCTTCTGCTGCGTATAGCGCCTGTATTCTGTCCACCTCTGCACTGATCCGAGAGTCAATGCTGCTTTGATCATACACGGTGCGATCGTGTGTAGTGCCATAGGCATCTACTGCAGGAGCAAGGCATGCTACAAGCGCAATCAGTGCCACTACGGCTATGCCTGTATGCCGCCAGCCTCCCTGACGGTGTAATCCTGTAACACCCCGTTGCCGCCCAAAAACCATGTGCACATTACTATGTTATTATTATAAAAATGGTTTGGCGCTTATACAGCGTTTCATAATTTGTGACCTAACGCAGCCTGAACAGTCCGGTCGCCATGCGGATCCCGGACCGCGTAGGACGGAGTTCTGTCCGCCTCACCCCACAGCCTTGCGCATGATGGAATGCGGTAAAACTCATATTTTACGATCTTGTTAACTTTGAGATAATGTTCAAACTTCGACACTTAAGCAACCGCAACTTGTAGGGCGACATATCTGACATGCTCGGGAGATACACTCACATCCAAACTAGGCGCAGAATGATGCATGTTGGATGCCAAATGGGCTATTCGCTGCATATCATATATGGTCAGGCGGCTACCGAGCCGCCTGTCTATAATTTATGGCATTCTGTTATACTAAAATTACTCGCTATATGTTAGAAAGTCCCTTGTGTGTTGTACAATTACTGTATTCACATATATTATTTGGATCATCTGAATTTGCAGCATACCGTATAATATAAAATATAATTACGCCTTTCTATAACCACATAATATGATTGGCGCGTCAATTGGACACAAACTAGTACTGTCAACATTTGGTGAGAGTCACGGGACATGTGTGGGCGCAGTACTGACTGGGTGTCCTGCAGGTTTACCACTAAATGAGTCTGACATTCAACCCATGTTAGACTTGAGACGGCCAGGTCAATCCAGCATAACTACCCAGAGAAAAGAACTAGACAAAGTACAGATACTCTCAGGCATATATCATCAGAGAAGCACAGGTGCGCCCATAACAATGATAATCCACAACAAGGACCACAGATCCACAGACTATGACAACCTGTTAAATATGCCAAGACCAGGACATTCAGACTACACAGCCAAAGTACGATATGGTGGATACAACGACCCACGGGGTGGAGGCATATTCTCCGGAAGGCTCACCGCCACGCAGGTGATGGGAGGCGCCATAGCCCGTAAACTACTACACAGTACACTAGGCATACAGACTCACTCGTACACCACAAGCATAGGAGATGTACAGGCAGATATATCCGATGATATCACACATGACAAGATATACGGAAATGACACACGTTGCCCAGATCAGAGTGCCGCCGCAGACATGCGAGATGCCATCATCAAAGCCCGCAGTAATGGAGATACATTAGGAGGCATAATAGAGTCGGTCACAACAGATGTACCTCCAGGTTTGGGAGAGCCCATATACAACACCTTAGAGTCAGACTTGTCGGCCGCCATGTTCTCTATTCCATCTGTAAAGGGGGTGGAGTTTGGTTCTGGCTTTGCGGGATCAAAGAGTACTGGTTCAAAAAACAACGACATATACACAATACAGAATGATACGATAAAGACTACGACCAACAACTCTGGCGGGATATTGGGGGGCATATCCAATGGAATGCCCATAGTATTTCGTGTGGCGTTCAAGCCTGCATCATCCATAGCCAAACCCCAGTACACCATAAATACAGAGACCATGAAGACTGCCAAGTTACAGGTTAAAGGCAGGCACGATCCCTGTGTGGTACCACGGGCACCGCCGGTTATAGATGCCATGGCATCTTTGGTACTAGCAGATCACGCCATGCTGACAGGTCACATAGGAGCAGTACTATGACTGATTCTCTTGATACTCTACGAGAAAAAATTGATGATATAACACTACAGATGATACACCTCTTAAAGAGACGTAGTGACATAACTGGACAGATTGGAGATATAAAACGTCAAAGAGGGTTATCCATATCGAATGGGACCCGTGAATTTGCACTGCGTCAACTCATACTAGATGAGGCCAAATCCATAAATCTAAGTCAAGATATCGCTGCCAGATTTCTGAACCACCTGATAAGTGAGGCCGTATATATGGAGAGTAGCCCTACGCCCACACATCTGCTCATATTCAAAAAGGCCAAGGAGTTGGAACAGAACGGTAGAGATATCATACACATGGAGGTGGGAGAGCCTGACTTTGCACCTCCGCCCATAGCAGGGGATGCTCTGGTAGAAGGCTTCAAAGAAGGTTACACAAGGTACGGCCTGCCCACGGGCATGCCAGCACTCCGGCAAGCCATAGCAGATCATACATCACAGAGATACAATACATCGATACAGTCAGATGAGGTGATCATAACGCCGGGAGCTAGATTTGCTGTATTTGCTGCAATAAACGCACTACTACAGCCGGGCGATGAGATTATAATCCCTGAACCCACATGGCCCGCCTACAAGGAGGCAGCCATACATTGCGGCGCCAAACCACATATCATACATACAACACTTGAAGATAGATGGGAGTTAGACATACAAGACATTAAAAAGATTACAACTCCCCAGACCAAGATGATTGTACTCTGTTATCCGTCCAACCCCACCGGCAAGGTACTATCACCAAGCGTCATAAACCAGATTGTGCAACATGCCAGGGAGAACGACATGTACATACTCAGTGATGAGATATACAGCGAGTACTCCAGTATACCATCAAAGAGCATACTAGAGTACGGGTACAAAAAGAGCATAGTCACACAGTCGTTTTCAAAGTCGCACGCCATGATGGGGTTTCGAATAGGTTATGGTGTCGCACATCCAGATATAATACACAGTATGAGTCGTATTGCGGCACTCTGCCTCACTAATGTACCAGACTTTATTCAATACGCAGCTCTTAAATCATTGAACTATGATACTGCACATAATGTTCAAACTATACAGAGACGGCTTGATACCATGTGCAAGATGGCCAGTGAGGTAAACTTGGAGTTTATGAGGCCGGATGGAGCCATGTACATATTTGGTCGTGCAGATGGAATACAGGGAATAGACTTGGTAGAACGATGTTTGGATAGGGGTCTGGCATTGGCTCCGGGAGTTGGTTTTGGTCACTATCCAGAGTTTGTTCGCATATCTGCTGGTACTGACAGAGTTACAGACGGAATGAATATACTATGCGATGTTCTAAAGGAGGACAGATGGAGAAGATAACATTAATTGGATCTGGGGGACAGATGGGGAGTTGGTTTTCAAAGTATTTTGTGGATTCTGGATTTGATGTTACGGGTTTTGACACTGAATCTGAAATCACCACAAAGGATGTCAAAGTAGCAAAGTCTCTAATAAGTGGCATACTGCAGGCCGACTATGTAATGTTGTGTACACCCACAAAACGTACTCCAGAGATAATACGACTCATAGCAAAGGAGATGAAGCGTGGATCTTATCTTATAGACATATCATCAGAAAAATCAAAGGTAATGAGCTCTCTGTCCCGTACACCTGCCAAGATACACCCTGTATGCATACATCCAATGTTTGGGCCAGGAATTCGCACACTCAAAAACCGTAACATAGTATCCATACCTGTTCGGGATGCCAAGATGGAGTTAAACGTAGCCAAGAAACTCTTCGCGGGTGCAAACTTTGTCACAATAGATGCATCCGAGCATGACAAAAAGATGGCCATCATACTAGGTATTCCACATTTAGTGAATCTGTGCTTTGCAAGTGTAATATCAAAGGATGGTAGGACGCCGTTGATTGAAAAGATGTCGGGGCCCACCTTTAAGTTACAACGCACTTTATCTGAAGGAATTATGTCCGAATCTGCAGACTTAATCGAGACTATAATATCGAATCCAGAGATGCGAAAGCATGCTGAAGAGTTGTGGAAGGATATAGGTAGACTTCTTACTGCAACGCAGGAGTCAAAGACTGAAGAGATTCTAGCGTATATACAAAAGTGTCAAGAAAACATACAGTCCAGTACGAGCTCAGCCAAAGCTTACAAAAAGATGATAAAGATGGCCAATGCCATAGACGCCTGATGCGCGCCGTCACTGCCATCTTGTGTCAGAGTGGCAGGATACTGTTGTTAAAACGTAGTCAATTTATGCCCACAATGCCAGGACTGTGGTCGGCGGTCAGCGGTACCATCGAGGGTGATGAGACAATACCGTATAGAATGCGCACAGAGATACATGAAGAGACTGGAATTGTAGACATACGCTCATTATCATCATGTTCAACAAAGATAACAGAGGGCATATGGCTTCATTCTGTACTGTGCTTGGCGCATGGCAATGTGCGATTAAACTCTGAGAATGTTGCATATAGGTGGATACGTCCCACAGATTTAACACTATACGATACAGTGCCAGCTTTAAACAGTATACTATTCTTGCTCTTGGGAAGCGTAGGAGCGTTGGCTGGGGAGCATTATGTAAACGCATGCACCGCCACACATTGTACAGGGCACATTATTTCCTGGATGCTGGCCGGTTCTTGCATGTATACGAGCGGCCTTTTCGGGGTCTATTGATAGGGATATCTGCTTCTCCCAGTCTAGCGTGCGTCTTGCCACGCTCATATCTCTGTCCCACTTTATAGATTTATCACGTATCTTTACAAGATCTCCAGCATGTGCAGCTATTCGATAAGCGATAAGGCCCTCCTTTACTTCTTCGGCATTGGGTAATGCAAGATGTTCAGATGGAGTCAGATAACATAGCAAATCTACACCTTCGGCTGCAGACACTGCTGCGCCTATGGCACTGGCTATGTGGTCATAGCCAGAGGCTATATCGGTCACCAGCGGCCCCAATACATAGTACGGAACATCTCCAATTAGAGACTTTGCCAGACGTACATTGGCCGCCACCTCGTTTAATGGAACGTGTCCTGGTCCCTCCACCATCACCTGTATATCTTTTTCATGCGCACGTTTAGTCAGTCTGGCTACATTGATCATCTCTTGCACCTGCAGTTCATCGTGTGCGTCCAGTATGGATCCGGGCCGGAGTGCATCACCAAGACTAAACGTTACATCATACTTTGCTGCCACCTCCATCAGATAGTCATAGTGCGTATAGTATGGGTTCTCTTTTTGGTGGTGTAGCATCCATGCAGCCGTAATGGTGCCGCCCTTACTCACTACACCAGCATACCGTTTTGTTTCCAGTATACGTTTTGCTATATCACGTGTAATACCACAGTGTATCGTGGTGTAATCGACACCATCTTTGGCATTGTTCTCAAAGGCGTTTAAAAAGTCGTCCTCTGTCAGTGCCATGGGATTTTTGTACTTTGTAATGGCCATATTATACGCCTCATATATGGGAACCGTACCAAATGTAATGGGCGCCTCGGCCAGTAATGCACGACGTATTGCGCCCACATCTCCCCCGTCACTCAAATCCATTATGGTGTCTGCGTGATTTTGAACGGCGACGCGTGCCTTCTCCTTCTCTATGGCCAGATCCTCATGTAGGGTAGATGTGCCTATATTGACATTGACCTTTGTCTTTAGACCCTTTCCTATACCTACATTGTGTATTGTCTGCGGCCTTACATTATTTGAGGGTATGATTATGGAGCCGCGTGCTATTTGACGGACAAGCCAGTCTTCAGATACATCCTCGTCTCTGGCGACCTGTTTCATTTGTGGGGTGATGTGGTTTTGACGCGCATCAGACATCTGTGTCATTATACAGATTAATTATAACTTGCCTGATTTAAATAATCTCTGTATCTACTGGGAATGCACCCACTGGTATAATGCTTTTCTGGGAGATTTAATCTCATCAATGCTTGTATAGTAGTGATCCCTCCATGTGTCTTTTGCAAATCCAACAAACAACATCAGGTTTAATGGGTATGTATCAGTGTCTGTACATCGTCGAAAGTCATCCCGGAAGAGAAAGATGCGTTTGCCTTTGGCAATGGCCATGCCCAGCTCCACCATGACACCCTCATCTGGCGGAGTTCCATTTACAACGGCAAATATACCATCGGCGTTATACACATCGTTCATGTCTGCCTGTCCTACACGGTATGGATCATTGTACTGTGTCAAGTCTTGATTCTTAGTGAATGGCTCCCACACTGTAAAGCCCATCTCTTCTAGTATATCTACAAGTTGTGGCAGTATTGTCTGTCGTTGTGATTCAGAGAAGCCGTACGGATTAGCCAGATATAATGTCTTCAAGTATATTTGATGTAAAAGGTATTTCATATAACTCTGTAGTTTTGAAATCAGTTCGCTGTTTAAGGTATAAGCTCGGCAAGTGACACGTATGGAATAAAAGAAAACGTTACAGGATCATGGCAAAACTTGCTCTGCTCAAGGATACACCATACGGCGAAAGGAGCTTGGAAGAATCACCAAGGAAGTCGCCGTGGAAATGAAGGTGGATGGGCGATGGGTCCAAAAGTTGTATGCCAAGTATTGCAAAACATGGGCCTTCGAGTAATTACACATATATAGGTAGATCCATTTTTGATAATAATTAAATGAATAATACAATCTACACGCTCCTGTTGTCCATAACGGTACTGACAGGAGCAGCAACAATAAGCGATGTACATGCACAAACAGAGACGAATGTTGACTTGAATGACGCCGCCGAGGTCAGCTCGGTTCTGGCCGCCATACAGGAGTCCCTGAATAATTTGTCGGTTGGCGTTGAGGATATCACCGCCACCTTGTTGCTGTTGTCAGATAATGTCAACACAGCCGATGCCAGAATAACCAGTCTTGAATCAAAGATCAACTCTCTTACCGCGACAGGTGGAGACGCTTCGACCCTACTATCAATCACAACATCGATAGACGACATCAACGCACAGATTGCCGATCTTCGGTCCCAGTTGGGGCTGTTCCGTGGAACTATCTACGCTGGACCGTTGCAGGGATCGGGTAGTGATGGCACCTCGGATCCACCCGTAAAAGCTTACGCCAAATCCGAGGTCGTCTTTGATGCACTACTTGCAACTGAGGGTGCAGAAGACAGGCCCACCCCCGACCTGACACGTGATAACGCCATGTACGGGATAGTCATACCCCGTATTACCAACTGGCTCCTGGAAGAGGTGTCACCTGCGCAAAACGATGCTCCAATAATATTCCGATACATAACACTTCTGTACAATGCAGCCTTTGATGCTGTTGCCCCATATCATTCGACTGCCGTCGGAGTCTATTCACGCATAGACCACCGTCCCGGATCAGAGTCCGAGACTAATCTCCTTCCCAACACTGCAGTAATGCACGCCTCATATAGGGCTATGCTGGAGTTTGCTCCGCATCGGGCAGAGGAGTGGCGCAGCATGATGACTGCATACGGACTTGATCCTGATGATGAGAGCGGTCTTGGTCTTGACTGCGCCCGTACACATCAACTTGCATCTCCAGCAGCAATCGGAAACCATGCGGCAGAATGCGTACTGGACGCACGCCATGATGATAGCTTCAACCATTTCGGTACGGATACTATTCCGCCATTCGGTGATACTACCGGCTATCAGCCCGTCAACGAGCCTAACGTATTGGTGGATCCGTCGCGCTGGTCACCCCTGATTGCAATAAATCGCAGTGGCGAGTTAGGTATGCAGCAGTTTGCCACCCCACAGTGGGCCAACACTGAGACGTATTCCAATGTGGATCAGCGCTCAATTCGCATGCCTCCGCCATTGGACAGCAACCACCGCAATGAGGATGCATACCAAGCACAGGTTGACGAGGTGATTAGAGTGAGGGCAAGCCTGACAGGAGAAGACAAGATTATGGTCGAGTTCTTTGACAACAAGCTTCGTGAAATTGTCTACCGGCAAGATCCAGCACTGAAAAACATAAACAATGTGGTTGAATATATCCAGCTGGAGTTCCTGCTGAATATGGCAAAGTTCGATGCTGGTACGGTCGTCTGGCAGGAGAAGGCCCGCTACGATGCCGTACGGCCCGTCACAGCCATCCACTATCTCTACGACGATGACCCTGTGCCGATTTCGTTTGATGCCGACGGTAACGAGGTGACCATACCGGGCAACGAATGGCAGAGTTACCTGCAGACCGCCGACCACCCAGAGTATCCGTCGGCGACCACTTGCTTCTGCGCAGCATATGCAGAGTCGTGGCGCCTTTACACCGGAACTGATGACATTCGAACATATGTGAACGGGGATGAGACAATCCACGGTTACAAAGTCACATTGCCGGCCGGATCATCATTAATCGAGCCGGGAGTAACTCCGTCCGAGGATGTCCACGTGGTATTTGATACGTGGTCCGACTACGAGCAGAGGTGCGCCGCAAGCAGAGTCATATCTGGAACGCACTTCTGGCCGGCGGTAGAGGCATCAGCCAACACATGCGATATTATAGCCAACACCGCTTTTGGATACTGGGAGATGCTCATCAACGGTAACGCCCCTCTGCGGGGACCTGCGACTAGCATGGATCAGGATCCACTCCTGAACGGACCATCCTGGACCGGATACTAGAGACTTTTTTTATTTACAAGTTTTGCCCAGACGGGGGTTGTTGCGCAGTTCCACCTTGTTTTTGCATGTGTACCGCCGTGGCTTCACCAGCAGGGCATCTAGACCTGTACGGTCATGCGCATGACACCATGTCACAGGATGGCATCCCTATCCTACTTATCTGGGCCATATCTGAGTTGGTTCAGCACCTTGATGTTTCAAGTGATGGTCCAGATCTATACTCTTCAGAATCTTTTGCGCCATAACTTGACCGATACCTGCCCACAGTTCCTCCGCATATAGCTCTGCCATACGCATTTACATAAAGCACGAACGAGTCATCCGGTATCACGGTTGTTCCTATTTCACAGTATTTGATGGAGTCATCAGACTTGGCCCCACACCATGGTTCGGCACCGCCATAAGAGGCTAGTGCCTGCGATACTCGTTTAAGTGCAACCAAGTCTGCATATGCCGATGATTGCCTTAATGTTGTAGGCACTGACGGCAGTCCCATACGATTTGTCTTGAACACCAAACTGTCGAAGCACATAATCAGCTTCCGGGCGAGATGAGGATGTCTCCAGAACGCCCTCTACAGGGAGAGGTATTCGGAGTTACAGGCCGATTCTCTACCCTTGATGGCCCAAGACATGATCCGTAATTAGAAACCAAACGACACCCTCCTAGACCGGGACAATTTGGAGACGCCCGCCAAGGTGTTTATGCGCAAGATACCGCCTGAAGAATTCTCCGTAGACGAGCAGTCAGTGGAGGTGTATGATGTCACGTAGAGGACGAATTAATTTTTGGATTGCACAGGTATTTCATATAAACGAAGAGTGTAGGGCATCACAAGGTTCAATCAGGGCTGTAGATACTCAAAGAGGCTGTCCGCATCAACAGCATCATCCAGTATTATAGTAAGCAGTATGATGGATGCCTCGCTTAGCTCCTCATCGTCCACTATTCGTATTATCTCTTCCACAGCAATACTATCACTATTCATTGCCGACTCCACCACACTGGCCAAAGTTCTTAGGAATTCACCCTTCTCGGTCACTCCCAGCTCGGCTAGTCTCTCCTCCACAGATGTGCCACACTGTGTCACATCAATGGTGGTTTCAAAGGTATCCGGTATCAGTATTACATCAGACAACGCATAAAGACGTAGTTTCACTGAGCACGTATTCACATCAGATATGGTATTGGCAGGTATGGTTATAGTATCGGCTCCCGTCGCATTGACCTGGCCGCTGTCTATCAATACTCCGGTCTCATGACTCAAAAAGTAGCTTAGCGCATCGGTGTTTGTGGTAAAGACATCAAAGTCGTATTGTACGTCTGTCTTGAGACTGGGTGTAGATATACCAACCACTGTGGGGAATATTGGTTCGCTAAAGTGAGACCATACTCCCTTTGTAAACGGGTACGTGTCATCTCGGAAGGCTGTCAAGACTGCAATGCCAGATTCATCATCATAGCTTGTAAGGCTGAAGGGGCCATTGTCTATGTATGCATGTCCATACTGATCAATCCAAGATATTGCTGCCTGATATCTGGCAGTGTAATATTCGGAATCCATTCCCTCCAGAGGCTTGGGCACACTACCCTCTTCCAAGAAAGAGACCAGTTTCGCCCGAATTAGTGATACGTCATCTGAATCCACCAGTGACAGCCAAGAGACACCATTAGTCAGTGCATCAGTGTCTGAGAACTTTGTGTCACCATCAATTACAACACCCTCCATCGCATACATTATCTCCCAAGGCATGCTAACCCACCAGACTCCTGCGCTGGCAAGTGCAGTGGGCTCATAGTGCCAGTAATTGACGTATACCTCCATAGTGTCATTACCAGTAGGTCTTGCGCCAACCAGTATATCCGGGCTGCTATTCACAGCCTGAGTATATGCAGTATCCCAAGTTGTATCATTCTCGCTTGTAATGGTACCCCATTCACGCTCAAAGTACATCGTATATATGACATCATTCATATCTGCAGCCTGGCCATGGTGCCAGTTACTGAATGTATAGTTTAGTGCCACCATCGTTATTGCCGTAGCGTTCTCTCCAACCTCCATCCACTCTTGTGTGTATGGATCCCAACGGAATACATCAGGCGGCACCTCCAAAGTGCCGTCCGGTCCGGCAGTAGTCGCATTACGCTGTACTGCGTGGGGCAGTGCATAGCCTGTATGTGGATGTCCTATTGCAGATGGCATGCCCAGCGGTCCTGCGATATCTGAGCTGTATATATCACCAAAACCAGCTATCGGGTTCCAAGAAGATTGGCTGAGATGTCTTACACCAATTTTTAGATCATCAGATGGGGTCTGTGCATTTGTAAGTGTCAGGCTGTTGGATATTCCACCGCTTATGTGATTAACCACACCCTTTACACGCTCATTTGTCACAAACGTGTCGGCTTGTGCTACCAGAAAGATTCGTACTGACTCAAATATGCCCAAGACCGTGGCCTGCTGTATGAGATCATCGCGGTGCGCCTCATCATCATAATCATCGAAGTATATGGCCTGCGTTATTTCATCTAGTTCAGCATGTTCATAATTCCAAAACTCCTGAGTGTTACTTCCCGGCATGTTGTTGGTCCATGGTGCATAAAAGATGGCCAATCTACTGCTACTGTCCGCAGAGAATGAGCCGCCCCAGCCTTCAGTGTATATATGCCACTCCAGATTGCCAGGATTTGCACCATACACAACATCATACACTAATGACAAATCACCATACATGCGCTCTACTACAAATCCGACATCCTCCAGATTTGATGCCAATGTCTCCCCAATGCTTAATCGTAATGGGTCATCATCCCGGAGGAATATCGTTATCTGCACAGGTTTATCGTTCATAGTCCAGATACCATCCTCCATCACGGCTCCAGCATCTGTCATGGCGCCATCTATTATGGTTTGAGCCACACCAACATCATAAAAGAAGCCTAACGACTCAGTCTGCTTCAAGGTTGTGATATAGTAAGAGTCATGGGGCGCAAATGGTGACACCATGGGGGCTCCATACCCACCCAGCATTTCATCCACAATACCATCACGATCAACCATATAGTTGAGGGCAAAACGTACAAGCTGTAACTGGAATGGATTAAACTCATCACCCTCGGCAGGATTCACCAACAGGCTTAGGGAACCGCCCGCAGGTATCGTGTGTAAAACAAGGTCTTCGGCATCAGCTACAAGATGTGGAGGTATACTGTAATAGTACATATCCAATGTGCCGTTTTGTAACCCTTCAACAGCGTCTTCTGCCTCACCCACTCTGATGAATGTCACAGTGTCTGCATAGGGTTGAGCAGCAACCAATCCAACTGTGCCTGTTAGTACCAGCATCATCAAAGCTATGGCAAGGCGCATAATACAACACGGACATTATAACCATATATAAAGTAAATTCAGACGGGGGATTGAATGTATACAAACAGGTAAAACTCTACAGGCCACGCAGTATAGCGTGTAGACAACGTAGAGGCGAGATTTCAGGAGGTCACACGTTACAGTTGCAACCCTTCTGTCTCAGGATATGGAGTTGTCTTTCGGGTGTGTCAATGAAGACATTCTGCTGGGAGGAACCTTCCGCCTTGCTTTTGTCCAGTGAACTCTTATGGGCGTATCCTCTGCTGCGCATCTCATCCACCAGAGCCTCGTGCCTCATATATAGGGCCGCCAATCTCCCTCTCCACCTAACAGTCTCTGGATGCGCGGCATATCCTTTCTTTCTTTGGGTTATGACCGACCATATGGCGTGTAGCTCGCGGTGCTCTCCAAGTAGATGATTTCTGCACAGTTTCTTTGGCGGTATGTTCCAAATTCTCATCTGATCCTTATTAGCTGCGCCACTAATAAATCATTGTTGGAGTTATATGATAGATGATTATACAGATTTACCAGATATCTTGTTATTGGCTGTACATATAACATGCAGCACGCAACATGGTGGAATATACAGAATTCCAAGACTTTTTAGGCGTGTATACCAATTGAGGTAGTTGGCCGAGGATAGATGCGTAATACATGTAGACTTTGACTACTTTTATGCACAGTGTGAGGAGATACGCAATCCCCAATTCAAAAACAAGCCTCTCTGTGTGTGCATATATTCGAATAGGGGTGATGACAGTGGTGCGGTGGCAACCGCTAACTATGTGGCAAGAGAGTATGGTGTACGCTCTGGACTATCAATATACAGGGCCCGGAGTCTGCTGGTAGATACAGATGGCCACTTTATACCAGTAGACTTTGAGTATGTCTCGGACATATCTGAGCGCGCCATGAATATCATGGAGGGATATGCCGATGTGTTTGAGTATGTGGGTAGGGACGAAGCATATCTGGATGTGACCGCACGTACTGATGGCTCACTAAAGATAGCAGCCCATCTAGGACAACAGCTCAAGGTGGAGATTCGCAAGAGTCTTGGCATGACCTGCTCGGTAGGTATATCACGCAACAAACTACTGTCCAAAATGGCATCAAACTACAAAAAACCCGATGGGCTGACCATCATACATCCAGATAAGACGCAGGACTTTCTAGACAATATATCGCTAAAGGACATACATGGTTTGGGCAAAAAGACACTCAAAAGACTCGAGTCCATAAATGTTCACACCATACCTGATGCGCAAAAGATAGACATCTTTGATATGCAAAGGATGTTTGGTAGAAAGGCAGGAACTGCGCTATACAACTCGGTCCGGGGTGTAGATGATGGTATGGTTCAAAAGAGATCCCCCAATGTTCAGTACAGCAAGATGGTCACTCTAAGTCAGGATACCAACAGTTTTGAGGAACTATACCCTGTATTGTCTACTTTGTGTGATACATTACACAGTGTGATATCTGAGAGGGAGTTGCAATACCGTACGGTGGGAGTGCAGTTCATACACTCGGATATGTCAGGACGCTCTCGCTCTAAGACAGTGCGCAAGCATACAGCCAGTCTAATGGTGCTCAAGGAGACGGCAACGGCTTTACTAAAAGAGGCGCTGCACGAGAAGAGAGCAGTCCGCCGTTTGGGCGTAAAGGTCAGTGAACTAGGTGAGGCCCAAGGTCAACAAGACATTAGGAATTATTTTTAACTTTGCGCACGCGTCGCGTCTCAACGATCATCACTATAAACAGAAACACAAACAGCCAGGGTAGAAACATTATCTCGCCGGCCACCGAATGGAACTCCTCCCACCGTTGCGGGTCTGCGGTCACCTTCAAGGCATACCATGACAATGAAAATATTCGAATCATATTGACAACTATCGTACCTAGTATGCCCAAGCCAAAGTAGATGGCCTTGCGATTACGAGGTATATTCATCTTTAACAGAAATGCACCCATAACCAGCGAGTATATAATGACACTGTGCACGCCTGCAGAAGGCCAAAAGACCTGCAGTACCATGGGGCCATGGTCCCCACGAAGAAACATTATGTTGTCACGGGCCGTCGCAGTACCAAGATCCAACAACTGTATCAGTCCCACATTGGCCTGTACCAGATATGGCACCACATACTGTAGAGGTCCTAACGTGTCGTATGGAAAGAATGCATCCAGTGATAGTATGACTGCACTGCCGCCCAGAAACATGGGTGCTGCAGGCGCTATCCGAATCCATCTTTTGCCAAAGTATAGCACAAAGACCGCTGTTAAAAACAGCGACATCACTACAAAGTCCCACATCCATATCCAAGAGTATACCAACTGTACGCCGTACTCAGATGCAGTAGCTGTCAATACATCCTGAAATCCAGACTCCATCACTATCAGATATATGATGACTGCACCTGCGATGGGTATAGACAACATGACGCGTTTGATTGAGGGCGCCAACCGCAGCCCAATCAGTTCAGCAACCAAAAATACCAGCGCAAATAGAAAGCCGCCCCGTCCCTGATTCCAACTCAAACTGAAGCTGTCCGGGTATGCGGCCAGGGCGAATAGTATGGGAGATACCGCTACCCCAATGCCAAGCATCATTGCATGTTGCACATATGAATAATTTGACCATATCAATAAAAACTACAGTATGTAGTCTGAGATGGTCTTTTGTCTAACTACTCTGGATATACCTTCCTGAGACTGCCATGCATCCTTTGGTATGCTCATTCTACTACACGACACATTCCATGACTCATCCATGGAGTGGCAGATTGTGCAATCATTCTGCAAAGCCGCCCGTATGCCTTCTCGAACCTGCCAGACTCCGACGGGTATGGAGTAGTCTGGAGAGATCTCCCGGATGACTACGGCGCCACCCTGAAACTGGTTCTGCTCCATGTACTCGGCAACCGCCAGTCTGGCGGCATAGTATGCGCCCGCAGTATTTGGTGGGCCTACAAAACCTCTGCCCAACTCGCAGTCCGAGCCAAATAATGCATTACCATCAACAAACCACGCCTCTGAAAACCCAAACGCCCACCGGCGGGGCCAAATTATAACCGAGTATGAGTTTCCCATGTGGGCGAATGCAAATACTCGATGCGAGTCTATCATATGGTACTCTTGTATCTTCTGTATCATGTGTTTGGATATAATATCGTCTGTGGCAGTTATGCTCCACTTTGTGGGGACCAGTCGGCGCTCTGTACCAAACATGCCAACGCTGAAGCATTTTTGTATGCTGGATATGCTGGTCCCGGTTCGGTACAGATGTGTGATGGCTTCAGATGCTTTAAGGTCCGTATCATAGTAGCACCTCTGTATTCTCTTATCCGGGGTGATGTTTGATATGTGCGACTCTTGAATCTTTCCAGCAGGTCCATACGGAGCGCTGTGACCATCGGCCAGACCAACCCCGCGCAGGGATCCTGAAAATGTAATGTCTGCATCGGTGGGAGAACCACCCATTGCCAAGTCTTGCAAGTCCTCTACATATCTTGAGGTTGTCACCTTTGCGGGTACACTCTTTATCCCTCTAACCAGATTCATTCTGTACTGTATTATATCCGAGATTGGTCTGCCGGTCCAACTCTCCGGCGAGTCCAGTATTGACGTATCACCAAACTTTGGCGGAACCAGTGGCCCTGCCAATACATGTGGATACCCATAAGACCCCACAAATACTGATGGCGGACTTGATCCCTGTATATTATTTGATGAGAATAAACCTGGATTATTAGAGAGCATCTTGTTCCATCTCTCTAGTGCTGCCAACCTGGCATCTCTGGATGTGGTTATCATTTCAAAGAGCACTCTGTCTTTAGCGAGCGGTGTGTGGTGTATATTGTAAGCGCCAACACACAGACTGCAGCTATACGAATTGGAATCTCATAGTTGGTAAGAAACGATGATGCTGCACTACCCACGCTGCCAAAGGTGGATATTATGGCAAACCCTACAGGTCCACAACCGCAGGCACCCGCCGCCGTTCCAATTATTGTACCCACAAGACCTCTACCCATCTTGGTTTTGGATGTCTGTAGCATGGCAATTCGGTATATGTTCATGGGTATAACAAATCCAGATAGTGTCGATATCAACACTATAAGAACAAACCCAACCTCAGTACCAGGCGGAATATGACCTATCACATATGGCTCAAGGAACAGAAACTCAGAGAGGAGTAACAGACCAAACAACATCACACCGGTGATGGCAACAGACATTGCCAGATATTTGGGAGTAAAGACCATTCGTATAATCGCAATCATCAGACAATATTACATACAATAGAGAAATAAGGGTTATTGATTTTTGGGGTTGGTACGTAACTAATAATTGGGCGTAAATGGCTTGCCTAAAAATCTGCAACTATACAATGACTCTGTCATCTCGTATACGCCACATCTACCTGGTGGAATTTATATTCAGCAGACAAGGATGACTGAGTGTGAGCGATGCAGTTACGGTAGATGATGAGGGGCCAAAGATCAAACCCGAACTGATGGAGCCAGAGCAAATATACCACTGCATATACAAAGATGTTATTCTATTATTCTTTGTAGATGAGCAGAAATTTTTAAACTGCTACGAGATAGCCGAGCCGACTTTGGTCGAGAAGGTAAAGAATAGTGATACAGTGAACATAGAAGAGATGCTCAAAGAGTATTGCAATACGCTGAAAAAAGATGCTCACAAATAATGGATTCTTGTGTGTATGTGATACTCTTCCTCATATTTGGTTAAAAATCCACAGTGTGGGCACGAAAACATGCCCGGATCCGACTTTGAGCTACGCTCCAATCTCTTACCGGCAGTGGATCTTATGAAGATTTCATTCTGTACAGGAACGACATCAAAGTTATGAATCTCTCCCAGTGATTCTAAATATTCGCGTATTGCGGTCACCGCCAAATCTTTGTCGATGGGTTCATCCTCCAGAGGAGAGAGCATAAATTCAGAGGTCTTTAGTGTGGGAATGGCACCTATCTGATCAGAGACATATACTGCCAGTTCATTCCGTATGGACTTGACATCATCACAGTGTATAGTCAGCATCATACTACAATAGTTTACAATCAGCTAATTAATGCTTGCAAGATTACCGCCAATAGGTTATATTTCACAACCATGACACTTCAATAATGTTTGTTGAGAACTTCCGCCAGGGCGTCACACCCAGAGAGGGTCAAAAGTACATACTAAGCCAGATAGAGTCTCTGATCAAGTCCGGTCATACCCAGATTATAATATCAGCCCCCACAGGAATAGGTAAGAGTCACGTAGCAAAAGCCATAGCTGACACACTAGGCGAGGCATTCATTATAACATCAACAAAACTACTACAAGACCAATACAAGAGCGACTTTATAGAATTAAAGTCCATAAAAGGCAAGTCCAACTTTGAGTGTCGCCAGCTCATGGAAAAGAGCCACATAGAGGACAAAGCCCAGGCACTTTTGAGGGGTTTGACTTGTGATAAAGGAAGATGTATCATAAAGGAGAATGGTAAAATAGTATCAAGTTGCGAGTACAGGGAGCCTCGAGGTGATGGTAAGCAATGTGTATACTATAAACAGAAGGATGCAGGGCTGGCATACAACCAAACCATACTGAATTATGCAATGTACTTTTATCTAAAGGCATACCAGTCGGATCTGCCAGGAGTAGATCGAAGAGTCATAATATTTGATGAAGCCCACACCATAGAGAACGAGGTTGTTCGGTTCATAGGGTATGACGTCTGGGGAAGTTATCTGATGGAGACCGGCCTTGATCAGAAAAATTTTGAGTTGGAGAGTATAGACGGTATGCTAGACCTGCTAGAATCCCTACAGGTCGGATACAAAGGTATGCTGCAACAAAACTCCAAGCCTAACACTCCAAAAGAGATAATGGCACAAAAACGTATGGAACAGCGGCTTGATGGAATAGTTGCCGCCAGTAGGGAGATACGAACAAACTCTCAGAACTTTATAATGCAGGAGCCCGAGTTTGACAATCAAGGGTCGTTGCGGCGCGTCTCGGTCGCACCCCTGGACATATCCAGATATACAAAGGAGTTGTTCGACTCAGAGATACAAGTGTACATGTCAGCCACAATAGACAAAAAGAACTTTTCAAGGATTATGGGTTTTCAGGACTGTGGATTTATCGATGTACCAAAATCCCCGTTTCTGCCACAGAATCGTCGTATTGGATTTAATAACGTGGCCCGTCTGAGTAGCAGGTCTCCCGAATCTGATGATGTTGCAGTTGCCAAGGTAATAGACTCGATAATGGGTATGCATCCAGACTCCCGTGGGCTCATACTAACATCTTCAAAGTACAGATGTCATAGTCTGCAGAAGCGACTCAGCCCTGCGCAGGCCCGGCGCATACAGCTGGCACACAGTAAAAACGAGGACAATTCCACCATAGATGAGGTATTAAAGTATCATTCTGAGATACCCAATGGAGTCTTGTTGTCATCTTCCCTCTGGCAGGGTATTGATCTCAAGGGAGACTTGTCCAGATTCCAGATTATAGAGAAATGTCCCTACCCATATCTAGGAGATAGGCGTGTCAAGGCCAAGACCCAGGCAGATCGAAGTTGGTACATTTATCAGACCATAATAAAACTACTGCAGGGGTTTGGAAGGAGTGTCCGAGATAGTGATGATCATGCCACCACATATGTGATGGACTCATCTGTGCAGTCACTGTTAAATCAGAACAAAGACATGATACCTGCTGCATACCATGATGTTTTGTTCTCATAATGGGTTCTGTCGTAAACGCGGTGGATGGGACATTTTACACACTACTCCAGAGCCGAACGACGTGTGCCTTCGCAGAGACCACACCTTCGGCTTCAGTCCATAATTTATGCTTCACAGGATGTCTACCATAGACCGTGCGGTTGACCGTAAGGTCAGTGGTGAAGCCACCATCCACGTCCTGTAGCCCAATACCTGAGGCCGTGCCGATATAATCCGGCAATGTTGATAAACTCTTGATAAAACGACATGGGATGCCGAGTTTATCTCTCCCACGATTCTCTATGTTACACCCCGCGTTACAGTCTGCGTGATGTATGAACCCACATGACATACATCTGAACAACCTTCCCAGTCGGCTGCCCTTTGACATATGTATGCACAATGAACACGTGTGGCTCGTGTATGCCAGATCATACGGCAAGCAAATGATTGGGGATGAAAAGTGTACGTAAAATAATGCAAAAATCAGTCTCCTTGACAGAGGTCCAATTCAGAAACTGTGCGCGGTCAGGCCAACATCCATAATGCGTTGTACGTAAGAGTTGACATCACGTGTGGCATAGCCGTATCTCGAGTCTGCGCAGCATATCAAACGTGTTCATGTATGGGATGTCAAATTCCTCGCAGACGTCCGATAATTTTGCATGATTGAGTGAATTTGGTGCGGGTTGCTCGTGCGTGACCAGTGTGGAGCCGGTAACGGATGCATAGGCGGCAAGCCATCCATCTGCCGCACCGCTAAACTCTTCCAGTGCTTCAGGACGGCGTTCGCGTCTGACCCATTCGGTCATGTCAGCATACACTTGTTCTATCCGTTCATTGCGTGTCGATACAAACATGAAATTGTTCCTGTGGGACCATTCAGATAAATCGTCTTTATGACGAATTAGTTCATCATAGACTCTGTCTATGCTAAACACAGTACCATCCCTATTGCAGTCTACCAATATCCTCCAAAATTCGGCGCACAGATCCGGCGCATAATACATGTTATTTGCACTGATGAATACGTTCGCGTCCAGCACGAATGTGTCGTTGGAAGAGCTCATCTAGACAGTATCTCTCTTGTATATTTCTCAAACGTAGAACCGCGCATGTCAGTAAGGCTGTATGCGGCCGTGTAGGACAGACGATCCTCCATTACGGCCCGTACCACAGCCTTCCCAAACGTTGGACTTGTGCGATAATTCATAGTTCTCCAATAGTTTCCTCCCTTTGTTTTCTGTACCTCCCGCTGCCGCTTTATATACTCAGTATAAAATTCATCAAAATCCGGCTGACTCATCGCCTCCGTGTCAAGCATGCGTCGAGCGGCTACGATGATGCTGACCTTGAAGTGAGTCGACACACTATCTAGATTTGCGTCATTTTTGGATAAAAATTCGTCCAGTGCACCTGTGGGAACCAGAAATTCGGCTGCGATCTTGTTGCAGAACCACTCCTGTGAACCATTATGTATGGGACGAGTACGGTCTAAGGAAGACAACCCTTCTGCTCCTATGAATATGTGGGCAAGCTCATGCGCCGCAGTGAACATCTGCGCAGCTTTATAGTCCGCGCCGTTGACAAACACGAGCGGTGCGTAGTCATCTACTAGCGCGAACCCCTGGAATTCATCCGGATTGAGCTTGTGGTGCGTATTACTTCCGACGATACCGGTGACAGTCCGCATCACGCCTGCGCCGTCCATGCTCCCAAGCAGGTGTGAAAAGGCGCGTTCCCACGTGTCGTGTTCTGCAGACCATTTCGGTTCAAGGTCCAACGCCTTTCGTATCCCGTTCGCGATCTCGTCTGCTGACGCGCCACCTTTGCCATACATCCCCACAAACCCGGGAGGTTCCACGCCATATTCTATCATGTAGTCGCGCATCCAATCCCGCCTGCGCTGCATACTGTATATCGTGGACAGGAGACCAGGGCTGGGGCGGCGCTGTCGGGGATTGTCGCCGCGCGGTAGGTGTTTTGCTTTTTGAAGTGTCCAGACGGACCGTATCATAATGGAGTAATGCGCTGTACATCATGTAGTGTATTTTTCGTATCTGTATTGTATTGTATTGTCATCCATCACCCGAAGCTGACCTGACCAGATGGTCGAAAAAGCTTCTTTTGTTTATCCAGTCAGTGGCCTTTAGTGTAAATAATACAGAATTTGCATCCATGCCCTTTTGGCTGCGATTTCCCCCACCATCATTGCGTACGGATACGAATCTCCGGTTGACCCGTTCAACGCCGTTGTTGTCCACAGATACATCCTTGTTGTACAGGTGAGTGGACATGTAATACCCCTCTCTATAGTGTCTCTTTTGGCGCCTTGCGATGGTGTTGTACTCGTCATCCTCGTATGTGCCCCACATCAGCTCGCTGCGCTCCTTATCCAAGCACCGGGCGGCAACCCTCCTGGTGTGTATATCCTCTATCTTATCATACATGTAATGCTTGTAGTCCAGACGGTGTAGCGCCGTCAAAAATTCTAATGAATCTCCTTTGAGGTTGCGATGTTCCATACACTTCTTTGAGAGTCGGCGCTGGTGCTGCATGCACATCTGATGATCACCGCCCGTATGCAGCCATATCGTATTGGAGTCCTGTCCGACAACGCCGGTATAGCCAGGTAGCATCTTGCCGACCTCACCAATATTGGCCGATGATACCACCTTGGCCAGGCAGTGCTCAGCACCGCGGGCCACCATTATCTTGGCGCCGTTGGAACCGGGTACCTTCCACCACATCTCATCACACGCCAGGTATGGCTCGGACAGTATGTCCTGTTTAATGGTACGGTATTCGGGAGCCATCCTGCGGCCAGCCCTTATCTTGGTACGGTATGCCCACGAGCGCGATATATCTTGCTTTAGCGCATCATCACAATATTCTGCAACCTTTCCAAACGAGAGGCCATCTAAATTTAGGCCGGTGGCGACTGCCGAAACGTTTGATGAGACCCGCTCATACCTGTGCATGCAGGGCGGTTCCGCCGATACCTGCTTTTTACAGGTGCGGCACCATCTCCTGTTGATCTTGTATCTGACAATCTCTACTGTAATGTGTAATACTTTTCCGTACCTATAGTACGAGTCGGTCACACCTTCAGACAGTGTATGCGCCTCGCCGTCCTTTTGCTTGGGGCATACAGTTACGTCGACTGTCTCTTCTCTGTCTATATGTTCGGGAACCTTGCTTATGGTAGGCTTGCACCCCGGCTTCCTGCCCGGCTTGCCAGTGCTCTTGCGGTCATTGGCCGGGACTGTATAGATGTGGTTGTTTTCTGCGTTCAGTTTCTTGTTGGCCTTTTTCAGTTTCTTATTGTCAGACTCCAGTACGGCCTCAATTGCCTGCAGCATCTGCACGGTGTCATCTTTGGTATTGTTCTCGGCTACTAGTGTGGCGGCCACATTGGTCATGTGATTGATCACGTCTACCAGCCGCTCTACAATCCCCATCCATGATGCGCAGCATGGGCAGTCATTTACGTTGCAGGGAATGCCCACAGATGCTATACAGTCTGTATCTGATGTATTGTGACTAGAATTCCCGCATGTATGGTTAAATATCGCTTCTACCAATTCTGTTTGGTGTACTTGTCTTACCATTTCACTTCCGGTGAGACTTGTACTACCATTCTAATAAAATACGACGTTTAACGGATTTAAGGAATGATCAAAAAAAAGTTGACCTAGTTGGCATTAAATCCTCCATATGAGGACTGCAACATGGGCAGTCTCATTTGCGGTACTGCAATACCGTGGCGGCGTTATGTATCTGTACCTCGCAGCGTGGGAGCGGTCAACCTGTGGAACTTCAAAAAGCAAAACACCTACGCCGCGCGTACGAAAGTCTGCGATTGGCATGTCCTCGCGTATCGGTTTTTTCATAAACAGGTAACCAAACGGGGTGTGTGTGGAGCTGGCAAGTCTCTCTGCCTGATTTCGCGATATCCTCCCCGTGCGTTCCCACTCCTCTACGCTCTTGGATTTGGTGGGGATTTTTTTGCCAGATCCTCCACTCCGATACTGGCGCGTTCGCGTGCCCATCTCAACACTTCTGGAGCCAGTCGCATCTTCCTCCTACCGGATGGTACGGTGCCAGTATCAGTTTGGGTCATAACAGATATTGTTCACACTATATTATAAAAAAATAATAGTATTTGTAGCGGGACTTATCCATGTAACTATCCCCTATGTACTAAATCTGTCTTGGTGGTCAAGCCCTAAGGGCGGTCAGAACACCATATCTTGTAGCCTCAAATTGATCCGGACGCCTTAAATATTAATGTCATATATATGACATAATGAAAAAAATATCAAGGTTGGCCTTCGTAGTCAACTTCATCTTGGCTCTGCTGGCAGCCTTTGGCAAATATTACAATAGACCGTTTCTGCGCCAGCCAAGCAGGGTGCCGCAGGCCGTACGCAAGGTCGGTGTAGTGCTGGCCGCAGTCGTGCTTGTGTCAGCAAGTCCCGCTTCACCGGAACCACCACCAACGTAGGTGCCTCCGCCAGAACCAGCCGGTTTTTTACGGCAAATCCATCTTTTACCTCCCCGCGGACGAGACTCTCGAAATCTGGAGCTGCCGCGCAGGCCGCTTCGACCTCAAACGTCGCAGCAGAGGCCAAGAAGGTGGCAGGCAAGACTTCCACCACGCTCATCAGCGACAAGGCCGCCAACTTCCACCATGCATGGACCCGGCAATATACGGCCAAGAACTTCCTGCATAAAGACATCTGGTACATCAACGATGTAGCTTTCGACGGCATCCACCACAACAACAGATGGAGTTCTCCAACGGCAATACAGTCCGACTCCGGAAGAATGTCATACGTAGTCTCAAGGAGAACTCGGCCATCCTCGCAGGACTGCGTATCTACCACAATCACGTCAGGCCACACCTGAGGCTGGAAAGCCACATAGCCCCGGTGAGGCCGCCGAGACAACTATCGAGGGCAACGACAAGATACTTACGATGATTCAGGCTGCGGCCAAGTCGTACGACAAATCTGCGGCCTGACTACCCTTTTCTTTTTCAATCTTGAGATCAGGCCGTCAGGGTCCGATTTAACACCCTCGGCCAAGTGTTTGTAACTTAACAGTCCGCAATCATAAAAAGTATTACAAAGGATAATGTATCTTGCAGAAAAATCCGTTGGTGCCATCAGGCATTGCTCGTGCAGATACTCTAAATCCATCCTCAGGTCCGCGTCCACAGTGTTGGCACTCAGCAGGCCTGACTTTGGTGTATACCACAGGCTTGTACATGTAGAATAGTGAGGACTTTGGGTCACTACGTTTTCGCATAGTAATACTAGGAAGTAATGCTTTATAAATGTACCGTACCATACATCTTAATACGTATCAATACGCCATTAGTATGTACCAAACACAATTCTTTTAGTTTAAATTTGGAGTATGGACTCATCTCCCCATTGACACGTAGAGGTTGTGAGGCGGAGTAGTTTTATGGACATTATAAAGCAGGGGTCTCCGGTCTTGTTTCAGTATAATCAGACCAAAAAGTGGCTCACCACAATATCCGGTGATGATGTACTACATACGCATATAGGCATAATACGGCACGCAGATGCCATAGGAAGAAAGTATGGTTCGCGGATAACAACCAATAAGGAAAAGTACGTCTACGTATTGAAACCTACAACATACGACTATATCATGAAGATACAACATGGTACACAGATAGTATACCCCAAGGATATAGGATACATATTGGCCCGGTCAGGCCTGCAGAGCGGTCAGACGGTAGTGGAGATAGGTACAGGTAGTGGTGCCCTTACGACAGCCCTGGCAGGAGTAGTTAGACCTCGAGGGCGCGTACATACATTTGATGTAGATGACAGATTCATCAAGATTGCAGAGAAGAATATACGTCGAGCTGGTCTACAAAAGTACATAATACAAGAGAATAGAGACATCAGAGACTCGGATGATGTACCCATACAGGATGCGGATTTGGCGATTATAGATTTGGGGGATCCTTGGAGTGTAATACCGCAGGTCAGACGCATGCTAAAAGGAAGTGGTTCTGTCTTTGCCGTATGTCCCACTATGAATCAGTTGGAGAAGCTTGTGGGCGTACTGACACAAAATCAGTTTACAGATATAGAGTGCTCTGAGAGGATACTACGTACCATAGAGGCCCGGGAGGGAAAGACGCGACACTCATTTCAGGGAATAGGACATACTGCATACTTGTGTTATGCAAGAAAGGCATACTTTGATGATTCTCCAGAAGAGTGAGTGTCCAAAGTGTATCAGTCATCGGCATACAACACACCGGGTGTGTCCCACTAACATAAAGCCCCTGGAGTCTCCTCCAGTGACTTTATGCCAGCAGCACAATTGAATACATCCAGACGGTCAGCCAGGGATGGTGCGTCCCCTACCACCATATATGGTAGGTTCTTCACCTCCCCTTTAGGCTGCCGCCCTTCACCGTCCTGCGGAAACCACATGACGGCATGGTCCAACAATTGATGGACCAGCTGCTCCCAATCCCCGGCCACCCGCCGATTAGAATCGGCCGCCGGTTCATAATATTTGAGGATGCCGCGCCATACAATGTTGATGGCCGCGACATCATCTCGGTCAATATGATATAAACAAAAAGTGCACGCCTTAACACGTCTCCACCCCTTCCAAATTTTTGTCCCATATGTTGGCTCCCACAACGTTTGCTTGCAGGTGGGACATGACGAACTTGTACCATTGGCAACGATACCAATTACGGGAAGGCCGTGCTTCTTATACACGCTTTTGGCCACCGCCCATATTACACCCTGACTCAGCCCCATCTTCAACAAGTCGCGCGTCTCATTGGACATGCGTTTGTTACTCTTTTTCATCATTCTGTCGATGGTGGGTTCCTCCAACACCAACACAAACCCCGAGGTAGCCAACACGTGCATCAACTTGAACAACCAGTCCTTCTTTTGGTGGTTATATCTGGTGTTTACGCGGGCGCGTTCGCGACGGTTCACCCGTTCATCTCGCCGTTTCTTGTTCTTTGGCTTACAGCCAACATGTTTAACGTGCTTTGGCGGGCTGCGCCCCTTCTTACTTTTTGGCTTACCGCCAGTCACGCCTAAACTAGCGTGTTTCTGCCGTCGTGTCTGCGCGGCTTCCAGTGCTCCATTGGGAATGCGTTTTACATTCCCGTCAGTATCTGCCGTAACATGTTCAGCTTTGTTGACGTCCATGCCTGTAATGCCTTTGGGCCGTACTGGTGTGATGGGTTGAGGTTCGTATGCCACTGATATGGTTTTGTCATTTATGGTAACCGCCCCCACACTCACGGCGGTTGCTAGTTTTTCTACCATGTAGGGTGTTAGTTGTACCTCCATGGCATGCTTATGCGGTATAATTGGAAATTGCAGCACCACATATGGTGATGTTTGTAATGGCAGGTTTGGGGCATCGGACAACCGTCCCCTGAAACCCTGACCATATATGGTACAAACAGTCGCCCCCTGCCGCAGTGTCGGGTTGGTACATCTTGGCCGCCGCTCGTTGGGATTATGCGCACGCTTCTTGTGGTATGCACGTATCTTGGCCTCACAGTCATCCTTCATGTATGCCGCGAACTGAGCCATGTATTTACCGTCACGGTGCTTGAGATGTCTGTATATGTTCTTGACCCCATCATCATATTTTTTGAGTTCGTCCCCGCTATATGCGTCCCGCACTTTTGGGAAGTCCCTGACAAACTCAGACCACAGACGATATCCCAAGCCGGTTTTATGTCTGGCATGCTGCAAGGCATATGCCAAAATTGGGTCGGGGTCGTATTTGGGCGGTCTGCGAGACCCTGTCAGTTCACGGAACTTGGCAGGGTGATATATCTTACCGTGTGGCATTGAAACCGCCATGGTCTGCCCACGCCTACGTTGCATATGGTATTGTACGCTGTTTTATTACTTAATACTTTGTTACAATTCATCGGCAACGCTTCACACGTTTTTTGGTATTTACCTGTGGTACACACCCCAGCACACCTAAAACGCTATAAATCCTTAAGGATGCACAAGGTACATGGTGATACAAAACATAACATCAGATATGGTGAGTGGGTTCATGCCGCCTCGTCACATAAACTCCCGTAAAGGACAGAATGGGAAGGTTCTGATTGTAGGCGGGAGTCGCATATACCATGGCGCTCCCATACTAGCATCACTGGCTGCCCTAAGAACCGGCATAGACTTGGCATATGCAGCCGTACCAAAAAACATAGTGGATGCAGTACGTGCCGCCTCGTGTGACATAATAGTCATGCCGTTGGTCGACCAAAAACTCACCCGGGGCACAGCAATCAAACTGTCTAAAACCATACCCCTGGGAGTCGATGTGGCGGCAATCGGTATGGGGTTGGAGTTTACCGAAGGTCTGCCCATATTATTACGACAGTTACGCGACATGAATGTGAGAGTTGTACTAGACGCAGGAGCCCTCAAATCAGATATAGTTGATGGGATGCACGGTACAGACTGCATACTGACGCCGCATGCTGGCGAGTTTTACAGATTATTCAAAGAGACGCCACCAGACAACTTGACAGAACGTGCCAAAATGGTAAGTCAGATGTCAACAAAGTCTGGCGCCACCATACTACTCAAGGGTAGTACAGATGTGATATCAGATGGCACACATACATTATACAATACAGGTAGAGTTCCAGCAATGACTGCAGGCGGTACCGGAGATATACTGTGTGGCGTGACGGCAGGCATATTTGCCAAAAACCGTAAAGGCATAGAGGCTGCCAGTGCAGCAGCATACATAAACAAGCAGGTCGGAATGCTGGCGCAGTACGACTTGGGTTTGCATGTCATAGCATCAGACATGATACAGTATATACCCAAAGTTATGAAGGGCTTTGATCATACATCTGGGTGATCATACTGAATACAATAAACAGATATAGAATGATACAGACTCTGCAGAGTCTGATAAGGCAGCCTAGCGTGTCAGCGACCGGTGAGGGAATAGAAGAGTGTGCCAATCTGGTACATAACACATTACAGGAGAACGGCATAGACTCCAAAATGCTACACATGGAAGGCCATGCCCCCCTCATATACGGCGAAATAAACAAGGGTCTCCCAAGAACGGTACTATTCTACAACCACTACGACGTACAACCTGTAGAACCATTAGATATGTGGGAGCATCCCCCCTTTGGTGGCAACATACACGACAACAAAGTGTATGGGCGGGGCGCCACTGACGACAAGGGGGAGCTGGTGGCACGTATAGAGGCTGTACGTTCCCTGGCCGAATCAGATGGCTTACAATATAACGTAAAGTTTGCCATTGAGGGTGAAGAAGAGAATGGCAGTAGGGGCATACCATCATACCTAAAGAAATATGGAAAGATGCTAAAGTGTGATGGCATAGTGTGGGAGTTTGGGTACGTGGACAACAACGATACTCCAATAGTCGGACTTGGTATGAAAGGCATGCTATACGTTACATTGAGGGTGCAGGGACCCAAACGCGACATCCACTCCGGAATGGCGCCAATAATACAGAATCCCATCTGGCGATTGGTGGGAGCACTATCTGTATTGGCTACTCCGGATGGCCGCATCACAATACCTGACTGGTACAAGCATGCCCAACCCTTCTCTCAAGATGAAACCGATATAATAAACATGATGCCGTTTGATGAGGGCACCATCAAGGAGGAGTTTGGAGTGTCGGGGTTTGTTCAGGATGTAAATACAGAGTCTGTCAAGCAAGATTTGACCAAGGTGGCCACATGTAACATAGCCGGCATAATATCTGGTTATACGGGAGATGGTACAAAGACCATACTGCCATCTGTGGCTACTGCCAAACTTGATCTGCGTCTTTTGCCCGGAATGGTTCCATCTGTACAATCACGTATGCTACAAGAGTATCTGCATATGCGTGGATTTGGCGACATATCAATAAGTACAGAGCATGGTCAGCGGGGCATAAGAGCATCGCCATCACATACCTTTGTACAGGCAGTCCGCAAGGCAGTGGATGCTGCGTATGGCAGACATATACTAAATATCATGTATCCAGAGACCGGACCCATATGGCAGTTTTCAAATGCGCTCAATGCACCCTGTGTTTTGGTAGGAGGTACCCACATACACTCTCACATGCATTCGCCAAATGAGTTTGCCCGCATAGACTTGCTGGAGAAGACTGCAAGTACCATGATGCACCTGCTAAATTCAGTCTGAAAATATCTAATGCAGGAATCTTGGAATCCTACCAACTATATGAGATAGCGATATTCGTCCAGGGCCCATTACTATCACTAGCAGAGCAGCGGCCAGTAATATTATGTCAAACTCCGTACTAGGTCCTTCCCTACTAGAGAACGCCTGCGCACCCTTTATCAAGAATATTGCACCTAGCATGTATATCGATAGTAAGCTTGATGAAATACGTGTCAAAACTCCTATCAGTAACAACACTCCTGGTACTACTTCGCCCAAAGCTAATGGTATCTGCATCGCTGCTGGCGCACCAAAAGACTCCATAAAGCCGGCAAATCCAGGAGAGAATTTTCCGTAACCGTGAACTATAAAGACAACGCCGAGTGTGGCGCGAATGCCCATCATCACGACATCCGATAGTATTCCTGAACGTAATTCTGCCGTACCCATAACCCTATACTTTACCTATCTAGTATAATTATGTTATCATGGGTGGTCGGCGGTGGTCAGCGGTCAGGTTCTGTCACCCAAAAATGAGAACGGCTGCGCATCTCATCATCTGTAATCGGGGCGCTATACTATACGCTTGACTCGGCCATCTTGGTCGATTTCTTTGACTGCACCGGAACTGCCGTGGCAGGCGTCTCGTTGACTATGATGGTGGGTATCTGGTTGTCGGGAGCTATCACGAACTTGGTGCCCTCTCTTAGCGCCTCCTCGGTGACGCGCAGTCTCTCCAGCATCTGCGCGTTGCCGGTGAAGTGCTCATCAGCAGCGTCGTTGACCAGCTGTATCTCCTTGGCCTTGGCCTCGGCGACGGTGGTTATCGCCTTGGCCTCCCCTTCTGCTATCTTTATTGCGGCGCGCTTCTCGCCGTCTGCCTTGGTCTCGGCGGCCGTGGCAAAGTCCAAGGCTGCCTGCTTCTCATTCTCAGCCTTGATGACCATGTTCATGGCATCTTGGACATCCTCTGGCGGCCGAACTTCCTTCAGTTCAACCCGGACTATTCCTATACCCCAGTTCTTGGTCTCCTCTGTCATGCTTTTGTGTATGGCCTTGTTCAGGCCGGCCCTGTTGGAGTTGACCTGCTTGAAGTCAGTCCGTCCTATCTCATTCCGCAGCGTGGTGCGCGCCAGCTCCACCACCTGTCTATAATAGTTGTTCACGTTGTAGAGAGCAGCCTTTAGGTCCTCCTCCCTTACCCTCTTCAAAAGATCTGCCTGGGCATCGTCGTCGGACTTGCCGACGCGGAAATAGACCTGCGCGTCGACCGTACAGTTCAGGTTATCCTTGGTTATCACGTCCTGTTTTGTAACGTCAACGAGCTGCTCGGTCACGTTCACCTTGTAGAGTTTTTGGACGGCGGGGAACACGTACGTGATGCCGTAGCGCCGGAATCCTGAGAAGCGGCCCAGCGTCTCTATGGCTCCGACGTGTGTCGGCCGGATGACGCGTATGCCTGCGAGGACTACTATCGCCGCGATAACGCCGACAACTATAAGTGCTATATCTCCTTCAGTCACGCTTTATCAGAGGTTATTGTATAATTTAAGTCTAATTTGGTTGGCTTCTCTCACAAAGACAGGTGGCGAGTCGGACAATTTGTCATTACGATCTTAAACATTTCGTCGGATCGGGGCAGGCGTGGGACGCAAGAAACATCACCGAGTCTGCTCACCGTTGATGGGATTTTGGCGCTACAACGGCCAAATTGTATAGCTCATTATACATCAAGCATAACATTGAGTAGTTATTTTATCTTGAATCTGTATCGTCCCGCTCATAATAGCTACGGGTCTGTTGATAATCAGAGTCGTCTCGCAGCTGAGCCTCACCTCTATTGGTTTGATATCCGCCAGATGCTGCACTAGTCTTGTATCCCACTAAATTAGCTGGATCTATGCCCTGTTGACCCTTTGCCTCATTCTTTAGCGTACGATTACTGATTATAAAGAATGCAACACCTCCTACGGCAGCCAAGCCAGCCATACCGTATATTATAAAGACTGGAAAGCTCCCAGTAGATGTCGTTGCAAAGTCTTCAGGTGCAGTAGGGGTCACTCCTATAATCTCTACCCCCTCTAGCCTATCAATGGCCCCAAATCCCAAGGCATGGAGATTGGCCTGATCTGCTGACTGTACAGCTCGAAGATCAAATGATATTGAGCCCGGTATATCCGGATGTGTACTGCCGGTAACAGAAGCATCCCACTCCCGCTCTATCTGAATGCCTTCACGAATGCTACTCTCACCCATCGTCCAAGACGAGCGAACTTGGCCTGCCAGCTCATCAGATATTCCATACAGGCCAGCATCAACGTTTATTCCAGTCGGGTCAAATAGAAAGTGCCAATTCTCTAGTGGCTGTTCCAGTATAAAGTCTGCGTTTATCATTGGCATAGATAGTATATCACCAGCTTCAGTATTTTGAACTAAATCATACAGTACAGGTTCATTCGTCTGTAGCATGTTTAATGGAATATTAACATCTACGCCATCAATTACAATAGACTCGTCTGTACTGAGTCCGCGCCACCCCATATCTATCAGTGTGCGAAGCTGATCCCGTGTAATCACATAATTCGCAATGTCACCTTCTAGTTGCACCTTAAAGTCCAATGATGTGTTGACATTGCGCCCTGTCAACTGAAACTTGTACGATACTGTCAGGTCATCAACCGAGGATATTGCGCCATCACTACGTATACTTTCATTCAGACTGTTTTGCAGATGCTGCACTGCTGGATCGTCAAGGTCAGCAAACCCCTCTAGAACCCACGAATTTGTCTGCATGAACTCAGACAGTGGACTGCCAACTGGGTATTCTATAAATGCGGTTCTCTGATATGTAATCTTAAATGGAGATGAATCTGTGTCAGGGTTCAGTGTAGCTTCCAACTGCGCCCCCATGGCAGGTGCCATGGCGCCACCAACAATAAGTCCCGCCAACAGAATGGTGCAAACATAAAGTTGCATAATTTCATTTATGGTTATGGGGTAATAAACCTTCAGAATGTAATTAGTATTAAATCCACAGTAAATTTCATCCATACGCAAAATTACGGGGTATGTTATTGCCCCTCTGTTATGGAAATAGTACATCATGATATGACTTAAATCGCCTTGTATCATGAGTATACACATAATGGAGCAAGATTCCTATGTGCAGGCAGGCAAGATTGCCGGTGAAGTACGTGAGATGGTACGAGGGCGGGACTGGACAGGCAAGACCGTATATGACATATGTGAATGGGTCGAAGATCAAATCAGGACCAGGGGTGCAAAGTGCGCCTTTCCTGTAAACACCAGCATAAATGAGATTGCTGCTCATTATACGGCAGAGCCGGACGATACACTCACAGTAAAGAGTGGAGACGTACTAAAAGTGGACCTAGGAGCTCACATAGATGGATACATCGCAGATACTGCCGTGACAATTTCGTTTAACGACAAACATGACACCCTAGTACAGACTGCCGAGTTGGCCCTGCAGAAGGCCATGAGCTTGTGCTCAGCAGGTACCAAAGCCAGCAACATAGGTAAAGCCATAGAACGAGTGATTAAGAGTGCGGGATTCAAACCCATAGCAAATCTAAGTGGTCACTCATTGGACAGATATACAATTCATGCCGGCAAGACAATCCCAAACATATGGTCGTTTGGAGGATTTTCGTTGTCAGAGGAATCCGCCTATGCATGCGAACCCTTCTGTACCTATTCTGATGGCGGGGGCTTTGTCAGAAATGAAAAGACAAAGAATATTTTTGCCCTGGTTAACCGTAAGAGAACAAAGAATGATGAGGCCGACAGTATGGCTCAATACATATGGGATAACTTTAATTCGCTTCCCTTTGCCCTGCGTTGGCTCACAAAAGAGTTTGGCGATAATGCCCGACAAACATTGGACTTTCTGGTGAGCAAGAAGGTTGTAAAGGCGTATGCCGTATTAGTAGAGGTTCATGGTAAGGTGGTTGCGCAGGCAGAGCACACGTTCATACCACAGACGGACGGCCCCCTAATAACCACATATGCGGACAAATAGACATCATACCATCATTACACGTGCCTAGTGTAATGCACATTATTGCAATGTCTCTTCTTGTCCGAATATACCGTATATCACTGCTTTGCCGTCACACTTTGCACAATCAAACCTCTTGTACACGTAATCACCTGAAACAAACTGCTCTTTGTTGTCTGTTTCGCAAGAGTCACAACGCGACACAGTATACACTACTGTTATACGCTTCTTTTGAAACATTATTGCGCAACGCCTCCGGTATTTCCAACACCGATTACAAGTACAGTATCATCTTGTGATGTGTTCTCTACTATTGTGTCTTGTATGTGTCTTATAGATACAGGTATGCTCTTGTATATTGTATCGGTCATTAAAGATATGGACTCTTTTATGGACTGTTTTATTACAACGCAAAATATTGGAATATTATTCTTGGTGGCGATCTCTTCTATGCCAAAGCGCTCCACGCCACTCCCACCTATGGCCGCACCAAAACCCCGGTATACAGAACCAGACTCTTCACCCTCCATCTTTAATGCAGCGTCCACCATTATTATGGCATCTATATCATACTGTTTTATGATTGACTCAAGAGCCTCATCGGGCTTTCCGGTTACCGGTTCAGGACCTTTGGGTTTTAAAAGTATCGTACGCCTCCCCTCAATCTCAGACTCGGCATATATCATCTTATATGATATTGGTTTGTGCGGTATATCACACATCATGTATCCCACAACTGCTGGCCCTATACCGTCCCCCACAGGCTGCCCTTCTGTAAATGCCGTCATGCCATCGCGCAAAGCTTCGGCCTGCTCCATCACAAAGGGTAGTTCCATTTGTAGTGGCAGTATGAGTGGATAGTTCTTTTGTTTCTTTGCAGTCAAATACAGATGACTTACAACCTTGTGTATCATCTTTAATGTGGAGCTTATCTCCAACAGTGTCTGCACTCTTGCCCGCTCCACTTCATTGGCCTGTGACAGTATTGTTTCAATCCTGTTTCTTGTATACGACTCTTTATTCCATAATACAGCACGAACCTTGGGCACTATTCCGGATGTATCCATATCTTGGGGAGGTACAACAAAATAATCTATCATGGACTCTATATTCTGTTTCGCGAGCGAGTCTGCACCTGGCAGTTTATCCACATACGCAAGCGTCTCCTTTATGGACTGCACTCCAAAATCATTTAGTTTTTTGATCTCTTTTTTAATCTCATAGGAAGTTATCAATAACTGAATTCTCTGCCCATAAAATACAAAGAGTATTAGTGGCAGCACCCACACCAGCATCATAAGTGTGCTGGTGTCATCACCAAAACTCAGAAGCTCATCAAACTCAGTGAGGTTCATTACTACTCCTTAGCTGTACAGCATCAAATCTTTCTCTTCCAGCATGGAGTGCAGGTTGTTCACTGATCTATATACGTCCGGTTCTCTTTTGGCTCCAGTACAGACTAGCTTGCCTGATGAGAATAACAGTATGACAGTCTTTGGGTCCAACATGCGGTGTATGAGACCTGGAAACTGCTCTGGTTCATACATGCTTCGGGGAAGTGTTCTAGCTGCCTGCTCCAAATGTATGCGGCCGCCCAAATTTATGGACGCAACAATGTTTTGTACCTCAACTATGGCATCCTGCTTTACCTCTATGCCGCCGGCTCGCAGTCTATCCACCACAGTCTTTACGGCACGACGGGCCATATCTTCAGACTTGGAACCTGTACAGACCATCTTGCCGGATGTAAATATCAATGTGGCCGTCTTGGGTGTAGATAACCGAAAGACCAGACCTGGAAACTGATCCGGGTGGTACTCTACATCGGTAAATGTTCGCGTAATCTCGTTGAGATCCATTTTTTGTTCTACAGATGCCGATGCTACAACATTCTCAATACTGACAACGGGTTTTGTCTGTGGCAATACAGATGATGATTTATATACACTCTATAAATATTGATATAGCAACTGATCATATCAGTAATACTAAACATCATGACACAAAATCCGTTCTGATATATACAATGATACTGTACCGTTATATGGACTGCCTTGGTTTCCCCTCACACAAGTTTGGGTGATTCCACATATTTGAGATGGTCTGTCAGTATGGTTGCTCCTCAAGTTATGTGCCATATTGTATAGAGGATTCACCTCAAATAATACACATCTTTGATGTGTAATCATCGTATTTTATCTGCCACTATGATATCAGCATGGACTGGACGATATTTGATATATCAACGGTGGGTTTGCCATCTTTGGATATCGGTTGGCGGGATGGAGGATTCTCTGGATAGTTGGGTATGTTGGTCTGTATACGCTGTGAAAATGTCGATATTGTTTCATTTTTATAAAATATTCCAATGGGTATTTTATCGCCCCAGTCCAGTGATCTGATCAGGGCCTGAGACAGCTTCTCATCCATCTCAGACTCACTGGCATAATGTACTACGGGATCGTATCCGGTATCTTCAAGCTTGTATATTCTAGAGTGACGTGAGACGGCATCCTCCATGTCAAGGCCCGCATACCAGTCGCGCGTATTGATATCATTATACGTTGGGCATGGTTGTAGAACAGTCAAAAACGATGTGCCCTTATGCGCTATGGCCTGCATTATCATGCTTTTTAGGTGTCGTATGTCATACGAGTAGGCGCGTGCCACAAAGGTGTATCCGGACGTTATGGCCAGACCTATCGGGTTTACATTATAGTTTATGTTGGGTTTGGGCAGCGATTTGGGTTGCTCCCAGAGTTTCAGCGTAGGGGATGCCTGGCCCTTTGTCAGGCCATAAACACCATTGTCAAATACAATATATGTAAAGTCGATATCACGACGCCCTGCAGCTACAAAATGGCCAGCGCCAATTCCCAGGCCGTCACCATCACCTCCCACGGCCACAACCGTCAGATCTGGATTTGCCACTTTGGCTCCCTGCGCAAAGGGCAGTACACGGCCATGTAACGTATGAATACCATATGTATTGACAAAATGAACTGTCTTGCCAGAACAACCCACACCAGAAAAGATTGCTGTTCTGTCGCGCTCTATACCCATCTCGGCCAGAGACATCTGTAGTGCGTTCACTATACCAAAGTCGCCACACCCCGGACACCAATCGTTATGTACATCAGTCTTGTAGTCTGCCACTTTAAGCGCCATGCATCAGTATCCTCCTCTTGGGTGATGTACCATGTATTATGTCTAGCAGTGAGTCACGTATCTCTTCACAGGTCATTGCTCTGCCTGTATACTTTAAGATATAATGGTTTATGGGGATGTTCAGGTTCTGCGCAAACAGTTTTCCCATCTGAGCCGTCTGGTTCGACTCTACATCTATTATAACACGGGCCCCATCTAGTAGTCGCTGGACGCACTCTGTCGGGAACGGGTGTAGCATCTTTATCTGTACAAATCCCACTGTTATGCCTTCTTGCTGCAACATCTCTAGAGCGTCAAGTATGGGGCCCTTTGTAGAGCCCCAAGATATTATAGTATACTCGCCTGTGGCATGAGATACGGCCTGCTCTATATCTGGCACCTGCTGTAGAATCAAATCCAGTCGGCCCAGACGTTTATCCATCATCATCTGGCGCACCACTGGATCTTCGGTGATATGACCCACCTCGTCGGACTCATCGCCCGTATTCCAAAATATGCCATCCTTGAGGCCCAGATAGGATCTGGGAGATATCCCGTCCCCGCCCAATTGGAATCGTTTGTATTCGCCCTCAACACCATCTAATAGTTTGCCGCGGTCTATGGTAACCTGGGATGGATCAAAGGCAGGACAGGTCATTGTGGTGCTGGACAGAAATTTGTCCATCATGTGTATTACAGGAAGCTGATACACATCCGAGTAATTAAAGCAGGAACACGTATCATAGAACGACTCTTCAATATCGCCAGACGCATACACTATTCGTGGAAACTCGCCATGACCAGCAAAGACCGCAAAGAGTAGATCATCTTGACCATGCCGGGTAGGCAGGCCTGTGGACGGGCCGCTCCTCTGGTATAATGTCAATACAACAGGAACCTCGTTTATTCCCGCCCAGCCCAAGGCCTCGGCCATAAGCGAAAAGCCGGGTCCTGATGTGGATGTGGATGACCGAACACCAGTAAGGGCTGCGCCGATCATCATACCAATGGCAGATATCTCATCTTCGGTTTGAACTACAACCACCGCATCAGATTGGCCCGTATCGTTCGGCAGTGTGCCATTGGCTTCAAGGTAGACGCTCTCATCAGAAGCAGGTGTGATGGGATAGTACGATTGGAATCTGCATCCTGCTGCCAGTTTTCCCAGTGACGTTCCCAGGTGTCCCTGTACCAGCATCAGATTGGGCGTCTTCTCTATTTCATGTAGTGTGAAGGGGGTCGAGGTCATTGTATTAGACGCCACATTATACGAGTGTGTTGCCGCATCAGCGTTCAGATCAGCGATAACTCTCTTTTTGGCAAAGATGCCTCTTACTGCGTCGATTAAAAGTTCTTTGGGAAGTTGTATCAGTCCTGCTGCCAGCGAGACGCCCATAACGTTATACATGCGTTTCATGACTCTTAGTCTGGGATTGTTGTGACTCTCTGCCATATCTGCAAGCAGTTCTTTGAATGATACCGGGTAGGTGACTACATCGTTGTCTGCGACTTTACGCAGTACGTCTTCAACTGTGGGGTTGTCATTGTTCAAGTCGGCGCACATTCGCTTAAAGTAGTACTTGTCCAGCGTACTTACATCTGCAGCCTTTATGTGGTTTAGATCCGAATCATAAATTATAGCCCCACCTTTTGTTATTGTGGAGTAGTGTCGAAATATTGTCTCAGCATCATAAGAGACCATCAGCGACACACCACTGGAGCTGGATCTTATCATCTTGTCCGACAGCCTTACGGCAAAGTAGCTATGCTCGCCTTTGATATTTGAGTGAAACTCCCGTTTTCCAAATACAAAGTATCCTGCCTTTGCGCATATCTGAGAGAATATTACGGCGGCGGACTCTACCCCACTTCCTTGTGGACCGCCTATCAACCATGTAAAGTCAGTCACACTATCCACCACCGGTTGCAGAATCAAACAGTGCACACTCACACTTGTCACGCTCTCCACAGTATGGGCAGACGCATTCACACTTCTCTATTGAAAGCCCACAATTGATACAAATTGCAAATGCATCATCATCATCCATGTATTATTATGTGCATCACCGTATAAATACGATACATAATTTGGTCTTGCCAGCATGTAGGCGAGGTAAATGGAGAATTTGTATATTTATATGTGAGATTATACCATTAGCATTATGAAGAAATTTAAACATACAAATGAGGAGTTGGATCAAGCAAGGCTTGAGGCCAAGGGTGGTAATGACCCCACTGTACGGCAAGGCCAAAAGAAGAGTAGATATGGCCAAAGTATAGAATTTTAACTTTTTTCATTATTATTATTCAAATGGATCTAGCTGAATGCGATCGTCGGGGTCTGCGCGGATACAGTCGGTACCAACAGGATGTAGTTTTACAAATTTTATCACGCCCTTTGGTATTCTGTCATGTAGTTGTAAGTCTGCAACCTTTTTGGAGACATCATCTCTATGTGTGGCACATGTCACCCCCACCATGTATTCATCGTTATCACTTGTTACAGACACCACAAATTCGGGCGGGTTGGAGCACCGCCGCTTGTTCTGTATGATGGCGCATCTATCTGGAAACATCTCACTATTACACAATAATACTACAAGATATATCAATATGCATCTGATGAAAGAGTACGACATAGTAATCATTGGCGGTGGCATACTGGGGGTATCCATATCGTACTTTCTGGCATCTCTAAGTCCGGATGCAGATATTGTAGTGATAGAAAGAGAAAAGGGTGTAGCGTACCATGCCAGTGGTAGAAATACAGGCAAGGTTCATGCCCCGTACAGATACGAGCCAGATAAAAACAGACTCTCGGCCAAATCGGCCCTACTGGGATATGATATGTGGGAGAAGTATGCAGGTATAAAGGGACTGCCCTTTAAAAAAGACGGAGTTGCAGAGGTCGCACTAGACAGTGCGCAGGTCCACACATTGGAGAGATATCAAAAGTGGGGTCTGCAGAATGGTTTGAGCGATGAGGATATACGAGTGGTCGATGGCGTATCGTTTCATAAAGATGAGCCCAACGTGCAGTGTGTCGCTGCCTTGATATGCGACAAGGACGCATCGGTGGACTATCGTGTACTGACACAGAGTCTGGCAGATGATGCGGCATCATGCGGCATAAAATTTCTGTATGGAGAGCCATCGACTGTAAACACAAAGAACGGATACAATATAGTGTCATTGAGTGATGGCACACCAATACGGGCAAATCTTTTGATAAATGCCGGTGGCGGAGAGGCAGTAGATATAGCACATAGTATGAATGTCGGTCAAGAGTATACTGATATTCACTTTCGGGGAGAGTACTGGCAAGCCCCAAAGAGATATCACAGATTAACCAGTAAAAGCATCTATTCGGTTCCGCAGAATATACAATATCCTTTCTTGGACCCCCACTGGATACTGCGATACGATGGTACCTGCGAGGTTGGCCCCAACGCTGTCTTGGTCTTTAGTCCATACGGGTATGACATACAAGAGAATGTACTCAATATACTGCCAAAGACACGTGAGATTTTAGAGTCTGGCGCCCATAGAATCCTACTGGATAGTCAGTTCCGCAACTTGGTAGTCAACGAGGCATGGTCATCCATATCAAAGCACGCCATGATAAATCGTGTAAAGAGGTTCCTGCCAGCATTGGATGCGGGACTCTTTAAGAGTCGCGGTACGGCAGGTATAAGATCAAGTGTGATAAACCAGAATGGTCGCTTTGTTACAGGTCCCATAATACTATACGAGAATAGCTCGGTGCATGTATTAAATTACAACTCGCCTGGAGCCACTGGCGCTCTGCCCTTTGCCGCACATCTGATAAATGGTATGAGTGAGCAGGGAATGTATGATATAAAACAACAGGATGCAACCTGTGGGCCTTGGAAATTCTCAGATATTATTACTATGTGATGGCCTCATCATCCAAGATTAAACTCTCCTGGGTAGACTTTGACTCTGTATACTGTGTGTTTAGTATCTTTTTTATGCGTTCGGCTCGGGACTTGCCCAGTCCAGGAACCTTGCTCAAATCTGGCAGCGGCGCACTCAGGGCTGCCGAAGGGGTGCCGAAGCGCTCCAAGATTCTAATGGCCAGTTTCTCTCCGATTCCCGGCAGGCTGCTCAGTATGACTAGCTGTTGTTGTTCTAGGTCTTTGCGTTTTCGAATCTTTTTTAGGTATGGTCCTGATGATCTGTTCTTGCGCGCCGCCATTGCCACCAGCAGGCGGGCCGTATGATCAGCGTCGGGTGTGGGCATTATAGATATGTGAAAGTCAAAGGCCACCCTTATCAAGGCTCCATAGAATATTAGGGGATTCTCGACTATATTGGTCAGCTCATCAGTGTTGCCCTCCACCACCAGTATGGGCCGCTCAAAGTTCTCTTTGAGACGGGAGCATTGATCAAACAGTCTGCCATCAAAGACCGACGAGATCAGGTCATGTATGCTCTTACGCTCCACGACAGTCTCGTTTGATACTATGTAATCTCCAATTTGCAGGGTCTTGATCTCCAGGTTTATACCTGCTTTCTTTAAAAGATTAGGGATTCCAGATTTGCGTTCCCGATCATCGGCAATTATACGTAAATCTTTAAGCGACAATCAGGATCCCGGTTTCATGGCGCCGCCATGTATGGCTTGGTTGAGACTAGCTCCTTGTTCACGAATCGTCTTTTCAATCTTTTCTTTATGTTTAGTCAATACGGCAATCTGTGTCTTTGATAGTTCCTGTTGTTCTGTTAGATGTTCGGTCATTGTGGCTTTATCTGACTCTACCAATATGGAGCCTGCCTCTTTGTAGATGGCCTTGTCATCCGGTGTCTTTTCTAGTGTTTCAAGTGCATTTTTGGTGGTTTGAACATCAAGTTCTAGTTGTTGTAGTTGTGCCTGTACATTCTCTAGATTAATTTGGGATTTTTGGTAGGCTTTTACCTTCTCCTCCAACCATGGCGGTATTGTTTGTGACATTACAGACTGTATAATGTCATGCCATTATAAGCCATTCCCCACAGGGACAGCAAGTGTCTCGTGTAATAGTGAATTTTCTAGGCGCATGCTTACTCAAAGATACATTTCTGGTACATCTGATGAATGTTTGCAACCAATTTAACAAACTCAGATTTGTGTATATGGTCATCGACAGGTACATACTATATGTCATCTGGAATGCTTTGGTCTCTTTCTACAATGATTATTTTGTTTTTTCACGTACGTAATCTAGTTCTCTACGTATGATATCCGATTATATTCCCCCGACCGTTCATAGAATAATTAACGTTATTATTTAGAATTAATAAAATTGAAGGAAGAGATAGTACTGAGAATATTTGGTTTAGTGATAAAATAGTCATTTCACGGAGCATGTGGCCAAAAGGTATAGCAGAAGACTCCCGTATGGTATAACAAATCATTTGCGCAAAAGTATGTTGCATACATCTATACCGCCTGCCATAGTAAATTTGCTCGGGTGAGCAGTTTTTTGGTAATATTAAAACTGAAATTATGATATACTATACTTATGATACAAACATGGCTCCAATCAGAACTTTAGGGCCTGATGTGTGTATTTTGGGGTCATCGGTTTTTACGCCTATATTGTAGCCTATCTTTTTTAACTGATTTATCAGGGATTTTATGTTATTGTTATCTTGGTATTGTTCAATATATGACTCTAGATCATCGCTCCAGTGTAACAGGTCAGGATAGTCTAACATTTTATCTATCTCATCGGCCCCCTCCTCAGATAGATTACCGTGATCGGTCTCATCATCAATGATATCACGAATCTTCTCGATTATCTTTTCATTCTTTTTTGGCTTGGACCGCAGTTCATTGGCAATTCTGTAGTCAACACTATTCTGCTTTGAAATGGCTTTTTGTGCTACTGAATCCATATATAATAACTGTCGGAATGACTCTGCATGTGTAGTATGATCCATTGGAAGGTATGTTTCATCGTCTTTTGTACAACGGATAAGTTCGATCGCCTCCATATCATCAACCACCTTTGCTTCTTGAGTGGGACAATCATATATGACAGAGTAGAACCGCCTCACAGGTTTTTCTTGTACGTATGCTAGTATCGCCTTTGGGCCCTCACCAGACTTTCCACTCCTTCGCCCCATTGAAAACTCTCTCATTTGGGTGATTCCCATCTGTCGTATATGTCGATTTATCTCATTCATTGGAGATAATGTCGGCATCAAATCGGATTCACGTTCCATCTCATCAAGTATGCTGCCTGTGTCACCACTGGCAAACGCTCGTATGCGATCAATTGTAACACCACTAAAGTTTTTGGGTAGTGCCTCTGTATACACTCAGGTCCACCCATAAGGGGCAGATTTGAATAGAAAGATTTAAAGCTGGTATCAAATTTGGATGATTTAATGGGAGATTCTGCACTACTCAGAAAGGAATTGAGAAAAATATACCAGAAAATCGATCTTTTAGAAAAAGAGAATACGGAACTCAGGGCTCAAGTAATTCAATTGAAAGAGGAAAAGGCATCAATGATTGACCGATACGAATCTGAGATTGAATATTTGGTGCGACGCCTCAACTATTATGAAAATGAAAACGCGCCTTCATCTACAGGGTCAATGTATAATGCCGAGAGAAAAAAGTTCCAGAAAGAGGAAGCCCTTCTGGATTCTGAGAGTGCCGATGACAACGCCGATGACAACGCCGCAAACAAAAACGATACTTCCACCAAGAACGATCCTAATGTGGACCTGAATAGTCGCAAAGCGGGTCCGCCACAGGGCCACAAGGGCATCTCGCATCATAACCGTTCTGAATATACTAAACGATACGACATACACCGGTGCGCCAACTGTGGCAACGAACACGTGATAATATTGCGACCGGTTGTACGACAAATGTATGATTTTGATGGAGACAGAATAAGTATAGTGGCTGGTACGATTGTAGTGGGACGGTGTAAATGCGACAGATGCGGACACGTTACAGAAGCCGACAGTCCCCTTATTGCCGGTACGGCACTCGGTCCCAAGGCTCGCGGTTTTGTAGTGGAATACTTTGGTACACGTGCAACTGATGAGACAATGTCTGTCTATTTTAGAGACATGTATGATTTTGAGATATCACCAAATACCATATGGAACGCGCGCAAAGCCATTGCAACACTGACACTGGAAAAAACATACCAAAACATACTGAAATACATCATATTGGCATTGTACGTCCATTTAGACGAGACAGTACTAAAGATATACGGTAAGAGGGGGTATGCCTGGATGGCATCAATACCTGATGCCACATATGTACTGGTGGCCGCAAGTAGGGCCGGTGCAATACCCGAAATACACTTTAGCGCACTTTTGGATAAACCCGTAATAGTGGACGGATACGCAGGATACAACAGTTTCCGCATTGTTCAGCGGTGCTGGGTGCACATACTACGTATGGCCGAGAAAGCCGCCATAAAAGCAAAGAGGGGAAGCGTTCCGTACATACAGTACCGGCGGCTCCTGTGCATGTATAGACGCATCAAATACATGGATACGGCCCCTCCCGAATACTGCCTGTCTCTGCAACGACAGCTGTGCAGTATCGCAGATGGATACGGGGGCCATCCAATGGCCGCCACCATACACAACGCGTCACCGAACCTGTTTACGTTCCTGCGGTACAAAGGAATGCCTCCTAACAATAACCCCGTTGAGTTGGATATACGTGACACCATAGTGTTGCAGCGCAACGTGCGCCACAAATTAATGACTAGCACGGGCATGCACGTATTTTCAATTTTGGTGAGCTATACGCGCACCTGCCAGAAGCGCGGCATTGTACCATGGAAAGGCATAGTGGAATTGTCCAAGAATCCAGACTGGAACATATTTGAAGAATCCGCCGCTATGTCAGGTAATGTAACGATAGCCGCCTAGTACAAGACTGTTTCAGATGTGTGGATAACTGGCATACCTGTGGGTACAGAAAGGGATGGACCTGAGTGTATACGTGCCTCTCTTCCTAGTAAAGCTGCATCTAATCCTATGGCATCATTTATGTCCTGTATCTTGTCCATCAATTTGCCTACTAATTTCAGTATCTCGTCAAGTTTGTCGTCGGGAAAACATTCTCTAGAGTGTATTGTGTCATGGGTGCTTGTCAGCCGATCAACTCTGCCAATCCTCTGGACTATACGCATGGGGTTCCAGGGGAGATCATAGTTTACAATATAATTACAATCCTGTAAGTTCTGTCCCTCCGAGAGCACTTCAGTAGACACTAGTATGTCAATCTCATCAGATGATATCTCTTCATCATCTCCTAGATTTGCTTTTGGTGAAAATTGTTGTATTATATTGCGCCGAGTTTTCTCTTTTGTGTCGCCGGTTATCATATCAACTCTTTTGTCATCGAATTTATCTTCAAGAAAATCCTTGATGTATTTAGCTGTAGCAGTATACTCAGTAAATACAAGTACCTTTTTGCCTTCTTGTTCTAGTGCTCTATCTTTGAGTATCATATCAGCAACAGCATCGGCCTTTTTGTCAAACTTTGGCATCTGGCTTAGACTTTTTTTGTATCTGTATAGATGGTTTAGATCAGATTTTATGTGCTGCTTCATCGTTTTGATATCATATGCAGCGGTACTCTGAATGGGTAGCTTTTTTATCTCTTCCATAAAGAATTCATCTTGGTCTTCATCACCCTCCATGTTCTGCGCATTCCACTTTAGCATTATCTTGTTGAGTTGTTTTGGGGATACAATGCGATTCTTTTCTAGCATCTTGCCAAAGTACTCAAAGAGTTTTATCTTTCTATCAATACTGATTATTACTGCATTTATGCTGCTCTCAAATCTCTTTAAAAGTAGAATTACCTGTAGTTTAGCAAGAACCGTATGTCGTCTCTTCTCTTCATCAGTGAGAGTTGTGTTGTATTGTTCGATGCCGTAGGGGGTCATGTGTAAAGAGCTTATCGTATCAAGAAGGTCTTGGTATATGTTGCCGAATATATCGGTCATGCCATACCTAATTTCTTTGTAGTCTCTCTTGGGAAATGTTATGTTTTGTCCGCCAAGACGTTCATTTGGATATACATCTTTGATGAACGTCCTTGTTCGCCGTATCATTATATCATTTAATAATGTCTGTATCTTTTCTAGACCATCGTTTAGTTTGTGTTTTGATGCCTTGTCTAGATAACGAAACAAGTCCAGTATGCCAATATTTGCAAACTGATCATCTCTGCCACCGGTAATTATCGATATTTGATAGTACAAATCCATCAATGAATTATTAATGGGTGTTGCAGACATCAATAATATCTGCTTTCGCTTATTGCCCAAGCTAATAATCTTCATTAGGTTTTCTCGTCGGCCCGTAGCCTTTGAGCGAAAGTTCTGACTCTCATCAATTATAATAAAATCATATTTTTTACATTCATACACATCAAAGTCCTTTCGTCCCAGCTGCTCCATTCCAATTTTTTTGACATTTATCTGGGCATCATTTAGTTTTGTCTCCCAGACAGTATCACGCACTTGGGCAGGAGCTATCAATAGTACTTTTTTTCCTTCAGATATTTTTCTGTGTATCACTTCTAACCCTATGTGTGTCTTACCCAAGCCGGTGGAGTCTGCCAATATTGCACCACCGTGCTCCACAATAGTCTGAAGTATGGAGTTAACAGCATCACGTTGAAACTTTGCCAGCTCTTGGGATAGAGGTTTGGCATCATCATAGGATATTGCATCAAGTTGGCGCCTATACTTTTCAAAGAGTATCTTTAGATATATCTCGTATGGTTTTGCTGGAGCTCCAAACTTTGACTCTTCCAGTATCCGTATCATGTCGGCTTTTGCGTCTTTGGCCGCATTCCACATGCGGTCATACCATGCCAGTATCTTATTCCATGTACCGGTAACATATACACCGGTATTAAGCTCATCATTTCGTGACAGACCTGCACTTGTCAAGTTACTGGACCCCACTATGGCGCCTTCTTCTCCTAAAATGTAACATTTAGCATGATTGAATTTGGCGCTGCTAACCCTAACATGAACATTATTCTGTTTTAATAGATTGATGAGACTTGTGGTGTTGCTTATGTTGGTGTCAGTCAACTCTTTTTGACTTAAAGCAGTTTTGAGATCTGTCGCATCAGGATTCTCCAGATGAATGACATTTTTGCCTACCATTAATCTAAAGGCAAATGATTCTTCTGTACAGGCACTCACCAACTTATTGCGCACCATCCCATATCCACTTACCCCAAAGTATCCGGTTGACACATCTAGAAATTTAATTTTCGGCAGATTGATGTTTAGAACATCTGCCATATTGTTTTCTGTATTATCTATTACGTCTGGCTTGAGTTTTTCCCGATTAAATTTCATGTTTATCAACCTTGGTATAGTAATGTGGCGCAAGTTTGCGCACCTCACCGTATAATTGCCGCAGTGTTTTGTTGTCATTGTACTGTATTGATGTAGACTGCAAAAGGGCGGGATTTTCAGTAAACTTGAATGAATCTAGAATAGTTTGGTACTCTTGTATGTTTATGCCATAAGCGTGCGCAACATAAGCATCTAATTTAGCCATAGTATGTATATAATCATACGGCGATAATGGTTCATTATTAATTCGCAGAGAATTAGCAAGACCCTCAAATTGTTTAGTGCCAACAGATAGTTTAGCAGCAAGTTCTGCAATGCTATAATATAATAGAGTCGTCTTATCGAGAGAGAGAGAGAGAGAGAGAGGGTATTGGTATTGTCTTAATAACAATAGGCGTGTGCATTTGTACTTTAGTGCGCGCCATAAAATCAAAGGTCATAGAGTTTAATACACCGCAGATATATGAAATGTATCTGTTGTAGTCATTATTATTTTCAAATATGTTATTCTGGGTTAGTACAATTGAATATATTGTACAGGTATGAAACTGCTGTGGCGGAATTATAGATGCAATTATTGTGCGCACATTAGTAGGACCAGATATGTCACGAAATGCCACTCTATAGGAGTTATAAAACTCCCGACACGAGTCCTTGTATACTTGTTTTTTAGACTCTCTATGTATTCCTTTAGATATGTTAGCAACAAATTCAGGTGTAGTAAAATTGGGATTAAATTGGTGTATATTTTTGCCTTGCAGTACGGGCCAACCATCTCCACGATCTTTTAGTAAATCTGCATCACCTGTTTTATGAAATCCACTAGATAGTGCTGCATGCCAGTTATCATTAGACATCATGGTCACGCCAGATGACACCTTGTTTAGTATTTCAAGGTGGCTCATGCCAGTCTCGGGGATTCGAAGTGTGACTGGCGATATATTTCGTATAATCTTTTTAGAGACGTTATGGAATTTCTCTTTTTCTATTTTGCCATTGTTTAATGACTCTATATTATGCAGATAGAATCCAGCCTTAAATGAGTCCGGGCCCTCTGCGTTACGTAAAGTTAAGAGCAAAAATCTATAACTGCTGTGTATGGGAAATATCTTTTTTCTATTCTCAAATACGTACAACTGCAGTAATTCCAAGTCAAGGATTTTTTTTCTCACAGATAAACAGCCAGTATTAGTGAGAATCTGTGATGGTATCAGTATAGATATTATGCCATTATCACTTACAAGACTAAGCATTCGCTCCAGTATTATCTGCCAGATGTCGTTATCGCCAGTACCTTGCATTGTATACGTCTTGTAATATGTGGATCTCTCCTCATATGACTGAATATATTTATCATAATCATTTTTAATTATATTATTCCCAGAAAGAATTGACTCCATTCTTTTACGTTTCTTGGTGTTGGGGGTTATGGTCCTAAATGTGGGGTCATATTTAGAGAAGAATTCGTCACTGTATGGTTTTAGTTTATCCCATGGCGGATTACCTACAATCAAATCAAAACCATACCGAGCATCTGTAAAGGCATCCATCATCTCCAGCTCCCAATGAAAGAACTTGTACTTTTTTACAAGATCTGATGTCTGATTTATCGTGTGCTGCATGTCAGCATCATCAATCTTTCCATTAAATCTACGGATATACTCAGATGTAAATTTACGCGTCTTCTTTGGGATTATTGTATCATCTATCTGCGCAGCACAGTACACGTCCAGCATTCTTTTGTGGGGGCTCATCTTTCGTTCGTATTCATCATGAGCATCCTCACTCGTACGAACCTGCTGTATTGTAACATCAGCACTTCGGCTTACATCTTCTATTACACCGCCAACTGTATCGGTCGTCTGCATCCATCGCTCAAGCGATGATTCTTTAGTGTCATTAATATCTCTACGCCACGAGCCTATGCTAGAATCACCTACTTTGATGTGATGATTCAGATATGTCAATGGCACACCGATGGCGAATGAATCAAGCCACAAGGATACACGCGCCAACTCTACAGCTAAGGGATTTATGTCTACTCCGAATATGCAGCGTTTCATTATTCTGCGTTTTAATAGTACGTCATGTGTAAGCAGACTCTCGTTTATGGTAATATTGCGGCTCTTTTGTGAGTATATAATTAACTCCCTATCTTTCTCTATCTCTTCAAGTAAAGGATGGTGCGGATATCTCTCCAGCACACCAGTAGCCCACTGTGTAATCTGATTGAGTGCTTCCACTAGAAAATGGCCGCTGCCCATTGCAGGATCAAGCACCTGAATGTCCAGTAGACGATCCATACATGTATTATAATGTGCATTAGTGCGATATTTTCTATATCGTTGTATATCGTCTGCTATTAGCTTCTCGCGCTCTTTAAATATTGGTTTTAAACCACGCCGAACCAAAAATTTCACAATATCATCAGGGGTATAGTAGCTACCCGAGGATTTACGCGATATATAACCAAATTTAGAGAGAATGTAGATGTCATTCTTCCTATATGTGTATGTAGACTCGGCTTTTGATGATACTTCACGCATACCACCCTTACCTTCAATCAGCATGATGTCCCTATCGGCCTGTCGTACAACAAACTCCATCAAGGTCTCATAGATATTACCCAAATGTCTAACTCCCAGACTCGCATAGTCTACTGGCTCACCGTCCTTCTCAAAGAGGCCGCGTATGGCACTCACAAAATGCCTGTTTTTTATCTTTATGTTGTCTATATCAGACGTATACTTGAATAATTCACCACTGTACTGCGGTAGATTATGAGTAGGACTGCCATTTCTAATGCCGCCAAACAGCTCCAATACATGCTCCCAGCAGCTTGCCTCACCAGGTGCATCTTCCATGCTATCCAAACTTTGTCGAAGAGATGTCAAAGAGAGAGGTGTGTATCGCTCATCCTTCACTGGCAAGAGATCTCTGGATTCAGCATATAACAAAAACCATATTCTGTACATTATTTTGAGAGCCGTCTCCTTGGCGGCCTGCATGAGTTCAGATGTATATAGATGCTTTAGGTCATGATTCAATATTCCTTTGACTAAGTCAACAAAGACCCCATCTGGTTTTAGTATTCTCTCGGCAAGTTTATCCTCTAATTGCTGAACATAATTTTTGCCATCATTAAATATGGTATCAATTCGTGATGTGCCCTCTGTTTTACTATACGATTTGGCTCCAAATATTGCGTATAGATATCGCAGTACTATTATTCTTCTTGATTCCAGGTTTATCTCAAAGTAATTGGTGGTAGACGCAGAGACAAAGGATGTGTAGAGGCGCCATGTCATACCATCTGTAAGTATGACCCATGGGGTATTGTTTAATTCGGCTACCGCCTTATAGCTGGGGGCCACATCATCTACACTCTTGCGCATACCAAAATCAACTCCTCTGTGCACAACTAATATGGCCACATCAGGTATTGTCTTGGAATAATATACGCCATCTTGCTCTTTTATGTCAGTCCATCCTAGTGCGCGTAGTGATTTTTGTGCGTCGCCCTCCCATGCAATCTCATCGGTATAATCATCACTCTTCAAGAGTCGACTCGTTAGATAATGTGTAGAGAATACACCTCTATTGTTAAAGTTCTTTGTAGTTGTCGGGATATTTTTTATTACTCTTTTGATGGCAAGTCTAAATTTACGATTGTTATCTACAGATGCAAAGTCTACAGAATGTAATATTGTAGAGAGTTGTTCGCAGGAGTCATCACTGTCTAGGTCAAAGACTATACTCTGTGAGCCAGACTTGAAGAACACACTATAATTTGACTTTAAATGAAAGAAGGTAACACAATGCGGTATACTTGAAACCTGTCTTTTAGCATCAGATATGGTCTTTGCCTTGTGCTCAAATAAGAATGCTTTCATCTTTGTCTCTTTGTTATAAAAGTAATACTTTTCCCAACCCCTCTTATTCTCCTCATCAGGTATGCTTCTGCATTGAGTGGAAAATCCCATTGTGAGGAGGACGTTCTGTACGATATCAGGTATTATCTGTACTGTCATATTAGTACAATTTTCGTAGCAAAATTAAGTTTATACATTCGTGTTCAACGTGTCATGCGCAGCTTGGACCAATCGAAGTATAGAGTTTATGCCTGCGCGCATGTGGGCCAGACGTTTAGCCGTTACGGTGATTCTTATGGAGCCATCATCATATGAAATCTCGATACTATCGGGGCCATCATAGTATTCATTATCCACAAGAATTGACTCGTATACGGCTTTGGTATACTGGCCCGCATCTATTACAATATCAGTCTTATACTTTGATGTCATATGCCATGCCGGCTACCTTGTGTGGGCACTTTTTACAGGACCATATTCCCACGGCAATCCGACGAAAGTTTTTAGAGCCGCAGTCCGGGCAGACCCTCTTTTTCTTGAGTGTAAAGTGCACTTTGGTGTACTGCTTACGAGGCTTGATACCATATCTAGCGCCCAGACCTTTTAGTGACTTTTTCTTCTTCATTTTGGAACCACCGCCTGCAATATATCACGTATTTTATTAGAAGAGTTTATTGCTATCTCACCACAGGTGGCCAGCTCATCCACAGTAAAGCCGCCCTTGCCTCCCTTTTGGAGGGCGCAGATATTTCCCTCGGAGTTTGTGGTAATGGTGATGCGCGCATCCATACAGTCCCATTCATCCGAGTTGGGGTCGGCAATGATGTGACTGCCAATCTTTGCCATTGTTACAGATACAGGTGTTGTAGTGGTAGGTAGTGGTTCTAGACCCTCTTGTAGTTCAGGCCCGTTATCGCCATACTCCCAGCGAGGCATCTGAGCCGTAAGTATGGCAGATGTGGCAGCATACGAGCAGGCATCAAATAGGTTGCCATCATAATCTAGTACCACATTATCTGCAAATACCCCCACAACAGATTCATTCTTCTTTATGACCAATTGTGATAGGTCTATCATGTGACTCTCTCTGATACCCCTATCAACTACCCTAGCCAACTCAATAACAGATTCGTTGGGTGGGCCAGTCTCCACTGTAGGATGCGATAATGGAAGTAGTTCTGCAGTGCAGATAAAGATGCCCTTCTCACCCACATCCGAGAAAGGACGGTCTGGTTGTATTTTAATGCCACAGATAACTTCAGAGTCGCCCAAACGTACACGCGCAGAGCCATTGGCCTTTGGTACAACACCAGTATCAATTGTTATAGAACGGTACTCGTCCAAGGCGCGACCATCTATACGTTTACCCTCTTGCAGTAAATCCACAATACGATTACGCTTGAGCTCATCCATCGTAGTGAATACAGTCATGATTGCTCCTCAGGAAAGTACTTCTCTGCCAATGCCTTCTTTTGCAGTTCATATACGATTTTACAGCCCTTTATGCCAATCTCGATACACTTGTTGTACTCCTCAAGTGACATGACACCATCCAGTTGCAGCAGTGTGATCTGATTTAGATTCGGCATATACGCTATGGGCATATCGGCCTGACCTGCCTGGTCCTCTTCGTTGTTTACATCTAAAATTACCGTATCGGCCACTTTTCCTGCCGCGCATGCAGAGACCATATCCCTCATGGGAATGCCTGCATCGGCCAAAGCTACGGCGGCAGCATCCAGGGCTGCGCAACGGGTACCGCCATCGGCCTGTAGTATCTCCATGTATACATCAACAGCAGTTCTGGGAAACCTTTCTAGCATTACAGCTGGTTCTAACGCCTCACGTATAACCTTGGATATCTCTATCTCACGACGGCTGGGGGCAGGATTCTTTCGCTCGGAGACTGAAAACGGCACCATGTGGTAGCGACATCGAAGTATGCCGGTATCTGCATTTGACATATGCTTTGGATGAACATCCCTAGGACCATACACTCCTGCCAAAATCTTGTTATCGCCAAATTCTATATACGCAGAGCCGTTGGCATTCTTGAGTACGCCAGCCTTTATCGTGATACGACGGGGCTCATCTACCTTACGGCCGTCACACCGAATTCCATTCTCATCTAGAAGCACCATATCGGTGTCGCGTCCACCCATTACTTTTCGGCCTCCAACATCTTTCTAACCTTATCTGTCAAGTTGTGCATATGAGCCATTCTTTCAACCATACGAATTGCTTTTTTTGCCTTTATTAAGCCATTTGAATCTTCACTGGAGACCACCACCCAGCCATTCTGACCTACGGTTATCATTGAGTCAGTCTGGGATTCAATCATCTGTATCATTGTGCCACGCTTACCTATGAGTCTAGGTATCTTACTAGAAGATATCTCTATCAGCTCACCAGAGTCTATCTTGCCCAAATCCCTATCCACAATAGTCAGTAGCGGATCCCGACTTCTGTCAGAGTTGGCTATGCGGGCAGCCACCAAATCACCTCGCTTGAGGCGCGTGTTCAACTCATCAGAACGGGCAGAAAAGTCACGACCAAACACATCTGTGGCGGGCAAAAATCCCACATAGCATGAGTTTATGTCCAGCTCCCAGGCTAACGATGTATGTGTAGTTACTTTACCCACAACCATGTCGTCTATGCGAGGCATATACATGCCAGTCAGAGGTATCACACGTACTGCGCCATCAGCTATCTCAGATACGCCCACAGTCGTGGATACGATAAGGCGTCCATCTAAGACTGTATTCTGATCAGCTCTGTAAGGACCAGTGGTAATAACATCGCCAGGAATGACGTGTTTTCGCTTTTCACTCATCGTGAGATCTCCACAGAGGCAGCCCCCCGGGTAATTTGGTTCAATTTGTCTATCACATTTTGCTTGGTAGCTGCTGATATTTCTAGTATTGCTTTTAGAGATCCATTAGGTAGCCAGTCAGACGTCTTCAAAGTTCCCACCGACTGTAGGACAGAGTATGAGTGGGAGGCAAACTGTGCAGGTATGCTAACTTCAAGTAGCATCTGCTCGGTTTTTAGTGGTATTATGGATCGTAGTCGCTCCACTACACCAGATATCTGCTCCTCAGCAGGTTTTTGGGGATCGATAACAACCCGGGCATCCCGTATAGCCTGTTGTATACGCAGAGGCGGATGGGGCAGGTGTGTGCGCGGGTCCACATATGATTTTGCTATACGTTCTATTATTTGCAGCCGTTTGGCCTCGGTCATGCGACGGCGCTGCTCAGTAGTTAAATTCATTACACCTTTATTCAGTATTATGGTAGCCACCTCCACTGTATCTGATGTTCCAAACGCCTTCTGCAGATTTTCATCCGAGGCGCGTGTTCCCTGGCCAGAATCAGTGTATATGTCATCAGATACAAGTACCGATGACGGGGATAGTTTCTTGCCACTCCTATACTCCAAGGCAGGATCTGGCTTTACTAGTATCTCAAACTTTAGGTCGCCATGTGAGTATCGTATCAGTGTATAGTCCACCATGGTATATGGAAAAGGTTTTCCGTATTTATTCATATATGTAATCACTAAGGAGACATCTATACAGCACCATACCTGAATCATTCCTGTCCATGCACATGATATAGGAGAAAACATCATACAACAGGTTATGAGTAAATAATACAGATGTAGCTTTATAGTTCAATAAAGATGCAGAAAAATATGCATTTTTAAAACATCAATACGGTTGATAAAAACATAATAATTCATAACGCATCCTGTAACAAATTATATGATGTGGCATATGTTTCATACCAGATGTCAGATAGACAAAAGTACGATGTGATAGTTGTCGGAGGCGGTCCGGCAGGCTCGTCGGCAGCCTTGCAGGCTGCCAATGGTGGGGCGTCGGTTCTGATGGTTGAGAAGGAGCCCCAGATTGCCACAACTGTGCGCACCAGTGGCGTCACATGGATGGATACTGTAACGGAGTTTGAAATTCCTAAAAGATGCTACAATCCCATCAAAAATTATGGATTTTGCTCCCCCAATAATTCGGTAATATTACGTGATAAAACTCATCGAGCAGTTGTTCTAGATGTGCGCTCTACATACAGGTGGCTGGCCACCCAGGCAGAGAAGGCGGGCGTTACAATACAAACTGGTGTTACAATAAAAAAAGCCACTCGAAATAATGATAATACAATTACAATAAGCGGTACCGACAACACTGTGGCGCAGGGTAAAATAATAGTTGATGCCAGTGGCTTCTCTAGCGTAGTTGCGCAGAGTTTAGGGGCGACCCAGCAGTGGAGACGGTTTGGTGTTGGCGCCGAATATGAGATGCATGCAGGAGATATAGATGCGGAAACCTGGTGGCTCATGGTGGGAAGCATGTACTCGCCTGCAGGTTATGCATGGATATTTCCAGTGGGGGGCGACTTGGTCAGAATAGGTGTGGGCATAGCAAAGCCCGAATCATCAGTGGATCCACGGGAGGTACTTGATAATATTCTGCAAAAGAAGATAGGGCCAGTAGCCAACCTGGGACATCTTGAGATCTCTGAGTATCATTATGGTCTGATACCCAATAGCGGTATCGACAGAAAGAGCGTATATGATGGTATGATTTTGGTGGGGGACAGCGCCGGCCAGTCAAATCCGTTGGTATTGGAAGGAATACGATTTGCCATACGGTTTGGTCGCATGGCAGGTGATGCTGCCGCTGCCGCCATACACGACCCTAATAACGCAAAACCAATACTATCATCATATGAGACTGACTGGCGAAAGATGGCCGAAGCTCGCATCCGTTCGGCATACAAAGTACAGAACCGCTGGCTCGCCCTATCCGATGAGGGGTGGGACAAGGAGCTAAATATTATAAAAGAGTTGAGCGTTGATGAATTTCTAGACTTTGTGCGTGCTGATTTTACAATGTCTAAAATAATAAAGATGACCCTACGCCATCCACGTCTGGCTGTGCGGCAGCTATTCAAGCTTGTACAGCATTAATGCGAATATAATGTATTTTTGTACGGAATTAATCACAAAAAAAATCATAATAATAGGAATTAAACACTCAGGTTGTGCATCCACTAAATGTTGTGTACAGAGAACAATTATAGAAGTATATAATGAGTGAATTTATTAATATTTTTGATTAATTCACGAAATAAATAAAATTACTTTACACATCAGGCTACGTAAAAGTAGTTTAATCTAACTGTAATTAATCATGTCAAATTAATTGCAAGTATCTGTAATGTGAAATATAGTGTCAATCTACGTAAAAGTAGTTTAATCTAATTTAATTAGATGAAGTTATCACATGGACTAGCATTAGAATGGTTTGGCGAGTCCTTGTGTTGGGCCGCTTGGTTTTTCTACGATCCGAGATATAACAGCAGGCTTGCTCGGACGAATGGTTTTTTCACAGCGTTAATACCAGAATCATGACGTATAGTTTGCAATCACGTATGTTTATAAGAGGATATATGAGAATAGACAAAAATGGCCTCAAAGAATAAACCAGCAGCTGCGCAGGAGAAGAAACGAAAGACACAAGATCCCAAGAAGGACAAGTCTACCGGACCCGCAAAAGCCGAGATCACTGTAATACTGACAGAACAACAGGTATCCAAATTCACAAAGAACGCCAAAGTAATTACAGCTCAAGAGTTGGCCCGACAGGCGGGCGTAAAGACATCTGCAGCCAACAAATACCTAAAGGATGCTGTAACTAAAGGAACTATAAAGCGAGTGGGCGGATACAGTGGGCACTGGCTCTATCAGGTAGTATCCTCGTAGATACTCATCGTATCACCAGATTGTAGTGATTTTAATATGGATATGTCACCCTCCATCACACCCAATGGGGTCATGAGTTTTTTGGTGTCATAGTCACCTACAATAAAACAGAGGCATTGTTGACCGGGTAGAAATGCAATATCACCAGCCGAGAAGTCATCCCGACCCCGCTCCAGGCTAGACTTTATCTCGGCATTTATGTATACCATCTGCCCTAAAGAGTGTACATGGCCACGTAGTGGTAATGATGCCAGTATACGTCGTACAGTACGTGGTGCCAAATGCCGTTTTAGATGTAGTCGTATTGAAACTCCACGTACATCCAGCATTATCTTTTGATAGGATAGCGTACGGCTTTGCAGTATCTTATCTTTGGATGACATTATACTTCACTGATGGCAGCTTGCGCAGCAGCCACCATCGCTATGGGAATGCGGTGGGGCGAGGCGCTAACATAACTTATGCCAGAAGCATGGCAAAACTTGACAGAGTTTGGGTCACCGCCATGCTCTCCGCATATTCCAATCTCCATAGAACTATTGACAGAGCGTCCTTTGGATATTGCTATATTCATCAGTTCGCCAACACCATCAACATCCAGTGACTGGAATGGGTTATGAGACAGTATCTCTTTATCCATATACTCAGGAAGGAACTTGCCTTCAGCATCCTCACGGCTAAATGAGTATGTAGCCTGTGTCAGGTCGTTGGTACCAAAACTAAAGAACTCAGCAGTTGTGGCCAGTGCATTCGCAGTTATGGCTGCCCGGACCACCTCTATCATAGTTCCAAAGTTTACAGAGAGTTTGCGGTTGTACTTCTTCTCCATCTCTGCCTTTATTGTGCCGTATATCTCTTTGATATAGTTCAACTCCTCAACACTTCCCACTTGGGGAATCATTATCTGGGGGCGGGCATCGACTTTTTCGTTGGCCAGTCTGGCAGTAGCCTCAAAGACTGCCCTGATCTGCATCTTGTATATTTCAGGGTATGTAATACCGACTCGAACGCCTCTGTGACCCATCATGGGATTGACTTCGGCCAAATCCCTAGCCCGGCGCAGAACAGGTGTGGTGTCTTGCGCATCGGACTTTGACATCGTCTTTATCTTGTTGCTTAGGGTCTCGGGATCTGGTAAAAATTCATGTAGTGGCGGATCCAGTAATCGTATAGTAACTGGATATCCTTCCATGGCTCGTAGTATCTTGACAAAGTCACTACGCTGTAGTTGTTGCAGTTTCTGCAGTATCTTGTTTCGCTGTGTTATATCATCAGCCATTATCATATCTACAAAGAGTCCTATTCGGTCTTTGGCGTTAAACATCCTTTCAGTGCGGCACAGTCCGATTCCTTGCGCCCCATACTTTCGGGCCAGTCGGGCGGCTTCAGGAGTATCTGCATTTGCTCGGATTCCCAAGCGTTTGGAGTCTTGAGCCCAGGATAGTAATCTTTTAAAGTTTTTAGTTATCTTGGGAGATATTGTGGGTACCTCGCCTGTATATATTACGCCAGTAGAGCCATCGATTGTTATCGAGTCCCCACTATGTAATGTGACATTTTGGGTAGTACATGTATCTGAATCATAGTCTATATGCAGGTCCACACAGCCGACTATGCAGGGCTTGCCCATACCTCGGGCCACTACGGCAGCATGTGATGTCTTGCCGCCCCTGCTGGTCAATATACCCATCGAAGCAAAGAATGCAGGTACATCTTCAGGCTTTGTCTCTTCCCGGACTAGAATGACAGGCTTTCCCTCCTCGCCTAGTGCGGTAGCCTTCTTGACATCAAAGACTACAATACCAGACGCAGCTCCGGGCGAGGCTGCAATTCCCTTGGCCAGTATTTTGTGATTTTTGGCGGCCTTTGTATCTATACTAGGGTGCAGCATCTGCTCTAGTTGATCTGCAGAGAGTCTGGATACGGCACGGTTCTTGTCTATCAGACCCTCATCAACCATCTCTACAGATGTGCGAACCATCGATACGGCATTCATCTTGGCGCTTCGGGTCTGCAGTAGATAAAAGCGACCCTGCTCCAGTGTGAACTCTATATCTTGTGGTTCAGAAAAGTGTCGCTCTAATTTATTGCAGGTCTGCACCAATGTATCGTATGCCTCGGGCAACTCCTTCTTCATGTTAGATACAGGTTTTGGTGTGCGCGTACCAGCAACAACATCCTCACCTTGTGCATTAACCAGATAATCACCAAATATTTGATTGGCTCCATTTCCAGGGTTTCGGGTAAATATTACGCCTGTGGCCGAGTCGTTACCCATGTTACCAAATACCATGGTTACTACATTCACGGCAGTACCATCGGCAATATCCGGAGTGATGTTATTCTTTTCGCGATACACCAAGGCCCTCTCACCCATCCAGCTGGCAAATACTGCCTTTATTGCCAACTCAAGCTGCTCGTCCGGATCAGATGGGAACTCTGCTCCGGTCTGTTTCTTGCATATATTTTTGTATTTTTTCACTATATTCTGCAACGAGTTCTCATCCAGCTCGCTATCCAGAGTAACATTGCAGCGGGCCTTCTCTGCATTCAATATATCATCAAAGTGCGAGTCATCAACACCAAAGACAACCTTGCCAAAGAGTTGTATGAATCGACGATACGAATCCCAGGCAAATCTTGGATTATCACTCTGCTTCTCCAGACCAACTACAGTATCATCATTCAAGCCTAGATTCAGTACTGTATCCATCATTCCAGGCATTGAGATGGCTGCGCCAGAACGCACCGATACCAACAGGGGGTTGGTCTTGGACTTCCATCTCTTTCCGGTCTCTTTGTTCAGTATCGCTATCTTACGTTTTACCTCCTTCATCAACGACTTTGGTAGTGTGTTGTTGTTTGCATAGTACGACTTGCACACATCCGTTGTAATTACAAAGCCAGGAGGAACCGGTAGTTTCAAGGATGTCATCTCGCATAGGCCAGCTCCTTTTCCACCAAGTAATCGGCGGCTCTGACCATATCCTTCATTGAAAAGATAGACTGTCTTCAAACAATTTTCACCTATTTATGGCTCTTTTAAAGCCTTGCCATGAAAGTATTGTGGGTTTTGCAGAATAGTATCGTGTGAGGTATGGTGTTTTTTGACTCTAGTTGGTGTGTACACATATTATATATCGTAAGGTGCCAGAGGCCTTGTCCAAAAAACCAAAATTACCGACCTTCTTTGATACTTACGGAGGCACCTGGACCGGCAGGAATGCGCAGGGTAGACACCGGATTACGTTCCTAGTGCTCGCCGGCCCGTCGTCTATGGCGGTCCACGTGCAGTATTGCGCAGCCTCCCCCACGTTGTGGGGCGAACAAAAACCCCATAACATGGCGCTATTATGCAACCATGTTATAACAAACAACCATTGAGAGTAGTTCTGTCTCCTGTGTGTGTTCTCTGAGGGCTCTCACTATGGCTCCAAACCTGTCTTTTATGGCAGAGAAGACGCTCTCTACATTATTTCTACGCGATAATTTGTTGTAGAATGTTCTAGGATGCTTCTCGAAGAACCGTAACATTTGTGCCCTTGCGTTGAATCCCTTTATTGTATAGTTGGATTTTGGCGCAATTATCGGTCTTCTTCCAGAGTCTCGAATTGCATTGCAATTCTTTACTCCCCCATAAATCGCATCTGCCATTACGTCATTTCCATCACCATGCGGCAAGAACCCGACCATCTGTCTTAGTTGTGGCGAGTCACAGGCCAGACCCGGCGTGACTGTGGCAGCACATATCTTGCCATGCAGGGATACTATGACATGTAATTTTTTGAACTGCTTTACGCTGATTTCGCCGTATTTTGCGTTCTCCCAGTCCTCATACTTGGACATACCAAATCCGCTGGAATCCGCAGCTAGTGGACCGTTTGCATCAGGCTTGCCCATCCACGCAATTATACGTTGTAGTACAGCTGGATCTATTTCCGATATACGGAGTTGGTACCAAGATCTGCTGTACCGTCTACTTATTTCGCAGCGTTTTAGGTCGTCGGGATACTTTTTGAGGTGGTTTACCAGGTCCCAGTAGCTTAGCCGGTTACCTATCTTGATGACGGACAGTAAAATGGCTGACACACGCCTGTCACGTACGCCTGGCCGTATGCCCATCAATTCCCGTGCCTTATCTGCAATTTTGCGCATCCATGTATCATGATTGTCCCCCTCAGCTTCACGTTTTTTGTTGTATTTGGACCAGTTTATCTTGGGATCATTTCTCTTCCCTTTTGGGTTGTTCTTACTTCTGTTCCTTTTTGGATTGCCTGCTTTTTTTGATTTTCCATATCTTTTACTCATTTGTTATAATCATAATATATCTATATTACCTTATGATTATATTATTAATCAAACTAGATCTATTAGTAATTAAACATTACTAAACCAATTTTTGGACAAGGCCGGTGCCAGAAGGTCCAACGTCAGATGTGTTATACGGTTAATGTTGCAGACGCAAAATAGATGACATATACAATATATCATCAAAAATTATCTGTGAATAACATCTTTTGTTCCACACCAAATAGTGTCCAAAAACATGAAAGTTAATTTTTGGTATAGTTAAATACTAATTTTGTCACTACACAGTATGCCAAAGTGGCCACCCGGTGCTACCGAGTTTAATGTCTCGGTAATACCCAACGTTCGATGCAACACCAGCTACAGCTATATACCAAAGCCTGTACTCAGCAGGCTTGGTAATCCCAGCGGGCTAAAGTTTGTCTTCGACGGAAAAGACATTGTTGTACGCTCGCGCGACTAGTTGTATTGTGTATTTTTTATTGTTTTGTGTAGTTCCAGGGGGAACTAATTTTTAGTATAGTTAAATACTAATTTTGTCACTACACAGTATGCCAAAGTGGCCACCCGGTGCTACCGAGTTTAATGTCTCGGTAATACCCAACGTTCGATGCAACACCAGCTACAGCTATATACCAAAGCCTGTACTCAGCAGGCTTGGTAATCCCAGCGGGCTAAAGTTTGTCTTCGACGGAAAAGACATTGTTGTACGCTCGCGCGACTAGCTGTATTGTGTATTTTTTATTGTTTTGTGTAGTTCCGGGGGGAACTAATTTTTAGCATAGATAAATACTAATTTTGTCATTATACAATATGCCAAAGTGACCACCCGGTGCTACTAATTTTAATGTCCCGGTAATGCCCAACGTTCAATATAACATACTATATTGTTGAATTTTATACAATTTTTTAATTTTGTGTAAAAAGTTTATTGCCGTGTAGCATTACCACTGTACGATGACAAACGTACTACAGGTCGAGCACCTCTCAAAGACATTTATGCGAAAGAGTTTATTCAAGAAGGCAACAGTGGTAAAGGCAGTGGATGACGTCTCCTTTGATCTCGTGGAGGGCGAGGTCTTGGTCATTGCGGGAGAGTCAGGGTCTGGCAAGTCGACCATTGCAAAGATGATACTAGGCGCCATAGAGGCAGACACCGGTACAGTAAAACTTGATAACAACATAATATCGTATGATAAAGAGTCGCGACGCATGATACAAAAGAGCTGTCAGATGGTACATCAAGATCCGTATGACTCGATAAATCCACGCATGCGCATTCAAGATATTGTCACTGAATCGCTTCAGATACACCATATTGGAGATGCCCGGTCCAGAAAGAGATTAGCAGCCGAAGCGCTACAAGACGTCAAGATGAACCCGGATGATGTCATGCAAAAGTATCCACATATGCTCTCAGGAGGCCAAAGACAGAGAGTAGTACTAGCCCGGGCTTTGACTGTAAAACCGCGAATAATAATAGCCGATGAGCCCGTATCCATGTTGGACGTATCCATAAGGGCCGAGATGTTAGAGTTGATGAGGGACCTGCAGCAAAAACGAAGCATCTCGTTCATATACATAACTCATGATTTAGCTACAGCCAGACACTTTGGAAACCGCATCATCATACTATACAAGGGAGCCATAGTAGAGCATGGTGAGATAAGTCAGACTCTAGATAATCCCCAGCATCCATACACACAAGCTCTAATCTCGGCCATATCCGAACCGGACCCAAACAATAGACTGCGCCAGCGTCCAGTCATGCAATGGAACGGCTAGGTCGATACTGCGCGAGCATGACTGTCCCGGTATGATACCACCTGTGAAATGCCGTTCTTGGGATATACACCATATATCAGCGAGGCCTTCTTGACGACAAACTCCTTTAGTGACACCATTATGAACTGACTGTTCTGGGAGCGTTCATACAGTATGTTTGCCAACCTCTCGGCGTTGGTGGCATCAAGGTGCGCATCGGCCTCATCAAATATGTAAAATGGTGATGGTTTGAGTTTCTGTAGTGCCAGTACAAATACAATGGCAGTCAGCGTCTTTTCACCACCACTCAGGGATGTAGATACGCGTTTCTGCTTATCGGGGAACTGTACCATGTATCGTATGCCGGATCCAAATATGTCATCCTCATCCTCCAACTCAAGCCAGGCGTTACCGCCGGACATACTACCGAATATGGACCGTATCTCAGTATCTACAACATCAAATGCGTCAAGATAAGTCTGTCGTTTATCCTTCTCAACTCCCTCAATGAATGCGACTATCCTGTTACGCTCCAGCTCTAGTTTGTTCTTTCGCTCGGACATGGAACGATACCCCACAGATACCGAAGCGTATGAGGCCGGTGCATTAGCATTAAGCGGTGGCATGCCATCTAGTTCGGCGCGAATTTTAGATATAATCGGTTCAGTGTCCACATCTACAGGTATACTAAAAGTGTTAGGGGGTAGCGTATCGGTAATACGGGTGTGTTGGTTTTCATACTCTAATACGTCTCTGTCTAGTGAATCCTGTTGACGTCTTAGAGTTGAGAGCTCTTCGGTCAGTTGTTTGTCGCGTGCCCTTAGGGGCTCAAGTGTGTCATCGCATTCTTTTATATATTTAGCAAAGTCGCCAGATGTCTGTATTATCTCTTGTTCTTTTTGTCTAAGCGATACGGTAGTGTCTTGTTTGTTAGAGAGCTCGGCGCGTAGCGGTCCTAGAGACCCTTGAAGTTCTTTGCCTTCGCGTATCAGTTTCATCTGTTTTTTTGCCAGTGATACGCCATCATGTACCAGAGTCGTACTGCGGGATTGTAGTGTCTGCCACTCTGCTTTAATCTTGGAATATTTGGTGTCCACATCTGTCTTTAAAGCCTCAAACTCTGCCTTGCGGTCATTCAATACATGTAGTTTGGCTGCAATCTCTTTGGTCGCATCTATGGGAACCTGTTCTTCCTCAAATGCTATCAGTTCTTTGACACGCTCCACCAAGACAGACAGCCTGTTTGACTTTGTCTTTTGGTGGGGCATGGCATAATGGTACTTTTGCAGTCGAGTTGATATCTCGGTTATGACTTTTTTGGTATGATCAATGTGAGAGTTCAGGTTATTCAGATTTTGATCCTCGGCAGCCTTGTTCTGTAGCATTCTGGAGAGATTAGAGTCGTTCTGAGATATCCTATCAGATATAGTAGTTAGTTTCCGGGCGTATCTGTCGCGCAGTCTCTTTAGATACTTTATGGATCTCTGTAAATCCTCTATACCCGAAGATACAGATATCATCTTTGAAAGGTTGGCGACCGCAGAGCCACCATCAAGTATTACTGAACTGTTATGCCCCACGTACTCTCCATTTAGCGTTACGGCGCGTCTTCCATTCTGCGCAACCTTACGGGCTGATGAGAGTGATTCGCACAATATAGCATCGCCAAATAAAAAGTTCTTTAGAGGTGTGAATCTATCCTCGCACTGTATATACTGAGACAGTGTATTACCCCGGTGGGATTGTATCTGTACTATTGCAGAGAGGGGCAGTATACGTACTCGGGGCAGTTTCATGTGTCGCACAACAGATGCCACACTCAACATGGTGTCAACATCTTCCACTACCAAAGCCTTGAGCCAGTCGGCGCCAGTAGCCATAATGGCTCTTTCGTACTTTGAGTCCCAAGAGAGCAGCTCATAGGCAAGTCCCAATACACCAAGTTCGGGAGCATCCACCCGCAGGCGACCCACCGAATAATCCTCATGCATTACACGGCGAGCCAGGTGTAGTTTGGTGTCATATCGGCTTGTCACCTGATCGGCCGAGATTGTAAGTGCATCAATATCAGATATATTTTGTTTGAGGTTGTCGTGTTTCTTGTTTAATTCTTTTAATCTGTCTTGTGTACGTCTGATTCTAGAGTTGTTATGGTCTATCCACAGTCTCAGACTGTCCCGGGCAGATATCATATCTGGCATACTCTGCTTTAGTTTATCCAGCCGTGCGTTGTCCAGCTGAGCCCTTTTGGTATAATCATTTATTGATGCAGATGCATCGTACAGAGCACGTTCATGTGTACTCAGTGTGCCACGATACAACTTTAGCACACCCTCGGAGCGTGCCTTCTTTGAGGCCGCCTCGGACTGCCAGGCTAAAACGTCGGCGCGTCTTTGGTCTATATCATTTAGTTTATCTATTATGGTCCCTTGCTGTTGATGCAAAATAGCCATTGTATCATGAGTTGTTTTCATACTTTGACGTAAATCATAACGAGACGATATGACATCAGATATGCCTGTACGTGTATCATGTAGGCTTTTTGTGTTGGATTTTATCTGGGATTCAGTGAGCTTTACTTTTAGTTCCACGTTTTGGGCCTCATTGACTGCCAGGCTCACCGCCGCGGCTATATCTGCCCGATTCTTTCTGTATGTGTCATCGTTGCTCAGGTGCGTCTTTTTTTGCGCAGTTATGCGCTTAATCTCCTCTTGTATGTTGGATTGTTCGGATGTGATATCTTTCATCTTGCCTGACAATATGGCGGACTTTTGTGTGGCAGAGTCAATCTTGTCTTGCAGTGACCGTAGTCTTTGTAGTGACTGTATTGTGGTGTAGTGTTTCAGTTCTTGATTTAGTATTTTAGATCGTATAACCTGATTTCGTTCTTCTTCCATCTCAAGTATACGATCCTTGACATCATCCATCTTGGCCAATGCCACCTCTAGGCGTCGGTCAGCCTGTTCCAGCTGGGACTCAGCGGCGCCCTTCTTTTCATCAAAGTATGACAGGCCCACCAAGTCCTCTATCGTCTTTTGTCTCTCATCAGGACTCAGCTCAGATATTCGTTGTATGTAGCCTTGCTGTACATGATTGAATGCATTTGGGCTGGCATTGGCCACATCTAGTATGTCTCTAATGCGACTTCGGGTGGTCTTTTGTTTGTTCATGTAGTAGGCGCTCTCACCATCCCCGTTGATGATTCGTGTTATTATCACCTTGTCAGAGTCCACCGGAATGCTTCTGTCAGTATTGTCTAGATGGACACTGGCTCTTGCCACCCGCGTACTGGTCCGGGAGCCTTCTTGGTCATTTACAACGGACTTCATTGATGGTACACGCAGTACTCTTGGACTCTTTTCGCCCAAGGCAAAGACTATGGCATCCAGAATGCTGCTCTTTCCTGAACCGTTTGGGCCAGATATTGATACAAGTCCTGGTGACAGTTTCAATACAGTATTTTTAAAGCCAAATGATTTGAAGCCGTACAACTCGACCTTATCCATGTGAACCATTCTACACTATTACAATAACAAAACTAGTATATTAGACATTAACAATGATTGTAACATACATGGTATTGTGTAGATGTTTTAGTTACAGTGTTATATGATATACTCAAGAGCCTGCTATGTACAGCATTAAAGGTGTTTGAGACTAGCGTGTATCATCATGTGATACGCCCACAAAGTCCTCACATGCCTTCTTGGCATCAGGGTCTGACATCTGCTGTATGGGGTGCTTCATTAGATATGCACTGGCCGGGACTATCGGACCGCCAACCCCTCGATTCAAGGCAATCTTGGCGAGGCGTATTGCATCAATCACTATACCGGCCGAGTTGGCCTTGTCATCCACATCAAGGCGCACCTCCATGTTGTATGGTATGTTTGCCCACTGGCGACCCTCTATGCGCATGAACATCAACTTTGTATTGCCCAGGAATGGTATAAAGTCGGACGGCCCTACGTAAATGTCATCGTCATCCAGACGCTCATCCAGCTGGCTTTGGACACTCTCGGTCTTTGATATCTTTTTGGAGACCAGCCTGTCCTGCTCTTTCATGTTCAGAAAGTCGGTGTTACCGCCCACATTGATTTGATATGTCCGGGTTATCTTTGTCCCCCTATCATTGCAGAGTCGTGCTAATGTCCTGTGGACTATTGTAGCGCCCACCTGACCCTTTATGTCATCGCCTATTACAGGGATGTTCTTCTCCTGAAACTTTGCCGCCCATGTATCATCAGATGCTATAAACGAGGGTATGCAGTTTACAAACGCCACATCAGCATCAAGGCATATCTGAGCCCAGAACTTTGTCGCTTCATCAGAGCCCACAGGCAGATATGACACTATAATCTCTGTGTTGGTCTCTTTTAGTATCTGTAATATTCCATCACGTAGTTGTTCGATGGTCTTGTCCGAAGATATGGGCTTGATACGGTTGGCCACCCATATTCCGACACCATCTAGTGCGGGACTCTCATATATCAGAGCATCGGTTTTGGGCATGGTATCTTTGTCAATCCAGTCCACCATGTTGGGGTACGCGTATATGGCCTCATTGATGGTGCGTCCCACCTTGTTCTCACCCACATCAAAGCCACAGACAAAGTCAATGTCATGTATGCCATATCCTGCTAGTTTGGGATGTATTATGCCGATTACCTGCTGGTCCTGATTGCGCCTATAGTATTCGATACCCTGTATCAGACCAGAGAAGCAGTTTCCTATACCCACAAGTCCAACTCGAATTCGCTCTGACAATTACTATGTGTCTTCGGGCTCCCGTTTATAGGTTTAATTCTGAGAGGTTCTGCTGCATCTTTAGAAGCTTGGGGTCGGGACGGATATCTCAAATCAAAACCATGCTTGCGTGCTTGTCCGCCGCGTTTTTCGCGGCATTAATTCGGGTAGACATCAACAGTCATCCTCGTCTTTGTCATCCACATCTATGTTGGCATATCCGATAATCTTTTCAGAGCTTGCATCAACTTTTATCTCTTTTAGATGCTGGCTCAAAAAACCAACATCAAAGACAAGATACCAGATGCCATCTTGCAGACTTGAGGATTCTAGATTCATTGTGTTGTGACGCCCCTCGAGGAATTCTTCTGCTTTTTGTATTGCATCTTCCATGTCACACCCTACCATAGGTTAAACCGTATGGTCACGTGATAAATTTTTTGCGCGTACAGGTTCTTCTCACAAGGACGGATGAGGAATCAAGAAGTTTACCTCTACGATCTTAAATAGTTCATCTGATCAGGACGGGTATAAGCCGCAAGAAACCCCGGAAAGGTAGGGCATCGGAGCAGCGTATAACGCGTAGTGGAATGCAGTAAGATCCAATATTTTTCGATCTTATTAGCTTAGAAGTAATATTCAAAATCCGGCACTTAGGCGACCTTAACCTGCATGATACCACATATGGTAGGCTCTAGAGATACACTCACACCCAAACCAGGGGCAGAATTATAAATGTTGTATATCAGATAGAATACATATTACATGTCATGTATGGTCAGGCGGCTACTGCCAAACCGGGCGTCTCTGATGTCATGTCCCATATATTACAGGATGTTTTGGTGGGTTGCCGGACACCATCAGGCAGCATGTAATCCATGAGTTTTGGAGGAGCCAACTCGCTATTATTCACAATGCCAGTTATTGTCGCCTTTAGGTCGTCTATCGAGTCAAAGTAGTTGCCTGCCAAGGCGCGCTTGAGATCACGCCACAGCATCTCTATGGGGTTCAGTTGAGGAGTATACTTGGGAAGGAAGATGCGCACCATACCACCATTGGAATCTCTCTCGTACTCGTTCATCGTTTGCGACTTGTGAGACGAGACATTATCCAAAACGACTGCCACATTCCTCACGCCCTCCCTGACCTTGTTCATGAATATCTTGAGGGTCTCTGAGTCGGTCGAATTTACAATGGCGATATGGAACCAACCGTCCCCTAACACGCCCATAAGCCGTACAGACTTTTTTGACCAGCTCATGGGAATGGTCTCATGACCGCCAACTGGCAGCCAGCCATAGCCGTTCCACCCGCCCACCATACATGATGCCTCATCCAGGGCCATTATGACATATCCGAGAATCGCCATTGTTCTAAGACGTTCTCCAGTAGTCTCCTTGAACTCTTTTTGTTCCTCCTCTGAAGCGCTCTTGTGTGGAGCTGGCCTTGACTTGCGGAATGAGTAATCTACATCATGCATCGTACGACGTATGGTGTCGAGACTACACTTCACACCTAATTTTTCGTATATCACACCTTTCATCATCTTGGCCTGCCATCGTTTCCTCTTAAATCCAAACTGTACGGGCGATTTGGACAGCCACCCTTGTATCGTATTCATCATGGCATCACTCAACAATCGAGCTCGGCCAGGAGGCTTGCGGTCATCCAAATCGTTCAAACCTCTATCTCTTCCCCTTACTAACCAGCCGCGTATCGTACCCGGCCGCCTATATAGCTCCTTTGCTATCGTGTCGATGGTCTTGGATTCCTTTCTCTTGATGCATGCCAACAACACGGTCTTCTCCTTACCCTCTTGGAGGTTCGCCATACGCTCTTCCATCTCTTTAATGGTATAATCTGGCATGAACTTGTCACCTTTTTGGATACGTTCTTCCCCCTTTGCCGTGGGTCGTGGGCCATCTTTTGATTTGTCATGGTTAAATACTGTATCCGTGTTATTCTTTTGTGCCGACCTTTTGGGGTTGAACATACCATTAGGTGGCACACTCTTCTTTAAATACTACTTAGTTGATCTAAATTAACTTTGTTGTACAACAAATTTCACCCGCATCCCAACGGAGCGTCGTAACGGCACGATACAATACTGTGAACTGGACCCATATCGATCTTTTTATAACCAATACGGTGCCATCGGCCACTGGAAAAATATTGAGGATCATTGCTGAGTACTACGCGTCGGGCCCTACATCTATCAGAAGAGTGAGGTCGCATAAAGGACCTAGGCGGGAACCGGTGGTATGTGGCGTCTCAGGACACCAAGAGCGTATGGTGCCAGGTATCGTTTGCGGGCGAGAGTCCCACATGCGAATGTATATGCCACACCACCGGAAAGGGACGTAGGTGCAAGCATATAGCGGCGGTCGAACACATACTACTCATATTGTTTGAGGTCGTCCTAGACAAGAAGGTTGATTCTAGTCCGGATCTGGGTCATTTAGATCATCATCCGTCCTTGCGAGAAGAGTCTTCTGAGACGGTTCTATTCATTATACGCTCTAGTTATTTTGGTCCAAGATGTGTCGTTGTAGAGTGTACGTGAGCGCATAACAGCAAACTCATAGTCCGGCCATACAGAAGAGTGCCACTGTATACATCAAGATAGTAGTTTAGTCAACAATGAATCAAACTCAGACTCATCCAATGGTGGCAATCTCATCACCTCTAGATTTTCGTTTACGTGATCAGGGCTTTTGTGACCCGCCAGGGGGGCCAGTACTCCAGGAGTTGATCTTATAAACTGCAAGGATCTGGTACTGGGTTTGCCGTATCCAAAGTCTGGTAGTACGCCCGGAGATAGTAGTTTGCCCTGCATGAATGGCACGCTGGTAAAGACACCCACATTCAGCATTTTAGCTGCCTGCAGGAATGGAACCATATTACCTTGGACTGTCTGTGTGGGGGTGCGCAGTGCTTGATCAAAATACATATTATATGGCAGCTGTACAAACCGTAGCCCATGATCTCTTCCACCCACTTGCTTTGCCATATCCAGAATCGACTCTAAATTAAGATAGTTGGGGTCTTTGGAGTCTACACGAAAACTCTCCCAAGTTGCCAAGCCATAGTATCGTATGCGGCCCTCTGCACGTTGCGTCTCATACCACTCCATTATACTCAACAGTTGACGCATTATATCTTCCCGGGCAACATCCTGATGTTGGCTCTCCATCAGGTTATGCAAGTACAGCAGGTCTATACAGTCAACATCAAGATTTTTTAGGCTGCTACACAACTGACTCTCCAAAAACGATATCTCCATGCAGTGATATTGGGAAGATATACCATTTTCGTGTATTATGCCCTTGTCGGTGTACTGCTGCTTTACGTATTGCCAAAAATCCATCTGTACATCAGCATCATTTGTCACATAGCCACCCTTTGTGCAGACAAATACCGAGTCTCTAGATATGGTATCATCCTCATCTAGACTATGCAAGGCTTTACCCAATGCCCTCTCGGCCTTTTGGGATCTATAGTTTATGGCAGTATCAAAGACATTTACGCCCGCAGAGACAGAGTCCTTAACGGCCTGTATCACCATCTTGTCGGTGGCATCATCAGCATCACCAAGATACATTCCCATCCCTACGTTTGATAGGTAGATGTCATCAAATTTGACGTAGTTAGAGATATGGCGAGCGTGTCTCTGTACAAATTTTTGTGTTCCCGCCATGGTGGCATACCCTCTCAGCATTATACGATACAGATTATACACCATACATAAGCGTTTGAGGCATAGTGTACAGTTTGAGATTGTTAATGATTTTGTATCGTATGGGGCAAGTCAGATTTGTTACACAGGTACACATCATTGGCATGTGTTAGTTGTAAGAGATTAGTAGAATTGCAAGTTGTATGTGCAAGGATTGATCAAATACATGTGTGCTTGACATGCGCTGTAACCATTTAATCCCGATATAAAAACCGCAAAATCGAAATTCTAATCATATTTGTCCAAAACTGATACCGTCCGACTATCGTCGAACTTAACTTTATTGTGATACAACAAATTTTATTCTAAACTTTAAAGGAGGATGACATGCACGACTGCCGATTCAAATAATTCCTTCGTATATGAAGGCTAGTATGTCCCCTATACAACCAAAGTGTATTTAGCTCGATCGTATTGTTTATAATATAATGGAATCGGCACAACAATCCAAAACCGCGCTTAATTCTGATGACATGTTTGGTTGTTCTAAACCAAACGAAAATCTGTCCGGAACGGGCTCATATAGTACGATAAATCAAGGTATCACTACCTGCCCATGTTATAGCGGAGTCGATTATATGGGTACCAATTCAGGGAGTTGGTAGTTCCAGATGGCATTTCTGCGCCAAGAATTGATCAAAACATGCAAGGAGAATGATGCCATTCAAAAGTTGTAAAAAGAGAGAATACATACAATGAACGAAAAGAACGAACAACTAACCAAAAGTCTAAATGAACTACAAGCGAAACTCAAAAATGTCCAGTAGCAGTTGATGGTACACGAGAACTATAACAGCCCTTCCAGTTATGCTACAATATTTGCCAAAAAGCGTAAAAAGTACCAAAGAACAGTAAAAGCCCTAAATGAAAGGACAACAAGATGGTTGGCAATACAAATGCTATAGAAGGCATAATTCGTTGATATAACGTACAGCTGCGCAACATACAGTGGATACTTCCTACTGGAGTGGGCCCGCACATTGGGGATGCTTCTGACAATCCACATCACATGTGACATTCGTGGCACAATCTCTGGTGATGTGATTACGGGTAGATATGGTTGTTGCGAAGTAGGACCAGCACAGTCACACGGCAAGCATCCTGGCAAACCGCCATCGACATTAGAATGATTGAAATTCGATGTTGTAGTATGCCCGTGGACGGATGGCCCGGGTTGTTGCTGCACCTGCTGTAGGCATATAGGTGCTCCATTTGTGGGGGAAAGGGAGTTAAACTGTTACACTAATTTTGGAACGAATTTAGGCGTGCAGTCATTTATAACACCGACCATCTATACTCCTCGCTTGACATCACCAACTACAAGATGTCACTGACAGTATTTCACAAAAAAGAGGGCGACCGACGAAATAAAACATCAGAATTGCAAGTGAGTGGAAGACGACATTAGTGGTAGGGAGGTCAAGGTGGAGAGCAGCATAGTTTTGGAACACTACATTCCAAGTTATTCTACACACATGCAGACTCTACACTTTGTGGCAAATTGTGAATCTATTTTAATTTCCTCAGATCTCAAGTTTGTAACAAGCTGTTGGCCCGCTACCCTATGCTCTGCTAGTTTTGTAATAGTTTTTTGTGATAGACAATACATCATCCCCCGAGCACCAACATAGTTACAACTGTAGGATGCCAATGCTTGGCCGAAGTTAAGCGCGTTCTCCAAACGCTCCCTATTCACCGACATGATGTTTTTACAATCTTGCAGACGATGAATTATTCCAGCACTTGACCAGTCACCAGAACCGGCTGCATCTATGAGGTTATGCACTGGAAATGAAGGCAGTGTTTTCCATCCTGTATTCCTTAAAAAATTCGTTCTATACTGTAACCCATCCGCCCCCATTGTTTGAATCTCCAACGGGACAGAAATGCCAAGTTTTTCTAGGCTTATTGATCTGTTATAACAGTGCTTTACAATATCTGCAACCTTAAGACACCGTAAAAATAGGTTATTGTGGAGAAATTTCGGAGGTTCAAATACGATAACCGTATTACGTTGTTTTAGATGACATGCTAATTCATAAGCGCTCGGTGTAGCACGATCAAAATAAAATACATTTGCTGAAGGAAGTCGATTTTGGATCATTTTTAATAACTTAAGCGTAAAGTTCTTTCTTTGCGGCAACCACCGCCCATGTTCACACTTGTGATAAAATCTATGATGGGGCCGCTCCCCTGCAAAGACTCTTTCTATTATTCGGGGCGTTCTTGTGTCGCTTTCTTGCAGGATAAAGTCGGTGTTTGTTCCCCACTTCGCCATGTCTTCTATTATTCGGTCTCCTTCCACATCTCTGCCCAATCGTGCAATAGGGAATGTTCTCCACCCAAAACTAGCAAGTATGGTAAGTACGTTGCCACAGGAGCCTCCCGCAAAAAAACTCGGCAGTTGTGCGCCACTACGATATATGGCATCTAGGGCAATTAGGCCGGTACCTATACATACTGAGTTAGCCACGATTCAACACCAAAATGCCGAATAAATTCCAAGGTTTTGAAACTGCAGTTGTAATGTTAGAGTCGCAGATCGGGTAGAACACTGTGTGTACTTCATTTACACTACACATAACATTCGCCTGCAATCCATAGAGAAAATAAGTGGGCAGAAGACGGTTTCCATTGACTAATTATCTTCCTGTCCATACAATAGCCATCAGTAGAGACGTATGCAATGCCAATTTTTTCGTTGTTTTGAATACCTTCTTCATATGCTACTAGGAAAACACCTAGTGAAATTAGTTTGCTTGACAAGGCAGAGATTGCAATTCTGCACTTGCCCAAAGGTCGGAGCGAGCGCCTGTATCTCTGAATTACTCGGTAGATTGCACGGTAGGCCTCAAAAGGGTTTTGTTCAGCGGCGTATATTATATTTCGAATCTCTATGTCGGATTCTTCAAAAAATTTTATGTATTCCAGCATGAGATCATCTCCACGTCTAGGGTTCTGAGACGGAAACGGCAATACCGGGCATATTTCCTTAGCTGATACATGATTTTTAATTCGCACCATCTGATCGTAGCCATCCTCACCTAGCACGGGAATCCAGATCAGAATCTCATCCTCACCAGAGACTGTATCCAAACCACCAGTAAAACCATACATGTACGATGCCTCATCCGCCAAACCAGATTTTTGAATTGCTTTATCCACGAAAGTGTCCTCTGCAACTACAATATGGAGGTTTATGCTTGGCGTATCCCTCAAAATATGTAGTGCCTTACCTATGAGTGGCAGGTATATATCAAAAGGCATGGATGATATGTCGATTATTATATCTGAGTATTTTTCAAACTCGCTAAGATCCTGGAATATGTTGGCAGATTTTCGAGAACCAATACGGTATCCATCGTCAGCTTTCATTGAAATGTTCTTGGTTTTGATGGTTCCTGTACCGTTTACTAATTTTTCCAATCTTATCTTGTTCTGTCGAATCTCAGACTCATAACTGGCGGATGGGGAGTTTTTGCCTTCATCAAACTGGATCAAAACAAAGTCACGACATCCGTGGCTGGGGTTTGTCATAATTGCTTCTGCACATAGACACATTCGTGGATCAAATCCTTGGCCCAAAACTATCAAAAGATTTCTCTTCTTTGCCAAATGTGCCTTCCAGAAATCATTAAATGAGTCATTTTTGAAAAGTAAATATAGTTGGGATCATAAATAACCCACCAGGAATTTTACGTCGGCAATATTTTGTTTAAATCTCTGAACAGGATGTTGCGCGGGTCGAACTTTATTTCAAGCGACTCGTACACCGACATGATTTTTCTCCTGAAATAGCTCTTGGCAGGCCTCCTGAAAGTGCGCCGTATCTTTGCCTTGCCGTTGCGCCACAACCATTCAGCCGGGTTCAAAAACGGTGAGTATGGAGGCAAGAATATCAATTTGACAATGTTGTTGTTCTTTTTCAGGTATCGTCGCACGCGTCCGGAATTGTGGTATGCGGCATTGTCGACGACCACCACCACCTTGCCAAAGTGGTGCCGCAGTTTATCCATATATCTGATGAACGACCTGTCGTTGGCCTTGCTGGCTGTCATGTAGCACGTCTCGCCATCCAGCGTGATGCCGCCGTAGATGGTCTGACGCTGGTTACCAAGCTGTGTTAGTATTGGCTTGGCGTTGCCGCGCACATAGACCGCGCCAGAACCAAAGATGTTCAAGTTTTGGTGGCTTTCATCTGACATTACAAGCGTGAAACCCTCGTTTTCAAGTGTTTCCACCTCCCTTTTGGTGTCTTTTTGCCAGATCTCGAGATCCTCTTTTAGCGGAACACGGTCAGATATCCGGGGAGTCTTCTTGACGGCAAAGCCCAGCGACCTCAGCAGGCGGCGCGCGTGTGGCTCGCTGTATTTCACGCCGGTCTTTTTCTCTATTAGCTCAACGAACTCATAGGCGGTAAATCGTTTGGCATCGTCGACTATCTTCTCCAGTTTATCGCGCTGCACGAAGGGAGGACGGCCCGGCCTCGCATCGTCGGCGAGGCCGTCTAGACCTTCGCGGTCGTAGGCGTTAAGCCAATCATTGACTGTGCCGCGGTCAACGCCGAGCATCTCTGCAGCGAATGTGGGGCTCTGCCTGTTGACGCGCACCATGTTCACAGCCACGACACGGGCGTACTTGCGCGTACCCCGGGTTTGTCTTAGGGCCGTCCTTATTTTTTTGATTTCGGTTTGGTCATCCATGCATCAGACTAAAGTTTTGATCATTTATTTCTTTCATAATGCGGGGTTACTTATGTTTCCAACTATAGTCCGCCCAGCGCAACATCATCCCATCCCTTTCATCGGAATTTTTGGGATCTGGAGATCAAGCCAGTTGCATAGTTCTTTAGGTGTCTTTTTCCGCCAACCTCCCCTACCTAAAGGAAGACCAAAATGTACGCATAGTATTCGATTCAAGTAGAAAATAATAAACTCGTTTCCTCCCTGTTTAGCATAATATCTAGTTTTAAGCAAATTGTGGCTGAGGCAGGTTTGTAAAACTTCCGCCAATTGCTTGTCCTTTTCTATCGGTTGTGATTGTTTTATGAATTTTTTGTAGTCTGAATTTAAGATTCCTATGCCGGTAACGCCGGGCGCATATGGTGCGTTGGGCTTTAGCGTCTGCTCTACTGCAAAGTCTTTGAACCTGGTAAGAAAGCCCATCGCCTGCACACCGTTATGGATTCCTGCTATCTGTCTCCAACGTAAACTTGCAATGTTCTTAATTATCCTTTCCTGCCTCTCTGGAGAAAGACTAGACTCTTTATCGTTTTTGATCATTTGTGATTCTAGCTCATCAAGCAGCGCAGAGGCCATTTCTAAAAATTGATCGATGTTGTATGTAGCTATTTTAGCGATGGCTGGAAACCCAAAATAGTATGGGATGCCATATTCGTGATGGAGAAAGAATTCAGCTACTGTATTAAGCCTACCATCAGAATCAGGCTCATCATCCAAAGGAATATCGAAGAGTTTAGTCTGCGCACTGGCCTCTTCCCGCGCAATCTGTACCTCCAATACACGCCAGTCAATCAAATTTTTAAGAGTTAGACTCAGGTTGGCTTGCTGCTCTGCTATCCACTTGTTATAGAGATTCGTTCGTTTGGATATTACCTCAATCTTGTCTTTGATACTGCCCAAACATTGTGTAAACTTGGGATGTCGTTCTGGAACATCTATCAGATCTACAAGATGCTGATCTAATGAGTCTGTCTCAACATCTAATCTAGCCATATCGGTCCTTTGTTTAGAGACTGATCTGACGAACCCCTCAAATGATCTGGGTTTAGATTCCCAGAACTGTTCTAGAAACACCCCATCGTACTCCCTTTGGCGTATTTCGGGAACTAAATCAGGTAGATCAAGCGCTTCCAACCTCTCTGCAAGCCATATGGAGACTGGGAATCTTCTTGGCACTATTGCCTTAAGCAACGCTGCTCTCTGCGGCTTACGCAACTCGTGCATATCGTCTAGCATGATTAACGTTTTAGACACCACATTATTGCCATCAAGAAGAATATTTTTTGGCGCAATTATTCGTAAACATTCAAAATCAAACATTAGCCGTACGTTATCGTTCCAAGTAACATCAAAGCGGTTTACTAGTCTGTTTATTTCCAGTTCATTTTTCAACGCTTGCTCATAAAGCTCCTTCCCGTTGCAGGGGAGCTTCAGTGAATTTACTACAGTATCAGTTGGCTGGGATATGTGTATTCGCTCAAGATCCTTATTCTCTAGACCATTCAATCTTAATATCCCAAGCAGAGCTGTTATGATTAACCTGTAGCTGATGGATGAAAAAAGATATTGCATCTTCCGTTCTTCAGGCATGTCCAAATCTAATATCGCGCCATACCCAGACAATCTAAGATACACCCCTAGAAGTGCAGGTCTATCATCATCCATAGCACCATACTTTGATAGTGTCTGGAAGAGATCCGCGTATTGTGATTGGTGCTGAAATATCTCATGTAGTGAATCAGGACTAAATAGCCTGAGCAGCGAGGTTTTACCACCACCTGGACTACTTCTAAATATCACTGTTTTATTTAAAAAATAATCATCACGCAGCACCCCTAAAATTCCTGGGCCAAACAACTTTAAAAATATCATTTGGTTCTCAATTGTCTCTGATGAACGCATAGTAAACGGATTGCGCGGTACTCTCAAATCAGTCACCCTTATACCGCTGTACTCTAGGAAACAGCGCTGGTATATTTTTTTGTTCATTCGCATACCACAATATAGGCACTGAGTTGTTTGGACAGTTATGACTCATAATTAATGGCAGACCGCATTCGTCAAACCCCAAATGAGGTTCATCATGCTTGCCATTTTCATACTGTGGTGTTACAATATCATCATGCTGAAATTTGTTTTTTAGCACATCGTTCATCTTACCAAGTTCATCAGGGCGTAAACCCACGGAATCGTCTATTTCTTGTATGGCATATACATCTACCTGTATAGATGTGTGCGCAACATGTTCACGCACCAGTTTTTGGATTCTCTGTATAGCTCTGGTAGTTGCAACATACAACACCACACACAACCTTAACTTTTTTGTATCGATTGCTTTTGCAATAAAGTCGAACTTTTTATCATCAGTGATCTGTCTAAGAAATTTTACAATTTTACCAGTACACCTGCCATCTTTTTGTGTGCGTATATAGCTTTTGCCACTTGCAGAAAAATCATCAATAAGAAAGATCGTTTCATATTTTTCATTTGCTGACTTTTTAGTGAGTTTTTTTATGTCATAATCCAACTCTTCTTTTAACTCGCCAGCCTTTTCTTCAGTAATCAGGTATGCGGGATATATCTGTTCATGCTTAAGAGAAACAGATAGTCGTCTGAACAGATCTAATTTGGCGCCATCGCTGAGACCTAAGAATAAACACTTTCTTTGCGTTATTTTGAAATTTATGTCGTTTACGATTTTTTTAATAGCCGACTTTTCAATTTTGTATTTTTCAGACACAGTGTTAATAAGATATGGTCTTATTACGTCCATATACGTCATTTGGATCAGGTGCTCAAGCTCTCTTGTAGATATGAATACTAGATTTTCTTTGACATAGTTGTAAGCTAATTCTTTCTCCTTGGCACTTGAAAATCGCTCCAGCCAGAGTACCAGACTCTCCATAAATCTTATTCCGGGAGCAAACTGTTGATACTCATCATATTTATAATCGGCAAGCATTTGCAGGTCGTACCTTTCAGTAGTTAGCTTGTCAGGAGACCAATCAATTACTTGTGTGAGTAGCTTCCTCGCTAACGAATCTTTCATTTTGCCTCGCCAACCACACGCATTGTAAAATATCCATCATGAAGTACGGCATTTTTAAAGTATTCTAGAACTCCCTTCTCTCCATCCAGTCCATGCGGCAACGTATTCCAACAACTATCCTGGTTTATACTCGTTTCGTCTACGCTTAAGGCGAACTCCGTGCTTAGTAGTTCAAAGTCGTTGCCTGGGTATTCACCCTTATCACCAACACACAAAACCTGTAGTTGCGGTGGTAACTTTCTCTGAATATGGTCTACTAGATTTAGTTTGGATACTTGGCACGGTATGATATCAACGGAGTGGGTTGACTCTACTATCTTTACGCTTTTGTGTTCCTTAGCTACCATACAGAGAGTATGAGTCAAATCACTAAGAAGACGGTCATTCATTTGAATTGAGATCTGTTTTGGTCGCTGCTCAATGACGCAATCATCAGGCACGATTTTGCAGTCTAGATGCGATATAAACTTGACCAACGCCTCATCTATTGGTTCGTTATTATCTGGTATGCAATCATCACTTAAACCCCCTATGGTGCCACTATTGTAATATCCTATATGTACTTCTGACTGCCATTCCCTTGGTATCATCTTTTGCAATGCCTCTCGTACAGATTTGCCTCGTCCTGTAGCTATTCCTACGACAATATTATTTCTTACGAGTGTCGTGATAAGAGAGCCGATTTCTCTTGATGGGTGGCCAGTTCTATTTTTGGTATCACACACCGTACCGTCGTAGTCAAATACCACGGCGCCAAATTTCTGTTTGGAGATATCTTTGGCGAATTGTTTGAATCGTCTTAGCCGCACCTTGGTTTCAGGCACGTTAGGATTCGCATGGCCAAATTTTCTACAGATTGCTACCTTTTCTACACTGTAACACATATCGGAAACAGTACGTGGTATTGTGAGATGATATATTTTCCTTCCAAATTCAGCAACACCTGGCTTGCCAGGATCAATCCCCTTCGCAGTACCAAAAAGATTTACCGCATGTAGTACTTGAATAATAAGCGCTATTGATGCAGCAGGTCCCTCATAACCCGTGTCAAGCCTTGCCTGTGGCACGTATTCTGGAAGGAGCGCGAGTGTCTTGTCTGCAATTTTTCTACAATCCGGGTTTACGAGAGCAATTACGGATGTTTCATTCTTGTTTTTGTCTAACCAGTTATGCCTCCCATGCGCAAAGTTGCGATAATCTGCAGGCTGTACATTACACAAACCTGCCTCAACCAATTTTGACTCCATGTCGACTGCAGCAGTTTTGCCCCAATTGTCGTAAAGGCACACTATCGTACTTCGGCATACAATATCTGCTAACTTTCGTTCAAGATCTTCCATTTCCCACTCTCTGCACAGTTCATCCAGTTGCAACATCTTAAAGGGCCACAGGTGTGTCTTCGTGTATGCTCTGTATAACCAGACCATGCTAGCTACCATTGAATTTGTTGCGAGGAAACCATCTTTGCCTGTAGGAATATCTATTGCATGCATCAAATCCAGATCAGTGGCCTTTTTTACTAATTTATTATTTGCACTTGCACATATAATACCAGTATTTTTAATTCCAAGACCAGTAACCTTGTCAAAAACGGCTAAGATGTCTGTGTTGTTCCCTCCAGCAGTGATAATCATTACAGAGCAGTTACTGTCAATATTCTCGTATTCTAGAAATTCCAGTGGAGTTAGGCATTTTGAGATGGTTCCGGTCTTTTGGTGGAGTAATGACGCAAAAGTTGCCGATGAGAGAGAGCCACCAGACCCTATCGCGTACAATGGCATCTTTTGAGAACGCCTCACAAATTCTGTGATCTTGCCTATAGGGGTTGTCAATGCCCAACTATAAACATCAGGAATCATTTTAAGATCTCTTGCGTATGGTCGTCCCAAACTTGTTCACCATTTTTAGACATACTAGCTAGCATAAAGGTTTGTTTTCGAGAGAGGTTGTGTGAGACATAACTCAGCAGTCATTCGCCAGTATCGTCTCACTGCGAACATTATCTAAATTTGCAAGGTTACAACATCTTTCGCATGTAACCGCCTTCAAATGTGTCCGAAGCCGTAAAATTTAGTTCGAACTAAAGGATGACGCGTAGTACTCAGCAATGATCCTCAATATTTTTCCAGTGGCCGATGGCACCGTATTGGTTATAAAAAGATCGATATGGGTCCAGTTCACAGTATTGTATCGTGCCGTTACGACGCTCCGTTGGGATGCGGGTGAAATTTGTTGTACAACAAAGTTAATTTAGATCAACTAAGTAGTATTTAAAGAAGAGTGTGCCACCTAATGGTATGTTCAACCCCAAAAGGTCGGCACAAAAGAATAACACGGATACAGTATTTAACCATGACAAATCAAAAGATGGCCCACGACCCACGGCAAAGGGGGAAGAACGTATCCAAAAAGGTGACAAGTTCATGCCAGATTATACCATTAAAGAGATGGAAGAGCGTATGGCGAACCTCCAAGAGGGTAAGGAGAAGACCGTGTTGTTGGCATGCATCAAGAGAAAGGAATCCAAGACCATCGACACGATAGCAAAGGAGCTATATAGGCGGCCGGGTACGATACGCGGCTGGTTAGTAAGGGGAAGAGATAGAGGTTTGAACGATTTGGATGACCGCAAGCCTCCTGGCCGAGCTCGATTGTTGAGTGATGCCATGATGAATACGATACAAGGGTGGCTGTCCAAATCGCCCGTACAGTTTGGATTTAAGAGGAAACGATGGCAGGCCAAGATGATGAAAGGTGTGATATACGAAAAATTAGGTGTGAAGTGTAGTCTCGACACCATACGTCGTACGATGCATGATGTAGATTACTCATTCCGCAAGTCAAGGCCAGCTCCACACAAGAGCGCTTCAGAGGAGGAACAAAAAGAGTTCAAGGAGACTACTGGAGAACGTCTTAGAACAATGGCGATTCTCGGATATGTCATAATGGCCCTGGATGAGGCATCATGTATGGTGGGCGGGTGGAACGGCTATGGCTGGCTGCCAGTTGGCGGTCATGAGACCATTCCCATGAGCTGGTCAAAAAAGTCTGTACGGCTTATGGGCGTGTTAGGGGACGGTTGGTTCCATATCGCCATTGTAAATTCGACCGACTCAGAGACCCTCAAGATATTCATGAACAAGGTCAGGGAGGGCGTGAGGAATGTGGCAGTCGTTTTGGATAATGTCTCGTCTCACAAGTCGCAAACGATGAACGAGTACGAGAGAGATTCCAATGGTGGTATGGTGCGCATCTTCCTTCCCAAGTATACTCCTCAACTGAACCCCATAGAGATGCTGTGGCGTGATCTCAAGCGCGCCTTGGCAGGCAACTACTTTGACTCGATAGACGACCTAAAGGCGACAATAACTGGCATTGTGAATAATAGCGAGTTGGCTCCTCCAAAACTCATGGATTACATGCTGCCTGATGGTGTCCGGCAACCCACCAAAACATCCTGTAATATATGGGACATGACATCAGAGACGCCCGGTTTGGCAGTAGCCGCCTGACCATACATGACATGTAATATGTATTCTATCTGATATACAACATTTATAATTCTGCCCCTGGTTTGGGTGTGAGTGTATCTCTAGAGCCTACCATATGTGGTATCATGCAGGTTAAGGTCGCCTAAGTGCCGGATTTTGAATATTACTTCTAAGCTAATAAGATCGAAAAATATTGGATCTTACTGCATTCCACTACGCGCGAGATCTTCGCTCCCCACGTAAGCAGCCGGGTGTGAGCGCGTCTGTCAGGTACCTATGTAAGCCGGCGCGGCGTGTGTGAGCGTGAGCCATTTGTCTTGTTGCTTACCGGTTGAAGGTGGGCCGGCAGTATTTCAGCGATCGACGGTTGGACGACGATTTCATCATTTTTTGACAACCGCGGGGGATCGAAGGGGACATCGAAGCCTCCACTCGTCTATTTGGTAGATGAGTGACATGTGTTTTGCCTGGGTCCTTATAAGGAGGTTAAATGATTGCCAAACGCTCGCACCAACTTTATGATATGTAATATTAGACAGGTAGAATACCTGCGAGTAACCATAGTTAGTGTTATATGGGATTTGATTGCCCGGCAAAATGGTGAGCAGTGCAAAATTGCTAAGGATAGTAGAAGAGATAATAGCTCTTGATACAAACATGCGTTTTGCTGCAATCATAGATTTGAAGGGAAATATACGTGAGGCCATCATGAAGGCTGGCAAAACCAGCCTAAAGTCCCAGAGAGAGGAAGAGCATTTTTGCAAGCAGGTTGCGCAGCGTCGACAGATGAGAAAGGATTTTGATTCAAGTCTAGGCAAGGTACGATATGTACATGTTGAACGTGAAAAGGTCTCCCAGATGGTAGTGTATACTCCCAAAAACACCATATACTTTACAATTGAACCCGAACTGGCTGTAGAGGAAAAGATCAAACTGATAACAAAGATAAAGACTATGGTCAGCACCTTATAGAATCAAGGTATTTTATTCAATTAAGGCAAAAAACATGGCGGTGCATGCGTGGACCAGAAAATACACAGACATTATACATCTATGATATTTGGTACTTCAAGAATCTGTTAGCTCAAAGATGATTGTGTATAACCGGTTCACTCTGACGGAGGTGGTCGGGACAGAGGCACATCCAGCCGCGGCCAAAGTCCCGCACTTTATACGTGCGGTCCACACTGAGACCTCACCAGGTAGTGGTCTGATGCGACACGCCCGACCTGCCCTCCCATGTCATGTATCATCGGGCCGCGGGCGGTCCACGGCTTTGGTTCCAGCCGCCACTCCACCGTATGCGCGTGCTCGCAATATACCGCCACATCCGGATACCGGAGAGGCATATTCATACGAGTTCATTCCGTGTGTCGATACGAGTGGCAGTTGGGTCGACTCGCTGTGAATATCTTTAAAAATAATTAAAAGTATTGCAATGTATGTCCGAGACAAAGCAGGCATCAGATGACGAACTGTGGCCAAACGAAGAGTATGCAATAGAACAGTATGAATCTGGAAAGGTCAAGACAAAGTTATTTGAAACTCCCGAAGCACTGATAGAATATCTTCACAGACCCGAATGAATTTGTGGCGCGTAGAGCTATCCGACCTGTTTGACAGTAGCTATAGAAAACTTTCTTCCCAGATGCAATGCAGGGTGGACGAGGCCATATCACACCCCGCAACATCCGAAAATCCCGCAGATGCAGGCATCCCAAAAAAGGGCAGACTCAAGGGATACTTTGCGTATGAGATTGGGCGCTCGTACCGGCTGATCTACAAGGTCATCAGTCGGCAAAAGATAATCCTGCTGATGGTGGTGGGAGATCACAAGTCGGTCTACGGCAGGGACTGACCCCGTTCTATGATATTCCTGGAACCCTCCTCCTTCCAAGACGGCAAGGGATGCGACGCGCCACCGGGCATTCCACTACCTGTAAAAAACTGCATGTACATCCTTGCGGCTAGCTGCTTGGCGACCCGCATAAACGGCGCACGCCCGGCGTGAAAACCGGAATGTATTGCGCGTGATGGCGCACCGCCTGCATATACCACACATCATCCTTAGACAACCGCGCGTCCATTTACATACTGCCTGTCCTGCTAGTACCTTCCATACGACTAACCACACTAAAACCGTCGAACTTTGACAAAAACCGCACGGGACATGTCCTTCGCCGGATAAACTATCGGATCTTATTGTCCGCTAGTACGCGTCTGCCCAGAGCCGCACGCAGTTTGCGCATTGCAACATATAGGCCATTCAACACCTTGTACGCCCATATCTCTATCATCTGAAAATCCATGTTGGTCTTCGTTTAGACCTGGCCGGCGGCAGCCGGACGGTGACAAGAGCTGCGTCCTGAATTTAAAAAAAGGCAAACATTGTAGATGTTACTTGTGTGGGTTCTTGCCCGACGGGTTCCCGGTTTTGCTGGCGCCACCAGCCTTGCCAGCGCCACCACCTTTTCCAGCTTTCGCCATGCTGGGAGATATGTGCCATGTTGATAAAAACATAATGACATAATACATCTGGCACCAAGTTCGCAGAACCTGCATCTGCACTTGTATCGTCACTTGCCAGTCTTTGCCGTTCCGTACAGTCGTTCTTATTGCATTTGTGGTATGTCAGTTACACCTTTTTGATGATCATCTCCTCCGCCGAAGATTTGGTCTCTCTAAGCAGCATGTACTCGACCACAGCTATGTGCTTACATACACTCCACGCGATGGGGACAGTCGCATCAAAGACTTGATATTCTTTATCATTATATTGTGATGTATGGATAGACATGTGTAATGCCCATACGACTAGCCCAGATACATGAGTGGCATAAGGTACAAGACTTTTGTACCAATACATTTCAGTGGGGCGATTACATTGAAGGTGTGTGGGACTCGTGGGTAAAGTCAAAGAGTCTGTTGGCATACGAGGATAACGACACAATTTTAGGAATATGTAATGTTGTCACACATAACACAGAGGCTTGGATAGAGGGTATACGTGTAAGTGTAGCGGCGCGTCGTCGCCACATAGGTAAATCACTGCTACGCGCCGCCGAAGAGGCCGCCATACAGCAGGGCGCTACACACAGCAGGTCCGCCATCGAAAGTAGCAATATGCCATCACTGCAGATGTACCATATGGCTGGATACAAAACCGAGCAAAAGTGGTACATGTATAGATGCGATGCGCAACCACATGCCACACACGACATAATCAAACCTGTACCCAAACATATGCAACCGAGCAGATACGTCAATTCGTGGATGTGGGTAAATACTAACAATATATCGCCAGATCATATATTACATATGCCAGATGGACCTGTCTTTGTACTGTCCGACTCAGATAGGTTCCCGAACACGCTCATGGTCACCATATACAATAATGCCAAACATGATATCAATGATACAATACACTACATATCCAACCTTGCATACAACAAAAACCAATCTATACAGATATTCTCCACTGATACCATACGCCACAAAGCATTACATGACCACAACTCTACAATAACGGTGGTTCTAAAACAAATTTAATAAAAACGGTTTTACAATAGCTGTTTAGATACATATATGTGTCCACCGAACAGGCCAAAGCCGCCGAATACATACAAAGAAAATCCGTCACAACCTGCATGAAGCGCAATGTACTGCAGATGAGTAAAGATACATCCACACGAGTGGCAGCGGATAGACTTCGAGAACACGAGCTGGACGAAATTCTTGTAGTCGAAGATGAAAAATGTATAGGCATAGTTACCGACAAGGACATTCTAAGCAAGGTCAGTGATGTCAATGTGGATGCCGAAAGTACCACACTCGAAGACATAATGGTCACGCCTGTGATATCCATACGCAAAAAGGAGAATCTGCACAAGGCATTAGAGATAATGAAGGATACACACCACAACAAGCTTCCAGTAACAGACAAGCGCGGACGGGCACTAGGCATAATACATCGGCGCGAGATATTAGATAGGGTCCAGTGGGCGGCAAGTCAGGCCACGCCAAGATTGATGAGTCCACCCGCCAAGGCCATACTGGGAAATTTGGGATTTGTGCTGCAGTTTGCTGGCGTTCTACTACTGTTACCGGCACTAGTATCAACATTCATGGGCGATACGGTTACTGCAACGGGAATATACCTAAGCTTGGTACTTTTATTGGTGGTGGGGTTCTTTTTGAACTCGTACGGGGAAAAGGCCAGAATGAATATGCGTCAGGCCTCTGTAGTTGTACTGTCCAGTCTGTTTCTACTATCACTGTTTGGAACCATACCGTATCTGTATCTACCATCAGATATACAGCTAAACGGTACAGATGAGATAACCGTAGATACCTTTGCTAGTGCATTCTTCTCTAGCGCGGCCGGGTTTACCACCGGTGGCATATCCCTATACGACACACCCGAAGACCTACCTCAAAGTTTTACGTTCTATAGAAGTTATACTCAGATGATTGGCGGTATGAGTTTCATATATTTGGTCATTACCGCGTTTTATCCCAACAGCAAGCTAGCAAGCATGCGCAGCTTTATCACCGGCAAGGGCTTGCACATGCGAGAACTATTTGGAACTATTACAATAATATTCACTTTGTATGTCACGGTTATCGCACTATTACTATACCTGATGGGCGATGACAACATAATAGACGACTTTTCACTGGCCATGAGTACATTGGCCACTGGCGGTTTTGTGCCGCACTCGGAGATTGTTCAAAACATGGAGTGGCCCAAACAGATGGTGCTCATGAGCGCCATGTTACTAGGAACGTTGCCCTTTGCCTTGCACTATGGAATGGTGAGCAAGAGGGGCAGATTACCAGTCATTGGCCGGGAGGTATCCGTATACTTTGCAATGCTTGCTATTGCCATTATCATATTTGCATGGGTTGGTGGTACAGACATACTGAATAGCGCATTTTATGCCATATCTGCCAGTACGACTGCAGGCGTTCAACCATCCTCACTGGCAGATTTGGCCATACCAGGGCAGTACATACTGATAATTCTAATGCTGATAGGTGGGTGTGGCTTCTCCACTGCCGGCGGCATCAAGATGTTTAGACTATTCTATTTGGTTAATGCGTTCAAGATGATACTCCCCAAGACTCGCAGTAAAGTCAGCGCCGAGTCCCGACGGGACATACGGGCCGCCCTGATAGTGGTTGCAGCATTCCCGATCATAGCTTTGTTGTGCGGCGCATATCTTGTAGAGTTTGAGGGTGCAGACCCTGACTTGGCATTCTTTGATGCTGTGGGAATAATCACTACGGGTGGACTGTCCACAGGTGTGATAGACTTTGATACATCTGCGCACACCAAAATTTTACTATCCATGTTGATGATATTTGGCCGTCTAGAGATAATAGCGCTGGTATATGTAATAGCGCCCCGCATAATAGGTAGGAATTAATCTAACTTACTACATCTAAGTATGATGTATAGCGCACGACGGGGGCGCATGCTGGTCATAACCGGCATAATACTGATTGCCGTCCTGTTTGTATGGTATTATAGGTATCAGGATCCGGAATCCCTGACACCTCAGGCCATATCTACAATACACTGGCTGGCACAGATGTTCTATGTCTTGTTGGTGGCATGCCTCGGTATGATATCTTGGGGTCTGTACATGTATCATCGTGCCAACATATCTGGCAATGGTCTATTATCTGTCATATCCACACATATAGACAATAAAAAGTCACAGACAGTATTTGTTATTGTTATAGTTACGTATGGTGTATTCTTTTCACTGGTATCTGGCACGCTGGTATATCAGCCTACAGTAAACTTTGTAGAACATTATGGTGTGCAGGTACCATCGGTACTGGTATCGCCATGTTGTGGCGATATGGGATATATGCCCACCATACTTGTGTATATAACCGAACATGTGGGTCTACAGATAATACCGCTAAATTTGGTACTACAGGTTATAGTCTCGTATTTGGTGGCGCTAAATGTAGCACTGGCCGTATCAGCATATACGGCATCCCGCAAGGCCAAAGGTGCCGGGATGGTGGGGGCCGTCACGGGTCTGTTTGTGGCATGCCCCACATGTGTGGGAACACTCTCATCTGTATTCATAGGAACTGCCAGTGGCATTGCGCTCTCTGCCACGCTGTCGTATCTACAGACAGCTTTTATTGCAATATCCATACCGGTACTATTAATTACTCCGTTTGTACTGGTCCGTCAAATCAGGCGATGTCGAATCTGAGGTGTTACATTATTGCCAATGTCGTATCCTTCCTGTTTTAGGTATTTCATGGCTAGTTTGTACACTACAGCATCATGTTCGGATATGGCTAGCGCATCGTCCCATGATATGTGGCCGGCTTTATCTATCTGTGATTTTATTTTGGGCAGTATGGAGCGGGCAATCTTGCGGCAGTCATCAAATGTTCTGCCATCTTTGTAGGCGGTCACTCGTATATCGCATTGCTCCATATGTGTAATGTCTGTTAGTATCATATATGAAGATTGATGAGGATTTTGGAAATTATCTACGTAACTATTAGTTAAAGACTAATTTTGCATTATAAAGTATGGACAAATAACCAGGCACGAAAAACAAAGGAAAATTCGCCACGGATCTATCCTTAGAAGATCTGTTCAAGATGTTTCCCGACGACCAATCTGCCAAGGAGTGGTTCAAGTTCAACATATGGCCGGACGGCCAGAGATATCCACGGTGTGGATTCAAGTATACTGTGTCGCCAAACACCCAGAGATACCGTACTTTTGCTCTGAGTGTAAGAAGTACTTTAGTGTCAAAATAGGCACCGTAATGAAGTACTCCAAGATCAGCTGCCGAAGATGGGCCGTGGCCACATGCCTGCTCGCCACGCGTCTCAAGGGGTATAAAGCGTACAGTTGGGCCGCGACCTGGGAATAAGGCAGGTATCAAAATGTGCTATATCTACTGTCACTATCGGTTGTGCAGTTCTAGTTATCAAGATAAATTCCAGTTTGTTTTGTTTTATCACAATAAAGTCAAGTTCGATGATCATCAGACGGTGTTGGTTTTGGACAAATGTGATTAGAATTTCGATTTTGGGGCCCTCATAATGGAGTTAAACGGTTACCATCGCGCTATATGATTCGCAGTTAGGCTGGGTCGTTACGGATTTTCATCTCGGGCCTTGCTTATTAAAATCTGTAGTTGCTGCCGAAGCCGTATGAACAACGAAACAGCGCCTTTCATATGGTATGCGGAAGCATTATTTGACAATATACTCAATCCAAGCAGCATCGCCACCGTATAAGCATGGGTTGGACCTATAGTCAGTAGTCTGATGAAGGATGTTGTAACCCTGCTTTACGTAATTTAACTATGGTGGCGCCATACTCATTATGCATTAATTTCAAGGTGCTACATATAGTACTAATTGTATCCGCATTAAACTTTTCATCATAGATAAGTACGTGAGAGCCAAAACGCGCAAATGGTAAATTGTCCAGGCGCTTTTCGTTAACCTGACTAATGGCGGTCGATATACTGCAAACATCTGTAGCTGCTGTTGGTGAAATAGCGACCAGAAACAGTCCCTTATTCAACTGATCTCTGATTATTTCATTTATCTCAGGATCCCTGAAGGAAAATCCGGCTACTACCAATACGTCAATATTGCTGATTATTTCTTTAAAATTGTCTAATAACTTGTCAAAAGGTGCTTCATCGTATTTTTTTGGTCCAAGTACAGGCAAACGTATAACGTCAGTATCATCATCTCCCCTCCCCGGAGTTTTTTGCTCTATAAACGCACCATCGCTCTCTTTTTGCCAGGTTATTGAACCATGTAGTTTAGTCAAATAGAGAGGTTTGTTAGCATTGGTATCCCAGTTACCAACCCAGTCTCTATGTGTTCCATTCGGGGCGGGAACAAAACCGTTGACAAGCGTCCACTTAGCCTTGTCGCAATACCGCTCTAACACCTGATCATAGTTAGTTGTAACAATTTGAAATTCGTCAGATCCGCTACCTTTCATGACCGACCAGATGCCATCGTACACCTTTTTGATCTTGCTAATGTTTTTCAGATCGAGTTTAAATGAGTCAAAGAGCATATCACGAATACTAGATCTGAGCTCTGTCAATGCATCAACAATATCCGAATAACGTATATCGTAGGAATCGTGTCGCATTCTACTCATAACTACATTACATCTTTCGTTGTTTTGCATGTCAACCATGCGGTCTATGCAGTCATACAACTCTTCAACATCGTGAAAACTAGAGTAGTCTAAAATTTCTAGAATATATCTTTGTATATGCTCCTCCACATCTAATTTTCCAATCTGCTTTTGTACTTCCTCTAAAAGTTCTTCAGTAGTGGGGTGATCGACAAACTTTGATGCACCGGCTCCTAAAAACAGTGCCGTTTTCATGCGACTTTGAAAAGTACGTCGCTTCATAAATCTTTCGATTTAAAAAAGTGGTGCACATACTAGCTTAATGCACGAGTCGCCACGACTCAACTTTGCCATAATACTGTCACCATTATATTACAACGGATTAGATGACATGTACAAAGTATGAGCTAGGTTAATCGTACCTACAATTACCGATAGATATAGTATGACTTCCTGTAGGCCCACGACAACTGTTCTATACCGGCAAAGTATTCGTCTACCTGTTTGATAATATCCGCGGATACGCTCCCCTGGTTATTCCTGTGCTGGTAACAGCTGTATTTCCCCAGAGTCTTCACGGGTGTGTAGCCAGAGTCAGTTAGGATATTGCACGAACGTTCGGCCCACACACCATGCAGGCCATCAGTTTTTCGCCTGTATATCTTAGCCACGAAATCACCCTCTCTTACAAACATGTGGTCAACGGTCAGATGTATGTTGGGGATTAGCAGTTTTGTTGCTTCCTGCATGTGGTTGGTGATATATTGTCATGGTATAAAAGGGTGACTTTGTGTGCCCATGGCGGTGATATGTTATTTACACACCATCTACAACCCCACGGCAATGAAGGATGATATCAAAGCCTACGTGAGATTACCCAAGACAATGAAACAGGGTATACGCACTATCATGTATGGGGATACTGGACAGACTGTCTGTGTGAAAATTTCGTATTTTGTTTGCATACTAAAATTACCATTGTACTATATACCAATTGAGAAGTGTAGTGCTTTTCACGCATTAAATGATCAGTTTAGATGTGTGCATAATATTTTACAGTTACATTCAGGCTATATCCACTGACATAGAATGCGCAGCATAAATATTAAAAAATTGAAAAAAATGGACTATTAGTTAATCGTACAACCCGCGTTGGGTACACTGTTATAATCAAGCTGAATTATTAGAGAGCTTCCAGGGAATGTTCCACTAATCTTTACATCATGACCACTGACTGTCAGAGGCAGAGTCTTGGGACTGTTATCATCCTCTGTTAGTTCCCAATCATCGCCAAACTTGTATGTAACATCTGCGGTATCATCATTGTTTCCGTCTAGTACAGTCAACGCCAAAGTACCAAAGTTTGCTAGGTTGTCATCATCACCACTTGCTCCGATTATATCGGTTATCGTAAATGGATTTCCGCCACAGTCTAGGGTGTCCTCGTATGTCTTTAGTATGCCTTCACCAGATATGCTTGCGCCAAACGTCCTGCTGTATGGTGTGTCTGCGCCTACGGCACTTGCTGCACCACCAATACTGATTGAACACGTAGTATCACTATATGAATTCCAGTTTACCATTACTGTGTATAGCTCAGTCTCTTCGTTCTCATCAGTCTTTGGGTTGTCCTTTGTAGCATTAAGAATTAAGGCATCTCTAGTAGTAGAAGGATCAATATTAGTACCAAAATTCGTATCGGTGGCATGGTGGAGTTTACCAAAGTTAGCTGCGGTCGTGACGTTTGCTAAACCAAACTCACCATCATATATCCGAGTCTCAAACTGTAGACCCATGCCAGCTGTAAGTTTTCTATTATCAAATGTCTCAGGCCTGTCATATTCAACATAGTCAGTAGGAGCACTGCCGGAACCAATCACAAAGTTGTTGTTGTATAACGTTCTGCCATCTACAGTTATGTAGTTTATTTGCTTGTATGTGCGTAGATCATCAGCAATAGCACTGGCGAATTGTCGAGACAGATACTGTACAGGGCCGTTAGGAGCAGCACTATCACCACCATCACGATTACTAGGCTGTGATTTAATCATGTCTGCGGTATCCAAGAATACATCATTACTACATGTGAATGCCATGTCAAGCTCATAACGATCAAAGCCATCTACGGTAGTCTTCTTACCGTGTTGCTTGTAATCATAGTTGGTTATAGTTTTGGTTGACGTGCCCTCAAAGAATCCAGATATGGTCTGTGTTGTCTGTGAGCTGCTAGTGGTATTTCTGATAACGCCTAACTCTGCACTTATGGCCTCAAGTTGATCATTTATTGTCGCCATGTTCAGTGCAATACCGGCCACTCGTTCAGATAAGATCTGCAGGGATGTGCTGTCAGCACTACTACTCTGACCACTCACTATACTAGTTTCAATATTCGTCAGTCTATCCTCTATGCTGGTTATTTTGGTGTTTACTATGCCAAGACCTGCCGTAACAGCATCAAATCCAGTTATGGATGATTTGATTGCAGTTACATCAGCAGAGATGGTAGCAACGCTACTCTTTACCTCATCAACAGAAGAATTCACAGATGTCAGTGTTGACTCAATGCCAGCTATGCTGGAAGATAGAGCCGCTATAGCATCAGACATGCCAGACACCATATCATTTATGGTATCGACTACAGTCTTTATAGCAGAAGTATTATCATCTATGTCTGCAATACGTTGTGTATTTGATTGTGCATATGCGTCTATTGTCATGGCTCCTGTTACCACTAATAGTGACAACAAGAGTGCATGTATTTTTATTTCCATTACAGTGACTTTGATTATTAGTATTTAAGGGCAAAGTACAATTTATTTAACCACAGCTCAATATTTTATTACCATTCTCATCCATTATACCATCCCGTATTTTAGTAGTAGATATGCGGGTGCCGTCTGAACCAGATATCATGGGCACTATTACAACATCCACAGCAGTTAATCCACGCCTAGCACGCATATCATTTAATACATCACCCATGTGGGCGGTCTCCTCACTACACACCAAGACATACACAGACGGTTCCAGTACGGAAGGGCCAAAATCATCATCCAGACGTGATATAACATATGTAGCAGTGGGGAACTTGTCCCGTATAAAGCAGGTCAAATTATGCAGCCGTGTGTCATAGTTATTTACAACATGCTTGTCTCGCCGTATAACAAACTCATCACTACACAGGCCGATTATAGTACTATCATACTGTAATGCCACCGAAAGTAATGCCTCGTGGCCTTTGTGTATAATATCAAATGTACCACCAGTAGCAGCTATAAAAGACATATAATCACTCCACAGTAAAGAGTACGATAGGGCCGGGTACGGATATGGGCGTATTCAGATTGTTTCGTAGAAATACCTCCATTATATAATCTCCCACATATGATGGGCTCCAGGGTACGGATATCTCTGTAATAGGTAATTGTACCTGCGTGCTCTCTGAGAATACAATTGTTGAACCAACCTTTGGTTTTATCTGTAGATATAACCAGTGAGTATTATTAGCATCTAGATGTAGACCGGCGCCCAGGGTTACGTTTTGATATACATCCAACAATACAGTACGCGTATCATTATCATCTTTGATCCACACATCTGTAATATAAGATGCCAAATTCGGAGGAGATGCAACATTAAAGATTCGTTTCTGCACACTAACAGAGCTAAAGACATCCGACTCGGCATATATGGCAACACTTCTAGCATTATACGGTATGTTTCCATATACATTGGTAAATAATGTACCATCCATTCCCATATCCCCTAAAACATACGTGTCAGTGCGCAACACCCGAGGAGGCTCAAAGACATCCCTGTACGCCACATGTATGGTAACGTTACTGTGGGGAGCGTGGGCCACATCAGATACGGTTACATTTCCAGTTACAGGGTCCATATCAATATGTAGTCCCAATGGTTTTGGGTTCGCCTGTTCAAACGTCAATATACTTGGTATGGCATCTGCAATACGAATGCCCGGCTCCGGCGACTGTACAGAGAATGGTGATGATGATTTTGGCGGTATTACTTGTAGTGATGGTGATGATATTATACGGTATAGTGGCGTGTCACTTGTATCATCATAGAACTTTACTAGTAATATTATATTTCCCACGTATGATAAATCAGACTCATTGTATATCATACCGGTCACTATGGTGTAACCGTTTACATCCGTATACTGGTATGTGGGGCTTGCCATCTGAACCACCAATGTACTTGGCGTGTCATATGTCTGCGCATGTATCGATACAGGTACCAATAATATCATGGACAAAATTACACCACACAAAATACATGACACTCGCATGTCATTATATGGGATGCAATTCAATAATATAGTTATTGTTGTAATCATATGCTGGTGTAACCATGACCAAGCGCCAATAACTTGACACAATTCGGTTTGGATGCTGACTCATGCATATGCAGATAGGTAGAATAACGTTAATCACGCAAGTAAACTTCCTTATGATCCCCCATGGCCAGTAAGATGATCCTATGGTTCTCATAATCAACCTTGTATATTAGGCGCAGTGAGCCCGACAGATTGTAACCGTACGTTCCCTTGTACCGCCCCGATTTGCTGTTACCCATGCGACCAGGATCCTTTTCATGCGGTAGATGGCGCAAGCAATCTTTAAGCGCCTTTCTAACCCGGCTGTCACGCGAGTACTTTTTCACATCCTTGTCGTATCGAGGACTTGTAACTATAGGCCAAGGTGGCATTCGGTCAAGAATCAAGTTCCGTGATGGCGCCGGCAGGCAGTGGCTTGAAATTGTACTTTTCCGGATGCAGTATCACGTCTTCAATCTCAGGACTAAATCGCCTGTTGTCTGAGACAACAGCCTCAAACGATGAAGCTTTTTCGCGTATGTCTGCATCGAGATCATCTAGCTTCTGCTCGTACATTTTTTGCCAATCGGCAACCCGGTCTCCGTAGTAATCGTCATGGTGTTTTACGCGCACGCCGTGAGCAAAGACTGTCCAGATCTCGTCGAACACCTGCTGCAGGATAGCCAGTGCGTCGGTGTTTGTACGCTCATCGGACAGGAGAAATGCGTTAAGCATCTTAGCGAAATCCATAAAGACTCGCCGGTGTTCAATAAACTCGGGCAGGGAAGGATATTTCAGTACGGTCTCATCCAGCGCGTTCTGTATGTTCTCATTACTCAAACTGCTTGCGTGCTCATCCAAGATGGAGCTACAGTAGGCTTCAAACTTGTTTCTAAACGTGTAATTGTACGCGATATACCATTCGTATGGTGCATCCTTGTAAATATCCCGGACCGCGTCACCGATATTGACAAACCGCTCCACTATCTCACTGATCTTTCTGCCAGCTTCGTCCATGTCATCATCATGTTTCATCAGCGGCATCAGCGCCTTAGATGAATCAAACTCGTACGTCATGCCATGATCCGATCTTATTTTGATCTTTCCGTCCAAGACGAGTTGCTTAATGCCAGCATCTACAGTCTCGGAGTAAGGTCCTTCTTTGTACCAGTAGTATGCCAGACGATCCTTAATGTGGTTCTCATCGGGTAGTTGCTGCTTAACCTGAAACAGCACTTTCAGGATCTTTTTTTTGCTAACATTTGGATGGTGTTGTTTCGCAGACAGCCTCTGGATGGTGATTCGTATCATCTCCTGAATGGCCGGATCGGACGCGTACGTTTTCCTTGCCACAGTGCCAAATACGTTGAACGACTTAAAAATGTTTTATTTATTTTGGAACAGATACTCAAGTTGGTTCTTATTGCTTGTCTACTATGCCTCTGTTGTTCACCCCCCCCAAACTATTCCATTACAGTTTTGTCATAATTATTTCATAATTTACTTATGCATGACCGGCTGTACAGCCCAAAAACTCTGATGCCGGCCGTTCTCTATAAAAGAAAGTCTCAGCTGCATTAGTAACGCTAGACGGACATAAAGTTTTGAAATTTCTAAAATACGCACAGAATTCCCTAAGCTGATGTTCTACGGAACTTAAAAATAAACTATTTTAGCAATACATCCCTGCAGATACTATCTGAACGCGTGGCCGGAATAGCTTTGAGCGTGGCCGACATGAACAATAAACTCAATCAAATAAGCGCCCAGCTACAAAATACCACCACCACTACCTCCACATCTACACAGACCGCATCCGGATTCTTTGAGGGCACGACAACCAAGACCATAACCAACTATGATTACAAGCAGCACGGTAAGATGACTAGCGTATCTAGCTTTGATCGTTATGATCTTGACATGACATTCTCGTGTAGTGCCGATGTATTCTTGAATACTGCAGACATGATTCATTCACAGACTAGTGTCCGTACTGCTGCAGGTGTTGGTACACCAGATCCTAACGATGCTGTACAGTATCTGTCTCGACAGTTCCCCGCTCCTTCCTCTCCTACCGATAGTACTAATGCTGATGCTCTGCGCTCATACAAGCAAATAAACTACATAACTGTAGATGGTAGAACATTATACAACAACAACTTTGTGATTGGTTCCGGCAATAATGATGCTGGTTATGTTGAATATGACAGGCCTGAGACATTTGAGAATAGAAAACTTACAGCTGGCGCTGGACTAAAGTTTGAAACTAGACTATATGATGGTGAGTTTGGCAACACGACTGGAACTGGCAAAGACTTTGGTAAGCTTTATACTAACCCTGCTGGTGCCATTTTCGGTACTGCGATTCCGGATGCAGATCCTAGTGAATATGAGTACTTAATTAAAAATGCTACAAAGGACAACCCAAGGACTGAGGCGAACGAAGAGATTGACCTATACACAGTAGAGGTAAGCTGGAATTCATTTAATGCAGCTACGTGTTCAATCAGTATTGGCGGTGCAGCAAGTGCAGTAGGCGCAGACACACCATTCAGCAAGACATTTGGCGCAAGCATAACTGGTGAAGGCATACTAAAGACGTACGAGGATACTCTAGACTGTGGCGGAAATCCATTGACGATAACCAAGATAATCGGAGCAAGTGGTGATGATGACAACCTAGCAAACTTTGGTACTTTGGCTTTGACGATACTAGACGGAAGCAATGATGATAAAGCAGATGTTGCGTACACGTTTGGCGATGGCTGGGAACTAACAGAGGATGATAACAGTCCCAAGACTCTGCCTCTGACAGTCAGTGGCCATGATGTGAAGATTAGTGGAACATTCCCTGGTACCTCGCTTATAATTCAGCTTGACTATAACAGCGTACCCAACGCGGGTTGTACGATTAAATAATAGTCCATTTTTTTCAATTTTTTAATATTTATGCTGCGCATTATGTGCAGCGTGCATAAGTTTCTGTACATTTTCTAGAAATAGTCCAACCTCCAACATCATAAGAGTCATCGATGTGAAAACCATGTTGGGTTTTTACATTGTATTACGTTGATGGTATTTCTTTCTAAGATATGTGGTAAGAACATATTGTATAATATTACACGATCTTTATAGCTCGTCGATCAGAAAAATCAAAAATTTGTTTCCTGTACTATACAGTATGGCATATGCCAAATTGTTGCAATAGGTCCATAGTTCCGAAAAGTCAGGACGTGTTGCATGCAGATTAGGTATGTTGCTAGTGTTACTCAATATGAAGAGTGTCTTTACAGCAACGGTCATCATGCTTAGGCGATTTTCAATTGCGCAGGAACTTTTGCGTGCCGCCATAGAGGCACATATGCTGAATCTAATTATATGCAATTCACACATAACACATACGAATGTCATATTTGGTTGCGGCAGCCATCCTGTGTATGGGGTTTGGTGTTTGGAGTGCGTATGGCGAGTTAAGCCTAGAGCCGGTACTGACTGATCTGGATACTCCCTGGGATGTGGCGTTTGGTGATGAATGGATGTATGTGACCACCCGGCCCGGTATACTGTATGGCGTACATGAGGGAGAGACCATACCACTGTTGCATATGCGTGTGAGCGGTGGCGAGGGAGGAATGCTAGGAGTTGCCACACATGGGGAAATGGTTTATGTGTATTATACTGATATAAACAATGGAAATCGTGTGTCTCGATATACGCATACTGAAGATGGTCTCAAGCACGACATAGATATCATACAGGACATACCATCTGCGGCAATTCACAATGGTGGCCGCATACGGTTTGGCCCAGACGCGATGCTTTACGTGACTACCGGAGATGCTGGAAATCCCAACCACTCACAGGATGTAAACTCATTGGCTGGCAAGATACTTCGACTCAATCCTGATGGAACCATACCTGCTGACAATCCTGTACCAGGAAGTCCCGTATATGCATATGGTCTGCGCAATCCACAGGGGATAACATGGGATACCAACAACACAATGTATGTTACGGATCATGGTCCTTCGGGACTCTTTGAGAATGCGCATGATGAAATAAACCAAATAATACCGTATGGTAACTACGGCTGGCCGGATTCTGTAGGTGACCGCGTTACGTCTGGAACAATAGCCCCTCTGATACACTCAGGTGCGGTAACCTGGGCGCCGTCTGGCTTGGAGTTTATCAACGGTTCTGGTATATTGGAGTGGGAGGGGATGCTGCTGTATGGTGCCCTGCGCGGAGCGCATCTGGGCACAGTAAATATAGATGGTTCTGGCCACGCCACATATCTAGATGGTGAGATTGGCCGGATACGTGCCCCCATACAGCATCCCAACGGAACCGTATACGTGATAACCAGCAATGCTGATGGGCGCGGGTTGCCTTATGGGGGTCATGACATGCTGTTGCGCGTGACCTTTGACATGTCTATACCCGACAAATACGAATACCTAGCCGACATTCTGTGGAGTATGTACCGTGATGGATACCTGACCGTGCAACAACTGCACGTGTCACTCGGGTATGTATCTTCGCTCAGTTAGGTATGTGGATACGCTCGATGATATACAGTCTAAAGTCAAACTGCACTTTGTGCCTCGCCTGAAAGTTGCACAGACTCTCCAAATAGATACACAATATTGCCAGATATTACACCAAGATTACTGCTGCTCAATGAGTGCGCCCTTTTTGTTGCGTATTATATCTCTACAGTACAGATGGTGCAAGAGATGCGCCATAGTGGATTCAAGTGGTTTTACAGATCAGCACACAAATTCCGGTTATATAATTACGCGAGTTGTAGTCTAGTGGGTAACGCCAGTCAGAGCGGGTTGGCCGATACTCGAATTGTAGAAAAGAACCTTATAGTCAGAATATCGAGGTTATAACATTGAGTATACGAGCCGAGTTACACTGTCATAATTCATTCTCCAACTTTCATGTAGGAGAGGATGAGCCGCCGTACGACTGTAACGTATCTGTGAGGGATCAGTTAGAGAGGGCATTACAACAAAATTTGGATGCCATATTTGTGACGAACCACAATACATTATCCGGATATGATACCATATTACAATGTAAAAAGGATCATTCTAAATTCCGGAACATCATGGTGTATCCCGCAGAAGAAATAACAACCGATACGGGCGCCCACATATTGGCTTATGGAATATACGATGAGATACCACCTAATTTACCATTAGAAGAGGTTCTTGATGAGATACGCAGACAGAATGCCATATCTTCGGCGCCGCACCCATTCAGCCTGCTTGATGCCATGCGACAAGATGCCATACAGTGTGACATGATAGAGGTGTTCAACAGCAATAATGTAGATGTAATATCAAATGACCGCGCAGCAGAGTTTGCTGCTACACATTCGATGATATGTGTAGCAGGTAGTGATTCGCATGTATCAGATACCATGGGCCGTTGTGTCAATACGATACACGCATCAAATGATTTAGACTCGATACTAGAGTCCATGCGACACGGCCGCATTACAATAGGGCAGACCGGTTATGCCAATCGGACAGAGACGCTGGATCATCTGCAATACAAGATACGTAACTCGCGCCAGTACTTTGAAGAGTACATAACAGAGCACTATTCAAATTCGCGTTGGTTGCTTCGATTGTTGTTGCACACGTACAGTTCCAACCCAAACAGCATACTGTGGACGCAGGTATACAAGTTAGGCGTGTACTTGATGAGTAGAGTCTCATCAAAGGTGAATCAAAAGGGTGCGGATCCCTCTTTTATGAAGAACCGGGATTTGTGCAATATGTTGCGTATGGCCATTTAAGACCAGCAACTGCCATGTGTCCAGTCTGCAAATTCAAACTCTGATCTGTCGCACCAATCATCGTTTATCCACCCTAGACCAAACCCAATCATTATCTCACCTAGATGTAGTTCTGTATTGCAGTATACAACAGCAATTGTCCGTTCGTATCTATCCTGTCTCTGTTTATCGTCTATATCATACTGTGCAGGCGAGCCTACAGGGCAGAGTAGCTTGGCTAGTACAGCATGCGGCATTGTATAATTACCACTATCCTCTACATCCACCAATGGTATGCGTATATTCACATCATCAATGTGTATGGTGTTTCCGTCCACGTTTCTTGTAACAGTACCATATACAAGTTCGGGATTGTTTGTTTGTGGCGGCTCTCCCAGATATATTATGTCTTCATCTAAAAGATAACGAATCGCCGTTGTATACTCATCAGCAGTTAACAGACCATCCGTATAATATTGCGTAAAGTCAGATATCCATTCTGGTATGTGCGGCTCTGCCTCATCTGCATATGCTGCTACACCTGCATATGCTGCAGTTATAACAAAAAAGATTACAGTAAACATCATCATTAAAAAATGATTAATATCTACTGTGTAATAAGTAGCGTAGCTGCAAGATTATCATGCTAAAAAATACTGTTGAAAAAGGCTCCCCCAAGGCCGGGTGACTATGCCGCGCCTGGCGCCTCCGGTGCTTTACGCCGCTAAAGTCCAGTTCATATAAAATGTGATGGGCAGCCAATAGTGCGTGTTGTACCCTGGCTCATCACCCGATTTTGCACGGGGAATCGGTACCGCGGCAGTACACGGGGCCGGTCCGCTCTTCAATGTTTTGATATTGAGACAAGGACACGCCAACTGGCGCATGGCCGTCAAGTATGACCATGCCGTGCAAGCCGCAAGGCGGGTTGTGGCCAAGTCGCCCGTTCCTGCGGGAACAACCCCAATCACACCTCCCGGAGAGGCCCCGTTGACTATCGCTTGTAGAACCGTGTGGATGCCAGTTGTGCCTTGTATCTCTTTTTGCCAATGCCCACTGCAACGTGGGCCCCCACCTTATACTCCGGCAAAACATAGCAGTATCCAATGGGCCGGCCCAGCGTGGGAGAGAAGCCGCCGGAGGTGACCGTGCCCACCGGCTTCTCGTTGTCATATATGGTATCACCTTTTCTTGCTACGCGTCCAGAATCAACGACCATAAAGCCCCGCAGCTTCTTTGTGATCTTCCTTGAGAGCAGTGCGTCTCTGCCGATAAAATCAGTCTCCATCTTTACTGTCCACCCCAAGGGCGCCTCCAAGGGGGTGGTGTCCTCGTCTATATCATTTCCATAGAGCATCATTCCCGCCTCCAGTCGCAGGGTGTCGCGCGCCCCCAGACCTGCAGGCATTATGCCGAGTGCGGCGCCGTTCTCCAATATCACATCCCAGAGGTGGTCGTGCCCGCCATCAAGGAACATCTCAAAGCCGTCCTCGCCGGTATATCCTGTCCGGGATATTATACAGGGGGTGCCGTCCAGGTCCATGTGCACAAGCCGGAAGGGCCTCACACCCCCCATCTCTGCACCCATCTTCTCAAGTATGCGGGACGACTGCGGGCCTTGCAGGGCCAGCAGGGATGTCTCAGCCGTAACGTCTTTTATCTCGCACCGGCTCACGTCTGCACCGGCCATTATCCAGTCCATATCCTTTGTCCTGTTGGACGCGTTAACCACCATGACAAAATCGCCGGGACCTAGCCGACTTACTATGACATCGTCCACTATCCCGCCGCTGTGGTTGCACATCGGCGAGTACAGTGATTGGCCGTCTACCACCTGACGTATGTCGTTTGTTATTACACGCTGTATCAGATCTTGGGCACCCGGACCGCGTATCTTAAAACGCCCCATGTGTGACACATCAAAGAGGCCCGCATTGCCTCGGACACCCTTGTGTTCCTGAATTATACCTGAGTATTGAAGGGGCATATCCCAACCGTAAAAGTCCACAATCTTTGCGCCCAGTCCGAGGTGTCGCTCGTAGAATGCAGTTCTCATGGCGCAGATAACGTTACTATTATAAATATATCTTGATTAAGCTTTTGGTATGGACGGCCCTGTTCTCATACGTCCGCGCTGGCTGAAGACTAAGATACCCTCAGGCGAGGTATACGCCAACGTACGAAGAACCATCAAGCGGCACAGCCTGCATACGGTGTGCCAGGAGGCATCGTGCCCGAATGTGGCCGAGTGTTGGGGCGCCGGCACTGCCACCATAATGATAATGGGCGACATCTGCTCCCGGGGTTGCGGATTCTGTGACGTGAATACAGGCAGGCCCGGAGCTTTGGATGTGCGGGAACCGGGCTCCGTAGCAGGGGCAATACGGGATTTGGGCCTTCGGTACGCTGTAATAACGTCGGTATGCAGGGACGATCTTCCCGACGGCGGGGCGGGGCATTTTGCAGAGACCATACGGCACATACGGCACCGGTGTCCCGACACCATAGTGGAGTCTCTGATTCCGGATTTTACAGGAGACCATACCCTGATAGATGTGGTGGCCGATGCGGGGCCCCATGTGGTGGGCCACAACATAGAGACCGTGCGCCGGCTCAGCCCGCAGGTCCGGGACCGCCGGGCTAGCTACTCCCAGTCGCTGCAGGTCCTGCGCCACACCAAAGAGAGGCATCCCGGAATATTTACAAAGTCATCCATAATGTTGGGTCTGGGCGAGTCCACAGATGAGATACTTGAGACGGCCACAGACCTCCGGGAATCCATGGTGGACTTTGTCACGCTGGGCCAGTACATGCAGCCTTCAACACGACACCTTCCGGTCAAAGAGTACATACATCCCGAGAGGTTCGATCAGCTAAAACACATGCTGTGTGATTTGGGGTTCCTGCATGTGGAGGCCGGACCCTTTGTGCGGAGCTCCTTCCGGGCCTCGGACATAGCGGATATCGTATCGGGCCGCCGGGGCATGCGCCCCACCACATAGTATCCTGTAGTGACATTCAATATTTCTGGAGCGGTATGGCGCTAGACTAATTTGAGAAAAATATTGGATCTCACCTTAGAGTACTACATATCATGATATTCTCTCAAAGGCAAAGGCGCCCGCACCCTCCCAGCGTCTGTAGCGGGCAAGTCTTTCTTTGATGCTCATGTTCTCTCAAAGGCAAAGGCGCCCGCACCCTCCCAGCCGTAGTCTATGAAGCAGCCCATCTTGCCCTTGGAGATTTCATCCTGCCGAATACATTCGTCTACAAATTGTATGGAGCTCAGGGCGCCCATGTTGCCCGTGCTGCTCATTATGTCATGGCTCATGCGGATCTTTGAGGGATCCAGACTGCAGCCTTCGGCTACAGAGTCCACAAATTTTTTTCCCGCAGTGTGTATGCCAAATCTATCTATTCCTTCTGGGAGTACCCTCTGCAGCCGTGTGAGGCTCTTGGCGGCCAAACGCACAATGTCGTCCCGTAGGTCCCGCGGGTCCAGGCTCATGTCAAATATCACCCTGCATCTATTGTCCGGTGACATCTTTAGCGTGGCCGCCGGGACTGGCCTTGCACTCCTTGTCACAACCACGTGGCGTGGGTCTATGCGCACCTGCGCCCCATCCGGTTCTGGCGATATTATGGCCGACGCGGCGGCATCGCTGAATATTAGAAAATATATCATGCTGTAAAAGTCTCCCCGGCTCTTTCGTGTGATGTTCTTGATCTGCTTTATTCTGTCCAAAAACCACTCCGTATAGCCGGACCCCATGATTAGCAACACATCTCCTTTGCCACCCATGGCAAAGTGTCCAGCCGAGTTCAGAAGTGACTCCGGAAGCGCCGAGCACGCAAGCCCCTGCAGGTTCTGTGCCCTTATATCTTGACGCAGGGAGAGCTGCGGCACCAAACCCGCGGTGGGGGCCGGATCCAGATATTGAGGGTTGTCGTTGACAGTGATCAGCATTCCTATGCCGGACCGGTCCATTCCACCCATGGATATGCTGGCGGCCTGCCGGTACAGCTCGTCTATCGCAATATGGGGCTCCACGTACTGGTCGCTCCCAAAGTCCACCTTTGATAGATCGTATGACTTGTAAACATACTCAATGCCCAGCCGACTCTTGGCATACTCCCTTGCCTCCCTGTCCATCTTGTCCCGCAGTATGTCGTCCACAATCTCCGATATGGAATAGCGGAATGGGGCCTTGACCACCGAAATGCCCGAGAGCCACACCATGCGCCTACAGCCCCCGCAGCAGTGTGCCCAAATCCTCAAAGAATGCGTCATCATACCTGTCGGGCAGAAGATCAAAGCCCAGAACCAGCACGTCGGCCTCCGACTTTCGGGTCATGCCGCGTATCACACGGGCGCAGGACTCGGGTGTGCCCCATACCGCCTGTACTTCGTCCAGCATGCTGTCGCATACCATGCGTGCCCCGCCCCGCACCCCCTCTCTGCTGTATGCGGCCCGTATGCCGGCAACGTTAAATCCCGCCGCGGCCAAAGGCTCACCATAAAAGCCGTTTGCGCCCACATATCCGGCAACGGTCATTTTTACATCCATGCGGGCATCGTGCGCCGTACTGCGACTCACAGATACAGGAATGATGGACATTATACCAAATTCCGGTGACGCCCCCTCCCGGATTGCCCTGATGTGTTTTAGCATATGTGAGCGCGGCTTGAGAAAGAAGATGACGCCGTCGGCGTTCTGTATGGCGAGCTGCAGCACCCTCTCGCCCACTGCGGCCCAGTATATCGACCCCGTATACCCATGTACGCGGAGGTGCTTGGTATATGACACAAGGCGTGATACGGGCCTGCGAAACGCCATCTTCCACATGCCCTCGACGACGACCGGCGCGCTTGTACCAATACCCAGTATGAACCGCTCTCCTACGGTACGGTGGATGCGGAGCGCCTGATACAACATGTCTTCACGGGTGCGAGAAAACACGTTGATTACACCGGTGCCCATGCGTGTTCGGCTTGGGAGGCCTGATGATACCTCCAGTATCATGTCCAGCGCGTCGACACCCATTATGCTCGGGTGGGTCTCTGGAACTAGAAAGTATTCCGCATAAGATCCTGCCAGTTCGGCCGCCCTCCTCACGGCCTTTGCGGGGGCCCGTATGCCCAGCTCTATCCCTATTCTGGTCCCGGACATGCTTCCTTGGCCTCCTGCATGTGCGCTGCGGCCGCCGCCGCGTCGGCAAGGGCTTCCGGCAGGGTGGGGTGTGCATGTATGGTATTGGCCACATCCTGGGGTCTGAGGCCCATTCTTATGGCCAACGCCGCCTCACCTATGATCTCGCTGGCATGCGCGCCCACAATCAGTGCCCCCTGCAGTGTACCGTCTCTGGTATACACACTAGTGAATCCACGTGTCTGCCCCATGCAGTTTGCCTTTGCGTTGGCGACCATCTGCACTGTGGTCGCCGAACCCTCCAGCCTTCCCACCATTGCCACCTCGGGGTACGTGAACACACAGTAGGGTATTGTGGTATAGTCTATACGGGTGTGCCGGCCCAGTATGTTATCTGCCGCGACCTCCCCCTGGCGCGTGGCCACATGCGCCAGCTCGTACACCCCGGTGACGTCGCCTACCGCATATATACTGTCTGCGCTGGTCTGCATTCCTGCATCCACGACTATCCCACTGTCGCCATATTTGACACCCAGCATATCGAGCCGGTCTGCATCCAAGGCTGGGTATCGTCCCACACTGGCTAGTACGACCTCGGGGTCCATCTCGTCCTTCCCCACAACAATGCGGCTGTCATGTACGTTTGCCGTGGCGCCGGTGAATACCGATATGCCATCCAGTTTCATGTACTTTTCTACTGTATCTCCTACAATCTTTGGTTGCTCCGGCAGTAGGGACCCTTGCGCTTCGGCCAGCCACACCCTGCAGCCCAAGGCATTCAGTATGGATGCAAACTCGCATCCACTATACCCCCCTCCTATGACCAGTATGGATTCTGGTAGACTCTGCAACTCAAACACAGAGTCGGTGGTAAGCGTCTCATAGCCCGGCAAATCTATAGTCTTGGGCATGCTCCCTGTCGCCAGCACCACATTGCGGGTCTCGTATCTTGCTCCGTCAACATCTACAATGTCTGGCGATATCACGCTGGCCTCTCCGGATATTGTGTCCACATTGTGTTGTCGGAGCTGGAGTCGCATCCCCGAAGCAATCCTGGATATTGTACTCTTCATGCCGGCGCTCAGCATGTCATAATTGATGCTTATGGTGCCGTCCCCTATGCCATGCCTCTTTGAGGCCCTCACTCTCCGGACCAAGTCGCCCATCGCATGAAGATACTTTGTGGGGATGCATCCCCTCTGGGTGCAGGTGCCGCCAAGGCCGTTCCGTTCTATTATGCACACACTGGCGCCGCCTTTGGCCAGGCTTATGGCGCATGCATAGCCCCCGGGCCCGGCCCCCACAACTATGGCATCATACATGGAGGGGGTATGTACGATACACAATAAATATCGCTCTTCTGTAGGATGCTGGGAATGCAAAGTAATCCATCTGACGATCAAAGTTGTATCAGATTGGTGTAACTTTACATCCCCAAGAATCAGACACTGCGCCACCCAGTGTGTAGCCAACCCTCGCCGCACCCAAGTGTGTCATCCAAGCCCATACTGCCGACTGCACGGGGGATCTGTCCATACAGGCATGTTCCAGTTTATCCATAAAGTTAAGGCAAATTTGCCATTCCCAATATTTCAGTGACAATTTTTAATCATATATCGGGTCCCCCGCGTGGCGGGCGCACCTGCGGGTTGGGCTCCCGACAATGCCGGGTAGGGCAGCCTATACTTTCATATCATCTTTTGTGCGTCCACGAGCTTTGGGAGTATCTTACAGCCATTATCCTCCTGCATTCTGCAATGTCCTTCCCGGACAGCGACATGGTGTCCAGCCCACAGCCAAACGCATCCTGCGCCCCCCTCTTTAGTGCATCAGCGGTCTGTTCGAATGTACGGCCAATGCCCGCCACCCTCTCCTTCACGCCCGCAATGGCCTTGTCCCGTATCTTTGCAGTGGGCACGTTGAGCAGCGAGAACATCTTTTCCACATCCACATCCAGTAGTATGGTACCGTGCTGCAGCAGAGCACCACCCTTTCTTGTCTGGGCGTTGCCGCAGACCTTCCTCCCATTTACGGTGACATCGTTGAGGGGAGAGAATGACGCGTCCAAGCCCATGTGGCCCAGCCCCAATACCACCATGTCGCATATGCTCCGGTATGATGCCATTATATCTGAATGAAACCTCTTGGTGACCAGCGAGTATGTGACCTCCATGTCGTGAAACACCGCGCCCCCGCCGGTGATTCGCCTTACGACATCCACCTGGCTATGCTCGCACCGCTCCAGATTGACCTCTTCGCGCACTCCCTGAAAGTAGCCTATCGTTATGCAGGGCCGGGACCAGCCGTATATCCGTAAAACTGTGTCCCCGGCGGCGCCATACCTATATAGGAGACACTCATCCACGGCCATGTTCCACGGGCCCGCACCCAAGCCGGTCTCCAGTATCTTGATGCGCTCAAACCTTATGGCGCACCGCCTCCCGCGTCCAGTATTGCCCCCGTCAGCGATTCGACATCAAACCCAAAGCATCTGGTACCGGCAAGTGCCGAGGAGATTCTCTGCCTCAGGGCATCCCTTTCCAGCTCTATCCCCAGTAGCCCCTCCTCTAGGCCATCTATCGAATCCTCCGGATGCATGAAAAAGTCTCCGGTGATCCTTATATGCCTTATCGTACGGGATTGGCGGGAATAATCCAGCCTTATTCTCACCATCTTCTCCAGCTTTGCCACATGTACGGTTACGACCGTGCTGTCCCGGTCAGGGTCCATGCGTTATTCCTCCGGTGGTCTCCAGCGCAGGTCAAGATGCCGCGCGGCCATCACCTCGTCCAGCCTTCCGGTGGCCGTGGTGTGGGGTGCGCCGTCGAGTATGTCCGGATTCTGCTCCGCCTCACGCGCTACCGCAGCGAGCGCACCGGCAAGTCGATCCAGCGTCTCCTTGCTCTCCGTCTCGGTAGGCTCTATCATTAGGGCCTCCTTTACTATAAGCGGAAAGTATACGGTAGGTGGGTGGAAACCATAGTCGATCATTCTCTTTGCCATGTTCAGGGCGCTCTTCTCGCCGAACCGCCTTGTGGACACCACAAACTCGTGGGCGCACCGCCGGTCATATGGCACATCAAATATATCCCTTATGAGACCCAGAAGATAGTTTGCATTCAGGAGGGCGGCCTCCGAGACATTCACAATGTCGGATCCCCACGATTTGATATACGCCAAGGCCCTGAGCATGATTCCAAAGTTTCCATAGAACGAGTGGACCTTGCCGATGCTCTTATCGTAGTTATAGTCTAGATCAAACGTGGGGCCACCATCATGCCTCACAATCCTTGGCACTGGCAGATACTCCTCTAGGAATGATCTGACACCCAAGGCGCCGCCACCGGGCCCGCCGCCACCGTGCGGGGTGGAGAAGGTCTTGTGCAGGTTCAAGTGCATCATGTCAAATCCCTGCTCCGCAGGCTTGCTGATTCCCAGCATCGCGTTCATGTTTGCCCCATCGCAGTACAGAAGCGTTCCGTGCTTCCTTGATAGTTCAGTTATCTCCTGAAGGTGCTCCTCGTAGAATCCCAGCGTGTTGGGGTTTGTGATCATCACCACGGCCACGTCATCCCCTATGGCCTTCCGGAACCCGCCCAAATCCATGTTTCCGCGCTCATCACTACGTACCGTTACGGTCTGGAACCGGCATGTGGCGGCAGTGGCGGGATTCGTTCCGTGCGCCGAGTCTGGAATTATTATCCGGGTGCGCCTCTCGCCCATCTCTGCAAAGTATCTCTTGGCGATCATGACCCCCAGCAGCTCCCCCTGAGAGCCGGCGGCAGGCTGCAGGCTGAATGCATCCATGCCGGTGATCTCCTTTAGGGCCTCCTGCAGATCCCACATGACCTCCAGCGCGCCCTGCGCGTGGGACGGTGGGGCGTGGGGGTGCATGCCTGCGAATCCGGGAAGCCTGGCCATATCCTCGTTTACGCGTGGGTTGTACTTCATGGTACACGAGCCCAGCGGGTATATGCCGGTGTCTATTCCATAGTTTTTTCTGGAGAGCTCCGTATAGTGGCGGATCACCTGCATCTCGCTTACATCCGGCAGGGGCAAGTAGTCCCGTTCGGGAAACTGGTCTTTTATGCCATCTTCATCTGTGTGGATGTGTCCGGTGTTTGCTTGGTCGTAATCAAAGATAAGATTCTCAGGTGTGTCCTGGTCTTGCGCAATCATTGCATGGATGCACCCCTCACATACGTCTCCATGTCTGGTACGGTATTCTTTTCTGTGCAACATATAAGCAGCTGGTGGTCGTCCACTGCGATTCCACCCAGTATGCCGCACCGCTGTAGGTGTTCCAGGATGTCTGTTGCGGACCTTGGTGTCTCTACAAGAAACTCGTTGTAGAACGGACCCGGCGTTATGGTTCGGAATCCCCTTGTGTGAAGCATCTGCTGCAGCCGGTGCGCCCGACGGTACGAGGTATGGGCAACCGACCGAAGGCCGGTTCTTCCCAACAGGGCCAGGTATATGGTTGCAGACAGCGCCAAGAGCGTCTGGTTTGTCGTTATGTTGCTGGTGGCGCGTTCCCGCCTGATGAACTGCTCTCTTGCCTGTAGCGTAAGGACAAATCCCCGCCTGCCGGACCCGTCTTGAGTTGCGCCCACTATCCTTCCGGGTAGTTTCTTGGTAAGCACATTCCTGACTGCCATGAATCCCAGACACGGGCCCCCAAAGCTTTTGGGTATTCCGAACGACTGCCCCTCGCCCGTCACAATGTCCGCCCCTGCCTCTCCGGGGGGACGCATGATGGCCAGCGATGTGGGATCCGATATGCAGCTTATGAAGAGAGATCCATTCCGGTGAGCCTTCTCTGCCATGTGTGTGGGATCCTTTATGGAACCATCAAAGGCAGGTATCTGTTGTATGACGCATGCCACATCGTCGTTTATGGTATCAGAGATGAAGATGTCGGCGCCCTCACAGTATGTCCTGAGAACCTGAAGGTATGCTGGATTCAATCCCACATCCACGAAAACGCCTCTTCTTTTTGTGTATGAGTGGGCCAAGAGTACGGCTTCTGCCAGAGCCGAGGCTCCGTCATACAGTGACGCGTTGGAGACGTCCATTCCGGTGAGCAGGCATATGTATGATTGGTATTCATATAGAGCCTGCAGCACCCCTTGGCTTGCCTCTGCCTGATACGGGGTGTATGCGGTGAGAAATTCCCCCCTTAGAACTATGTGACCTATGGCAGAGGGGATGTAGTGGTCGTATGAGCCGCCCCCGGCAAAGCACTTGGTCTGTGTGTTCTTTGCTGCAAGCGACTCGATATATGATACCACATCCATCTCGCTCATTGGTTCGCCGAGGTCCAGTCTTGCTGCCCGGGGAACCTGCTCCGGTACAAGCTCGTCAACCGTCCGGCAGTCTATTGCGGCGAGCATCTTTGATATGTGCCCACCTGTGTGCGGAATGTAGTTCATTTATTTCTCAGCGTTCCCAACCGATTCGTCGTACTGATCCCGAGTGAGCAAAGATTCCAGCTGGGCCGGATTCTCCGGCGCCATCTTTACAATCCACCCGTCCTGGTATGGTGACTTGTTGATCAGTTCGGGCTGTGATAGCAGGTTCTCGTTGACATGTGTAACCCGCCCATCCACCGGACTGTATACATCTGTTGATGTCTTTACGGAGTCTATTATTGCTATGGCGTCATTATGCCTGTAAGAGACACCGACCTCGGGCAGCTCAACAGAGACCACATCTCCAAGCTGATCCTGTGCAAATTCCGTAATTCCCACGATTATGCCGTCGTCTGCTGTATCCACCCATTCGTGCTCCTTGGTGTATCTCCTAGCCAACAGGTCAGATTTGGACATCTTCTTTAAAAATTTATTTGCTCATATTCCGGGATTTATCCTTGTTAGGAATTGGCAAGTTCCACCCCTGTGCATCTTGCGCATGTCATACATATGGCGTACTTGGTCAGCTAATTGTAATATTTACGCATAAAAAGTGATTTTTTATTTAGAAAAATAGGCACGACCTGACCAAATACCATATGGCATTAAAATCGTCATTGAATTTTTGAGCCGTACCATCATACCTGCGCGGTTGTACTAATGGCAAACATCTTGCCCTTGCTTGAATACCTTTTACTCCACGTTTAAGTAGCATTATACAGACCACAACATATGTTGGAGCTGAGGCAGATATTGGAGTTATCGTCCAGTAATGTGGTGTATATATCAGCCATCTGTGCTATGGGCTTGATCATGATGTTGGTGCCCCTGACGGTTCAGGCACACCTGTCCGAGATTGAGACAGTATCTCTCAAAACCACAATTGGTGATGCCGCATACAGCGCCACATACAATGTGGCCGTAACCTGTACAGATACGATTCTGGCGTACGGACTGAATCTCTTTGTACCGCACAATGATCCATCGGACCGCTATGTGATAGACGGAGGCTCTATACGGCTGGGTACCACCACCTTGGCCCACGCATCCTACACGGCAGAGAAGGATCATATGAGCGCCAACTTGCTGGGTCGCCATGATGGCATGAAATACCCGCTCCTGATTCCGCAGTACAGCCCCCTGATAATACCAATAAGTGTAACGGACAGCGAGCCGGGATTTCCCGCCAAGGCCACACTAGACATCATATACGAGGGAAACCCCGATACAACATGTCGGACATCTGAGATTCGCGGACCCCAGAATATCGGTCTGATGGTGCGGATGTCCTTGGAGAGAGGTATGGACAGAATAGTGGCCGCGAACATGGCAGTCAACGACTACAACCAGTATCTAGAGTCCATTGGCGAGCAGTGGCGGCTGGAGTTGGTGGTAAAGGACTCGGGACTGAAGGCAGACGAGGCGCTGGAAATCATACAGGAGTTTACAGACGAGGACATACGTTTGATTGTGGGTCCGTCGTCCAGTGGCTCGATAAGTGCGATCCGGGAACATATACATCACAACGATATGCTTGTAATATCCTGTTGTTCTACGGCCCGTCACTGTCATTACCAGACCACATATTTAGAATCACGCCAGATGACACCAACCAGGCCAAGGCGCTGGCAAGGATTATGGCAGACGACGGCATAATCTCCGCGGTTGTCGCATACCGTGATGATCCCTATGGGCAGGGACTTTATCGCGCACTAGCCGTGGAGATGGAGAAGAGGGGTAGCGTGGTGGCGACAGGCGTCCCTTACCCCACAGACACCACAAACTTTGATGATGCGGCGCAGAGTCTGGCGGATGAAATCGACGGCATGTCCAACGCGGCCATCGTGGCGATATCATCCTCGGAGGTGGCAAGTCTCATTGAATCGGCCATGAAACATGACATACTAGACGATGTCAAGTGGTATGGTTCCGAGGCGGTTGTAAACCATCGGGATGTAGCGCGCGGCGACATGGGCGCCTTCTCAGAGAAGGTGGGGCTATCCGGGGCGATAGTCGCTGCACCCTCCAGTCCGCTGAGGAACGACTTGGAGCCGCGGCTTGCTGCGGAGCTAGGCCTGCAGCCTGGCGAGGTGCCCAGCACATTCCTGTACTCCATGTATGATGCGATACTGATACTGGGCAAAGCAATACTGTCCACCCAGAGCACCGATACGGAGAGGCTTGTGGAGGCCATACCATATGTAGCTGCCCACACCCACGGAGTGTTTCCCGACAGACTAGACGAGAATGGGGATCTGGCCATCACAAACTATGGCATATGGGAGGTCAGAGATGCGGCTTGGGTGCGCACCGGCACCTTTGTGCAGGATACAGATGTAATAGTGCCATACTTGCCCTGAACGCATCTGGGCCAACGGTCTGCTCAAATGGCATGACACCTCAGAGGTGTACGCGCAGGCACATACGTTCACATGACTGCAACGGGTATCTTACATCATTACAATGGCACACACTCAATTTCTCCCCTGTTTTAGGTGTGAGTGATGACGTTATGCCGCCGATTTACGCCTGAAAAAAGAGTGGTTGAGCATGTATGGGTTCCACCTTGATTAGACTTTAATATACTATACATGGTGTATAGTATGATATGTCTGATGTCACACTAGACGCCACAGGACTCTTCTGTCCAGAGCCGGTATTTCGCACAAAGATCGCAATAGAAAAGATGCAGGCAGGTCAGACCATTCAGGTGTCTGCAGACGACCCCGCTGCTGAAGAGGACATATCCCGTTGGGCCAACCGCAGTGGTCACCAGTTGTTAAACATAGAACGGGACGGGGAAAGACTAACCTTTGTGATAAAAAAGGTGAAGTAAGTGGCCAGTGTTGTGTATAAGCAAGATACAATATCCCGTGTAGGGAACACGCCACTTGTACAATTAGAGTCACTACAAAACAGTACAACCTCATATTGGGCCAAGCTGGAAGGACACAATCCATTTGGTTCTGTAAAGGACAGGGCAGCACTATACATGATACGAGATGCAGAAGAAAGAGGCATACTAAAGAAGAACAAGAGTGTCATAATAGAGCCCACATCTGGAAATACGGGGATAGCCCTTATGGGAATAGCCCGAATTCTAGGGTATGAGGTCGAGATAGTGATACCTGAAAAGGCCAGCGAAGAGACCAAACAGATACTACGTGACTTGGGTGCCAAGATGTATGAGACTTCTGATGATCTCTGCCCAAAGGTAGGAGTGGGTACTGAGCAGAGTATTGCGCTTGCCACATCCATAGCAGCATCAAGACCAGACACATACTACTCGCCAAACCAATACAGTAATGATGCCAACTTTAAGGGCCATTATACTGCTACTGGTCCTGAAATATGGAAGCAGACTCAGGGTAAGATAACACACTTCTTTACGGGTGTGGGTACAGGAGGTACGATAACTGGTATAGGCACATACCTCAAAGAGAAGAATCCGGACATACGCATAATTGGTTGCCAGCCACAGTTGAACCATCTAATACAGGGGTGGCGCAACTTTGAAGAGTCCGCAAAGCCGGACCTATTCTTAAGAAGAGAGGGTGTAGTAGACGACTGGGTTGATATAACCAACGATGAGGCATTTGGTGTCGTACAAGAGATATACAAATCTGACAACCTGCTTGTAAGTCCTTCATCGGCCGCCGTATACGCCTGTATGAAAAAGTATGACGTACCATCAGGTGTAGTGGTGGGCATATTTGCCGATGATGGGCGCAAGTTCGGCAGCATATACAAAGAGAGAGAGATATTCACAGAGAAGCAGTTCCAGCAGGCAGTACTAGACTCATCACATATGTCAAAGCTGGCATACTAGTTTAGATACTTGTCCACATCAATGGCTGCCTGACAGCCAAAACCTGCAGCAGTAACTGCCTGACGGTACTGCCGATCATGCACATCGCCAGCAGCAAAGACACCCTCCACGCTGGTGCGTGTACCGTTCATCACAATGTACCCCTCATCGTCCAGCTCCAACACATCCTTAAACAGTGACGTATTGGGATTGTGTCCTATTGCCACAAATACAGCTCCGGCACTCAAACGAGTCTCTTGGCCCGATGTAATATTCTGTATTGTTACAGACTCTACCTTATTCTCGCCAGATATGTCAACTAGTTTTGAGTTCCAGTGGAACTGTATCTTTTCATTGGCAAAGGCGCGGTCCTGCATCGCCTGACTAGCGCGCAGCTTATCGCGTCTGTGTATCACATGTATCCGTCTTCCAAACTTTGTAAGGAACAGAGCCTCCTCCATGGCAGTATCACCTCCGCCAACTACAAAGATGTCCTGACCTCTAAAGAATGGCCCATCACATGTAGCGCAATACGAGACTCCATGACCGCCCAGGGTACTCTCACCTGTCAGACCCAGCTTGCGGGGATCTGCACCCGTGGCTATGATTATCGCTCTGCCCTCAAACCACTCATCTGTCCCTTTGACGCGCAGGGGACCACCAAAGTCCACCTGCTGAACAGCATCATCGATTATTCTAGTTCCCATCTTGGCGGTCTGTGCTCTCATATTTATCATCAGGTCAGGGCCCATTATGCCATCTTGAAAGCCCGGATAATTCTCCACATCTGTTGTGTTGACCAGCTGCCCACCCGGTAGAATTCCAGACAGTAGTAGTGTGTTGTGACCGGCTCTAGAGCAGTATATGCCGGCAGTATATCCGGCAGGTCCCGCTCCCACAATTATGACATCATATCGTTCTGTCATACTGTGCAACGATATTTTTTGGTAAATTAAAGGTAATGAAATTTTGAATCATGTCATGAATTATACTTGAGGAACAATAGTGTAAAATATAGAAGAAGCAGAGCACACTCGCTGCAATATACTATCAGGTATGATCACAGGAGGGGTCATGTATTATGATTTGTAGTGTTAACAACATGGCTTTATTGTATCGGATGTACACAGGATATACTTTGCTGTCATACAGATGTGAACAACTCAAATGTACGATTAATACCAGATGGTTCCATCATACTTGAAGTAAAACCATACATCTACATCTGCCTGAAGAGATCATTATCATGTCGTATCAAATCCTGAACACTGCCATCACCCATCATATCATCAGCACCCCGCAGTATGGCCATAGGTGTACAGTCTGTCTTTCCCATTACCAGCTCAGCAGCTCCCGCCAGTTGGTCAGCAACCGCAGTCACACTGACGCGCAACACCCTCCCATACACATCATGACTCCCGGTGTGATCCAATAGAGGGGCAACTCCCGAGCATCCCACACATACGTCAGTCTGGCCAACTCTAAAGGGCCTCCCCAAAGTATCAGATATTATGACTCCCACATCCATCTGCGTGTGACGTTTTATCTTATCGCGTATGTGTTGCGCACTGGTATCACTACTCTTTGGCAGCAATAAGGCATGATTTGGGGGCACATTACTTGTATCCACGCCCGAGTTGGCACATATGTGTCCATCATATCTTTGTGTAATTATTATACCGTTATCCATGCGAACTATAAACCGGGCCTCCTGCAGTACAAGCTGTATAACTCGGGCATCCTTGCCGTATTCGCCAGCTATGCCCCGGGCCAGCTCCGATGGGGACACATCAGACAGTCGTATCAGTTGCCCCTCGGCCTTGGATACTATCTTTTGCGCAACAACTATGATATCATTTGGTTGTAGTTCTGCATGTTCTATTATTATATCAGATATGTCGTCTCTGTGTTTGACATCTTGACTCACATGTATGGGTATTACTTTTATCATCATGTATGGCCCATGTGGGCATCTATAAGAGGAATTATGCGGACAAGATTCTTTTCATCCAAAATTGCAGTTGCCCTATCCTTTACCACATCCTGAGCCCTAAAAGCTATGCTCATGCCAGATATATCAAAGAGTTTCAAATCGTTGGCACCATCAACCACACATATGATGTCATCCTTCTTCTCTCCCCACTGTTCAATTATGTTTTTAGCGCTCTTTGACTTGTCCGAGTCCACATTTATGCGGACATCATCTAGTCTGCCGTCTGTGAATATCAACTCATTGGACACCACATAATCTAGCTTTAGTTCTCTCTTTAAACGATCCGTCATTATGGTAAAGCCTCCAGATACGGCGATTATACGATATCCCCTACTCTTTAGTATACGGCATGCCTTTCGCGCACCGGTCATTATGGGTAGTGAGTCTGCCACTTCACGGCATGTTTCATAGTCCAAACCCCGCAGGGCACGTATCCTTGTACGGAGGCCATCCTCCCAGTTTATGACTCCCTGAATGCCCTTCTTTGTTATCTCCCATATCTCATTCTCTTTGTTTACCTTTTCGGCCAATATGGGCAGATACTCGGCGTCATACAACACTCCTTCCACATCAAAGATTACTAGCAATCTAATTCACATGAAAAAAGCTAAATATATTAAAGTTTGAAATATTACTCGATAATACGAAACAGGTGTAATGATGAAAGAACTAGAACACAAATACGAAGTAAAAGTACAAAAACGAGATAAAGCCATGCGTTTTGATGCGTCAACAAAGCAGGCCCTACGGGAGGCGGGCATGTTAAACGAGAAGAACAAGTTCAAAATAAATGGCGTAAGCCCAAAGATGCTCAAAACCATGAAACAAGAGTATGTAGACTGTCCAGTTATAGAGCGGGAAGTACAGTTTGTCCAGTGCTTTGCATGCCCCAACTTTCAGAGCAGATCAAACGGTGTCGTCCTTTGCAGAGGAGACTCGTTATAGTAAAATGTCAAAAAAAGAGCACATCGGCATAACAGAGTCCAAGAGTGACAACTTTAGCGAGTGGTATACGCAGATAGTACTAAAGGCAAGACTAGCAGACTATGCCCCCGTAAAGGGCATGATCGTGCTGCGGCCGGACGGCTATGCCATATGGGAGACGCTCAGAGCTGCATTAGACAAAAAGTTTGCACAAGAAGGTGTCAGTAATGCGTTCCTGCCAGTTCTCATACCAGAGTCCCTACTGGTTCGTGAAAAGGCACACTTTGAAGGATTCAACCCCGAGGTGTATTGGGTCACGCATTCAGGAGATACGCCCATCGGCGACAGATTGGCTCTGCGGCCCACTTCTGAGACGGTACTGTATCATATGTACTCCAAATGGGTCAAGTCCTGGCGCGATCTGCCACTAAAACTCAACTTTTGGAATACAGCTTTACGCGCAGAGATAAAGTCCACCAAGCCATTCCTGAGAACCTCGGAGTTCCTATGGCAGGAGGGGCACACTGTACATGAGAGCCGCCAAGAGGCCGAATCCCAGGTGGAAAAGATGCTGGACATATACAGAGAGGTGACAGAGCAGTATCTAGCAATACCAGTACAGTATGGCAAAAAGAGCGCCAAAGAGCAGTTTGTTGGTGGCGAATATACGCTTACAATAGAGTCCATAATGCCCGATGGTCGGGCACTGCAGATGGGCACCAGTCACATGTTGGGTCAAAACTTTGCCAAGCCATTCTCTGTAAAGTATGCAGACAGTAACAATGTAGAACACTACGCCTGGCAGACATCGTGGGGAGTCTCATGGAGGCTGTTGGGCGCAATGATAATGGTACACGGTGATGATCATGGCCTGGTGCTGCCGCCTAAAATGGCGCACATACAGGTGGTAATAGTACCCATACTATTTGCAGATACCGATACTGTAATGAAGGCTGTACAGTCACTTGCCGAATCATTGTCAGATATGGGTGTGCGTGTACACGTAGATGCCCGAGAGAACGTCTCGCCGGGATTCAAGTTCAACGATTGGGAGTTGAGGGGGGTGCCTCTTCGTGTCGAGATGGGTCCTAGAGATATAAAGGCGGGCACAATGGTCGTAGCACGTCGGGACACTTTATCAAAGGATACGATACAGATGGATGGTGCGCCAGATATGATACAGCAGACGTTACGCACAATGCAGGATGAGATGTTAGAGAAGGCCAAAGAGCAGGCATCAAGACTGACTGGTGAGGCATCCGACTATATGGCCCTCAAGGAGGGCATACAAGCAGGAGGGTTCTGGTGGGCCGACTGGTGCGGCAAAGAGTTATGCGAGGATACAATAAAAGAGGAGACTGGCGCCGACATACGCCTGTTATCACCCAAGACCGGAGGCACATGTATAGTCTGTCAGAGTGGCAATAGTACCCGGGCATTGTTTGCGCGGGGATACTGATTATGCATACAGCCCATACGGACGTGTAATTTCAAACTTGATTGCATAGTAGATTGTATCGTCGACAGGTATGGTGCCGTATTGTCTCTTGCATACAACACCAAAGCCCATATTAACAGATGTGTAACATGTTATCATGTGGTCTACATACGATGGGTTGGTGGGTTTCACAGAATTGCATGGACTCACGAAACCGGACGGTTGGTCGTCTCGCCAATCTTTGAGGACAAAAAGATGGCCGTATCACTGGCAAGACATATGGAGTTGTGGAATGATCGATTTACAAAATTAACCATAATAGAGGATGAGAAACATTATGCCATATGTTGTTATGAGGACCCTCTGGTCTCTCAAGGCGAGTCGGTGGGCATACTCAGACTTAATTTACTCCGTATAGCCGGATATGATCAAGCCAGACCGTTATTTTTGGAGCGGTCACCACTCTTTCAGGTGTTGTACACATCAGACTATACCAGACTGGAGACGTACGAGCAGATATCACGTCTTGTAACGCCGGCGCGCTGCCGAATCATTGCACATCGAGATTTAAAACGTCAGGAGTTTTACTATGAGCGGTTGGCCATGGCATCGTTATAGTGTGTCATATACCAGTGTGGTTCAAGTTACCAACTGTGATAATACGGTGCCAAGACAATGATACGTTTGGGTAAAGATTGAACATTCCACGTATTTTGCAAGAGACTGACATCTCCATCGAATAAATAACAGTGAGGTAATATACACACATGTTGTATGCGACTATTCTGCCACATATACATAAAAACGCCCCCATACTATTCATCGTATCAAGTACGGGTATTGCGTACAGTGATATTTTAGAGCGGCACATCACAGATAAAATATACCCATATGTTATCATCGCACGGAAGGTGATGTAATTGGATGTAAGCTCAGCCCTCAAGGTGGTTAGCGTTAAGCAGTCCCCGCCACCCATGATAATCGGTGAAAGGGTCAACGCTCAGGGGTCACGTAAGGCCAAAAAGTTGATACTGGCCGACGACTACGATGGCCTAGTAGATATAGCACGACGCCAGGTCGAGGATGGCGCCCATTGTTTAGATGTCTCTGTGGCTGTCACCGAGAAGGATAATGAGAATGAGTTCATGACGCGTCTGGTAAAGAGGCTCAGTTTGGAGGTGGAGGCGCCCCTTGTAATAGACACAACCAGTCCATCAGTTGCAGAGTCGGCCATCAGACAGATACCAGGCAAGCCCATCATAAACTCGATAAATCTAGAAGGTGATGGCAGCAGGTTTGCGGGTATGGCACCCATAATGGCTCAGTATGGTGTGCCAGCCATAGCAATGTGCATAGGGCCTGCCGGGATGGCCAAGACCGCCAAACAGAAGGTGCAGACGGCCGAGTTGATTGTAGAGAGAGGTTCACAGTACGGCATAAAAGAGAGCCAGTACATATTTGATCCGCTCATATTTACATTGGCTACAGGCCAGGAGGAGTTCCTGGATGCGGGCATACAAACCATACAGGGCATAAGATTGATCAAAGAACGATTCCCCAGTTCATACACTGTGGTTGGTTTAAGCAACATCAGCTTTGGTCTTGACCCATACCCCCGTAAGGTGATCAACTCTGTATTTCTGTATCATGCCGTGCAGGCAGGACTAGACTGTGTGATACTAAACCCCAAAGATATTATTCCATATCACATGCTAAAGTCCGATCATAAAGATTCAGCAGAAGATTTGATATTCAACAAAAAGCCAGATGCGCTAGCATCATTGTTGAGTACCTGTGTTGCGTCAGATCAAGTTGGCAAAACCACAACAGCACCAGTCATAGACGCACAATGGCCGGCCAGTAAGCGTATCAATAAGAGAATAATCAACCGCATACGGGAAGACATAGAGGCTGATGTGGTTCTGGCCATAGCAGACAACATAGAGAGTCCCATAATGTCAAAAGATGGCTCATCGATAGCCATGAGTCCAACAGAGACTCATGATGCCGCCATATCCGTACTGAACGACTCGCTACTCCCAGCTATGAAGACTGTGGGCGATAAGTTTGGGTCAGGTGAGATCATACTGCCATTTGTGCTCCAGTCGGCCGAGTGCATGAAAGCGGCAGTTACAGAGGTAGAAAAATATCTGGTAAAGAAGGAGGGTGTCAGCAAGGGAAAGTTGGTACTAGGGACCGTCTATGGAGATGTCCATGACATAGGAAAGAATCTGGTAAAGACCATATTTCAGAACAACGGGTATACAGTACATGACCTGGGCAAGCAGGTGCCCATGCAGACATTCCTAGACAAAATAAAAGAGGTGAATGCCGATGCGGTGGGACTGTCCGCGCTTCTTGTGAATACATCCCGCGAGATGAAGCACTTTGTAGATTATGCGCGTACGAACAGCATGGATATACCAGTACTGTGTGGTGGTGCCGCCATAAATCTCAATTACATAAACAGGATAGCGACCGATGGGGGCGTCTACGAGCCGGGTGTCTTTTACTGCAAGGATATGTTCGCTGGACTAAAGACTATGGATAAGATAATGGGTGATAGAGATGCATTACTCTCAGAGTGGCGAAGTGGACTAAAAGAGAAGCAGGCACCCCGTATAGTCAGAACCGAGCCCATACCTCGGAGCAGTATAAAACCAGTGACCCCTCCCAATGTGCAGTACGGAACGACCATCGTATCAGAGATAGACTATGATGAGGTCCTGAAAGAGTTGGACGTAAAGGCTCTCATTCTCAGGGGCTGGGGCGTGCAAGGCAGATCAGGCGGTAAATGGAAGTCAGAGCACCAAAAACTTTTACAAAAGATGGCCGAGGAGGTGCGAGGCATACTGGAGCCGCGCGCAATATATGGTTTCTTTAGATGCCACTCGGATGGTGAGAGTCTAAATGTGGAGGGGGATTCGGGTACAGTAACATTCGACTTTCCCAGATCACTCAAGTCCAGACACCTGTGTATCGCAGACTACTTTGGGGAGAATGATGTGGTGGCATTTCAGGCGTGCACCGCTGGAGAGGCTGCCAACCGCATGGTCACCGAGTGGGACGAGGCGGGAAGGACCACAGACTCATTCTATTTGAACGGTTTTGTCACAGAGTTCGTGGAGGCCATAGCCAGCTGGATCAACAGACTGATACGTCGTACCATGGGCCTTGATAAAGGATGTCTGAGGTACAGTCTGGGATATCCGGACTGTCCAGACGTCACGCAGCACAGGCTGATGTGGGACGTATTAAAACCAGAGAGAATCGGTATGAATCTCACTACAACAGGTCACATTACACCTGACCTTTCAACGGCGGCCATAGTTGTACACCACCCGAACGCAAAGTGGAGTGGCTAGTTGTCAACTATAACTCCGCGCTCCTTTAGACGCGAGGTTACCACAACATCCTGCTCATACACCCGCTTTGTATCTATATTGTTGAAGAACTTTTCATAGTATTCGCGTCTAGTGATGGGTACTCCGGTCTCATCACGGTCAGCTATTAACTCATCAAGCCACTCCTCATATGTCGACATGCTCTATAATGCCTCCCTGTATGTAATATATAAAGACAGATTCGATTTGAGTAGTACCGGCCGGAACTATCAAGTTGTGCTATTGCAGATATACTCCAACATATAGAAAAGCAGCATATTTGGACTCTATCTAATTTTGATATCATACGGTATGGTAAATTGCGTGAATTTTACAATGCCAGATAATCAAAGTCTCTGCGCCGGGGGCGATTGTATCCCATGTCCAGTAAACTCATCTCCATACATCAGCAGTCAATCAATGCCACGCTGGAGTTTTTACATATTGTGTTGTATATGGCAAAACCAAATATTATTGCGGCAAAGATGGCCAGTGGCAATACCACAAATATCTTTGTTCCAAGTCCCATTGTGTCGTTTGTAGCATATGCGATATAAAAGCCTCTTTTTTACGACTGTACGACTATCTCCATAGTACCGCCCACACCCCCCTGAAGGGACTGCACCATATGTCGGGGCATATCTATTGAGGCTGCATCACACCCTATGACCAATGTGCGCGGGCAGACAAAGTCACTCTTGCGCAATACAATATCCTGAGGATGCGTCAAGGTCAGCTCCGGGCTGCCTCTGCCATATACAGTAAATCGATCATCGCCTACTGTAAACAGAATACGCACCTTGCTAGAATCGCTCTGTAGCGCTCTTCGTATGTTGTATGGTAGGCCAAAGCATCCTATATGAGATGCCACCCCCACAATACAGTCTCCGCGAGGAGTCAGGGATTCATGTGTAGTTATCTCTATTGTGGTGCGGTGTGTGGCCCTAACGTTTCTGTGACCAGAGAAAGGTACAACACATCTTGTGATATTGCACATTACACAGTGATGGCAATGGGCATGACTTAAATTAATCTCAAAGATAGGGATATCATAATGTTACCAGCACAGCAAGGATATGACCGGGCAATCACTGTATTCTCACCAGACGGCCGTCTATATCAGGTCGAGTACGCAATTGAGACTGTACGGCGAGGTTCAGTGGCTGTGGGAATAAAGTTTAAGGATGGCGTAGTCATAGCAGGCGAGGAACGTACCCGCAAACTACAGATCACAGAATCTGCACAGAAACTATTCAAGATAGACGATCACATAGGCGTGGCTGCTGCAGGATACATACCCGATGCCCGTAGCCAGGTAGACAATGCAAGATTCTTTTCGCAGAGTAATCAGCTGATATATGATGAGCCGGTAGACATAGCGACAGTCGCCAAGCATCTGGCGGATCAATGCCAGCAGTTCACTCAGTATGCAGGAGTTAGGCCATTTGGTGTTGCACTAATACTTGGGGGCGTAAACAAGGACGGCTCGCATCTATACATGACGGATCCTAGTGGCACGTATATCGAGTATGATGCCATTGCCATTGGAGCCGGTTCAGATAGAGTGACATCATTCTTGGAAAAGTCTTACAAGACAGAACTATCCAAAGACGATGCAGTAATGCTGGCCGTGGCATCTGTCAAAGTGGCCAGTGACAGCAAAAACGTTGTAGAACAGATGAGAATAGCGGTTATAGACAAAGAGGGATACAGAGAGATAGATTCTGATGATATAGCCAAATATGCAGAACAGTCGGATTCCGAATACTCAAACTCAGACTGATGTATAAAGGACTATCTGTAGCAATACCCGACTCTTCTCTCACTGATGAGAGCACAAAACTAGCCAAAGCCCACAAGATATCCCAGTTGGCCCGCAGTATGGCCATCTTTGGCGTAAAAGAGGTACTAGTGTATAAAGACGGCAACAACTCTGATGATAGAAGTCTACTACTCACAATACTTCACTATATGGAGACTCCCCAATTCATGAGAAAGCACCTGTTTCCTAAAATGTCTGAGCTCAAGTTTGCTGGTGTGCTGCACCCCCTTGCCATACCCAGTCATTCGTTATCATCAGATGTCAAGAGTATAAAACCTGGCGACATACGTGAGGGGTTGGCAGTCACACTGCGCGGACAAAGATACGTGGATGTCGGAGTAAATCACCTGTTTGCAGTGGAGGGTGCCAAGCGGGATGGACGGGTCACAGTACAGTTCCCGCCAAATGTATCTGTCAGTACGGCACATGTAATACCATCAGAGAATACATCACAGTACTGGGGATACAAGGTGAGAGAACGCTCATCAGTCACATCACTCTTACGGGAGTGGCCAGGTCGCATCATTATAGCCACCAAATCTGGCAAGGTGGCCACCAAACCTCGAATATCAAACGTACACAAAGATGATACATTGGTTGTCTTTGGCTCGCCCAAGAGGGATGTTATAGATATAGCAGGGGGCAGACTACAGGCCAACAACATGATACAACTAAACTTCTTCCCGCACCAGAATACACGAACCATACGTTTGGAGGAGGCCATATTAGGCACCCTATCCATACTAAACATATCATGAACCGCAACTTTTTGATTCTGTGTGTAATGGCAGGTGTGGCCGGTATAGCCATTGGCGGTATTGTAATATGGAATTCACTGGAGGTACTGCTTAAATGATCAGCGGTGATGTTGTATGTGTGTTATACATCTTTAGGCAATAACGGCGATGCTCCAAATTCTGCCCAAATCCTGATATGTCTGTTTTCCGCCTCCCTACAAAATGTCGCACTAGGTTGCCACGACATTTGGATTGTTTTTCAATCTGTCTGCCTCTTAAAAGTCGTTTTTGGTTTTGTTCCACATCAATGAGTATGCTCAATTATAATACTTTGAAGATTCACTCAAGTATACACTCAGGTCCATCCCTTTCTGTACCCACAGGTATGCCAGTTATCCACACATCTGAAACAGTCTTGTACTAGGCGGCTATCGTTACATTACCTGACATAGCGGCGGATTCTTCAAATATGTTCCAGTCTGGATTCTTGGACAATTCCACTATGCCTTTCCATGGTACAATGCCGCGCTTCTGGCAGGTGCGCGTATAGCTCACCAAAATTGAAAATACGTGCATGCCCGTGCTAGTCATTAATTTGTGGCGCACGTTGCGCTGCAACACTATGGTGTCACGTATATCCAACTCAACGGGGTTATTGTTAGGAGGCATTCCTTTGTACCGCAGGAACGTAAACAGGTTCGGTGACGCGTTGTGTATGGTGGCGGCCATTGGATGGCCCCCGTATCCATCTGCGATACTGCACAGCTGTCGTTGCAGAGACAGGCAGTATTCGGGAGGGGCCGTATCCATGTATTTGATGCGTCTATACATGCACAGGAGCCGCCGGTACTGTATGTACGGAACGCTTCCCCTCTTTGCTTTTATGGCGGCTTTCTCGGCCATACGTAGTATGTGCACCCAGCACCGCTGAACAATGCGGAAACTGTTGTATCCTGCGTATCCGTCCACTATTACGGGTTTATCCAAAAGTGCGCTAAAGTGTATTTCGGGTATTGCACCGGCCCTACTTGCGGCCACCAGTACATATGTGGCATCAGGTATTGATGCCATCCAGGCATACCCCCTCTTACCGTATATCTTTAGTACTGTCTCGTCTAAATGGACGTACAATGCCAATATGATGTATTTCAGTATGTTTTGGTATGTTTTTTCCAGTGTCAGTGTTGCAATGGCTTTGCGCGCGTTCCATATGGTATTTGGTGATATCTCAAAATCATACATGTCTCTAAAATAGACAGACATTGTCTCATCAGTTGCACGTGTACCAAAGTATTCCACTACAAAACCGCGAGCCTTGGGACCGAGTGCCGTACCGGCAATAAGGGGACTGTCGGCTTCTGTAACGTGTCCGCATCTGTCGCATTTACACCGTCCCACTACAATCGTACCAGCCACTATACTTATTCTGTCTCCATCAAAATCATACATTTGTCGTACAACCGGTCGCAATATTATCACGTGTTCGTTGCCACAGTTGGCGCACCGGTGTATGTCGTATCGTTTAGTATATTCAGAACGGTTATGATGCGAGATGCCCTTGTGGCCCTGTGGCGGACCCGCTTTGCGACTATTCAGGTCCACATTAGGATCGTTCTTGGTGGAAGTATCGTTTTTGTTTGCGGCGTTGTCATCGGCGTTGTCATCGGCACTCTCAGAATCCAGAAGGGCTTCCTCTTTCTGGAACTTTTTTCTCTCGGCATTATACATTGACCCTGTAGATGAAGGCGCGTTTTCATTTTCATAATAGTTGAGGCGTCGCACCAAATATTCAATCTCAGATTCGTATCGGTCAATCATTGATGCCTTTTCCTCTTTCAATTGAATTACTTGAGCCCTGAGTTCCGTATTCTCTTTTTCTAAAAGATCGATTTTCTGGTATATTTTTCTTAATTCCTTTCTGAGTAGTGCAGAATCTCCCATTAAATCATCCAAATTTGATACCAGCTTTAAATCTTTCTATTCAAATCTGCCCCTTATGGGTGGACCTGAGTGTATACTCACTCAATACTTCCTCATTGAATACATATTATCTTGCCTTACTACCCCAACTCCAATGAAGATTACAAACTTACGCCGTCCACTCCTACTCTTTGTCCACATGATGACATACGGACATTGTATCGTTTGAGGATGTCATCAGTGTATCGTTTTTGCATATAGTATCATATTGTTTAATCAATAAGCGGGTATAGAAATTGACAGCATTACTCTACATTCAATACTTGCACATACAGATGTCTAAAAAGCGCTGTCAAGAACTAAGTCTATAAAATCCATTGTCAAATCGGATATCCGGTGGGAATTGTCGAAAAGTGGGTACGCCACGCATTCGTCGTCTATTTGGTTCTTGGCAGTCCCATCCAGCGTTATATGTTATAGTCGGCGCGAATCCCGCCCAGCAGTTTGACCAGGCAATCCTTGGCATCCCGTATACGTTCGAGTGCTCGCCTTCTGGCATCAGGTTGAAGGACAGGCTGCACCGCGGCTAGCCTGTTCCAGCCCATCACGTACAGCTCATTGATGATGGCCCTGGCGTATTTGCCTGGTAGTGTGTCTTGGAGCGTCTCCGGCGAGACGACCGGCATGCACGGTTTGGCCCCGGGCCCGTATTTCCGGACGGCTTTCTCGACTCTGGCCAACGCCTGCGTAGAGTCCCAACCATCTAGGTCATCCCCGATGAATGCCGTAGTCCCTGCTATCATGACCTCTATACAGTTGAGCGTTTCTGCCAACTTTTCTTGCGAGTCCGCCATATCAGCATAGTCCGAACCTCTTAATTATAATAATTTATCAGTTCCATAGTGTGTCCAAATCTTTTTTCCTCTGCCATGTCGCATCTAAACGATATGTCTTCGTGGGTGTTACAGAAAATCCACATCTATCCGATTTGACAGTGGATCGTATCTGACTAGTTCTCGGCAGTTCCATCCCTCCTAGCATGCCGGCACCACCCAATCCGGCCGAAGAGCCATAACGCAGAACGCCGCTGCGGTGCAGCGCTCAGGCGGTCCATACCGCTGCAGAGATGCCAGTTGTCGATCCGATAGGTTAGCGTATGGGTGATCCTATACTGTGCCATGTGCAGCAAACTTGCCGCGTACCAGAAAGAGGCGGCCCAGTTGCGCGTTATGATTGACCAACGCAACAAGACCATACAATCCCTGAAGGAGGAGATCGCAGTCATGAGGGCCGCCCACGACGAGAAGACGGCACTTCTCAGGGCCGAGCTGGCCGTGCGCCCTACGGGGTCCCACGGTACGGCACCCAAAGAACTGGAGTGAACGAAGGCCAAGCTAGTCTGGGTGAAGGATCTTGAGGAGCAGACCGGCCAGCTGGAGTGCTACGAGAACTTCGCCACGCCCGGTAGGCGTGAGTACAACGAGGAGTAGGCAAAGGCCCACGTCGACACGGTAAGTACGAACCAACGGGTGGCAACAATGTTTGTGGTAGCGGCGATTACTCCGTGCATATTTTTAAGCTGACCTCTACCATGAAGATGTATCATGAGCGATGACGTAGTGTCACTGGCCATGTTGGGCGACGTCATCATCGATAGCTTAGTTGCGGCGGTATCCGTGATGTCAGCTATGTTTGGATAAGTCATATATCTGATTGGACAGGTCTAGGCACATACCTAAGATTGAACAATTACTCTTTTTACGATATGACGGAATTGATTATATTCTTCAAGCCATCTGCATCGTCAGCGGACAGGACGATTCTTCTGTACGGTTGCTTGTCCTCGTCTAACTCCAGAACGAGGTACGGCATCTTGCGCGTCGCGTACCAGAAATCTCTTCTTCCACGCGTGCGGTATGTGCCAGCCTTGATTATTCCGGGAATATGGGTTCCGGGCATCTTAATCTCTCTGGTAGACGACAGGGGAGAGGCCGGCATTTCAGTCCACGCCTTTTTGATATCGGCAAGCGGGATTTTAAATGACCCGTGCATGCTGATAATTTTTTCGTGGATATTGAATTTAATTTCCAGACCAGAGTCAGTTATGGACAGTTTCACGTGGCCATCACCGCGCTCTGCTGATGTCTTTTGATATAGGTGTTGTCCATTTCGGGGGGTTGTTGCATAATTCGATCCTGACCTCATTGAAATCAATTCGATAGGTTTTTTGATCGTTGATCCTTCTCATTTGGTAATGAGCGAACATACTAGACGACCGGACTATTGGAAATACTACCATTTAGGACACAGCAACGAGACATCATTCATGATTTACACCGTGGCAAATTTGATGCGGGGGCACCCGTGCCCGCGCCAAGAGACAAGCAACCGGGGACGACCCCCCGTTCACTCCAAGGACAAACTAGATTTTATCTGCATACTGATGGTCGCCTGGCACAAAACCTCCCGCGACATGGAGAGTGACCTATCGGTAATAAAGTTACCGTGGTGGAACGGTGAGCCTGTACCGGATCACACCACCATAGCCAGGCACCTACAGACTATCCCGTACGACTGGCTGGCCGGGATGCTTGCCAGGACGGCCAGGTTGTGCATGGCCGAGGCGGATGGCGCGACCGGCCCACTGGGTGCTGATAGTAGCGGGGTGGAGACCACCAGGTACGAGACAGTCGTGCGGCCTCTCAAAAGAAAGAAAGATTTCGTAGAGATTGCCCAGAAGGAGTACCTAAAGTATCATATAGTTGCCGTCCTGGGACTGCAAATAATACTGGAGTCGGGCATAACCCCGAGTAACATCAACGATGTGACCATGCTGCCGCCCATGCTATACGAGATGAGACGGCAGCATCTGTTGCCCGGCTCATCCGTCTTTCACGCGGACCGGGGGTACGACTCAAACTACAACTGCCAGGTGCTATTCGAGATGGGGATTATACCCAACATCAAACAGAGAAGCATCCATGTTAACCGCGGCAAGCCCCACAGAAGCAAGGCGGCCAAAATATTCGATGAGGAAAAGTACCACCAACGGGGGATGATAGAGGGCATCTTCGGTGGCGAGGAGTCCAAGCGTCACCAACTGCACTGCCGGTTTGTCCGGCCAGACAACCGCCGCCGGTTCGGCAAGATCCGTGCCATCATATGGAATATCAAGGTGCTGAACCGATTCAGGTGCGCCCGGATACGTGGGATAGAGATACCATCCTATGACATGGTATCGTGCGTGTGACCGTCCAGGTCCGAATACTCCGCCGATAAAACCACGGCGGGGCACATGCGAAAACAAGATCAGATGGAATTACGCAACAACCCCCCATTTCGGTGGCATCATCAACAGTGGGTTGGTTGTGATGTCGTTATAAGCCTACCAGAGGCGCCGAATCGGGAGATGGCCTCTACATATCCGATTTGACACCAGAACCTGTATACCTGCTTTTGGACAGTTACGTCTAAACAAGAATATACCTACTTAGTAAGTATCAAAATAGTATATTATATATGTAGTACAATGGCTTGAAGCTCTTATCATGGGACGCAGAAAACATAGCCAGCCTCGACGGGGAAGTTTGGCGTATCTGCCCCGAGGCAGGGCAAAGAGTATGGAGGCGCGCATTCGGGGATATACTCGAAGCCATGAGGGCGAACCCAAGATGTTGGTACACTGTGGATTCAAGGCAGGTTGCATACAGGTAGTCAGTATAGATGATCGTGAAAAGACTCCCAATGCTGGCAAACAGTTGGTGAGTCTAGGTACTGTTTTAGTCACACCGCCAGTTACGGTCGTCGGATGGCGGGGATACAGCAAGGATGCCAACGGATACCATGCAGACTTTGACATATATGCAGATACGCTGCCAAAGAAGATAACAAAAAAGATCAATTTTACCACTAGTGAGGACAAGCAGAAGAAGGCAGAGAACCTAAATCACATACAACGAATCAGCGCCATCCTAGCTGTAATCCCACAAGATATAGGTCTAGAGCAGAAGAGGCCCTACATATTTGAGGCGCCCATTGAAGGTGGCTCAATGCCCGACAGGGCCAAATATGTACAGAATCTTCTGGGCAAGACAGTAAAGGTGTCAGACTTGTTCAAGGTTGGCGGCACAGTAGATGTGGCAGCCATAACCAAGGGCAAGGGCTGGCAGGGCGTAATAAAGCGGTATGGCGCAAAGCGCAAGCAACACAAATCCCGAAAGTCTGTTCGCGAATTGGGCAGCCTAGGTCCCATATCACCACAATACGTGATGTATACAGTTCCCCGAGCAGGCCAGATGGGCTTTCATCAAAGGGTAGAGTACAACAAACGTATAATGATAATGGGTGAATCCAGTGATGATACACGACAGATAAACCCTCCAGGTGGATTCAAGCACTTTGGAGATGTACAAGGTGATTACATAATACTGCGTGGGTCGGTTCCAGGTGCCTATAGACGCCTTGTAAAGATTCGAGCTCCAATACGAAACGAACCCAAAAAGATTGTAGAGCCTCGCATACTAGAAGTGGTACTATGAAAGCGCCCATGTATAATCTAGATGGAAGTAAGATGGGCGATATTGAGCTGCCCCGAGTCTTTGAGACGGATACGCGCTCAGATGTCATACACAAGGTGTATGTGAATTTAGATTCACACCGGTTCCAACCACAGGGCAGGCATCCAACAGCAGGTATGGATGTGGTGGCGCGCTCAAACGATCCGCCCACCGGACGCGGAGTCTCCCGTATAGCCAAGATGCTAGGGGGCGGAGGTGGCCGTCAGGGACAAGCTGGTGGCGTCGCTTCAGTCCGAGGTGGCCGGCAAGCACACCCTCCCAGGTCTAACAAGGTAATCTGGAAACGCGTCAACAAAAAAGAGAAGCTGTTAGCCCTGTGTTCGGCCATCGCCTATACCACCCGTACAGATGCCATACGCCAGCGCGGTCACAAGACTGTCTCGCAAGAGGTATTCCCCATCATACTAGACAACGACATAGAACATGTAGACACCACCAAAAGACTCATCGACATAATAGAAAGATTGGGCTTGTTTGAGGATGTGGAGAGGTTGCGGCCGCGTCGCGGTCGTACAGGCAAGTCGGCACTGCGTGGTAGAGGCAAGAAGGTGGGAAAAAGTATACTCTTTGTTGTATCTGGGAATACATCACTAAAGAATGCGTCCGGCTCACTGCCAGGCATAGATGTCGTACAAGCCAAAAATCTAAGCGTGCTGGACTTGGCTCCCGGCTCCAATCCGGGCAGATTGACGATATACTCTAAGGGGGCACTTGAGGAGCTCGCAAAATTAAGCTGTAAACAGTTGGAGATTGCACAATGAACAAGACAAAGTATTACGACCACAACAAGGCGAAAAAGATTACAATGACGCCAAGTCAGGCCTCTAAAATAATAATAAAGCCCCACATCACCGAAAGAACCTTTGATTTGGTAGAGAGTTTTGCGCGTATCTGCTTTATAGTCCACAAGTCTGCTTCAAAGCCAGAGATTCGTGAGGCGGCATATGTACTATATAACGTAAAAGCATTAAAGATAAACACCTCCCGTACCATATACGGTAAAAAGGCGTTTGTTGTACTAGAGAATACAGAAAAGGCCAGAGATCTGGCAACGGATATAGGAATGCTATAATATGGACTACAAAGGTGTATTCTATGGTTAAAAAATTTGATTACCGGGGCATTCCGCTGGAAGATTTAGAGAGGATGTCGTTGGATCAGCAACTGAAACTATTCAACTCCCGGCAGCGTCGTACTCTGCGTCGCTATATGTCTCATGGCATATCGGATGATCGGCGTAAACTAATTGAGGATATCAAAGTGGTCAAGGCGAACAAAGAAGATACCTCAATAAGGACGCATCTTAGGGATTTGATCATACTGCCATACCATGTGGGAATTACATTGGAGGTATATTCAGGCAAGGAGTTTGTGCCTGTAAAGATAACAACCGAGATGATAGGTCATTATGTAGGCGAATATGTTATTACAAACAAGAGGGTTACTCATGGTTCACCGGGTGTAGGCGCGTCCCGTTCCAGCCTATACGTGCCATTAAAGTGATGTGTTATGGCTAGGTTCAAGTATGCATACCAGTATTACAACGCCATTACTGATGCGCGCGCCTCCATACGTCAGGTGGACATATCTCACAAGCATGCCCGGGAGATAGGCGTGGCCATAAGTGGACTTTTGGTGGATAATGCAAGGGACTATCTGACGGATGTGGTAAACAAACAGAGAGCCATACCATTTGGCCGATACAAAAATCAGGTAGGACACCGGTCAGACTCAGGTGTAATGGCAGGTCGTTACCCTCAAAAGGCCGCCAATGCCATACTCAAACTGTTGAACAGTCTAGAGAATAATGCCGAGTTCCGTGGACTGGATGTTGACCGATTACAGATAGTGAATGTAACTGTTCACAAGGGTACAATAATGAAGAGGTTCACACCCAGAGCCATGGGGCGTGCAACCCCCAAGAATGATGCACTTGTCCACGTTGAAGTCGTTGCTCGGGAGGCAGGGGTATAATGTCTGCCACCAAAAAGATGATTCAAGACAACTATAAGATGATGTTGCTGAGGGATCATCTCCGGGAAGAGATAAAAGAAGCTGGCTTTAGTCACTTTGACATTCAAAAACAGCCCACAGGGACTCGTGTGTCCCTGTATGTAGTGCGGCCCGGCGTAGTCATAGGGCGCAAGGGTGCGGTAATTCGTGCCCTGACCGAAGAGTTAGAGTCCAAATTTAACTACAAAAATCCACAGATACGTGTTGAGGAGATAGTCAAGCCGGAACTCTCTCCGAGCGTCATGTGTAGTCGCATGGCCTCACTCATAGAGCGAGGTACGGCATTCCGGCGAGCCACCATGTGGACTCTGCGTCAGGTGATGGAGGCTGGTGCCATGGGGATACAGATTACAGTTTCGGGCAAACTTCGCGGGGATCGCTCATCATTTGAGAAACACTCTGAAGGCATACTGCCCCGGGCGGGACACCATGCCAAGGTGGTTGTAGATGAAGACATAGCCCATGTCAAGACCCCCATGGGCCTGATTGGAATTCGCATCCGAATAGCCCACAAAGACAAAGTCGTACCCGAGTTCTCACTGACGGGTCAAAGGCCCGACACTGCACAAGATATAAAACCCAAGGATAGACCAAAGGCACGGACAGAATCTGAATTGATACAACAGGAAGTGATGAAGATAAAAGAGGAAGGAGATGATGTTGAGGTGGGAATAAAATGAGTCGCATTTCAATGAAGGCCATTCGTGAGCTGAGCGCCGAAGATTTGGATGAGAAGATACGGAGTTCGCAGAGCGAGTTGTCCAAACTGCGGGTAGACCTAGCCAAGGGTACATTGCGCAAAGAGAGTGGTAAAGTAAAGCCTCTCCGACGAGATATTGCCCGCATGCTAACTAGACAGACGGAGTTGAGGCGCGCATGACAATAATAGGTTCTCACGCAGAGGTTGTAGACTCTACAAATCCATCAGCAATAGGATTAAACGGCACAATACTGTTGGAGAGTAAAAACATGCTTACCATAAATACCAAGAGGGGCACACGTATGCTCCCCAAGCTTCATTGTATCTGGAGTATCAACGGAGATACAATATCTGGCGAAACAATACACGGACATCCGCACCAGAGGTTGACATAGACATGATTGGCATAAACACTACTCCCCCCACACGAGAATGCACAGATAGAAACTGTCCATATCATGGAGGTCTGCCGGTTCGAGGCAAGCTTTTAGAAGGCAAGGTGTCCAGTATTAAGGCAAAAAAGACTATAACACTGCAGCGCGAGTCCCCTGTATACATAAACAAGTTCAGACGGTACGCCCGCAGTAAGAGTACAATACATGCACATGTTCCAGAGTGTATCGATGTGGAAGAGGGAGATCAAGTCCTGACCGCCGAGTGTCGCCCTCTCTCAAAGTCAATATCGTTTGTAGTTGTGGAGGTTCGAAGATAGTTGGCAAAGCAAGCAGGTATGGGTGTTGAAGAGTTTCGCCCATACGTTACACATGCCATACCAGTTGGTGCCAATATCACGTGTGCCGATAACTCAGGAGCAAAGATCCTAGAGGTAGTCATGGTACACAAGACAAAGACACGTGTATCCAGACTGCCCGCTGCGGCCGTGGGCGACTATTGTAATGTGGTGGTTAAGAAAGGGCCTGCCGAGCTTCGCAAGCAAGTACACGGGGCCGTTATAATAAGACAAAAGTATCCTGTTCGTAGGTTGAATGGCATACGCGTATGCTTTGAGGATAATGCTGCAGTCATAGTGTCTGCCGAGGGAGAGATGAAGGGTACAGGCATAAAGGGTCCTGTAGCAGCAGAGGCATCAGAGAAATGGCCACGTATAGCCAATGTGGCATCCACGGTGATATAAGATGAAACCCTCCAAAGTTAGAAATCGAACCATACACAACGCACCGCTATCTCTGCGCAGCAGGTCGATGTCATCTCATCTCAGCGGGCAGTTGCGCAAAACATACGGACATCGTAGCATCCGTGTAATACCTGGCGACTCAGTCTCAATAAATCGGGGAGTCTACAAGAACATAGACGGTAAAGTTGAGAAAGTAAAGCCACATCTGGGCGTAGTCATCAGCGGCGTGCAGAAACAAAAGGCGGAGGGTAAAAAGATTGACGTATACATACATCCATCAAATCTGCTGGTCACATCCTTGAATCTGGATGATAAGTGGCGTGCTAAAAAATTAAAGGTAGACACCAAAATAGATAAAGCGCCTGTTGGGGATACTAGCAGTCTGCCATCCGGCAGTGTGCCGGCGAGCCCAAAGCATACCGACCTGCCATCTGATGATGTAAAGCCGAAAGAGACTGGTGAGGATGTAAAACCAGAGATTCCTTCAGATGATGTCGAAGTAAAGCCGAAAGATGCTGATGAGGATGTAAAATCAGAGATTTCATCAGAGGATAGCGATGTAAAACCAGATGATGTCGAAGTAAAGCCGAAAGATGCTGATGAGGATGTAAAACTAGAGAGTTCATCAGATGATACCAAGGAGGATAAATCATAATGGTCAGCATATCTGGCAGTAAAAAATTAAAACGACAGATGGCTCCGATCTTTTGGGGAATAACCCGTAAGGACAAGAGATTTATCATTGCACCAAGACCAGGACCCCATCCTCATAACATGTCAATACCATCAGCAGTATTTCTCCGGGATATGCTGGGTGTAGTGTATACACTACGGGAGGCCAAGGCGGCCATATACGATGGCAGTGTAAAGATTGATGGCGTGGTACGAAAGTCCATACACTATGGTATCGGCCTTATGGATATCGTACAGCTGAAAAACATGCCCAGTGCATACAAGATGATTCCTGTAAAAGGCAAACTGCTCCAGCCCGTACCAGTATCAGATGATGAAGTAGGCAAAAAACTAGCCAAGGTAACCAGCAAGACCATCATAAAGGGTGGTCGTACATCATTGGGCTTTCATGATGGACGCACCATGATAATAGATGACGAAGAGATACATGTGGGAGACAGTTGTATTCTGCAGGTGCCAAAGCAGAAGATACTAAACACCATACCCCTACAGAAAGACTGTCGCATTCTTGTAATAAAAGGAGCAAATGCTGGCGAGTCGGGTACAGTCCAGAGTGTCGAAGAAGGCACATTCATACTGCCACGACGCGTCGTGTTGTCCTTGGGCGAGCGCAGCATAGAACTACCCATAGACGCAGTCATTGCGATACCCAATAATATGGGAGAGATTGGAGAGGGACAGTAATGAATAACAGTTCAGAGTCAAACCCCATGAGAGTGATTCGGTTAGAGAAGGTGGTCTTAAACATGGGGGTAGGCAGGTCAGGTGACGCCATTGAGACAGCACAGCGGGCACTAGAGCAGATATCCAGCAAGAAGCCCACCACACGTAATGCCAAGTCTGCGCAGAGGGATTGGGGCGTGCGCAAGGGCGAGCCCATTGGAGTCTCTGTAACACTGCGTCAGGACACGGCGGTCAGCGTACTCAAGCGCCTCTTTGAGGCCAAGGGAAACATCATCAAAAGCAAGTCATTTGATAATTTTGGAAACTACTCGTTTGGAATTCGCGAGCACATAGACATACCCGATGTAAAATACGATCCAAAGATAGGTATTTTGGGTTTGGACGTATCGGTCACACTGACACGACCAGGTTTTGGAATTAGGTTTCGTAGCCGTCGCAAGGCACGAATTGGCAAAGGACACACAATATCAAGTCAAGAAGCAAAGAACTTTTTAATGGAGAAGTTTGGAGTAGAGTTGGAATGAAAGATCGATCATACGAGTTTACCAAGAGAAAGAAACACGAGTTTGGGAGAGGTTCACGATGGTGTAAGAGATGCGGAGACTACACCGCTGTAATTCAAAAGTATGATTTAATGATTTGTAGGAGATGTTTCCGGGAAGTGGCCAACTCTTTGGGTTTCCACAAACACAGGTGATCACATAATGCCATCTACCAATATTATTGCAAACTTGTTTGTCACAATATACAACAATGAGGTACGCCGAAAACGTGAATGCATAATATTGCCGACATCCCAACACGGCCTAGCAGTATTAAAGACGCTAAAAAAGTACGGCTACATAAACGACTACGAACACATACAGGATAAACGGGGCGGAAAGTTCGTCATCAAACTCAGCTCAAAGATCACAAAGTGTGGTGCCATATCACCTCGATTCAAAGTAAAGAGAAACGAGTATACCCGCTGGGAGCAACAATATCTACCCTCATATAATAGGGGCATACTACTGGTCACCACCAATCAGGGAGTTATGTCTCATCATGAAGCTGCTAATCTAGGAATAGGAGGTCTCTTGGTAGGATATGCCTATTAGTGCAGAGAAACTAAATACTGTGGTTCAGATTCCATCAGATGTAAATGTGGCACTGAACCGACACATGTTGATTGTAGATGGTCCACTGGGCCGGGCCATCAAAAACTTTCGCAAGATACCTGTTGCTTTAACAGTGCAAGATGACAAAGTTTTGCTAAAAGCTGCAGGTTCCCGTAAGAAGGACTTTGCAATATTGAATACGTCCCGTTCTCTCATTCGTAATTTATGTGAGGGTGTAGTGTCTGGCTACACCATAAAGATGAAGGTTGTCTTTGCGCACTTTCCCATCACGATAAATGTAAAAGAGAATAAGGTGTATATAGAAAATTTTCAAGGTGAGCGGGCTCCCCGAATAGCCGACATAGTCGGTTCGACAAAGGTAGAACCCAAAGGCGAGGACGTCATCATAACAGGCCACGTACTAACAGATGTAACGCAGACCGCCGCCAACATCCAGTTAAAGACCCGCATAAAGAACAAAGACCACAGGGTGTTCTTGGATGGCATATACAGATATGATATTATGCACAGTATGTCATAATTTCATGGACTTTGTGTCTGCACAGCACGGCTTGGACGGATATCTGTCTGCGGCCGTCACATTATGCGTCAATTGCCGTCCAAAAATGGCTCCACAGGTGCCACCATCAGCAATAGATCCGGAAAAAACGGCGTATAATCGCGCCACCATCTAGGTGGTGGCTCTGGCATATCATCAAGGACCGTCTGCTGGCGCAAACACGCCATCTGTGACATCATACGTCCCGATTCTTACCCACTGGTCGGCATCAACTGCCCACACATCGTACTTTGATGCGATCAGGTCCCCAGCATCATTCAAGGTTATGCGTCCCAGCGCTCCGCTGTGGCTGCCTGCGACATCTGGCAAGACGTTGCCCACCGGCTGGGTATCTTGAGCCTCAAGTATGGCCTTTCCGACAAGCCATACCGCATCATATGCTGCGTATGCAAACACACCATACTCATCATGCTGCGTGTTCGACAGTATCCTGGCGGTAATGTCGTTTTCAGCTACCCCGTACTGGGGGGCTGTATACGCGACTGCATCTGCAAATTCAGCCACATCCGACACCACCACTCTGTTTTGCGCCGTTGCGTCGGTACCAAACCATCTTACGTCATCTAGTATGTCGTGGTTTGATGCAGCCTCCATGAAACCTGCCACTTCTGTGAATCCCAGAAACACTACTGCTACATTCTCGGCGCCATGAGCGTCTGCCAGGCTCTGTACCTGTTCACTTAGGCGGGAAGCCAGATCTCCGAACTCTGGTGATGTGAGATTCACAGTGACATGCTGCGGATCATACGACAGCGGTGGGGCCATCACAACACCATCCAGCAGTTCTGGCATGGCCCCCGTCAGGCTGCGTCCCCATACGTCATTCCGATACACAGATGCCACCGCATCTACCCCATAGTGCTGGATCATGCCTGCAAGCGCAGACGTCTGGGTCACCCCGTCTGGCACCAGCCGGTATATGTTGTCGTTTACGGCCAACTCTGATGCCGACGAGCAGCAAGAGACCAGCAGTATGTCGTTGTCATCTACATATCCTTTGACGCTCTCCACATTGGCGCTCATGATGGGCCCAAGAACTATGTCCACCCCGCCGCTATCAAGCGCAACTATGCCTTGTAGCGCTGTCTGCGGGTCGGTCTGTGTATCCTCCAGTATGGTAACCATCTGCCATTGCTGGCCAATACTCTGCAGGTATGCATTAAAATCGGCAACGGCCAGCTCGGTCGCCTCGTGGGCGGCAGATCCGATGCCGGCCAGCTGTCCGGACAGCGGCAGAAGCACGCCAACCTGTACGTGGCCGGTGATGCACGAATCATCATCGCACGCCGGCGGTGTGACCTGCCACGCATATGATCCCTCGCCGTCTTTTATTATGCGATATGTAGTATAGTCGCTAAGGGTAGAGCGCAGGTCTCCGGCCGCATCCAGGGTTGCACCATTCAGGGCTCCCGGATAGCCGGCCGTTGAGGCCACTATGTCTGCAACACTCCTGCCATCGACACTTGATGCCTCAATTGCACGCGCCAAGACATGTACTGCGTCATACACCGAATTGGAGTAAGCCGTGTGCGTTATGCCCAAACCCTCAAGCCGTTCTTTTAATGCAGTATTGATCTTGTTTGGCTCCACATCAAACGACACCGCAGAGAATCCAGCTGCGGCGACCACCCTGGCTACTGTGGGATTCTCTATTATGTCTGGATATTCGTCAGCAGCAGACGTGCCATAGTATGGGACATCCAATAGTGTGTCGTCCCCTAGCCTGTCGATTGCCGCAAAGAGTTCGATGTTGTCTCCGAATCCGGCGTACAGGACTGCCACGTGTTCTGCAGTTCCTGCGTCAGAGATTGCGGCGTTCACCTCTGATGCCAGTCTCTGGGCTAGTGTGTCGTAGCCGGCCCCGCTGTATGCTGGCAGCAGCAGGTTTTCAGAGCCATCATATGTAGTAAAAGCCGCCTCGGCCCTTATACCCTCTGCCATTCCGCGACCCCACACATCGTCTCTATACACCAGCACTATGTGCGACTTTGAGTCTGACTTGAGCAAGTCCACCAGCGCAGATATTCGATACTCGTCTGATGGCGTAAACCTGAACAGGCCATCATCCGGTATGGCCAGCGCGGTGGCCGTAGAGGATGGTGACACCACAACCAGATCGTTATCGGCGATATACTCTAGTATGCTTTGGGCAGCCTTACTGGTGGTGGGCCCTACAAAATGCGACAGCTTATCTGCAGGATAATACCCTGCGCCAAATACGTATTCTGAATCTCCGACACGTGCTAGTTTTAGAAGCGTATGTTTTGTCTCCTGCCTGTCTGTTGCAGGATTATTGAACTTGTAGCTTATCCACATGGTGTCGCCCTCATCGGAGAGCGTCTCGTTTATCTCCTCAATGGTGGCATCAATGTCGACAAGTGTGGCGATGTTTGAGTTCAGGTCATTATGGGCTGCGCTTGCCAGTACGTTGCCGTCTGCATCCATCACAAACGCGTAAAACGGCGTGTCGGCAGTATCATAGTCGAACGTATCCCCAAGTACGGTGACATCGGTGCCGCCCTCCGATATTATGAGTGAGACTGCGGCATCTATAGTCTGCTCCATCGCTGATGTGTGGTCGTCAGGCGGCAGGCCGTATCCTGCGCCCACCACCTGGCCCGACTCTGCATGATACGCCAGCAAGACACGCCTTACCTCATCAGAACCTGTTGCAGTGTCAGACGTTACATACTGCCACCACAGCTCTGCAGGCGGGGAGCTGCCCTCAAACAATGAAAAAATATCATCAATGTTTCTGTCCGGGTCCCCTATTGTGGTGCGGATGTCAAGGCCCACTATACCAGAGTCATGCCCGTGCGCAGTCACCATCCCGCTGGAGTCGATGACCACCGGGTAGAGTGGTGTATTCTGGTATTGGTCATTTATGCCTGCAAAACCGTCCGTCTTGGAGTACTCTGAGGTGGCATCATATATTATGTCCAGCAGCCTGTCGTGATAAAAGTCATCATAGGCACCCTGGTGCAGCATGTTGAGGGCCGGCAGTATGCCGTTGCCGGTGTCTATCAGCACCAGTCGGATTTTGGCGCCGTCATAGTCGTGTCGCGCCACAGACATTACGGGCGCAAAGTCGCGGTCGTTGAATCCGGTCCGCCCGCTCATGTCCAGCAACATGCCTATGTCGACGGTCGCCGGCGTGTGCGTCTCCACATACCTGCCGTCTGTGTCAAATACTCCTATTTTGCTCCACCCTGCGTCTGCCATTCCGTACATGGCATAGTTTGCGGCGGCTAGATCCCCGTACTCGTTTAGCGCTATGGCCCCCAACGCCCCCTGCGAGTTGTGTGATATCGCAGATGCAATATCGACATCGGCAAACTCACTGTTCGGTCCGCCGGCGCTCATCACGGCGAGGCCGATGGCCCATACGGCATCATACGAGGAATAGGCGTAGGTGGAATACAACTCGTCTGGATACTCGGCTGCCAGAGCGCCCGTGAGGTCTTTGAATCGCGTACTTGTGGTGTCGGCCTCAAATATGCCGCTCTTGAAATCCACATCTAATAGGAACTGGTGTATGTCCGGGTCTCTTACAAGGTGTGGTGATAGCGTTTCTGCGTCGCTACCGACCCAGCTGACCAGCCGCAGGGCATCATATCCGAGTGCTGCCCGTACAAAATCATCCAGATCAGCGCCCGCATACTGTATAGCTATCGACTCGGGTCCATGCATGATCATTGTATCGATGACGATTCTGTTCAGCTCAGCCGCCAGCAGGTCGAACTGGCCGTTGCATGTATCATCGGTGCAGTCCACATACGTCAGGCTGTCGCCGCCCGCATATCCTGCATAGTCTGCACTGGGAAACTCACCCATTATGACATCACCCTCAAAGCTGGCTGCCGTTGATCCCACCAACCCGCGTCCAAACGGGTCGTCTGCCCAGACCGGAATGAGTACGGTTTTGCCGTCATTATACAGCAGATTGGCAATAACCTTGCCCTGGCTCTCATCACTGGGGGCGAGCCTGAATACGTTGTCTTGTATAGCCAGCTCTGGAGATGTTGAGCAGCACGACACAATTGCTAGATCGCGTCCCTGCGCATACTCTTGTACTGCCATGACCGACCCAGAGTCTGATGGGCCGACGATGAAGTCTACTCCCGAGTCGTGCAGCGCCCGTACTTCGCGCAGTGCGGTCCCTGGATCATGGTGCGACTCTCTGAATGATGCTGATATCTCCCAGTCGTATATGCCGTTGTTCTTCAGATGATCGTTAAAGTCGCGTATTGCTGCCTGTATTGCAAAAAACCAGTGCCTGTCTGTAGCATCCCGCAGGCCCACATCAGAGAGTATGACTCCTATCTCAAACGGCTCTGGCCTGTGGACGTCGGTCACCTCGACCCATGAGCCATCTTGCAGTCCCCATATCGCATAGATGCCGCCTGCAGAGTCCCCGTTTTGGTTCAGAATTGTAGGTCCTGTAACGCCGTCGTGCTCTGATGCTATATGCGGCAACACCTCTATGGCATCGGCAGCGTCGGCGCTGCCCGTCTCTGATATGGACAGGCCAAGAAGCCACACCACATCATACGCAAAGTTAGCGTATGCACTTGCAGGTATGCCTGTTCTCGACTCAACGTGCCGCTCAATGCGGTCAGAGAGGGCGCTGTCGGCCACATCAGGATGCACTACCAAGAGGCCGGTCTTTTGCGCAAAATCGCGGGCTATATCATCATCGGCTAGGTTTGGCTCCTTTGTGTTGATGTCTGCCCCAAACCAGCGCACATCCCCCAGTATATCATGTGCGGCAGCAGAGCGCATAAAGTCGGCAGTCTCCTCAAACCCCGCATACAGGACAGCCACCTGCGGGCTGCCGTGCGCATCTGCCTGCTCCTGTACCACATCGGCCAGTTCGGCCGTGGCCGCATCCAGATCTCCCTTGCTCATGGTTGGATATGTGACTATGACATCTGCAACAATATCGAATCTTGACTCCAGTTGGGCTTTCGCAGACTCTAACAGCTCTGTTATCCATGGCGAATCTAGTCCCGCCAGTATGACCGAATCTGTATCGTGTGCGGCAATCAGCTCTGAGATGCTTGAGGCGTGATGGCGATGATCTGGCACCAGGCGAAAGAATGTATCATCAGATATTGCAGTAGAGGGCAACGCCGTGCAGCATCCCAACAGCAGCATGTCGTGGGAGCTCGCATAATCTAAAAGATCAGCTGTGGCCAGATCTATGGATGGGCCTCCCACTATGGTAATGCCCTCTTCATTGAGAGATTGTATGTGTCTAAAGGCAAGTAATGGGTCTGTCTGCGTGTCCAGTACTTTGAGTTCTAGCGACCAGTGATAGCCCATCTTTGCCAGCTCATAATTAAAGTCGGATGCGGCAAGCAAGGCGGCTTCGTATATGTCGGCGCCGTATCTTTGCGCGCCACCAGATATGGGGGCCAGTATGCCTATTGTTACTGTATCTGAAAGTGAGCAGTCATCTGCAAGACAACCGTCGGCGTTAGGGGCATCTGCATGGGCGATTGGGCCAAGAAATACACACAGCGTCACCACGGCGGCCATACTTGCCAGACTGGCACTAACCAATGTCGGTATGACCATACCATGTTATAAAAACCAATCACTGCTGTATAACGCAAAGAATCATTAAATAAACCATCTTTGTATGGCTTGTATGGGTGGACATATTTGGAGAACCTAATATAATCTCCATAGATACCAATCTAGAACCATTTGAGATATACAGAAACATATCGTATAAACAAAGAGACTCATTTCTATTTGAGTCTCTAGACAGGCCAAGAAGGATGGCCGAGATTACAGCGATGGGTTTCTCGCCGGTGGCAAAGATACGGGGGTACAAGGATCACATAACCGTACAGAGGGGGAACGATACAAGGATACAGCACACTCAGGACCCGTTTGGTACGCTACAACACATGATGCGCACATCCAGATATAATAGATACAGGTACATGGGAGGTGCCGTGGGCATAGTAAATTATGATGCCATAAGGTTGACTGAAGATATACCCCACTCGCACGACATACCACAACCACTCTTTGAGTTTGGCATGTACGATGATGGCATACTAGTGGACAACCACACAGGGGAGACATTCTACTTTTGGTATGATACAGATAGATCACAGATATTCGATGGTATGCATAGATGTCCGCGTGGGGAGTTTGAAACTACAACGCCAATATCCCAGACAGACATCAAACAGTTTACTAAAATGATAGAGAAGGCACATCGCTACATATATGATGGCGACATATTTCAGGTGGTACTGTCCAGAAGGTTCTCATTTGATATATCCGGCGACCCTTTGGAGCTGTACGCCAAGCTACGCAAGTTGAACCCATCGCCGTACATGTTCCACCTAAAGCAAGACAACAGAGTCACCATAGGGGCATCACCAGAGATGTTGATTCGCATAACAGGAGACAGTGTCGAGACGTTTCCCATAGCCGGCACACGTCCCATGGGAGATACAAAGGAGGAGACTGCCAGACTGGCGCAGGAGCTTACGACCAACAAAAAGGAGTTGGCCGAACATACAATGTTGGTGGACTTGGGTCGAAATGATATAGGAAGGGTGTGCAGATATGGAACAGTAAAGCCCCTCTCACTGATGGTTGTAAAGGAGTTCAGTCATGTGCAACATCTGGTAACTCATATTGTGGGCGAGCTGGATTCAAGATATAACATGTTTGATGCCTTCAAGGCAGTATTTCCGGCAGGAACAGTGACCGGAGCCCCCAAAGTCCGGGCCATGGAGATAATTGATGAGTTGGAGACTCAAAGTAGAGGACCTTATGCAGGGGCGGTGGGGTACTTTTCGTATAATGGATGCTGTGACTTTGCCATTGCCATACGAAGTATATTCATACAGGATGGGAATGGAACAGTACAGTCAGGTGCCGGCATAGTCTCAGACGCCACGCCCGCTCAAGAGTTTGCCGAAACAGAGAGAAAGGCAGGAGCAATGCTTCAGGCAATTATGGATGGTTCTAAAAGATGAAGATACTCATAATAGACAACTATGACTCTTTTGTGTATAATATAGCCCAGTATGTCGGGAGTGTCGGCGTTGACTGCCAAGTTGTACGAAACGATGCAATAGACACACAGGCAGTCATAGATGGCAGATACGATGGCATAATAATATCGCCAGGTCCGGGGACACCCTCAGAGCGCAGATACTTTGGTGCCTGCTCAGACATAATAAGGGATTTAAGCTCCACCACACCCACACTGGGAGTCTGCCTAGGACATCAGGGTATAATCGAAGCGTATGGTGGAAGAGTCACCAATGCCGGGAACGTGATGCATGGCAAGACCAGCCTCATCAGGCATGATGGTGTCGGCATATTCAAAGATCTCCCCTCACCGCTGCGAGCCACACGATACCACAGCTTAGTGGGAGAAAAGACAACAATACCTGCATCTCTGAAGGTGACCGCCGTGGCCGAGGATGATGGCGAGGTCATGGCCGTGCGCCACAAGAACCACCCAGTCATAGGGGTACAGTTCCATCCCGAGTCCATAATGACCGAATATGGAATAGATATGATCAAGAATTTTTTGGAGGAGATATAGTGTGGATGCAGATTCGGCGATGATGACTTTACTCTCTGGTAATAATACTGATCAATACAACGCCAAAATAATAGAGTCTTTGGATGATGCCAATGATTCGGATGTCATATCAATGATAAGGGTGATGAAGAGATGCATGATTCCCGTGCAGTTATACAACGATGATGTAATAGATATGTGTGGTACCGGCGGGGATCAGTTGGGCACATTCAACATATCAACGGCAGCAACCTTTGTGGCAGCAGCAGCCGGAGCCCATATAGCCAAGCACGGGAACCGTTCCAGCTCTGGCGGCATAGGGAGTGCAGACATATTTGAGATGCTGGGTGTGCAGATAAATAACATAAACCCATCTGCAATGCTCAAAGGGCATAATCTCTGTTTTCTGTTTGCGCAGAGATATCATCCTGCCGTCCGGCATGTGGCGGGAGCCAGACGCATACTAAGTAGGCGAACCATATTCAACATGCTAGGACCCTTGTGCAATCCTGCCAACGTCAGATATCAGCTGGTAGGCGTATCAGATCATACAATGTTAGAGAGGATACCCCGCATAATGAGCAGATGTGGCTCCATACGCGTAATGAGTGTAATATCAAAAAATGGTCTTGATGAGTTATCATCCACATCATCAAGTATGATATGTCTGTACAAGGATGGCCACAGTACCGTATTTAATATGAGTGTAGATGATTTAGGCATATCAGAGTCGCCCCTAAGCGATATAATACCAGATACAAAACATGAGTCATTGCAGTACTTTGTGGGCGGCATAAGCGGCAATGCCACAGATGGCATAGTACATACAACGGCGCTAAATGCTGCAGCTGGCATGGTAGTGGCAGGCATAGCAGACACAATACCGGAAGGGTTTGACATTGCCATGGATACCATAAAGTCTGGGCGAGCGCTACATACATTATGTGAGTTTGTAAGGGAGTTTGGAGACATTGCAGTCTTGGAGGGTATGACTTGAGTGGCACACTACAGAGACTAGCAGAGAACTCACGCAGAGCCATAGATGATGGCATATACAATGTACAAAATACACATCATCATATCAGGCATGATATGGTAGGAGTAATCAAGGCCAAAAGAGAGGGGGCATGTATAATATCCGAAGTCAAGTTTGCATCACCATCATTGGGTACCATTACGACGTATACGGACCATACTACAATATCTCAAAAGATGGTATCTGGGGGAGCGGCGGCAATATCTGTACTGACACAGCCGTACCTGTTTGGAGGCTCGCCAGAATACTTTACAGAGATAAGGGAGTCCGTATCAGTACCCATGCTGATGAAGGACATAATATTAGATCATACACAGATTGATGCAGCATTTAATATCGGTGCGGACTGTATCTTGTTGATACAGGCCATATTTGATGCCGGCCACGCCTCAAACATTGATGAGTACATATCAAAGGCTCATGATTACAATATGCAGGTACTATTGGAGGTGCACAGTGATGGAGAGCTAGAGTCCGCCTTGAAGACAGACTGTGATATAATAGGGGTGAACAATCGTAATCTGGACACTCTAAAGATATCGCTGAACACAACAGAGCACGTGCTGCGTGATTATGCAGATGAGCGGCCTGCCATATCCGAGAGTGGCATAGAATCGCCCGAGGATATAGTATATTTAAACGGGTGCGGCGCCTCGGCATTTTTGGTGGGAACCAGTATAATGAAGGGTGGTAATATTAAGAGAGGCGTAGAAAGGTTAGTGAAGGCACTATGAGTAAATTTGGATATTTTGGGGGGGCATACATACCAGAGACTCTGGTACCTGCAGTGGAGGAGCTACAGCAAGAGTATGCTAGATTCTCGCAAGAGTCATCATTTAGGTCGGAGTTGGAGTCTTATCTGAAGGACTATGCTGGTAGATATACGCCCATATATCACGCCAAGAATCTATCCAAACGTATAGGCGGAGCCCAGATACATCTAAAGCGAGAGGATCTCTGCCATGGTGGCGCCCACAAGATAAACAATACATTGGGCCAGGCATTGCTGGCCAAACGAATGGGAAAGAGGCGCATAATAGCCGAGACCGGAGCTGGCCAACACGGTGTAGCCACTGCCATGGCCTGCGCAGCTTTAGGTATGAAGGCCGAGGTATACATGGGAAGCAAGGATGTAGAGAGGCAACGACTGAACGTATACAGAATGAAGTTGTTGGGCGCAGACGTCATACCCGTCAAGGCAGGTTCGCGCACGCTCAAAGATGCCATCAATGATGCCATTCGAGACTGGATAACCAATGTAAACGACACGTATTATCTTTTAGGATCTGCGGTGGGACCCCACCCATATCCCACAATGGTACGGGACTTTCAGAGTGTTATAGGAGAAGAGATTTTAGAGCAGATGGGAGTGCCGGATGTGGCCATTGCTTGTGTGGGGGGCGGATCCAATGCAATTGGCACATTTCATCCCTTGTATAATAAATCAACAAAACTGATAGGTGTTGAGGCTGGAGGTAGTGGTCTTGATAGTGGGTTGCATTCGGCCACACTGTCGGCGGGGCGGCCAGGAATACTACACGGTATGCTGTCATATCTGCTACAGGACGATACAGGGCAGGTACTTGAGACACACTCCATATCTGCGGGATTGGACTATCCGGGTGTAGGGCCTGAGCACTCGTACTACAAGGATAGTGGGCGTGTCACGTATAGTGTGGCCACAGATTCAGAGGTGGCAGACGCATTCACCACATTGTGTAAGACCGAGGGCATAATACCTGCCTTGGAGTCGGCGCATGCACTGGCAGAGGCCATAAAGGTTGCGCCCACTATGAAAGCATCCGAGAATATCATAGTCACACTGTCTGGACGCGGCGATAAGGATATGGAGATCATAAGGAGATATTATGAGCAGAATTGATGATACGTTTGCAGACTTGCGCCAGCAAAACCATCGGGCGCTGATACCATATGCGATGGCCGGGTATCCGGATTATGATAGTACCTTAAAGATAGTACGGGGCATGGTAAAGGGAGGTGCAGATATCATAGAGTTGGGGTTTCCATTCTCAGACCCGTTGGCCGATGGGCCAACCATACAGAATGCCGCGACCACCTCACTGAATATTGGCATGACACTGTCCAAATATTACAGTATGTTAGATGAGATAAGAGACATCACAGATATACCGATTATCTGTATGACATACTCCAATGTAGCGTATAGTGTCGGATATGACAGATTCATATACGATATGCAAAAGCACGGCATAGATGGCATAATACTGCCAGACATGTCAATAGATGAGTCAAAAGAGTACAGAGACATATCATCAAAGTGTGGCATGGACACCATATTTTTAGCGTCCCCGAATAGTACAGATGCAAGGTGTTCCCGCATAATAGAGGCCAGTGATGGCTTTCTGTATCTGGTGGCGATATATGGAACCACTGGTGCGCAGATGGGTGTTCAAAGATATGCAATAGATGCCCTGCTTAGAATAAAGGGTATGAGTGGAGATCTTCCTGTGGGGGTTGGTTTTGGCATAAGGACCGGTGAGGACATTAAACTGTACGTAAAGAATGGTGCAGACGCCCTAATAGTTGGTAGTGCCATACTGAATGTAGTACGGGATGCGCCGCACGACATTGAGACATCTGTATCCAGATATGTCGATACACTAAAGAGAGAGACTACAGAAGGCGTCTGATCTTGTCTGCTAATTCGCAGAACTTTTCATCTGATATGACAAGGCGCGAGTTCCATTGTATTGGTCTGTCCGGATGTCGCGGTATTATATGAACATGTACGTGAGGTACCAATTGTTTGGCTGCAGATCCGTTGTTCTGCGCAACGTTAAATGCTGTTGTGTCAGTGGACTTGAGTACTGCAGGTGCAATTACAGAGACCAGTGAGAATAGACTGCCAATTGATTCAGCATCCATATCAGGTAGTGTTGTGTAGTGCGTCTTTGGTATTATCAGTGTATGTCCCCACGACAGTGGATACCTATCCAAAAATGCCATGTGGTGATCGTCATCATATAGTGGGTAGGCCTTTCTTGTACCATTCACTATACTACAAAATACGCAATCCATTCTATTGTGGTATGGAATATCAATATATCTAGTCTTGGGAATTACATACAAAAGTACAGTAGTTTTACTGTCACTCCCATACATATCGTTGGCTATTGCCATTCAGGGTGCGTTTGGTTGGCATGCACTTCTTTTTGGGAAGAGCGGTCTTGACTACCTGCCAGTCACCTACAACCGGTGGGGCGTGCGGTTGCGTAGATGTATCCTGTCCCTCAAGTCCGACCCGGACTTGATACAAAACCTACTCGCCTTTTGGGCGCGTTTTGACGTTGGTTTTGTATAATCATAATTATTATTATAGTTGTTATCGGGACTATACATGATGTTGAAAGCACCATTATAGTCGGCGTGTGTCATATTACCACAATTTTTACATTTGAATTTTCGATTATGACTCCATGCTTCGTATATGATTTCGTTATCATGCCATGTCTTAAAGCCTCCATAACGTTCAGTGTCTTTACTCTGACACGCATGGCATCGTTTGGATGTGTTGTACGGTTTCACCTCCCTGATTTCCGTATGGTATTCGGGGGCTTTTTTAGTACACCAATCACGAAACTCACCAGCCTTACTCTCTTTTAGTGTGCGGTTCTTACCTTTGGCACGATTGCCTCCCTTGCGGGCCAGATTTACCAAGTTAAGATTCTCGAATTTTATCAAATCACAATCCACACACAGTTCTTTACAAAAGTGTCTGTATTTGTTTAGTTGCCAGTTGTACAACGCCTTACGTTGTATTTTGATACGGTTGTTTATTTTGGTCCATTTGTTACTACCATGCATACACCTATCCCGCTGGGATTGAAGTTTTCTGATATGTTTGTTTATCTCTGCATTGTATAGTCTGAGAACGCGTGTGGTGCCGTCAGACAGAACCACATATGCCGTCAGCTTGCCCACGTCGACACCAGCAGTCAGACCAGTTATCTTTCTGTCTGGGATGTATGTTTGCACGGTTAGGTGTAGTTCAAATTGGCGGTGGCCACGATGGCGGTCCGCACTGTTCGTTATGTCAACAATTTTGTATGACGCTATGGTTTTGATGTCGGGTAGTTGTCCCCTGACTATACTAAACGGGGTGTCAGACTTCTTGAACCATGCAATATTGTTTTGGATTTGCTTTGGCGCACCAAGAAAACATATCGGATAGGTTTTACCATCCTTAAGATGCTGACAGTCCTTCATTTCAATACCAGCCAGGATTGCACCACGAATCATGGACAGAGGAGCATAATCTTTAGAATTAACGTTCTCCCATTCTGCCAGCATGTTTTTGGCAACCGTAACACATGTCAGTATGCTTCGGGGATATGGGTCAGAGCTGCTACTGGCCGTGAATGGCACGTTTAGGTTGCATGCCATAACACCAAGTTCAATCCACATACGGTTTTCGGCCTCTAGGCTTTCAACATATGATGTGGTATGGCTGTTGGTCTTTAGCCTATATTTGTGGGTTCTATAGATGATGCTTTTCTTGGTCTGCATATGGCATATTATGATATATGTCGGATATAAAGTTGTATATGGTCATATACTATATGTTTCTTAAATGACTGGATGTTACAGTCCCGATTATACATGCTTGAACAGCATACTGACTGTAAAAGAACGGCACCTAGTCAATAGGGTAATCCGCAAGGAGTGTAAGCCAACCAAACGCACCCTAAATTGTAACGCCAACGATATGAATGGGAGTGACAATGAGATCACTGTACTTTTGTATGTAATTCCCCTAGTTTTCCAGTTGGAATGTCTGTATAATACGCTCAGCCTCTGCAAGATGGGTGTCATAATCGGCGATATCACTCTCATACTTTACTTCGTATATCATACCCTCGTGTTCAAAGCTGTATGATATTCCCTGAATGCCAAAGTTGAATATAACCACAGTGTACTCATCAACGTAGCCAGAGTTGCCATCTATAATGGCTGTGGATACGCTTGTGTGATTGAATGCATCTCCAAGGTACTCTTGTATGAGTTCCATTCCCCACTCCCGGTGCTCATCTATATTCTCACCCACTATTCTTGACATGGTTACAGATATGGTGGCAGGTATGTCATTCTCTATTGTGTCTGTGTGTACCATGGAGTCACGAGTACTTTCGCCCATCTCATCTGTGTTGGGAATCTGTCGCTCCCATGCAGATGGCTGCTCTATACGGTATAGTGATTCGCGCACAACAAAAGTCGAGTCCTCAGATGCCCCCAATGTAATGTATCCCTCATCTACCAGCCACTGCACATTTGCCAGATAGTCTGCATCGCCGATGGCGCCCTCAGACCACCATCCTGCAGCGGTCTTTATCCAGTCAGGTATTGCATCAGACTGTGATGATGCTACAGATATGGTCAATCCAGAACCAAGCACTGCTACAATTGTCAGAATCACCCAAGTATTCATGACTGTACTTTTAGATATGCAAGTATTATAGTATTTTGTTTCCCCGATACCGCAGCCGGTCAGGGCCACGACCATCCGCCACGTTCTGATCACCTGCAGGTGCAGCGGCTGCGGTCTGGACTGGGTAGGGCCGAACGCGGACCTGCCAAAAGGAAAAATCCTACGGTAAGAACGTGGGGACCACCGCCATCCACAACTTTCTGTACCGCCTCCCCGGCAGGCTGAACCGGGCGGCGGCATCGGACACCTCGACATGATCTCAAAGGCCACACAGGCATGCGTGCTTGTTGCCGCTGTATGGTCGATGATACTTTCAAAAAGACCGTCTGACCCAAACACTTCTGTATGGTGCCGGCCAAGGATAGTGGACCGCATACCTTGGATGTCCATGCAGGAGTCTGATCCACTATTCCCTGACCTTGACTATGCACCCCGGGTGGCCGCGGCGCTCCGGCTCACTGTGTGTTCGTCGACAGGGCGTCCCAGACCAGGTTGGCCGCGATCGCCGAGAGGAACACGGCTGCGATCATCCGGAGGTGGTTCTCCTTCATCAGTAGGGAGATGCGGGCTCCGACCAGGCCGCCGGCCAGCCCTCCCGCCGCGAATAGCAGACTCATGACCGCGTCTGTGTGGCCCAGCAGCGCGTGCATGATTATGGCGGTGGTTGACGTCATCAGCATGGCCAGCATGGAGGTGGGCGCGGCGCGCATCATCCCCATTCCCACCACTGCTACCAGGAGCGGCACGAACACCACACCGCCCCCTATACCGAAGAACGAGGATATTATGCCCGCCATAAAGCTGGCCGAGGCGGAGAGCACCATGACGAGGCGCGCGTTGGATATGCCGTTGCCGCCCAGCTTGGAACGGAGGAATATGTATGCGGCCGAGGCGGCAAGCACCGCGGCGAACAGTATTCCGAACATCCCCGAATCCGCGTCCGCCAGCACGATGGCCCCCAGTATCGTACCCGGGGTGGCCAGCACTCCCAGCCTGATCGCCATGGAGTAGTCTATGCGCTTTTGGCGCGCGTAAGCCGCCGTCGAGCTGGCCGAGCTGGAGAGGGTGGCCGCCAGGCCGGCCGAGGCCGCCACCGGCGGGGGCATCCCCATGAGCATCAGTACGGGTGTTATGATCAGGCCTCCCGCAAGGCCCACCATGGAGGCCACGGCGCATGCGCCCGCCGACAGGGCCACCATCTCCGCATACGCCCACAAGTCCGGCGCGGCGGCCGACTCTATTACCAAGCCTGACTCCACGGCCCATACGGCCGCCACAATGCACACAATAACATCACATACCAAAGCGCCCCCGCACACGCAGATCCCACACCCCCCGGCGCGTATGGCGGCTCGCCGTCTCCGTGGCTGGCGGGCGGCGCGCCGACCCGGATCGTTTCGACCTCCCGCAGCAGGATGATCTCGACGGCTGCCGCGTGCCTGCAGGCGGCGCCCTTTCGCTTGACATGGTACGGGTAGTCGCAGATGATGCCGCCCTCGGTGATGACCACCACGTGCCAGGATCCCGGCGAGGACTCGCTGGCCACCCCCCACCGGCTCCTGTCGATGCTGCGGACCATCTCGTCGGAGTCGGCCATCCGGACGGTCACCCTCTTTATCGCTTGGGAAGATGCCCCATTCTTCAGGCGCTTCTTTCCGGCCATGGTATGTGAATATCACTCGTGACATATAGTCTTGCGCCATTAAATACGGGATTGGCATATGTCGCGCATGACCAAAGGGTCCGGGCGACCGACTATACCGTGGCGGTGACGACCAACGTGCAGGCCGGCACCAGATACAACAGTATATCCAAGCCGGTTCTGGTAAAACTGGGAAACCCAGACCGCGTCAGGTTCTCAATACGGGGGGACGCGGTCGTTGTCGAAGGCGCCGACGGCTAGACAGTGAATGCCAGAAGTTAAAAATAGATCCCACCTTTGCAGCAGAGCCACGCGCATGGGATTGTAACGTTATCGGGTGGCCAGAACAAGATAGGTCAGTCGGCACACTCATCTAGCTCGCCAAGATTGTCTTCTTTTGTTTCGTTACCCTCAGTTGTGATATAGGTTATGCCATTTAGATTGAAGTGTTTCACTCGGGCGCCGTCTTCCCATGTACCGCCTTCCTTGTTTCTTGTCCGAAAATCACTGCTGTTTTTAATATCTTCGAGAATCTCGTCTCGAGTTTTCGTTTCTATGAATGCTGACTCAGAGCCACCAGCATATATGATGCGGCATTTAACGTAGGTGTTTTGCTTTTTGAAGTGTCCAGACGGACCGTATCATAATGGAGTAATGCGCTGTACATCATGTAGTGTATTTTTCGTATCTGTATTGTATTGTATTGTCATCCATCACCCGAAGCTGACCTGACCAGATGGTCGAAAAAGCTTCTTTTGTTTATCCAGTCAGTGGCCTTTAGTGTAAATAATACAGAATTTGCATCCATGCCCTTTTGGCTGCGATTTCCCCCACCATCATTGCGTACGGATACGAATCTCCGGTTGACCCGTTCAACGCCGTTGTTGTCCACAGATACATCCTTGTTGTACAGGTGAGTGGACATGTAATACCCCTCTCTATAGTGTCTCTTTTGGCGCCTTGCGATGGTGTTGTACTCGTCATCCTCGTATGTGCCCCACATCAGCTCGCTGCGCTCCTTATCCAAGCACCGGGCGGCAACCCTCCTGGTGTGTATATCCTCTATCTTATCATACATGTAATGCTTGTAGTCCAGACGGTGTAGCGCCGTCAAAAATTCTAATGAATCTCCTTTGAGGTTGCGATGTTCCATACACTTCTTTGAGAGTCGGCGCTGGTGCTGCATGCACATCTGATGATCACCGCCCGTATGCAGCCATATCGTATTGGAGTCCTGTCCGACAACGCCGGTATAGCCAGGTAGCATCTTGCCGACCTCACCAATATTGGCCGATGATACCACCTTGGCCAGGCAGTGCTCAGCACCGCGGGCCACCATTATCTTGGCGCTGTTGGAACCGGGTACCTTCCACCACATCTCATCACACGCCAGGTATGGCTCGGACAGTATGTCCTGTTTAATGGTACGGTATTCGGGAGCCATCCTGCGGCCAGCCCTTATCTTGGTACGGTATGCCCACGAGCGCGATATATCTTGCTTTAGCGCATCATCACAATATTCTGCAACCTTTCCAAACGAGAGGCCATCTAAATTTAGACCGGTGGCGACTGCCGAAACGTTTGATGAGACCCGCTCATACTTGTGCATGCAGGGCGGTTCCGCCGATACCTGCTTTTTACAGGTGCGGCACCATCTCCTGTTGATCTTGTATCTGACAATCTCTACTGTAATGTGTAATACTTTTCCGTACCTATAGTACGAGTCGGTCACACCTTCAGACAGTGTATGCGCCTCGCCGTCCTTTTGCTTGGGGCATACAGTTACGTCGACTGTCTCTTCTCTGTCTATATGTTCGGGAACCTTGCTTATGGTAGGCTTGCACCCCGGCTTCCTGCCCGGCTTGCCAGTGCTCTTGCGGTCATTGGCCGGGACTGTATAGATGTGGTTGTTTTCTGCGTTCAGTTTCTTGTTGGCCTTTTTCAGTTTCTTATTGTCAGACTCCAGTACGGCCTCAATTGCCTGCAGCATCTGCACGGTGTCATCTTTGGTATTGTTCTCGGCTACTAGTGTGGCGGCCACATTGGTCATGTGATTGATCACGTCTACCAGCCGCTCTACAATCCCCATCCATGATGCGCAGCATGGGCAGTCATTTACGTTGCAGGGAATGCCCACAGATGCTATACAGTCTGTATCTGATGTATTGTGACTAGAATTCCCGCATGTATGGTTAAATATCGCTTCTACCAATTCTGTTTGGTGTACCTGTCTTACCATTTCACTTCCGGTGAGACTTGTACTACCATTCTAATAAAATACGACGTTTAACGGATTTAAGGAATGATCAAAAAAAAGTTGACCTAGTTGGCATTAAATCCTCCATATGAGGACTGCAACATGGGCAGTCTCATTTGCGGTACTGCAATACCGTGGCGGCGTTATGTATCTGTACCTCGCAGCGTGGGAGCGGTCAACCTGTGGAACTTCAAAAAGCAAAACACCTACCATTTAACACGGATTATTTGGTGATGTTTGTTATACGTGACACATTCAATCAGGTAATCGTTTGCCATTACCAAAAATATGATAGACTGTCCTTTTTAACGGTTACCTGATATGGGGCTGTAACATCTTGGAGGGATGAGGCCAGTCTGGTGGGGTTGTAACAAGAGTGTGATGGGAGTGGATCTTCGCAAGATTCATAACCAAACTGGTGACAGAAGGGCGGAACTATACAAAACTGGGATGACGGCCAGACGAAGTATATACCGCGCATGAATTTGTGTATATAATACGACACCATGATTCCGAGAAATATCCCGGATTTTATATCATATGTAGATGCCTTCAGTTGATGCGCGCATCATCTTAATCCGCACCACCAAAAACAAAAACGGTCACCGGCCCGTCATCCGTCCATGATCTTCAGGGAGACCGTTCTACCCACCACTACGCCCTCTTTGTTAGTTTCATCAACGGAGGTAAGGTGTGCGGGAAACTCGCTCCCGTCTCTCCTCTTCATCCATATTTTTGCCGGGTTGTGTATCCCGATTCTCCAGTTGTTCATGTTTGCGTGCAGGTTGCCCTTGCTCCTGGATGCCGTGTGCTCATACAGGCTGATTCCCACAACTTCGTCTTTCGTGTATCCCATGTTGTCCAGATAGGATTGGTTGCAGTCAATTACTGTGCCAATGTAATCGACGGATCTGCGCAGGGTGTTGGGATCCTCGTAGCCGTCTCTGGCGCCGACGTTGTACATATCCTGCAGTCTCTTGATATCGGAAAACTCCATTATGGAAGAATCTATTCCGACTACGTCGTCACCGTCGTATCTGTTTCTAAAGGTTCGCACGACGTCGATGGCATCCCCATTCCTTGTCTCTAGTTTGATCCTTATGGGGATGTTCGTCTTTTGCGATACCGTCCAGTCGACAAATGCCTTCTTGAGAGCTTCGCGAGTATCCTTTGTAGAATGCTCAAAGAGGGACTTGCCGACGATCTCTTCCACGGTATATCCAAGCCTGTCCGCATAGGCTTGGTTACAGTCTACAATCACGCCGTCCATATCCACAGAACGGTACAGTATCGGTATGGTTGCTTGTATGACTCTCACTATGAATAACGCGGCAGCATATGATATAAAAAGTCTTGATACTGGGAGGATGTGTCCCACAGGAAAATACTTTATAAAGATAGGCCCCACACCGCATCTGCAGCATTATAATTTGATTTTGCTACTGATCCTTTATTGTAATATGTTGAATGGTATGGTATACGTGCGACATTTAGTGATGAATGGTCCACAAGTTATGGTCACGTATAACATAATGCGCAGGCCTCCCCCACGACATATCAGGAGATCTCTGAAGATACAGTATACCACATGGAGGATGTGAACGACTCGTACGCCCGCTACGACATGGTAGTGGATTACATGGTGGACAGACACACCATCTTGTGAGGAGATGCGATGTGTCATCATCCAACTTTGTGGGATGAGCCTAAATCAGATGCAGGTATCTTTACATCTGACAGTGTCGAATAAGGTTCTTTCGAAAATACGGTTGATGCTTAAACACCACCCGTGTCAAATTCGCGATCCACCCGAAGGCTTCGGCCTCCCCGTACCAGCACACCCGGACAGAGGATTACATCGGGTGTGCGTTGGGCTTCTTCTCGACTAGGCCGAACCTTCAGGCCATAGCGGGCTGCGGCGGTTGTCCGCCACACATTCCAGACCGCGTTCACGTCTCTATCCACGCGAACTATACAGTTTGGACACGTCCGGTAAGTATAATTGCCACTCAACGTGTGGCGGCATACGCAACACAAGGCAGAGGTGTTGCGCGGTCGAATATCTAACGTTTCAACACCCTCCCATGCGGCTTTGTATCGTATATATTGTTGGAGTTTCAGCATGGCGGCACTGTACAGTTTACGACGCAGGGATTTGCCAAACCTTCCGTGCTTGCCCCATCCATCAGAGATGTGGGTGAGATCTTCCAGCACCAAGACAGCATTATTCCGCAAGGCCATCATGACTATGATAATACTGGCCGCATGCAGGGTGTGGTCCAATGTTTTGGTGGCTTGTGTTACACGTCGCTTCTTGGCTTCATTATCGGTCTTCTGTATATCGTATACGGTGCGGCGCCTACCATTTCGCATACCTTTTAGCTTTCCAATTGTGATATCATATTGTTTCTTAACGGCCTTCTTCCGTGCAGCAAACTCTTTCTTAACCATTCGTTTCTCCTCCTTGGTCTCTACAGTTTTCATGGCGGCCCTTCTCTCAGAGTCAACCTTCTTTATCTCTGTCTGTTGCACACGCTCCAGCCGTGTTATGTCACGCCCATCCTTGAAGATTTTGCGTTCACCGCCAGACACAAGTATGCGTTTTTCACGTTTTGCCTCTACCTTATGGTTTGATATCGGCCGCTTATGTCGTCGCTCGTAGCGCCGCTGGGTGCGTTGCGCATCATGTTGCGCATCATGTTTCGTATTGTGTTGTTTGGCATCTATAACATCCTGTATGGTACACGATACGTCAAACTTTGTGATTGTTTCGCCATCCCCGACCATCATGCCCCAGGCATTCATATCTGCCGCCATGATACGTTTTGGCTCCCCGCCTAGATAGTCTATACCGCTTACCAATTCAGAGATGCTGGTGAATTTCCGCTCGGTCTTTTGTGGGGGTGGCACCTCCTTGGAATATGTTATGGTATAACTGTCATGGCTGATGCGCAGCTCACCCCGCTTACATGCCGACACCATATCCCCAACCTTTTTTGATACTGGGATGGCTATCGCATGTGGATGTTCGCGCGTTCCGATATTGCACCATGCCACATAACCTTCGCCCACCGGATTAAGTTTCCAATTCTGATTATTGATAACTAATACCGGATTACGAATAGTTGGAGACCTTTCCGGTTCATCAATATTCTTGGCAGCCGCAGTCCCCACGGCTATACAGCCCTGTGTTATCACTGAGCTCACATAAGGTGACCGCAGACGATGATACAGCATGTTGTTTAGAGCATACCGGTCATGTGTGCCATTCTGCACGGACACAAAAGATACCGTCTCAGTTGCACTTCTTGCGTACTCCAGATAGTGTTTAAGACCATCCAGGTTGTGGCGGCGTGTTACTGCCCGCATAGCGCGTTCTTGTGCCATGTACCTTACTGTACAATATAGTATTTATGATTTACTATTCATGGTTGAGAAACCATCAACCGTATTTTCGAGAGAACCTCGAATAATAACAGCAAAATACACCATTCCACATTTGTAAAATATGCAATGTTGTTTAAATAACCAACATTATAATTTATGATTATGACCAGGTCTATCTCCCTTTTGCAGTTATTAAAGTATGACACAACACAAAAGATCCTTGTGGAGTTGGCCGATGCCGAATCAAGATCCCTACTACTCTCAACAGTAAAGGAGGAGAAGAGTGCCGCCGAGCTCTCTGAAGAGTTACACATACCCCTCAGTTCAGTATACAAGAAACTCTCTACATTAGTTGATCTGGCGCTCATGGAGGTGACTAGAATAGATGTAGAGCCTCGGGGAAGAAAAAAGTTCAAGTTGTACAAGAGTCGCATAGCAAAGGCAGAGATTCGTATTGAGGGATCAACGCCAGAGACCATACTAGAGTTAGATCCGAATTAAAATGCCAGAGAAGCCACCAATACTAAAGCTAAAAGAGTTCGATGTAACTCAAAAGATAATTGAGGCGCTTAGTAATGTATACACTCGAACTATACTCTTTTCAATAAAGGATAATGCCAAGGGAGTAAATCAGATCTCTGCAGAACTTCAAGTTTCAATATCCTCTGTATACAAGATACTAGCGCACCTAGAAGATTTGGCACTTGTCACTGTGGAACAGTTCTACATTGAAGATAGAAAGAAGATAAAGATGTATCGAAGTCGCATCGGCAGGGTAGAAATATCCATGTCAGGGGCAGAGCCGGAACTAAGGCTATATCCAAACTCATACAGTGATGACTCATAGAGGTCGTGTGACCGCACCGCGTGCGGCAGACCCTGCCATGGATGCGTACTTTGCAAGAGCCCCATGAGTATAGTTTGGTTTTGGAGGTTGCCACAAACTCCTTCTGTCTTGTAATGTTTCATTTGAGACCTCCAAGTCTATACGATTACGGGACACATCTATGGATATTACATCGCCATCCTCCACCAGACTTATGGGTCCGCCAACAAAGGCTTCGGGCGCCACATGACCCACCATAAATCCCCTGGTCCCTCCAGAGAACCTCCCATCGGTGACCATCGCCACATGTTTGCCCAATCCCTGGCCCACCAATGCGGCAGTAGTAGATAACATCTCACGCATGCCCGGACCTCCTTTTGGTCCCTCATATCGTATGACGACTACATCACCTTCAGATATATCTCCCTTGGATGCACTCTCGAATGCAGTCTCTTCACGATCAAATACTTTGGCTTTGCCTGTAAAGTTAGTCATCTGTACACCGGCGGTCTTTATGACGGCGCCTTCAGGTGCTAGGCTGCCCCAGAGTATGTTTGCCGTGCCTTGAGGGTGCAGTGGTGCATTTGGCATACGGATTATCCTCTGTTGCGGGCTCACACTACCCATGTCTTTGAGGTTGTCAGATATGGTACCTGTTGTAGCAGTAAGACAGTCTCCGTGCAGTAGGCCATGATTCAGTAGACTCTTCATCACTAAAGGTATGCCCCCAATCTTGTCCAATGAGTTCATTACATAGTTACCGCCAGGCTTCATGTCTGCTATGTGGGGTGTCTTTTTGCGTATACGCTCAAAGTCACCATAGTCCAGCTTTATGTTGGCCTCGCCGGCCAGTGCCAACAGATGCAGTATGCCGTTTGTAGAGCCGCCCAACGCATTTAGTATTGTAATGGCATTCTCAAATGCCTCAAATGTAAGTATGTCTGAAGGTCGTATGCCACTATTCAATAGTTTCACACATGCTACACCACTCTCATATACAATCTTCTCGCGGCGAGGATCTTCGGCTGGCGGACTAGCGCTGCCCGGCAGAGCCAGCCCTATGGCTTCGGATATGGAGGCCATCGTATTTGCAGTAAACATGCCACCACAGGAACCTGCCGAGGGGCAAGCCGTATCTTCTATATTCTTTAGGGACTCCAGGCTCAGATTGCCTGCATTATACGCACCCACCGCCTCGTATACATCCACCACAGTGAGTTCACGGCCATCTAGTATGCCGGGCATAATAGTACCGCCATACACAAAGACCGATGGTACATTCAGGCGAGCCATGGCCATCATCGTACCTGGGAGGCTCTTGTCACATCCGGCCAATCCCACTACCGCATCATATTGGTGGGCGCGCACCATAAGTTCTATAGAGTCAGCTATAATCTCTCTGGATATCAGTGATGACTTCATTCCTTCATGTCCCATGGCTATTCCGTCACTGACGGCTATTGTGCCAAACTCTCGGGGTGTGGCACCCGCATCAGATACTCCACGCTTGGCCTCTTTTGCCAGAGACGGTAGGTGTATGTTGCAGGGCGTGGCTTCATTGCCTGCATGCGATACACCAATCATGTGTTTTGCCAAATCCTCATCGTTCAGCCCCATGGCTTTATACATGGCGCGGTGAGGAGCTCGAGATACACCCTCTACAACATTACGACTTGATATCATCTAACCAGTTCCATACTGTTCAGTTCGGCCAGATAAGCAGCGACCTCCTCTTCGGACTCATTGCCGTATATAATCAATACGCGGTCATTCTCCATGGGTTCATAGTCCCGAATGTCATCCACCTCCATGTTGTTGATAAAGAAGCGCAGTGTATAGTCATCATTGGTGCAGAATTGTTGCCCGCTGGGGAATTGGTAGCATTGGTCTGTGAGTTCGACATCTAGAGAGTCAAACAGGAATCCCAAGTTTACGCCAGTGGCGTGCTTGTGAATTGTAGAGCCATCATGATTCTCAAAGTGTATCCAATTTGATTGTATCTGATATCCTGTCTCATGGAATGGGAATGTATCTCCAAATATCTTTACAAGTATTCCTGTATGTGTATGCGCACTATTTAGTGCTCCCGCACCCATGGGTGCACCGCCTATGTCTGCAGGATCCAAAGTTACAAACACAAATGCCGACCATCCAACTATGGCTCCCACACCGCCTAACACGCCTATGGCTATCAGCATATGTTTACGCTTTTCGGATGCGTGCTTTGATGCATAGCTTGCCCTCTTTTGTTCACGTTCCCGTCTCTCTTTTCTGCCCATGTACTGTATGGTGTCTTTTTTTTGGCTTTAATTAATTAATCGAAAAAGACGGAGAGACAGCATATCAACTATAGAGACATTACACACCATACGTTACAGCTCCGCTGAAGTTAGTTGCTTGACATCCCACAAGGTGTCGATAAGTACACTTTCATTGAGTGCAAACAAGTAGATATGAAAAATTTCAAATCTATTATTTTGGGACACGTAAAAGTCCGCCATTCTGCATACCGCTCAATATCTTCTCATCATTGGACAGAGATGCATCCATCTTGTGGTCTATTGACTTTAGTGTGGCGTTGGTGTCTTCCTGTAAATAAAGTAAACGATCCTGTTTTTGATTCATTTCATGCATGGTATCCTTCATCTCATTTTGCGTATTATCCATTCTGTTCAGTGTCTTGTTCATCTCATCTTGTTTGTTGTCAATTCTGTTCAGTGTCTTGTTCATCTCATCTTGTTTGTTGTCAATTCTGTTCAGTGTCTTGTTCATCTCATCTTGTTTGTTGTCGATTCTGTTCAGTGTCTTGTTCATCTCATCTTGTTTGTTGTCGATTCTGTTCAGTGTCTGGTTCATCTCATCTTGTTTGTTGTCGATTCTGTTCAGTGTCTGGTTCACATTACGTAACTCGTAAATTCCAACATGTAACGTCGTCAATATCTCCTTGCCAACATCGTCTATCAAAATCTCAAAAGCATTCATTCCAGTTGCCGCAGAATGTTCGCTCTGTGTAATCTTTTTCACAATTGCAGGCGCAGGGTCACTTTGTATTCGGCGCAGCATCTCATCGATTGCAGATTGTTCAGCTTCACATACAATCTGGACTGAACCATCATCTTTGTTTTCCACCGTACCACGTATTCCAAGATCGTCTGCAATACTCTTAATTATGGCCCTAAGCCCTACACCTTGTACCTTACCTTCCACTTTAATGATTGTTTTATTCATGATCTGTTTAGTCAGTCATAGTTTTTAAATTTAAACATTGGAGGGCGTTGTTCTATTGTATGACACTAACTTCATGTATGATTCCCAAATTCTACTGCAAACATTAGTATTCCCGCACACAGACTTACACATTTCTCCAGAGGATGGCCGTACGAGGTTATCCAGTCAGTGTTTGACGTTTCATAGGGAAGGTTCCAAAAAGACATGAATGTTCACTTATGTATATAATTCCCATACTGAACGACTGTTTTTTTATATACTATTTTGTACGGTACATGGACACATACCGGATAGTGTAGACACATCAATCATCTGAAGAGTAGGTTGAATATGCGTACAACACCCTTGCTTTTGGTCCTTCTTCCCAGTGTATGAGTGGGTTTCTCTACAATCACGCCCTGTGGCCTGAACAAGAGCACGACAAGTAGTATGGAGCCCAGAAGTAGCATATCCAGCCACACAACATCAAAGGGTACAATCCACTCAAACGAGTCCTTGAAGAATATAATCACCTTGCGCAGTGTTACAAACAGTAAGGTGCCAACCAGTACACCTTTGTTGTTGGCCAGACCGCCAATGAGAATCATCAAGAATGGCCAAAATGTCCAGCTGCCTCGATCATAAGCTATGGCAATAGTGCTTCCAGTATATATTGCGTATAAGGCTCCAGCAATGGCAGCCAAGGCAGATGCCACTATTATGGTCTTTATGCGTACGCGACCAGTATCCTTTCCCAAAGACTCGGATGCCATCTCATTATCCCGAACGGCTCGCAAGGACCTGCCCAGCGGGGAGCGAATGGTCATCTCACAGTATATGTATGCAACCACGGCCATCACTATCAGAATCAGGCTGGCCGTTGGGAATCGAAGCTCATCAGGTACAAACGACAATGGATCAGGAACCTGCACGCCCAAAGTACCACCCACAAGCGGCGGAAAGTTGTTACCAATGATACGTATACTCTCACCAAATGCCAATAGCGTTATGGCCAGATAGTCCCCCCGCAGACGGAGCGCAGGGTATGATGTAAGGGCGCCCAATCCACCACCCACAAGAGCGGCAACCACAAATGTAAACGCGAATATAACCATCGTCAACCCCAAATTATCTACAATCCAGAGATCCGCCGCAGCCACCACAGATAGATTGTTCTGTATATAGTCACCCTCAATATTGGCAATGGCTGCTATTATACGACCAGGTACTGATGCTGCAACAAAGGCGCCAGCACCCACTGCCAGAACCTTGCCAAAGTTTGGAATACCACCATAACCAAACTCCAAATTCAAGCTGAGATTTATTATAGCATATATTGAAAAGATAGCAATCAGGTCCGTCAAAAATATAAACGCGGGATCTATCGACGCCATACTTTACTCCTCACCTTAGACCAGTTTATTCCTGCCAGACCATTTGGCACAAACAGGAGTGTAACTGCGATTATAATAAGCGGTATCAACGGCCGGTACGCTATAAGCCAAGAGCCAATCTCACCGGCCAAAAACCTAGTACCCAATACCTCGGCTAACCCTACTAAAAGGCCGCCAGCTACGGCGCCAAATATACTCGTCAAGCCCCCGGCAATGCTGGCCGCAAATACACTGGGTATCAAGAGTGGCCCTAGATTTGGATCTCCTAAAAACCACAACGCCATCAGGGCACCAGCAATTCCTGCCAGACCACCAGCAATCATCCAAGCCACTCCATAAACAGCATTTACGTTTATTCCCACAGTCCCAGACAAGTCAGGATTCTCAGTGGATGCGCGTACCGCAATGCCAAACTTTGTCTTCTTTAGTACAAGATATAGAACAATGCCTATTATTGCAACTGCCAGAGGGGCAATCATTACAATCATGGGTAAATCCATAAACTCCAAATCATAGCTGCGCAAAGTAAACTCACGAGATTTAATGCGGAATCCTTCAGTTAGGTAGTCTGCCAGTATGTTCAAGCCTGCAATCAGTATCATATCAAATGCCAGAGTAGCGATCATCTGTATCGAACCGGTTGCGCCCCGACGTGCCAGGGGTTTTAGTATAAAGACATACAAAGCAATGGCAACAAGTCCGGACATCACAAACGCTATGGGTACGGCGATGTATGGGTTTGTCTCCCACACTCGTACGGCGATTAGTGTCATGTATACACCCAGTGTAGCAAAAGATGCATGAGCAAAATTGGGTACTTTGGTCGTCAGATACGTCAGTGTTAGACCCAAGCTCAACAAGACCAACAGACTAGCAAAGACTGCCGCGTCAAAGAATACCGGGTTTATCACAACAAATATAACGAAAAGTCCTATATTACACTATTGGTTATACACAATATGCCACTATTGAGTGTAAAGAACGTCGGAAAGCATTTTGATGGAAATTATGTTCTGACAAGTATAGATTTGGAGTTAGAGGGTGGAGAGGTATATCAGTTAATTGGGCCCAATGGCAGTGGCAAGACCACACTCGTGAATATAATTGCAGGAGTGTTAAAGCCTGATACCGGCACGGTACACTTTGATGGGCATGACATAACAGGCAAGGAACCACATGAGATATACAAATATGGTTTAGTGCGCTCTTTTCAAATACCACAACCGTTTGTGAACCTGAATGTAAATGAGAATCTCATGACAGCCACTACAGAGAATCCCGGAGATTTATACAGGAATGCACCCATAAGGCGCAGGTGGCTGGATGACGAAAAGAAGCTACAAAAGAAGGCAGATGATCTTTTAGAGATGGTAAGTCTAGCCGGCGTCGTGGACAACCTAAGTAGTAATCTTAGTGGAGGCCAGATGAAACTACTCGAATTAGGAAGGATAATGATGTCTGGCGCAAAGATGATATTCATGGATGAGCCCATTGCAGGAGTCAATCCAACCTTGGCTCATGAGATATTTAAAAAGATAAACCACATATGCAAAGAACACAAAATTACCTTTTTAGTAATAGAGCATCGATTAGACATATCGTTTCAGTATGTGGACAGGGTCTATGCGACTGATCAGGGTAAGATTATAGCTGAGGGGACACCCGACGAGATAATAAAGAATGAGGCGGTCATAGAGTCGTATCTGGGGGTGTGATGTTATGTCAGATGTAGTTATAGAGTCCAAAGAGCTTGAAGCAGGTTTTGGCAAGAGTCACATATTGTTTGGTATCAATTTTATAGCAAAAGAGAACGATATTACAGTAATTGTAGGTCCCAACGGATGTGGTAAGAGTACACTACTCAAGAGCATATTTGGACTCACCACAATATACTCAGGAAGCATAATGTATCGTGGTGATAACATTACAAAACTGGCACCCCACCAGGTTACACGTAAAAAGATAGCTTACCTGCCTCAGGTCAACAACATCTTTGTCAATCTGACAATCCGGGAGAATCTATACATGGCAAGCTATACACTCAGCAAGAAAGAGTTCAACGACAGACTGCCAGCCATATACTCAACATTTCCCATTTTAGAAGAATACAAAAACAAAAAGTCCAGTGTTCTAAGCGGCGGCCAACGCCAGATGCTAGGCATGGGAATGGCCATGATGAGGCAACCAAAGTTGATGCTCTTTGATGAGCCCACTGCAGGGTTATCTCCCAGACTGGCAGATGAAGTATTAGACAAGATCCGCCATATGCGCGACGAATTTGGTGTTACAATAATACTCGTAGAGCAGGACGTCCGGCGGGCTTTGCGTCTGGGCGATATCGTATACCTGTTTGCCAGTGGACGAAATGTCTTTGATGGGCCCCCTTCAGAGTTATCTGCGCACCCAGAGCTGGGTAGAATGTATCTGGGAATGCACTAAATATTATTAGGTTTACATAGCTCGCAGAACTGCCATACACCTGTTGGCGAGCTAGCCGTTCAGAGATGCTTCTAATGGGAGGTCGCCGGTCTAGTCGCCAGTCGCCGAGGGGGTTATGCGGTTACCAATATCTCTCAAGGCCAGCCTGACCTTGTCGTACGACTTGTTGTACGACTTGTCGTAAAGTTTGGTGTTGCGTTGCGTATACCCCAGATACGCGGTATAGAGATATCATCCTATGGCACGGCGTCATGCATATGACCGTACAGGCAGGATGTTCCGTTGGAGAAACCACGGCGGGGCACATGCGAAGACAAGATCAGATGGAATTACGCAATAACCCCCCATTACCGCCCCGTGTAAACGACTACGTTTTTGGGTTACATAGTATGGACGCGCAGGTTGATGTGTGGCATCACTCATCATATACTGTTCTATGAAGGATTTAACCGTAATATATTAACCACTGTTACGATAATAGTTATCATAAGTGATGAGCTTCGACGGCTTTATGAACTGCTCGAGATCGCGCAAGAGAAAGTTCGTGAGCTTGAAGCCGAATGTGACGAATTAAATGATGAGAAGTGTTGGAGGCTTGCTGAATTTATTGCAACAAGCATTCTTGTAAAGGAGAGAGAAGAAGTCTTAGGCAACGCGCGATGAAATAACTAACATACACAAAAGTATTGATGCATTACTTGGACCGTAGCATCTTCCTGGCTTGTGCAAAGCCTTCACGTACATACTCTAGATCTTCATTAACCTTATCGATTCTTGCCTGTATTCTATCATAATCTTCTTGTGTGGCCATCATATACAATATACAAGATTGTTATTTAAATTTTGATTGGTGTGTTTATCTCTTCTGCAGATGTGACACATCTTTGGCTCCATACACTATGTAATCATTGGCATATGGAGTTTGCCATTATTGCATTTGCTATGCCGGCAGTATGACTCATCTTACTATCGGTGACATATACGCGATAAACGAATGTTTGAAACTAAATACTTTTCACATGTGGTAGTGCTTGCTTGGCACTTGTTTTTGCAACAAGATCATTTTTCGACATACTGGGCAAAGCCTCACTCCCCACAATCCACAAATATGTGGCAATACTATATCGTATAACATGAAAAAATCCATACCAATACTGGTCGGTGTCCTTGTTGTGGCCGGTATTGCCTCATACGCACTGAGCCCTTACCTGTTGGAGTCGGAGATTCACGAGGATTTACCCGATGGTATTATGTCCGATGATACCGGTGATGTGCTTCAAACGTATGGGGGGACTTTTGTGGGTGTGAATGACGGAATACACAATGCCGAAGGTGTTGCTCGCGTATTGTCGCAAAACGACGGCAGTCATATACTGCGCCTAGAGGACTTTTACTCCACCAATGGCCCTGACCTGTACGTGTATCTGTCCGTGGACAAGTCAGCTACGGATATTGTCAGTTTGGGCCAATTAAAGGCCAATAGAGGAGACCAAAATTATGACATACCACACGGTACCGACTTGACAAAATATGACCATGTCCTTGTGTGGTGCAAGCCTTTTAGCGTGCTGTTTGGCAGCGCCCATATCACTCCCCACGAATAATCGCTTTAATTTATGAAACGTCATGTATCTGCGTGTGGCATAATGGTACTGTTTGGTAACTCGCAAAAGAAGAATGTCCAAAGGGTTAATGAAGGGAATTATATACATGAATGAATATTCATGCCTTTTCTTGGCGCCTTGCATAGTGGTCTGCACAGTGTTGGGTGCACTCTGAGCCACGTCTGCCCGTACTACATCTGACCTAGACTGACGCATAGTACTCGGCATTGGCATTCAATATGTCAGGTTTTTTCTCTTTCCAATCGATTTATTTTGAAGTGCCGTGTATAGTGTATGATGGCATTGGAACCAATACAGGATGCAGAGCCTACCCACGAGGAAGTCATGGCCGCGCTACTTGTGGAATTCTGCACGGAATACATCAATGATGAATTGATGCCATATGCAGTGCAATGGGTCAAAGACCATCAAGAAAAATGTATGCAAAGTAGCATATGGAAGGAAGCATGATGTATGATGTTTGGACTATTCAAGAAAAAAGAATCGGACAAAGAACCCGAAAAACAACAAAAGAAGTGGATTAATCCACATAGAGCCAATTACAAGAATGAAAGAAAGTTCAAAGTGCGATATAGGTTCGGCAATAAGCCACCGAGTGTAAATTATGTACGGTCTGTTGTTGCGGGCCTGGACGCATGGACGAAAACCAATCCATGGCTTTTGTTTGTGCAGGTATCAGAGAGAGACAAACAACGAGCCACATTAATGATAAAATTCAGGAACGGGTTTTACAGTGGGGCATGTGGTAAGGCCCTAATGGGAACTTTCCCACGTGGCATAATATGGTTAGATCGTAATATGGACATAGGGCAAGTAGCGTTGACAACGGCCCATGAATTTGGCCATATAGTTGGATATGGCCATAGTGGTGGTGGGCTTATGAAGGGGGCCGGGGATTACACTGCTGATATGCCAAAGTCACGTAAATTCAAACTACCTAGGACGCATATAGAATATGACAAGTACACCGGACATGAGACAGTATGGTTATGGAATTCGGAACTTGGATATGAATAAAATCAAAGACAACATGCCGTGTATGTTGGTTGTTTACAAGTCCAAGACTCTCAAAACCTAATTGTTTAAATCTCACGGGTCAGGTCGCTCTCCGTGGAATGGCCAAAACACGAGTAAAATTGTTAACCTAATTACAATAATTTTTTAACCATACATCACGCATTATACATAATGGATAAGGAAACACAGAATGCCTTCAAGTTGTTAGGTCAACAAATCAACACAATGCACCAGGACATAAACGGTAGACTTGATAACATACAGGCCGACATAGAGACACTATCCAAAACCGTAATCACACACTACAAGGTAATCACACAACACGGCATAGCGATCAAGGAACTCCAAAAGTGCTAGTGATCCAAACCCCCATAATGCCGTAAACAGTACTAAATTGGGGATCCATACTGAACCTTACCCTCTGGACTACACAATATCACCCCAAAAATATTGAGTTTTACCGCATTCCGCTACGCATAGTACAGTTTATGCCTCTTTTGGGATCTCCCCTCACGGTGAGTTTTTGCAGGGTTATACCCCATAACTGACGCCGCGTATGTCCACCGTGTGTTTGTGTGTTGCCAAAGCATGCACCACCCTAAACAAGAGACAGAAATACTGATGCAGGAACCACCAAATGGTCGTCCTTCTCCAGATCATTATCCGATAGGACAACTCCGCCGATCTTTGTCATGTTCATCAGTGTCCTGAGGCCGGCAACGTCTCTGGCCACTCCGCCCAGCTTGACCTCTATAGCCATTCTAATCCCGCTTCGATCGTCCATAACAAAGTCTACCTCGCGCTGTTTTTTGTCGATCCAATAAAACACATGGTCATGGTGCTCGAATGTTGATTTTTTCATCGTCAGTTCAAACGCAAGTCTAATCAAGTGGTTCGCCACTACAGATTCTAACACTCTACCTTTGTTCTCTGCATCGTCCAAAAATTTAATGCTGGAGTCTAGCATGGGCGATATCCCCGTCCATGTCCTGAACATGTGGAAGATGTACGGATCCGCAAAGTAGATTTTCTTATCGGCAGATGTAAGCGTGCGGGAATTTTGCTCGTCAAACTTGTAAACCACAGCCAGCATGAAAAGTCGTTCAAGTGTGTCAGCATAGTCTGCGGCTATGCCCGGTCCGCTCAGGCCGGCCATCTTAGCAAGCATGCTCCATGAGATGCGGTTTCCCATGCTTAGTACGAGCCTCCTGCCCAGTTGGTTCAGCAATGATGTATTCTTATGTATTCTGCTCCACTCTCCGGTCAGCGCGTGCAGGTACGTTTCATAGTCCGGATCTGCCAGGGTACTACTCTGCGCATACTTGCTAACTATTTTGGGAATACCGCCGGTCACCATGTACTCATCAAGGAGATTGTTGAGATCCTTTTGGTATAAAAACAACCGGTACAGAGTGTCGTCAATCTCATTCTCCGCCATATTGCGCAATAGTGATTTTTTTGATTCAAGAGTTGGCGTACACTCTTCAATTAGGCCTCCAAGATCCGGGTTCAGAGCTAAGACGTACTCCCGAAACGACATGGGTAACAGCATCTTGTCGTGTCCATTCTTTACAATACCCCTGCGTCCAGGTAACCGTTCGGAGGCACTCTTAATATCTAAAGTATGGGAGCCGGTCACCAAGACCGTTGTATTCCAGAGGCGTCCCACATCAACCAGCCATTTGATACCCTTCTGCCAGTTCGGCACCGACGAGATTTCATCCAGAAACACGTAGCATCTGGATTTTCCACGGCGTCGCTCGGCGTACTTCATGTATGTTTCAATGACATCTACCACGTCTTCTGGTCCCCTTGCCAAGTCCAGCGTATAATACATGATATGTAAGGGCGGCTCCCCATCATCCAATAGTTGCTTGATCTGCAGTTTTATCAGTGTGGTCTTACCTATCTGTCTTGGTCCCCTCAGTGTATACACTACGGTGTTATCTGGAGCAAAATTATATTTTATAGTGCTAATTAGTTTTGATGTATATTGAATTGTACCTTTCCATTCCTTAATTTTTTTGTCATCGTTGATCATATCCGGTTCCCGCCACCATGGATTCTGATCCAACATTCTGGTTACCAAATTCATTTCCCTGTATATGTAATATTTACTTATAAGGATTTCTTTCATATTATGGTTATTTATAAAGACATACAAGGTGGACGTTATGGTTATTTATAAAGACATACATGGTGGACATTATGGTTTTTTATATTCACAGTAACAAAGTGCAGCTTCGTAGGTTCCACGCGTAGAGTGGCATGTGTGTAATCATCAAATTGTGGGAGAGAATCGGATGTCAGTCTGATTTACAACAGTGCCAATTACCAGTATTTGGTCTTAATCTTCTCAATTACCAGTTCATGTTCCCGGCTCTTTTTGCTGGCATAACGCTCCATGGCGCCTAGAGGAACACCGCCCAAGCTTCGGGCTATTGCGTTGAACAGATAACGTTGAGGACCTTTGCCGCCGGTCTTGGTCATGAACTTTTGTATTCCATACTTAAAGTTGTGCTGCCATGTCTTGTACATTACACCCAATTGAGCCGGATCCATCTCGTTTCCAATATTGAAGAACTCAGACTTCTCCAAGAGTCCAATGGGGACAAATGTCAACGGGGTAACCGTAAACATAGATTCTGGTTGCTCCTGTTCAAGTTCATTTATCAGTTGTATAGTCTCCCAAGAGTCCTCGGGAGTTTCATCGTTGTCCAGTCCCATTATCAGTGTAAAGGCAGGGATCCAATAGTCTTCGTTGAGTGTCTTTACACCCTCTTTTACCACCCAGTGCCACTCTTCTGGAGCATAGGGAGCCAACTTCCTATCAGCATATTTATCGATAAGACGTAAGCTTCCCGTCTCAAAGCCACACTGAATACCAATTACATTGTCTGGACCAGATCCTATGATTTTAGAGAGGTTGGGAATGAGTTTCTCATCGGCGATGGCTCCTGCCAATGTACCATGTGTGGGATTTGTGTGGGTTACTCCGGCAGACATTATGGCTGTGAACAAATCCTCTAATGCCTCCCTATTGGGCTCCATGCCTTTGCTGGTTCGTGGGTCCATACCGTATACAAATATGTCATCACTGTGAACCCATGCGGATCTGGTGCCGCCCTTTTTGATGTTCACCTCTATCTCGTTCTTTACTTTTTCTGGTGAGTAGTATCGTAGTGAACGTAATGTGACATCGCAGAATTTGCATCCTCTACCACATCCGCGCATCACCTCAATCATACCATGCATGCTGGGCTCTACAATATTTGGAATTTCATCGAGATCAGGCCTATCCCAAAAGTTTACAAATCTACCATAATACGTATGATCTTGCCTCTTGAACTCTTTGATGTTTACCTTAAAGTCTGCTTTTTTGCGGAAGGGATCCATGTTTTCAAACTGGCCATCCATCAGATATCTAAAGAACTTGCCAGCATGTCCGTCTATCTCAGGTGCTATGCCACCCAGCTCGCCTTCCAGTATCGCATATATGCCAAACTCCTCTATCTTTTCGGGAGCATAATTATACTGCCAAGTTCCCGAAGCTCCGGATATCAACTTTGCCTTGCTACCCGTCCTCTTCTTTGCCGCATTGATACGATTGTGTAGTTCTGTGTTATAGTATTCATCGTATGACGTCTGTTTTCGACCATAGGTAAACGTCATCGTAACCGGTCCCATTCCCAGTGGATCCATTTCGTACGTGCCAATAACCTGAGTCTCTGGGCCGATAAACTTTTCAATGTAGTTGGGATGGGCCACCACCACCTCATCACGACGGAAGCCGTCCCGGAGTAAGCCTGCCTCTACCTTGCGTAGTCCATAGGGGGCAAACTTGGCTACACCGTTATCATGAGGTATATAGTTACAGATAAAGTCAAAGAGTATCTTTGGCGTAACTTGATTTTTTAATATCTTGTACCAAAAGCTCTTTTTGTCTCGGTTGGGATCAATCGCAGGTGCACAGCCAAAGAATGTAGCCAGAGATATATGCCTATATGGAGACATCAGTGTTCTGTCTGCAGTCAGTACGATTTTTGGCATCACCATGCTAATCCGAAAGTCTTTATAATTTGTTTTAAATCTTACGCATTTTGAGGGGTTGTTGCATAATTCGATCCTGACCTCATTGAAATCAATTCGATAGGTTTTTTGATCGTTGATCCTTCTCATTTGGTAATGAGCGAACATACTAGACGACCGGACTATTGGAAATACTACCATTTAGGACACAGCAACGAGACATCATTCATGATTTACACCGTGGCAAATTTGATGCGGGGGCACCCGTGCCCGCGCCAAGAGACAAGCAACCGGGGACGACCCCCCGTTCACTCCAAGGACAAACTAGATTTTATCTGCATACTGATGGTCGCCTGGCACAAAACCTCCCGCGACATGGAGAGTGACCTATCGGTAATAAAGTTACCGTGGTGGAACGGTGAGCCTGTACCGGATCACACCACCATAGCCAGGCACCTACAGACTATCCCGTACGACTGGCTGGCCGGGATGCTTGCCAGGACGGCCAGGTTGTGCATGGCCGAGGCGGATGGCGCGACCGGCCCACTGGGTGCTGATAGTAGCGGGGTGGAGACCACCAGGTACGAGACAGTCGTGCGGCCTCTCAAAAGAAAGAAAGATTTCGTAGAGATTGCCCAGAAGGAGTACCTAAAGTATCATATAGTTGCCGTCCTGGGACTGCAAATAATACTGGAGTCGGGCATAACCCCGAGTAACATCAACGATGTGACCATGCTGCCGCCCATGCTATACGAGATGAGACGGCAGCATCTGTTGCCCGGCTCATCCGTCTTTCACGCGGACCGGGGGTACGACTCAAACTACAACTGCCAGGTGCTATTCGAGATGGGGATTATACCCAACATCAAACAGAGAAGCATCCATGTTAACCGCGGCAAGCCCCACAGAAGCAAGGCGGCCAAAATATTCGATGAGGAAAAGTACCACCAACGGGGGATGATAGAGGGCATCTTCGGTGGCGAGGAGTCCAAGCGTCACCAACTGCACTGCCGGTTTGTCCGGCCAGACAACCGCCGCCGGTTCGGCAAGATCCGTGCCATCATATGGAATATCAAGGTGCTGAACCGATTCAGGTGCGCCCGGATACGTGGGATAGAGATACCATCCTATGACATGGTATCGTGCGTGTGACCGTCCAGGTCCGAATACTCCGCCGATAAAACCACGGCGGGGCACATGCGAAAACAAGATCAGATGGAATTACGCAACAACCCCGCATTTTGATGGGTTGTTTTCAGGCTTGATGGGGAGCAAAAATGGTAATACCTACAATAGTCGCCTCCAGAAAATGGGCCGCCAAAGGTCGCTTATGCCTGTATTAATGAGACTTTTTCCAATGTATGCTATAATGTATTTGTATAACAAGTAGTCCATACTTGTATGATGTGTAGTGAGATTCCCCCTTCATGGTCAGGTAGCATAATACAATGCAATAAAGAATTAGGTATACTGCTGCTGGGAACGCAGGAGGATCAGTTCCAAAAAATATGCGCCATGTTGTATGATGAGGGATTAGATGTGCAGCGCTCGCCCCTGCCCGATATTGAAACGTGGGATGAACTACTCGACAAGTGTCCTGTCGATATTGTGGTGGCCGGCGACCACCCGGCAGGGAGTAAAGAATGTGTAAAGTTTGCCCGATATCTGATACGGCGAAATCCTCTGATTGATGTACTTTTGTATGACGTGGATAGAATAGACGAGACTACCAAATATGACAAGTCACTATACACCAAGATATGGACTCATGATGGTGCAGAGTTTGCGCAGCGTGCCTTATCAATGATAAACATGGGCAGAAGTAAGTGGAATGACATTATATTCCTGCGTGGAATGGTCATATCCCAGGTGGTCGAACTAGAATCATATATCAACGAGGCTCTGGCTGCCTACTTTGGGAGTGATATGTCCAATAAACTTGGTAAGCAGTTTACCGAATTCATATTGGAGAATCCCACGTTCTTGCTGGAAGGAAAAAAGAAGGTACTGCAAAGGATACTTGTGTCAGCGGGACGGGGCGACCAATGGAGGAGTATAGGTAGTAAACTATCAAATCTGCAGAGCTTGCGCAACAAAGTGGCGCATTGCGGTGTGGAACCAGACGAGCCGAATTTAATCATCTCCATGGACAAAGAATACAAGTACGACAGAGTCAAGATGAGAAAGATAATACAAGATGCGCGGCAGGCACGGTTGCATCTGATAGATTTGGCCAAAGATATGCGCAACACACAAAATTCAATGTAAAGAGTTCAGTTGCTTGGTTTATGCCACATGCACATCTAGGACACACATAGACATGCAGTATACATTTGCAGTACCAGTATGGGGTTCTGTTGCAAACGCGGTTGATGCGAGGCCGGGGGTGTCGATTTGGCCTGTGGCGTATAATGCCAACTTGGCATCATGCGTAAAATCACCATCAACCGTATTTTCTAGAGAACCGTATAATGCATAATTTTTAAAGGAAACACGTATTGCACATGATATGTACTCGGTAATACTCACAGAGATGGGAATTTTAGTAAGAGATAATGGTCAATACGTACGCTCGTTCCCATTCACTAATAGGGCACAAGAGTATCTAGATGTAAAGGAGGGGAAGGGGAATAGGGCGCCTCTGGTAGTATTTCTATCATCATCAGAGGTAGAGACCAACGATTCGGGTCTGCTATCCATACTAAACAGAAATGACATAGATGCCAGAATGATGTCGGACTCGGATATAGATATCATACAGGATACAAAGCCGGCCATTTTAGTAGAAGGGGGCTTTACCTCCAACGAACACGACTCTCGGGGCAAGTTGCGAGAGTTTGCCTTGGAGTTGTCATCCTCAAGGGTGGCCCAGATATCAGAGACGCCAGACTTGCACATAATACAGGCAATCAACTCGTTGGATGAGACTGATCGTATAGCCAACTCACTATTTGGTAGACTGCGGGAGTGGTACGGACTACACTTTCCAGAACTAGAGAATCTGGTTGACGGAATATCTGGATACTGTAAGATTGTTTTGGTGGGCAGGCGGGAGTCTCTAAATACTCAAGTATTCATCGATGCAGGCTTCTCAGAGTCCAAGACTGATATGCTAAATTTGGTGGCCAAGACCAGTCGGGGTGGCAGTATATCAGATGAAAATTTAGAACGCATACAGACGATGGCAGGGCAGGTTCTTGAGTTGTACGAGACCCGCAGAGACTTGGAGGGGCATGTCGAGATACAGATGAGACAGGCCGCACCAAATCTATCTGCAATAATGGGGACCGGAGTGGGAGCCAGACTGATGGCAAGGGCAGGCAGTCTTCAACGGTTAGCAACCATGGCTGCCAGTACCATACAGATACTAGGGGCGGAGAAGGCACTATTTCGTGCCATAAAGACTGGATCCCAGCCGCCCAAACACGGTCTCATATTCCAACACAGCATGGTACACAAGGCCCCCCGCTGGCAGAGGGGCAAGATAGCCAGAGCCGTGGCATCAAAGGCTGCAATAGCGGCCCGTATGGATGTGCACGAGCCGGTCCTAAATGAGACACTGCTAGAGAAGCTAAATGTTCGAGTCGAAGAGATTGGAGAAAAGTACACTTCGCCTCCAGAGAGACCAGAGAGACCACAGATACACCATAAAGGCGGCAAGCAGAAGGATAGCAAGCAGAAGGGAAAGAAGTCCAAAACAAAACATTCCAAGAGAAAAGGCAAGAGAAAGATTGCCCGAGGATAGTAATGGTTACTTTTGGATAAAGTTTGAAGGAGAGACTCGCCTAGCTACTGAAAATTTGGCAGTAGGCATACAAGCATACAAAGAGAAGTTAGTCACATACAAAAAGACAGAGTATCGTATATGGGATCCATATAGGAGTAAGCTGGCATCAGCCATACTAAATGGAGTGCCCACGCATTCGATACGCTATGGTGCATCCATACTGTATTTGGGAGCATCCACCGGTACCACCGTAAGCCACGTATCAGATATGATAGGCAGTAGTGGTGTGGTCTTTGCAGTGGAGCACACCAGCCGCGTGGCCAGAGAGTTGATGGAGAGGGTGGCACGCCATCGTTCAAACGTTACACCCATACTGCAAGATGCCCGCAGGCCTTCAGAGTACTTTTCAGTCTTTGGTAAGATGGATGTCATATACTGCGATATTGCGCAACCAGACCAAACCGACATATCCATTGATAACTGCAAAAAGTATCTAAAACCTGGAGGTCATCTATTTTTGGTGATAAAGGCACGTAGCATAAATGTGGCAAAGAGTCCAGTCGACATATTCAAATCAGAGATATCAAAACTAAAAGACTTTGATGTGCTGTATAATGTAGACCTCAGACCATATCACAAGGACCATGCCATGGTGTTAGGTAGATACAATGGTCAAGTAACAAATCTTTGATCACCGAGTACGCGACGCATAGTAGACCAGCTCTGTCGTACGAAGGGAGGCATGACACCTGTTGCAAAGTATACTTTACGAAGATACCGTATGGTGTCTGAATCGGTGGGGTAACCGCTCCCTACAGGATGACTCTTTTGTATATTCTGTATAGATTTATCCCGTAATACTTTGGCGACTATGGATGCGGCAGCGACCACCACAAATTTAGAGTCGGCATATACGTGTGAATGTATCTGCGTCTGTTGTGTGACATCTTTTAGTCTTTTGCCAAACTGCGCAGCATCAGAGTAACATGAATCCACATAGTATGCATCAGCAGGTGTATGGGATATTATATCTGCCATCTTTATAATCTCCAAATCAGTCAATCCATGAAACAGTACACTGTTATCTATTGTGCGAGGACAACAGCGTCGCACTACACATGATGCAGACTTTTCTAGTATCATACGATATAGACGTAATCGCGTATCAGGTGTCAGTACTTTGGAGTCTGCAACGCCAGCCTGCTGTAATGCATCTAGATGGGACTCATCGATTGCAACGCCGGCAATCACCAGGGGGCCTATAAAAGAGCCCCGTCCGGCCTCGTCAATACCGCATACAATCACAGTATCAAACAGTATCGCGCAGGTATTAAACCATCAGGCATATCATCTAAAGTATGATAAACATCACAGAGGGTAAGACGCAGATTCTAGTTCCCGAATCATCGTTACATAATGTTGTGCCCTCCAAACATCCCGTATTCTTTAATCCCAAAGCAAAGCGAACACGAGACATTGCAGTGTTAGCCTGCAAGGCTCATGCTCAATGCGAAAAATCTGGCGTATATCTAGATGCCATGGCCGGTGTGGGTGTACGGGGAATTCGTGCAGCCGTGGAATCAGGCTATGATACAATATACGTAAATGATTCAAACTCCCAAGCCATACAGGTGGCACAGAGATGCGCAGCCCTTAATGACATATCCAATGTACAGTTCTCCACACAAGAGGCATGCAGGTTTTTAGCAGAACACTCCAGTCGAGGAATGCGAGGAGATATAGTTGATGTGGACCCGTTTGGTTCTCCAGCACCATACATGGACTGCGCCATACGGGCCACAAAATATAACGGAATGCTGGCAATTACCGCGACTGACCTGCAGGTGTTGGGCGGATTACACAACGAGGCATGCCAAAGGATATACGGCGGCATACCACTCAAGACAGTGTATGGTGCAGAGATTGCCATACGATTGATTTTAGGTTGTCTGGCACAGGTTGCTGGTCGGTTAGGGGTAGGAGTCTCTCCATTATACGTGGAGAGTCATATGCACTATTATCGCGTATATGTCAAAGTGCATTCGACATCCACACCAAACAGTATAGGATATTTAGCACAATGTATGTCGTGTGGGAGTCGTAATGACTCAAAACACCATGGTGACTGTTCTGCAACAAAGAGTAAGGCAGGTCCATTATGGGTTGATAAATTATTCGATTCAGAGTTTGTAGGCGCCATGATAGAACACAGTAGCGATATGTACAAAGAGCACCTGCAGATATGTTATGACGAGGCAGATATGCCGCCCACGTTTTATACATCAGATGAGATCGCATCAAAGATTAAGAGTGGTCCGCCTCCTCTAAAGACAATGATACCTGCACTGAGAGATGCAGGTTTTGTTGCGTCACGCACGTCATTCTCGCCCACAGGATTCAGAACCAATGCTAGTATTACTGATGTGTGTGATATAATGAGTGATGTAAAACGTGCCTGTTGTGCTTTTTGAGTTATATAGATTGCCAAAACACATAACATAAGGGGTATAATAGTTCCAAAAAACCCATAATTTACTTGATGTGTAACTTTTCTGTTTTGCTACCCATACATACCACTAGCAGCGCTGGGAATATCATTAAAAAGGTATAAAAAATTAGTAGTCTGCCATGAAAAACCTGTAAAAAATACATTATCAAAATCATGCTCGAATACAAGGGCCCACTCCTGCCGCAGCTATTTATTTAAATCCCACACATATCATGTATAGTTCGCTACTAGGTTTTCGACTGGCTTTTGGTTTTGTGGTCTTGACCCGTACAAATTTTTTTGCCATATATTGGCGAAATTCTTGAGAATATTCACCATCAAATACTTTGAATACCGCATTACCTTTAGAGGACAAGACTGCATCCATTATTCTGGCACAAGAGTAGTTTAACGCTATCTGACGAGCATGATCCACTGACCAATTACCCGTTACGGATGGAGACATATCACAGATTACAGAGTTTATCTTGCGGCCAAAGTACTCTAGTATGTCATCTATTACAAAATCATCATCAATGTCAGCCTGCAGTATATAAGCACCCATAATATCCTCCACAAATGACGTATCGACTCCCATTACGCGACCTCTATTTCCTGCTAATTTCACGGCCATCTGCGTCCAGCCACCCGGTGCGCATCCCAAGTCCAATACATAAAAGCCGGGGCCTATAATACGATATGATTTATTGATCTCTTTTAGTTTGTATGCCGCTCTACTGCGATACCCCTGCTCTCTGGCCAGACGACGATAGTGATCCCTTCTGGCATCTAAGAGTTTCATTTGGAACGGGTTCTTTTCAGGTCAATTAAAACCCAGTCTTCAATATATGGACAAGTCATTGGACTTATTTCGCCATCCATGGAGCATCGCTGTTCAACTGCGCAGGTCAAACATGGTGCCCCATTAAGCGAGTCTGTACTTACAGGAGTCTTTTTGAGTATCAGCTTGTATGTCCACCTCTCATTTTCAAGAATCTTTACTCTGCTAACCGTACCCATACGTTCGAGTTTGAGTGAGAGGCGGGCTCCGTTTCGAGCGCTAAGTTTCAGTTTTTTGTATAAATCGGCCTGAAGCATTCCCTCAGATTCACGTTCAATCAATAGATCGCACACCTTGTGGGTGAGTTTATCCATATCTACTCGCTCTATCTGAAAGTTTTCAATCTCTTCAGGTGTTAGAGTTTCAGCTAGTTCATCCTCAAGTATATTTTGGGTTTTTGTGGGTGATTTGGCCTTTCTGGTGCCTTTTTTTGTAGACGTAGTCTTCTTTGTAGTGGAGGCGGCGCTCTTTGGTTTTGATTTAGAACTTGGAGCGGTTTTAGGTTTTTTTGTGGTTGTGGATTTTTTAGTGGTGGATTTTTTTGTTGATGTAGACTTTTTTGTAGTGGATTTTGTGGTTGTGGATTTTTTAGTAGGTTTTTTAGTGGTGGATTTTTTTGTTGATGTAGACTTTTTTGTAGTGGATTTTGGAGGCGGTGCGGAGCTAGCATCATCTGTCTGAGCGGCCTTTGTATCAGTGCTGGATTTTGTAGTTGTTTTATTTAGTGCTACATTATTTCTTGATGTTAATTTTGGGGCCTTTTTTCCTTTTAATTGGTCAGAATTATCATCTACAGTGGGAGTCATCTTTGAGTTGACTTCAATAGGCTCTTTGGTTGTAAATACATTCAGCCATTTTTTGAGTTTAGTAATATCATTTACAATATCGGTCAAGTTGGATTCAAGGTCTGTCTTTGAAAGATTACTATCACTCATTGCTATACACAAAGCCATTATCTAATATAAAATACAGTACTTCCTATAAGTTGGTTACCATGAATATCAATTATTGTTGTAATAGTATAGCTGCCAGGCTCCAGATCATCAGTCAAGAGACCATCCAACACGAGTAGTTGAGAGTCGGCCAAAATACATTGTGATGGATACAGAGTTTCAAATATAACATCCCCTGCCGAATTATACACTATTACATTAACATCTCCACAATCAAAGGAGGTGTTTCCCATGTACATTTGAAGTTCAACTATATCACCCTGCATATACTCTTCCTGCAGTCCCAACATCTCAACTGATGGCGCAGAGTCATGTGATGCGGTAGGCCACATGTTCAGTTCCCGGTCCAGACTATCCAAGGCGCTAGCCAGTACAGCAGAGCCAAATACTACAGTAAATATTGCAGGCAACACAAATACAACATATGCAACTCCACGCGCCATGAGATGACAAAATCATAAAGTAATATATCAGTTTACAAAATTGGATAATAATAGTTGCTACCAGTCTACACATGGTCACCAAGTTACAGATGCCGTCCGTATGGCGACATAATTGATACACTTGGATTTTTATAGCCACAACAATTGGTCACACTATGAAGATAACTGTAGGCCACACTCCAGATGCAGATGATGCCTTTATGTTTTATGGAATGCTCTCAGGCAAAATACCATCCACACACTTTGATGTCATAGAGGTGATCGATGACATAGAAAGTCTAAATCGACGTGCAAGAATAGGGGATTTGGATGTTACAGCAGTATCAGTGCACGCTTGCGCCAGTATTTCTGGATATACCATACTGAGAAGTGGGGGCAGTTTTGGTCTGGGATACGGGCCCATAGTAGTGGCACAAGATAATTTTGATGTAAATGATCTACCAGACTCTAAGATAGCCATACCCGGAAGAATGACATCTGCCTATCTACTACTCCAACTGATGATTGGGAGGTTCGACTATGTTGAGATGGACTTTACCAAGATACCAGCCGCCGTGAAAGATGGCATAGTAGATGCAGGACTAGTCATACACGAGGGACAGATATCATATGCGCAGCATGATATAATCAAAGTGCTAGATACCGGTGAATGGTGGAGTAAGGAGACCGGCGGGCTTCCGGTACCTTTGGGCATAAATGTGATAAAGACAACATTAGGTTATGACACAATACGTAGATTTGACAGATACTTTCAGGAATCCATAAAGTGTGGGTTGGCCAACTCGCAAGAGGCAGTAAAGTTTGCTATGAAGTATGGGAGAGGTAACACCAGTGAACTCATAGATAAATTTGTCAAGATGTATGTCAACCCCGTAACGGTGGATATGGGAGATGATGGTGAGAAAGCCATACGAAGAATGTTTCAGATGGCAAAGGATGCAGATCTGGTTTCAGAGTTTGACTTAGAAATTGCACCACACATCAATTAATTTTCCATCTTAACATACGTGTAGCGCTACAGTCATAATTTAATCAGTCTGGCCACGATATGCAGTCATAGTATTATGCGCTATGCTTATAATTAATACAATGACAAGATATTTTTAGAGACGATTTTACATGTATTTATGAACAAATGTTGGGTAGGTGCCGAATATATCATATCTGGAGATGGTCATCTTGTGGTTTTAGAGACTCTAAAGCATTACATGGCCAAGCTTGAGAGTATTCAGAGTCCCGAATATGGGGCCACAAACATGTTCATTGGACTAGTAAAACAAGAGGCTGCCAAAAGAATGCCGCAGGTAGAGATGACATTAGACAAGGTGCACCGTTTTTTAATTGGTGAGAGTACTGCGCAGTCTTTGATAGATGACATACCGATTATAAATAGTGCCATTGACTCTTATAGATTTGATCTTGTACAGTCCCAGTCCAAGACAGATGACGCAGTTGTTAATGCCACGATTGCTCGCTTAGATGAGGCAAAGCAGGCCATAAATAAATTCGAATAAAAATTCTAGTTGTGTACACCAGATAGATACCAGTCAAAATATGGCAATAATTTCTTGCATAGTTTTTGACGCTCGTCAGACTCGGCAGAACGGGCGGCAGTTATCTTTGCGTCAAGATACGTACGGGTGCTAGTTGTGCGCAGGCTCTGCTGTATACGAGATAGTACGTTTAAAAATTCATCTGTATCAGTGGGATCAAAGTTTCTGCTAACTCGCTCAGCATCTTCAGCTAATGTCATGTTGATGTTTTACAGTACGCATTTTTAATTCTAGTGTTGTGTGTAATAGATACACCCGCCAGCAGAAAAACATCTATTAAACAATCAGCTCTTTGTGTATGGAGTGGACAGAGAGATAGAGAGGGTATTACAGAGTCTTGATGAGACATCTCGTCTTGAGAACTCTCGCGCAGTAACCGTACCGGCAGGAGAGCTGATGTCTGCCATAACATGGGATACTGGAGTGTTCTTTAACATATTGCTAAGAGGCATGAGGGCAAAGAACGTCTTGGAGATAGGAACATCAACTGGTTTCTCCACCATATGGCTAGCAGAGGCCATACATGATGGTAGTGTCATAACCATCGAGGCCGACTCAAAGAAGAGGAGTCGAGCCCAGGCAAACTTCAAGAAGGCAGGACTTGAGGGGCGTATAAAGATACAGTCAGGTGATGCGCAGGATGTATTAAACAGCATGTCATCGTCTGGCGAGTATAATCTCTTCTTTGACTTTGTACTGATAGATGCGGATAAAGAGAACATACCCCTCTACTTTGATATGGTACTGCCTATGATCAGGGCTGGCGGTCTAATTGCCACTGACAATATGACACACCCAAAAAAGTTTACTCACATGATGGAGAGATTCGCAGAGTCTGTGCGCCAAAATCCCACAGTTAGAACTGTAACCATACCGATAGGAAACGGGGAAGAGTTGACCATCAAGATATAGTCATACAAAAGATACTACAAAACGTAGGTGGATTAAGCTTTTAGGATGTAATTTGTACAATATGTAACATAATGGTCACCCGAACAGAGTACCTTCAAAGCATGCTCGAAAAGATACAGGGATCATACAATGTCATAAATGGGCTCAGCGACAAACCTGGTGACATAGCCATCATTCGACTAGAGTTACTCCGGGCAAAGGGCATAATGCAGGTGGTAGTCAACAAGATAAATCCACGAGATTATCCAAATGTCGATATTCCAGGCCTTGTATCACGATTGTCCATATTTTTGGATGGCTATTACTTTGAGAGGGAGTTAGATATAATGGAGCCGTTATACGGCGATGATCCTGGAAGAATTCGGCATCTACGCCTAAAAATACTAGATTCAATGCGAAGTAAAGATTTAACAGTGAAGATAGAGGAGATACTCTCGGAGCTGTAGATTATGAAGTGTGTCATATGTGGATGTAAAGATCATAGACTCATCGGTTGTGCTAGGCATTTTGCAAAAAAGTGTAGCTGTTATGCAGACGGGAACCATACCGACAAGTAGGCGACATCCAATGCTTGGAGGTCTGGCCATACGTTTTTTGGTGTGGCAGCATGATATCATGCCGTCTTGAAGACATCACAGTGAAAGTGATCTGTTAAGATGCACCATCATACAACAGTCATTCTAGCTCGACCTCCAGCGTTTATTTACAGCATCATAAACTACAGCATATTCCGATGATTCTCCTGTGATAATCTCTTTTTTTGTACATCTTGGTCCACTTGGAAGTGTTAGAGCCCTCAAATGAGATATGTTTGCCATCTAGAAATTTTTCTCTCCGTCCATACACTGTTTGTGAGACCAAGATGTGCCCACAATACATCTTGGCCATATTAGTTTGAGGGTTGAGTTGTACTATACGGACTGTTCCATACGTACTATGTGATTTTTGGTTCGTTATATTGTGTATTGATGTTTAGCCTTATTCTAGCACAACCTGCTCCACCAACTCTCACTAGTCTCGCCGGCCAGGTCCAGACCGTATATGAAAGTTAAAACAGCAGGGACACTCTTTGCGTATACATTCTTCGGCATCACGATGACCACAAATTCCACATTGACAACTTTGCATGGATTTACTCTTCATTCCAGAACTTTTAATCGCTACCATATATTTAATATACAAACAAGTGATTTAAACTTCACCCATATAATGGGTAGACGATACTATATGATAGCGTGGTTTTGTGTTGTACGCCTAACGCTTAGTGCTACGCAATAATACCCTATATTTTTCGTATAAATCAAGCCCCGTATCGCCCCAGAAATATTGGATCTCATTGCAGAGTACTACGCTTCCGCCTACGTTTACGAGTAACCTGTTTATTCATCTCAGCTTTTCTGTTATCAACTGTGGTGATTATCTCTTGAATCACGCCATCCAAATCGTTGTCGGAAGCAGGTGGTTCGATTGCGGCCGCAATATTTGATATGGTACCTGCAATATCGGAACTGATCTGCTCAAATGCTTCAGGATCATCGTATGCCTGGCTATACAGGTTTTTGAGTCTGTCAACTTGACTCAAAACTTGGCCTGTCAGCGTGAATTTGTAAAGACTGCCATTCACTTCTACCTCTTTTACTATCATAATGATATTCATTTAGTGTATACATATAGGTTTTAAGATAATACAGGTGGCGTAACTCCTCGACTGGCCAGCATATGTCTATCTCATAGGGCCGGCCCATTACGACACCATCTAGAACACTATATAATCAAGCGCTACAGCATCGCTAATCAGCGACGTATGTCTATTTCCAACAACATATCCGTTCTTGATATCACTGGTTGGAACCCAGCGATTGGTAGATGTATAGTGGCGCTTCTCGGCCAACTCTCGTTCTATGGCCTCTATATCAAACTCACCTTCTTCCACCTCTTGAGTGGAGAGGTGCTTTATGGTGACTAGTATCTTTGTTATCTTTATACGGTCACCAAACCTCCATTGTACTGGTGGGTGTTCATCAGATACATCCAAAACCTTGATCTTCATCTGTTTGTTACCCAAGGCATCCATGCTCACCAATAATCGTTCATCCACAAACTCCTCAAATTTGGTGCGGCGCTGTGATGGCTCGGATTCGGAGACTGTAGACAGTATACTCTTGACACCACTACTGATATTGTCCTCTTGTATTACTTTTGGCGACTCCTCGGTTGGCTCGTCGTACTCGGTTGGCTCTTCATCCTCTACTGGTTCAGAGTCCTCGGGTATGTCATTATCATCATCAAGTTCAGGCTCTTCATCCTGTGGTATGTCGTCGGGCATGTTACTTTTATTATCTTCTGCATCCTTACTGTATATACTCAATGAGTATGCCTAATGTACATCTCTTAAAAATTTAATTGAACGTATAGTCTTTGAGTGGCATATCAATTCTTACTTTGTTGGTCAGTGTATATGTGTGGCCATCATATAAGCACACACAGTCTTTGGGCTCAGCAGCAGGATCCCATATCTTGTAGTATTCATGTAAGGTACGAGATTGATACTTGTCTATTCCTATACGTTTCTTTGATAAAAATTTGAACGCCAATATCACCTGCCGATTCTCGTACACTCCAAGAATATCACACCAATCCCGACATCGAATTATTTGAGTTGCCGGTACCATGAGGCTAGTGTTTGCACCAGACTTGGCCTCAATAACAAGAACGGAGCGTTGATCATTGTTTACTGCCAATACATCAGGCAATGCAACACTAGGAGAGCCCAGTCTAAATGCACGCCATCCATCCATGCAGTTGAATCGCTTTACCAGTAAGTCTTCCCAATTGTAGCCACGTCGCCGCCGCAATCTGGCGCTCTTGACTTTCTGCTCAGAAGACATCATACCATATTGTATATAGTGTTAATTTATCAATATTTGTGTAGTAATGTTGTATGTGTGATTAATATTAATAGTGTTACATGTATTATGTTCAGGTTTGTTCGGGTGTAAACTCAAAGAATGGAGCATCATCACGCATGCCACATCTAGACAGGTATACAGGTGAGCCTTCGGCGCATTGTGAGAGTAGCCGGCCCATGACATCTATGTCTCCCATACGGCAGACACAAAATATCACACCGTTCTGAGAAGAGTATTCCAAGAGTATACCATGTTTGGTAGATGGTATCAGTTGAGTCTTTAAGAAGCATTTACTGCAGATGAAAGAGTGTGGCCACATAACAGTATCACAATTGTTACAGTATGCGACACAAAATTCACCCTGTTTTAGACGCTCTTCAAAACTCATCTTTGCATCACCGCCACCAGAGATGATGTACCTGCTGCTGACATTCCCTGGGTCACGCCTGTATATGCGTCTGGAACTTGGCGGTCTTTGGCCTCTCCCCGCAGTTGTCTAAATATCTCCACCATCTGCGATATGCCCGTGGCTCCCAATGGATGGCCCGAGCCCAAGATGCCACCACGGGGATTTACTTTGCGACTCTCTGTAACGTACAGGTCATGTGCGTATGCAGCACCCTGTCCATACTCGACCATTTGAAGTGACTCTGTTGCCATAATCTCACATATAGAGAATGCATCGTGTACTTCCACCACATCTATCATGTCAGGTGTGATATCAGCCATTTTGTAGGCATCACGAGCAGCCCTCCCGGCAGACTCTATTCTATCATATGTGGGATACCTTCCAAATGTTGCCGATAGTACACATTGAGATATGCTCCGAATCCAGACTGTGTCATCTGTCACTGTACGACATGTGTCAGCATCAGATATCAGTATGGCAGATGCACCTGTGCATGCCCTGGAGCAGTCCAAAAGATGTAGATCAGCAGTTATCTCTTTGGACTGCATAATATCTCCGGGTGTGCACCTATGCCCGTATAGTGCATCAGGGTTGTCTGCTGCGAGTGAGTGATTCTTTGCTGCAACTGTCGACACAGATTCATCAGATATATCATATCTGCGTTTGTAAGACTTTGTGAGTATCGAACCCCAGTATATGGGGCTTTGAAATTGTCCTCTGGACATATCCCATTTTAGTATGCCGCCGGGACTGTTTGGCAGTTCGGCGCCCACCACTAGAATTGATCTGGCCAGGCCGGATTTTATGTGAGAGTATGCAGACATTATGGCGTTGCCTCCGGACCCGCACATACTCTCAACTGTATGAGATATGCGGGGTTGTATTCCACACATCTCAGAGAGTATGACTCCCAGATAGCGATGTGTATCATTTGTAGAGACCAAGATGCCATCAATGACTGTGCTATCCAAGTCAGTCAGAATGGTGCTGGCCGCATCAAATAATATATCGTGAATAGGACGAGATTCCATTGTAAACTTGATCTGTCCCGCTGCAGCTATTCCCACGTCAGTCATCGTATAGTCGCCAACAGTTTAAACGACTCACGCACATCACCCACGGGATTAAACTGCATTATGACCTCGGTTAGTCCGGCTCGTTGCGCAGACTGTATGGTAGATTTACATTCTCTGGGAGTTCCGCATGCCGTAAGGGCATGTAGCATGTCATCTGGTACAAGTTGCGCCACTCGCTTTAGGCCACTGGTTCTGTATTCGTTGTATATGCGATCAGTTATGTTACGATATCCGTGCTGGGCCAAGAACTCTCTGTACACATCCCCCACAGATATGTAAAAGGCCAAGGTCTGTCGGGCGCGCCCGTATGCAGCCTCGGCATCATCAGAGACGGCGGTAATCATCTGATAGGCAGTCTGAATGCGACGTCTCTGTTGCATTGTATTTATTGTATGGTGTAGTTCATCCAGAGGTCTCAGATAAAAGAGTACACCATCTGCCACCTCCCAGGCTAGATTTATCATCTTTTTATTTACAGCCGCCAGATATAGTGGTATATGTTTGCTATACTTGTAGACTAACAGCGAAAAGCCTTCAGTGTCATATATGCTGCCGGTATGATTAATCTTCTTGCCATCCAGTGCATATCGTATAATTTGTATTGATTCACGTATTCTTTGCAGTGGTGTATCATACGACTGGCCATGTAAACCTTGGACAATCTTTGGGCTACTGACCCCCAGACCCAGTACAAATCGACCTTGTGATATAACATCCATAGTTACAGCTCCCATTGCCAGCACGGCGGGGCTGCGCGAATATACATTCAGTATGGATGAGCCAATTCGTTTACAGTTACTAGTATGTGCTATGGCAGACATCACACTAAAACACTCCATGCCCCAAGTTTCAGGTATCCAGATTGAGTCATCTCTGCTTACATTGGATGCGCACCACAACAAATCATCTATTGATAGTAGAGATCCCAGTCCGTATGATGCCATATCATATATGACATGTACAGTTTATTCTAGTGTTTCGGCGAGTGACAGCTAATTCATATAGATTCCAAACCGTGCAAATACGTAAAACTCCTGCGTGATGAGATGGCAAGTACCGGGGATTCGCCGGAGTTGTTCAGATATAGCATACTGTCTGGGATTCTGGAGAGGCATACCCGCACGCTCCGGTAAATAGTCTGTGATTTCTTCGAGGAAATGCCGGAGGGCACCTTCGAGGAGAGCGTCTCGCAGATGGTCAGGCACGGCTGGGTGAACCAGGATGGACATAGTCAAGATGTTCATGCACGCGCACGACATGCAGGACCGCGCCTTGGTGCCGGCAAGCTTCGGGGGTGCGGTCCGGAGTCCTGGACGCGCTGAACTGAGTGTCTCCTAGCAGGGCCCGCCCAGAGGAGATGCAAGAGTCGCTGCGCACGATGTATGGGCGGAAAGAAACCCCGGTCATCAAAATGAGTGTATGTCTGGCTCGTTAACTACGTCACCCAGTCATCATATCCCACACGTCTACATTTTCCATTAGTGTGGGAAATAGCATTTGGTTGGCAGCGATGGATAACGACACGGTTAAGGCAGCTGAGCTCACAAAGGCCAGTACAATTATGCCGAACGCCTTGGCCGTACCGAATCCGTTGACAACTTTGACCGCCTTGATTGTGACTATTACCACCCAAACCACCACCGCGGCTGACGCAGCCATTGTTGGTGTTATCATGTATAATCCCAAAGGAATGCTTAGCAGCGTCACCGCTACCACTACGAAAGCGGCGGGGATCTCGATGACATACGTATAAAAGATTACAGTAAAGACCTTTCTCCAGTTGGAGTTGCCGCCCCACGCACTGCCAGATAGGTAAATTATCCCGACGTATGTGATGGCGCCAAGTGCAGCCAGCCCTAGGTCCGCAGCGACTGAATACGCCACGGTGTCGAATGCGTCTGGAAAGATGACCGCCGACAGTGTTGTGATTAATGCGCTCGGCAAAATGACCAACAACAGCACTATGCCGATTGAGAATGGGAAGTATTTCTGGTCGTTGTCGCGGATTGCTGCAAATGCCGAGTTGGGGTGGAGAATCACCTGCAGGCACATATTCAGACCGTCCCGTATCATCATGGGTGGTGTCAGACATATTACATATAAGTACTGTACATGCAACCATACATGTAGAATCTTGGGCACGCGACGCATTCACCATATCACCAAGATGTTACGGTTCCCAAATTGGGCAGCCCCGTCAACTGATCTGTTCATAACGGTGATGGGCGCCGACGGCCAAACCAGCACGAGTTTGGACTCGCACTCGACGAGTATGACGGCCCGCTGACCACTCCTTTTTTTGTCATCCGGACACCCTGGCCAGCGCCAGGGAGGTTGCGTGCGGGCGCGTCGATTGGAGACTATCCAGTAGTTACAGTATGATACTGGTGTTGTGTTTGTATTCTGTTAGTGACCTGGATTATATCGCAGCATGGCGGCAACTTTGCCCAAGCTAGACAGCATGGCGCCATGTTCGCTTTTACCAGATATCACCTCAACGGTTGCACCTATCTTACTACATATTAGTGACAGATAATCTATAATGTCCTGCTCTGTGACCTGTATATCTTCGGACTTGCATGAAGGACATGGGCTGGATACAAATCCATTCTTTGTGGAGATTACCTTGACTCTCTCTACCATGGCTACCTGTTCAGTGTTGCACCGCCGACATGTAGCAACAATCCTGTTTAGGTCTATATCATCAGATACCAATACTGTCTGTGCCACGTTGTTTGATATGTGATTCAAAATATCCTTCATGCCATACGCGGCCAAACCTGATCGGCGATTTATGTCCCGAAATAGATTCTCGACGAACTTCTTCTCCTCCATGAGCCTAAAGTCAGATAGTACATCAGAAGACTTTGCAAACGCTTCGCGGACACCTTCTGCGCCAGAGTATGACGAATCGATTGTGGAGAGTATCATATCCTTGAGCCGATACTCCAAATGGTTTCCCTTGATGAACTCTTCTTTGGTAGGGCCGGGGCCAGACACAATCATACCCTTTACTTTGTGTATATCTAAAAACAGCTCCTGTGTAGTCTTGGCCACACGGTTAAAGTAGTATGTCAGCTCCATCTCACGAAGTTTTTGGAATCTCTTTGCCGACTGGCCGCCCTGCCTATGCTTGCCGGCCACGCCAGAGCCAGTTTGGGATAGCACCTCTAGTCTATCACCGCGTAAAAGGCCCCATCCGCAGTCCTTGGCATCAATGGCTAGAAATCCAATAGCATTATCGTCTCGAAGCATATCCTTGAGTATGTCAACATGAAAGTGATCATCGCATCGATACAGGTACTGCCTAAGGTCCTTTATTGGATCTATCTCGTATATTTCAAGAACCTCACTGCCTATGGGTGCACCCTCATCAGGAGGTAGTGCGCCACAAAATACCACAAGTCCACGCTCGGGTGTCTTTTTGTATAATTTTAAGCGTTGTATCACCTTTGCTAGCGAGTCTACAACATGAGTCCGAGTCAAGTCAGACTTTATGTTAGAAGCAGTACCCTGCTCAGACTGAAGCGTGCTAATAACCTCATGCAGTTGTCTATTTTTTGGTATATAGACAGATATGAGTTCAGTACCGCGCCCGCGCTTTCTGGATAGCTCCGCGAGGAGTTTGCGTATACGATACATCTTGACCGAATCGCGTTTGTCTACCTTTATTGCGCCCATGCAAGACAAGTATCAATCTACTCAATATGTGGCTATCTACCCATCTCCCGACGGTATAAGCAGATATCACATATGGTTGATTTTCAACTATTTTGGCATTATAGGTACTATTTGTAATAATAAATGATGGTATGGCGAATATATCCAATTTTTATGACTTTGCATATGGGAGAGTGTGCATGTTAGGCAAATTTATTGATTAATTTACAAAATAAATGTATTAAAATTATTCTGTGTATGATTAGCGCAGGCTAGTGTACAGTCTCGGCACTGTCAACGTCAGCGGCTTGAGATACCCAAAGTTAGACTACTTTTTTGATGTAACAGAGTATTAGACAGAATTATTTTTCTGTCATGTATATTGCCAATTATATTTTATCTGTTAGTCAAGCTCACTGCTGGACCGGACAACTTCTTAGACGGTATACCATGGTCCGTAATACTCAAATTAATTTATGAGCCGTATGAATAGATTAGCTCTATTCGCAGCTGATCAACCATAGTATTGAATATCTATCTCAAAGACCTTACATTATCTAGATGGTGTTTTGTGTCGAGTGTGTTGTAGGTTCTTTGACATTTGCATTTTGTTAGGTGATTTTGGCTAATATACCATATTGGGCGTAAATTTGTATTTGAATATGTAAAATATGTGCCTAACAACAAGTGTGCAATAATTTTGCTAAAGATTCATTTATTGCGAGATCTTCTAATTTAATGACATATTTTTGAATATAATTTAGATTGCGCGTGGTCTCCATAACCTTTGTACATACTCCAAATGCTGCCCAGATATTATGCAGTTATTATTATACTACAAGATGTCTAGCCAGCATCAAGTGTATGGCCATACAGCAAGAGTTATCCATCCGGTCTTTGCGCCAGCCCAATTGTTATACAGTGTATTATGATATATCCAATGTGTGGTTTCTAATCCTGCGCAGTTGTATGCCTGAGCGGTCAGAAGGCAGTACTAGTCGTTTAATAAAAAATCATAGAATATTATGCATAATACACATGCTGCTTTGTCAGTGTATTTTGATGAAATCTGTAACAGCACACACACTGGTAATCATCCCACTACAATAGGAAGACATCTGCATCTCGCAGGGCCCTGCACATTAATTATATCATTTGGGTGATTATCATTATACACATACACTAGACATTATAATAGAAATTGTCATTGTCAGATATAATCTCAAGTGTAATTTATATAAAAAAAGAGAATAAACTTTCTTGGATTTAATTAAGAATATAACCACCATTATACAACGGTAAAGCATGACACAGGCCGTCATTCTAGCCGGGGGTAGAGGAGAGAGGCTTCGCCCAATAACAGATTATGTGCCCAAGCCTCTGGTGCCGTTAGACAACATACCATTGTTAGAGTGGCAGTTACTATACCTGAAAAGGTTTGACATACATGATGTTGTAATATGCGCTGGATACAAGACAGAGTTAATACAGAATTTTTTGAATCAAAACAGGTATAAACAAGTTATAATATCAGCAGAGAGTGAGCCGTTGGGGACCGGCGGCGCCATAAAAAATGCCACAAATCACATACATGAAGAATTTTATGTATTAAATGGTGATATTATAACGGATATCGATATTAGTTTGGTAAAACATGACCACATTGCATCAGTTCCTCTGCGCACACAGTTTGGCACATTAAATATCAAAGGTGACAGCATAGTCGAGTTTAATGAGAAACAGATAATTAAAGACAGATGGATAAATGCAGGAATATATCATTTTGGAACTGATGTCTTAAAAGATCTTCCCATTAAAGGAGATATAGAAAGGACACTCTTTCCTGTATGGGCTCAAAAAGGCAAATTAAAAGTCTCTAAATTTCCCAACGCCCAATGGTATTCAATAGACTCCTTCAAGGACCTACACAAGTGCTCAAGTCATGTAAGAGATATAATCACGCCTAAAAGTCCATATTAAGATCTCTCTTAATTTGAGATATTATGGATTCACCGTTACGCTTCCATTTGCGAATTTTATAGAGTGCCAGACCTATAGGCAGACCAAAAAATACCATCATAAAGATTGTATGCAGCTGCCAAATCTCCACCATATGTATGATTAGAGGATTTTCATTAAAAAGATTGCTAATTTTGATGTGTGACATTTAGTTATAGTCTGCGGCCCGATGGTATCTTTAGGCATAGGTGTATGTGATTGTTTTTTAGATTCTTGCTAATATACAGAAATTATAAACACCAAACGATAAAACATCAAAAGTATGTAGGCAGGCACTATAGCAATGTTGAATGTTTTTTCTATACCGCTACCTAGATGTTAATTTTTACAAGTTGCAGAGTTTGGTGTTTGATACCAATGTACTTGCAAGACATAATGTGTTTTTTGCCAGTATTAAAGAATAAATTGCACATAGTGTTTTTAGTTCGGATCTTGTTAGTTGATAGATATGTGGATTTATTTTTTGGTAGGGCGTAAATTAAAGATTGAATGTGTGGTGCATTTGAAGCAGGTGTTAACGTGTAATATAATATTTTAAGGTGAGCAGTTTTAAAATATACATGGTGCAGGGTAATATCATAGATTGGTCTGCAGACACCACACTACATTGGGATGACTTTGAGGCAGAACCTCATCCGGGAGTATATCAAGATGCCATGGCCACCATCAGATACGGTTGCACATGGAATGTAGAGTCGCATGACATAGATGGCACATTATCGTTTAGTATACGCAACATACGACTGAATACTGTCTTTGTAAAGAACTTATCCTGGGCTCGAGTGAATATAGTTGATGAGTGCCTTTTAGTCCACATGCAGGGGTGCTTTGATCTCGCCGAGTACATACGAGCAGACATGGAGTTTATGCTGACTCAAAAGTTTGAGGGCAAGATGTATCCGGTACGAGGAGCCACACCTGAAGAGCAGAAGCAAAACTCGATGTATGACTCAAGAGTTGTACTAGGGGCACTACAGCAGATACACAACGCACTAGATGCAAAGATTGATGAGTATCAGAGAGATACCAGATACGGAGAGGATGAATCAAGTCAAGCAACATACAATCAAAGATTCAGCAGTATCAAGTCAGTGTAAAGAGTGCCCAGCCAGTAACAATGGCGACCATGGCAATCAGACTTATAGCTAGTGCTTTAACATCGCCGTTCACATCTGCAATACTTGAGGTAAGTTATTAAAATGTTAGTGGTGTCGGCATACTCTTGGTAAATGTATTACAAATAGGAGTCAGCAAACTCATCCAGAGCTATACGTTCATCATGTATGATAAGCGATTCACATCTCTGTTGGGCCAATCTTTTCTAATTAACAAAATGAGGTCAAACTAAAATCGTTTATCATACATCTGCAAAAGTAATACAAATGTAATCAGTGCCCTGGCGGAGCTCCATGATACATGCAGTTTAACTCATCTATTTTGAGATTATGCTCATCAATCTTGTCTGCATACGTATAGTACAACTTGTTGTACTCATCAACTAAATCGCTGTACCGGTCAACGGTCTGTTGTGAGTCAAAGTATATTGTGTCGCCAAAGATATCACCATATGTGGAGGCAAAGTCATCTAGGCGCGCCTTGTATGCAGCAAGATCAGCTTCCATGCTTGTCAGGTCTCCTTTCAATACATCTATACTATACAACAAAGCCTCCTCTCCCACAAACATATCTGGCAGTCGTTCTGGTATGGTATAACCTAGTGTATCAAATGGAATCTGTTGGTGCGTATCATTACCATACATCAAGTGATCTGGGTCGGCATGATGTGCCAGTCCCAGAATATGACCCAACTCATGCGCTATCGTATCTTGTATAGTCTCTGGTGTGTATGAAATGCGGCGTCCGTTGCAGTCATACCCGTATGGTACCACCTCCATGGTGGCATCAAACCCTAGGCACCAGATGCACGCCAGTCCTATATATTGAGGATGGTACTCCGCCCACTCAATGTATACAGTGGGGTTGTGATCTACCCAAACAAAGTTTAGTTCAGGGTTAAGATCTGACCATGACTCAAATGCCGCATGTACCGCATCAAGGTATCTGGGAGGGTCCGGAGTGTATACATCCAGTAAAAATTCGTTAGAACCATACGTGATGGTACACTTATGATCCCCAGATGGTCGTCCACCTACCTCTTCAAGTGGTATTTCGCTGTAAGATGCTACTCCGCCATTCCGCATATTAAGCCCGCCCTCATGTACAACCACATATGGGCTGCGCATTCCGGCCAGTGAGTCACGCTGATACGATGTGGCATTGATTACAACTGTAGTGGAGCTGCTCTCACGTATTAAGTACTGGGTTCGAGTAAACTCTATGCCACAACGGCCATCATCTATTATGCGTATAAGTGAGACATCCACAGACAGTTTTGGCTGTTCAAGCTCCAATACCAGTGTACCATTACTCCAATGAAATATAGCATCAGACACAACAGATTCGGCATATACATTTGGAAGAGTATCATCGGGCTGGCCGATAGAAGGTATAATTTCAGAGGAGTTCAAACTCGCCATACTGGAAAGACAATGCGCGCCATGGCTATTCTCGCAATATAACACCTCACTGCCAAGTGGGACACCATAGCGCTCCACATATGCCACACCTGTAGAGGAGGTGTTTGTGACCAATATACTAGATACACCTTCATGTCTGTTAACATACGTGCTACCACCTTCAGTTTGGACGTATTCTGTAATATCATGGACGCAGTTATTTAGTACTGCAGTCTGATTAGGTGGTATGATCTGTTCTGTACTGCACTCATCAACATCAACATACCCATATGGTAAGGCATCCTCGTCTACAATATAGCGGGTCATATCAATGACAGCATGAATGTTGTAAACACCCACATTTTGTATGGTTATATTGTAGCCATTTGAATACCATTCAAGGTTCAGCAGTCGTATTATATTATCACCATCATGAGCATGGAGGCCAAATGCCACAGGTGTGGCCAGAATAAAGAGACCAAGCACTCCTAAATATATGATGATGCCAGAATCAACAAAAGGACGCATTATGGAGTCACCTGCATTTTATGGACGATATGGTTGCGTGTGTAATATACATGACTGATTAGTTATACACAAATTTTTTCACATATTACGCATATCAAAGGTTTATTATCCAGAGTGCGTTCGTATAATTATGAGATGGTGGTGGGTAGCCATGGTTATAACCGTAGGATTAACATATGTAGGAGCAAACTATCTGGTCCCGTGGAGATAAAGCCACGTTAAAATATAGCGTATTCAAAGTTAGAGTGTATAATGGCTACAAAGAAATCCTCGGGGCGTTCGCATGGTTTTCGTCATAAATCCCGCTCTGTAATGACAAAGCGTGGACCGCGGGGCGTCTCTTTTATGCTTAGAGAGTATAATGTGGGAGACCAGGCACTGGTAATCATAGATCCGCGCCAACACAAGGGACTTCCACATCGTCGCTATCACGGAAAGGTTGGACGGGTCATCGAAGCTGGATATCGCATGGTGACATTGCATGTAAAACTGGGCAAAAAGACAAAAAAATTGATAACGCGATATGATCATATAAAGCCATTTGGAGTGCAGGCATGAAGGACATAACTCATAGCGAACCCATCACAATATCTGAGGTTCGCGAGATATTCTCCAAGATAGACCCAGATCAGTTGGATCAGATACAGAGATGGACGTTTGACTATACTGCTAAATTCGCCAGGATAGATCCTGATAAAGCCAGAAGTATGAGAAAGGCTCTAGTTGAGGAGTGTGGCCTGACCGATGTTGAAGCTGTGGAGATTGTAAACATAGCACCACAGACAATAGCCGAGATTCGCTCTTTTACGTTTGGTTGGAAGAAGCTCATACTAGCTGAAACATTATCAAAGATACTACGCATAATAAAGGAAACATAGTACGGGTGAAAAACCTCTGCGGGAGAACAGATACAAATTACGCGAGAGTCGCGCATACATACTAGATGTAAGGAGTCGCTCACGCTCCACAATATACAAGTCACAAGAAGGAACAATTCTGACTGCCATGGGCGATATGCGATTTACAATTTTAGAGATGCTAGGTAAACCTGATGTGACATATACGATAGGTGAGAGTGTAGATATAGAAGAGTCTGTAGACTCGGTAATTGGCAGACTAAATTACGACAACTTGTCATCGGTTGCAACAGACGAGATCCCGCTGGCAATTCAAAATATTGTCGAGGCATGCGAGGACCGCTTCGTTCAGTATGTTAACAATGCCGTATTGGTGACTGCACAGTTTCATCCTTTAGGCGTGATGCCCGGCGTGGGCAAGGCTGCATTAAAGAGTATTCTGGAGAGGCGCGACATTAAAAAGTTTGAAAGTTTTAAAGATATATCGACAAGTACCCGCTGGCGAAATCCTGCCGAATCAATTATACAACGCATACATGATGAGGTTAGGGGAAATACAAGTACATACATATTTGTCAGGCGATGAACCGGCAAAAGTCATACGGCCAACATTTTCTTACATCAGAGAGGGTTGCGCAGCAGATAGTCAAGACGGCGCGCATCTCACATAATGATACAGTATTAGAGGTTGGTACAGGTCATGGAATACTGACGCGTATTATGGCACCTCTGGCCAGACGCGTTATATCCATAGAGTTTGATCACACATTATACAGGAGTGCGCAGTGTGTACTGGACGAATACGACAATGTCACACTACAGCAAGGTGATGCGTTTGGAGAGTCTCCTGTGTTTGATGTCTTTGTCTCGAATCTACCGTATAGTCATAGTCGTCGCGCAGTGGAGTGGATGTCATCTTTGGACTTTAGGTCTGGAACTATAATGGTACAAAGAGAGTTTGCGCAGAAACTTACAGAGACCAAAAGGGCACGTAAAGCCATATCGGTCATATGGCAGGAGGCATTCCGCATAAAGGAGCAGTTTAACGTAGGGCCTCATAATTTTGAGCCACCTCCAAAGGTCAACTCTGTTGTTATGCACTTCGATAAAGTACGTGTAATACCTCAATGTACGATACGGCGTATTCACAGTCTGTTTTCGGGTCGTCGGCGGCTTGTACCAGACACCAACAGACGGTTGGATGACATGACCAGCCATGAGATACTAAACCATGTCAGTTGAGTACACGCCTGCAGAGGATACGTTTCTGTTGTGTGATTATATAGATACCATATACGGCAAGAGTGCCTTGGAGATTGGTAGCGGCTCTGGTTTTGTGACAAAGTTGTTAGAGAGTCGATTCGACTTTGTCGTATGCACGGATATCGATTATACGACATTATACAATCAGACGTATGCGGCGCAGAATCGCATATGCTGCAATGCTGCAGATGCCATACACCATAAGTTTGATGTAATAGTGAGTAATCCGCCATACTTGGATACCAAAACAGTACAGTTTTTGGATACTGATGGTGGGCCCGGTGGCATAGAGGTGCCAGTCAGATTCTTGCACTCGGCCACACCACTACTACACAGAGATGGCCATATTGCAATGGTGATGTCATCGTTGTCCAGGTATGATCTACTCGTGCAGGAGGCATCCGCAGTGGGCCTCCACTCAGAGATTGCCATAAAGAGACGACTCTTCTTTGAGGAGATATACATAGTAAAGATGTACTATCTGTGAAGTAGTTTGGTGGCGTGTCGTACTATCTCATCGGTCATGGCAGTGGTGGTGGATTGGCCGCCTATATCCCAGGTTGTAACATCGCCTTGATTTATGACTGAATTTACAGCCTCAAATATGGCATCCTGAATGTGTCTCTCACCCAGATATCCTGCCATCCAGGCACCAGATAGTATGGTAGCGGTGGGATTCACCTTGTTTTGACCTGCAAATTGTGGGGCGCTACCATGAGCTGCCTCAAACATTGCAAAGTCATCACCCATGTTTGCAGAGTATATTAGACCAATAGACCCCACCAATGCCGATGCCAGCTCAGATATTATATCCATAAAGAGATTCGTACTTACCAGAACAGATTTGTCAAATCGTTCTGTATCTATCACCATCTGCTGCGCCATATTATCTATGTATATCTCAGACAGTGTCATGTCGGTGTTCTGTACGGCGGCCTGTGCCTCTTCCCAAAAGATGCCATCTGTAACTTTTAGTATGTTTCTCTTTGTGATACAGACCATCTTCTTCTTGTCATCTTCGAGTCCCCACTTTACTGCCGCCTCCAAGAGTCGCCGGGAGCCACGACGGCTTATCTTGCGAATGGCTATTGCAGCATCATCAGTTATACGCGTCTCTATGCCAGTGTATAGTCCTTCAGTAGCCTCACGAAAACAGACACAGTCCAATGAATAGTCTGGTGTCAGTCTTTTGTATGTCTTTGTGGGCCGTATGTTTGCGTACAAGTCAAACTTTTGTCGCAGTGTTACTGCCACACTTCGTGGTGCGTTGGGTACGGGTAGCGTGGTTGTGGGACCCTTAAAACATGCATCACAGTCTTCCAGCATATTCATTGTGTCATCTGGTATATAGCTGGCATCGCGACGACCATTCTTATCCCATTGTTCAGAACCAGCCTCACACAGTACTATTTCAGACTGCAGATTGCACTGTTTTAGTACGTCTAGCATGCAGTCAACCACCTCAGGGCCTATACCGTCCCCCCTGATTACAACCGCTTTTTTGCCCATGTGCCATATCATATATCTAATAATTTATTCTTTGAGTTGGTATGTTACGAAATTCGTATAGTCGTTTTTTATTAAGTACATACTTTAATTATACATGATGCTAATTGTACAGATATCGGATTTGCATGTGGGTTCACAATTTTTAGAATCCAAGTTTCACCAGATGGCCACCGAAGTCAACAGTATGCGTCCGGACGTGGTCGTAGTTACTGGAGACTTGACCAATGAAGGGATAGTCGGCGAGTACGAAAGATGCTCCAAACTACTGTCCACAATAGAGACAAAGAGTCTGATAGCCGTCAGTGGCAATCACGATTACCGAAATACCGGCTATCTGTTGTTTAGAAAGTACTTTCCATCAAGCAACATAAACGAGCTTGACGATGATGTTGTGCTGGCCACCATGGGAACGGCTCGCCCTGACCGTAACGAGGGCGAGGTCGGATACCGGCAGAATTTATGGCTCGAAAACACGCTCAAAAAATTTCGTTCCAAAATCATACTTGTGGCCATGCACCATCACCTAATAGATGTACCTGATACGGGTTCGGACCACCAGACTGTTCGGGATGCGGGGGACGTACTGCGAACCATCTTGAATTCAGGAGTAAGTTTGGTATTGTGTGGGCACAACCACAGACCCTGGATGTGGGACTTTGGTAGGTTAAAGGTGGTGAATGCCGGGACCGCCACCTCGGAGCGGCCCAGGGGGCTCTTTGAGAACAGTTACAACATAATAACAATACAAAACGGCCAAGTCGATGTCGACTTGAAGATAGTGGGAGGAGTAAGGATGCCTCTATCAGAGATGGTACGAAGGTACTCTTTATTTGACTCTCCCTGAAAACCATGACTTAATTTACCGAGTTTGCAGATGTAGTATCGTGCGGGGATCGCCTAGCCTGGTAGGGCGTGGGATTGCTAATCCCATGTCAGCAATGACACGGGGGTTCAAATCCCCCTCCCCGCGCTTTGTTTAATATACACCATATGACATATTATGTAAATGGGAAGAAGAAAAACTCAAAAGATAATACGTACTACGCAGCGTAACTCCACCATAGGACGTTGTCCCCACTGTCGTACCATAGGTAAAATATTTCTACTGGGAAAGCCTGGCCAGGAGAAATGTAAGTGTGACAAGTGTAGAGCAGAGTTTGACATTTGATAATTTAGAGGACTCGGAGGGCTTCGATCCCCCGACCTGATGATCCGGAATCACCTGCACTATCCAGGCTGTGCTACAAGTCCGTCCTCACTTATCGTTTTGTAGCATAAAAAGCCTGACTCTGGTTTTTATACCAGACATAGATACGATACAGTGTGGGCCTTCTATACACCACCAGCTATGTGGACTTTGATGAGAGTGATTGGAGACAGATAACTGTAAATCCACCTGTATTTGAGGCCATCAACAATGTAGTATCATTGGACATCTTTGATGTGTCACAAAAATCCTACAAAATAAAGTTCCGAAAGGGTGCTCAGGTAAAGTCATTTCGGGTGGTAGGAAAATTTCGACTCACATGGGATGACTCATTTGTGGCAGAGTAGATTTATGCATACGGTTGTTTTGTCGTATGGTTGGCTAAAAGTCCAAATCTCATACAGATAGATTCTAGGCGCACTCAAAGATGTTTGTTGTATAACGACATATGATTACATCGGTAAGAATATATCCCAAACTACAGTTATCCGTCGCGATTCCTTGGGGGACGGGCAAATCGGTTGGATGGGTCATTGTGGTATTGTACTGGTAACATCGAGTCCTTTTGGCGCCCAGTGAGTATGCCCACAACAACATCGTCCTTTTTAATCACTTCAGATGCCATCAACTTTTTTATGCCGGCCAAAGAGGCTCCCGACGCCATCTCGCAGTCAAAGCCATTTAAGCCCACTACGGCCATGGCATCAAGCATCTCTTTGTCAGATACGGTAACGACGACACCATTGGTGGCATCTAGCGCCCGCAGACACTTTAGTATGTTGGCAGGCTTACCTATCTGAATGGCAGAGGCGTGTGTGTGGGGATCAAGGTCCCGGGAGCTCATCTTATCATAATAGTCATCGATTAGTGCAGTATCCACATTACCATCATTCCATCGGAGTTTGGGACCGAATTTACCGTTGTACAGGTTGTATAATGTGGACGCGCCTTGGGCATTTATGACGGCTATACGGGGCATCTTTTTAATCCAGCCCCATTTGTATAACTCCAAAAGTGCCTTGCCGCAGCTGGAAGTATTGCCCAATGCACCACCTGGATAGACAATCCAGTCAGGCGCTTTCCACTCTAGATGTTCAAGTAGCCTATACGGAATTGTCTTTTGACCCTCAATACGGAAAGGATTTATCGAGTTTACCGTATAACCATCACTGTCCACATCTCGGAGTGACTGCTCAAGGGCATCATCAAAGTTGCCATCAACCTCTATAATCTGAGCTCCAAATTGGTACGCCTGACTTAGTTTTCCCGGAGCTATCTGGCCGGCCGGAATATACACATCACATTCCATTCCCTCGTTGGCGGCAAACATGCCCGCCGAGGCAGATGTGTTTCCCGTGGATGCGCAGATTAGTCTCTTGGCGCCTACCATCTTGCCGTGAGTCACAGCAGTAGCCATGCCATTATCCTTGAAAGAACCGCTGGGGTTGTATCCCTCAGGTTGCAGCCACAGCGACTCACCCTCGGCTCCGGCAAACTGCGCCGCCCGTTTCATATGATATGGTTTGGACAGGCGACCTTCCGACCCATCTAGTGACACAAAGTGGTTTGCACACTCTATCGTGTCAAATGTATCTATCTGGCAAAAGTTCAACAACTCTCTAAATCGCCAGACTCCACTCTCATCAAAGATATTGCCGTGGTGATCGCGTCTCTTGTAAAATGTCTCCTTAAGGGATGTAGACGGGGTCTTATCATATACAACATCAGTGGGATGGCCATGTTCACAGCGAAACGCCACACTATTCACAGGATATTCAAGCCCACACTCTGAGAATATGCACTTAAGGTAAGCCATCAATATAATGTACAACATTATGTTAATTTAAATGTGGAAGTTGTTCGGGTGTTTAGACGTGTGACATCTTGAGCTTTTATACCCATAGACTCTCCTCCCAGAGGTAGGTGATGATCTAAATTGTACAATATTAGAAAAACATCTACGCATAGCGTACAATGATAGAGTTGTAATAGTATTTTTGTGCGTTATGGATGATTTTTGTATAAAAGATCTACCGTATTCATGGTCAGACTCCGTTATTAGCACTACTCAGGCAGGCTCAAAGTTGTCCATACTGTACAATTTAGATCATCGCTCAACGCTGGAAGGGAAACCTTATCTCATAAAAAGATAAACTAAGTATGTTGTATGTTGTCCTTGTAGTTGCGTGTATCGTATTATTTATGGTGCATGCTGCAGCGGCCGAGCCAGTAATATATGATGATGAACTCGTACTGGAGACGTATGTTTCGGGGTTCTGTTGCCGTCTCACCGGTATGGAGTTCATGCCCAATGACGACTTGTTGGTACTACAGCAGAATGGAGATGTCCGACTAGTCAAGGACAGACAGTTGGTATCTGATGCAGTACTAACTGTAGACACAATTCCGTTCCGGGAGATGGGGCTCTTAGGCATAACCAGGTCTGGAGAGTCTGTATATCTGTACTATACAGTTCCAGACGAGCATGGAGAACCCATCTACAACCGGATAGAGCGATACACATGGGATGGACAGTCTTTGATTGATCCTGTTGTGATGATCGATATTCCAGTCAACCTGTACCATAACGGTGGAGCCATGGTTACCGGTCCTGACGGCCAGGTATATGCAGTAGTTGGGGACACGGGAAGATACGGACTCTTACAAAACAAGGAACCGGGAAGTTATTATCCTTCAGATATGACGGACTATCTTGATACCAGTGTCATACTACGGGTAGATCCGCCTGGCGAATATTATGCGGTGGGAATCAGAAACAGTTTTGGTCTTGCATTTGATCCTGTTACCGATATGATGTGGGACACAGAGAACGGTCCTGACAACTCTGATGAGATAAACATTGTACAGGAGGGTTTCAACAGCGGGTGGGAGGTTGTCATGGGTCCGGCAACAAAAGATGACCTTGTACGCATGACAATGAGTGAGAGTTATCAGTATGAAGATCCCAAGTTTACATGGCATCGTACCGTGGCGCCAACGGGAATTGGTTTTGTGGACTTTGCTGAGACTGACAAGTACAACAACTCGATATTTGTCGGCGACTGCAATCATGGACGGCTCTACATCTTTACAATGAATCAGAACAGAGATGGGTTTGTGTTTTCATCTCCAGGTCTGCAAGATACAGTTGCGGATCCAGGGGATTCCCTAGAGGAGATAATATTGGCAGAAGGGTTAGGATGCATCACCAATATACGCACCGGGCCTGACGGCTACCTGTACATAGCAAGCTACTCGCACGATACAATATACAGAGTACTTCCCGCATCTGCGGCATCTGCCCAGCAGACCAACACAGAATTACCACAGGAACAACATGCCCAAGAGGGTGGCGGGTGCCTCATAGCCACTGCAGCGTATAACACTGAGCTTGCATCACAAGTACAGATGCTACGCGAGATTCGGGACAACACAATACTTTCAACCGAGTCAGGAACCGCATTCATGTCTTTGTTCAATACATTCTACTACTCTTTCTCTCCGGCAGTGGCAGACATTGAAAGGGAGAGTCCAACTTTGCGTGCCATAATACGTGGCATTATCACACCCATGATATACTCCCTTTCACCTCTATCTTTGATTGATGATAATTCAGAGATTCAAGTTATACTCTTGGGTACTGCTATAATCTTGTTCAATGTTACAGTGTATATAGGATCGCCGGTCATTATTACGTACAGAGTGCGAAGGTTTGTAATGCAAAGGATTAGATCATAGCCTATTTGTGCCGAATTATTATATGATATCAAGAATCTCTTTTGGGGCAAGATCTTGAGACAGATACAACACTATATCGACATATACAACAGTATTTTACCACGTAGTATATATTCAACCGCCTCTAATCAAGCAGTGTGGCGCGCAGGCGAAGACAGAGAGTTCAGAGCAAGCGCAACCGCTCCAATCTAATCCACAAGAGACAGATGCAGACCAATATCAAAATTCATAGCGATAAAGACTCAGGTACGTACATAACACAAGGTATGCGTTTTTTATATGATAATAACTTGGAGTTAGCAATTGAATATTTTGAGAAAGCCATTATTGCAAACCCAGAAGATGCAAGAGGTTATAGTTGTATAGGTGCGGCACTAGAGCATTTGGGCCGGCCCGGTGAAGCCATCAATCATTTTAAAAGAGCAATAAAGTTAGACTCGCAGAATGCTGATTTGCATACTGAGATGGGAACAGTGTTTTGGGATTTAGGTAAACATAGCGATGCAATAGACTGCTTTAACAGGGCGATAGAACTTGATCCGACAAATCTCTCCGTCCGCAGCAGTATGGGGATGGCGCTTTTCATGTCTGGTAGACACAAAGAGGCTATCGCCGCCTATGACTATATCGTACGTATGGACCCTCAGAACTCAGATGCATACTACGGTAAGGCCACAATACTTGCTCAGTTGGAGAGATACACCGAGGCCTCGGAGTGTTTTGAGAAGATGATTAAGATTGATCCTAAAAACATTGAAAAGCTCGGCCAGATGGTAACGAGTTAAAGACAACATGATCTGGGCGCAACCAAGATGCTGAAAGTGTGATGTATAAGGTGAGCAGAGATGCCAAGGTCATTATCTGCCATAACAGGTCCATACTGTGTGATCCTCAAGATGTGGAGGCGTACCAATGCCAAGGATTTGGCTCTTATGGAATTGGACATAGTCTGAGGACTCAGACTGCTTTGAGATAACCGTCTGCCTAGACCCATAGAACAGCACATGTCGGTATGACCAACACAATAGACAGTATGGGTAGACGCAGAGCTCGACATGGTTAAGAGAAATGTTTGAAGTTCAAACTAGGATGTCAAAAAATAGTATATGGTCCTGGACTATTGTGATTGTCATACACAAGGAATGACTGATTGTACATTTTACAGACACAAATTTGTCTAATACACTACAATAGCTTTTTAAACAAATACAGATTTCACATACATATGAGTGAAGATACCATTTACGAACGAATAGCCAGACTAGAAAGTGAGATCAAGGCCATACGCAAAGATCTAGACATCATAATGACGTTCCACAGGAGTAAGCTGGTGAAGTTGCAGGTAAAACGTGTAAAAGACGGTAAGATTTAGTCGGTATCTAAGAAATCAACTAGGTTTGCCACAATTGCCGAGTTGTCTGCATGATGGTTCTCCCCAAGGTGTTTTTTAGCCATCATGTAGTTTTTGGGGACCGGGTCCGATACAATTTCAAATCCCCATGATTCGCAGATGAACTTTTAGACTCAAAGCCACACCATTACAAATCAGGACGTTCTCATATTGGACCATCGCATCTAGTATTTGAGGCATTTTTCTGTTAACTCACAGATGGGGCCTATACGACACCCATTCAGAGACATAGGTATTTCAAGGGTTGACTCGCTGAATATACCTTGCAGGATCCTTTAATTCGGCAGTGCTAGGAGGAGTATCTAGCATCTTTGCAAATGATGCATCTCCCATACTCTTCACCAAGTATTCAACAAACTCCGTTCCCATATCTTTACGGACCTGATATGTTGTGGTACTTGCAGGCATGAATGTATTTTTGTACTCCAAATAATCTGAATCATTCTCCAAAATATTCTTCAGTGTATAGGCTGCCATACCCTCCATCACAGTGAATGCGGCATGATGTCGCTGTATGTGAGGAAGCCATTCCATATATAGGTCAGTGAGTTTTGGTACATATTCAGATATTTTTGCATCCACGTTTACATGTGTAAAAGTCATGATGTCCGGGCCAATCTGGTTATGCAGAAAATGATCCGGATTTAAAAAGAAGAATAAATTAGCTTTTTGCGCAAAAGGAAACTCATCCGGAACAGGTTGTAGTTTCAGATATGCAGATAGTGCCTTTACGTCGTCACCATCCATGTCTAGTATTGTTTGAGCAATCTTTTCATTGATTATGTTAACGCCAATTGCCGCCTGACGGTTCTGTTCATACAGTGATCTCTGCATCGAGTGGATAGACTCTTCGAGAACTGTCATCTTTACGGCTCCAATATATCCAGAGCGTACGCGTTCATAGTTGGATTGTGCATTCCCCATCTTGTAAAGTATTATTCCAGGATATCGTTTTAGTATGAATTTATTGATAAATATGACATCATCCATATAGTCCCCATACGTGGTGGTTATTTTGGATATGTATTGTATGGCATATGTGGAATATACCAGATATTTAGCCGGACTTGTTTCAATTAATTTTATAATACGGCCAGCATCAAATGCAGATACGGCGCCAAACAATTCAGCAACAAATTGTTGAGAATCTGCATTACAGAATACTTTTCTGCCCTTTATGGTCTTTAATTCTGCCAACTCTGGATACTCTAAACGAACGTTCTTGTTTGGAGGTAGTTGTAAAAAGTCGGCAGCTTGTTGCTGCATGGTCGGAAATACTTGGCCTGCTACTGATTCGAGAGTCTCAAAGGTGGGCGCATCATCAGGTATACTCTCGTAGATTTTACTAATTTCAGACTCCTCATTTAGTTCTACATGCATCTGATCAAAAAGTGCCTCTACAAAATCTTCATACTCGGTCAATTATCACATATGACATTCTACCACATTTATTATTATCCGTGCAAAATTGTATGCAGTGTGGGAATTAAAGTGTGTAAAATGCCATAATGTATTGAACACGCACCATGCATCAGACTTTTTGTTGTGTGATCATTGCCATGCATCATACCCCATAATATCAGGCATTCCCATTTTAGTAGACAATCTAACATTTTACTTGTCGAGCAGACATTCGGTGGGCCTACAGATGATGCGACGATGTACGGGAGATACTCAAAGATTTATTGCCAAATGCATGCCGGCGGACTGTCAAGACGACAGGGGCTCCATAGAACGTCGCTGGGCGGCAATATACGCAGCCAACTCGACATCAAGTCTGTACAATATAATTCTAAAACATATACCAAAAGGATTCAGCATACTAGAGATGGGGTGCTCGGCCGGTAACCTCCAGCATGATAATATGTTGATGGGGGTCGACATGTCGTTTCCTGCTTTGATGTACGCAAGGAGAAAGTCTCCAAACGTCAGATATGTATTGGCAGACATCAAGCAGGGCAGGTTTAGTACACATGATGTTGTGGTTGCACTCAACATGCTAGATGTGGTGGAGCCGCATACGCTGCTGAAGAGTATGATATCACACGCAACAAAATATATCGTGCTGTCTGACCCGTACGACTATAGCCGGGGAAACAGTACTGTAAAAACACCCATGGACAGCATTACTATACGAGAGCACATACAACATTTGGGCTTTCAAGTTTCAGATTATACTGCACAACCATCATTTGTGCCATGGGAGATACGCATCAACTCCCGCACATCGGTCAGATACCTGGTGGACATAATAGTGGCAAAAAGGATATAATGCCGGGGGCGGGTTTCGAACCCGCGACCTCCAGATTATGAGTTTTACCTTTGGAGGGGAGTTCTTGACACCAAACTGGCACTCTAACCAGGCTGAGCTACCCCGGCACTACATCATGTGTATTATAACAGAAATTAAATGATTCTTTTTTTGTACACATCAGGGGGTCGATAACCCAGACACTCAAAGGCAAGCACGCATGCTGATAACATTACAGCACAAGTATACTGTACAAAGAATGCAGGTATGGCCTTACTGTAGATAGAATGTATGGTGTTTTTGATGTATGATTTATGTGCCTATCGAACAGTACTGCATTGAAGGCAGAATCACATCAGTCTGCATTATACACACCACTCTTTACTTTACGCCAAGATGTCTTCTCCTTTCCAACCCACAAAAACTTCTTTTGTAGTGCAGTTGTATACATCCTCTCCCATTCCATACCCATCTCATCGGTCCAGGCCTTTAGAATTCGTGGGTCGATATAGTTACGGAGTGATGTTCCAAGGTTATAGTCTTTGGTATTTTGTGCCAAATTGATCAATAGCGACTGCTTCTCCACACGTTCGCTGTGTTTTTCTCTTCTCTGTCGTATAAGTGCGCGAAGGCGTTTGAGTCGTTCACGTCGCCTCTGTTTCTGTTTTTCAGTCTTTGGTTTGGCGTCTTTTACCTTTTTTACAGTCTCTTCAGTCTTTGCCCAAGTATTTTGTGCCTTTATTTTTTTGAGGTTGTCCTTCTTCTTCTGTAGAGATTGGTTGAACGTCTTTGGTATGGCCCGCTTGTGGTTACACCGTATGGCCGCTTGTAGATTTGCCATCTTAGCATGGTACAGTTTTTTGGGTGCAGATACTTTTTTCAGATCATCGTGTTCAGATAGATATTTGGTGACTACTCTTGTGGCCAGATATGTCCTGAATACCTTGGCGGTGACACCATCTATCACACCCGAGAGATACTTGTTTACTGTCTGGGATTTTATTCCATCAAATATTTCATCAGTCTCTTTTTTATTGCTAATTAAATCCAGTAGATTATCTTTGAACTGTACCTCATGGTCTTTTAATAAAATCGTCTCTTGCCAGCGGACACTGTCCTTACCTAGAAAATCTAATTTTATTGTATTTTTATCTATTTTGACATGTTCTTTGCGCAGTGTAGTCGCTCCTACGGTATCTGCCTCTTCTTCATTCTTTTCATCCCCTACCCTCATGGCAGTACGATATATCAGATAACATACAGTGGCTATCTTTGACTTTTTTTTATCAGACATATCACGGTATAATGACTCTTTTATTTTATCAATATTATTTGCCAGCATTATTGCTTTCTCATACTTTACTTTGTCCATATTCTGCTTCTGTTTTGATGTGTCAGCTAACCAAACATACTTTGTCTTGCCAGTCAACTTGTCTGTCCATTTCGCCACCCAGACGCCACTACGTTCATGTACAATCCCGCCCCAATCACCAGGTGGCAATTTGGCTTTTTTGTCTAGATTTAAAATTACATCTTTTTGTGATATTCGGGGTTTCCATTTTCCTCGGAAAGGATGCTTCCCCCGACCAATAAATATTCCCGGCGGTTCAGCCATATAATTTCCCAGTTCCACCTCCTCGCCATCTATGACTGCCGTTCCATACTTTTGTTTGAGTTCCTCACGCTTTGCTTTGCGTCTAGCAGCCAACTCTTTTCTCTCCTCTTTTGTCAAGAGAAGCTTCATCTCCTTCTCCTGATCTACTAGTCTGAATGCATCTTCAAAGTCCAGATCGCTATGTCTGAATTTTATTTTTTTATCGAATGTACTCATGAAATCATTTACAAAATTTTTGCGGAATTCAGCATCCAATACGTATGGCGTGTCCTTCTTTTTGGCCCACTGGTATACCATCTCTTCTTGTATATCGTTTAATTCCACATACTTTCCTTTTATTTTAAATTTAATATTTTGACGTATATATTGTGGAGGTAGCAGTATGCCGTTGTGGCGCAATGTCTTCCACTTTGGAGGATTCATGTGTACACCCTGTTATTGAGGAAATACCTCTCTTTTCATGAACTCTTCAAACTCAGCATCGGTTCTGGAACTTTTAGCATTCATGAACATTTCAGCATCCGCACCGGCCACATACCGAGGTTGCATCTTCTCTTGATGTATGGCATCAACTATCATATCTGCAACCACTTTTGGGTCAGTGCCCATCTGTACCATCATATGTAGACCAGACATTATATGGTCCAGCATCTTTGTATATACTTTGTTGTCAGACTGGGTCATCTTCATAGAGTCAAAGAATGATGTCTTGATCACCCCTGGCTCTATTATTGTGGTCTGTATATTGAATTGATCCAGTTCATACCTGAGACATTCAGTCAGTCCCTCTAGGGCAAACTTTGTGCTTATGTATGCTGGTGAGCAAGGCAGGCCCATGCGTCCGACTACTGAACCTATATTTATAATTCTGCCCGACTTTTGGGCGCGCATATACGGTAAGACCTTCTGTATAATCGATACAACACCAAAGTAGTTGGTGTCAAACTGGCTCCTGAAGTCCGATAGTGAGGTATCCTCGACGGTGCCAAACTGGCCAAAGCCGGCATTATTCACCAGTACATCTATTGTCCCGGACTGCTCTATTATTGAACTTATGGCAGAAGATATAGAACCTTCATCGGTGACATCTAGTTGAGAGACCAAAATTTTTACCGACTCTTTGCTGGCAACGCTTTTAATTTTGCCATCTTTTGTAGTATCTCTCATGGTGGCATGTACAGTGTAGCCATCCTTGGCCAGAGCAATGGCTGTGCATAGTCCTATACCAGATGAGCATCCTGTGATCAGTGCAGTCTTCATGAAAAATCAAACAATTGAGCCATATTTATCCCCATGCGCGGCATACATCACATATCATACAGTTGATTGCCAAATCCATCCTCTAGACGACCTCTATCTCCATGCATAATACTCTCTAGGACCTTTAGGGCGCCAGGTTTGTTGAGCTGTTCGTTGTTAAGGCCACAACGGTACGAATATGTACACTGGGGACAGCCCGAATCACTCTTACATGGACATTGTCTTAGTATCTGAGCACTTCGCTCTATCACCATCTCTATCTTGTCGTATAATGTTCGGGTAGCACCGTTTCCACCAACGGCACCATCATACACAAATATTGCACCTGTACCACCCAGAGATATTCCACCCATATCTTGCGCAACACCGCCGATTATCATATTACCACCCTCTATAATGACATGTTCAACGGCATGACATGCAGATATATCATATCTGCCAGATGCATCACTGGAGGGCGACATCCCATCGGAGGCGGATATATCATGCATGGGTACGCAGAACACCAGGCCCTTGGTGATAAAATCGTACGAGTGGGGCGTATCCAAGAGCGTTAGTTCTTCCTTGCCAGATCTATCTTTTGTGTAGTATCCACTAACAGTCTGGAGTATACTCAGTGTGCAGTGAGCTATCTGTGTATTCCACATGGTTTTAGTATCATGTATCTTTACAATCGTGGGGTTTTTTGTGGAGTGTGGGTGTGTGCTGGGTCGGGACATAGTTGTCGTCTTTAGATGCGCCATCTTTGAGGCGGATACATCTAGATTTATCACCTCATATGGTAGACCACTCATGTAATATGTAGCGCCGGTGTGCAGTTCGTTCAGAGCCATGGGGAGGGCGCGGGTACCTTGAGCCCTGCCATCTATTATTATACGTATACTCTCACCCATACCACGTATGCTGTACTCTTCAAGTTGGCGGTATATCTTGTCACGCATTGGAATAATGTTTCCGTCACGATTCTGTACCAGTCCCGCATCAGCACATCGCTGTATGGCCGGACGGTGTTCGAGAGGCACGTCACTTATGCGTAGAGGGGCATCAAGAGACATGGCTGCCATATGATACTCTTGTACTATGGGATTTGTGGGATCTATATACAGTAGTTCAGCATCCTCAAAGTAGTCTTGGGGATTACGCTCATAGTATGTAGACATGGGATCATTGCCCAGTGCCAGTACAGCATACCCACGACGGTCTCGGCGGGCAGCCCGTCCGACTCGCTGTAGTAGCCGATTTACAGGGACCAGTGATGATACTACTCCATCCACTGCACCAATATCAATACCCAGCTCCAAGGTAGGAGTGCAAGAGATGGCCATCAAGCCTCCGTTCTTGAATCTGTCTTCAACTTTGTGGCGTTCCTGCACGGGTATGCCAGAGCGATGCACAGATACATCAAGGCCACTCCTTTTGGCATTCAACGAAATCAACTCTGCCCCGCGGTGTGAGTTGCTAAACACAAGTGTTTTGTGTTTTTGTGAGATAAGTTGTCGAGTCACGTGTAGTATCATGTCACGCTTATTCTCATCTGATGCAGACATCATTATGATGTCTATACGGCCCCGTCTTTGATCTGTCTTAATTAGTTCTACATCACGGTCCAAAAGGGCAGAGCAGAACCGAACTGGTTCATTCATTGTAGCGGATGCAGCCACCATCTGTAACGGATGCATACAGACACGATCAAGTCTTTTAATCAAGTGATGAACGTTACTGCCAAATATTCCAGAGTACGTATGAACCTCATCGACCACCAATATACGGACATTATACAACAACTCTGCAAATCTAGATTGGCGTGGAAGATGATAGTTTATGATGTCAAAGTTCGTTATCAATATGTGAGGAGGCGATTTTAGTATACGCTCTCTGGTCACATATGGCGTGTCACCATCAAATATTGCGACCCTCACTCCCACCGATGCAGCCATGGTTTGTATTTTGGCAAGTTGGTCTTTGGCCAGTGCCTTTGTTGGATATACAATCAAGGCAAACATTGGACTCTTTACCTCGGAGGACATCTGTATTATTGGGATCAAAAACGACTCGGTCTTGCCAGATGCAGTGGGGGCAACCACGACAACATCCTTTCCGCTTATGATAGCATCATACGACTCTTGTTGAAATTTATACAGATTTGATATGCCATTATTCTCAAGATACTCTGCAAGTTTTGGATTAATTGTTAACTGGTGTGGTGTTTGACCAGGTTCAGGTCCAGAGGAATCAGATACGACATATTGGCAGACATAGTACTCTTGTGTAAACAGAAGGTTTCGGGTTATTTTGTCTGGATTTTTGCCCTTTATCATCGCTACAATATCGGCTTTGGGACGACATCTGGGCGGGTCTGTTGTCGTAGCCGGCGGTCTCTGCGATACGTCAGTGATGGTGTTGTGTTTTTGCGTTACAGTGGGCCGTATCGGTGTAGTAGGTTTTGTAGCAGAGGATATCTGGGTGGCGGGGGTCTTTGTTTGTACTGTTTTGAGGGGTTCTGCTGTGCCAGTGGATTTGTCTCTTTTGTCATGGCCAGTATCTTTTGTGCGTCTATCCATTATGTGTAAGAATTTTAAAAATGCAGTGTTTGGTTCACCCGCATCATCAGGTATGGCATGCGAAATTCCACAAGCACAAGATATGAAACATCTTCCATGGCTGGACCGCACAACCATGGACGAGCCACATTCGGGGCAGGCGTATTTGACCATTACAGTATGTTAAGACATGATGCATCTATTTAGATTAGTTGTCATCAGGTTTAGATGGTCCTCCAATCTTGTCTTGTATGGCTTTTTTAAGATCTGTAGTGGAGAGATTTGTATAGTCAATATTCAGCGACTCGGCCATGGCTTCAAGTTTTTGACGTTCTGTCTTTACAGGCCCACTCATTCGAATTGTAAGGTCGGGGCGTGTCTGCTGTATAATGTCATTTTTGGCCTTCTCTATGTCTGCGGCTACACGGCCCATCTTTTTAGCGGCGGCGGGTAGCTTGCCGGTTCCCAACAAAAGTACAAGTGCAACAAAGACAACTATGATCCACTCAGTCCCTATAATGTTAAGATAAATCTGTTCCAATCAGATACAGATATCATTGTTTCAAAATTAAATTTTGCCATAAAGTCTACGGAAATTATATCAAAAAGCAGTCACAGCCAGCCCAATACATGGTACAACAGACTGTTTTGTGTGCATATCATCATAACATCAAGTATATCAGGTTGTCCTTCCGCAAAGACTGAATGATTATCAAGATTAGTATTCTAAGATATATCTGCAATAATGTCTTGTGCCTACAAGAGAAACCCGCTAAAGATGTACGTTCATCATATAATATTTGCAATGTTGTCGGTCTGTTAGACTCTCAATGGCCAGTTATTGTGAGGTTGGGACATGTACAGATTTGTATGCAACCACCATTACAGCTCCGCCCATCATGCCCTTTTGAATTTGTACAGACTCATACTTTTCTAATAATATCTCTTTGAGTGAGTTGTTTGTGGGCCATTTTTTGTAGGTATCGTATAAGGCAGCGAACTTTAGGCCCAATCGACCTCCTGCCATCAGTGCCAATACAGGCAATATCATTCGAAGATAAAACGAGACGCCAGCACGAATTATAATATTATCGGGTTTGCCCAAATCCACCACTATAAGTCGGCCTCCATCCTTTGTCACACGATGCAGTTCGCCGACAGCCACACGAAGATTGATGGCATCACGTAACGAGTAACCACACATTACAGCATCAAAGGTCTTGTCACGAAATGGAAGATGCTCAAATATCCCATTTGTCATGTCAGGAGCAGTATCAAACACATTCAAAGTGTTGCGCAGCATTGGAAGGAGCGGATCATACATCACAATGGATAGATTGTTACACAGCTCCATGGCAGTCTTTGACATATTGCCAAATCCCGAACCCGCGTCGAGTATGACATTATTATCACTCACTTCTCCCCGTATGCCATTGCGCCGATACTCCTTATCATGGCCCAAAGAGATGTACGTATTTACTTTGTCATATACGGGGATTATATCTCGTAAAATATCAACAACATGGCCCCATCGGTCCTCTAGGCCCAATCTGTATCAAGTTCCAGAATTTTTCACATAGGAGCTCAGTTCAGCGTCCGGTATTCTTTCAAACGTCTTTGATTCTGCAGTTATCTTTGCCATCTTGATGTTGGTCACATTATCCATATCCTTGCGCTTCTGAGTTATTGCAGATATGGTAAGTGCAGCTGCCGCGTCCAGTGTAATATCAAATGTATAGTTCTTCTCCAAAAACAGGTTGACATCATCAGATCCTGCACCAATGGCCACTGCAGCATATGATACAAATGTTCCACTGGGATCTGTCACGTAGACTGCCTCTTTTTGATCAACGCCGGCTATAATGAGAGATACGCCGTTGGGCCTCACTCCCGAATACTGAGTAAACTGGTGAGACTGATCCGCCAAATACTTTGCTATGGAATTTATGCTGGCTTCCTCATCGTACGCCAATCTATTATTCTGCGCAAAGAGGCGTGCATTGTCCACCATTATACGGGCATCAGGAATATAGCCAGCCGCAGCCACGCCTATGTGGTTGTCCACCTGGAATATCTTTTGTGTCTTGTCTATGGTCTGTAACGCACGGCTCTTCTCCTCGACGGCCATTACAACGCCTTCAGGACTGATCAGGCCTATGGCCAGTGTTCCTCGCTTGACAGTCTCAATGGCATACTCAACCTGATATATACGACCATCCGGCGAATACATGGTAGGTGTCATATCATACCCACGTGAAGCCATCATGCTCTTTATCATTATTGAAGTTAATTTAAGGGTTCATACTTGAGATGTATCCCACAAAGCTGTCAACACTCCAAGATAGTATATCAGTCTCCTGTCGCATAGCCATAATAAAACAGTGTTTAAGCGCATATTCTTGTGATAAATCCTGGGAGTATGAAGAATTCTCCCACCCAAGGAATACTGCCACTTCAGCGAGTGAATGATAAGAGGGATACCTACACATCATAGTAGTGAAGACTATTACGTATGTAATTTTAGTTGGTATGGCCTTTACGGCCATACTGTCAAACGCCTTGTATGGTCACTACATTTATGGCTCACCGCATGAGCAGGCGCTCTCCAAATATGCAATATACGTACACCTAGATGCTCAGGGACCAAACACATCAGCAAACATACTGTACGATGTGACTATATCATGGGATGGTACGCCGATACAGAATGATACGACACAGTACAACAGTAATAGTGTACAAAACATAGGAGGTCGTCAGGTGGTCTCACTACAACATGGCTTTTCAGACTGTCAGATTGGCTGGAGTCCGCCATTATATCGATACGGTGTAGACTGGTTACGAAGCACCATAAACTACATTCAAGGGACGCAGTTGAATCAGGAGCCATATACTCCCATATTCGCAGATATACAGGGTGCTGCGCAGAGTATGGAGTCAAAGAGTCATGTTCAATTCATTCCCATATGCACCAATGCAGAGTCAACATCGTTCCGCTACTCTGTATCGACGGATGCGTCATTTGATGTATACTTTGTTCCATCAGAGAGATATCTGGACAGATACATGGAACGCGACGGTACGTTTGATGCATATTCAGGATGCCACGCACTAAATCGACAGAGTCATACCGGACTGTGTGATAACGTAGGTCCCAACTCAGGGCTACTAATAGTACTCTCAGAGAATCCCAAACATGTATTGACACGAGTATCGGTTAGTTTGCACGAGATCACATCCAGCCCAGACGTCTAAAGTATATGGCCATGATGGTTGCAGGTATAATTGAGGCCAACACTATAAGCAGAAAGGCGCCATAGTCGCCAGGTATAATGGCATCCACGCCAGGCAGATATACATTCATGCCGTAGAATGTACCAATGACCGTGGCAGGAATTGCCAGGGCAAAAATTATTGTAAGAACGGCCAGTACCTTGTTGGTCTTTTCAGTACTGAGCATAAAGTCCGTATCTTTGTATATATCCATGGTCTCCCGAGACTCTTCTAGAGTCTCAATCACCTTATCAATATGATCTATGACATCATCAAAGTACAACTCCAATGATTTTTCGCTCTCGAATCGTTCAATATCATCAGATATGGAATTAACCAAGTTTTTCAGTGGTCTAACCATCCTGCGCAATTTGTTGATATCACGACGCAGAAATGATATTTCGCGCGCCACAGATATGGAATCATTAAACACCTGCTCTTCTAGGTCTTCTAAATTAGCAATTATCTTTCTAGACATGTGTAAGAGATCATCCACCAAGACATCAACGATATCGTGAACCAGAAATCCTGTGGACTTTATACTACGACTCGTCTTTGGATCTTGACATGTCAAAATCAAGTCATTTAATGGTTGCAGATCACCTTGATGTATTGTAACTAGGTAATCAGGCCCCACGAACATGGAGAGTTGTCCATAACCCAGCCCGTTCTTACCATCTAATGGCGGAAAGCTTAGTATGACAAAAAAATGATCGTCATAACTGTCCAATTTGGGAAGTTCAAATTTGGCTAAGCAGTCTTCCACATTGAGAGAATGAAAGCCAAACTCAGCAGCTAATGATTCCACATCCTCGCGCTGGGGGTTTAGTACATCAATCCATCGAAGCCCATCTCTGGGTATGGTTTGAATTTTAGTCGGCAGATATTCTATTTTTTGATCCTGCCGTCCAGAAAACAGCCTCTTGGGGATAAATCTTCGCCTCATCCATATAACATGAATATACATTCATATAATTTTGGCGAAAAAGGTGGTTCATTCTACTCGTCTGTCAGAGTCTATCTAATGGCTATAAGCGAACAAATCGCATACATGATAGAATCGCATAACATCATTCCAGTTAGGCCAGACATATAGGCGGTTATCGCACCATGAGGGAGTCATATACTGAGTATAGACCTATGACGTACACGGGTTCTATCGCAAACACGGTTGATACTCAACCGTATTTTCTAAAGAACCTTTTGATGTGGGATTGTACGCATCGCAATGTGTTTACTTATCGATATAATCCCCAGAACTCCATCATATTAGTTTAAGAGTAAGAAAAATCTTACATAATGCATGTTATAGTTGGGATCATAAATAACCCACCAGGAATTTTACGTCGGCAATATTTTGTTTAAATCTCTGAACAGGATGTTGCGCGGGTCGAACTTTATTTCAAGCGACTCGTACACCGACATGATTTTTCTCCTGAAATAGCTCTTGGCAGGCCTCCTGAAAGTGCGCCGTATCTTTGCCTTGCCGTTGCGCCACAACCATTCAGCCGGGTTCAAAAACGGTGAGTATGGAGGCAAGAATATCAATTTGACAATGTTGTTGTTCTTTTTCAGGTATCGTCGCACGCGTCCGGAATTGTGGTATGCGGCATTGTCGACGACCACCACCACCTTGCCAAAGTGGTGCCGCAGTTTATCCATATATCTGATGAACGACCTGTCGTTGGCCTTGCTGGCTGTCATGTAGCACGTCTCGCCATCCAGCGTGATGCCGCCGTAGATGGTCTGACGCTGGTTACCAAGCTGTGTTAGTATTGGCTTGGCGTTGCCGCGCACATAGACCGCGCCAGAACCAAAGATGTTCAAGTTTTGGTGGCTTTCATCTGACATTACAAGCGTGAAACCCTCGTTTTCAAGTGTTTCCACCTCCCTTTTGGTGTCTTTTTGCCAGATCTCGAGATCCTCTTTTAGCGGAACACGGTCAGATATCCGGGGAGTCTTCTTGACGGCAAAGCCCAGCGACCTCAGCAGGCGGCGCGCGTGTGGCTCGCTGTATTTCACGCCGGTCTTTTTCTCTATTAGCTCAACGAACTCATAGGCGGTAAATCGTTTGGCATCGTCGACTATCTTCTCCAGTTTATCGCGCTGCACGAAGGGAGGACGGCCCGGCCTCGCATCGTCGGCGAGGCCGTCTAGACCTTCGCGGTCGTAGGCGTTAAGCCAATCATTGACTGTGCCGCGGTCAACGCCGAGCATCTCTGCAGCGAATGTGGGGCTCTGCCTGTTGACGCGCACCATGTTCACAGCCACGACACGGGCGTACTTGCGCGTACCCCGGGTTTGTCTTAGGGCCGTCCTTATTTTTTTGATTTCGGTTTGGTCATCCATGCATCAGACTAAAGTTTTGATCATTTATTTCTTTCATAATGCGGGGTTACTTATGTTTCCAACTATAGAACCGATAGTGAGGATCGTTACTGTTTCAGGGAAGGGTCAGATCTCTATACCACAGGAGATCAGAAAGCAGCTCACAGTCGAGAAGGGGTCCAAACTGGTAGTCGTCCTGAAAAACAAAAAACTCCTGATCCGTAAGGCATCAGACATATCGCAATCGATAGAGGATGGCTTTGATGATGTGGTACAACACTCGGAACTATCGCTAAAGAAGATCTGGGACAGTGGGGGGGGACGAGGTGTGGAACAAGTATCTGAAGGCTTAATCCAGCAGCGCCATGTTGTCATACTGCCATTCCCATTTTCTGATCTACAACATAAGAAAGCCAGCCCTGCAATCATCGTATCAAACAACAGGTACAACCGGCTCTCGGGTGACGTAGTGGCTGTACCACTCACGTCAAACCTGAGACCGTCAGAATACAGTGTGTCGGTTACAAGCAAAGATATGGAGTCTGGAGAACTGGTCATAGACAGCAATGCTATAGTAGACAAGATATTCGGCGTCGGGAAAAGGATCATAGCTAAGCGCATAGGGAAGGTAGGCAGAAAAACCTATGCTGCCATATGCAAGCTGTTCTCTGCTCTCATCAAATGACACGCAGGGAGGCGCACTCCGTTAGGCCCATATCCGACGACATACCCATAGTGCAGATAGTCCCGTCCCAGAGAGTCGAGATGGAGTACCACGCCCATCTAGGGAGAGTAGCGACCACGCAAAGGGGAACGCCTCCAATGTCTCCATACTGACCGGCACCGAGGGGGAGGTTTTATAGCTGCAAGGAGTGCAGATACACTTGACATAACTATTGATACATCGCTTTCTGTTACCATTGTCCACCCGTTTTCATAATGGTTCAACAAGAGCAGTTGTCATGTGGCGACATTTTACCCATCTTGGGTTTCATCTTAGGCCGATAGTGCAGAGAAGCCCTGGAGGCGACCTAACGAGACACGGCAACAGCTCCACTGCAATTGTAAGATGGTTCGCGTTGTTGCTGTACATCCTCAAGGCTTCAGCCAATCTTGAGGCGACATATGTTGTTTAGTACGTTCACATCCAAAGTTCCACAGCTAGTGTTCCAACTACTAGGCTCTAAAGATCATACCAATAGGTTCTGTTGTAGATTTCATCTGCGATGTATGTCTGGATTGTACAAGATGTTTTTATTTTAAATTAGATTTTATTATTATGTATTATTATTGCGTATAATTATTTTTGGACGCATGTTTTTACAAGTTATTTTCGAGATTATCAAACGCGCGTATACACTCAGGTCCACCCATAAGGGGCAGATTTGAATAGAAAGATTTAAAGCTGGTATCAAATTTGGATGATTTAATGGGAGATTCTGCACTACTCAGAAAGGAATTAAGAAAAATATACCAGAAAATCGATCTTTTAGAAAAAGAGAATACGGAACTCAGGGCTCAAGTAATTCAATTGAAAGAGGAAAAGGCATCAATGATTGACCGATACGAATCTGAGATTGAATATTTGGTGCGACGCCTCAACTATTATGAAAATGAAAACGCGCCTTCATCTACAGGGTCAATGTATAATGCCGAGAGAAAAAAGTTCCAGAAAGAGGAAGCCCTTCTGGATTCTGAGAGTGCCGATGACAACGCCGATGACAACGCCGCAAACAAAAACGATACTTCCACCAAGAACGATCCTAATGTGGACCTGAATAGTCGCAAAGCGGGTCCGCCACAGGGCCACAAGGGCATCTCGCATCATAACCGTTCTGAATATACTAAACGATACGACATACACCGGTGCGCCAACTGTGGCAACGAACACGTGATAATATTGCGACCGGTTGTACGACAAATGTATGATTTTGATGGAGACAGAATAAGTATAGTGGCTGGTACGATTGTAGTGGGACGGTGTAAATGCGACAGATGCGGACACGTTACAGAAGCCGACAGTCCCCTTATTGCCGGTACGGCACTCGGTCCCAAGGCTCGCGGTTTTGTAGTGGAATACTTTGGTACACGTGCAACTGATGAGACAATGTCTGTCTATTTTAGAGACATGTATGATTTTGAGATATCACCAAATACCATATGGAACGCGCGCAAAGCCATTGCAACACTGACACTGGAAAAAACATACCAAAACATACTGAAATACATCATATTGGCATTGTACGTCCATTTAGACGAGACAGTACTAAAGATATACGGTAAGAGGGGGTATGCCTGGATGGCATCAATACCTGATGCCACATATGTACTGGTGGCCGCAAGTAGGGCCGGTGCAATACCCGAAATACACTTTAGCGCACTTTTGGATAAACCCGTAATAGTGGACGGATACGCAGGATACAACAGTTTCCGCATTGTTCAGCGGTGCTGGGTGCACATACTACGTATGGCCGAGAAAGCCGCCATAAAAGCAAAGAGGGGAAGCGTTCCGTACATACAGTACCGGCGGCTCCTGTGCATGTATAGACGCATCAAATACATGGATACGGCCCCTCCCGAATACTGCCTGTCTCTGCAACGACAGCTGTGCAGTATCGCAGATGGATACGGGGGCCATCCAATGGCCGCCACCATACACAACGCGTCACCGAACCTGTTTACGTTCCTGCGGTACAAAGGAATGCCTCCTAACAATAACCCCGTTGAGTTGGATATACGTGACACCATAGTGTTGCAGCGCAACGTGCGCCACAAATTAATGACTAGCACGGGCATGCACGTATTTTCAATTTTGGTGAGCTATACGCGCACCTGCCAGAAGCGCGGCATTGTACCATGGAAAGGCATAGTGGAATTGTCCAAGAATCCAGACTGGAACATATTTGAAGAATCCGCCGCTATGTCAGGTAATGTAACGATAGCCGCCTAGTACAAGACTGTTTCAGATGTGTGGATAACTGGCATACCTGTGGGTACAGAAAGGGATGGACCTGAGTGTATACAAACGCGCAGGTGTACTTACTTATAAAGACCATCTTTGGCAATACGCGTATGGCACAAGAGGTGCGGTTATAATGACATATTCGTTAGTGGAACAGTCGGGTGTTTGCATAGGCGATTATGTTGAGGTGCGTGGGGGACTGTCAGAAAATTCAACGGGTACAGTTTGCGAGGTATTGTCACAAGAATATCCGCCTAGGGTGAGGCTGGTAAATGGAGATGTTGGGGCGGTGGTCAAGATACTCAACTCTGAGCAAAAAATTTTGCAGAGAATAATGACCGAAAATCAATACACAGAAAATAAGGAAAGTTTTGGCGAGGAGGTCATGCGTAGTGGAATGCAGTAAGATCCAATATTTTTCGATCTTATTAGCTTAGAAGTAATATTCAAAATCCGGCACTTAGGCGACCTTAACCTGCATGATACCACATATGGTAGGCTCTAGAGATACACTCACACCCAAACCAGGGGCAGAATTATAAATGTTGTATATCAGATAGAATACATATTACATGTCATGTATGGTCAGGCGGCTACTGCCAAACCGGGCGTCTCTGATGTCATGTCCCATATATTACAGGATGTTTTGGTGGGTTGCCGGACACCATCAGGCAGCATGTAATCCATGAGTTTTGGAGGAGCCAACTCGCTATTATTCACAATGCCAGTTATTGTCGCCTTTAGGTCGTCTATCGAGTCAAAGTAGTTGCCTGCCAAGGCGCGCTTGAGATCACGCCACAGCATCTCTATGGGGTTCAGTTGAGGAGTATACTTGGGAAGGAAGATGCGCACCATACCACCATTGGAATCTCTCTCGTACTCGTTCATCGTTTGCGACTTGTGAGACGAGACATTATCCAAAACGACTGCCACATTCCTCACGCCCTCCCTGACCTTGTTCATGAATATCTTGAGGGTCTCTGAGTCGGTCGAATTTACAATGGCGATATGGAACCAACCGTCCCCTAACACGCCCATAAGCCGTACAGACTTTTTTGACCAGCTCATGGGAATGGTCTCATGACCGCCAACTGGCAGCCAGCCATAGCCGTTCCACCCGCCCACCATACATGATGCCTCATCCAGGGCCATTATGACATATCCGAGAATCGCCATTGTTCTAAGACGTTCTCCAGTAGTCTCCTTGAACTCTTTTTGTTCCTCCTCTGAAGCGCTCTTGTGTGGAGCTGGCCTTGACTTGCGGAATGAGTAATCTACATCATGCATCGTACGACGTATGGTGTCGAGACTACACTTCACACCTAATTTTTCGTATATCACACCTTTCATCATCTTGGCCTGCCATCGTTTCCTCTTAAATCCAAACTGTACGGGCGATTTGGACAGCCACCCTTGTATCGTATTCATCATGGCATCACTCAACAATCGAGCTCGGCCAGGAGGCTTGCGGTCATCCAAATCGTTCAAACCTCTATCTCTTCCCCTTACTAACCAGCCGCGTATCGTACCCGGCCGCCTATATAGCTCCTTTGCTATCGTGTCGATGGTCTTGGATTCCTTTCTCTTGATGCATGCCAACAACACGGTCTTCTCCTTACCCTCTTGGAGGTTCGCCATACGCTCTTCCATCTCTTTAATGGTATAATCTGGCATGAACTTGTCACCTTTTTGGATACGTTCTTCCCCCTTTGCCGTGGGTCGTGGGCCATCTTTTGATTTGTCATGGTTAAATACTGTATCCGTGTTATTCTTTTGTGCCGACCTTTTGGGGTTGAACATACCATTAGGTGGCACACTCTTCTTTAAATACTACTTAGTTGATCTAAATTAACTTTGTTGTACAACAAATTTCACCCGCATCCCAACGGAGCGTCGTAACGGCACGATACAATACTGTGAACTGGACCCATATCGATCTTTTTATAACCAATACGGTGCCATCGGCCACTGGAAAAATATTGAGGATCATTGCTGAGTACTATGCGTAGTAAAGTAATACCACAGACAGTCCAGTCATTTTTAAATTCTGAAGGCGGATATATGTACATAGGAGTAAAAGATACTGGGGAGACAGATGAAAGGCTTGCCGGACTAGATTATGATTTTGGACTTATCAGCTCTACGAATAGGTCAAACGATCATCTTTGTGACGTTCTACAAAGAAATATTATGGATTCGCTTGACAAGCATCTGCATTCCGAAGCGGTTTTAGGACAATTGGTCAGAATTGAAATTGTTGAGGTAAGGGGTAGACAAATAGTTGAAGTTAGAATACAAAAAAGTCCAGCGCCGTGGTTTTATCATCATATTTCAAAGGGGGGAAAATCAAAACAATTTGATGTGTGTTATGGGGGTAAATTGCTACAAAAACGGACCTTGGATGACTTCTATATCCGACAGGGGAATGGGAAAAAAATGTTAGACACTCATGAAAAATTTTATGTGTATGCCAAGACACGCTTTTGGAACCAGCAACCGACTGTGATGTAGAGATGCCCGTGACTAGTAAATTTTCCAACACACAGGCTACCAATTTGTGGGAATTGTTAAATGGTGACGACCAATTTCTTGTTCCCCAATTCCAACGCAATTACGCTTGGACGGAGGAGATGGCTGGTAATCTGTGGGATGATCTTACCGATAGTTTTCAATCGGTTAAAAAGAGAAATGAGACGCAGTCTGCGCAGTATCTGCTTGGACCCATGGTTTTAGTACCTGATAAAGAGAACAGATATTTGGTAATTGATGGGCAACAAAGACTTTCAACAATTACAATGCTGTTTTGTGTTGCGCGGGACATAATGCTAGAAAATATCACCACACAGCCAGGGTTCAAACCAGAAGGCTATAGCAGAATTATGGATATGTTGGAAAATGTTGGCATAAATGGAAAACATGTCAGCTGGAAGATGGTATTAAACGATACCGACAAGGAATTATTCCAACAGATACAAGAGTACGAAGACATGCCTACGCCTCAGGTAGAACGTATTAAAAAATTCAAGCCTAAAGCAAAATCCCAAAAATTACTTGCTAGTAATTATATATATCTGTATTATAGAATGATGGAAGTTATCTGTCCAGGCTTTAAATCTGATTCAAATGCGTCCAGTAGGCCAACTAAGAACAATGTTCAACAAAATCTTGGGTTGTTGAACCAGTTCCTTAATCATGTAATGAGAAATAATTTCATAGTTAAAATTGTGGTGGACGATGATGATACCGCCTATCAGATCTTTGAGACCCTCAACTATAGAGGTGAAACACTCTCAAAATCCAACTTAATTAAAAACTATGTTCTTAACAAAGTAAAAAATGCGAACGAGCAGCGCGACATGAGTAATGCTTGGAATAATATTTTTGATGATATAATCAGCCAAGGAGAGGCCGACGATGTATTCATATTAGAATCATTTAGATCAAGATACTATAATGGAGAGGACAAAAGAGCTTCACGAAAAAAATTGTATGATACGGTAAGAAAAAAAATAAAAACAGAAAGAGAAGCCAAAGCGTACATCAAGTCTCTGAAAGATGATGCGGAGTTTCTGACTACGCTATACAATCCAATCAGCTATCAGGATAGAAAGACAAAAGATTATGCTTATGCCATAAAACTGCTAAATGCAAAAAGCATTCGGGTTCCAATACTTACCGCATATCGTAAATGGTATGATGAACGTAGACGTGACTATGAACAACTGGTGCAATTTCTTGTCAAATTCTTCTTTAACCGTAGAATCGTTATAGGGACACATGCTGGCAAGTTAGAACAAATAATGTCGGAGATAGTAAAGATGATTGAGGAAGATAAGTCAGCCCAAAGTATCATTTCATATCTACAGAAAGACTATGACCATGACGACTTTAAGCATAATTTTAACAAGTTTATGTCTGCTCCCACTTTAAACCCGGCCAAGTATGCTTTACAACAAATTACAATAAGCTTGGGAACCAAGGATAGTGATGTCAAGCCCATCGACTCACTAACGCTTGAACACATACTTCCAAAAAACTCAGACAAGTGGGACAAAAACGAGTTCTTTATAGACTATAAGAAGTCCAGCTTGAAAATGGATGAGTTTGTGGGTCATCTGGGAAACTTGACACTACTGAAAGACGTTGTAAACAAAAAACTGCAAAATGAAACATTCTTGCGCAAAAAGGGTGATTGCAGAGGTAAGAAAACAGGGTATTGTGCCTCGAATTTGGAGATAAATAGACAGACTGTATGCAATCATGACAAATGGACGGCAAAGATCATTGAGGACAGATCAAATCTGCTTGCAGAACATGCATACAAAATTTGGGATCTAGCCAACCAATAAACACCACCAGAACAGTTGTATGTGTGTTAGTTCGGCACAAGTGCTCACCGGTTTTACCGTTCTGTTTGATACGATATACATAGTTCGATATACCACATGTGCGGGCCGCTCCCTACCGCAACACTTCCATATATGGTGCGTATCAGCATATCTACAATACTAGAAGTTTGATGTCTGGTGTGAAACTGCTGTAGGCTGCGCAGACCAGTCGGAGGGCGGTGCGCCATTCTGTACGATAATGGCGCTAACATATAGAACTGGACCAGTGGGGAAGTTCTGGGTGTGTGATACTAGCCGAAGCGAACCAAGACCGCCTAATGTAGCCAGGTTGTGTAATGACAGGTAAACTCTGAGACCAGAAATAATACAACTATATAATATACGTCTTTATGATCAGTGTTACAGATAGTGCCAATAAATGATTTGCACATAGATTAAAGCTATACTGCCTGAGGATCTTTTGTCTTAGATATGCGCTGCTCCAACGAGTCAGGTAGTGGCATCTCTAACAAATCACCCATTCGTAATCGCTTCAAGCCTGCGGCCACATCTTTGGCCTGTTGTTCATCACTAGCCAGACCCAATATAGACATCAAGTAACCAGCTCCGGTCTTGCCAGAAAGTTCTCCAAACACAATGGTACGCCTATTACCCACAACACTAGGCGGGATAGGTTCGTATGCTGCCGGATTCCGCAATATGGCTGCCAAATGTGTTCCAGCCTTGTGTTTGTATGCGGATGAGCCTACAACGGGTTTGGATTCGGGTATTGGAATGCCGGTATACAACTCTACATGTTTTGAGAGATCCCGTAGTTGAAATAGTTTAAAACGATTAGGTGACTTGTACAGTTTTGATATAACTACAGCAACTTCGGCCAAAGCTGGTATGCCAGTCCTCTCACCAATACCATCTATTGTTGTATGTATCTGGGTAGCCCCAGCATCTATGCCGGCCATGGCGTTAGCCAGTGCCAGGCCCATATCGTTGTGCGTATGCACATCTAGTGGCGTATCCACAACATCATGCACCATCCTGACAAAGTTTGCCATCCCCGATGGTCGCATCACACCCACAGTGTCCGGTAGGCTAATTCTGTCCACTCCAACATCCCGTATGGCTTTACACATATCTCGAACAAAGTCAGGATCCGCCCGGGAACCATCCTCCAGAGTGAATCTTATCTTTAGACCATGAGCCTTTGCATACTCTATGGTCTCCACCGCCCGTCTCATCGCCTCCTCGGGAGTTATGCGTAGTTTATCCTTCAGATGAACTTCAGATATTCCCAAGTATGCGGCACACCATGTTGCGCCACAATCTATTGATACATCGATGTCTTCCTTTAGAGATCTTCCGTGCGCAACTATATCAGCCTGTAGGCCCAAATTTATTATCGTCTTTGTGGCTTCACGATGATCCGGTGAGACAACCGGCGATATCTCAATTTGATCCACTCCAAAGCTGTCCAGTTCCCAAGCTATCTGAATTCGCTGCTTGTTTGTGAATGAAACGCCGGGGTGTTGTTCGCCTTCTCGTAGCGTAGTATCCAAGACACGTACGTGCTCAGGCCCATCTCCGTTGTATTGTTCAGCATATACATTGGGATTCATGTATGGGAAAAAAAATAAACTGCTTATAAACTATTTGGATTTTACTAAACCATTTTGTTCAAAAAATTAACTAAAAAATACTAAAAAAATTATTTAGTAATAAAAATAATCATTATACATCCGGAAGATCTACTGTCATGTGCTCTTGAAACTTTTCCATATCCGCATATGCTTGAACCATGGCAGATTGAACATTGCTAGGTGGCACATACTCAGATATGTCTTTGTTCTGCTTGTACATCTCACATAACACGTCACGCAACTCATTGATGCGCAGGTCAATATGACATCCAAATGTATATTGGTCAAACTCCTGTTGTATAATCTGTAAAATTCGCTTTTGTACCATACACTGCATCTGCAACTCCTCAGTCGATACAACATCACCGTATAGTGTCAGCTGCTTACCCAATGCAGTCTTTGACTTTTCTCTATATTTACGATTAAAATTATTCAGTTGTAGTTGAATATTCTCTATCTTTAACTTATTTAATCGCTCCAGTGTAGAATTATCGTATACACCATGTGAAAAATCAAAGTCCATGTCCTGAATACGGCCCCAAACCTCCCTCCAGCGGCGGTACTCTCTCTGCTCTTCTGGTGTCTTACCGCTCAGCTGGGACATCTTTTTACCAGTTTTGTATATCTGATTGTACATGTCATCTTTGTGCGAACGCCAAACTGCCCCTGCAGGCAACAAGGCATCTTGTAGTACCCCTATCACATATGAGGCAGGCGGCTGCCAATTATCCCATGACTCTATCTTGCCCTCAAAGACATACCTCCAGAGGGTGTCATTATTAGTTTCAGTCCAAGTGAACTTGAATCTTTTAGTTCCGTATGATCGTTGACTGTCCATAAATGCGGGGTTTATTATAAAACACAAGCCGTATCTATCTGACTCAAAGGCAATACGCAGGTTTGTAATGTATAGCCATCCAGAACCTACTGATTTTTTATCAATTTTAGAGTGGCATCTAAACATAAAGTCAGTTGTTTCATTTGATTTTAGCAGAATCACGTAACATACTATAGATATGTGTTAAAAGATTTTCAGGGCAGCATCACTCGGATAAGACCGATGGGCAGATGTTCTTGTATGGACAAAACATACACGCACTCTTACTAGGTTTGGCAGTAAAGTCTTCAGCGATTATACTTTTAGCGGCCGCCTGTACCATCTCAAGGCCGCGTTGTAGTGACTGCTCATCGACCACATAGTCCCGAAATGCATCTCTTTCCAGATAGTAGAGTGAGACTTTGGTTGGTAGTAAGCCATACTTGTCTTTGATGGCGGCCGCATAGATGTTGGTCTGTGGATGAGTTGTGACCTCTTTTTTTGTCATTATACTTTTGCCGGTCTTGAAGTCCACCACGATATAATTGCCGTCAGCATCAGTCTCAATCCTGTCTATTTTGCCCTTGTACGTTATTTTGTCTATTATAATCTCAAACTTGACTTCGGAGCCAATCAGTGTGTTTTTAGAACTGTCATTCCAAGCGACGTATCGGTCTATTATATCATCCAATGTACTATAGACATTCTCAAATGTTGGCCGGTCATGCATGTAACGAACGGCATCCATCTTCTCTTTGGCTTTGGTTTTGGTCTTGGCGATGTCAGGTTCGCGTCTATCCAGTTGATCATTGGCCAGTTGTTCTATGGCACCATGTATGATGCTCCCTTTGGTCGTATATATGGAGGATTTTTGGGGTATCTTTAAGATTTCACGATATTTGAACTGCAGTGGGCATTTTTGATATGTATCTATAGCAGTGGCAGACAGTGTCAGGTTGTTGCTATACGCTGGTCGAACCTTGGGTAGCGGAGGTAGACTCATCCGGGGCATGTTCACATCCAAAAGCAGGCCAGGATCAAAACCATCATTGGTGCCGTTCTCTCTCAGATGTAACATTTCAGCCATGTATAGTACATTACGGATGGCCGCCTCCGAACGGGATTCACGTATGGCTTTACACGCATCTTCCTGAATGCGAAATATCTCTGCATCAAGTTCATCTTTGGGTGGCAGGCTGTCTTGTAGAGTTTCCACATGCTGTATTATATTTATGCGTGGATTGCTCCTAAAAGAGACATCATCCAGAAATACAGACGGCAGTCTCTCTTTTTTGGCGCCCTTGGCTTGTCTAGGATACGTCAGGTATAGCATATCTTTTGCCCTAGTCATTGCCACGTACAATAAGTGCCGTTGCTCAAGCATGTACGCCTCTTCTAGGTCCCGCACCCGGCCTTTGCCCTTCAATAATTCTTGTGGCATTTCAAATTCATCAGGCTTGTATCTGCCAGGTAGATTATCATCGTACAGGCCAGTCACAAAGACGACATCAAACTCTTTGCCCTTGCTCTTGTGTATGGTCATGATACTTATCGCATCAGCAATGTCCACATAGTTGTGTTCCCCATCCCCCGTAGAGTCATCAGCAAAATCCAGATACTCTATAAAGTCTGACAGTCCGATGTTATAGTGCTTGGTGTAATCTTCTGCTATACGATATAGTCTATTAAGTATGTCCACATTTCTGACAGAGTCGGCTGATTCGGTGTTGGCATTTTTTTTATAAACGTCTGTATATTCGATCATTATTTTGTACAACACCTCCAATACTGTTGTAGATTTTGCTTCATCTGCCAATCTGTGTAGTCGGGATCCAATCTCTTGAATTGTATCGTCCTGGTCCGAACCCGAATAGTCCTCAAGTATGGAGAATACGCCATCGGTGGATTCATCTCTGTTGTAACGAGCTTTTGTATTCAAGGCGCGAATATTATGTTCGTGTATGCCATCAATCTTGAGTATGTGTGATATCTCAAGTCCGGATGTGTATGGCGAGTTAGCTATTTTGAGTAGAGATATTATTTGGGCAACCAATGTATTGTGTAGTATATTGCCAATGCCCGCCAAAGTAGTGGGAATTCCATTATGCCTGAGTGTCTCGGCAAATTTTTGACATTGCAGATTGGTTCTGCACAGTATGGCTATACTTTTTGATGATGCATCTAGTTCTTTGATGGCATCTGCAACAAATTGACGCTCGGCCGCCTCATCGGATGCGGCCACCACCATAACCCGCTCACCCTCACCTTTTGTTACGTGTATATCTTTTAGTCTTATTGCCGCATCTGCCTTCAACAGTTGAGTTGATACGGCAGATATATTATCAGAACATCTGTAGTTTTGAGTCAGCATGACAGAGTTCTGGTTCTTGTATCTGTCAGTGAACTCTTCAAATATGCCACCAAAGGCGCCCTGAAAGCCCATTATGGATTGGTCTTCATCGCCTACAACCGTAATGTTGTCAGAGGTAGCAAGCAGACTTGCCAGCATGAACTGCGCATAGTTATTGTCCTGAAACTCATCAACCAAGACGTATCGAAATTTTTCCCCATAGTATTTCAGCATTTGAGGGTCTTGTTCTAAATATTTGACTGTCATTACCACCATATCCTCATAATCGATGAGATTCTTCTCTAGTTTGTATTTGTCATAAGCGCTATACACCTTTAGTAGTTCTTTGAGTTGTGGAGCATCGTTATCTTTGATATGCATCTCCAAGTCTTCATCGGATATCATCTCGCGTTTTGCCAGACGGATGGCATTTAGTATCTTTAAGCATGTCTTTTGGCGACTTCGGCTTAGATTTATTACGTCTTCATCAATATTCAGGCTCTCTATATTTCGATAACACCAGGCCAATCGGGCCATCTCACCAAATATTATAGTGTCATCGGATATGCTGGTTGTAACACTATTACTTTTTAGTATCTCCAGGCAGAGAGCATGCATCGTGCCAACCCAAACGTCATCCACACCTTTTTCGTATAGCCGCCGGCGCATCTCATCGGCGGCCTTGTCAGTAAACGTCATGCAGAGTATTGAATCCTGGGAAACACCCTGCTCCACTAATGCGAGCACCTTTCCAACTATTACACGTGTCTTTCCAGAGCCCGGGCCAGCCTTTACCTGTAGCGGTCCGGCCATATGTGAGACTGCAGTTCTTTGGGAATCATCAAGTTCCATCACATGGTGCTTAAAAAGACCGCATATTAAACACGTCGATGTTTAGTTTAGTAGTATCAAGAGTGTAGATACTAATTTCTTTACAACCAATAGGTTTTTAAGGAAAGTATAAGGCGATTAAGGCATAATGAGTAGTAAAAAAAGTGCTCCGCTACCGGCATCAAGCGGCGGCTTGATGAGATTCTTTGAGGATGAGACTAAGGGGTTCAAGGTTGATCCGCTCATAGTAGTCTCCATTCCAGTAAGTTTGATTACGGTATCATGGATGATACACATATTCTTGGCGCCCTGACCTAAGATGCAAACATCAACTGACGATGTATCAAAGCTGCAAGGGCGTTACTCCCTTACTCTGCTGAGTCCTTCATCAAGATACTTTTCACTCTGTCTATCCATAGGAATGGTAGGAGCACTGGTAGTCGTATCGACAGTATGGTATATGAACCTGCAAGAATATTGGCGCATAGGTGCGGCGATGGGAGTACTGCTGGTAACACAGTATGTTGACTCTAGATTTATCAAAAACAAAGAGTACTCAAAGGCGCTACACGCCTCGGCATTTGGATGCTGTGTTTGGATGCTAGCCCTATTGATGGGGGTTGTGACATCAGCCGTAACTGGAAAGGAACTACAATCTTTCTTTGTGGTGATGGGAATGTTGCTATTTGCTAGTTTTCGGATAGGGATATACACCACAGTACTGGGATGCTCAATTGGTCGCGCGTGGGCCATCTGTCTGATACAGCCGCTGGCCATATTTGCGGTCATGATACCTCCAGACATGTGGGGGGCGGTATTGTCCGATCCTGCATCTTTGGGGTATGGTATTACATATTTGGGATGTGCCACGGCATGGTCGGTACTCACCGATCGCTCTGGGAGGCCGGACTTGAAGAGTACACATGTAATGGTGCAGGCATACGTAGCATCGCAGGGCGGTCGACAGCAAGACATAGAGAGCATGATGGAGGAGAGCTCAAACAAGTCAAGCGTGCGGACCACGCTTCTTCGGTTTGGTAGTACAGATGGGTTTGCGCTTGTATTTCCAGAGATACATCCAGGTCCATATCATCCTGTTGGAGGCAGCAACATCACCTACAAAATATACGAAAAGTTAAACTCACGAGCCATGGTCATGCATACAATATCGGATCATGCACTCAATCTACCATCCCAGTTTCAGGTAGGCGCATACCTAAAGAGTCTTGACAGTATGCAGATACAAAATAGTGGAGACAGATGCTCAGAGCCTGTTGTGATATACAAAGGCAAGACACGAGTTACAGGCATAGCTTTTGGGAAGAATCCTGTGTTGTTCATGTCCATGTCACCATACGGTATGGAGGATTTGCCCAGTATAATCAAGACTGAATCAGACAAGTATGCTCAGGCGATGGGATTTGGTCATGTCATGTTGGTGGATTGCCATAATGCCATGGGTCCTGTAATACCAGACAAAGAGTTGGAGAATATGTTAGATGCGGCTAGAGAGTGTCTAGAGAAGTTAATAAAGAAAGAGCAGTATCCATTTGAGGTGGGTTATAGTAACTCAGACGATATGAAGGTTCAATCTGAAGATATGGGCATGGCAGGGTTGGGCATGGCATGCATAAGGCTTAATGATGCACGATACTATATCGGATGGGCCGATGCAAACAATATGAATAATGGTACGCGGGAGAGGGCGGTTGCCGATTTTGCAAAGACCAAACGCGACCTGTTGGAGGTGTGCACGTCGGATACGCACTTTGCACCAGTTAAGGCAAAGAACAGTCAGGGATACTATCAACTTGGTTTAATGGCCGGCGATGAGAAGGTGTCAGGGTGGTTTCTGGAGATGGCCAAAAAAGCAGACAAGGATGTATCTGCTAAAAAGTTTGATATATTCAGCGGCGATACGGAACTGTTACTGATGGGCTCAAAGATATTTGAGTCATATTCAAAGGCCATGGACAAATCCATGAATCTGGTAAAGATATTCATGATTGGGTGTTCGGCACTGTTCCTGACTACTTTATTGATTTGATGTGTTCTATATTACCAAAGAAGTCTTCTGTGAATGATCTAAACTTCGATATCGGTATTATGGGAACATCATGTATGGTAAAGCGTTCTTGATGTATTGTAACTATGACTGGTACGGCAGTCATTTTGTGAAGGGCGGTCCACTGTTCTGCCCGAAGGGTCTGTTTTGTTGCTACTGCATATGGCACATCTCGTCGCCAATGTTTACAGTCTATCAGTAAGGCAGTGTTCATCTTTATGCCAACAACATCAATCTCTGAGCGTGGACTCTTCATCATGAGATTGTATTGCACATCAAAACCCTCAGATTCGAGTATACGTCCGGTCAATCCCTCAAAGTCTCGCCAGTCAAGTTGTGTTGTCACATCATGGATGGATATTCCTCTCTGTATGAGAATTATTCCGGCCTCCAATCGGCTGCCTGTATTGTATATATAACTACAATCATCGCATACATCTCCAACTCCCCGCTGATGCCACCACTCCATCATGTTGATGGCGGAGTTTGTGGATACTTTTGTTGTGTCTGCAAACTCTTCGGGGGACATCTTGCCGGGCATCATTCCGCCAAGGCTGGACAGTAAGTTTGTGTCTGTTATCATGTGTGGGACAGTATAATTTTGGGCTTTATATCGTTGTGCGATGGAGGCCTCGATCATCGGATCAACATGCCTTGTGATTTTGGGATGGCATGTGTCCGTGGGGTATAGTCGGTCATAGTAGAAAGGCCAAATAATACGATCATTGTGTCTTTCTGCCCATACGGACGACGCTCAGGCACGATTAGGACACAAAGTTATATAGATACGAGCAGGGACATCATAGATGGGGGAGAACTCGTGGTATTGGGGATGGTTCAAAGGCGAGCGGCGCAAGTATTATGGCGCGTTGATGCTTTTCAACAGCGTGCTCTGGCTTGGCATGTGGGCGGTCACCGGATTTCACTGGCCGCATTACAACCCGGTGTTGGGGGTGGTGGCGTTGATCATCGGTAGCATCACGATGACGACATTCTATCGGCAATATGGTAGATGGTGGTGACCGGTTAATGGGGCCAGGGGCGGCAAAACGGTTGCTGGCAGGGATCCCATCCTAATGTTTGAGATATAGTCTGCCTAGCGCCCTTGGCTGAGCATATCGCCGTACTTCCCAAACATGAACTCGACGTGCTCCTCGTCCTACCGGACAAGAACAATAAAAGTTTTATAGATATCACACATCATCGTACTCATGCTGCATTATTCTATACCTATTGTATCGGTAATGCTGTTGTTTTCAGGTGTGGCATACGCAGATACAAACTTTGATACGGTACGATTCATACAGTATCTGGACGAGGATACCGCACTAGAAGAGGTCCGGAAAGGTAATATCGATATGTACTTTTGGAGGATCCCATCTGAACGGTTGGCCGAACCTGAAGATCGTGAGGGATTAAAGGTGTATGCATCTAGTGGAAACTCATACAGTCTACTGGTGAATCCGGCAGTTACAGATACGTTCAATCCATTCTCCATACAAGAGATACGTTTTGCACTAAATTACATGGTGGATCGCAGTCTGATAGTAAATGAGTTGATGGGCGGATATGGCACTATAATGATGTCATACTACGGGCCGCATGACCCCGAGTACATATCAGTGATAGAAGACATAGAGTCATACAACTTTGCATATAATCCAATACTTGCAAATACAATGATACATGAGGCAATGACCAATGCAGGCGCCATAAAAGAGAACGACATCTGGATGATGAATGGTTCAGCAGTGGAGATAAATGTGGTAATTCGAAATGATGACCCCACACGTAAATCCATAGGAGAGATACTATCATTTGAGCTGGAGAAGGCGGGCTTTATAGTACACAGGGACTATGGTGATCTGAACAAGGCATTTGTTGCTGTGTATGGCGCCAATCCGGCAGATTTAGGTTGGCACATATACACAGAAGGATGGGGCCGTAGCGGCTTTGTCAGGTATGACTCTACAGGCTTGGCGCAGATGTACTCTCCGTGGTTCTCACTGATGCCCGGATATAACGACCCCACCTTCTGGAACTATGAGAATCCACGTCTGGACAAGTTGACACAAGCCATATACACAGGTAATTTTACGTCTGCAGAGGAGAGAGTCGAGTTGATTCGACAGGCAGTATCAATTGGTGTAGACGAGAGTGTGCGCATATTTTTAGCTGGACGGACGGACCAATATGTAGTACATGAAAGTATAGAGGGCGCCATAAACGACTTTGGTGCAGGCGTACCCACAAGATTCACACCCATAAATGCACGCGCCGACAAAGACACTCTAAACATAGGGGTCAAGCAGATATATCAGGGCTCATGGAATCCGGTTGGAGGACTCAGTGACATCTATAGTAGACACGTATGGAATACCGTCTGGGATCCTGCAATATTCAGACACCCATATTCAGGAGAAGCCATGCCCATAGGAGCCACATGGGAGGTAGAGACCGCAGGTCCGCATGGCACAATGGATGTGCCTGCAGATGCCATACTGTGGGATGTTTCAACAAATTCGTGGGCAGATGTGGGAGAAGGAGTGAACGCAACCAGTTACGCCACCATACATTATACATTTGGTAGTTGGCACCATGGTATTCCAACAAGTATGGAGGACATACTATACTCGGCTTATTTTATAGCTGAGTGGGGCACACAAGAAGGAGAAGATGACAGAACCTTTGATCCAGACTACACACCTAAGACATCGCAAGCACTGAACAGCATAAAGGGGATTCGAGTCATAGACGAAGATACACTAGAAGTATACGTAGATTATTGGCACTTTGATGAGGGAGAGATAGCAGACTGGGCCGTCATGGGACTGGCCATGCCGTGGGAGATATACTATGCCATGGAACAGGCAGTCATAGATGATAAGACTGCATTCTCCAGATCGGCTGCTACTGTAAAGGAGGTGAGCTGGCTATCAGTATTGATTCCCGATGATGCGGCCGTACTGTTACAGTATCTAGAGGAGTTTCAAGAGAACAATGTTACGCCTGCAGCACTATCAGGTATAACTAATACTCACACAGAACGATATGACGCGGCCATATCATGGATAAAAGAGTACAATCATGCCGCCATCAGTAATGGTCCATATACTGTACAGGGATACTCTCCAGAAGCTCGTACTATAACCATACAACAGTTCCAAAATGACAACTACCCATTTGCAGCAGATGAATGGTCGTATTTGGAGAATGTAAGCATACCCCGCATTACAGACATATCAGTTCCAGAGACGGTCAGCGTCAATAGCCCCATGGAAGTAGTCGTAAATACAATACATGCAACCAACCTCAAATACTTTGTAACAGATTCAACTGATAGTATTGTGGTATCTGGAGATGTGATACCACAACCCCAAGGAAATACAATACTTGTAGATACTACATCATTGACAGAGGGTGTTGCCAACTTTAAGATATTTGCATTGTCCGATACAGTATTAAGGCCAGACTCATACTCCAGTGGCTTTTTTGTGACAGATGCCCAGTTACCCACCTCAGAAGAAGTAGAGGTCCAGGCAACGCCCGAGGATAATGAAATATGGTGGGTCGCAATTCCCATAGTAGCCATACTGGTTGGTATTGGTATATCGTACAGATATGTCAGATCAAAGCAAAAGTCTGTATGACTTGGCTATATCGTACATTTGGTCTTTAGTGTGGGCACTCGAGTACTCTTGTAGTGGGCCGGCGTTCAGCTCTAAAAATGTGTGACCCCATCGAAACTTATCTAATAGTGAGATGGCTCTATCTATAAATCCAGTTATGTATAGCGCAGCAGATATCGCCTCAACTGTACTAAGTTTGCCTATCTTTGCGTAGTTTGTGGGATTGCCTGCCAGTAATGGAGGCAGATGTCGCCCATTACTATGTACCATACGGGTAAACTCTTGTGGTGCCAGCCTCCAGGAGCAGTCAATTGCGCATATGTTACGATTACCATCCCTAGGAAGAAGGATCTCATCAGCGTATGGATGTAACAGTATACTGTTGGTAGGTATGCGTCTTACTTGCATAGCCATCTTAAATTTTACCAACTTTGCAGCTGTACATTTTTTAGGATCATCCTGACCCATCATAACAATCTGTACTATATCATACGTCATGGTCTTGCAGATGCAGACATCGCAATATAGTCATGGGTGGTAGTATTCAATTGCGCGATACGATTTAGAGTCTCCATACTTTGCATATCATCCATCAGTATTACAGATTCGCGTAGCAGGCTGTTAAATGCACGTAATGACTCGGTATACGCCGAATAGCTCTCAGACCATTCTGCTGGTGGGCTAGTCGTGGCCAGTATGGATATCTGCCCTACAGTCTGGTCCGACAACACCTGAGCTGCCTGGACGTACTCGTCTACGGTTATCTGCCCGCTCAACACCATCTCGTACTGTTCTTGAAAGGATATCTGTAGTGTGTTGTGTATGTTTGAGACAGAGTCAAGTTGGGCCGCATAATCTGTAGTTACAAAGATGATTCCAGAGTTTTGCGGCACCACATATACAATAAAACTCGCAGCAGTTATGACTGCCAGTATGATAACGGTCAGTACAAGGCCCCTCTTACTGAATTTGCCACGCCCTTTGGCCATCACATCGATATACAATACGTATGATATAAGCGCTAGAGATTTAATTATATGATAAGTGTCATTGTATGTGATGGACAGGTATCTGATGGTGATTCTTGCTTTGTTGGTAGGAGGGATGATAATAATGGCCACTCAAGAGAGATGGCTTCCGTTCTACGGTATGCTCGCAGGCGCCATCATTGTCATAATGTACTCATCGTACAAAAATAGAAGAGAATACAAAAGGAAAAGAAGATGATTATACGTTATAGTTCCAGCCCAAACGACTCTGCAATCTTGGAGAATCGTTCATACGACTCCAAGTACTGTCGCCCTCTAGGGGTAATTACAAATGTGTGTCTGCCGTCATACTCTATCTTCGTGACCAAGCCAGCACCGGTAAGGTTATCCAGAAATTTTCCTAGTCTGGAATGTGAAAGATTTGCCCTGGTCAACAATGAAGTAGTTCCAATACCCTTCATACCTGAATCTTGGGTTACCGTCAGCAGATCTGCTATTATCTGCATACTAGTTCTATATGTGGCCATTACAAGATATATAACATATATCCTTATATAACTTTGTTAGTTTTGGGGGTACCGTGATGACTTGCCTGACACATGTAGCAGAGCATTCACTCCTAACAAGCTGGACAGAACAGGAATAATTCTTCGCAAAGACAACTTTCTAGGCTAACTACCAGGTGGCAAATCTGTATTCTACAGAGGTGTATGAATCAAGGATATAACCCCCTTAACAATAAATATATGGCAATAGCGAAGGTTTAGTGTATGGTAAATCCTAGAGCATGGCTGGCAGAAGGCATATCTACATTTGCCTTGGTCTTCTTTGGGCCTTTAGCCATAATATTGGCTATAGCTCACTTTGGCGAGGGTTTAGACACCATGTCAGTCTTCTTCATATCACTGGCTCATGGTGGAATAATTGGTATAATGATATATGCATTTGGTCACATATCAGGAGCACACATCAATCCAGCTGTAACGATTCCAATGATGATAGTGCGGCAGATTCCCATCAAAGATGGAATAGGATATGTGATATCACAGATAGTTGGTGCCGTTATAGCATCACTCACGTTACTGGCAATATTCCCAAAGCTGGGCATGGATGTAAATCTAGGAACGCAGCCAGGACCTTCAGAGATAATCAACAGCAGTGCAGCATCAGGTTTTGCCGTAGAGGCGATACTGACGTTCTTCCTGCTGGTCACAATATGCATGACCGCTGCTCACAAAAAGGCTAGTGCTGGATGGGCAGGCTTTGCAATAGGTGGGATGGTGTTTTTGATACACCTGGTGGGAATACCATTAACGGGTGCATCAGTAAACCCGGCCAGAACATTTGGTCCAGCGCTTGTCTCAGGATTCTGGGAGTTTCACTGGATGTATTGGGCAGCGCCCATAGTTGGCGGCATAATTGCAGTGGTCATAATGAAGTACATCTATCTGAATAAAGAAGACTAGAATAAAAAAAATCATACTCCCCAATAAATAAAAGGTTCCCACCATCAGGTATCATATAATGAAGGCAGTACATTTTGATGGGACATCGTTGGGTTTTAATCCAGAGTTTCCAGATCCCACAGATGATACCATAGTACGCGTGGATCTTGCAGGCATATGCGGAACGGATATAGAGATAGTGTCTGGCTACATGGGATACAAAGGTGTTCTAGGACACGAATTTGTGGGTACTGTAGTTAAGTCAGAGAGTGCGACTTTGATGGGTCAGCGCGTAGTAGGAGAGATCAATGTTGCCTGTGAAAGATGTCATACATGCGCAACGGGGCTGACTCGTCACTGTCCACACAGGTCGGTCTTGGGCATACTAAACAGGAATGGGGCGTTTGCAGAGTACCTATCACTGCCGGAGAGGAACCTACATGTCATACCAGATTCAGTATCAAATCATCAAGCGGTCTTTGTGGAGCCTCTCGCAGCTGCTTTTGAGATTTTAGAGCAGGTTCCACTGCGCCCAGAGTGGCGGGTTGCGGTTCTGGGGGATGGGCGGTTGGGACAATTGATATCCATGGTGCTGGACAGATATTCAAAGGTAAAATGTTTTGGTCGGCATCAAGATAAACTGGACCGACTGGTGAATCTTGGTGTGGGTACCAGCATGCGTATAGAGTCAGCGGATATTGGCAGATTCGATGTTGTGGTCGATGCCACCGGGAGTAGTTCTGGATTGATAGATGCCACAAAGCTGGCCCGGCCCAGGGGCACCATAATACTAAAGTCCACTACCGCCTCGGGCAGCAACCACAATCTCACACAGACGATAATAAACGAGTTTACCCTGGTGGGTTCGCGATGCGGTCCGTTTGCACCAGCAATAGATGCTTTGTCTTCAGGTGTGATATCAGTAGAGGACATGGTGGACTGCACGTACAGTCTGGATAGATACGGGGAGGCGTTTGAGCGCGCCAAGAGTGGGGCGCTAAAGGTGCTGTTTGCACCATGACTCTTTTGAAGACAATACACGAATTTGTATGTTAAATTTAGTATCAGTGTGCAAACTTGCACTACAAGATACATGCCATGTTGCGCAAAAGTCAAAGAATCAACTCTTATATGAAAGATAAAAGTCATCGAAGTATGAAATCAGCACGAATACCAGGTCCGAATGAGCCTCTAAACTTGGTAGAGTCTGAGACTCCATCTCCAAAAGAGTCACAGGTGTTGATCAAAGTTCTGGCTACAGGGGTATGCCACAGTGATCTCCACTTGTGGGAGGGCGGATACGATATGGGAGATGGGAACTTCATGAAGGTCACAGACAGAGGAGTAAAGTACCCTGTTACGCCAGGTCATGAAGTTGTGGGCATCATACATCAGACTGGTCCAGACACAGGAGGATACACGGTGGGCGAAAAGATTTTGGTATATCCATGGATTGGGTGCAGAAGATGTCCTGCATGTATGGCGGGTAATGAGAATTTGTGTGATACACCCCGTTCCTTAGGGGTCTTCCAAGATGGTGGATATGCAGATTATATGCTAGTTCCGCACCACAGGTATCTGGCAAGACTAGGTAATGTGAATGTAGAGGCGGCCACATCCTTGGCTTGTTCTGGTCTTACAGCATATACAGCAATAAAGAAGGCCAACGCCAACTCACCTCGTTATATAGTGATTGTGGGGGCAGGAGGTCTAGGACTCATGGGCGTGCAGATAGCTCATGCCATAACAGATGCCACCATAATCTGTGTAGATTTGAGTGAAAAGAAGTTAGAGACGGCTAGAAAGATGGGTGCTCACCATACGATAATATCCAAATCAGAGAATGCCGTAAAGGACATCATAAAGATATGCGATAACATGGGCGCAGATAGTGTTGTAGACTTTGTAAATGCATCTGCCACCGCCAAGTTGGGTATGGATGTTCTACGTAAACGGGGCAATATGGTGCTAGTGGGGCTATACGGAGGGCTACTAAACATATCGCTGGTCACCATACCACTAAAATCCATCACCATACAAGGAGCATATACTGGAAGTTATAATGATATGATAGAGTTACTAGATTTGGTCAAGAAAGGTCACATAAACCCCATGATATCCAAGAGATACTCATTGCCAGAGTCGAATGACGCACTAATCGATCTTAAAAACCGTAAAATAACTGGTCGAGCCGTCATTACGCCAAATGTATAATGGCAGATGACACAGAACCCATTGCCAGACTTGAGGCAGCACTATATGCAGCAGGCAGGCCATTAGAGATATCTGAATTAATACGTGTGTCAGGTACGGGATCAAAGACACGTACCATCAGCATGCTCAATGAGATAATGAAGAGGGTCAACAAACAGATGATGGCGCTAGAGGTGTCTCGGCTTCCTGATGAGACATATGTTTTACAGCTAAAGCACGAGTATAGTGAAGTCATACGTAAGTTTGCCTCACAGCCACTGCTGTCCCGGGCCATGCAAAAGACGCTATCATATATTGCATTTATGCAACCCGTCTCCACTAAGCAGTTAGTTGAAACTCGAGGAAATGGCGTATACGCACATCTCAAGGAGTTAAAGCGGCTGGGTTTTGTAACGTATCAGGATGCAGGTAGACTAAAGATATACAACACCACAGACAAATTCGGTAGTTACTTTGGCATACATGACTCCCAAGAGCTAAAACAGAGACTCTTCAAAAAGATGAGAACGTGACGCTTTAAATTAGAGGTATGTGGTCTTGTACACATGCGAAAATCTGTAGAGAATCTGGCTACCAGTAAATTGACAGGGGGGCGTAGGCATCCACTGCGCGTACGTCGCAAGTACGAGATGGACAGATACCCAAATGAGGCTTTAGCCAAGGATGCTCAGGTGACAGTCACCCGAAGGACTCGAGGAGCCCACTCCAAAACTGCTCTAAAGACTGCCGAGTTTGTGAATTTGTCCGTGGTCGGCGATACCGTCATAAAATCAAAGATAGTCAAAGTCTTGTCGAATCCCACAAATAACGACTACCAACGCCGAGGCGTCATAACACGTGGAGCAATTCTGGAGACGGAGGAGGGAACCTGTCGCGTGGTATCAAGACCAGGGCAGGACGGCGTTGTCAATGCCATATTCATAAAGGAATGATATAATGTCGCGGCCGCTCAAGAAAGTTGCCATACTAGGCTGTGGGTTCATCGGTACACAGTTGGCATTAGCAATAGATTCGGGTGCAATACCTGCCAAGCTAGAGCGCGTGTATGATTCATCAAAGTCAGCATCAAATGATCTGGTGGCACGACTAAAGTCAAAACCAGAGATAAGTCAAAATGCCCATCTACTGTCCTATCCGCCTGTTGATATAGTGGTGGAGGCTGCATCGCAGGATGCCGTTAGAGACATAGCATTAAGTGTTATACAGAATCGTCGGGACATCATAATAATGAGTACTGGTGCCCTGTTGGACAGCGCCATAAGTGAGGTATTATCCCAAGCATCCGAAGAGTTTGGCAGTAGAGTATACCTACCCTCAGGGGCCGTAGGGGGTCTAGATGCCATATATGCGGTTCGAGATCATATAAGAGAGATATCCATTACAACTACAAAGCACCCAACATCACTAAAGGGTGCGCCATACTTTGCACAGTCAGAGATAGATGTAAACGACATTGTCGATGATGTAGTAACATTATTCCAAGGTAGTGCCGCTGATGCAGTAAAACTCTTTCCAGCCAATGTGAATGTGGCAGCATCAGTATCCATGGCAGCGGGACAAGACGTCTCCGTCATAGTAAAGGCTGACCCACATATTACAACCAACACACATACTATACACGTACAAGGGAGTTTTGGTACAATGCAGTTTACGCTACAAAATTCCCCAGATCCTGACAATCCAAAGACCAGCAGATTGGCTGCCCTCTCGGCAATCAATACATTGTACAAGTATTGTGCCCATGGAATTATTGTAGGTTCATAGAGAAAAAATACCAAAATATCTACCGATGGCTACCAAACACAAAATACTCATTATTGCAAATTAAATTTTAATATCTGTCTACTAAAAGTGATAAAATCAAACATCATGTATGTAGTTCAAAGCTCACTGCCTGGATATATTAAACAAGACTATAATTTGATTGGGCCAGACCTCAATATTGACGTGTGACAAAAACTGTATTTTATACATAGATGGATGGTTTAGTCTTGAGATTGAAGGCAGGATACCATACACAGAAAACACAGCTTTAAACCACCACAATAGCAAAACCTTACTTCTGACCGAATATACGCTTCAACACATAGTTACTAACTTGCAATATAACTAGTCATCAATGCAGCAAGGATTAAGAGATACTAAACATTGAATATCTTTTTTGATAATTAGACTCTGGTCATGGTTGTTTGAATATATTCTGAATATTATTTTTAGTCAAACAAAAAACATAGTTTTAATGTCCACAAAGGACCAGTCAAGTGAATTTGAATAATATTTATTTATTAAATTTTACAATAAAGACATCTTTGAGTCTCCCACCACATCTATATAGTTGCTGTAGCCTCTGAATTTGACCATCAATTCAGGTGAATATCCATTAAAATTGTCAGTATTGGCCTACATCTCTGTCGTCGTATCTGCAAAACTTTTGTCTGTACAAAAAGCATCTTAAAATGTGTCATGATCAAAGACGGGTGTGAGAGTAGATTTCTGCCTTCTGAGTATAATAATGGTATTTTTATATCACAAAAACATTATTCAACATATGACCATACCACAGGTGGCTGACGGTAATAATATAATAACAGTGTCCAAAAACGGCATAGTCCCAGCTGTTGAAAAATTTTATCTTGTACATTCTGAGAATTTTGGCAACTGGGAAGTTAGCGTGTGATGGATATGGTTGGGAAACATGTGTGATGGACTAGGAAGAAATGGCCTGACACTTCCAGATATAAAACAAATGAAAAGAAAATGACTAGTCACACGGCTTTGCGGCAGCCTGTATCAGTGTCAGCCACTTGTTGGCACCTTGTATAGTGATACCCGCAGCCTCGGCTGGAGTTATCTGGTCGGGCAGTCCTAGGTGAGGTCTGACAAAGTTGTGATACAATCGCAGCCCAGAGATTATAGCCGAATCGTCCTTCTTGAGACCTCGGCAGACCTTCTCGCGGTGTCGAAGGGTTGCCCCGTTGAAAGACTCCATCTGATTGTTATGATGTACACCATCAAACGCTATCTCGTTGATATGTCTGGTATCCTTGTGCAAAAAGTTCTTGGCTTTGTACTGTTGTTTCCAAGCGTAGTGGAAGTTGGATGCACCATCACTAATCAGGGTTGTAGGGATTTTGCCCGCTATCTTCTTGGCTTCTTTAAACATCGGTGCGACATCATCGTTACCCTTATGTTCCGCCACCATCTTTGCTATCCAAAAGCGCGTCTCACTATCCAGCATGGCAAACAGGTAGCGTTTATTGCCCTTGATTTTTAGATATAGTTCATCTGTCCTCCATTCTTCACCGACTTGGGGTTTAATCTTGTCAACAAATGTCTCCATCAGAATAGCGTACTCCTTAGCCCAGTTCTGGACGGTCTTGTAGGTGATCTTGATGCCGGTCATCTCCAGACTCTTTGCAACCTTGCGGGAAGACAGTCCACTAAACAGGAGGTCTACCGCTTGAGTGATTTGTTCGGGGGTTGCCCGCTTGTGTTCAAAGCCCAGGTTGTGAGTGAATCGTTTAAGGCAGTCCTTGCATCTGTATTGTTGGACATCCCCTTTCTTGTAACGTCGTATGCTGTCCTTGACGATGTTCGTAGAATCGCAAAATTTACACTTACCCAAGTCAACCTGCCGTATGGTGGTCTTTGGGACCACCTCTTGAACGGCATCCCTCATGCGCTTTGATATTTCAACGGCGTGTATGTGCTTGCATGGAACACCTCGGTACATGTGGTCTGGACACGAACATATCCAGCCATGCTCGGTGGACATCAACTCGTACACCCCTTCGGTTGACTGGGATCTGACCGTGTAGGTGTACTCGTCCACTCTGGTGATCTGGTCTGGGATGCTGGCTATCTTGGCGCCGCGCGTGATTCTGGCCTGCTGGCCGGGGTTCTCACTGTGCGCTTCGTCCACCATCAGAGTCGCAATCTCTCTGGCATCTTGTATCGTCAGTTCATCTTTGTTTCTCATATGTTAATATAGGGTCAACCTATATATAAAAAGTATGTGGATAATTTATACTAACTATTATTATATCACTCGCGTCCATATGACGGCATGAGCATGAAGGTGGACGGCGCCTACTGGCGACACGAGTGTAACAGGTGTGGACACATCTGGTATAGCATAAAAGAGTCACCGCGGAACTGTGCCAACGGTAAGTGCAACTCGCCGTACTGGAACAAGGCGCGCATCAGGGCTACCGGCAGCTGAACTGTTCCAAATGGCGCCTAGAGTGGAAGCAGTTGTCTTACACGATCGTACGTGTGGAGTGGAAATGAGGAATATACCACAGATTGGAAATAGGAGCGGTAGACCCATGTGTCCAGCCCAGAAGGTGTGATTGAGTGATTAGAATTTCCCCATTAACTTAAACCGATATGACAATATCACGCCAAGCATGGCAGAGAGTATAATTGTAGATACAGTGGACACCGCATCTGCCAAAAGTGCAACTGACTTTGACCACGGCTCAGCATTCTCTTCGATATTGGATAATATCATAACGTCACCTACCACAAAAAAACATAATAATAGAATAATTTCGCGCAGAAAACATTTGCTTGTTATTCGGCGCCCCATTGTCAGTCAGATATGTGAGCCGTATAAGTATGTAAATGGTACTATGATCAACCATCCCTAGCCCATCAGTAATCTCTTGACAATCTCGTCTATGACAGCCATCTCAGCATCCAACAGACCAAGACAGAACTCACGCTTCTTACCCTTCCCTAATATCTCTGAATGGTTGGTACGTATTACAGCACGACACTCGTCGTATAGTCCAACTAGCCTCTTATGGTCAGCATTCTCACAATCAAACTCTGGAATTCAGCTAACCCAAAATTAGGCTAGACTAGCATACGGTGGATGTAGTACGATATTGCGCAGACCGCACCAAGGCAGCCATTCATGTATGATATCTCACCATAATGTTAGAGCATAAGAATAATTTCTGACAGATTTAGTTATAGTGAACTAGTACAGAAATAATCCGCCCATAATACAACGAATTTACAACACAGTGTACGATTCATACGCTGATCGACTTACAATAACATGGTTTAGGGGCTGCGGGGAGATAAAACATGCGCAGTCTCCCCACCAACCATCGTCCCGCAAGATGACCGGGTACTGCCCGGCATAAGTTATTCTGGTAATGATTCGTTGCCTAATTTGTCATTGAGTGTCAATACAAGCATGAACTTTAGGGTATTCTGGGTTATTTTTTTACCGTTGCGAAGCTCTGCAAGACGGTATTGCTTCAAGGCGTTGATCATCACCCAACCGTTAAAGAGCATCAGAGAGTACAGAAAGCAGAGCAGACGCGCTCCTGCGTCACGACTGCGTGTTTTAGCCCTCATGCTCTCTACCATGGCGTAGCCGGTTTCTATGCCCCACCGGGAAGAATATTTGGCAATATCCATGGACGCATCATTGGTGGCAAACCCGATGAACATCTCCTCGGGTGTGGGGGCCTCTTTCTTGCTGTCCATGCCCTTCTTCTTGCCCTTTTTACTGCTATCTTTCTTCTCTTTCTTGCGCCTATCAATGATTATAGTATATGGAATGCATCGTCCAGACCCTTTCAAGTAATTCTCAGATATCTTCTGGCGCCTTCCTGCGGCAAACTCGTTTAGGGCGTTCACTACACCCTTTGTGTTGGTACACGGCATCAGATAGGTTACATTTAGCTCATCCAGAACCTCCAGCACGCCTGTGGAAAAGAACTCTCTATCCAGCAGTACCGTATTTATACGCGCCCCCGCATCGCGGCACATGCCGACTATACCGCGCACCATATCCGGCATTGAGGCACTTGCTGGCATTGGACAACATGCCAAAATAAGTCGTATATCGTTATTGACACACTGAGCCGTAATGTAGCGCTCAAACTTACTGGTCCCATTCTTGGATTTTGAACTGGTCAATTCGGGACCGGGTTTTCGGTCGTACCTGCATATCTTGTGTATGTCAAATGCAATGTCCAATCCTTCCTTAGGCAGCTGGTTTATTTTCGCCAACAGGGACAACAGCCCGGATACAGTTGCGGTAAAGCTCTTTATGGCCGCCTCTGAATTCGTCTTGGACAGTATGTTGCTGAACCATTGGTCGCTGGGGACGGGGCGCGTCAGTATCTTTTGCAAAGCTTCGGCGACATTATTGATGCCATTGGCAGCACCACCCACCGAAGTATCCAAAATGGCCGCGCGCATCATACCGTTTGCAAAATCTTGCATACCATACGTAGCGTTACGTCCGGTTGGTATCTGAACGCACTCATCAAAAAGATCTTGCGCAATACCAGATGACTCTCCCCGAAAGCGTGGGTTATTCCTCATAGTCCGCTTTACGATTCCAGTCTTTTTAGTCAAAGTTATGATACTGTATCAAAATTTCCTTTTAAGCTTGTGAACAGCTTAGGCTAATCTACATTTGGGTTAGCTGGAATTGGTAGGTCAAAGACTATGCGATGAATCTCACGCGCAGTCTTGATGGCTTTGATTCTCCCGAACAGATACTTGGAGTTGAGTATCGTACACAGGTATTTGGCTTCGTCCTCACTTGCAGCATAGTACGCGTATGTGGAATTGTCAACTATGAACTTATCCTTGGAAACCACACATGAGACCATGTACTCACGTCCTGCCCGATTGTATAGCACAATAGTAGTTTCTCTAGATTTCTGGTTCGTAACTCCATGGTTGCGGTTGATCCGGTCTAACACACTGTCCGACGACTTGGCAGTCTTGGTAGATGGTTCATAGCGTATCAGGATGATGCCTCCCGGTTCATAGTAGGATACGGCGTGTTTTCTGAGGCTACTGGAAGGCACGCCATAAACGTACTGTATAATGCGATATTAGAGCACGGCACGCCTGCATCGATACTCACCGACCGCGGCAGTCAGTTCTATGCAAGCGAATTGGAACACAAGAAAAAGGGTGCTTCGGAGTTTGAGCAGGAGCTGGTCAGGCTAGGCATACGGCACATACTGGCACGGGTAAACCATCCCCAGACAAATGGTAAGCTGGAACGGTTCCACGGAGAGATACAGCGCAAGCTGTGTAGGTTTGAGGACATACACAGGTTCGTAGCCTGGTGGAACCATACACGGCCTCACATGTCACTGGACTGGGACAATCTGGAGACGCCTGCCGGGGCGTTTATACGCAAGATGCCGCCTAAAGGAGGCACGGTGGTAGATGAGCAATCCGGGGAGGTGTATGATGTCACGTAGGGGGCGAACTAATTTCGGGATTGCACAACAAGGCCGCTAATACAAAAAGTATATTACTATCCTCCCCCCCCCCCCCATATTATTGACTACACTTTCTAATTCAGTAGTTTTTGCAGTGGTATTATCCATAACTTTCTCCATTGTATCACTTTCATCAATAAATATGGCAGAGGCAGCCGACATAAACATTGGAACCATCATTATAGGTGAATCGGATCCTGGGTTGTCGGGTACAATAACGGAAGGCACTCTTGATACGATTAGTTTTTGGATAAAATTCTCATCTAATCCGTTTTCGAATGCTATTGTAGATGTTACCAGTAATTCCCTTCAACCTGACTTTCAGCGCTCAGATGATGATGAAACTGTGGTTTCCACTGGTCCTGATTGGGATCGCCTGATATGCCATGAGCGTACAACTAAACTAATCGGCGATACGAGTCCTCTGGCGAGCCTATCACATAAACCGGGGCAATACCTCTCAACTCCTTATGACCAACATTATCACGCAGAAAGAGACTTGAGCGGTGGCTGTCCGATGGAACCCTACACGTTTGCGCCAAACTCGTGGAACGTGCCACAAAAGGTATCATTCATGGCAGGCCATGACGCTGATGCGTTTGATCATTCCGTAATAGTATATGTCCGCTCACATTATCATGGCATAACATACCCCGTTACAATAAACATAATCGATGATGACAAGGGCAAGCCACTACAACATGCTCAAGACGAGTACCGCATTGAAGGTTTTGATCCACACGCATCAACCACATACCCTTTAGGCACCCATCCCCATATTTATGATGCTCAGATGACCTATGTCAACAATCCGCCCAACCCGATACAGGTAACCGGCATGGGCGATGGTATAATAACACTACAATGGGACGACTCTTATCCCCATCTGTGGCACTTTGACGTAAACAACATTAGTGTAATCCGTGTAAACAACATCACCGATGGCAGTTACGAGATTACCGGCCTAGAACAAGAAGATGCGTATATTGTGGGCGTCTGTGAGAGTGATATGTGTTCAGATGAGCTTGGCACTTTAAGAATCGAGTATGTGGAGTCAGAGTATACGCCGCTTGGACTGGGCGCATTAAACGTGTCTGATATCACCAAAGATACCGCCCATGTATCTTGGGGAGTGGTTGAAAATGCAGACGAGTATCTAATAGTGGCAACACCTACAAGTATACCTCCGGAGTTTGGCACCATACCGGAAGGTACCGACCTATCACAACTATATGTCAGCGCCACCTCATATGATACCAGTGGCGATATAACAGGACTATACTCTGATACTGATTTTGAGTTGTATGTCGTGCCAATCGAGGTTAACGATAACAAGGTTGTATTGCATGGGTTAAAATCCAAGACGATAGAGTTTAGGACTCTGGTTGATGATAATAATAATGGTACCATAACGCCACCAGTAATACCGGCAGATACCACACCTCCAGTAATTACATTATATGGTGATTCCTCAATATCAATACCATACAATGGGACATATTCAGAACCCGGTGCTGTATGTGTAGATGATGTGGACGGTGCGCTGATAACTGACATTACAGGCACGGTAGATGTTTTAACTGCTGGAAATTACACCATGACATACTCTTGCGAGGACTCTGCCGGTAACACTGCCACCCTTACCAGGACCGTCACAGTAGAGGCCATTATAGATCAAGTCCAATATGACACCACACGTCCAATAATAACCCTGAACGGTCAAAGCCAGGTCAGTCTGACCGTAGGTGATACGTATACGGATGCCGGTGCCACATGTACAGATGATACAGACGGCGCAATATCTACACTAGATGACTCTGCAAATGTTGACACGCAGACACCAAACAGTTATACAATCACATATTCATGTACGGACACATCCGGCAATATAGCCACACCCGTATACAGAACGGTTACAGTGGCCGAACCGCAAACACCTGTTACCGTTGATGCGACGTTGATTGCAACCGTACAGTCATACGCTGATGAAACACACCATGGATCAGACCATGTAGACAGGTGGTATCGGGTACTAGTAACCTTTGATGCCATTACACCCATGAGTGTATCTGAGGCGCAGGATATGGCAGATACATATTCAGCAAGCAGATGGAATCCCATAGTTGCGGAGCTGCAAAAGTCCACAGCATCACAAGCAGTGATTGATGATGTCATATCATATGCGGCCGAAACGCAACACGGAGCGGACCATGTAAATAGGTGGTATAGGGTACTGGCCGCCTTTGATGCCATTACACCCATGAGTGTATCTGAGGCGCAGGATATGGCAGACACGTATTCTCCAAGCAGATGGAACCCAATAGTGTCGGCGCTAAAGACGTTGCAGTAGTGCTGTCTTCCTACATAACCCCCCTCTCTATATACGCCCCATACCCCCGACCGCACAAAGAACCCCACAAAGGCACCCCACAACCCAACAGTATACTTTATAACACATTGACAACCCCCCCCCCAATGATAAATAAACAAAAAATAACAGCCATAACTACAATTATGGCAATCACAATACTAGTAACAACAACAATGACAAGCGAGGCAGAAGCCTATACCGTAGACCCCGCATTGATACAAACGGTACAAAACTATGCGGCCGAGACCCATTATGGCACAGACCATGTAGATAGGTGGAAGCGCGTACTTGATGCGTTTGGCGTAATACAACATACAAGTTCAATGACCGCCGCACAGGCCCAACAGATGGCAGATACATATTCAGCAAACAGATGGAATCCAATTGTAGCGGCATTAACCGCCCTGGAGCAATCACAGCAACAACAAGATACAACCGCACCCGTAATAACGTTGAACGGTGCATCCCAGGTAACCCTAACCGTAGGTGATACATATGTAGATGCCGGCGCCACCTGTACAGATGATACAGACGGTGCAATATCTACACTAGATGACTCTGCAAATGTAGACACACAGACACCAAACAGTTACACAATCACATATTCATGTACGGACACGTCCGGCAATATAGCCGCACCCGTATACAGAACCGTAACAGTTGAGGAACCGCCTACACAGACATCTTATACGGTAGACCCCACACTGATACAGACCGTACAAAACTATGCGGCCGAGACCCATCATGGCGCAGACCATGTAGACAGATGGAAGCGCGTACTTGATGCGTTTGGCGTCATAACCCACACTAGTAGCATGACCGCCGCACAGGCCCAACAGATGGCAGATACATATTCAGCAAACAGATGGAATCCAATTGTAGCGGCATTAACCGCCCTGGAACAATCACAGCAACAGCAACAACAAGATCAGCCACCGGTCGTATATCAACAAGATCAACTATCACCTAGTGCTGAATGGGCAATAGTAAAAGCAGAAGCAGTAGACATTGATCTCGCTGTATTCAAACTAACAACTACTGTATACGATGAACACATACACCGTGTACACAGCACACTTTGGCCGCAAGTTGAACTACTGGAGCGTAAATATGTTACCTCGGATAACTCCCTACGCGCTTTGGTATCGGCAGGTGATAACCTTTACCCGGATGAGCTTCCCGCTCACATCATAAAAACAAGGACGGCCATAGAGTGGGTTAAAACCGAGATAATTGCCGAGATCGAGAAAATAATTAATCCTTATGGCGATGTCACATCATGCCCCCCTGACCTACAAGACAACAGGGCAAACAGGAACTTCCTTGATGAACGTATCTTCGTTCCAACCGGTATTACAGTACTCCCACACGGTACAACACTTTCATCTCCCTTAATACTCCCAGACGGCACAATACTTCCAGCAGGTACAACATTTTCACCCAACGATATAATTACACTTGGAACCGGCGTAGCACTTTCACACGGCAACACACTCCCAGACGGCACAATACTTCCAGCAGGTACAACACTCCCAGACGGCACATCACTTACAGTCCGTACAGCCATTAATAACGGGTTTAAAAACACTCTTGAAGACAGGCTATGCGCCTATCATGACATAGATTACTACGGTAGCAGCCATAACAACCTGATAAAACAGGCAATGCTGGCATTAGGCATTCACCCGGAGGCAGATAACATAACCCCAATGTCCGCAGATATGGCCTATGATATGTCAATGAAATATGACAACTCTAGGAATAATTTGCAGGGTGATTTCATGCATCCCTTCTGGCAGGAACATATATGGAAGGAAATTTCATCAAATATACTACAGTCGGAGACCGAAAAGTACTTTGAAGATAACAGACAGAGTACAGAACAATCACACATGACATATCAACAAATATGCGAATCACCTCTTGTACATTGTGAATATAGCACGTCTTCTCGTTCGGTAAATGATGGCCAAAGAGTATCTCACGAACTCACAGAGACATGGGTTAGCAAAGTTACATCATACAAGTCCATAGACAGTATCCTAGATAACAGTGACAGTACACTAGATGATGATATAGGTAAAACTATGGTGTATGACAATCAAGGCAACATTGCAGAGATCAAATACTATATGGACGGAAAGTTGGTGCAGCATAGACATTACACTGATAATGTCTTGACCGCGTCTACAACATACAATACAACTACTGGATTCAAAGCATTGGAAATAACCTATGATACAAATGGAGATATTCGTTGGTTAGCGGCATGGCATCCTGATACAACAGACGGACATCATGACAAACAACTTGTAGGTATTGTAAAAAGGAACGGTGAGGTGAGCAGTGCTTCGGTTTGGTATCCGGGTACAAATGACATAGCGCTCAGTCTAGGCATAAAATTCAATTGTTATGACATAGATGGTAGGACAAAAGTCACATGCACTGATGAGCATTATGCATATCTTGAACTTGACCAATACCTTTATCCAATAAAGTACATGTCTCAAGAGACATGGTATAACCAATATGGCAGCATTAAAGAGTTAAAACAATACGACAAAGGAGTATTGATGCAACATAACAAATACGGTGAAGACACGGGTGGTAATTCATACTTGGCAGAATCTAAAGCATATCATACTAATGGAGTACTGGGATATCATACCCAGTACAACGCAGAACAGATAACATACTACCGTGAATACTACAAAAGTGGTAATCTATTTGCATCTAGTAACAACTTCAACTCAGATAACACTGTAATAAATGGACGTACTTATCATGATACTTCTGACACTACTGCTTATGAATGGATACATCAAAGTTCTTTTGGGAATTTTAGTTGTAAGCCACAAATTTCTAGGGCCCTAGCCGTTGATTGCACGCCTGACGAAATATCTTACTTTAAGCGCACATTCGACAAACTCAGATAAAACAAACAACAAACAACAAACCCTTTTTCATTTTTCATTTTTCAATTACACAGTTTTGGCCTCAACATGCCAACCCTGTATTGTATTATACATACACGCCATACCATATGGCAGCGCCATTGTATACAGAGGCCGCCGACCGTACAACATAACCCAATACCCCCCACCACACCAACAGCACTTAGAATCGCATCCGAATGTCCATTTTAGACTACCGCCTTCGCAAAGCCTTCGATTCTGGAGAAGATCCGTGTCCCACCAACCTTACATCTATCACACGCGTTTCCCACCATCACACGTATTTCCCAACCTTATCCATCACACGCTAACTTCCCAGAACCGAATTTTGTATTACATGTTAATACAGGCCTTGTCCAAAAAACCAAAATTACCGACCTTCTTTGATACTTACGGAGGCACCTGGACCGGCAGGAATGCGCAGGGTAGACACCGGATTACGTTCCTAGTGCTCGCCGGCCCGTCGTCTATGGCGGTCCACGTGCAGTATTGCGCAGCCTCCCCCACGTTGTGGGGCGAACAAAAACCCCATAACATGGCGCTATTATGCAACCATGTTATAACAAACAACCATTGAGAGTAGTTCTGTCTCCTGTGTGTGTTCTCTGAGGGCTCTCACTATGGCTCCAAACCTGTCTTTTATGGCAGAGAAGACGCTCTCTACATTATTTCTACGCGATAATTTGTTGTAGAATGTTCTAGGATGCTTCTCGAAGAACCGTAACATTTGTGCCCTTGCGTTGAATCCCTTTATTGTATAGTTGGATTTTGGCGCAATTATCGGTCTTCTTCCAGAGTCTCGAATTGCATTGCAATTCTTTACTCCCCCATAAATCGCATCTGCCATTACGTCATTTCCATCACCATGCGGCAAGAACCCGACCATCTGTCTTAGTTGTGGCGAGTCACAGGCCAGACCCGGCGTGACTGTGGCAGCACATATCTTGCCATGCAGGGATACTATGACATGTAATTTTTTGAACTGCTTTACGCTGATTTCGCCGTATTTTGCGTTCTCCCAGTCCTCATACTTGGACATACCAAATCCGCTGGAATCCGCAGCTAGTGGACCGTTTGCATCAGGCTTGCCCATCCACGCAATTATACGTTGTAGTACAGCTGGATCTATTTCCGATATACGGAGTTGGTACCAAGATCTGCTGTACCGTCTACTTATTTCGCAGCGTTTTAGGTCGTCGGGATACTTTTTGAGGTGGTTTACCAGGTCCCAGTAGCTTAGCCGGTTACCTATCTTGATGACGGACAGTAAAATGGCTGACACACGCCTGTCACGTACGCCTGGCCGTATGCCCATCAATTCCCGTGCCTTATCTGCAATTTTGCGCATCCATGTATCATGATTGTCCCCCTCAGCTTCACGTTTTTTGTTGTATTTGGACCAGTTTATCTTGGGATCATTTCTCTTCCCTTTTGGGTTGTTCTTACTTCTGTTCCTTTTTGGATTGCCTGCTTTTTTTGATTTTCCATATCTTTTACTCATTTGTTATAATCATAATATATCTATATTACCTTATGATTATATTATTAATCAAACTAGATCTATTAGTAATTAAACATTACTAAACCAATTTTTGGACAAGGCCGTTAATACACAAAAGTATCATAATATGGGTTTGTAAAAAGCCATACCATATGAGTTTAATAGATATTGGTGGCTATTAGATATAATGGGGAGGTCATATTAATGGTAAATACCAAACAGCACTCCATGTATTCATATGGTAGCATAGATGAAAATGGTAAAAAACGCATATCACGAGATTTTACAAGGTTGGCAAAGCCGTTTATCGATAGATCTGTTAATAAAATTATTCAAAAACATAATCCTACAAAAATCATCTTATTTGGGTCGTATGCACGAGGCACTCCCGACTTTCACAGTGATGTTGATTTGTTGGTAGTATTAGATGAGGTGAGAAACCCAATTGATGATGTGGCAAGAATATTAGGTACAATTGACCCCGCAGGTGTTGCAACAGACGTTATAGTTGTTGACCCAAAAGAGTTGGAGCGTGTTAAACACGACACAGGGTATGTATACTATTATGCGCTAAAAGAAGGTGTCACGCTATATGAGCGCTGAATCATCTAGAAAGTGGTTGCAATATGCTGAAGGCGACCTTAAAATGGCCACATACGCAGAGACCATCGACGACATAAACAATATGAAACTCCATATTCAGCAATGTATTGAAAAATCACTAAAAGCAGTACTAATTTACGAGAACAGGGAGGTGCCGCATACACATAATCTGCTAGAGATATACGATGCAATATCTTCTGATTGGTCAGTTAAGAGTGTGCCCTGTGATCTAAAGAGAATATCAACGTGGATTATTATTGGCAGATGTCCGGTGTCATATGATGAGATGCCCGCAGGGCCCGATGCAAAAACAAGTTTAGGCGAAGCACGTACTATATTATATGCTGTAAAATCTGAAATAAAAAGACGAGACAGTATACATTAAAAATTAAATGTAATCAAAAATTTGAAAACGGTTTTATGATTTTAATAGAATATACACGACCAAAATTACATATATTAAAAACACAAAAGACAGTACAGTCATAAAGAGGTCCAGGTAGAGTTTAAAAATACATCAGAGATAATAATTAATTCTAAACTGTTGAACTTTGCAGGCCATGATGTCAGAGTGCTTTTAGTTGAAATGTTACATTTTAGATTTATAGTTTCAAGTTGCATAATCACATATGGTTGGCTTGTACAGATATGTTTGGTAAATATGGGAGAAAAATGCTGTAATTTTTGAATATAGAGTAAAAAGCGGCAAAAATTGTCCACATAATCTAAAATTATGCAGTATTTACTATGATCGTCTCATTTAAATTTACTATACAACAAAACCATCAGCATGATGCAAGTAGAGGATCTGAGTCGTGAGATAAAGCGCCTCAAAGAAGAGAAGGATGCAGTCATTTTAGCTCACAATTATCAAATACCCGAGGTACAGGACGTGGCAGATATTATTGGTGACTCACTAAATCTGTCCAGGCAAGCAGCACAGGTGCCACAGAAAGTCATTGTATTTTGCGGTGTGCATTTTATGGCAGAGACCGCCGCAATAATAAGTCCTGACAAAAAAGTACTCATACCAGACACTCAAGCAGGTTGTTCACTATCAGATTCAATAACCATACAAGAGTTAAAGGAGTGGAAGAGAGAGCATCCAAATGCCATTGCCGTAGGTTATGTCAATACTACGGCGGAAATAAAGTCAGAACTGGATTACTGCTGTACATCATCCAACGCAGTAAAGGTTGTAAATTCAATCCCCGCCGACAGAGAGATACTATTTTTACCTGATATGTTTTTAGGTTCATACGTATCAAAGAGTACAGGTAGAAAAAACATCTTTGTCTGGGCCGGCGAGTGCCATGTTCATGCAGGAATTAGTGCCGCAGATGTCAATGAAAAGATAAAGTCATTAAAAGAAGCCGAATTTTTAATACACCCAGAATGCAGTTGCACAACTCCCATACTGTATGATGTGTCAACAGGCACATATCAGGACCAGGCCGTATCGGTACTATCAACTGAAGGTATGATGAAGCATGTAAGCAGGTCTGATTCAAAGAACTTTGTGGTAGCAACTGAAACCGGCATACTGTATCGTATGAAGAAACAGAATCCTCACAAGACATTTGTACCGGCATCAGAGAAGGCCGAATGTCAATACATGAAGATGATCACACTTCAAAAAGTATATGATTCATTGGTACACGACAAGTATCACGTTACAGTGGAGAAGAAGATTGCGGATAAGGCTCGCCGAGCCATAGATAGAATGTTGACTATTGGTTAAATTTGCCATCTTTGGGTAAAAAATTTAGAAAGGCATTTTAATTAGAATTATTTTACAAAAAATATGGAGAGAAGCATAAAGGTTTTAGTAGCAAAATTGGGTCTGGACGGTCACGATCGTGGAGCTTTAGTACTCTGCAGAGCATTTCGTGATGCAGGTATGGAAGTGATATACTCAGGACTATTCGCCACGCCAGACCGTGTAGCACAGATGGCAGAAGATGAAGATGTGGATGCTGTAGCCATGAGCTTGTTGAATGGTGCACACAATACACTCTTCCCAAGGGTCGTTACAAAGCTTCGAGAGAAACAACTAGATGATGTTCTAGTCGTGGGGGGCGGCGTCATACCTCAAGCAGACTATCCAAAATTAACAGAGTCTGGTATCGATAAGGTCTTTGGACCCGGCACGCCGTTACCAAATATCATAGAACACATAGAGAAAGGCGTATCAAAATTAAGAAAAAATTAGTTTATTATTCGGTTGAATCCGGCCACATCATCTTGCGCATGCGGCGCCCTACCTGTTCTATCTGGTGATCATCCATCTTCTTCATGTATCGGTCAAAAGAGTTACGTCCATTCTTCTTATACTCGCCAACCCACTCTTCATTGAATGTGCCATCTTGTATCATGTCTAGTACCTTCTTCATTCGTTCTTTGGTTGTAGAGTCCATGACAAGAGGTCCCCTAGTCAAACCACCATATCGGGCAGTCTCACTTACACGATTCCACATGCCATTTATGCCGTATCTTTGTATCATGTCTACTATTAGTTTGAGTTCGTGTAGCACCTCAAAGTATGCAATCTCTGGCTGGTAGCCAGCTTCAACGAGAGTCTCAAAGGAGTTGGTGACCATAGATGCAGCTCCGCCACACAGGTCGGCTTGCTCGCCAAACCAGTCAGTCTCCACCTCTTCTTTAAATGTGGTACCAATGAGACCAGCCCTAGCACTGCCTATTGCCTTGCCGATGGCCAATGTACGATTCCAAGCAGTTCCAGTGTAATCCTGATGAACTGCAACTATAGATGGTGTCCCAAAGCCCTCCAGATACGTTTCACGTACTTTGGAGCCAGGACCTTTTGGTGCCACCATTATGATATCAATATTCTTTGGAGCATTGATCCACCCCCAATTTATAGCGGCGCCATGCGAGAATGCCAGTGCCTTGTTCTCTGTCAAATGTGGCTCTATATCGGTCTTGTACACATCAGACTGTACCATGTCAGGTATCAGTACGTGTATAATATCGCCTTGCTTGCACGCATCAGATGTCTCAAGAACTTTGTGTCCATCCGATACGGCTTTTGACCAGCTGGGGCTATCTCTTTTGAGTCCCACCACCACATCAAGTCCAGTGTCTTTCATGTTGCTGGCCTGAGCCGAGCCTTGTATGCCATATCCTAGAACCGAGATTGTCTGCTCTTTTATGCTATCCAGTGTAATGTCGTCATCTTTCCATGTCTGTGCCATTATATCGTGCCCACATTAATCCAATATTAACTATCTACCAGCTGTTCATGTAGGCTCGCTGTTTGGCATTTAGTCGGTCTATCTTGACACTCATGGCATCCAACGCATCGATGGCAACTTGTCGGTCGATATAAGATGGGACGCTCAACACCTCTTTAGGCATTGTTTGGTGATTTTGAAGTATATGTCTAACAGACAACAGTTGGTTTGAGAATGACTGCGCCATTACCTCGGGCGGATGACCCTCGGCAGCTGATAGGTTTGCCAATCGTCCTTCACCAATAAGATAAATTCGTCGTCCGTTGGACAGCGTACACTCATCAAGGTTGGGTCTCACCCTGCGTGTATCCATGGATAGTAAAAATTTAGTATCTATCTCTACATCAAAATGGCCCACGTTTGCCAGTATGGCACCATCCCGCATACGCAGAATGTGTTCACGCCGTATGACATCGGTCATGCCTGTTGTGGTGATAAAGACATCTCCCAGTGTAGCGGCCTTGGACATGCGCATGACCTGATAGCCATCCATATGTGCTTCAAGTGCCTTTATAGGATCCGTCTCGGTCACAATGACGTTGGAGTTCATCCCTCGACATCTAGCGGCAACTCCCCGACCTACCCATCCATAACCAGCAACAACCACTCTTTTAGATGCCAATAGCAAGTTCATAGAACGCAGCAGACCATCGATAGTACTCTGGCCTGTCCCATATCGGTTATCAAACAGTTGTTTTGTGTAGGCATTGTTGACTAGTATGACAGGGTACTTTAGCTTGCCCTGTCTTTCGATGGCCCGAAGTCGATTGACACCTGCGGTGGTCTCCTCGGTGGCACCCAATATGCCTAAATCTGAATATTCTTTATCAAAGTGTGCTTTTACGTTCATGTCAGCACCATCATCCACTAGAATGGATGGTCTGTGTTGCAGTACCTGATCTATACACCAATCATACTCTTCGGGAGTCTGATCGTTCCAAGCATACGTATGTATGCCTTCGGATGCTAAAAATGCAGTAATATCATCGTGAGTGGAGAGTGGGTTGCCAGCGCAGCATGCCACCTCAGCTCCTAGCTCCTTCAGACCCATCAGTAATACAGATGTCTCCTTTGTCATGTGTAGACAGCATGCCACAGTAGTGCCGTTTAGAGGTCCGGACTGTTGTAGTTTGGATATGGTACTATCAAGAATCTTCATGTGTTGGCGTGCCCACTGATATGATGCCCGTCCTTCTTCTGCTAGAGTTGCGTCCTTTATCTTGCTCACATCATACTGGAAAAGATGCACGGATAAAAATCCTAGCATGAATGGTAGGCGCATATTCAACCCCGCCGTCATTTTTAGATGTAAGCGATGATGTTGTTCTACGGATTCATATCTAAAAAAAGTAGAGGGGTCAAATATGTACCAGTTTAAGGCGCATTATACAGCAGGTTATCTTCTACGCATAGTGGAATGCAGTAAGATCCAATATTTTTCGATCTTATTAGCTTAGAAGTAATATTCAAAATCCGGCACTTAGGCGACCTTAACCTGCATGATACCACATATGGTAGGCTCTAGAGATACACTCACACCCAAACCAGGGGCAGAATTATAAATGTTGTATATCAGATAGAATACATATTACATGTCATGTATGGTCAGGCGGCTACTGCCAAACCGGGCGTCTCTGATGTCATGTCCCATATATTACAGGATGTTTTGGTGGGTTGCCGGACACCATCAGGCAGCATGTAATCCATGAGTTTTGGAGGAGCCAACTCGCTATTATTCACAATGCCAGTTATTGTCGCCTTTAGGTCGTCTATCGAGTCAAAGTAGTTGCCTGCCAAGGCGCGCTTGAGATCACGCCACAGCATCTCTATGGGGTTCAGTTGAGGAGTATACTTGGGAAGGAAGATGCGCACCATACCACCATTGGAATCTCTCTCGTACTCGTTCATCGTTTGCGACTTGTGAGACGAGACATTATCCAAAACGACTGCCACATTCCTCACGCCCTCCCTGACCTTGTTCATGAATATCTTGAGGGTCTCTGAGTCGGTCGAATTTACAATGGCGATATGGAACCAACCGTCCCCTAACACGCCCATAAGCCGTACAGACTTTTTTGACCAGCTCATGGGAATGGTCTCATGACCGCCAACTGGCAGCCAGCCATAGCCGTTCCACCCGCCCACCATACATGATGCCTCATCCAGGGCCATTATGACATATCCGAGAATCGCCATTGTTCTAAGACGTTCTCCAGTAGTCTCCTTGAACTCTTTTTGTTCCTCCTCTGAAGCGCTCTTGTGTGGAGCTGGCCTTGACTTGCGGAATGAGTAATCTACATCATGCATCGTACGACGTATGGTGTCGAGACTACACTTCACACCTAATTTTTCGTATATCACACCTTTCATCATCTTGGCCTGCCATCGTTTCCTCTTAAATCCAAACTGTACGGGCGATTTGGACAGCCACCCTTGTATCGTATTCATCATGGCATCACTCAACAATCGAGCTCGGCCAGGAGGCTTGCGGTCATCCAAATCGTTCAAACCTCTATCTCTTCCCCTTACTAACCAGCCGCGTATCGTACCCGGCCGCCTATATAGCTCCTTTGCTATCGTGTCGATGGTCTTGGATTCCTTTCTCTTGATGCATGCCAACAACACGGTCTTCTCCTTACCCTCTTGGAGGTTCGCCATACGCTCTTCCATCTCTTTAATGGTATAATCTGGCATGAACTTGTCACCTTTTTGGATACGTTCTTCCCCCTTTGCCGTGGGTCGTGGGCCATCTTTTGATTTGTCATGGTTAAATACTGTATCCGTGTTATTCTTTTGTGCCGACCTTTTGGGGTTGAACATACCATTAGGTGGCACACTCTTCTTTAAATACTACTTAGTTGATCTAAATTAACTTTGTTGTACAACAAATTTCACCCGCATCCCAACGGAGCGTCGTAACGGCACGATACAATACTGTGAACTGGACCCATATCGATCTTTTTATAACCAATACGGTGCCATCGGCCACTGGAAAAATATTGAGGATCATTGCTGAGTACTACGCGTCCCAATTTAATGCACTACGATGCTCCCAATCTAGATATGTATGATCATCGCCGGCAAACGGCAGCTTGCCATCCACATAGGCCGACTGCCCATACAACGGGAACGGTCCATGGGTTTTTGCCAACTGTATAGACTCATCCATCGAATACCAGGATATCCATTCGGCTATCCTGCCGAACAAACGGTACGCCTCTGCCGAACCATACGGTATGCCAAGCTGCATCAACATATCGGCCACACCCATCACGCCAAGTCCTATGCGGCGCGTCTCATTGCTTGCCGCCCCTATCTCCGGGGTGGGATGCCTGGTCATATCTACAACGCCATCAAGCATCCTGGTGCATGTGCGCGTATCATCTGCCAGACAGTCCCAGTCCAAATCATCACCGTCAACATACATTGCCAGATTTATAGAACCCAAGTTGCATGACTCGTTTGGGTATAGGGCCTGCTCGCCACAATTCCCGCTCAGTATGTAGTCATCCTCACCGCACTGCACAAAGTAGTTGTGCGTCTGGTGCACCAGACCATTATACACATCAGTCTTACCGAGCCGTATAATACCAAGTACGGTGTGGTTCTTGAACAGTTTGTCAAACAGCCCGCCTTTTTTATCCCGTACCTCGGGCGTAACCCCCTCGGATGTCATAAAGCCCTCGGATCTCTTTTTCTTCTTTTTCTTCTTACCCTTCCGTGCAACCAGACTCATCGGCATTATGCCGGGCGTGGGATGCCCAGTACCCTCCAGTCGTATCTCCCGTATCTCATCATGCTTGACACTGACTCCCAGAGTCTGCTCCCAAATGTCATCATCCTTGTATAGGCTGGCCACACTCATACCCGGTGTCAGGTTCTGCACCTCCACCTTCTGTATATTCATGTCACGTATGACGTATACGCTGTGTGTAGGCGTGCAGCGCAGCGCGGTACACTCGCCGGTCTGCTCGGAACACAACACCAGACATACTACTTCGACATTCTGCGCAGTAATACCCGGATTCTCCATCACACGGTACGATAACGAACCGTCCTCCTCCCTGGATACGACCTGTACCTGAGAGGGTCCCAAGGCCAGATCCCGAAACGGTATAGGTCCATCCTTTGTCAATACCTTGGTCTCGCCTCCCCAACACGGATTGGTTGCGCGTAGTACTCAGCAATGATCCTCAATATTTTTCCAGTGGCCGATGGCACCGTATTGGTTATAAAAAGATCGATATGGGTCCAGTTCACAGTATTGTATCGTGCCGTTACGACGCTCCGTTGGGATGCGGGTGAAATTTGTTGTACAACAAAGTTAATTTAGATCAACTAAGTAGTATTTAAAGAAGAGTGTGCCACCTAATGGTATGTTCAACCCCAAAAGGTCGGCACAAAAGAATAACACGGATACAGTATTTAACCATGACAAATCAAAAGATGGCCCACGACCCACGGCAAAGGGGGAAGAACGTATCCAAAAAGGTGACAAGTTCATGCCAGATTATACCATTAAAGAGATGGAAGAGCGTATGGCGAACCTCCAAGAGGGTAAGGAGAAGACCGTGTTGTTGGCATGCATCAAGAGAAAGGAATCCAAGACCATCGACACGATAGCAAAGGAGCTATATAGGCGGCCGGGTACGATACGCGGCTGGTTAGTAAGGGGAAGAGATAGAGGTTTGAACGATTTGGATGACCGCAAGCCTCCTGGCCGAGCTCGATTGTTGAGTGATGCCATGATGAATACGATACAAGGGTGGCTGTCCAAATCGCCCGTACAGTTTGGATTTAAGAGGAAACGATGGCAGGCCAAGATGATGAAAGGTGTGATATACGAAAAATTAGGTGTGAAGTGTAGTCTCGACACCATACGTCGTACGATGCATGATGTAGATTACTCATTCCGCAAGTCAAGGCCAGCTCCACACAAGAGCGCTTCAGAGGAGGAACAAAAAGAGTTCAAGGAGACTACTGGAGAACGTCTTAGAACAATGGCGATTCTCGGATATGTCATAATGGCCCTGGATGAGGCATCATGTATGGTGGGCGGGTGGAACGGCTATGGCTGGCTGCCAGTTGGCGGTCATGAGACCATTCCCATGAGCTGGTCAAAAAAGTCTGTACGGCTTATGGGCGTGTTAGGGGACGGTTGGTTCCATATCGCCATTGTAAATTCGACCGACTCAGAGACCCTCAAGATATTCATGAACAAGGTCAGGGAGGGCGTGAGGAATGTGGCAGTCGTTTTGGATAATGTCTCGTCTCACAAGTCGCAAACGATGAACGAGTACGAGAGAGATTCCAATGGTGGTATGGTGCGCATCTTCCTTCCCAAGTATACTCCTCAACTGAACCCCATAGAGATGCTGTGGCGTGATCTCAAGCGCGCCTTGGCAGGCAACTACTTTGACTCGATAGACGACCTAAAGGCGACAATAACTGGCATTGTGAATAATAGCGAGTTGGCTCCTCCAAAACTCATGGATTACATGCTGCCTGATGGTGTCCGGCAACCCACCAAAACATCCTGTAATATATGGGACATGACATCAGAGACGCCCGGTTTGGCAGTAGCCGCCTGACCATACATGACATGTAATATGTATTCTATCTGATATACAACATTTATAATTCTGCCCCTGGTTTGGGTGTGAGTGTATCTCTAGAGCCTACCATATGTGGTATCATGCAGGTTAAGGTCGCCTAAGTGCCGGATTTTGAATATTACTTCTAAGCTAATAAGATCGAAAAATATTGGATCTTACTGCATTCCACTACGCGTAGTGGCCTGCCCCTGGCCTTCTCCAGTACGTTGTGTCGGTTGATGTTGTCAAAGAATATTACGCCCGGTTCCGCAGAGCGGTGCGCAGACGCGGCAATCTGATCAAGTGTATCGTTTGCACCACTCTCCCCATTGTATACGTCGTCCCAGAACCTTGCATCGGTCCCCACCGATATGTTAAAGTTTGTCAGAGCCTGTCCGTGTTTTGCCATGATGAACTTTAAGACATCCTTGTGGCGTACGTCCAGTATGCCCATGTTGGCGGCGCGTCGCCTGCCGCCCTGCTTTATGATATCGCTCACCCCGTCAACAAATTTCATGAATGATACCGGTCCTGATGCTGCCGATGCCGTACTTCCCACGCGCGCACCTGCAGGCCGCAACGACGAGTAGTTTATGCCAACACCCCCGCCTGACTGGAATATCAGCGCCGTATCTTTTACGGTGTCCATTATGCCGGGCAGGTTATCAGGTATGTCAAGTACAAAACATGCAGAGAGTTGCCCCAGTGGCGTACCAGCGTTCATTAATGTGGGGGAGTTCGGCATGAATCTCCTGTCCATCATTATGTCGTGGTATTGTTGCACGGTCTCGCTGAATGAATCCAAGTCGCCCTTCTTCTTCCACAACTTTCCCCTGTACGGTATTGTATGGAATGGCGTAATCTTGAACCCATGTATAATAGTGGGCGGCTCGATACCGCCAAGCGCGGGCATTGCCATACATACGGCTACCCGCCCGAACATCTCATGCGGCGTCTCAGATGGCTTGCCATCACTATCATGCAGAAAGTACCGCTGCCTCAGGACATGTAGTGCGTTTGATGTAAACCCTGACCGGTATGACTTGTATCGTATAGCCTGCGTGGGATATCCCCGTTGTATCAACTGGTCGGTAACATAATCATGTATGGATATAGTAGAGTCTCGGGGAGCCGTGACCGCTATCTCTTCGGCCACCACTGTATTGCAGCCTGCCTGTTGCAGACTGCGTTGTATCTTTTTGACATCAAAGTCCTCCGTTGTTCCCGTACGTTTGAGCATTGTCGCAAGGTACGCCGCACGATTCCATTTAAGGCGCTATATGGGGTATGTGGCATATAATCAGTGAAGTAAGGCGCCCACATCTTTTGGGTGTGTGAGCTTTCTAAACAACACGCCGGCAACCACTCCGGAACAAACACCGCCAAGATGCGACACATACGATATGCCCGGATCCCCAAAGCCAATCATGCTTAGAACGCCAAACAACGGTAGCACATTCAGTACCATCACATAATATACGATACTCCCTGCGCCGGCCTTGTCCAAAAATTGGTTTAGTAATGTTTAATTACTAATAGATCTAGTTTGATTAATAATATAATCATAAGGTAATATAGATATATTATGATTATAACAAATGAGTAAAAGATATGGAAAATCAAAAAAAGCAGGCAATCCAAAAAGGAACAGAAGTAAGAACAACCCAAAAGGGAAGAGAAATGATCCCAAGATAAACTGGTCCAAATACAACAAAAAACGTGAAGCTGAGGGGGACAATCATGATACATGGATGCGCAAAATTGCAGATAAGGCACGGGAATTGATGGGCATACGGCCAGGCGTACGTGACAGGCGTGTGTCAGCCATTTTACTGTCCGTCATCAAGATAGGTAACCGGCTAAGCTACTGGGACCTGGTAAACCACCTCAAAAAGTATCCCGACGACCTAAAACGCTGCGAAATAAGTAGACGGTACAGCAGATCTTGGTACCAACTCCGTATATCGGAAATAGATCCAGCTGTACTACAACGTATAATTGCGTGGATGGGCAAGCCTGATGCAAACGGTCCACTAGCTGCGGATTCCAGCGGATTTGGTATGTCCAAGTATGAGGACTGGGAGAACGCAAAATACGGCGAAATCAGCGTAAAGCAGTTCAAAAAATTACATGTCATAGTATCCCTGCATGGCAAGATATGTGCTGCCACAGTCACGCCGGGTCTGGCCTGTGACTCGCCACAACTAAGACAGATGGTCGGGTTCTTGCCGCATGGTGATGGAAATGACGTAATGGCAGATGCGATTTATGGGGGAGTAAAGAATTACAATGCAATTCGAGACTCTGGAAGAAGACCGATAATTGCGCCAAAATCCAACTATACAATAAAGGGATTCAACGCAAGGGCACAAATGTTACGGTTCTTCGAGAAGCATCCTAGAACATTCTACAACAAATTATCGCGTAGAAATAATGTAGAGAGCGTCTTCTCTGCCATAAAAGACAGGTTTGGAGCCATAGTGAGAGCCCTCAGAGAACACACACAGGAGACAGAACTACTCTCAATGGTTGTTTGTTATAACATGGTTGCATAATAGCGCCATGTTATGGGGTTTTTGTTCGCCCCACAACGTGGGGGAGGCTGCGCAATACTGCACGTGGACCGCCATAGACGACGGGCCGGCGAGCACTAGGAACGTAATCCGGTGTCTACCCTGCGCATTCCTGCCGGTCCAGGTGCCTCCGTAAGTATCAAAGAAGGTCGGTAATTTTGGTTTTTTGGACAAGGCCCCCTGCGCCGACGGTCCTATATACAATGGCGGCGCCAAACAGGCCCGATACTGCTGCGCTCGCCCCAATCAATGGAACGTCAGTATATAACCACATATGCGCAACAGCCCCCACAACACCTGCCGTACAATACACAGGTGTTATACGCCATCCTGCCGTACACTCCGTACTGCGCCCGACAATCACCAGCATAAGCGTGTTCATCATCAGGTGTGCCATACCCGCGTGACCGAACATGTATGTGATGATATTTGGAAACAACTCATTATGCGATACGGGCGTGCCGGCCAGTAATTGGTGTATGGTGTATAGGGCGTTCGGTGTAGTGTATACGTAAGCGGCAAATACCAGTATGTTTAGTCCCAGCAGTGAGAGTGTGTATTTCATGTTAATGTATGATATTGATCATACATAAGGAATGGATGGGACTCCATCCCACCAAAAAAACTAAATTTCAGGTTTTTGGCTCTCCCAGTACTTCCAACGCATCACGTATAGCATCAGCCCGCGCGCGCAGTGTATGGTATTTCTCCTCGGCCTTCTCCAACTGCTTCTCCAGGTCAACAAGCGTCTCTTGTAGTCCACCTATTGTCTGCGGCTTCATTGGACGGTATGTGCATCCGTGCCGTTAAAGGGTGTGATGGAACAGTACGACGATACTACATTTCGATATCCGGCATCATCATCAATCTGCGTCGGTCAGGGCTTGCCCCCTGTCTTTGCAGGGAGTGCTATGTCTTTTTATCCCTGCGTAGATAGTGGCGTAATTATACGCCGTTTTTTACCGATCATTTTTAGGCGGCGGCAATAAATGGTGATTTTTGTAGAAGTCGGTAGGGATTGAGGTTATACCAGACACATCTGAGTCGTTCTGTGTATGTAAATTCTGTACGGCCAAGATGTGACTGCCACCATACTGGGTGTGCATTGTATATCAAGGTGGCCGAATATGCCACATCATACGTCATGCGGCCACCTCTTGTAGTAGCGTCTGGTATTTTGGCACCATGGCGGCTTTACATCCCTCCCTCATATTCTGAACTGCCTTATCGCCAATGGTTAGATTGTGATTGTAGGCGGCTATCTTGGTGGAGATCTCGATATATGCCGTGTACGGTGTGAGCGCCCGGATAGACTCGCCAAAGATTCTCTTGAATGCCGATATTACTATTTCTACAATCCAGCGTAGCCCATACCTGACTCTCGTCTTCCAGTTCTTCTGATTGGCTAGCCGCGCCTCCCGTACCATGCGGGCGAGTGTCCGATTGGTGCAGTCTCCTCCCCCTCCCAACTGTTCCAGAACGGCCATGGCACGGGTATAGTCCACCCCATCGGCACGCGTATTGGAGTTTATACGCACCTTGATTATTGGTATGATGTCCAGCTTGGCCAGTAATGAAAAGATCCTGCGTGTGTCGTATCCGCCGTCTCCACGCATCTCTATGGCTATTCCCATCTGCCTTAACTTCTGACTCATCCCCAGTAACTCCTCGTCTACCATCGCCTCAAGGTCTTTAATGTCGCCGTCTGTATCGGCCGAAGCATCCGTCCTGGATGATTCGCCGTCTGTATCTGTATCGGCAGATTCCTCCGGCTTGGCATCATCACCTATCCAATCGTCCAGCAGTGTCTGGTGTGGGTCGGCCGGTGCACTGGTCATACTAATCGATGCGGCATTTATCAACTCGGCGAGCTGGCACGTACGTGGGATGCCCTCTCCAGCGTATTGCTTCAGCGCCTTGCTTAAGAGTACGGGTAACTGTCCTGCATCGCCGCCGTCCATACCAGTCATACTAAACGACACTATACGTCGTGTATCTAAGTCTATCAGGAGGTGTATCTTGAAGAATCCCCTCTTGACCCTCCACTTGTGGCGAATCCACTCCCCCCGGTTGTGCATGGCCATACCGGTGGCATCGACCACCAGTCGCAGCACCCGTCCATCAACGGCGGCAGATGTGTCTTCTGCCTGTAACTTTGGCATGTTCTTACCTATTCGCTTCCATATTATGGTAAACTCTGGCGTGTTATGTTCATGTCCCCAACTACCGTCCAGATACCCCTCTAGTTCACGATATGATACGCCGAGCAGCACTCGGGTTATGGCGACAAAGGCCATCATGCTGTGCGAGAGCCTGAACGGAGCGCCCACCTTGTTCTTGTTCATCTCCTCTAACTCCGACTCCCATTCTGGATCATACCTGATGGCCTTGGCCCTGCCTCTGGCCTTGTATTTGGCATCACTCTCCCTCCATGTCAGCTTGCGCTTTGCGCTGCGATTAATCACCATACTATGTGTGAAAAAGATCGCGCTATAAATGTACCGTTTCAAAACATTTTGTACGTATGAAAACTTTATATTAAAGGAAAATAAATGATCACCATCCTTAGAGCGATTAATTAATCCACTATCTATCCCTGCGCAAGGATGTGTCCCACTAGCATAAAACCACCGGAATCTCCCCTGGCCACCGACCATAGCTCTCCAAAGCCCACCATACCGTTTTGGGGTTTTTTGGTTGTTTCCGCCACATTGAAACATTGTTCAAGTAGCCGTAAATGGATTTCACATGTAAAATCAACAACTTCGATAACTTCATAGAACTCTTCATTGTCTCGGATAAATTCAATTTGAATTTCAAGGATGTCCCCATAACTTCCCAGAACCCAGCAGATGTTGCAGCCTGCTCCACTATAACGCGTTGCAATAATTCTTTATTTAAAACTGTAACCCATAAACGTCTCACGTGTAGCGTCCGGAAATCATGTCGCTTAGCTGAAGCTAAGTCAACACGGCAAGACTACATTAAGTTGTATAGAAGACATAGAGGGGTGATTCCAAAGTTAACCGACAAGTCCATACGATACGCTATCCGACAACTAGAGAAAGGACGGGGTACGAAAGTGGTATCTGAGGAACTCAATGTAACACAAAGACACATCCAGCGTCTGTGGGCAGAATACTGCAAGACCGGTACAATTCATGTTCAAGGTCAGGCGGGAAGACCTGCCAACCCTCCACCTTCTGAGCAGGAGATTCAGGCAGTATTGGATGTACATAATCGCAAACCTGAAGGCGTGGTGCGTACTGCCAAGAGGCTGCGCAAGGAGGGACACAATATAAGCCGCCATCGCGCATACAAGATAATGAAATCCAAAGACATGGTGGCAGACTCGACTGTAAAGACCAAACAACGAAAATGGGTTCGGTATGAAAGGATATACTCGAACGCTATGTGGCACACAGATTGGCATGCCATGAAGGATTCACGCATGAAAGGTCTTAATCTTATCACATATCTGGATGATGCCTCCAGATGTGTTACAGGTGCAGCGCTCTTCAAGGAAGCCACCTCTGTCAATGCCGTGGCCGTACTCAGACAGGCTGTAAACAGGTTCGGTATTCCGGCGACAATTCTATCGGACAATGGGTCTTGCTTCGTAGGTAGGGGCGGTAGAAAGAAGCAGGCCGGCCCTTGGACACCGACTCCGTTTGAGAAGGAACTACTCGACTTCAACATAGGACTAATCAACTCGCGGCCATACCATCCACAGACTAATGGGAAACTCGAACGGTTCCACAGAAGTTTGGAGGATGAAATCTGGCACTATCAAAACTTGGATGACTATATCGAATATTATAACACTGACCGCTTGCACTTCTCACTTGATATAGACAATTACGAGACACCATTAATGGCGTTCCGCAACAAGACGGCAACTGACGAAATAAGGAATCAGAATCTCAATTGGATGGAGGATGATATTCGTGGCTGACGGTCAGGACGGAGCGCGACATGATTTTCGGACAAAACACCATAAACGTCTCACGTTATACAGTATGGTATGGGAGACAGAGAAATGTTGGAACGATTCCATGAACAGCTTGAAGCCAAATACGCGGAAATTCATGAGACTGAGGATGCGCGTGAAGAATTGAAAGATCATATTAGAAAAAAATACGAAGAATTGAAGGAGTATATTGAGCAGTTTACGGCTGAATCAGCTGCATCAGAGATAGAGATTAGAGAAATTGACCATGATATAGAACAAATGTATGAAGAAGTGAAACGTATCTATGAAGATATTGACTCACTACAGGGAACGTGAACGTACCCGTTCCGTTTCTGCCGCTATCCTGCGTCTTACACGAGTTATATCCTCACCCAACGCATCAATCCTTGCCTGTATTCTGTCATAATCTTCTTGTGTTGCCATCACTGTATTATATGCAAGATTGTTATTTAAATTTTGATTGGGTGTGGATGTGTCCCACAGGCAAATACTCAAAACGACGTTTCCTCCCATCCGACCCACACCCCCTTTGTACGTATTCACGCCGTGCCTAGTTTTCCATATTTTTGCCTCAAATCAGGCGTAAATTCCCATAGTACGTGAACACATATCCCCCTTTAAATGCCACCAATACGGTACTGTGTAATGCCAAAATCAGGATACAAATCAATAACAATCCCTGAGGAGCTATACGACAGGTTCAAGTCGTACAAAGACAATAACAGCGGCTATAGTCTCTCCAAGTATATCTCGCAGATGCTTGAGGGGCGCATCATACAGGACAAGGCCATACATGAGTCCAATCCAATAATAAAGAAGATTGGTTCAGAGAAAGACACAACAGTGCTGCGCGACTATACGACGGGTCAGATAGTCGAGGTCGGCGTTCGGCAGGATACACTAGGTAAGCCGACACTATACTGTGAGTCATGTAATAGTTCCAGATGCATCCATTGTGGGTTCTGCTATGCATTACCAGAAACCTACATTATGTTAAAAGCTACACGCTAAACTTTTTCTAAAATCTCATGCGGTGTGTGTCTCTGCATTGTGTGTGGCAGTCAGGATGTGTTCAGATTGTGTATTGCATCCTGTATTATGTGGGCGCGGTCTTCTACGCCCCATGATGAAATCCAGGAATGCTCCTCTATTTTTATGGCCGTTCCTAACTCCACATCTACTCCCGAGTTTATGGCGTGTTTTAGTTGTGAAAGCGGTTCCAAATCTGCTGTACATATGATATCGGCAATGCGGGTTGCTTCTGGGTATAGGCGGTCATTAGACACGACATCATGTACTATGCCGAACTTGTTCAGTGCGTCATCAGCATTAATGAACTCGCCTGTTATCAGTAAATATTTGGCGTCCTGCGAGCCTATCATGTGCACTAGTCTCTGCGTTGCTCCCCAGCCGGGTACAAGTTGTATGTGGCGTATGTCGGGGAAGGCTAGACGGGCGTTCTCTGCAGCTATGCGTATATCACAAGCCAGGGCAACAGAGAGTCCGTAGGACAGGCAGTTGCCTTGTATTGCGCATATGACTGGCTGCCTTGTATTCTCTATGAGGTTGCACAGTGTAGTGCCGGCTCTATACCAACGCACTGCATCCGTTTTGGACATTATGCACATCTCATCCAGACTGGGTCCGGCTGAAAAATGGACTCCCTCGGCAGCCAGTATGATACATCGTATGTCATCATCGGCTGATACGTCTTCAAACGCACCTGTCAATTGAGAGACTACATCTCTGTTCAATACGTTGCTGTGAGCGGCATTGTTTATCCTTATAGTACAATATGGTTTGGATTTTGATATTGTTACTACGCCTGTAGGTATGGCATCTGACGTGTCCTGTTTGCCGAACATCTTCATGGTGTTATATAGTATGGTATGGGGGGCGATTAAAGGTTGTTAGTGTATTTGGCTGGCTAGATACGCTGTAATTAACGGTAGAAAGTGTTGATTTCATATACGGGTATAACGGCTTTTTGTATGCAATGTTATTTTATAACGGTTTTTTGTATGCAATGTCAGCCGTTTTATAGTGGTTTTGTCGCATGTAGCGTCTCTTTATAACGGCTTTTCGCATGAAATCTTATTTGTTTATAACGGCATTTTGTATACAAAATGTTTACCAGAGGTTGCCTGTTGCGTTTCGCGCTGCCGGAAGGGCGGCAACGGGTGGGGGCGGTATTGTAACATTCTGCAGTAGTGCCAAATAGATTTGTTTGATTCGCATATATGGCGTATGTGTAGGGTTCTCGTGCATCTCGTCTGCCAGTTTCATCACTATCGGTATCATCGTACGGCATTTGTGCAGCATCCCATATGGGTGGCCGCCAAGTATTGTCGGACTTTGTGTCTGGTTCCACTTTGGCGGGGGAGGCGGCGGTGCGCGGATTGGCTTGTCTGCCGATGCATATCGTGCAATGGGTTTTGACATGTGGTATATATCAGGATGGTCGGCCAGCCAGTGGTCGGGCCCGTTCCAGTCGTGCCTGTCCAGCATGCCCTCGCCGGCCAGGTGTCCCTTGCCTTGTATTATGTTTAGTATGCGGCGCTGCGCAGACTTCCAACCATACACGAGGTTTGTCGCATATACGAGCGCGTGGCGCTGCAGCATCCGTACATGATGTATGGGGGGAGGGCCGTTTGTATAGCCGTCGTATCGCAGGGCGGCCAGTATGATGTTGGTATCCCTAACAACCTTCTTGAACTCATCAGTCTCCCGTTGTATGTTTAGTGTGGTCTTGTCGTACCAGCGTATGTTGTATCTGGTGTTACGTATGATGTTTGGCAGCTCCTGTATCGTACTGTATGTCGGCAGTGGATCGTCAGTGTATATCATGTTGGTTACAACGCCCCCCCTCCAGAATTTTATGGCCTCTGTCCACCAGTTGTTTTTGGATGACCATTTTAATTGTCGTCCATCCTGCACTTGGATTGTGTCTTTTGACTGAACTGTTATGTCCCGTATGTTGGCATACCACTCGGGGCCGTTGCCCGTCTTGATTACTATTCTGTGCGGGGTGATGTACAGCGTGCCGTTCAGTTTGGTCTTTCCTGCCGAGCCGCGTCCCTCTACTGTCATGTGGAGCCATTCGAAGGGCTTGATGCGTATCATGTGTTGGTGTATCGTAGCGGCGGTATAAAAGGGGGTATTCAATGTTGGAATGCCATATAGCGCCTTAAAAGGTACTGGGCAATTGGACGATACGTGATAAAGATAAACGTGCGAAACGTGGTTGTGGGCGGTACGGTCGGCATGGCTGTGCCGATAGACGTATTGTCGCGGCTGGGCGGCGCGATGTACAATCCTACCGAGTTTCCCGGCGTCAGGTTCCGCCTAAACGGCTGTACGGTAATGATATTTGGCACCGGCAAGGTGGTGGTTGTAGGCAGCATAAGTAGTGAGGATGCGTTTGATGCGATAAACATGCTTGTAGGCAAGCTTGCCAGAAGCAACATACCCACGGGCGTTGTAAAGCGCAGGGTATGTAATGTAGTGTGTACGGCGTCGATACGTGCAAGCCTTGATCTTGGCAGCGTGTCAAAATACATACCGCGCTCGCTGTACGAGCCGGAACACTTTCCCGGCATAATAATGCGGCGGCAGAATCCCAAATGTACCATATTGTTGTTTGCGTCGGGCAATCTGGTGTGTGTTGGCGCCGACTCTGTGCAAAACGCATCCGATGCAGTAAACCAGCTGTATGATGAATTGTGCAGGGGGAAGCAGTTGTGAAGGTTACTATACAGTATTACTGCGCACGATGCAAAGACGCCTTTGCCGCATATTGTACCGTCCCAGATACCATTGTACAACACAGTGATGCGTGCAATGGCATAATGGAGTTTTCAGGAGCAGACGGCACAAGGCTGCTGTACATGTGTTCGGTGTGCGGGCATACAAAAACGCTATACGTACCGGACGTCATACCGGCCATGGCATCAAGACATCACGGCTGCGGTGAGGAGTGTTTGCCGTCATGAAGATACAGAAACGTGATGGCTCGTACGCAGAATATGATGAATCAAAGGTAGTGCAGGCAGTCATGTGTACCGGGGTCGGTCCGCGCAAGGCTGCAGAACTGGCAAGGGGCGTGACCAGGCGGCTGCGCAGGCCGCTTACCGTCTCCAGGGTGGGTGATCTGACAGAAGACGCCATGCTGAAGGCAGGGTTATACCACGAATGCAGACGATACATAGAGTATCGTACCAAAAGGCGTCTTGAGAGGGAGAAGAGGGCAATAATTACGGGCGGGGTTGATGAGAATCTCAAGTATCTGAGGGCCTCAACGCTCAAGGTGCTTCGGGCTGCCGGCAGCGACATATCACGTATAATACGTTCGATACGGCCAAAGTGTGATGAGTTGATATTATCCGGGATGTTCATACCGGATGACATCATAATACATGAGCGTGTGCCGTCCGGGCCGTACCGCATAACAATGCCGCACAGCATCAAAGACCAGCTGCATACGCTACAGTATGCAAACAAGTATGCGGTATACGTGGACTGGAATCGTACGCCCCAGAAGTTTCGGGAATTGTTCCATTCTACGTGCGCGTATACAGGCTGTTTAATACGCGAGGGGAGATTTGGCGGCATGCTGGACATGTCGCGCATACCGCTTGATGTATTGGGCGATGCGTGTAAACGGGCGGCCGAATTTCTGTCCGCGTGGGAGGGTGCATCCGGTCCCGGTGTGATAATACCGCCCGGCATGGATCACAAGACAATACATGATGTGTTGTATGAGGCAGTGCCGGACCTTGAACCTACGGGGATATACGGAAAACGTGATGATGTCTGGGGGGATGTACCATACAGGGGCGGGTGTCCCGTATGCGGGGGCAAACTATACCGTATGGAGTCATGCGTGTCCTGCGCATGCGGCTGGTCTGCATGTTCGACTTAAAGTCCGTCACACAGTAACGCCTGCAGTCAAAAAAAGGCTCACACTATTTTTGCAATATCTGGCAGAGATGCAATCCAGGGTTCTCTCGAAAATACGGTTGATGGTGGTTTCTAACATGATGGTATCATGTGTTACAGGCTAAATCGGGCACCATGGCTTCTGGAAAGTTACAGGGACATGAAATATAGTGGAAAGTGGGAAACATGGAAGTGATATCGCGGGACTTGGTAAGAAACGCTGACCTGACCCATGTTTCCACTGTACAGTACAGACCTCGTTTCCAGTCTAGGTCACTTACCTTCCAACTGTACACTAGGTCACCATAACTTTCCAGTCGCCGCGGAACTGTGCCAACAGCAAGTGCAACTCGTCGTACTGGAACAAGTCACATGTAAGATAGGCTGTAGGCTTCAGTCACATAGTAATGTTAGTCTGTGATATAGTGATTCAGGCAGTAAACATGTCCAAGCCGGTAGGTTCTGACGTGACATCCATCTCAAACTCCTTTGGAAGGTTGGAAACTATCCTGTCTGACTCTTTGCCAACATGTATCAGGCGTTCTATTATGGCGCGCACATCCTCCCCATCAATGCCTTCCAACGGGTAATTGGTAATGCCAGTAACTGTGTCTTCCTTGTAGCCATACCGGTCCACAAACCAACCTATTGGGGTACGACCATTGACTTTGTAAGTGGTGTGTGGGAGGTTGTCGTAGATGAGGATGCCGTCCAGGTAGAGTTTTTGGTAGTCTGTCGTGGTGGCTGGTCCGGGACCGTCATTTGGTTTTTTGCCGAATGATATCTTATGTGGCGCGTCAGGTATTTCATTGGCTGGTTCGCCCAGGTCGTGTCTTGGACAACTCTCATAGTTGAGGTGCAGGTATGCAAGGTCGCGACCCGCCTTCTCAAAGGCACGGAAGTTAGGGGCGTACGGGATGTTGGGGATGCCGCGCTTTAGGAATGCCTGATACTTCTTTCGGAAGCCAGGACTGTGCAGTACGCCATACGTGTAGTAGAATATGTCCTGTTTGGTTATTGTGTCATCTTTGTATATTTGGCGGTACTGTTCCAGCGCCCAGTTGGTAATGTTATCCTTCATGTCATCACCTTCATCGGGAATACTTGACTCGTCTCCAGTACGTGTAGATCCGGCGTTATATCCGTTATGAAGACCGAGAACTCGCCCTTGATCTTGTCCGGTACTATTATCGCCAGATTCTCCGCTGGAGTCTGGAGTCTGGAGTCTGGAGTCTGGAGTCTGGAGTCTGGAGTCTGGAGTCTGGAGTCTGGAGTCTGGAGTCTGGAGTCTGGAGTCTGGAGTCTGGAGTCTGGAGTCTGGAGTCTTCCTACCCGACGTACATTTTCATGGTTTTGTGTCTTTGTTTTTAGAGGAAATATCTGGCTAGGTGGTATGTTGTTCAGGTCAGGTGCTGTATCGGTTATCAGCGTTGAAAAATCACCCTTCTTATCTGGTACTAGTATGGTGGGGTTCTTTGTATTACCATGCGGGAAGAACGTGGGAATCTTGTATTTGGCTGCAATGAATGTCGAGTCAAAATACAGGTTTTGTTTGAGGAATGGGCGGAACAGCGCCGTCCGTATATGTGACTCGTTCAACATGGGTGCTGTGTTCTGTTTGTGGAGTTTTTTGAGTTCTATGGCGAGCTCCATATTGTATTTCGCCTGCTTTGGGTCTATTGTGAAGTTGTCAACGTCTTGCGTGTTACAATAGTCAATATGCCGCTTCATGTTTTCGGTAAGTTTTGTTCTTGACGTGTTGTAGACCCAGTCATCTCGAGCTGTGGCAAGTCCACGCGAATATGTACTGAACACAACCTTGTTAGTTTTCCCGCGTTTGGCATCTTTACTACCAATGGGCAAAAGCCTTAGCCATGATTCATCTGCCTCACCGCGCTGGTCGAGCCAATCATGATATCTGTCAGGCGTGATTATACGCCACTGCACATGGGATACATCCTTAAGACTCTTCACCTTGTTTAGTTTCTCTTCTCTAGGTAGATAGTCACCTATGTCGTGATAGTGTATCGTACAGTCTGTTTTGGCTGGTTTTTTGACTAGAATCACTATTGCCGTACCAACAGTTGAACCACTGTCAAATATTTTCCCGCCTTCTTTGCGCCAATTTGCTTTTTTGACATCACCGCGCAAATCAAAGCAGTACACATCAGTAAACTCCTCATGTATGCACGCCCGTACGCCGGCCTCAGCGTTACCGGTAATCCATGCCGATGGCATGATAAAGCCAATAACGCCGGACTCACCTATGCGGTCCGAAGCCCACCTAAGTGCCTTAAGATATGAATTATATAATGATACTTTATTCCCCTTTGGCGCATGTTTGATGTATGTGTCTTTAACACGCGCCTCTATCTTTGGATATCGAACATTCTGATTGTCATCGTTGGCAGAGGTCTGCCCCGCCGAATAGGGTGGATTGCCCATCACACATGTAATCTCTGCTTCTCTCTGCCTCCTGATACGTTTCTTGGGTCCGGCCATCACATCATCGGCATACTCGTCCAGGTTGCCAGGGTTAAACGTGTCTGTGAATGACAGTCCCTCAAACTGCGTAAACTGTCCTGTACGTTGACCATACATGCTTTCACAGTTGATGGCCGCAATATAGAACGCCAGCAAAACTATTTCATTGGCAAACATTTCTTTCTCATATTTTCGTACAACATCTTCGCCCCGTATCAATCCCAACTCTGGAGACATCATGCGTACCAAGAACGTACCCGCGCCAGTGAACGGGTCTACCACATTCACCCCTTCATCAGTCAGCCCCTTTATGGCCTTACCAGTCACCTCACTCTCAAAGTTCTCGCGCAACACCCAATCAACAGACCGCAAGATAAAATCTACAACCTCTGTCGGTGTATATACGATACCCAACCTGTCAGCCATCTTGGGGAATGCCTTCTTGAAGAACGTCCCGTACAGTTCTGATATGACGTGCTGTCGCGCATCATGTGTGTGCAGGTTTGCCACACGCGCCTCTATGCTTTTGTAAAACTTTTCCAAGTCGCGAAGTTCTGTCTCCAGACCATGCCTGTGTAACTCTTCCAACACCACATCCAGAGCAGCCGACACCGGATTGGACTGCGCAAACTCATCAGTACCAAACATGGCATTGAATATTCGTCGCGTCACCACATGTTGGGCAAGCATACCAACACCTTCGGATTCAGATATGCCTTCATGTATGATGTCGCGCAACCCACGCATGTATGTGTCAAACTTCTCCCGCGCGGGACCATCATCTGCCACCTTATCACCTATGCGTTCTTGTATGCGAGATACCACATCAGCAACATCCTTCGCCCACCGCGCAAGATATTGTCTATCACCGACTTCCTGTACGATACGGGAATACAACGCGTCGGCAGGCACGTTCAACTCTCCTAACGGAAATGATTCATTCCCACCATCTCTACGCCTGCCCTCCCTGTCAAGGCCGATGAATTTTATCCTACTGGGCAACTTTTTCTTCAAATCCACCGTGTTTGTCTCCACATCAAGTCGCGAATCGTGTGACCGCAGCGCCCGTAGCACGTTCCACACAACACTAAACGTATCCTTATCATCCAGGATGGTTTCTGGCTTCTTGCCCGGCGGTATCCCTAACGGTATGATTACGTATCCGCGCTTCTTGCCAGGATGCTTCCGCATCACCCTACCGACGGCTTGTATTATATCGATCTCGGATGACTTGGGATTCAGGAATGCAATCGCGCTCAACGTAGGTACGTCCATTCCTTCTGACAGACATCTGGAGTTAGACACGACACGACATTCATTGGAGTCCTGGTCGGAATCCCGTAGCCATTGCATCGCCTTATCCCGTGTGGAGGAGTTTTGCGTACCGTCTACATGTTCGGCATCACACCTAAACTCCATCCCTATCGGTGGCGGTTTTAGTTTTTTGAACGTCTTGGTAAATCGTTTAGAGTCAGAGATGCGGTTTGTGTACGCGATGGCAGTTTGAAGCCTCAACGTTTGATCTTCCGGGTCTGGACGTTCCAGGATGCGGTAAAGTCCCACCATACGAGCAGCATCAGTAAGGTTGATGTCACCATCTTCACTTGTAACATCTACCATATCGGTCAGCACCCTACTACCATACTCTGCGGCCACCCCCAGCACGACAACATCATAATCAGTCAGTAACTCCTTGTCGATGGCTTCAGAGAAGGTAAGCCTGTAACATACCGGCCCAAACACGTTTCTGGACTCCGTTGAGTCGTCATCCATCGAATATAACACCATGTCTGCATTTTTGGCCTTTGTCTTGGCGGCATCCTTGTATAGTTTGGGTGTGGCAGTCATGTAGACGCGCTTGCGCGCCCGTACCTTTTCATCATCATGTATGATGGTAAATGCCGACCCACTCTCCACACCGGTTGTACGGTGAGCCTCGTCACACAACACCAGGTCGAATGGTGTGCCGGATTGTTTCTGGGCTTCCCGTATGACTTCCATACTTTGATATGTTGAAAATACGACAGTCATCTTTGTGTCGTCTGGACGCAAAGTTGAAGCCACACGTCCTACATCAGTACTCACGCCAACCTCCATCTCGATTATCGGAATGTCGGTCTGGCCGTGTGAGACCGTGTTATCCGAACAAACCCCGACATATCCATGCGGGATGGTTCTATCACCAGACCAACTGCGTATAGCCTGTCGCATGAGTGAGATTGACGGTACCGCATAAAGCACCAGGCCGCCAACGCCAACCATCTTTTCTGCCAGCCGCAAAGACGTGAGTGTTTTACCAGTGCCACATGCCATTATGAGTTGTCCCCGGTCAACGCGTTCCAGTTTGGCGGTGACTGCCTCTATTGCGTCGTTTTGATGGCCCCATAGTGGACGCATCTCGCCGGGTGTGACATCTACCAGTCCCGCAGCCAAGTCCGGCCACTCCACGTTACTCTCGGACAGTGACTCGAAGTTCAACACCTTACACCCATGACCTTCCAACGCATCCTGTACGTTCTTGCCATAGCCACCACCCACATACACCAGCATCATGGAGTCAAACTCCGAGCGCGAACCCGCCTCCAGGAAACTGTCTATGCTGCGTTTGGTGAGGGTCGTCTTGTCAAAGAACTTGCATTGTATCGCAGAGTTGGCCATCTTGTTCAACACCGACCAAATCAACGCCAAAGTCACCCCGCCCGTTACGTCCCAGATAGTCCTTCCACATGTATACTTCGACAAACCTGTCGGCGTACAGATTATCAGTCTTTAGAAACGACCGCACCAACTTCTCAAAGATGTCTCCCTTTGTTTTACCATTCTCCTTCGCTATACTGCGGAGGTGTGCCAGCGCTTTACCAAAACCAGTATCGGCCACTAACCCGGCACCCCTACGTATCCATTTGTGCCGGTTGGGTTTGCCCGGTGATTTTCAAATCTTGACAGTCTAGCATACACTCCACTGGTGGTGGCCGACGGTCTGGCGCTCAGGGCTGTCATAATACATCTCATACAACATGTGTGATGTAGTGGTGGTATAAAAAGCGCAGTCAGTATAACAGCATGGTCCACCAGAGTAGAAATGAAGGCCCTCAACCTCAATTTCCGCCCCGAGTCAGTAATTATACAGTCTCGGCTTGGTCAGCAAGGGTATACAGTTCCAGCATTGCTATCAACTCTTAAGTTGTAATGCGCGTAAGACATTACATGAGTAAATATCCAGTTGATCTTTCGTATTATGTTAAAAAGAAATTGAGTCTTCCACTCATGGTTCACGGATTTATGGGAGAATCGGATTTCACACGTATGCTTGTACAACACAGGCTTGTTGGAAGTTTGGACAAGACTTTAGAAATATTTGAGCGCGAGGGATGGCTACAACCCGCATTTAGGCATAATAGAGAAATTCCTCCTAACGGTCATTCCAGTCTTCCACATAATCTACAACAATTTTACCGGCATGGGAGAATAGAATTTCCACAAGCGGGTGATTATAAACCTTGGAATAGTTTTAAACCCAAGTTGTATGAGCCCGGAGAAAAATGCACGGACATATACTACCACAAATATCAACTACTTCAAGTATGGAATATTTTAGAGCATAAAACAGTACATACACTATGCAGAAACCCTAAAAATATATCTGATCAGGTTATAAGTAGCATAATAACTACAACAAGTTTCAATATGGGCTCATTTGAAACATCATATAACGAAATAACAAAAATTGTGGGAATGTTGATGTTGTTGGAAGAACATTATGTATCACCAAGCAGCATACCTCTGGGTTTAAACTTAGACCAAGCAAACAATCTATTGCGTGAGATGTGGGATAATTTCTCGGCTAAAAATATGCTCAAAGATACAAAGTTCTTGGCCGATGATGTTCACCGCATACGTGATCGGTTTATCGCAGACGCAAAAACTCTTGATCCACTATCAGATTGGTACGACTTGGTTAGAATAATGAAGTGGTCACATGTCGCCAAGCTAACAGGAACTGCCTGCACCGCCCAACTATATTATACGATTGCTCAGATACTTACTATGTTTATTAACGATTTAGAAGGCATCAGTACTGATACTCCATACGTACCGTTTGGTAACGACTATACGGAATGGAGAAAACGGGTGTACAAAGTTTCAACACTAGATTATAATGAGCAAAAAACTAGAAAGGCCATAATCGAATACTACACACAGGGGGCAACGACTAGATTGTATTTACTGGTGGAAGGCGACAGTGAGGGCCTTGTCCAAAAATTGGTTTAGTAATGTTTAATTACTAATAGATCTAGTTTGATTAATAATATAATCATAAGGTAATATAGATATATTATGATTATAACAAATGAGTAAAAGATATGGAAAATCAAAAAAAGCAGGCAATCCAAAAAGGAACAGAAGTAAGAACAACCCAAAAGGGAAGAGAAATGATCCCAAGATAAACTGGTCCAAATACAACAAAAAACGTGAAGCTGAGGGGGACAATCATGATACATGGATGCGCAAAATTGCAGATAAGGCACGGGAATTGATGGGCATACGGCCAGGCGTACGTGACAGGCGTGTGTCAGCCATTTTACTGTCCGTCATCAAGATAGGTAACCGGCTAAGCTACTGGGACCTGGTAAACCACCTCAAAAAGTATCCCGACGACCTAAAACGCTGCGAAATAAGTAGACGGTACAGCAGATCTTGGTACCAACTCCGTATATCGGAAATAGATCCAGCTGTACTACAACGTATAATTGCGTGGATGGGCAAGCCTGATGCAAACGGTCCACTAGCTGCGGATTCCAGCGGATTTGGTATGTCCAAGTATGAGGACTGGGAGAACGCAAAATACGGCGAAATCAGCGTAAAGCAGTTCAAAAAATTACATGTCATAGTATCCCTGCATGGCAAGATATGTGCTGCCACAGTCACGCCGGGTCTGGCCTGTGACTCGCCACAACTAAGACAGATGGTCGGGTTCTTGCCGCATGGTGATGGAAATGACGTAATGGCAGATGCGATTTATGGGGGAGTAAAGAATTGCAATGCAATTCGAGACTCTGGAAGAAGACCGATAATTGCGCCAAAATCCAACTATACAATAAAGGGATTCAACGCAAGGGCACAAATGTTACGGTTCTTCGAGAAGCATCCTAGAACATTCTACAACAAATTATCGCGTAGAAATAATGTAGAGAGCGTCTTCTCTGCCATAAAAGACAGGTTTGGAGCCATAGTGAGAGCCCTCAGAGAACACACACAGGAGACAGAACTACTCTCAATGGTTGTTTGTTATAACATGGTTGCATAATAGCGCCATGTTATGGGGTTTTTGTTCGCCCCACAACGTGGGGGAGGCTGCGCAATACTGCACGTGGACCGCCATAGACGACGGGCCGGCGAGCACTAGGAACGTAATCCGGTGTCTACCCTGCGCATTCCTGCCGGTCCAGGTGCCTCCGTAAGTATCAAAGAAGGTCGGTAATTTTGGTTTTTTGGACAAGGCCGACAGTGAGGAAAAAGTGATTAAAGAGATTGTCAATAGAGAAAAACTTCCATTCTTTCATGATTATGTGGAAATAATTAATTGTCATGGTGCTCAGAACATGACACATCCAAAAATTCAACACCAAATTCAAGTTGCCCGTAGAGAATCATTTCCCATCTATTTAATCGGAGACGATGAGAATGCTTGGAATCATCATATAAAATCCATGCAGAACGAACTTGGTGGTGATTTTGGTTTCACCATATGGGATACCAGTTTCGAAGAAGATAATTTTGGACGTGACAACGTTATCAAATTCATAAACTTACGGTTACGAAAAAATGACAAACCATTTATCTCTGATGAGGAAATAAAGGGGAATTATATACAATAGTACAATAGGTTTAACCTAAGTGGTTGGTTTGCCACGTTTTCCCAATGCTATTCGAACATAATAGGGAGTAGATATTGTTAACGTTCCGGCCACTAAAGCCGTCAATACACCAGAATCCAACGTAAACCCACACTTATCACATGCCACCAAAAACAACATGGCGTACATAGTGATGTTGGCAGCCACCAAGCCCAACATTTCCCAGTTTGTGGTTTGGTGTGTAGTGTTGATCATTTTATCGATTATGCATAACAACGCACTTGCTATATTTTGAACTCTATTGTTTGGAACTCTATTATTTGAGGCCGTATTATTTTTACGAGCCATGATATAATCCGTTGAACATAAAAGGTGGAAGGACCGGTTCAGGCACCTTGCAAGGATTGACGCGGCGTAGCCAAATTACTTCCAACCCGTATTTACCTAGGTAACAATCATTAAAAATCTTATCCAACTTCATTCTTTTCATTCAATTTAGGTTGTACGTATTGGTGGCAAAACTACCTTGATGCCTTTCTCTTTAAGTCTGGCAATCAAGTATGCTTGTTCTCTGTTTCCTTTAAGACTGTTACATGCGCCGCATAATAGTTGTAAATTACTGATGTGGTCTGTACCCCCCTTACTTACGGGAATTTTATGGTCTATTGTGAAATTACGAAATGGGAAATGTTCGCCGCATAAGCATATACCTTCCTGTCTACCGTATAGTTCATGTTTATTTGTTCTGTAATGTGGAATTTCTCCTTGATCTGTCCGTTTTGGTACATCTACACGGTTAGATATTTCATAATGCCGTAATCCCATATTTTGCATAGTTCGCATGGCTACTAACTCAACGGCTTTCGATGATAGGTCTATTCCTACCCACTGACGATTTAGTTTCTCCGCGGCAACACAGGCCGTTGCACATCCACAGAATGGATCTAACACAATATCGCCCTCATTAGAAGACGCTAAAATAATTCGCTCCAGTAAGGCTAATGGTTTTTGTGTGGGATAGCCCATACGCTCTTTACCACGTAAATAAGGTATGTGTCGTATCCAATCTTCAGGAAATTTGCCAAGTGGATTAAGTTTAGTTATACCTTCCTTTGAATATCCACTCCCTAACCGATTTAATGTATGTCCCTCACGGGCTTTACTACCAGATGCATAAGGTAATCGGATATCATCCACATTAAACGTCCACTCATCACCTGTCGTATACCATAGTATACTATCATGCGCACGTGATAATTGACGTTGTCCCCTCGCAGACATTCGAGTATAGCACCACACCATCTCATTACGAATGTTATTTGCTCCAAATATTGCATCCATAATCAATTTAAGATAATGACTGGCCGTAGGATCGCAATGTAGGTAGATAGCCCCCCCCCCCCCTGAGGATACGGCGCATCTCTAGTTGGAAACATAAGTAACCCCGCATTATGAAAGAAATAAATGATCAAAACTTTAGTCTGATGCATGGATGACCAAACCGAAATCAAAAAAATAAGGACGGCCCTAAGACAAACCCGGGGTACGCGCAAGTACGCCCGTGTCGTGGCTGTGAACATGGTGCGCGTCAACAGGCAGAGCCCCACATTCGCTGCAGAGATGCTCGGCGTTGACCGCGGCACAGTCAATGATTGGCTTAACGCCTACGACCGCGAAGGTCTAGACGGCCTCGCCGACGATGCGAGGCCGGGCCGTCCTCCCTTCGTGCAGCGCGATAAACTGGAGAAGATAGTCGACGATGCCAAACGATTTACCGCCTATGAGTTCGTTGAGCTAATAGAGAAAAAGACCGGCGTGAAATACAGCGAGCCACACGCGCGCCGCCTGCTGAGGTCGCTGGGCTTTGCCGTCAAGAAGACTCCCCGGATATCTGACCGTGTTCCGCTAAAAGAGGATCTCGAGATCTGGCAAAAAGACACCAAAAGGGAGGTGGAAACACTTGAAAACGAGGGTTTCACGCTTGTAATGTCAGATGAAAGCCACCAAAACTTGAACATCTTTGGTTCTGGCGCGGTCTATGTGCGCGGCAACGCCAAGCCAATACTAACACAGCTTGGTAACCAGCGTCAGACCATCTACGGCGGCATCACGCTGGATGGCGAGACGTGCTACATGACAGCCAGCAAGGCCAACGACAGGTCGTTCATCAGATATATGGATAAACTGCGGCACCACTTTGGCAAGGTGGTGGTGGTCGTCGACAATGCCGCATACCACAATTCCGGACGCGTGCGACGATACCTGAAAAAGAACAACAACATTGTCAAATTGATATTCTTGCCTCCATACTCACCGTTTTTGAACCCGGCTGAATGGTTGTGGCGCAACGGCAAGGCAAAGATACGGCGCACTTTCAGGAGGCCTGCCAAGAGCTATTTCAGGAGAAAAATCATGTCGGTGTACGAGTCGCTTGAAATAAAGTTCGACCCGCGCAACATCCTGTTCAGAGATTTAAACAAAATATTGCCGACGTAAAATTCCTGGTGGGTTATTTATGATCCCAACTATCTATTAGTCTAATTCCCATCATTATCAAATACGACATCATGGATTTACCATGTGTGAGTTTAGCAGCATCTATTGTTGCATGTAATGCAGGTTCTTTGTCCGCTAAATAACCATGCCACGCATCATCAAGATCGCTTAATGTCCACGTATCCTTAAAGGCTGCTCCAGCGGCCTTAGAACCAATGGGTGCTTCATAAGTTCGGTTACTATTGAATGGTGGGTCAAGATAAATCAAATCCACACTCTCAGAGTTCATACCTCGCATGATGTCTAGGTTATCACCTGTCCACATGGTGCGATTAGGCCAGTTTGGCTCGCTCATTACCCACATTACATATTATGTGTATTTAACTACACATTGAACAAATCAAAGTACTTTAGTCTCTGACCACTCATATGTTCTGCTACCGTTCCCATCATGTCGATTGTATCCATCTCTCTAACGTTGTGCCTTCCTGCGAACTCGTTTACATAACGGTGTAAATGTTGCTCGGATAAATGGTGGAATGTCCCATCATACCCGCGCCGCATCAATGCCCAAAATGATTCCATACCGTTTACATGAGCCTGTCCACGAACATACTCACCCACACTATGCTTAACGGATTCGTGATTGTCCAATCCTGCATAGGCTCTGTTCTCATCAGTGTACTTTGTCGTTTGGGGTTTAGCGTGTTCGTCTATGAACTCTGTTAGTCTGGCTTGGGTTGTTTCCGCTACGGGTTGGGCGCTTATCTTGTTGGTTGCACGGTCTTTGATGCCGACTACTGCCGTCTTGTTGGCGCCGCCTTGACTGCCTTTAGTTTTCTTGTCTGCGTGTTTGTTTGCTTCCTTACCACCAAAGTAAGCCTCATCAATCTCAACTGGACCTTCCATGCCGTCCACGCCTGCCAACATTTTCCATGATTCCCTAAGACGTTGCACCATGAACCATGCTGACTTTTGGGTTATCTTTAAGTCTCTATGCAACTTCATACTGCTAACACTCTTGAGACTAGTAGCAAATAGATAAGTTGCAATTGCCCATTTTTGATATGATATGTTTGAACTATCCATTATAGTTCCCGTCTTTACAGAAAATCGCTTCTTACACTCACAACAAAAATATGGCATTGTTGGATGTTTGGTCTCTGCGGTATGCTCAAAACCACATCTTGGGCATTTACGGCCATACTTCCATATGTTAGATTCAAACCATCTCATTGCACTCTCGTTATCTGGGAACTTCTCGAATAATTCCATCAGACTAATTCCCTCTCTGTAACTTTTACCTGGTGCTTGTTGGCTCATAGTATACTGTATAAACGTGGCATATATAAATTGTACTATTGTATATAATTCCCAAATAAAGGAACGTCAACAAAACGGAATGGGATTGGTTAAAGCAATGGAAGAAGCCTATGGGGACAAACACGGCAAAACCGAAAACCGTGGTCTTTTTAACACGATTGATATAAGAGGAAAGTCTGACTTGGCGCTAGAATTATTAGATGATGCGTACAAACGTGGAGTACAAGATGAATTAAAGATTATGAAAACAATACGTGGTACGTCACATATGATACGCATATGGCCACGGTGATAACACAAGTTACAGCACGTATTTTGTAAAGCTTGGTGATATTATCTGATTTAAGTTGTCTTAAAAAATGAAAATCTGGATAAGAAACATAAGGTATACTGTACAACAACATTCTAAACAGTGAAAGCCTGTAAATCTTAGTAGGATGTGGAGAACAAACCCCCAGTGACATCAGAATCTTATCAATCGGATATATCTGGACTAGAAATAGTGGTCTTCAACCTACGTTTCCACTCCACTGTACAGATTTCGTTTCCAGTCCACGTATGGGGTTTTACTGACATACGTTTCCAGTCTAGGCGCCATCATACAACAGGTATAGTATTTACAACAATTCATCGAGGACTGTCTTGTCGGGGGTGTGACAATGGACGCGCGTCTCAGAAGGGACGAAATTACCGACCAAAAACACTAGCCTTTCTTGCGTTGAGCATATCTATACGTGTTAGCAATGCATCACGATCACTCTTTAACTGTACGCGTAAGTTTTCAACCTTCTCTATCCGACCATTGATTTTAGCAAGATCCTTCTGAGCCTCTCTTAAGAGGGTTAAAATCTCTTCATAATCTGTTGCCATATGTTTTAGGGGGGTCAACAAGTTTATAAAATATTTTTTCCAACATATATCATGTATGATGCAGAAACAGAGGCACTTTTCAAGAGTGCTCATGCAAAGTTGGACAAAGTTGAAGCGATCCTAGACAAGGTTGAGCGTGAAGGGGTTGACTAAACCCTCACCACTTTTTTCCCGAGTGACCCTAAACACTTAGATATTTTTACATGAATGAGGGTGTCTCACAGGGATAAACCCCGCAGTGTCAGCCGGTACATGGGGGGACTCCCATGTGTTACAGGTGGTTGACCTGTAGATGTCATGTGTTGGTTTTTCATTCTGGTACAAAAATCCATTATGATGTGTAAGATGTCGCATCAACCACATTCGCGACAGAACCCAAAATCCAACTGTATTAGGCCGCCTTCACAAATACCAGAGTCCTGCCGGCCACCTGCGCACCGGTATCATCATGTATTGTTACACTTCTCTCACCGAACATATCATCAGGGTATAGTACCAAATGTATAGTTCCGTCCGTATCCGGGTGGGGCGTACTGCACAGCACGCCATCCATGCGAACCTCAAGGCGTTTGTCAAGCGGCATGTCTGAAGGCAGACTCATGCGCAGCTCACGGGGCCGATCATATACGGTTATCTGCAACGTATCGTCGGGTGTAGGCTTGGCCTCGGCCGTGTCCCGTACGGCGCGCGGCATGACATACTTTTTTGGCCTCGGGCCTGCCCTCGCCTCTTTGGGACCAAACATCCTAAACCGCATCATATGGTATAGACGCATCTCGTATCCCAACAGCGGCGGGCGGAACTTGGCAAACAAAAATGCTGCCAGCAGGGGCCAGGGAGCCGCATATATGCCGGCTACCTGAACTGCGATAAACATGCTTGGCAGGCCTGCGCCTACCAGTATGCCAAGCTGCAGTACGGTCACCCAGCCTAATACCGGCAGGTGGAACATTTTTTGGTTCGGCAGTGTGGGCTTTTCGTACCATTGGAAACGGAATTCCGTCATGCCAACTCCTCCAGACTGTACCGTTGAATATTACCTGCCGCGCACCATATGTGGCATGCAGCCAGTCCAAACATAAATAATCCCAACATTACATGCCACTGTATCTGGCCCGTACTGCCCAGCAGAACGGATACGCCGACAATCGCCGCAAAATACCATATCGTGTGCAGTGCGAGTGCCAGCCGTATACTATACCGCCTGAACAGGTATCGCATTATTACGTTGGCCTCGTATAGCACGAGGCGTCTCCCAAAACGCGCCGTGCTGTATGCGTCGGCCATATACGCCACAATCATTGCGGCGATGCCGACGGGCCAAATCCCATCATACATGACGCATAGTGGAATGCAGTAAGATCCAATATTTTTCGATCTTATTAGCTTAGAAGTAATATTCAAAATCCGGCACTTAGGCGACCTTAACCTGCATGATACCACATATGGTAGGCTCTAGAGATACACTCACACCCAAACCAGGGGCAGAATTATAAATGTTGTATATCAGATAGAATACATATTACATGTCATGTATGGTCAGGCGGCTACTGCCAAACCGGGCGTCTCTGATGTCATGTCCCATATATTACAGGATGTTTTGGTGGGTTGCCGGACACCATCAGGCAGCATGTAATCCATGAGTTTTGGAGGAGCCAACTCGCTATTATTCACAATGCCAGTTATTGTCGCCTTTAGGTCGTCTATCGAGTCAAAGTAGTTGCCTGCCAAGGCGCGCTTGAGATCACGCCACAGCATCTCTATGGGGTTCAGTTGAGGAGTATACTTGGGAAGGAAGATGCGCACCATACCACCATTGGAATCTCTCTCGTACTCGTTCATCGTTTGCGACTTGTGAGACGAGACATTATCCAAAACGACTGCCACATTCCTCACGCCCTCCCTGACCTTGTTCATGAATATCTTGAGGGTCTCTGAGTCGGTCGAATTTACAATGGCGATATGGAACCAACCGTCCCCTAACACGCCCATAAGCCGTACAGACTTTTTTGACCAGCTCATGGGAATGGTCTCATGACCGCCAACTGGCAGCCAGCCATAGCCGTTCCACCCGCCCACCATACATGATGCCTCATCCAGGGCCATTATGACATATCCGAGAATCGCCATTGTTCTAAGACGTTCTCCAGTAGTCTCCTTGAACTCTTTTTGTTCCTCCTCTGAAGCGCTCTTGTGTGGAGCTGGCCTTGACTTGCGGAATGAGTAATCTACATCATGCATCGTACGACGTATGGTGTCGAGACTACACTTCACACCTAATTTTTCGTATATCACACCTTTCATCATCTTGGCCTGCCATCGTTTCCTCTTAAATCCAAACTGTACGGGCGATTTGGACAGCCACCCTTGTATCGTATTCATCATGGCATCACTCAACAATCGAGCTCGGCCAGGAGGCTTGCGGTCATCCAAATCGTTCAAACCTCTATCTCTTCCCCTTACTAACCAGCCGCGTATCGTACCCGGCCGCCTATATAGCTCCTTTGCTATCGTGTCGATGGTCTTGGATTCCTTTCTCTTGATGCATGCCAACAACACGGTCTTCTCCTTACCCTCTTGGAGGTTCGCCATACGCTCTTCCATCTCTTTAATGGTATAATCTGGCATGAACTTGTCACCTTTTTGGATACGTTCTTCCCCCTTTGCCGTGGGTCGTGGGCCATCTTTTGATTTGTCATGGTTAAATACTGTATCCGTGTTATTCTTTTGTGCCGACCTTTTGGGGTTGAACATACCATTAGGTGGCACACTCTTCTTTAAATACTACTTAGTTGATCTAAATTAACTTTGTTGTACAACAAATTTCACCCGCATCCCAACGGAGCGTCGTAACGGCACGATACAATACTGTGAACTGGACCCATATCGATCTTTTTATAACCAATACGGTGCCATCGGCCACTGGAAAAATATTGAGGATCATTGCTGAGTACTACGCGTAACCAATATGTCCAACATGTTCGCCGGCGCCACCTCCTTCAACGGAGATATCTCCACCTGGAATGTCTCCTCTGTAACGGACATGAGAGACATGTTCGCTGGTGCCACCTCCTTCAACGGAGATATCTCCACCTGGAATGTCTCACGCGTAGTGGAATGCAGTAAGATCCAATATTTTTCGATCTTATTAGCTTAGAAGTAATATTCAAAATCCGGCACTTAGGCGACCTTAACCTGCATGATACCACATATGGTAGGCTCTAGAGATACACTCACACCCAAACCAGGGGCAGAATTATAAATGTTGTATATCAGATAGAATACATATTACATGTCATGTATGGTCAGGCGGCTACTGCCAAACCGGGCGTCTCTGATGTCATGTCCCATATATTACAGGATGTTTTGGTGGGTTGCCGGACACCATCAGGCAGCATGTAATCCATGAGTTTTGGAGGAGCCAACTCGCTATTATTCACAATGCCAGTTATTGTCGCCTTTAGGTCGTCTATCGAGTCAAAGTAGTTGCCTGCCAAGGCGCGCTTGAGATCACGCCACAGCATCTCTATGGGGTTCAGTTGAGGAGTATACTTGGGAAGGAAGATGCGCACCATACCACCATTGGAATCTCTCTCGTACTCGTTCATCGTTTGCGACTTGTGAGACGAGACATTATCCAAAACGACTGCCACATTCCTCACGCCCTCCCTGACCTTGTTCATGAATATCTTGAGGGTCTCTGAGTCGGTCGAATTTACAATGGCGATATGGAACCAACCGTCCCCTAACACGCCCATAAGCCGTACAGACTTTTTTGACCAGCTCATGGGAATGGTCTCATGACCGCCAACTGGCAGCCAGCCATAGCCGTTCCACCCGCCCACCATACATGATGCCTCATCCAGGGCCATTATGACATATCCGAGAATCGCCATTGTTCTAAGACGTTCTCCAGTAGTCTCCTTGAACTCTTTTTGTTCCTCCTCTGAAGCGCTCTTGTGTGGAGCTGGCCTTGACTTGCGGAATGAGTAATCTACATCATGCATCGTACGACGTATGGTGTCGAGACTACACTTCACACCTAATTTTTCGTATATCACACCTTTCATCATCTTGGCCTGCCATCGTTTCCTCTTAAATCCAAACTGTACGGGCGATTTGGACAGCCACCCTTGTATCGTATTCATCATGGCATCACTCAACAATCGAGCTCGGCCAGGAGGCTTGCGGTCATCCAAATCGTTCAAACCTCTATCTCTTCCCCTTACTAACCAGCCGCGTATCGTACCCGGCCGCCTATATAGCTCCTTTGCTATCGTGTCGATGGTCTTGGATTCCTTTCTCTTGATGCATGCCAACAACACGGTCTTCTCCTTACCCTCTTGGAGGTTCGCCATACGCTCTTCCATCTCTTTAATGGTATAATCTGGCATGAACTTGTCACCTTTTTGGATACGTTCTTCCCCCTTTGCCGTGGGTCGTGGGCCATCTTTTGATTTGTCATGGTTAAATACTGTATCCGTGTTATTCTTTTGTGCCGACCTTTTGGGGTTGAACATACCATTAGGTGGCACACTCTTCTTTAAATACTACTTAGTTGATCTAAATTAACTTTGTTGTACAACAAATTTCACCCGCATCCCAACGGAGCGTCGTAACGGCACGATACAATACTGTGAACTGGACCCATATCGATCTTTTTATAACCAATACGGTGCCATCGGCCACTGGAAAAATATTGAGGATCATTGCTGAGTACTACGCGTAACCAATATGTCCAATATGTTCGCCGGCGCCACCTCCTTCAACGGAGATATCTCCACCTGGAATGTCTCCTCTGTAACGGACATGAGAGACATGTTCGCAATCGCCACCTCCTTCAACGGAGATATCTCCACCTGGAATGTCTCCTCTGTAACGGACATGTCCGAGATGTTCGCATTCGCCACCTCCTTCAACGGAGATATCTCCACCTGGAATGTCTCCTCTGTAACGGACATGTCCAGAATGTTCGCCGGCTTCTCGTTATTCTTTAATACCACCTCCTTCAATGGCGATATCTCCACCTGGGATACCTCCTCTGTAACGGACATGTCTGGTATGTTCTTTGGCGCCGAGAGATTCAACCAGGACATCTCCACCTGGAATACCTCTTCTGTAACGGACATGTCTAGTATGTTCTTTGGCGCCGAGAGATTCAACCAGGACATCTCCTCCTGGAATACCTCCTCTGTAACGGACATGTCCGGAATGTTCGCCGGGCCCTCCTTACTCTTTAATACCACCTCCTTCAACGGCGATATCTCCACCTGGGATACCTCCTCTGTAACGGACATGTCCAACATGTTCCACGATGCTACCTCCTTTGATCAGGACATCTCCTCCTGGGACACCTCCTCGGTCACCGACATGTCCAGTATGTTCTACGGCACCTCTTCCTTCAACCAACCACTCAATACATGGAACGTCTCCTCTGTGACCGATATGTCTGCCATGTTCTGGAACGCTACCTCCTTCGACCAACCACTCAATACATGGAACGTCTCCTCTGTGACCGATATGTCTGCCATGTTCTGGAACGCTACCTCCTTCGACCAACCACTCAATACATGGAACGTCTCCTCGGTCACCGACATGACTAACACATTCACTGGAGCCTCCTCCTTCAACCAACCACTCAATACATGGAACGTCTCCTCGGTGACTGGCATGCCCGGGATGTTCGCTGACGCTGTCTCCTTCAACCAACCTCTCAACGCTTGGGACGTCTCCTCGGTAACCGACATGTTCGGCATGTTCATTCGTGTCGACAGCTTCGACCAGCCCATAGGAAGCTGGAACGTCTCCTCGGTAACCGACATGACTCACATGTTCCGAGACGCCTCCTCCTTCAACCAACCACTCAATACATGGAACGTCTCCTCGGCAATACATATGAGCGGCATGTTCCACGGCGCCTCCTCCTTCAACCAGAACATCTCCTCCTGGAACGTCTCATCAGTCACCGATATGTCCGGTATGTTTGATGAGGCCTCCTCCTTCAACCAACCCCTCAACACATGGGACACCTCCTCGGTAACTCGCATGTTCGTCATGTTCCAAGACGCCTCCTCCTTCAACCAGGACATCTCCGCCTGGAACGTCTCCTCGGTAACCAACATGACCCTGATGTTCGATGGCGCATCCCAATTCGATCAGAACCTGGGAGACTGGTATGTGGTAATGGACAGCGCGTCTATCTACAGGGCGGATGTCCCCGGCGTGGTCGGGACCATCTCCGCCCAGAACTCCTTCCTGGGCGGGCAGAGCCCGACATATGTGATAGAGCCGGGCGGCGACTCGGACCGGTTCGCCATAACCAACGGTACCCTCCTCCATATGATCTCGGCAGCAACAAATCAGACGAGCTACACGGTCACCATCGCCGTCACCGGAGATTCGGTCTTTGAGGATGGCAACAACCGGCGGGTGGTTGAAGTGACATTGGTTGAAGATCCTAGCGACGGCTCGCCGTAACCCATTTGTGTTCTAGCCGTGACCCCGGCATCCCCGAACTAACAACACAATCCTGGCCGTCTTTACCCTTACAGCCACGGCGCCTTTAGTTGATGAGAGTCAGAGTGCGTACCGACACTGCCCCGGTACTGGTGAGCCTGCTCTGTGATGGGCATCTGTATAGTACGGAGCGGATATGGTGGCTGGACCCACCGTCAGGTCACTTTTGTTACAGCTTGTGTTGGGTCACAAAACCGTTACAGTCCATGTTCCCTTGCGTTTAAATTAAGATGTAAAGTACATAAAGAGGGCTCCTGTGGTGTAGTCCGGCTAAGCATACTGCCCTCTCAAGGCAGTGATCCCGGGTTCAAATCCCGGCGGGAGCACTCAAACATTAATTATAGTATGGTGTATAGTCATGATGTTGCCGGGGTCGCCTAGCCTGGTAGGGCGCGCGCCTGGAAATCTAAGAGACCACACAGCGCGTTCTCGCAAGGGATCGGGAGTTCAAATCTCCCTCCCGGCGCCATTACTTCCATACTGTTACTGTGACCCAGTCCTGTATTGTGTGACCGCCTGCATATGTGCCTTCTACGGATATGCGGTATAGTCCTTCTAGGACTATATCTCCGTCATTTTTGGTCTGATTCCACATAATTGTATAATCAAGACCCGGCGGCAGAAAACTATCTGTATGCTCGCCACCATCATACATCACCATTCCTGAGAGGCCCGTTATTCGTAAATTCCACTGCGTTGAGGTCTCCAGTGGTATGGTCCCAGTGTTTACCACTCTTACTTGTATGGGTTCCCCCCGTTTGTAGTCACTCTTATCGGTTATGACACTGATTGAGGCGCCTTCTACATATGTGAGACTATTACTGTCTAGATTCAAAAGTGTCACTCCAACAACCAATCCTGAAGCTGCACCCACTGACATAAACACTGCCAGTGTCTTTTGCAACAATTATGAATGCCTTCCCTTTGTACGCCATCGTCGTGGATATGTATTTGGAGCCATTATTATACGACGCGTCTCAAAACAATGTCCCTTTGTAGCGTCACGAATCTCCGACTCAGTCATCTTACATTCGGCTAGTGCCACTGCCTCCCCCTTCTGAGTGTATATGGCCACCACCTCGTGTCGGTTTAGTTCTGGTGACATCTGTAGTATTCCAGGTACGGCCAGCTGGGCCCCATGACAGAGTGCGTCCACTGCCGAATCTCGTATTACCACTGACTTGAGTCTGCTGAGCGCCGCCTCGACTGGATATATCATGGATCTCAACAGTGTCGAATCTCCACTCTCCTTCCATGTATCATATGCATCTGAGAGGTGGTGTAGTGTGACTAGATTGTCTTGTTCTGTGAACTGGTTCACCATTGTACGGCGTAACTCAATCATTGTGGCGCCCGGACCCAATATCTCGCCTATATCGTATAACAACTTTCGGATATAAGTGCCTGACTCGCATGATATCTGTAGCAAGGCCAGACGCTCTTTCTGTTCTAATAGCTTCATGCTGTGTATTGTGCGTGTACGGGTACGACGGCGAACGCTGGAACGCTGAGGCGGTCTTTGGTATATCATACCGGTAAACTCAGAGAGCACCTCATCTAGTCTCTGTTTTGTAGGCAGTGTGTGGAACCTACAGACTGCATGATACTCTTTGGGACCATACAATAACACCCCCAAGGCCTTTGTTGCCTCGCCTAGACCCAAAGGCAGCACGCCAGATACTTGAGGGTCCAAAGTGCCACTGTGGCCCACCTTTGGCAACCCTAGTATGCGCTTTGTCCAGGCCACTGTCTCGTGACTTGTGGGTCCTGGAGGTTTGTCCAGTAGTATTATGCCGTATTGGAGCAACTGCTCTATGCTGCGATTGTTATAGGCAGTGCCATATGCAGAGTCAGTTATATCTTGATCTATCTCGACCAAGCCTTCCAGCTGAGATAGCGTCATATCATGTCATCCAACTTTTCAACTACCTCTCTTATTACCTGGGATATTCCCTTACCGTCAGTCTGTATAATTACATCAAATACGTCATTATCTACACCAAAATCAAACCCATAGTTGTTCTTGTATAGCGTACGGTTTCGTCTGTATCTGTCCCGGGCAATTTTGTATGCATGCGCAGCATCTACACCGTCTCGACTTTGCAGTCGGCGGGCGCTAACATCCTCGGAGCATTCCAACCACACCCGTATGGCATCAGATGTTAGCCATGGCAGCGTATAGCTTGTTATGACTGCGTCCCCGTCACTACAAATCTGTAACAACTTCTCATCCATCCTTCTATCAAAGTCAAAATTTTCTTCACGCATGGCTAAAAAGTTCATGCCATCTACAGTGTCCCACCAATCATCCCCTGTGGGCGTAAATCCTTCCTTTCTGGCTATCTCTTTTAGTATGTCGCCGCCGCTGATGCAACTCATACTGTATCTGTCAGCTAGGCTGCGAGCGACGGTAGACTTTCCCACTGCAGGTGGACCAGATAATATTATGGCGCGAGTCAATTGAGTTCCATAGTAGTCTTTGTAACCTTCATAATTATTCCACTAAACGCTATGGATGACAGAAAGTACCACGCCCACAAAAATAACGCATTCTCCACCTCGCATACGTGGTCTGGATCGGCAGCCTGCTCGGCAGTGCAGGTCAGCTGGAAGAAATCTCCAGGTATGACGTTTAACGATACCGGGGATATGGCTACCGTATATGAAAACAAGTACGGCAGGACAAAATAGAATATCAGTATCAGTGGTATGAACGTAATCATCATGGGACGCAGGTTCATCTGCATCATCTCCATCGATAGCTTGTTCATGTATGCGGATTTTTTATTTAGTTGGTTTATGCGTTCTTGATCCTTGGAACGAAATGCTGCCATTCTCTCCTTGTTGAAGGCGCGAGTCTCCTTCATTATACGTCTCCATTTCACCTGATCTATCATCTTCTTTCGTATTGCCGAGTTGAGTAGGTTTAGCATTATGCCAAATCCTGATACCGCAAAAGCCGCTGCAATCAGACCAGCAATTACAGGATCATCACTACCTAATGCTCCACGATCGCCCCCCAAAAACCCTAAAAAGCCACCATCATCCTGCAGGAATATGCCCTGAAGTAGTAAAAGTATGCTTTCCATGATACTATAATCCTATAGCCCTTATTACATCATTTGCTGCCTCGTCTAGACGACCTTCTCTATTCACTATTGGTTTGACAGGAGATCCAGAGACCACCGAGCAAGCGGATATCACAGCCGCCTGTAGGTCCAACTCCTGCTTTATAATGTTCATGGTCACCAGATCTCGATTTCGTGTGGGGTCATTCATGCGTCTGTTGTATATCTCTTCAGGCTTTGCTGATACTGATATGTAATTGGTGGGTTTTAGTATGCGCAGTATGCTTTCAGGCAGTCCGGGATAGTAGCCAGAAGTGGTACTGATGAATGCATGAGTGTCTATTATTATTACGTCGCATTCTTCGTTGGCAATCCGTTCGGCCGCTGTCCTTTGAAGATTCTCCTGCTCTTTAGTGGGGAGGCATCGAATGACATCTCTGTCACGTATGCCGTTACGTCTTGCCTCCTCTAACATGGCACTACCAAAACTCTTCACCAAGACAGTCTTACCACTGGATTTTATCTTCTCAACTATGGTGTTTACAAGTGAGGTCTTCCCCACACCGGGTATGCCGACTATTACTATACGTTTAGCGGCGGCCAAGTAAAGCACCCAAACGCGGCATAACCACTTCGACCTGTTCACGTACCAATTGTGTATAGTAGTTTATCAGTATGTCGACCATCAACAATACGCCGATTCCTGTACCAAATACGCCTAGCACATCTGAGACTCCGGCCAACACACCCAATACCACCGATCCTAGTATGGTGACTGATGGGATGTACTTGTTTAGAAGGGCCTCGATGGGTTTGTTGGATCGCCGGAATCCTGGTACCTGAACATCAGCATCCAGTAGGTTCTGGGCAGCACTTTTTGGCGAGAGCCCACCTAGTTCCACCCATAGACGTCCAAATACAACTACGATTCCTATCATGAATAGTATGTACCCTACGGCTCTGGTAGGATCTGCAGCTGCTATCTCCAGTCCTCGCGGCGGGGTGACGTAGTATATTAAACCCCCAATGGGAGTGGATGGATTTGTGGGATCAAACTGCCCTATGATGTTCCAAAACACGTCTGTATTTCGCGGATTCACATTGGCCCAAAGCATCTGCCCCAAGAAGACGGCGTTGGCTGTCAGTGCAGATGCTAGTATGACTGGTATGTTGGATACGTACATCATCTTGATGGGGTATACTGCTGAGAATCCTCTATATCGTGTGGAGACTATGGGAATCTCTATCTTCATACCCTGTGTGAATACAAGTATCATGAGTATTCCTGCTGTGAGGAATAACCCAAATATGCTAGGCAACTGGTTCATGCGGAAGAATACGTTGGATAGGTCTCCGGCCATCGCAGACTGGGCTACATACGGTAGTATGCCGATGGTTCCACCATCTCCTGCAGGCAGTGGCGAGAATATGCTCCAGAGTATCTGCTGTGTCACACCTGCCATAATGAAGAGGCTTATGCCACTACCCAGCCCCCATCCTTTTTGAATCATCTCATCCAGGAACATTATCAGTATGGATGCGGCCATCAACTGACCGATCATCACGTATAGATGGGAAGGATCCATAATATTGGGTCCGTATACTGCTATGGCGTATACTACGGATTCGGCGACAATGACTATATATGTGACCAACTTTGTCGCGGTTTGAAATATGCCCCGCTCTTCGGGCCTTTTAAAATCAAACTTCAATATCTCCGAACCGCGCAACAACTGCATCAGCAGACCAGCTGTAACTATGGGACCGATACCCAACTCCACCAGTGTTCCCTGTTGGGATGCAAATATCACCCGGGCAAATGCTAAAAAGTCCATCTCGGGGGTTACCGCCCCAAACAGGGGTGTCTGTCCCATTACCATGTATATTAGTAGGGCTACACCGCTCCACAACAATCTCTTTTGTAGTGTGAGCTTCTTCTTTGGCTTGGGTACCTGAGGCAGGTAAGGTTCAACTTTAAAGACTATTTGACGAATTATCTCGGTGGGGGTTCTATTGGCCATTCTCTGTCAATACCTCGCCGCCTGCGGCCTTTACCTTTGCATCCGCTGACTTTGTCGAAGCAGGAATTTTTATGATGTATGGTTCAGAGACGCTGCCTCCTCCCAACAATTTTTCGTATCCGGCATTACCCAAGTCTATAATACGAACATCTCCATCCTGAGTGCCATATGTGCGATAGAGATCATTTAGGTCTCGAACACTGGCCCACTTTTTTGTTACATTGGGATATGGAGGTCGCGTGGATCCATGACCAAAGTGTTTTGGGTCGTACTTTAGCATGGAAGAGTAGTGATGCTTTAGTTGCCCGGAAACGCCCAAACCGCCTTTGTGACCACTGGCACGATGCTGGGCTACCTGCCCCCATCCGTGGTTTCTGGAACCTCTGTATCTTCTTGTTTTACGAAGTCGTGTGGCCATACTATATCATTCTCCGTATTATGTCGGGCAAATCTTTGTTCTTTCCTAGTATGCCTTTCTGTCCTGCCAGACGTTTTGTGCTCCGCCTGAAACCCAATCTGGGAGGGGCCAATGCAAACCATGGTTTTAATGGTTTTAGCTTGGATAAGGCAACTTTACCTGTGTATAAAGACTCGGCTATTGCATCAGAGCTGTCGTAGCCCATATCTTTGATGTCTGTATCTGTTAGAGGATGATAGCCTGTCTTTCTGGCCCTCTTCTCTACCAACTCCTTTGTTATGTCTTCGGAGGCTTCACACCATGATACAAATGTCTGTATCTTTTGTAGCATACCACGTGTGGTGTCTGTGGCTGGCACTATTGTAGCTCTGTATTTCTTCTCCAACTTTAAGAGTTTCATGGTGGTCCGGGCCCAATGTGGTACATCTGCTTGCCCTTTTACTCTTAGTACGAGGTATGCCTTTGCCATAATGTATAATCACCCTTGACTAAATGTCTGTCTCAGACAGTTTAGTATTGCCTTTGATGTAGAGTTCATTGTAGCTGTAGATCCGGTGGCGCTTGTCCATGCATCCTGCAAACCTGCTAACTCTAATAGACGTTTTATCTTTCCGCCAGCACTAGTCCTAAACCCCGAGGCGCCGGAAGTATCTCGATTGTAACACTGCCACCTTTTCCACGTATTTTAAAGGGAACAGAGTGTTTCTGGTCACATCTGCATTCCCAACTACCACAACCTAATTTTACCGGACTGACGTTGAGGTACGCCTGGTTGGTAGCCTTTTCAATGGCAATGCGCATCTGTTTGGACTTGCCCTGCCCCACTCCTAAGTATCCATTCTGGTTGCCTGCCGCAACTATTGCCTTGAATCGGGTGGATTGACCGTTGGATGTCATCTTTTGAATTATTCCAACATCAACCAACTCGGTTTTGAGATCTGGCAACAACTTCTTTACTATACCTGCTTCTTGTATTCGCAGTCCCTGCTCTATTATCTCTTCAATACTAGTTACTGCCCCCGACTCGACTTTCTTTCCTAGTGTTGTCATTGGCGTCCATACCTCTTCGGTATCTCGCCTTGATCTATTCATTGGACGGATACCTCCTTATCGATGGTTGACTTGAACACTTCAATATCATTTTTAATGGTAAGATGTTCTCCATTTAGTCTTTCCTGTGGGGGGAATGACTCTGAATTTGCAGGTATGTCCAACCCCGCATCTATCATTCCTTTGAGTACTGCGGCAACACGTTGTGTGTAACGTCGTGTACCTGTGTATAGTATGGCTTGTGTGGTGCCGCTGCGTAGTGCCTTTTTACCTGCCAAATATCCAGTTAGATACGCTGCTGGAATATTTTTACGAGAACCCTTCCAACCATTCTTTAGTAGTGCCCGTGAATGGGCTGATGCGACAACTTGGTCTCCAGTTAGTTTTGGTTGTAGTACCTGTACCTGTGTATTTTCATTTGATATCGATACTGTGACAAAGTCTTTCTTTCCCATAAGCATAGTTTTACGCTTCCTGTAGTTGGTCTTTTCCTCTCGTAACCGACGTAATATTTTTGAGTAAGTCATGTATTGCACATAATTTACTATATGTTTTATATACGTTGGTGCTTTTGGAAGCCCGCCCTGTATTCGTGACTATGATGCATGGATACATATCTATGATTTTACTATATCTGTTCTAGTCCGTTAAGAGACGCAACAATAATGTTTTTTGTGAGTGTAGACGATTTTCAGCCTCATCCCATACGACGGATCTGGGCCCATCAATGACAGATGATGTAACCTCATTACCACGTGTGGCAGGCAGACAATGCAGAAATATTGCATCATCCTTTGCTAGAGACATTAAAGAGTCGTTCACCTGATACTTTGGGAATAGTTTTGCCATGCGCGCACCATCGGCATCATGTATCGACTTGAATGTATCGGTTACTATCACATCGGCGTTCTTGGCAGCTTCTGCAGCGTTGCTGGTCAGATGTATTTCTGTATGGTTGTTGGCATACTGTACAGCTGATGATATGGGTTGGTACTCTTTAGGTGTGGCAACATAGATGGTGGCTTCTGATAGGGCAGCACCGTAAATTAACGAATTACAGACATTGTTTCCATCCCCCACCCACGCTATGTGCAGATCTTGCAAACTGCCTTTATGCTCTAGTATGGTGGTAAAGTCTGCTAACGTTTGGCATGGATGGAAAGAATTAGAAAGGCCGTTTATCACTGGGACTGTGGAATGTTTTGCCAGCCTCTGTATTGACTCATGATCATACACTCTGGCCATTATGCAGTCGACATATCGGGATAGTGTACGAGCAGTATCTTCTATAGTCTCTCCTCTATCTAGTTGCATTTCAGATGAGGCTAGATTTAATGCATATCCGCCTAGTTGGTACATTCCTACCTCGAAACTTATTCGTGTTCGTGTGGATGGCTTTTGGAATATCATTGCCAGTGTTTTGTTTTGTAGTGGTTTCGACTGTAGTGTGCTGCTCCTATTCTTTTTCATTTTAATGGTTGTCTTTAGCAGATCATTGAACTCATCGGCTGTAAGTTCGCCCAATGTTAGTACGTCTTTTGTTTTTAGTGTCATTTTCTACCAAAGAATCCAAATAAGCCGCGCTTCTTTTTGTGTTTGCTTTTGGTCTTCTCTTCTGGCCCGTCTTTGACCTTGGGCACTACTTTTTCTTTTGGTGGCGCCTTCTGAACTTCATCATCTTTATCCTCTACTGTATCCTCAGACTGATCTGTAACATCCCCCTCATGTTTTATACTCTTCTTACTGATGGACGGCTCATCTGATGTCGGACGGCCCTGTGATATCCACTCTTTGATCTCTGCGGCTAGCACCCGTGCTGCATCATCAGACTCTGGCGGTGGTACATCATGTATGTCTGAATATGCTGCAATATCCGAGTCATCTATTCCCTCGAATGGATCTATATCTACATCTTCTGACTCCTGCACTTGCGTATCTTCGCCCTTGACCTCTACTGTATCCTTTGTGATATCTTGAGGCTTTTGTTCCGTATCTTTATCATCTTCATGCGTGGCGGCCTGCTCATCCTCAATCTCTTGACCTTTGGTCTCTACTGTATCCTCAGACTGATCTGTAACATCCCCCTCATGTTTTATACTCTTCTTACTGATGGACGGCTCATCTGATGTCGGACGGCCCTGTGATATCCACTCTTTGATCTCTGCGGCTAGCACCCGTGCTGCATCATCAGACTCTGGCGGTGGTACATCATGTATGTCTGAATATGCTGCAATATCCGAGTCGTCTATTCCCTCGAATGGATCTGCATCTTCGGACTCCTCTTTTACAATACCTTCATCTGTCTCTCCTTTTGCCTCTGACTCTAAAACCTCAGCTGACTCTGGTGATGCATCTACCTCTGGTGATGTATCGTGCGTGCTTGTGTTGACAGTAGGTGTTGGAGCCTCTAATGCTGTCTGTATTTTTGCTGCAAGCTCACCATCCATGCTATCACGTTCACCCAATACTGATTCAACAAACGACTCCCATCTGAACTCTTTCAAATCCGGATATTCTTGACCTACTCCTAGATAGAGTATAGGTTTAGATGTGATCTTTACAATTGATAAAGCAGAGCCACCTTTGGTATCGGCATCACTTTTGGTAAGTATGGAACAATCAAAGTCGGTATATTCATGAAACTCACGAGCCTGACTGATGGCATCATTTCCTGCTAGAGAGTCACCTACAAATATTTTTAGATCAGGATTTACTACCTTTGTAATCTTTTCTATCTGTTGCATTAGGTTGGTGCTAGTTTGTATACGACCCGCCGTATCAATCAGCACGCAGTTTATACGGTGTGATTTTGCATACAATGTCGCATCCCGACAGACGGCAGCGGGATCTGAGTTGTAATTCTGCGCAATAATCTTGACTTGCAGTCTTTCTCCATGCTTTCGTATTTGTTCTATGGCGCCAGCCCGAAAAGTGTCGGCGGCAGCTATGACCACTGTGAGTTTGTTCTTCTTCAACATATGTGCAAACTTTGCTAGCGTAGTGGTTTTACCCGTGCCATTAATACCCAGAAATACAATGGTGTATGGTTCATCATTCTCATTTTTTTCACGTATGCGTTCAAGCAAGTCCAAACTACCGGTCTTTTGAAATAACTGTGATACGGATTCTGACAGGGCCCCCTTTACAAAAGACTCTAACTGTTTTTTGTTCACAGATACTCCTACCAGTCGTCTCTTTAGATCTGAACTTATGTCCTCGACAACCTCTAATGCCACATCGGATTGTAAAAGCGACATCTCTAAATCTTCTAGAATCTCTTCAACGTCAGACTCACTTAGATCTTTTTCTGCTAACGTTTTTGAAAATCGGGTAAAAGACTTACGTAGACTATCAAACATATCAATTACCAGAGGAATGTCCTTCTGACTCGATTAATTTATTCAAACCATCATTTACAAAATTCAATCTATCAGTGGCATTCTTTTGAAAAGCAACAATGTTGTTCAGTGTTGCATTTTTTTCAGATATCTGAGTCTCTAGGTAACTTGTCGCAGTATCAATACTCATCTCTATGGCGGTCTCCCCTCCAACGAACATCAACAATGTACTATCTGTTTGAATATTGGCTTTTACCATAACGCCTGTACCTAGTGATATCATGGAACTTGAACTCTCTCCATTCTTTATTGCAGTTATGGCACGTATTGTACTATGGGCGCCTGTAATGTATGTTCGAACATCCAGTTCTTGTTTACGAACATCAACAAGTATTCTCTCTAACTGCATCTTTTCGTATTGTAGTTTGGCACCTTCCTCACTCATAATATGTTTGATAAGGTTGGCGGTTATAAACTAAGGTTCTCGGACAAACTCTGATCAACCCGGAAGCAGTAACACCACCTTTTTAAACTACCACACTCCACTGTACAGTATAATGATTAACCGTACATACACATTCGGTGTTAGATTCCGCAAGGGGTTCAAGATAGAGATGTTGATACAGCAGGCCGGTATGGACAGATTTGTACACAACAAACTACTTGTATTGTAACAAAATTATGTCCGCCCTCTTTGGTACGCCGCTCATCCATGAATATCATCCTCCATCCATTTAGGGTTCTCCACTATTATGGATTCGCATATCGACTTGTCGTGGAACGCCTTGAGTGGGGTTTGGCGGTTGTCTATGTCAAGTGACCAGTGTAAGCGCCTCTCATTATAATACGTAATAAAGTCATCCAGGCTGTCATGTCGACAGATCTCAGTCTCCAATGTCCTATGGAATCGCTCAAGTTTTCCGTTGGTCTGGGGGTGATACGGTCTGGAATTTATCAAGTGTATATCCATGTTCAATAACTCACCCTCAAAGACAGTTGGTGTCCATGTCCCCTTTGGAATACTATCTCTCCTCACGCCCACAAAGCACGATCCATTGTCAGATAGTATGGATGCAGGACGACCAAAGACTTCAATGGCCTGCCTTAAAACTCTCACAGCATTCAACCCGGTTGCTTCCTTGAAGACACCATAACCGGTGATGCATCGTGAGACATCATCCAGATAGGTGATCAGGTTTAGATCCCTCATACGAGGGTCCTTCATGACATGCCAGTCTGTGTGCCACATGGCGTTTGAGTACTTACGCTCAAATTTCACCCACTTTCGTTTTTTAGACTTTGCCGGGCACGATTCTACCAATCCATGTTTTTTCATTATACTATATACGCTGCGCCCGCTTATGTTTTTGTTCGCTAGTGCCTTGGTGACACGCCCAACTCCGGAACCGCCGCTTTTGCACTCGGCTAGTACCAATTCGACTTCCTCATCTGATATTGTCTTGGTAGCAGGACGTCCTCTTCTACCCATGGTTGGCAGCTGGCCGGTGTTTGTATACTTAGCCCAGAGACGTCGTACGTGGCGTGTGCTAATACCCATATTCTTTGCTATAATGAGATTGGAAGTACCCTTCTTTTTCTCACGTATGATATACTTGATTTTGTTATCATCCAGCTTGATCTGCATCAAACTACGTGGTTTATACAGCTTAATGAAGTCACGTAATGTACGCCTGATCCGGGGCGGACATAATTTTGTTACAATACAACACAACAAACTACTGGAAACCTTCAAGGAGGAGTACCATTCAACAGGTAGAGTAAATACGACACGTGGTAGGATAAACGCGTGGTATACAAACTTACGAAACAATACAGGGCCGCGCTGGCTGAAACAGTCCATATCCGGGGTGACACGTCAGACTCTATATGATTTGGGCAGGCATTACGAACAGTATGTCGAGACAGAACGGCTGAAGGCCGCCGATATAAAGCCCGAGTGGGAGTTCGGTGAGCCGCACTTCAAGAGGTATGGTGAACACATCTCCATCCCGTTGACTATATCCCATGACAACACAGATGGCCAAGCACGCTTTACCGATACGCGTACTGTACGGATAGCCAAGATGGGTGAGATTAAACTGTCGCGGGAGTTTCCCGTCTTGAATTACCGCTACAAGACGGCGCGTCTGTTACAACTACCGGATGGCCGGTGGAGGATTACCATATCCTGTAAAATACCGGATGAGACGCCAAGTATAGTAGAGCAGACCGTTATCGGTATTGATAGGAATGTCGGTAATGTGGCCACACCTGACTATACAATAATTATATCAGGGAAGGTGGAGCGCCGTGTACACAACGCCGAGAAAATAGCCTCTAAAGCACAAAAGATAGCGTCACGTAGGCAGAAGCCAGACTATACGAATCGTAAACCTGGCTCTAAACGGTGGGCGAAAGCCTGCAAACGTGCCGCCAAGAACAAGCGCAAAGCGGCGAACATCCGCAAGACCATATCACACAAGATGTCGTGTATAATATCGGACAACACGACACATGTGGCCTTGGAGAATCTGCCCATACAAAACATGGTAAAGTCCGCGAGTGGGACGGTTGAAGAACCCGGTAAGAATGTCGCGCAAAAGTCTGGACTAAACAAGGCAATCTTACAACAGTGCTGGGGGCTGTTGGCACTGTTATTGGCGTACAAGTTGGCCGGGGAGATAATCTGGGTTGCGGCGGCATATACCAGTCAGAGATGTAATTCATGTGGTTATACGTGTAAGGAAAACCGGGACGATAGAGAATTTTTGTGTAAACGATGCGGCTTTACATATCACGCCGACTGCAATGCGGGTATGAATATCGAGGATATGGGTCTGGAGAAGCTCGGTCCCAATGCCATACATGGTCAACTAAAGTTACGAGAGTCAGGTTATGCCGACCGCACCCAAGTTATGAGGTGTCTGGACGTGGAGGGTTCTTGCATTAACTCCCCTGAGAAGCGTCAAGCATGGACTGGAGGACGTACCGTCGTTCTCTGGCGTGATGTGTAAAAGGATATACTATGGCCTTTGACCAGAGTTTGTCCGAGAACCTAAACTAAATTGACGTATTGGATGCGTCCCAGAAGCATGTGTCTCCAAATAACCCTGGCGTCAGATAATTTGCAGGCATATTCGCCAGTATAATCTCTAACATACAACACAACTATCTTCCACAAAAGACATAATACCATAAATCCTACTTGATACATGAGCGAGATTACGCGAGAACAAGTTGAAGCGATGGTACGCTCTAAATTTTTTGTAGCCGACTCTCAGATGGATATGTACTCACAAGAATTTCGTATACTGGACTCGGATTGCACAGATAGATTTGCAGATTTGGCAAGAGTACTGGAAGGTGGTAAATACGTATGCCGCCTACTAGAACGAGACGGAGACCGATACATTGTGATACAAAAATTCACTCCGCGTAAACCCGGTAGAATACTGGGCTCTTCAATCACCCCTCGAGTACTCTTTGCTGTAGTATGCGCCTTTGTGATGATAGACGGATACTATCGCACTGTGCAGACTAATCAAATTACATACATAGGAGACCCAATACAGATGGCGATAATATACACTATTGCATTATTGGGCATATTGGGTATACATGAGATGGGTCATTTGGTGGCCGCCAAGATTCATCGTCTCAAGACGACATGGCCATTCTTTATTCCCGGACTCCCAATAATTGGAATTCCGACTTTTGGTGCCTTTATACAGTCCGGCGGCCTTACAATAAACCGTAAAATATTATTTGATGTGGCTGTCTCTGGGCCTCTGGCTGGGGCGGTGGTGGCCGTTATTGTGGTTGTGATTGGTGCATGGACAGCACCGGTGATTGACGAGCAGACTGCTGAAATACTGGAATCTCAGGGCATACTATCTGAGTTCCAGTTTGGCGAATCAATACTGATGTATGGCTCCTTGGAGCTATTTGGAAAGTCTTCCTCGGGAGTGGTGATATTGACACCAATACTATGGGCATCTTGGATTGGGTTTTTAATCACATTTCTAAATCTCTTACCTGCCTGGCAACTGGATGGAGGACATATGGCTAGAACCCTGCTGGGAAGATCTGCGCATCAGTACGCAACATATGCCAGCGTAGCGGTACTGGCACTCTTGAACTTTTGGCTAATGGCCATGTTGATATTGGTTCTTAGCTGGAGAAACTTGGCAGCTACGCCTTTAGATGACGTCTCGCCTCTGCCCTCCAACAGAAAGATGGCATATCTGGGAGTGGTGGGTCTAGCCATTGTCTGTGCTCCCATCCCGGCTGGAATTCTCCCCTAATGATATTCGGGCTGCATCGGGAATTATGGTGATTTTGTGGCGCGGACTATTTTTTATAATGTCGTTTATGACCTGCTGCGACATGCGCGCAAACTTCATCTTGAGAGGCGATTCGTACATCTTTGGCAGTGCCGATACCAACGTTATGTCTATTGTATGGTTTATGGACTCTAAAAATAACAACTCTTCCATACCGTAGACATATTGGGATGGTTGGCGTAGATATTCTAATGTCAGTCGTCCATCTATATATTGACGCAATGCCTCTGAACCCAAACCCGTCCCGCACTCGGCCAGCAGTATTGCTCGACCTTTGGACTTTAAAGATGACCACACATTCCATAAAGATGACAGTGATCCTGATAATGTACTTCCTGCAAATACATCCCCCACACTCCCGACCACAGTAGAGAATCTATGTGCGCCCTGTTGTATGCGCCGACTTGCCAACTGTCTTATCTCTGATGATGCGGGATGTCCCACATGTAGGTCCTCGATACCCCCCTGCCCTCCTAATATGTCGATGGACTGTATCTCAAAGTTATCTGCAAATTTTTGGGCTATCTGGTAGGACGGTGTATTGCCGTTGGGTGATGGCGTATCTGCCACTCTTCTGTTGTATGCCTTTAACATCATATCTTCTCCAAATCTACGTAGTAGCCTTGTACATGCACTCTCGTATCCGAACAGACCATCGGGCATTATCTCGGATACAAAGATCATATTGGTATCCGGAGAGTCTGTACCTTGAAATGAGTCCACACGGCATCCTTCGGGCAAACCCTCCTTTAAAGACGGGATCATGTATTTGTCAGATAATATGACTGGAAATGGTGAGGACCTCTGCTCACACATACTGTGTATGTGAGATATAGCTTGACGTACTGCTGGAGTGTTCTGTAGTATGACTAGTGTGCCTGATATGTTTGATAACATCTCATCTAACCTCTCCTCTGAGATGGGTTTGGAGTCTGCCTCAAACACAGTCCCCAAATTCTCTGATTTGATGTCTAGAATCGAATGACCAGGACCATAACTCAACCATACTTCGGGCATGATATACCTTGAAACAAATACCATAAGGGTTTTACACTGGGCGTTGTGTCAATTCAATTAATTTGCACCTTACTGCTATTATATGGCCAAAGAATGAAGACGCACGGTATTAGATATAAAAAGAATATATTATTGATTATAAAATTTTCTACATGATCAGCATAGCAGAAGCGAAATCAAGACGCGACAACATAGAAGTAGAGGGCATAATTAAAGAACTCTCCGAACCACGAACGGTAAGAACAAAGTATGGCGAAGCTCAGGTATGTGATGCATATCTGACCGACGATCAGGATCGAATAAAACTCACATTGTGGGGTGATGACATTAAAAAAGTCAATAATGGTGACAAAGTCCAAATTCGTGGCGGATACACCAGTGAATTTCGTAACGAGATACAACTCAGTGTACCACGAAAGAATGGCGAGATTACAGTTGTAAAGAGTGACTCGTAACTTTTTTGATTTTTTACATAATGTGGGCCTTCCCACAAATATTCATAGTATTACATACTTTGTAGTTGTACCGACAGCGTTTCATAATTTGTGACCTGACGCGACCTGGACAGTCCGGCCGCGGATTGTCCTGCTATGTCGTGTATGATGGCGGCGGCGGGATCTTCCTCTGGTCAGGCTACACTCTACTCGCCCTGAATCCGCTCCAGCGCGGATGCGGGGATAGTGTCGAGCGCCTTCTGCAGGATGGCCCCCAAGACGGGCTGGTCGCTGCGATATCCGACGGACAAATCGTACGAGTACCCGGTGGGTCCGGCGTTGTAGACGGTCATTCCCTCCTGTTCGGCGATGGCCTGGACTACTCGCCAGACGTCAGCGAAGGCATCGGCCTCGCCCTGCTGGAGCAGGGCCAACCCCTCTTCAAAACTGTCCACTGATACGTACTCAATATCTGGGTGGTTCTCGTCCAGCCAGTCCTCTATGGCATAGTCGCGGATGGTGATCACCTGTAGCCCGGGTTCGTCCATGGCCAACTGCATCTCCTGGGTGGTCACCAGGACAGACTCGATGGTGTAGTGGGGGGTGGTGAATCCCATGTACTCGGACCTGGAGTCGGTTTCGACAGCCAGAAAGACCAGGTCGGCATCCCTCACCCGGACGGACTCTAAGGCATGTGACCAGTCATCTATGGGAACCTGTTGAAAGTCGGCACCGATGATCCTCTCAAACTCTGACATGTATCTGCCCGCGGCGCCGGCCAGCATGCCTGACTCATCAAGATACTCTATAGGGAACCATCCCGGGTCGTATGCCACCCGGATCACCGGATGCTCTGCCAACCATGTCTTCTCCTCGGCGGTCAGCATCAGGCCCGGCGTACCCTCAAAGATCTCCAACAGGGGCGGGGAGGCATCCAGCGCCTTCTGCAGGATTGATCCCAGGACGGGCTGGTCGCCGCGGTACCCCACCTGAAGCGGGTACGCATGGCCGGTGGGCCCGGCGTTGTAGACGGTCATTCCCTCTTGTTCGGCGATGGCGCGGGCCACCGGCCAGGTGGCGGCGAAGGCATCGGCCTCGCCCTGCTGGAGCAGGGCCAACCCCTCTTCAAAACTGTCCACTGATACGTACACGACGTCAGGGTGGTTCTCGTCCAGCCAGTCCTCTATCTCGTAGTTGCGGATGGTGATCACCTGCAGGCCAGGCTCGTCCAGACTCATCTGTCTATCTTCGGCGGCCACCAGCCTGGTCTCCAGGGTGTGGTGGGGGCTGGTGAACCCCATGTACTCGGACCGCTCGGGCGTGTACGCCACCATGAACATGACATCAGCATCCCTATCCTGGATGGCCTCCAGGGTCCCCGTCCAGTTATCCGTCAGAACCGGCTGGAGGTCGGCCCCAGTGAGCTCCTCAAACTTGATTATATAGTGCAGAGTGACCCCGGCTATCTGGCCGTGCTCGTCGGCGTACTCTATCGGAAACCATCCCGGGTCGTATGCCACCCGGATCACCGAGTGCTCTGCCAACCACACCTCCTCTTCAGGGGTCAACCCCAGGATTGCAGCGGGCGGCTGCATAGGGCCTCTCTCTAGACTAATTCCGCGGGACATCAGAATATCGGCGGTACCCGGGAATAGACAGAGGGGCCGCAAGTCGTCCAGATACAGCTCTCTGGGCTCGTTGCACTGCACCCCGGAGGACGGTACCCCCTGTTGGTGTGCCGGCGGTGCATGCGGGCCGTATCCGTCTGGGGATGCCGCCTGGGCAACCGCTACTGCCATCATCATGGCCACCACCATCCCCAATGCGGCGCACGCCATCACGCCGGGTTGCCGGTTCCACGTATGGATGGGTGGCTTCATATGCAGGTAGTATTCTTGATTATATTTAACAATATCTTGGGGAACTTATCCCGTGGGATATGCCCCCGCTAGCGGTTTCAGATATATAACATAATATGTCAAACCATATTGCAGAGGTATCGAAGCCCGGTCAACCGAGAAGGACTCAAGATCATCATAAGAAATCCTTTCCTTTAGGGGTTCGTGGGTTCAAATCCCACCTTCTGCACTACATCTTATTTGGTACGAATCAAATCATAGACTAAAAAAATATAGATTCAATCTAATATATGATCATAATGTCATGTTATAGTACACGACTACCGGATGGAACCTCTTCTGGCACACTCAGCCAAAAAGGCTTATCGTCTACATCTGCTGCCAACAGCATCCCCTCGGATGTCACACCTGATATCGTTCTAGGCTCTAAATTAAGCAACACCACGACGGTCTTGCCTATGAGGCTGTCGGGTGTGTAATATTGAGCTCCACCAACTATTATGGTTCTTGTCTGACCTCCCACATCTATGACCGCCTGACATATTCTACTCTTTCCTGGCATTGTATCTGCAGATACTATGCGGGCTACTCGTATGTCTAGTCGGGCAAAGTCGTCGTATGATATCTCTTCCATGAGTATATGAAATACAAGGGACAATATAATCTGCCGTGACGGAAGAATGGCACGTGCCATTGAAACTGGAGTTACGGTTCCGGATTTTAAGCACAATGCCCATCACGGGTGATATGAGTACAAGTAAGCGCAATTTATGTATGACGTTTACATCATACATCTAACAATGGCGGTAATTAATGTGGTCATGCCTATTAGGGCTCCATCTGAAACTGTCTGGGGGATTGTCTCGGATTTGGATGCCGAACCTAAATTCTGGAAGGGAACAAAGAGTATTAGAAATATATCTAAAGATGGAGACCGGGTGCATCGCGAGATAACCATAGCCTTTAGAGATCAAAAATGCATACAAGATGTAACGCTGTATCCTCCCAATAGAATAGATGCTCAATTTGTAAAAGGGATAATTAAAGGCAACAAGGAGATTGTGGTTGCTGGCGATGAGCAGGCCACCACACTGAGCGTAACATGGAACATAGAGTTGTCGGGTATGATGAAGATGTTTACTAAAATGATAGCTGGTCATATAGAGAATGGCACAAGGCAGGCGCTATCTTCAATAAAACATGAGGCTGAGGGAAATACAGAGTGATGTTGGAAGTACTGCACGGTGTCTTGGCAGGTATAATGGTGATGGTGACCATAGCCTGGCTTGTACTACTCCGTGGAATTATACGAACATTTCGTCTTACACCACATATTCGTATGTATTCACAGAGTCCTCAGGTAAGACCCAAAGTATCGGTCATCCTACCTGCGCGGAACGAGGAGGAGTACATTGGACGCTGTCTAGACAGTCTGGTAAAACAAGACTATGACGAATACGAAGTTATTGCTGTTAATGATTCGTCTGATGACTCCACAGAGAGTATAATCTCTGATTATGCAAACAAACACACCAAAATACGATTGGTAAATGCACGGCCCAAACCAGAGGGGTGGATGGGAAAGAACTGGGCTTGCATGGAGGGGTATGACAACGCCACCGGTCAAATACTATTATTTACAGACTCAGATACTGTATTTTCGCCTAATATGATATCCGTGGCGATAGATCATCTAAATGCAGAGAGTCTTGACGCATTAACGGCGATTCCATTAATTCGAACCAATGAATTTTGGACACGTATAACGCTACCCATGATATCGACATTTTTACATACACGCTTCTCTGCACTAAACGTGAATGATCCAAATAAAAAAACCGGCTACTTTTTTGGCAGCTTCTTTGTAATGCCAAAGGACGTGTATGAATCGGTGGGAACACACAAAGGCGTTCGTCAAGAGATAATCGAAGATGGCTCTCTGGGACGAAAAGTAAAAGATATGGGGTATAACCTCAAAATGGTCCTGGCAGATGATATGTTTGAGGCCATATGGGCGCGGGACGGCTCAACATTATGGCATGCTCTTAAAAGACTCATGATACCATTATACCTGCAGTGCTCCAAGACCGCTGTTGGCATATTTGTGGCAGTACTGTCTCTGCTACTTTTACCATTTCCCACACTTCTCTACTCTGTTACACTGGACAGTAACATAGTATCGGAAGTATTGTGGTGGAGCTCCCTTGCTGCATCTTTTATGATACTATGTGGGGCAATAATAGAGTCTCACGTGTTAAAGATAAATCTGTACAATGCCTTGGCTTGTCCTCTGGGCGGAGCCGTAATAGTCGCAGGGTTTTTTGCAGGCATATTGAGCGTGGGCAAGCAAAACTCTGTATCTTGGCGGGGCAGAGAATATACGCTAAGACACACCTCTCAAAACCCAATGGACGTTTAGGGTTTCTGCAGATACAACACTCCTGTAATCTATGATGTTTTATTGGTGGTATCCTGAGACGATGACTAATCCGGTTCCTCCTGCAAGGACGGATGGTCAGATTATATTCGGAATGTGGCCGCTTGATGGCATACTGTGTCTACCATTCACTTGATAAGCCATCCCTAGGACAGTGTATACTCTAGGCGTTACTGCCTTTTAGTTCCAATTACCACCCGTCTTTGCGGGAGGAACGTTGTGGGGCGACTAAAAGCCCCATAACATGACGTTATCATACAACCATGTTATAACAAACAACCATTGAGAGTAGTTCTGTCTCCTGTGTACGTTCTCTGAGGGCTCTCACTATGGTTCCAAACCTGTCTTTCATAGCAGAGAAGACACTCTACATTATTTCTACGCGATAATTTGTTGTAGAATGTTCTAGGGTGCTTCTCGAAGAACCGTAACATTTGTGCCCTTGCATTGAACCCCTTTATTGTATAGTTGGATTTTGGTGCTGAAACGCGCCCGGGCATAACCGGCCCAGCGCTGGACGGCCACACCGTGCGGCGGCCTAGACTAGCGCCAAGAAGACAGCCAGCGGGATGACCGCATAGTCGCGCCTCACCTCCAGCGTATCCTTTGAGAGCACGAGTCCAGACTCAGAGCCGGTCGCGTCCAAGAATCTGGCTAGGCCGCCCAACTCTCGGTACGATATTCTGTTTCTGTATTTTATCTCGACCGGCAGCTCCATCTGGCCTTCGCGGTACAGGACAAAGTCAACCTCCTGCTTGTCCTTCCAGTAAAACAGGTGGTTATTCCTGTCGAACATCATTCTGCTGTCGGCCGTATCGTACATCAGCCTGGCAAGATGGTCGGCCGCCACGCACTCTGCAACCCTTCCCGCATTCTTTTCCTCCATAAGGAATTCTTCGGACACATCAAACCAGTCCTTGGTTTTGTGCAGGGTGCTAAAGAGGCTGTAATAGAAGGGATCTGTAAAGTATATTTTTTTTTCCTTTCGGAAGCGGGCCTGCTTGCTCTTCTCGCCGAACAGGTGTACGATATGGATTACGGACGCGTAGTACTCAGCAATGATCCTCAATATTTTTCCAGTGGCCGATGGCACCGTATTGGTTATAAAAAGATCGATATGGGTCCAGTTCACAGTATTGTATCGTGCCGTTACGACGCTCCGTTGGGATGCGGGTGAAATTTGTTGTACAACAAAGTTAATTTAGATCAACTAAGTAGTATTTAAAGAAGAGTGTGCCACCTAATGGTATGTTCAACCCCAAAAGGTCGGCACAAAAGAATAACACGGATACAGTATTTAACCATGACAAATCAAAAGATGGCCCACGACCCACGGCAAAGGGGGAAGAACGTATCCAAAAAGGTGACAAGTTCATGCCAGATTATACCATTAAAGAGATGGAAGAGCGTATGGCGAACCTCCAAGAGGGTAAGGAGAAGACCGTGTTGTTGGCATGCATCAAGAGAAAGGAATCCAAGACCATCGACACGATAGCAAAGGAGCTATATAGGCGGCCGGGTACGATACGCGGCTGGTTAGTAAGGGGAAGAGATAGAGGTTTGAACGATTTGGATGACCGCAAGCCTCCTGGCCGAGCTCGATTGTTGAGTGATGCCATGATGAATACGATACAAGGGTGGCTGTCCAAATCGCCCGTACAGTTTGGATTTAAGAGGAAACGATGGCAGGCCAAGATGATGAAAGGTGTGATATACGAAAAATTAGGTGTGAAGTGTAGTCTCGACACCATACGTCGTACGATGCATGATGTAGATTACTCATTCCGCAAGTCAAGGCCAGCTCCACACAAGAGCGCTTCAGAGGAGGAACAAAAAGAGTTCAAGGAGACTACTGGAGAACGTCTTAGAACAATGGCGATTCTCGGATATGTCATAATGGCCCTGGATGAGGCATCATGTATGGTGGGCGGGTGGAACGGCTATGGCTGGCTGCCAGTTGGCGGTCATGAGACCATTCCCATGAGCTGGTCAAAAAAGTCTGTACGGCTTATGGGCGTGTTAGGGGACGGTTGGTTCCATATCGCCATTGTAAATTCGACCGACTCAGAGACCCTCAAGATATTCATGAACAAGGTCAGGGAGGGCGTGAGGAATGTGGCAGTCGTTTTGGATAATGTCTCGTCTCACAAGTCGCAAACGATGAACGAGTACGAGAGAGATTCCAATGGTGGTATGGTGCGCATCTTCCTTCCCAAGTATACTCCTCAACTGAACCCCATAGAGATGCTGTGGCGTGATCTCAAGCGCGCCTTGGCAGGCAACTACTTTGACTCGATAGACGACCTAAAGGCGACAATAACTGGCATTGTGAATAATAGCGAGTTGGCTCCTCCAAAACTCATGGATTACATGCTGCCTGATGGTGTCCGGCAACCCACCAAAACATCCTGTAATATATGGGACATGACATCAGAGACGCCCGGTTTGGCAGTAGCCGCCTGACCATACATGACATGTAATATGTATTCTATCTGATATACAACATTTATAATTCTGCCCCTGGTTTGGGTGTGAGTGTATCTCTAGAGCCTACCATATGTGGTATCATGCAGGTTAAGGTCGCCTAAGTGCCGGATTTTGAATATTACTTCTAAGCTAATAAGATCGAAAAATATTGGATCTTACTGCATTCCACTACGCGTCGTTCAGCAGATAGACATATTTTTGCACCGTAGACCAGGATCCAAAATCAGTCTGCCTCAGAAGACTACTCCAGGATACGGCGGAGCCCATGCTGGTGGCAAGCGCCGAGCCGAATTGCCGAACCATGTCGGCGCTGTGCAGCCCCCAGTCCGCCTTGATGCCGTCAAGATATATCCTGTACGCCGGATCTGCCACAAAGTTATGTATGATTTTTTCATTTACTATCTTTGGCAGGCCGCCGGTCACCATGTACTCGTCCAGGCAGCGGTTGAGAACATCCACAAAGCCCACGTTCAGTTTGTGGATAATGTCTGGTATTTGTTTGGCGGCAATGTCTGCAAGTATGTCTTTCTTGCGATTTGCGTCTATTTTTTCTCCTTCGATAAATTTGGCAAATTCGCTGTTGCGCACGCGCACAAATTCAGAAAAGCTCATGGGTTGCAGTATCTTGTCGTACGAGTCGGCCACATATCCGCGCCTACCCGGCAATCGTTCGGCCGCACGCAGTATGCTGGCGGCCTGTGATCCTGTAGCCAGCAGGGTGCAGTGTCTCAGCTGGCCTCCGTCTATCAAAAACTTGATGGCCTTTTGCCAGTCATCTACAGAGGTTATCTCGTCCAAAAACAGGTACGTCCTCTCCTCCTCACTCCTGTAGGCGGAGCTCAACTCCAGATATCGGCTTATTATGTCAGCCACATCTTGTGGCGTGCCTGCAAGATCAAACGAATAATAGAATATGTTCCACGGGTTTGTATTCCCTTTCAAAAAGTCCCTGATTTGCAGTTTGATCATTGTGGTTTTGCCCACCTGCCGCGGCCCCCTCATCGTGTACACCACCGTATTGTCGGGCTCAAAGTCATACTCTATTTGATGCCGTAATTCAGGATCATACGCAATCTTGGCCGCCTCACACATCTTGATCTTCTCATCAGCGTCTATGATTTCAGCAGATCGCCACCACGGATTGGCCCGCCGGAGTGCGGATGTGCTTATCATGCATAGTTGTAGTGAGTAATCTTTTAAATATATATGGTGGAATTGTGAATAATTCTTTATAAGTAACCTAGAATTAACTGTGAGATTCTTTATAAGTAACCTAGAACTAACCGTGAGGTTCTTTATTACTCAAGAGCCAAGGCAGCGTATCGCCAGATGTACTAGACTTGATTCACAATTAGCCGATAGGCTGATCCCAATCTACCTTTAGCCTGATTTGGCGCATCCAGAGACCATGGATGGGTAGTACTCGGCATTAACGCTCAATATTTTTCGTGCCGGCCAAGCCCAATATTATCCCAAAAATGTTGAGTTTTACAGCATTCCACTATGGGCTAGAATTGGCATATAGACTCTAGGCGCTGCTGTCTTTCAGTTTCAATTACCGTCCGTCTTTGCAGCAGGAACCGAGTTTCGTAAGATTTTTAGATATTGTAATTTGGTTATACTATGTGATGAATGGTGCAGTCTACATAGGTGGCGGAATGGCCGCTTTGGCAGTGGCAATACTGGTGGCTGCATATGTCTTTACTACAGATGTACCCGAAGAGGTCGTATCTGCTAATATAACACTGACTCCTGCAGATGCGACTGAGTTTGAAGATCTCACACTAGTGGAGATATTTGAAAACACAGAAGCCAGTGTGGTCCGAATAATTGTGGACAAAAACTCCACTGATATGTTGGACCCTAATCGTGACAGCCTAGGTTCAGGAATTGTCTTTGATAGGATGGGCAATATAGTTACCAATGCACACGTTGTCGAAGACTCCCTAAAGACTGAGGTGACATTTTTGGATGGACGAACATATGAGGCCGAGATAGTGGGTGTTGATGTGCACACTGATTTGGCGGTGGTCAATGTGGATGTGGACCCGGAGCTATTGCAACCAATAATGGTTGGTGATTCTGGTATGCTAAAGGTGGGACAGTCGGTGGCCGCCATAGGCAACCCCTTTGGACTGTCCGGCTCCATGACCTCGGGTATAGTTAGCCAGATTGATAGACTACTGGCTACTGAATCTACGGGCTTCTCCATACCTGATGTGATACAGACAGATGCCGCTATAAACCCCGGAAACTCGGGCGGCCCACTCTTGAATATGCGGGGGGAGCTGATAGGCGTAAATACAGCCATACAGACAAACACCGGCAACTTTAATGGTGTGGGGTTTGCCGTACCATCTCAAACTGTTGTAAAGATAATTCCGACTCTGATATCTGAAGGAAAGTATGATCATCCTTGGATTGGCGTATCTGGATTGGATATCAATCCCACACTGGTTCGTATATTGAACCTCACTGACAGTCGTGGTTTCCTGATAATAGGTGTAGTTGAAAACAGCCCTGCTAGTCGTGCAGGCCTGATAGGCTCAAACACCACTGTTATTCATGATGGTAATGAGATTCTGATAGGTGGAGACATTGTCATGCGTGTTGATGATGTTGAAGTTCGCAAGATATCTGATATACTGATATACTTACAGCGCTCAAAGACTGTGGGAGATGAATTGGTGATTCAACTGTTACGTGATGGTGACTTGATTGAAAAGGTACTGATTCTTGATAAGCGACCTGCTGAATAATAGTAATTTAAAGCCCACATAGCCTCCGCAGGATTAAATATGTACTACTACGCGTAAGACATATTGAGTAATCTTGTATTTGATTCAGAGATCTTAAATCGTATTGTACAGGGTCGTACTTACAAAACAGACTATCTTCAAGCATACTATGATGCATTGCAGAACCCCGCCGATATATTTGCGGCTGCAACTAAACTTCGAGACGAATACAAGGGTAACACAATTACATTCTCAAAGAAGGTGTTTTTGAATGTGATAAACCTGTGCCGAGACACATGTTCGTACTGTACTTACAAGGCGCAACTGACACAATCCAAACTTTCTATGATGAGTACTGATACAGCAAAACAGATTATACGATTGGCTAAAAGATACAGGTGTGTGGAAGCACTGTTGGTGACCGGTGAACGGCCTGAGGAGGCGTACCCTGAAGCCAAAGAGTGGTTAAGAGGCGAGGGATACTCTTCTACACCCGAATATCTAGCACACATATCTGAGATATGTCTGAAAGGCGGACTCTTTCCTCACACAAATGCTGGCAATCTGGAGAGCGATGAGATTCGCATGTTATCTGATACAAACGTCTCGGTGGGACTGATGCTGGAGAGCTCCAGTGAACGACTCATTGGGAGTGGCATGCCGCATCATTTGGCTCCTAGTAAGAGACCCAAAGAACGCATAAGGGTTCTAGAAGACATGGGGAGAGAGAAAATTCCCACTACTACTGGTGTGCTGGTGGGCATAGGGGAGAGTATCGAGGAGTATATTGACTCTATAATTACAATACGTGACATACATCGCCGATACGGGCACATACAAGAGATAATACTGCAGAACTTTCACCCAAAGAACGACACTGCAATGAGGAATAATGCTGCAGCAGACATAACACAATTTATGATACTGGTGGCCCTGACACGAATCATGATTCCGGCTATGAATATACAGATACCGCCAAATCTATCACCGGATACATACCCATCATATATCAATTCGGGCATAAACGACTGGGGTGGAATATCGCCACTCACCAAAGACTATGTAAATCCAGAATTCTCATGGCCGCATATACAGGATGTCTCGCAGAGATGTAGTGATTTTGGTTATAACTTAAAGTGTAGGTTCCCTGTATATCCTGAATTTGCACAGATGGTATCGCCACATCTCAAAGAAAGAATGTCTACAATCGCGGATTCAGAGATGCTTGTGGAGGCGTCATATTGGCGTTGAATGCTCGTACAGACTCAATGTTTAGGGAGGCAGATCCAATAATTGCCTCAATACTAGATGGCGCCCTATCTGGAAGAGAGGTCACAGCCTCTGAAGGCATCCAATTGTATTCTGCTAAAGATGTGGACATTCATCTGGTGGGAATGGTGGCAGACAAACTGCGGCACGACAAAGTGGGTGATGTTGTTACATACGTGGTAAATCGCAACATCAATTTTACTAACGTCTGCATCAGGCAGTGTGGTTTTTGTGCATTTAGCAGAGATTTTAGAGAGACCGAGGGCTACATGCTCCCTGTCCCCGAGATAGTGCGCCGTGCAACCGAAGCTCACAATTTAGGGGCGACCGAGGTGTGCATACAGGCAGGACTGCCGCCAGACATGGCTCCAGACACATACGAGAGTATATGCCGCGCCATAAAGTCTGAACTACCTGATATACACATACATGGTTTCTCACCAGAAGAGGTGCAGTATGGTGCCCAGAGATCTAACACCACAATCCGTGAATATCTTTTACGGCTCAAGGAAGCGGGCGTTGACACACTGCCGGGAACCTCGGCAGAGATTCTTGATCAAAAACTTCGAGATAAGATATCCCCCGGACGTATCACCGTCGAATCCTGGAAAGAGGTGATCCGGACTGCCCACTCACTGGGAATTCGCACAACATCAACCATGATGTTTGGCCACATGGAGACTATGGCGCAGCGTGTACAACACATGGCACTGATACGTGATATTCAAAGAGAGACTGGTGGATTTACCGAGTTTGTTCCACTGGACTTTATAGCACAGGAGGCACCCATGTACAAAAACAGACTACATGATTCTATGAGGGCCGGAGCTGGCGGCGTAGATGTACTACTGACCCATGCCATATCCCGTATTATGCTACACAACATAGACAACATACAGATGTCATGGGTCAAGGAAGGTGGCAAAATGGCTCAACTGTTGTTGTTGTGGGGGGCAAACGACTTTGGCGGTACGCTGATAAACGAGAGCATATCCACAGCAGCGGGAGCTGCACACGGTCAAATTCTTCGACCATCATATATACGCAGATTAATTTTGGATATGAATCGTATACCGGCCGAACGCACCACCTTATACAAAATAAAGAGACGTTTTGATACTGAAGCCAGCGAGGATAAACTGGACATGGTAGACTCATCTAAATTCGGCTCATACGCCGAACTAGTAAAGATAGACAAGTACAGATACAAAAATCCAAGAGAGTGATGTATGATGGGGAGTGTGCGTAATCAAGACAACTTTGATGTCCACACGACTCGTATAGTCGTTGGAAGTTAGATTGTGTTGGTTGATTATATCCGCCCCTCATAGAAATGATAAGAGATACATCAATTTATTCTGGTGCTGGCTCTACCAACACAGTATTTCTCTTAACTGTCCAGGGAGTTATCTCTAATCCCTAGACGTATAATATGGACTTGTATACGTAAAGGCATGATGGATTTACTGATAAATGTAGCACTAACGGTGGTGGGAATCTTGATGCTGTGTTATGGTGGTAACTGTCTTGTCAATGGTGGCGAAAGTATTGCTAGGCGCATGGGCATATCGAGTTTGGTGATTGGCATGACCGTCGTTGCATATGGTACATCGACCCCTGAACTTGCTGCTAGTATTGCTGCAGCAGGAGACCATGGCGATATAATACTGGGAAATATTGTGGGAAGCAATATTGCCAATATAGGACTGGTGATAGGTGTATCCACATTGCTGGTGACACTGGTAATAAATCGCCGGACAATCCTGCGGGAAGTACCAATAATGGTGGGCTTTTCGGTTTTGTTGGTTGTACTGTCTATAGATGGTGAGATATCACAAGTTGACGGTATAATATTGATATTGACATTGGGTGGATTTACGATATACACGATCAGGAGGTCTCGTCGTGATGTACAACCTGATACTGATTCCTCAAAACCAAAACAGTCCAATCTCAAGTCTTTTGGCTTACTGGGCATTGGGGTGGGTCTGTTATATGTTGGAGCCATACTGACTGTGGATAATGCAGTGGCCATCGCCGAAGCGTTCCAGATCCCTGAAATGATCATAGGAGTAACTGTAATTGCAATCGGAACATCATTACCTGAACTCATCACATCAATACTGGCAATACGAAAAGGCCAAATCGATATTGGAGTGGGTAACATAATCGGGAGCAACATATACAACATATTGATGATCATGGGTGTGTCTGCCACCATTGCAGGTATACATGTGGCCCCTACAATATTTCAGGATTATGTGATAATGATCATGTTTAGCATGGCGTTGTTCGTGTCTATAAAGTCTGGCAAGTTAGATTACAGGGTAGGTATGGGCTTGGTGGCCGGTTACGTGGTGTATATTGCAAGTAGTTTGGTTTTATAGTATACACTCAGGTCCATCCCTTTCTGTACCCACAGGTATGCCAGTTATCCACACATCTGAAACAGTCTTGTACTAGGCGGCTATCGTTACATTACCTGACATAGCGGCGGATTCTTCAAATATGTTCCAGTCTGGATTCTTGGACAATTCCACTATGCCTTTCCATGGTACAATGCCGCGCTTCTGGCAGGTGCGCGTATAGCTCACCAAAATTGAAAATACGTGCATGCCCGTGCTAGTCATTAATTTGTGGCGCACGTTGCGCTGCAACACTATGGTGTCACGTATATCCAACTCAACGGGGTTATTGTTAGGAGGCATTCCTTTGTACCGCAGGAACGTAAACAGGTTCGGTGACGCGTTGTGTATGGTGGCGGCCATTGGATGGCCCCCGTATCCATCTGCGATACTGCACAGCTGTCGTTGCAGAGACAGGCAGTATTCGGGAGGGGCCGTATCCATGTATTTGATGCGTCTATACATGCACAGGAGCCGCCGGTACTGTATGTACGGAACGCTTCCCCTCTTTGCTTTTATGGCGGCTTTCTCGGCCATACGTAGTATGTGCACCCAGCACCGCTGAACAATGCGGAAACTGTTGTATCCTGCGTATCCGTCCACTATTACGGGTTTATCCAAAAGTGCGCTAAAGTGTATTTCGGGTATTGCACCGGCCCTACTTGCGGCCACCAGTACATATGTGGCATCAGGTATTGATGCCATCCAGGCATACCCCCTCTTACCGTATATCTTTAGTACTGTCTCGTCTAAATGGACGTACAATGCCAATATGATGTATTTCAGTATGTTTTGGTATGTTTTTTCCAGTGTCAGTGTTGCAATGGCTTTGCGCGCGTTCCATATGGTATTTGGTGATATCTCAAAATCATACATGTCTCTAAAATAGACAGACATTGTCTCATCAGTTGCACGTGTACCAAAGTATTCCACTACAAAACCGCGAGCCTTGGGACCGAGTGCCGTACCGGCAATAAGGGGACTGTCGGCTTCTGTAACGTGTCCGCATCTGTCGCATTTACACCGTCCCACTACAATCGTACCAGCCACTATACTTATTCTGTCTCCATCAAAATCATACATTTGTCGTACAACCGGTCGCAATATTATCACGTGTTCGTTGCCACAGTTGGCGCACCGGTGTATGTCGTATCGTTTAGTATATTCAGAACGGTTATGATGCGAGATGCCCTTGTGGCCCTGTGGCGGACCCGCTTTGCGACTATTCAGGTCCACATTAGGATCGTTCTTGGTGGAAGTATCGTTTTTGTTTGCGGCGTTGTCATCGGCGTTGTCATCGGCACTCTCAGAATCCAGAAGGGCTTCCTCTTTCTGGAACTTTTTTCTCTCGGCATTATACATTGACCCTGTAGATGAAGGCGCGTTTTCATTTTCATAATAGTTGAGGCGTCGCACCAAATATTCAATCTCAGATTCGTATCGGTCAATCATTGATGCCTTTTCCTCTTTCAATTGAATTACTTGAGCCCTGAGTTCCGTATTCTCTTTTTCTAAAAGATCGATTTTCTGGTATATTTTTCTCAATTCCTTTCTGAGTAGTGCAGAATCTCCCATTAAATCATCCAAATTTGATACCAGCTTTAAATCTTTCTATTCAAATCTGCCCCTTATGGGGGGGTTGTTGCGTAATTCCATCTGATCTTGTTTTCGCATGTGCCCCGCCGTGGTTTTATCGGCGGAGTATTCGGACCTGGACGGTCACACGCACGATACCATGTCATAGGATGGTATCTCTATCCCACGTATCCGGGCGCACCTGAATCGGTTCAGCACCTTGATATTCCATATGATGGCACGGATCTTGCCGAACCGGCGGCGGTTGTCTGGCCGGACAAACCGGCAGTGCAGTTGGTGACGCTTGGACTCCTCGCCACCGAAGATGCCCTCTATCATCCCCCGTTGGTGGTACTTTTCCTCATCGAATATTTTGGCCGCCTTGCTTCTGTGGGGCTTGCCGCGGTTAACATGGATGCTTCTCTGTTTGATGTTGGGTATAATCCCCATCTCGAATAGCACCTGGCAGTTGTAGTTTGAGTCGTACCCCCGGTCCGCGTGAAAGACGGATGAGCCGGGCAACAGATGCTGCCGTCTCATCTCGTATAGCATGGGCGGCAGCATGGTCACATCGTTGATGTTACTCGGGGTTATGCCCGACTCCAGTATTATTTGCAGTCCCAGGACGGCAACTATATGATACTTTAGGTACTCCTTCTGGGCAATCTCTACGAAATCTTTCTTTCTTTTGAGAGGCCGCACGACTGTCTCGTACCTGGTGGTCTCCACCCCGCTACTATCAGCACCCAGTGGGCCGGTCGCGCCATCCGCCTCGGCCATGCACAACCTGGCCGTCCTGGCAAGCATCCCGGCCAGCCAGTCGTACGGGATAGTCTGTAGGTGCCTGGCTATGGTGGTGTGATCCGGTACAGGCTCACCGTTCCACCACGGTAACTTTATTACCGATAGGTCACTCTCCATGTCGCGGGAGGTTTTGTGCCAGGCGACCATCAGTATGCAGATAAAATCTAGTTTGTCCTTGGAGTGAACGGGGGGTCGTCCCCGGTTGCTTGTCTCTTGGCGCGGGCACGGGTGCCCCCGCATCAAATTTGCCACGGTGTAAATCATGAATGATGTCTCGTTGCTGTGTCCTAAATGGTAGTATTTCCAATAGTCCGGTCGTCTAGTATGTTCGCTCATTACCAAATGAGAAGGATCAACGATCAAAAAACCTATCGAATTGATTTCAATGAGGTCAGGATCGAATTATGCAACAACCCCCCTTATGGGTGGACCTGAGTGTATACATCTGGGGTACATACTCAACCCCCCAGCCGTCTTTGCTATGTTTCGTATGCAAAAATCATGTTTAGAAGAACGGCGGTGGCTTGTGGTGAAACAACAGATAATCGTCATGTACATAAGGAGTTGCTCGTACACATGTGTACGGCACGACAAAATCAGACTTTGTATCGTATGAAACGGGGTATGTTCTGATCGGAATTACACATGATGTTCCCATCATACGTGTCAATGTCATAGTGTTGGTATTGTGAGTTGGTTCCTTGTGTGGTGTATAGTTCGACTCTTGTGTAGACATGGGTGCAATAGCCGTTGTATTTTGGGGCGGCGTCATGGGTAGTACTCGGCATTAACATTCGATATTTTTTCGTGTAGACCAAGCCCAATATTGTTCCAAAAGTATTGAACATCTCTGCATTTCACTATGGGTACGGTGGGTACTACACGTGCGGCATCACTAAACAGGACAGGCAAAGATGCCTCTGGTATGGCAATCGTCTCGGGTAGTGCGGGTGTAGTAACTGGCATGGGCAGGACCGGTCGCCCGTTCAAAATATAACTCAACCCTCCTTTTTGTACGGGTGTGTCGATATAATCAAATATGGTTCATCCTTCAAGTGCATTCGCATTGTGCTTATTGTGGTGGGGTTGAGCATGTACGGAGACATGTTGTTTGTAATGCAGGACAAGCATAACGTTATCGATTAGATATTCATTACTTTAATGACAAACGCTGCCACCTACGATATTTTTGTCAAAAAAACCACGTTGCATTAGTTTGAATACTAACTCCAACACTCGGAATATGAGCGAATATAGTTACAAGGATAAGTCCCAAATTTATTCATCAGATGCATAATAGCCAGAACCGAAAACCAGTCCATCGTGGGTGATCAACCATGTACGCTTGCTCTCCATATCCCCAGTCACCGGGTTTGTAAACGTGTAGCTCGCCCATGCGCCACCCTCCGCATCTGCCTTCTCCAGAATGTCATCCACCGGCAGGTCAGAGTTGATGGTGGCCCAGTCGGAGGTTGAGCCTATCAGGTCGGGGTTCACGTTCTGCGCCTGGACCGTCCCGGTCATTGGATCCACCACGAAGACGTAGGTAGAGACTGGTTTTTCGGGGATGGTGTTGATATCAGCAAAGGCCACATCCCTGCCGTCGTGGTCATACTCAAGAACCTGATTGTACGCGATAGCCTGTACCTGAGAGTCGAGTATATAGTAACCCGACCCGAAGATCAGCCCGTCCCGCAGCTGCATATATGTACGTTTGAGTTGGTCAGTACCAGTAGATGGATTGTAGAAAGTGTACGTCAACCAAGTACTTCCATCAGCTTCTAGGTCTGCAAGAATGTCCTCTATGGGCCTATCGGCTGTTTCCAGTATCGCGTAAGGTACATGTCCTAGGCGGTCCGGAATGGCGCCATGCGCCACAGTCTCTAGAGTTGTGGAATTGAATATGAATGGATAGAGATCATCACTTGTGGTTGCCTGCTCTGGTGTAATTATGTCTATCCAGACATCATTCTCCTTGTTAGACTCGTAAATGAATATGGCATAGTCCACCACTGACCGGGTATCGGCATCCGCAACGTTGTAGGTGGATGAGAAAAGGTAGTCATCATATAGACTCAGCCATGCGCGTTTGATCTGGTCGGTACCAGTATATGGATTTATGAAGGAGTACTGCGACCACACCGTGCCTCCCCCATACACGGCTGCATTCCAAGTATCTTCGTAAGATCGTGCAGTCTGTACATTCGGTAGCGGTCCGATGATGTGCGGAAGCGTACCGTGCGCCTGTATATGCGTCAGGTTTCTGACGAACGGGTAAGTGTCCAAGCGGTTGAGAGCTCCAGAGCTGATCACGTCAAAACCAGTCTCGGGGTCATTCTTGTACGTATAGGTGGCCTCGTCTGCCATAGACTGCACTCTAGAGTCTGGCAAAGAGTAGCCAGCGCCGAATATGTAGCCATCATACATGAACAGGTAGGCACGGGTGAGTTGGTCTGTCAGGGTACCGGGGTTCTGCGCCATGTACCACACCCAAGCGCTCTCCTTGTGTCGTAGATCCTCCATGATGCGCTCCAAGGATCTGTCTGCCGTCATAAGATTCTGATCTGTGGTGCCCACAAAATTGGGAAATAGACCGTGCGCCACCACCTCCAAGGTAGTCTCATCCAGCACGAATGCGGACTGGAGAACCAAGGGGTCGGCGACCTCCGGGGTTATGATATCAAACGCTCCCTCGCCGCTAGACTTGTACAGGATTATGGCCTCAGCGACCAGTGATTGTATTCTGGAGTCCTGAAGGTAGTAGCCGGAGCTGAAGATATAGTCGTCGTACAGGTACAGCCAAGAGCGTTTGAGCTGCTTTGTCTCAGTGGCGGGGTTTGTGAACACGTACTCGACCCAAGTGCCCCCATCTCTCTCCAAGTCAGCCATTATATCCTCGACCGGCCTGTCGCCAGTGTTCAGTATCGAGTATGGCACGTGTCCCAGACGGTCCGGAATAGCGCCGTGGGCCACCGTCTTCAGCGTAGTAGAATTGAATATGAACGGATAAAGCTCCGTGACGAGTAATGTCTCCTCTGGGGTGATTATCTCAAAGGCCTCCTGGCCCTTTGACTCGTACAGCCGCACCGCATCCTCCACCACATACTTTACCTCGGACTCGGACAGGTAGTGGCCGGAGCCGAATATGTAGCCGTCATGCAGGTACAGCCAGGAGCGCTTTGGCTGTATAAGCCCGTTGGCCGGGTTTGTGGCCATGTACTCGGCCCAAGTACCCCCGTCCCGCTCCAGATTGGCAAGTATGATATCAGCAGAGCTGTCCGCCCGGGTCAGTGTGTCAGTTATCACGCCCGCATGGTCCGGGAACGCGCCGTGCGCCACCGTCTCAAGAGTCTCCGCATCCAAGACGAACTGGTATATGGTATCGGTGGTAAGCGCCTCCTCGGGCGTGATCATCTCGAATGCGGCTTGACCATCCTCCCAGTACAGCATCAGCGCCCCTACGACAGCCGCCTGAACCCTAGAATCTATGCTGTCCGCGTCATATCTTGCATATTCGGGAAGCGTTGCCATCATTTTATCAGAGGACATCGCGTCGGGCGGTCCCGACATTGCATCGTCCGCCGCAAGTCCAAAAGGAAGTAGATATCCGGCCAGTGTGATTATCGCCGCCACGGCAATCAATGCGGGCACCACACCCGTATGCTGCCGGCCCTCCCAATGTTGGGATCCCGTAACACTCCGTTGCCATCCAAACATCGTATATGCATTACAGTTTTATTACTATAAAAATGGTTGTATCGTAGGGGGGTTGTTGCGTAATTCGATCCTGACCTCATTGAAATTAGATCGATAGGTTTTTTGATCGTTGATCCTCTCCATTTGGTAATGAGCAAACATACTAGACGACCGGACTATTGGAAATACTACCATTTAGGACACAGTAGCGAGACATCATTCATGATTTACACCGTGGCAAATTTGATGCGGGGGCACCCGTGCCCGCGCCAAGAGACAAGCAACCGGGGACGACCCCCCGTTCACTCCAAGGACAAACTAGACTTTATCTGCATACTGATGGTCGCCTGGCACAAAACCTCCCGCGACATGGAGAGTGACCTATCGGTAATAAAGTTACCGTGGTGGAAGGGGTTGTTGCGTAATTCGATCCTGACCTCATTGAAATTAGATCGATAGGTTTTTTGATCGTTGATCCTCCCCATTTGGTAATGAGCAAACATACTAGACGACCGGACTATTGGAAATACTACCATCTGGGACACAGCAGCGAGACATCATTCATGATTTACACTGTAGCAAATTTAGTGCGGGGGCACCCGTGCCCACGCCTAGTGGAATGCAGTAAGATCCAATATTTTTCGATCTTATTAGCTTAGAAGTAATATTCAAAATCCGGCACTTAGGCGACCTTAACCTGCATGATACCACATATGGTAGGCTCTAGAGATACACTCACACCCAAACCAGGGGCAGAATTATAAATGTTGTATATCAGATAGAATACATATTACATGTCATGTATGGTCAGGCGGCTACTGCCAAACCGGGCGTCTCTGATGTCATGTCCCATATATTACAGGATGTTTTGGTGGGTTGCCGGACACCATCAGGCAGCATGTAATCCATGAGTTTTGGAGGAGCCAACTCGCTATTATTCACAATGCCAGTTATTGTCGCCTTTAGGTCGTCTATCGAGTCAAAGTAGTTGCCTGCCAAGGCGCGCTTGAGATCACGCCACAGCATCTCTATGGGGTTCAGTTGAGGAGTATACTTGGGAAGGAAGATGCGCACCATACCACCATTGGAATCTCTCTCGTACTCGTTCATCGTTTGCGACTTGTGAGACGAGACATTATCCAAAACGACTGCCACATTCCTCACGCCCTCCCTGACCTTGTTCATGAATATCTTGAGGGTCTCTGAGTCGGTCGAATTTACAATGGCGATATGGAACCAACCGTCCCCTAACACGCCCATAAGCCGTACAGACTTTTTTGACCAGCTCATGGGAATGGTCTCATGACCGCCAACTGGCAGCCAGCCATAGCCGTTCCACCCGCCCACCATACATGATGCCTCATCCAGGGCCATTATGACATATCCGAGAATCGCCATTGTTCTAAGACGTTCTCCAGTAGTCTCCTTGAACTCTTTTTGTTCCTCCTCTGAAGCGCTCTTGTGTGGAGCTGGCCTTGACTTGCGGAATGAGTAATCTACATCATGCATCGTACGACGTATGGTGTCGAGACTACACTTCACACCTAATTTTTCGTATATCACACCTTTCATCATCTTGGCCTGCCATCGTTTCCTCTTAAATCCAAACTGTACGGGCGATTTGGACAGCCACCCTTGTATCGTATTCATCATGGCATCACTCAACAATCGAGCTCGGCCAGGAGGCTTGCGGTCATCCAAATCGTTCAAACCTCTATCTCTTCCCCTTACTAACCAGCCGCGTATCGTACCCGGCCGCCTATATAGCTCCTTTGCTATCGTGTCGATGGTCTTGGATTCCTTTCTCTTGATGCATGCCAACAACACGGTCTTCTCCTTACCCTCTTGGAGGTTCGCCATACGCTCTTCCATCTCTTTAATGGTATAATCTGGCATGAACTTGTCACCTTTTTGGATACGTTCTTCCCCCTTTGCCGTGGGTCGTGGGCCATCTTTTGATTTGTCATGGTTAAATACTGTATCCGTGTTATTCTTTTGTGCCGACCTTTTGGGGTTGAACATACCATTAGGTGGCACACTCTTCTTTAAATACTACTTAGTTGATCTAAATTAACTTTGTTGTACAACAAATTTCACCCGCATCCCAACGGAGCGTCGTAACGGCACGATACAATACTGTGAACTGGACCCATATCGATCTTTTTATAACCAATACGGTGCCATCGGCCACTGGAAAAATATTGAGGATCATTGCTGAGTACTACGCCAAAAGAATAGCAACCGGGGACGACCCCCCGTTCACTCCAAGGACAAACTAGACTTTATCTGCATACTGATGGTCGCCTGGCACAAAACCTCCCGCGACATGGAGAGTGACCTATCGGTAATAAAGTTACCGTGGTGGAACGGCGAGCCTGTCCCGGTATAACACCACCATAGCCAGGCACCTACAGACCATCCCGTACGACTGGCTGTCCGGGATGCTGGCCAGGACGGCCAGGCTGTGCATGGCCGAGGCGGATGGCGCGACCGGCCCGCTGGGTGCTGATAGCAGCGGGGTGGAGACAACCAGGTACGAGACAGTCGTGCGGCCTCTCAAAAGAAAGAAAGATTTCGTTGAGGTGGCCCAGAAGGAGTATCTAAAATATCACATAGTCGCCGTCCTGGGACTGCAAATTATACTGGAGTCGGGCATAACCCCGAGTAACATCAACGATGTGACCATGCTGCCGCCCATGCTATACGAGATGAGACGGCAGCATCTGTTGCCCAACCCGTCTATCTTTCACGCGGACCGGGGGTACGACTCAAACTACAACTGCCAGGTGCTGTTCGAGATGGGGATTATACCCAACATCAAACAGAGAAGCATCCATGTTAACCGCGGCAAGCCCTACAGAAGCAAGGCGGCCAAGATATTCGATGAAGAAAAGTACCACCAACGGGGGATGATAGAGGGGATCTTCGGCGGCGAGGAGTCCAAGCGTCACCAACTGCACTGCCGATTCATTCGACCGGACAACCGCCGCCGGTTCGGCAAGATCCGTGCCATCATATGGAATATCAAGGTGCTGAACCGACTCAGGTGCGCCCGGATACGTGGTATAGAGATACCATCCTATGGTATGGTATCGTGCGTGTGACCGTACAGGTCCGAATACTCCGCCGGTAAAACCACGGCGGGGCACATGCAAAAACAAGATCATATGGAATTACGTAACAACCCCTATCGTAGGTCGTGTGTGTGCAATCCCGAAATTAGTTCGCCCCCTACGTGACATCATACACCTCCCCGGATTGCTCGTCTACCACTATGGCGTGCCTTCCAGTGGCCTCAGAAAACACGCCGTATCCTACTATGAACCGCGAGGCATCATCCTGATACGCTATGAACCATCTACCATCGTCTAGCAGCTTATAGTCGGTATGCCACATTGAGTTTGAGTGCGTGCGCTCGTACCGTATCCATTTGCGCCTGCGTGACTTTTTTGGCTGACTGGTAGCCAGTCCGGACTCCCTGGTCAGATTCCAAGAGAGGGATTGACAATCGCCATCGACATGCACCTAATACCAAGATATGATAGAATTAAGGGTCCGGAGCTGACCAGATCCAAATCCAAGGCAGGAACCGGACTCTTTGAACGCTACATCACCGCCCAGTGCGTAGATGATAATGCAAGATTGATCTTGGGATGTCTACCAGTATATGCCAGTGAATCTATCCCAGACATGGTACGCTGCATACTTGAGATGGTACACAAGACCGGATGCAAGATTAAGCTTGTCTTATTGGACCGCGAGTTCTTTTCAACAGGAGTAATACAGGAGATAATCGATATGCATGTAGACTATCTGATGCCGTGTACCAACACAACCGGTGTGGTGGGAGCACTCAATGAATTTGCTGCCGGCCGGCGGCAGGCTGTCTCAGAGCACATACTGATAGGATCCGGCAGGCAAGTTCCATATCATATGGTGATAACCGACCGTAAGAAGAGGGGCAAGAAGCCGGCCATACTGCCCAAGGAGAAATTTATTGGGTTCGCCACCAGTCTGCCACACATTGATATAAATCAGTATAGTTCCAGATGGGGGATAGAGACAGGCTACTCAATGATAGAGGCGATGAGGGCCAAGACACGTAGCAGAGACACCGGCGCACGCCTGTTCTGCTTTTTGTACTCTCTGATGGTCTTCAATGGGTGGGTTATGCTCAACTCTCTCAACCAGTATCGATTGCGAATGCGCCTGAAAGGCAAAAATATCACACAACTGACATTAAAATTCATGCTGTTGAGAGCATCAGGATGTGATATTCAACAGCATTCACCATCACGCTTTACACCTCTTGTCTGAGCCCAACCGGTTATGCATGGATGTTTCCAGTGATAGGATCACACTCAACACCTCTTGTATAGTTTCATCCGGTGAGAGCGGGGGTTGTCCACGATTTGAATTTCCATAGTACTGTACTGTACTCTACCATAAATATACCTAAAGAGTTAAAAACAACTTCGGCGCTACAGCTCAACTAACCAATTTTTTTTTGGATCGGGATATCAACTTAGTAATGAAACCTGATAACAAAAAACGACGAAAAAGACCGCGCAGACAAGACGGTTACTTTGGCGACTGGGAACGGGAGCGGGTGATCAAGGCAAAAAAGCTCAAGCGGGAGTTCAAAAAGATCCGAACCTGGATTGACAGATACCTGAAGGGTAACGCCGAGTATCGGCACCTAAAGTCTGTGATTATGCTGTGGATAATGATGAAGCGGTACAGTCTGTCCATCCGCGATATGATCACCGAGCTGCATTTCAGCCGCGGCTCCCGGAAGGTGGCCGGCCTCAAATGGACGCCATGCAAGTCATGGCTGCACAAGTGGATGCACCGTATACCTCTGGAGATGCTTGATGCAATTATATTATTCACCGCCAAAGATGATGCCTACAGCAGCTTCTCTGTCGATTCATCCCACCACAGGTTCAACCGGTATCGACTGGTGGACAACTCTGGTGATGAACGCAGGGCTAACCATCAAAAGCGGACCGACATGACCGAAGCCGAGAGGAAGGCCACTCGGGGCAAGACGGCGGGGGCGCCATCTGGAAAGAGATGGGTGAGTAACACCTGCAAGCACCATGCGCTGATCTCGCCGAACGGCAAGGTACTCGCCTCGGTTGTAACCGACGGGGATACTTCCGATACTGCCATATTTGCAGAGCTCTGCTCCAAGATACCTGCAGGTAACGGCAACGCCCTGGGGGATCGCGCATATTGTTCCGAGGATAACTGCACTCTAGCCATACATACAGGACGTGAACCGTATTTCGAGCCCAAGAAGACATATCGGGGCAACGGAATGAGTGCCTGGGCGAAGATGGTGCGGTTGTGGAAGGAGCACCCTGGCCGGTTCTACAAGGTCTATAAGACCAGATCTACCATCGAAGCCTGCTTCTCCGCCATCAAGAGCCGGTTCACATACTGCGTCCGGTCCGTGACGCTGGAGATGCAAAGACGTGAACTCGCCATCGTATCCATCTGCCGCAACATCAACGCTTGACTAGAGGATAACAGTTACCCCCATATGAGATTTTCCCGGGGGCATCTGGGGGAGCCTGCGCACCAGCTGCCAGACCGAAGCTGAACTGCCTCTGGACCTTCCCGGCAGGCACAAAATATGCCCATTCAGGGTGGGACGGACAGCTGGAACGTGCCTTTGATTGGGGCTGACGGGAGTACCAAGAACGCTTTTTCGACGTCGTCGTGGCCATTTGGAAGGACCATGGACAACCCCGCCCCACAGACATGATTTACCTGTTCGTTTCCCTACCATCTAGCTTAGATTTGGGTTAGCTGATCTGAGTGAAAGATTAATATATACCACAACCGGTACTTAGCAACATGAGTGACAAAGACACATTACGTGAAATCCTTGACATTCTGAAGAAGAATCACAGCCTACTCACCGAAAACAACGGTCTTCTGAAAGGCAACCGTGATACGCTCGCCGAAAACAATGGTATCCTGAAAGGCAACCGTGACAAACTCGCCGATAACAATGGTATCCTGAAAGGCAACCGTGATACGCTCGCCGAAAACAACGATCTCCTGAAAGGCAACCGTGACCTACTCACCGAAAACAACGGTCTTCTGAAAGGCAACCGTGACAAACTCGCCGATAACAATGGTATCCTGAAAGGCAACCGTGATACGCTCGCCGAAAACAACGATCTCCTGAAAGGCAACCGTGACCTACTCACCGAAAACAACGGTCTTCTGAAAGAAAATAATCAGATCCTCAATAAGTAAGAGTATTTTTTTTTTTTGTTCACCTATCAAATGTTGTGATCTGGTATGCTGTCAATTATATAATTAGTTAAATTGCAACAGATCTATATGGGCAGATCCATTAGGTTCCAATGTCAGGCGACACGACCCAAAAACCAGTGAACAAAAGTGCTCACAAGTCGTCTGACCCATTATTGTCGCTGCCGGTGCTGTTTGCAGATGCCGTTGCCGTCGCTAAGCCATTCAGGACAGTGTACATACTCAACCCCCCCCCCCCCCATCCTTTGTAGGCGTGAAACAACAAAATCTAATCAAATATCACGCCTGAAAACCAAGAGGGGTTGAGTATGTACCAGAACAATACGGTGGGCCAATGTCCTATCCACACTGTGCAGGAAAACATATCAACATACACGCCAACTACAAGGGACTGAAGCGGTACAGATGCGAGGTATTTAGAGTATCTTTATGGCGAGCGATAAAAATAGAAGAGGTGTGTTGATTACGCTACGTGGACTGCACCAGCTATCCAGAGATAGGCCAAACAAAAGTACGGATAGTAACCCTCGGAATAACATTTAATAAAACAAATCTAATATCACCTGTACATTGGTAGATGAGCAAGACGAGAATTACTCCAAGAAGCAGCCTGTACTGGAATCCGGACGGGTAGAGGCAGATTCAACTACAGGTACTGCCGATGATGAATCCGAAGCTAGGGGTGCGGCAGAACCACCGCGTCTGACCACAGGACTGTTCAACATAGTTGACACAGTGCGAACGCTAAGCAATTTGGGCACCGCAAAGACCAAGGTTAATCCAGCGCAGGGATTGCTTCTGGGATGGCAATCTGCTACATATCTTGGCTTCGCGGCGTTCTTGGCATGGATGATAATGTCTGCCGTCGCCCCGGATGTTTCGGTAGGACTGGCCAAGTTTCTTGTGTTTATAACATTTGGAGCTTCGGCACTCGTTCTCGTGATACTATACGGAACAAATCTGGTAACTGGAGACTATATGACCTCAGGAATATCCCTGATGTCCGGACAAGCCCGGTGGCGGGAGGTGCTCTGGGAGTGGTCAATCGCTCACGCTGGCCACTGGATATCAGGGTTCACCATCTCGTGGATGATCATAATTGGAGCTGATCAGGTTGGCGGGCTGGGGTCTACCCTGACTGCAATGCTTGCCGATGTGGGCAACACCAAGGTAAACGGCCTCTCTTGGGACCAGCTCTTTTACCGCGGGATATTTGCCAACTTACTTATTGCCATGGGCGTGTGGGGCGCCTTTAGGACGAAAGAGACGATCGCCAAAATCTTCTTAATTGGCATTCCGGTAGGTGTATTCTTTGCCATCGGCTTCGAGCACAGCATAGTAAACCACTTTGCCTTGTCGGCGGGCATTTGGGCCGGTGGGGATTATACTTGGGGCGAGGCATGGTTCAAGAACCTTGTTCCTGTCACCCTGGGTAACATAGTGGGGGCGATGATCTTCCAGGGCATGATCTACTGGTATATCAGCGGGATGCAGAAGTGGACGGGGCCCGGAAGATGGCGGGTGCCGCACGGAACGTACAGAGATCTGATACGCGCAATCCGGGACACCGGCACCCTCATGCTGTTCTTCGTGGGCATGGCTCCCCTGATGGCCGGGATGATATTCGTCTTCGGCGTGGAACCTCTGCTGGGGGTGGTTCCAGGTAGCAACGATCAAAGCTGGGTGAGCCCCATTGGAATTACCATATATTTGGTGGTTACGGCGCTGATCATCAAGTGGGCCTTTATGCCACGCAAACCGTGGTACAACATACCGAATTCGTAGATGACAGCCGATGATGCCTCTGTCTGGCGCGGCGCAGTTCCGGTCAGATAAGACCCATGGTCATCATTGATCCATAAGCCTTCGGAGCTTTTTGTATTCATGAATGGTGATCTCACCACGCGCAAGCCGAACATCAAGAATCTTCTTTGGATCGTCCCTGGCGGGCGCGTCCTCCTTGAAACGAACGACCTTCATATCCTGCGCTGATGGTATATCTCTTGTACTGAATCCGCCGCTGTCGCAGGTCATAACCCTGGTCCCATACCTTGAGTCGAACCTTGCCACAAACGGTCTCTGATCCGACGCGGCGAATACGGCGGTGATCGAACGCTTAGGGTCGGCGGAAAAGGTTATGCTGGATCCGCTGGATCCAGATGCAAAGGCGGCGCATCCTAGAGCCACCAAGGACAGAGACGGTCTTACCTTTATCCCGTCAAACCCACAAGAAATCTCGTTCTCCGAGTTTTCGTTGTCAAACTGAAATAATGCCAGACGCGCCTGCTCCCGACCTTGCTCATACCTTGAACCGTCCGGTACAGCCTCTAGGATAAATCCCTTGACTGCCACATCGTTTCCGGACACACTTCGGCGCCAAAAACCCCTGCCGGTGCTGCCACGTACTAAAAACGCACAACATCCCATGGATCTAGCAAGATTGCCACTATTGGGGATGATCAATGTTACCACATCTGGAAATGTCTTGGATAGTCCGGAATTATCAAATTGGGCACCATCCCTTCTTCCGTACTTGGAGTCTTGGATGGTGTACACATCTAGTCCATCTTGTACGACCGGGTTGGTCAGGCGGTCGGTTAAGCTCTGATCAAGTCTTACCACACCTCTCCACACAAAGTCGGTCTTATCATCATCTCCTAGAATCTTTTTGTAATCCAGCTCAACATGTATGGATCATCCATCTTTAATATACGTAGTAATCGAAATGTGTCAGGAATTATGTCGCTTAGGAGCATCCAAGATACTAGTGTATTGTAACAAAATTATGTCCGCCCTCTTTGGTACGCCGCTCATCCATGAATATCATCCTCCATCCATTTAGGGTTCTCCACTATTATGGATTCGCATATCGACTTGTCGTGGAACGCCTTGAGTGGGGTTTGGCGGTTGTCTATGTCAAGTGACCAGTGTAAGCGCCTCTCATTATAATACGTAATAAAGTCATCCAGGCTGTCATGTCGACAGATCTCAGTCTCCAATGTCCTATGGAATCGCTCAAGTTTTCCGTTAGTCTGGGGGTGATACGGTCTGGAATTTATCAAGTGTATATCCATGTTCAATAACTCACCCTCAAAGACAGTTGGTGTCCATGTCCCCTTTGGAATACTATCTCTCCTCACGCCCACAAAGCACGATCCATTGTCAGATAGTATGGACGCAGGACGACCAAAGACTTCAATGGCCTGCCTTAAAACTCTCACAGCATTCAACCCGGTTGCTTCCTTGAAGACACCATAACCGGTGATGCATCGTGAGGCATCATCTAGATAGGTGATCAGGTTTAGATCCCTCATACGAGGGTCCTTCATGACATGCCAGTCTGTGTGCCACATGGCGTTTGAGTACTTACGCTCAAATTTCACCCACTTTCGTTTTTTAGACTTTGCCGGGCACGATTTTACCAATCCATGTTTTTTCATTATACTATATACGCTGCGCCCGCTTATGTTTTTGTCCGCTAGCGCCTTGGTGACACGCCCAACTCCGGAACCGCCGCTTTTGCACTCGGCTAGTACCAATTCGACTTCCTCATCTGATATTGTCTTGGTAGCAGGACGTCCTCTTCTACCCATGGTTGGCAGCTGGCCGGTGTTTGTATACTTAGCCCAGAGACGTCGTACGTGGCGTGTGCTAATACCCATATTCTTTGCTATAATGAGATTGGAAGTACCCTTCTTTTTCTCACGTATGATATACTTGATTTTGTTATCATCCAGCTTGATCTGCATCAAACTACGTGGTTTATACAGCTTAATGAAGTCACGTAATGTACGCCTGATCCGGGGCGGACATAATTTTGTTACAATACAGCATCCAAGATACTAGTTAAATCATGTAGACTTTGCATCAACATTGTTCTTTATCATCTCGCGAAGACCTGCGCACCTATTTCGTATGGTGACCTCGGTTACGCCCGAAGCGTTGGATATCTCTTTTTGTGACTTTTGCTCGTCGGTCTCTATACATGCTAGATACAAGGCTGACCATTTTACTGACTGTCAGGGTTATTCCGGGTATACTCTATCTGGTGTCGTATAGTAACATCATAATGATAATGATGGTTGGGTAGTATAATTAACTCATGTAGATGTTACAGCTACGGTATATCGTTGTGGATTTTACAATAAATATGGCAAGAGCCTTGTGTACATAATGAAGTCTATGGAGGCATACATCAAAGATCTAAAACAACAGTATGTAGAGATTGGAGATTTTGCAGCGCCGCCACTGCTATCAGATACACAGGTGGCAGATGCAATATTCACAGGTAGTGGAGACTCGTTGGCAGCGGCCATGTTGGCCGAAGCGCTATCAAACTATACGGCCAAAGCAGTAGACCCTTTGGAGATACTATACAATCCACAGATTGTACAAAACAAGAGATTGTATGTAATATCCGTATCTGGCAGAACAATAACCAACATACGGCTGGCTCAAAGATATACAGGTAATCACATTACTGCCATAACCACCAATACTGGTAGCGAGCTGGCATTACTGGCAGACGACATAATTGAGTTAAAGTTTCCCAGCTCAGACATACTGACTGCAGGTAGCATCAGTTTTTTGAATAGTGCTCTTGTATGCATGTCTTTGGTGCGTCCCATAATTTTGGATGATGCAGTAAACATAATGAAACAGGCCAAAAGGGATGCAGGTACAATACACCAGAGGGGACGTACGTTCTTTGTAGGCAATCAGTATACGTTTCCAGTAGCCATGTATGCGGCCGCCAAAAGTTATGAAATACGTGGGAGATACGCAAACTATTCCCGGGCAGAACAGTTCGCCCACATGGAGTTGTTCTCGATAAAAAGCAGTGATACAGTCATACTATTTGATGAGCTAAATTCCCGTACACGCTCTTTGGCAGAATCATTAGAGTCTGAAGGGGTACAATGTGTAGTGACAAACCCCAATCTTTCAGGGCATGTAGAGTCCATACTGTATCATGTATCTTATGCGCAGCATCTACCGCTAAACGATATAGAGCAGGACGAGGTATACTTTATGAGGGAAGATACACTCAGAGGCATCAGTGATGAGGCCATCTATTGATTATGAAGTTTGTTCAACGCATCAGTAACACTTGATAGGCACCATTGAATATCATCCGCATCCTGATCAGATATATTATTATCCCATCTCTCCAGTGTGATACGGGTGGCCTCTGCCAAGCCACTTAAAAGCCGCCAATATGGATGGTGTTCAGCCACAGTATACGTCATCTCCTCAATGTGGCGCAGGCCGTATATGGCCTCTTTCAATGAGGATACATCAGTACCGTATATGGTAAAGATGTCAGCGTCCGTATATTTAGAAGACCTAACAGTCGCACAAGACCTGTCCAGTTGTTCTTTTACACGTACGCATGCATCATCAAAGTCACTCAATGTATAATGTGATGTATACATCTAGGAGTATATTTTGTTTGAGTACAGACCAAAATCCACTATAACGGACATAGTCACCGTAAACGATACAAAGGCTGTGATACGAAATTATAATGAATTTGTATATTATAATGTAATTTTGTAGTGTGCAACTAGACATCTAATGGTTGTGCGTCTTGTGTGTATGCGCAGCAGAATGTACAAGACATGCATAACACTAAGTTGCGAAAAAAATTTTTAAGATAGGACAAAATATGGTGTATTGATGGATACAGAACCGACCGAGGTGATAGTTCTAGGAGCCATAAGGCAAGGCAAGAAGAACTTTAACAAGATACAGAGGGCGACAAATATCAAACCTGATGAGCTTGAAGGCATACTCTCACGACTTGAAAAACTAGGCCACATAATGGTGGTAACAAAGAAGAGTTGGTTGGGTAAAAAGATAGAGATACTGATTACCGACAAGGGTTCCAACGAGTTGGACAACCGCCTCTATGAAGCACGCGAAAAGTGGGGACGCATGCAACAACTCTACCAGACAAAAGACAAGAAGGGTCTACAAGATATGATGGATGGGAACCGTTCATTTCTGCCCATGATGATGTTCTTTGGCATAATGGATATCATGATGTTCAGTATGATGTTCAGTATGATGGGAGCCACTATGACCGATTATGTACCGGCTGAGAGTGTTCCAGAAGGCTTTGACACCGGCGACGCTGGTGGTGATGCCGGCAGCGACATGGGAGATGTGGGAGTCGACAATGGCTTTGGTGGCGGCGACTTTGACTTTGGCTTTTGATCAAACAAGAACAGATAGATTATTTACGAGTTGCATTACAGAAGGACTCTAACATATTTGGTAGCAATATCATATTTAGTGATACTGTACAATCCACTCAGGATGCGCTAATAAAGATAGCAGATTCAGCACCAGATGGAACCGTATGGTTGACATGCAGTCAGCTGTCCGGGAGGGGGCGCCACGGTCGAGTCTGGCGATCACCACCAGGCTCGCTGACTTTTTCAGTGTTGATACGCCCAGGTATACCAGCACACAAAGCTGGAACACTAATGATGACATCGGCCGTATCACTGTACAGTGTGCTCTGCAGGTATACATCTGCCGTAAGCATAAAGTGGCCCAACGACATAATGATTGACGGCAAGGTGGCAGGAATAGTTATCGATACTGCCATATCAGATGTCATACAATGGGCAGTCATAGGTGTCGGAGTAAATGTAAGCACAGATACAAAAGATATACCAGGTATAGATACAGTGTCAAATCATACAACAGATGCATCCGCATATGAGATACTGTTGGGATTTCTCAAGGAGCTGAACCGACACCATATGAATCAGTATAGAGACATACAAAGGATATACAAAGAAGAGTGCTCCACCATAGGCAACACGGTACACTATGGAGATGTTCAGGGCTTAGCCACAGATATAGATAAAGATGGCGCCCTCCTAGTTCAGATGGATGATGATATAAAGCGGGTCATCATATCATAACATTATTTGGCCGTCTGGACTTTGATTATATCAAGCATCTTTCCGTGAAGTTTAAGCAGTGAGGTGGTATTATCCTCTAAAAACTCAACATACAGCCCATACGTGTCTATAATTTCAGATTGTATCTGGTTATATTGTACAAGATAGTCATTCTTTCGTATATTATTGGCATTTATTGTAAACTGGTCTATATCATCTGGGATCGGGCCCAAATTATTCAACTTTACAAGCAGATTCTGTAACCGCTGTCGCTGTTCTGCTATATTAGACATTAATATGATATAGATGCAATAACGCTTAAACTTTTGGGAATTACAGGCCTTGTCCAAAAATTGGTTTAGTAATGTTTAATTACTAATAGATCTAGTTTGATTAATAATATAATCATAAGGTAATATAGATATATTATGATTATAACAAATGAGTAAAAGATATGGAAAATCAAAAAAAGCAGGCAATCCAAAAAGGAACAGAAGTAAGAACAACCCAAAAGGGAAGAGAAATGATCCCAAGATAAACTGGTCCAAATACAACAAAAAACGTGAAGCTGAGGGGGACAATCATGATACATGGATGCGCAAAATTGCAGATAAGGCACGGGAATTGATGGGCATACGGCCAGGCGTACGTGACAGGCGTGTGTCAGCCATTTTACTGTCCGTCATCAAGATAGGTAACCGGCTAAGCTACTGGGACCTGGTAAACCACCTCAAAAAGTATCCCGACGACCTAAAACGCTGCGAAATAAGTAGACGGTACAGCAGATCTTGGTACCAACTCCGTATATCGGAAATAGATCCAGCTGTACTACAACGTATAATTGCGTGGATGGGCAAGCCTGATGCAAACGGTCCACTAGCTGCGGATTCCAGCGGATTTGGTATGTCCAAGTATGAGGACTGGGAGAACGCAAAATACGGCGAAATCAGCGTAAAGCAGTTCAAAAAATTACATGTCATAGTATCCCTGCATGGCAAGATATGTGCTGCCACAGTCACGCCGGGTCTGGCCTGTGACTCGCCACAACTAAGACAGATGGTCGGGTTCTTGCCGCATGGTGATGGAAATGACGTAATGGCAGATGCGATTTATGGGGGAGTAAAGAATTGCAATGCAATTCGAGACTCTGGAAGAAGACCGATAATTGCGCCAAAATCCAACTATACAATAAAGGGATTCAACGCAAGGGCACAAATGTTACGGTTCTTCGAGAAGCATCCTAGAACATTCTACAACAAATTATCGCGTAGAAATAATGTAGAGAGCGTCTTCTCTGCCATAAAAGACAGGTTTGGAGCCATAGTGAGAGCCCTCAGAGAACACACACAGGAGACAGAACTACTCTCAATGGTTGTTTGTTATAACATGGTTGCATAATAGCGCCATGTTATGGGGTTTTTGTTCGCCCCACAACGTGGGGGAGGCTGCGCAATACTGCACGTGGACCGCCATAGACGACGGGCCGGCGAGCACTAGGAACGTAATCCGGTGTCTACCCTGCGCATTCCTGCCGGTCCAGGTGCCTCCGTAAGTATCAAAGAAGGTCGGTAATTTTGGTTTTTTGGACAAGGCCGGAATTACATACAAAGTGTATTGTAACAAAACTATGTCCGCCCCCCTCAGCATGTCGCTCACCCATGGATATCGGCCTCCATCCAGTTAGGGTTGTCTTTTCTTATGGCTTTATGCGCCATCTTGTCATGGAACGCCTTGAGGGGCGTTTGACGGTTGTCTATGTCAAGTGACCAGTGCAATCGTCTCTCGTTGTAGTATGTGATAAAATCTTCCAGACTGTTATGCCGACCCATCTCTGTCTCCAGTGTTCTATGGAACCGCTCGAGCTTCCCGTTAGTCTGAGGGTGGTACGGCCTCGAGTTTATCAAATGTATGCCAAGATCCAGTAACTCGTTCTCAAAGATGGTTGGTGTCCATGTCCCTTTTGGTTTGGGAATTATATACAATAGTGACGTAACCATAGAATCGTAGGTATTATAATAGGTATATACAAAACCAACCTAATGACAAATAAAACAACATTAGGGATTGCCCCCCCCCCCCCCCCCGCAGGATCGGCGCGCTTGCGCAAACTTGCGGGGGGGTCTCCCTATAAGGTGGGCGGGGCATGGTGTTTGGTACAAACGACAAACAACCGCCCGGCCCAAACAACGGTAAACAATTCAACCAATATACGGCCCTTATCTTGGGAATAATTCCCGGACTGTTCGGGTTCTGTGGTTTAGGGCAATTATATAACCGCTCATGGGGTTGGGGTATTGGCGCCCTCATCGTAGGTTGGATTATTACCATAGATATAGGGGGCTTGTCACGCACGGGCCGGCCATAGCGCTGTATCTTGCCATACCAATAGTGAAGTTATCTGTAATGTCTCACCCCGATAATCCTCTTGGTGTGGACGGCAGTCTAGGCTATTTCATGCCCTATTTTGTAGTGTGGTTTGTATCGGCCTTCTTTGCATGGCGCGGCGCTAGAAAGCGACAAACATGATTCATACGCTTGGGGGCTTTCCCTTCTTTTTTTATTTGAAATGTAGGTAAACAAGAATGCCTATGAATGTTAATATAAATCATCATACTATAAAGAATATGAGTAGAATGAAAGGCATAACTAGCTCGGTTAATTTGGCTAGACTGACTGCCGAATCATACAAAACCACAATACCCGTTCAGGTGGCCGGGCCAATGGGCTTGGCACATAAAGACCATATCGGGTGGACATTAGACAAGATAGATGGGGAGTGGCTGGCTACCATACGCAAACTGAAGCCTAAAACAAAGGATTCAACATCTTAATACAATCCATACCTTAGTTAACTTTTTAAACGCTAAATTATATCACTATATATGAGTAAAATAAAGAGAGGTGTGTATAATGACTTCAAAATCATCGAACACACCTCTTGTGAAACAAGGGTATCCATAGAACGCATACCCAAATCACTTTTCTCACGAAAGAGATAACATTGTAATCCTTTTTATTTTTTTAGACATTGAACAGATCAAAGTACTTCAATCGCTGGCCGCTCATGTTCTCTGCAACGGTTCCCATCATGTCTATTGTATCCATGTTGCGCACGTTATGCCGTCCTGCAAACTCGTTTACATACCTGTGTAGGTGTGTCTCTGATATGTGGTGAAATGTGCCATCATAACCTCTTCTCATCATTGCCCAAAATGATTCCATGCCGTTTACATGCGCTTGGCCCCGTACATACTCACCTACACTATGTTTAACAGATTCATGATTGTTTAGGCCGCAGTATGCGCGGTTCTCATCAGTGTACTTTGTCGCTTGTGGTTTTGCATGGTGTGTAATAAACTCGGTTAGTCTTGCTTGTGTGGTGTCTTGTACTGGTTGAGCGCTTATCTTGTTGGTTGCTCTGTCCTTTATACCTACTACGGGGGTCTTGTTGGCGCCGCCTTGACTGTGAGGGGTCTTTTTTGTATCGTGTTTGTTGGGTTCTTTGCCTCCAAAGTATGCCTCATCAATTTCAACGGGGCCTTCCATACCATCAACACCAGCCAATACCTTCCATGACTCTCTTAACCTTTGTACCATGAACCATGCGGACTTTTGGGTCATCTTTAGGTCTCTGTGTAGTTTCATTGAACTTATGCTTTTTAGGTTGGTGGCAAACTGGTATGTCGCAATAGCCCATTTCTGATATGATATGTTTGAACTTTCCATTATGGTTCCCGTCTTTACGGAAAATTTCTTGTCACATTCACAACAGTAATACGGCATTGTTTTATGTGCGGATTGTATAGTATGCGCAAAACCACATCTTGGACATTTACGGCCATGCTTCCATATGTTGGATTCAAACCATTTCATTGATGTTTGGTTGTCTGGGAATTTCTCGAATAATTCCATCAAAGAGATTCCCTCTCTGTGACTTTTGCCCGGTGCTTGTTGGCTCATAGTATACTGTATAATCATTGATTATATAAACGTCACTATTGTATATAATTCCCTTTGGTTTGTTGGCTCCTCGCACGCCCACAAAGCAAGATCCGTTGTCCGACAAGATTGATGCCGGACAACCAAACACCCCAATGGCCTGCCTTAGCACTTTTACGGCATTTAGGCCAGTTGCCTCCCCGAACACACCATATCCGGTGATGCATCGTGAGGCATCGTCCAGATACGTGATCAGATTCAGATCCCTCATACGAAAGTCTTTCATTACGTGCCAGTCAGTATGCCACATGGCATTAGAATAGAGCCGCTCAAATCTAATCCACTTTCGTCTTTTCGTCTTTGCCGGACATGGCTCCACTAACCCATATTCTTTCATTATATTATATACGGTGCGCCCACTTATGTTCTTGTCCGTCAATGCCTTAGTGACACGTCCCACCCCAGAACTGCCACTCCTGCATTCGGCTAGCACCAACTTGATCTCTTCATCAGATATCGTCTTGGTGGCAGGCCTGCCTCCTCTGCTAATCGTTGGCAGTGAACCGGCACTTCTATATTTGGCCCAGAGGCGCCGCACATGACGTGCGCTGACACCCATATTCTTCGCTATCACAGCACTGGATGTGCCTTTCTCCTTCTCGCGAATGATATACTTAATTTTATTATCATCCAACTGGGGTTGTTGCGTAATTCCATCTGATCTTGTTTTCGTATGTGCCCCGCCGTGGTTTTATCGGCGGAGTATTCGGACCTGGACGGTCACACGCACGATACCATGCCATAGGATGGTATCTCTATCCCACGTATCCGGGCGCACCTGAATCGGTTCAGCACCTTGATATTCCATACGATGGCACGGATCTTGCCGAACCGGCGGCGGTTGTCTGGTCGGATGAACCGGCAGTGCAGTTGGTGACGCTTGGACTCCTCGCCGCCGAAGATGCCCTCTATCATCCCCCGTTGGTGGTACTTTTCCTCATCGAATATCTTGGCCGCCTTGCTTCTGTGGGGCTTGCCGCGGTTAACATGGATGCTTCTCTGTTTGATGTTGGGTATAATCCCCATCTCGAACAGCACCTGGCAGTTGTAGTTTGAGTCGTACCCCCGGTCCGCGTGAAAGATAGACGGGTTGTGCAACAGATGCTGCCGTCTCATCTCATATAGCATGGGCGGCAGCATGGTCACATCGTTGATGTTACTCGGGGTTATCCCCGACTCCAGTATGATTTGTAGTCCCAGGACGGCGACTATATGATATTTTAGGTACTCCTTCTGGGCAATCTCTACGAAATCTTTCTTTCTTTTGAGAGGCCGCACGACTGTCTCGTATCTGGTGGTCTCCACCCCGCTGCTATCAGCACCCAGCGGGCCGGTCGCACCATCCGCCTCGGCCATACACAACCTGGCCGTCCTGGCCAGCATCCCGGCCAGCCAGTTGTACGAGATAGTCTGTAGGTGCCTGGCTATGGTGGTGTGATCCGGTACAGGCTCACCGTTCCACCACGGTAACTTTATTACCGATAGGTCACTCTCCATGTCGCGGGAGGTTTTGTGCCAGGCGACCATCAGTATGCAGATAAAATCTAGTTTGTCCTTGGAGTGAACGGGGGGTCGTCCCCGGTTGCTTGTCTCTTGGCGCGGGCACGGGTGCCCCCGCATCAAATTTGCCACGGTGTAAATCATGAATGATGTCTCGTTGCTGTGTCCTAAATGGTAGTATTTCCAATAGTCCGGTCGTCTAGTATGTTCGCTCATTACCAAATGAGAAGGATCAACGATCAAAAAACCTATCGAATTGATTTCAATGAGGTCAGGATCGAATTATGCAACAACCCCCAGTAAAACTGACGTTCTCTCCTGTACATATCGTTGGCTGTTGCCATTCAGGGTGAGTTTGTTTGGCGTGCTCTTCCTTTTGGGAAGTGCGGTCTTGACTACCTGCCAGTCATTGACAACCGGTGGGGGTGTGCGGTTGCGCAGATTTATTCGGTCCCTCAAGTCCGACCCGGACTTGATACACAAACGACTTGCCTTTTGGGCGCGTCTTGAATTTGGTTTTGTGTAATCGTAATTATTATAGTTATTATCTGGGCTGTACATGTGTATTAAACGAAAATCATGTCGCTTAGGTAAAGCTAAGCGTACACAACAAGAATACATTAAGCTACACAAATCAAATGAGAAAATGAAGCCAAAGATGACCGATAAATCAATACGATATGCCATAAGGCAACTTGAGAAAGGCAGGGATACCAAAACTGTAGCCAAGGAGCTTAACGTGACGCAAAGACACATCCAGCGGCTGTGGGCCGAATATCTAAAGACCGGAGTGATTCACACCCAACGCCCCGCCGGAAGACCTCCAGATTTGATGCCATCCGATGAGACGATACAAACGGTACTAAATACTCACAAAAACAAGCCTGAGGGGTATGTGCGAACTGCCCAGAGATTGAAAAGAGAGGGACAGAATATAAGCTACCATCACGTATACCGCATAATGAAGTCGAAGGGTTTGGTAGTCGACTCTCCCGCAAAGTCCAAACAACGCAAATGGGTCAGATATGAGCGCATTTATTCAAATGCCATGTGGCATACTGACTGGCACACAATGAAGGATCCGCGCATGAAAGGACTGAACCTGATTACATATCTGGATGACGCTTCTAGATGTATTACCGGAGCTGCACTCTTTACGGAGGCCACCTCTGAGAACGCAGTAACGGTACTTCGACATGCAGTAGACAGGTTTGGCGTTCCAGCAACAATACTCTCTGACAACGGCTCGTGTTTTGTAGGAAGGGGTGGCCGCAAGAAACCAACTGGTTCTTGGACCCCCACCTTGTTTGAGAATGAATTGTTAAACCTCGACATAGGATTGATCAACTCAAGGCCGTATCATCCACAGACCAATGGTAAATTGGAACGGTTCCACCGTAGCCTTGAGGATGAAATATGGCACTACTCAAGTCTGTCTGACTACATAGAATACTATAACACCGACAGGCTGCACTTTTCATTGGACATCAACAACTTTGAAACACCCATGATGGCATTCCGCAACAAGAAGGCGACCAATGACATAAGGCACCAGAATCCAAAGTGGATGGAGGATGATATTAATGGTTGACAGCCAAGACCAGGCGCGACATGATTTTCATTTAATACATCTGGGCTGTACATGATGTTAAAGGCGCCGTTGTAGTTGGCATGCGTCATGTTGCCGCAATTCCTACATCTGAATTTTCTATCATGGCTCCAGTTCTCATATATGATGTTATTATTATGCCACGTTTTGAAGCCACCGTACCGTTCAGTGTCCTTACTCTGGCATGCATGACATTGTTTTGATGTGTTGTATGGTCTGACCTCCCTTATTTCCGTATTATATTCGGGCGCCTTCTTGGTACACCAGTCGCGCATCTCACCGGCCTTACTCTCTTTGAGTGTGCGATTCCTACCTTTTGTATAATTGCCACCCTTGCGCGCCAAGTTTATCAGGTTAAGATTCTCGAATTTTATTATATCACAGTCCACACACAGTTTCTTGCAGAAATGTCGATACTCGTTCAGTTGCCAATTGTACAACGCCTTACGTTGTATTTTGATGCGGGCGTTTATCTTATTCCACTTATTACTGTCATACATACACCTGTCGCGTTCAGATTGAAGCTTTCTGATATGCTTGTTTATCTCCGTATTGTATAATCTGAGAACGCGGTTCGTGCCGTCAGACAAGACTACATACGCCGTCAACTTGCCCACGTCAACACCGGCGGTCAAGCCAGTTATCCTTCTGTCTGGGATTTCTTTCTGGACTGTTAGGTGCAACTCAAACTGACGGTAGCCGCGATGTCGGTCGGCATCATTCGTTATGTCGACAATCTTGTGTGATGTAATGGTCTTGATGTCGGGCAGGCTTCCTTTTACTATACTGAACGGGGTGTCGGATTTCTTGAGCCACACCATGTTGTTTTCAATTCGCTTTGGCGCACCAAGAAAGAATATCGGATATGTCTTACCGTCCTTAAGGTGTAGGCAGTCCTTCATCTCTATGCCGGCCATGATTGCTCCCCGAATCATGGATATTGGAGCGTAACATTTAGGGTTGACGTTCTCCCACTCTGCCATCATATCTTTGGCAACCGTCACACATGTCAGTATGCTTCGGGGATATGGGTCAGACGGATTGCTGCTAGCCGTGAACGGTACATTCAGGTTGCGCGCCATTATGCCAAGTTCAATCCACATGTGATTATCGGGTTCCAGACTTTCAACACATGATGTGGTGTGGCTGTTGGTCTTTAGTCTCTTTTTGTGGGTTCTATAAATTATGCTTTTCTTGGTCTGCATATGATGTATTGTAACATGTCAGATATAAAGTTGTATATGGCCCTGTACTGTATATTACGTAGATAATGGATGTTACGGCCAATCACATGATGTTTGAGCATCCAACATGACTTTTGTATGTAATTCCCAAACTTTTCACCTATTAATATATAAAACTATAAAAACGGGCTTTGTGTTTTGTCATATGTGAGTGATACAACAGTTGATTCACGTTGTAAGTACTGCGTAAAGGGAAAGATAGTTACTGATGACTCGACCGGAGAACTCTTTTGTAGTAACTGCGGAAGGGTGATGACAGACAAGGTGGAAGATATGGGTGCCGAATGGCGCTCGTTCTCCAATGATCAGGGAAGTCGAGCACGGGCAGGTGCGGGAACGTCCATCACAATGCACGACATGGGGTTATCAACCATAATAGATGCCAGTAACAAGGATTCGGCAGGAAAGCCACTCTCTGCCAACATGAAGAGTTCCATAGAGAGGTTGCGCACCTGGGATAGTAGAACCCAGGCGGCATCATCAGCAGATCGTAATCTAAGACAGGCATTAAACGAGATGGACAAGCTCAAAGGCAAGATGGGGCTTACAGATGCGGTAATAGAGAAGGCGGCCTACATATATCGCAAGGCCATGGAAAAAAAGTTGGTCCGGGGGAGGTCCATACAAGGTTTGGTGGCGGCATGCCTTTATGCATCATGTAGAAATACAGAGACTCCAAGAACACTAGATGACATATCAGAGAGTATAAACATTCGGCGAAAGGATGTGGCGCGCTGCTACAGACTGATATATAGAGAGTTGGAGTTGCAGATGCCGGTGGTAGACCCAGTCAAGGGAGTGTCCAGAATAGCCAGTGAGGCAGGTCTTAAAGAGAAGACCAAGAGGCGGGCGGTTGTAATACTAAACCAGGCAAAAGAGATAGGTCTAGTAGCAGGTAAAGACCCAATGGGAATAGCTGCTGCAGCCTTGTATCTGGCATGTATAGAGACCGACGAGCAAAAGTCACAAAAAGAGATATCCAACGCTTCGGGCGTAACCGAGGTCACCATACGAAATAGGTGCGCAGGTCTTCGCGAGATGATAAAGAACAATGATACAAAGTCTACATGATTGCACACAATAATTTAAAGTTAGTAGAGGGTAACATACAAGCATGATACCAGAGATAGGAGATACAAAGGACTATTACAAGCACCTCTCATTATTTTGGACGGATTTACTATACCTTATGTCCAGCAAACCACAGGCGCTCTCATCGGTGGGGCCCATGAGAACCATGGCGGCCAACAGCAAAAAGGTGGCAGCCGAGTTAATCGAAATAAATCAAAAGATTGAAGGGTTCAATCAGTATCTGATTGAGTACTACAAGCAGTTATCAGACACATGGGCCGAGGCGCAAAAGAAGGTAAATCTCAAGGTACCGGATCTGCCCCAGGATCCCGAGCACTTTGAGGCGTATAAACGGGTATGGATTGACATATTCGACAATGACTTTACCGAACTATTTGACTCAAAGTCTTTTGGTGCCAACTATGGCAAGATGGTCTCTCAAGAGTTGGAACTGGCAAATCACTGGAACAGTATTACAGGAATTATATTAAAGTCGGCCAATCTACCCAACCGTCAAGAGTTGGATGAGATATACAAAGAGTTGCACGAATTACGCCGTAGGGTGGCCAAGCTAGAGTCATCAAATAAGAGGAGAAAGAGATGAAGGATGCATTGGAGGTAGACTCCAAAGTTATCGAAGAGTTGTTAAAGTTCAGCTCCAACATGGCCCGGGCGCCCAATCTAGTCAAAGCTCCCGACGAGATAGACTTGGAGATAACGCCGCATGACACAATACACAGTATAGACAAGGTGCGACTACTGCATTATAAAAGTGATCAAAAAGTTACACACAAAACTCCCATACTAATCGCATATGCCTTAATAAATCGATACCACATACTAGACATACATCCCACAAAGAGCTGGGTGCGAAACCTAATGGAACAGGGATACGATGTATACATGGTAGACTGGGGCACGCCCACAGACATAGACAAGTATCTGAACTTTGATGACTATGTCAATGTATATTTGGATTCATGTGTAGAGCATGTACTTGATGTATCATCAACAGATAGTGTAACGCTTCAGGGGTATTGTACTGGAGGAACTATATCCACAGTATACTCCGCACTGCACCCCAAAAAGGTGAGAAACTATATTGCAACGGCGCCGGTCATTGATGGCTGGAAGGACACCACTGTAATCAGTAATCTCTCAAAGCATGTGGAGGTGGACAAGCTGGTAGACACGGTTGGCAATATGCCTCCAGAGTTTATGTATTACTGTTTTTCAGTTCTAAAGCCATTCGAGCAGGGAATCGAAAAGTACATCAACTTTTTTAAAAATATAGACAATGAGAGATTTGTCGATAACTTTCTACGGGTTGAGAAGTGGCTCAGTGACACACCACCCATACCTGGCGAACTGTTCAGAGAGTGGATTAAAAACATATACCAAGAAAACTTGTTGATTCAAAACAAGATGGTTGTCGCAGACCAAAAAGTCAATCTGCGCAAGATAAGAATGCCCATATTCACACAGGTCGCTGTGGGAGACCACCTCGTCTCACCAGAGTGCAGTATGCCATTACACTATGCCGTATCCAGTAAAGAGAAGACATTGCGATTATACCCAACAGGTCATGTGGGCATGATTGCCAGTAGTCTGTCGCAAAAAATGGTACTGCCCGAATTGGGCAGTTGGTTGTCTAAAAAATCAGACTAGTTTGGGATGGCAAATGCTGTCATCCAAGAACGTGCTACGTTTTGACTCAAGTCGTTTATGGCTTTAGCGTTTTCGTTGCTGGTCTTGACACCCTGCTGTGCAGTAGCTATTGTAGCTAGCACCATCTGGTTGCCAATGTTGGCCAGTTTGATATAAGACTCGACAGAGTCCTTCATAAAGCGCAAGTTAGTATCCGGGACTGTTGCAGGTAGTTTGTTTTTAGTAGCTACCTCTTTCTGCAATTTGATTGCTGATGTGATGTTTCCTTCTAGTGTCTTGAATACCTCCTGTTGAGCATCAGTTATGGATTGGTGATACTTTGGTACTGTCTGGTTGATGTTGTTGAACACCTTATCTACCATTTCCTGATATGCAGTAAATACATCCTTTGTTTTATCCTGTGTTGGTTCATTCTTCATTCTTTCACCTCCTTTTTCTTTGATACGGGAAGTACGATAACCTGCACCAGATCACCTTCTTTAAGTCCTAGTGCGCTACGTTCTGCTTCGGGGATGGATATGCGTCCATTGCTGCCAATGCTGGTCTTGAACGCCGCCCAGCCTGTCAACATATTTGGAATCGATGAAAATCCATGTTGCTGCCAAGGCATCGTATATGACTTCATCATATCGGCAAATTGGGATGATATGGCATTACTGGGGTATGTTGCCCGCTTTGTCATGGTGTCCATCTGCTCGCCTATACGGCTCCAGGCTTCGGACATCTTTTGTATGTCGCTCATCTGTTGTGTGACACGATCGAATCCTTGCTGGAAGTTGTCTTGTAGCTGACGGTTCTGCTCAAGCCACTTCTTGTACATATCCATGGGATCATATGGGTTATTTGTACCACTCATTGGTAATAGTTGGAATATACTATATATAAATAATACTATATACACTACACACATGGGCATACAGATAGGCAAAAAGACAGAGATTGACGAAACTGTAATTATACGTGGAGACACCACCATAGGTAGTAACAACAAGATAGGTCCGTATGTGGTAATAGGTACAGGTCCGCAGCATGCCGCATATGACAAGTCCAATGGCCGCATCATAATAGGTGACAATAACATAATGCGCGAGCATATCACTATACATGGACCCACTGGGGAGTTGACAAAGGTTGGGTCAGGGTGCTATATCATGGCGCATAGTAATATTGAACATGATTGTATAGTGCAAGATAATGTGATAATATCGACTCGGGTCACATTGGGCGGACATGTATGCATACATAGACATGCAAACATAGGACAGGGGGCAGATATACACCCATACTGTAGAATTGGCAGTTATGCAATGATTGGTATGGGATGTCCTATTGTCAAAGACGTGCCGCCCTTTGCGCTCATCAACAGGGGCGTCTTTACCAAGATAAACCGCATAGGGTTGGAGCGTGCTGGAGTAAGTAGTGAAGATATACAGAGCATACATGATGCGTATAGTGGCGGATTTGAGTACAAGAATGATGTGTGGTATGAGAATGAGATTAAACTATTTCTGAGTGAGTCTAAAAGGTATTACAGACCAGACTTTTAGCGTAGTGTTACAAAACCCATCTCGTGGAACCTCTCTATATCCTGGGATACCTGCACGATGCAGGTCTGCTCAATTTTAAAGTCTTCAAAGCACCGATTATAGTTTTTGGCTATAATGAGTAGTTGTTCGTATGGTATCTGATCAAACTCTGGAACGTTGGCGCACTGTAATGTGCGCAGACAGTGTGGAAAGCCGCCCTGTTGGGATGGCGAAATTTGTAGTGCTGGTGCCTGATTAAACATGATTATTAATACCGATATGCCAACTATTATACCTGCAGATACTATCATTATAGTCCACTTGTCGGCCACCATATGTAATATGGAAATGTGCATTGATAAATTTTGGCAATCTCAAGATGGAGGGGGCAGAAGCATCACATATGACACATCAAGGAGGATGTCACGGGCCCTGCTCAGGTTGCGCCATCCCTGCTGTTGCGTCATATGAGCAATAACGCTTGTAGGCATCGGGGGTACTGGCAAATATCTCGCACAAGACCCACTTTTCATTCTCCGAAGTGATCAGGACGTGCTCCTGGTTTCCACGGGGGTAATATATCCTATCAAAGGGAGTTATGGATGTGTCGTTCATGTATGCGGCGTTGATGTCGGCAAAGGGATCGTTGTCCAAGTGCGATAGATCTATTCCCAGCGCACTGTGGGTTGGTACATAGTTTTCATGTTCCGCGTTGGCGGTGATGCTTCCCAAGTCCACAACACATTGGTTATCAACCAACATACAGCCTGCGTCACCCGCGACCAATTTTGAGGTAGCTCTCCATCCACCGGGTGCGCCATCATACGGCAGGGCATTCTTTACGTAGACCTTGAACCGGTGGTCCTGCGGTCCTGCCGGGTCCATCTTCCCCTCGAATATGATATAGCCGGCCTCCCCACCCCGGATTGCGTAGGTGTTTTCAGTGATGTTTAGGAGAGGCGAATATAACTCGTACTCTACCAACTGGGCGCCCTCTTCAAAGCCCTGGCCCATACCATAACCGTCCCCGTTGGATATGGCCACCATGCGCAGGTCCTCCGGCCATCCCAGGACATCCAATTCCGCTTGCAACTCCTTAAAGAGTGGGTCGGGCTGTGGACCGTTTATGTGCATGGTCTCGTTGTAAGCCGCATCCATGCGTCCGACCGCTCCGGGCGAGTGTGCCTCGTGATACAGGACCAGCTGTTTAGCTGCCACCGAGTGGAGATAACCCTCCAGATAGTACTTCAAGAGCAGGTTCGACTCTGAGGCGTACTTGATATAGTACTGGTTTCCCAGAGGTACGACCGCACCCAAATGCGGGGCATCAAAGGATATGAACAGGCTGGCATTGTGGTCCTCGCTGAGATTCTCCATCTGTGCCAGCGCGTACCGCGATATCACTCCACCCATACTGGCTCCGATGACCACCGCGTCCTCCTCCGACTCTTCACCTGTCCACTTGAGGAGCTCGCGCAGTATTTGGGCATTATCCTGGATGTATCCGGCCCCCGCATCAAAGTTTAGTGTCACCAGATCGTATCCTTCGCTTTGGAGAATGGAGAGTGTGTTCTCGCCGGCCAACTGCCGTATGTCCGTATGGCTGCGCATGTCTCCGGGATCAAAACCGTCCATGATGATCACCGGTTTACGGAGCGATTCTGAATCATCGGCATACCATACGCACGCGGTACCGGTTGCAACAGGAATGCCAACCCGTTCGGGTGCCTCAAGCGATACCATCCTGTAGATCTCAGGACAGTCTTCTTCCCCGTACGCATCCATATACGCCGATGCCACCGCGGCAAAAACAATGACGGGGGCCATGGTGCGGATATAACCAGATGAAAAATTTCCAACTCCCGGGCCATCCCAAAGATAATTCGCGCCCGGAACTGCATGGCGACGATAGGTAGATTATCGGATAAATGTGTTGTTTCCTGCCGTGCCAAAGCCGGTTCACTACTTTTTGGTGACTTTGGGGGCTCCATGGATGTTAGGGCGACAACAAGATCCGCACCGTGGTTCAAGCTGCAGCAAAGTCTTGCGACAAGTCCGCAGGCTGACCACCCCTTCCTTTTTCGTTTTCAAAAAGATCCGCCTCAGCACACATGTGTTACACTAGATCTCAACACAGAGTTGTTACAGCCCCCAACAGGCAACTGAAAACACAAAGGAGTAGAACCCAGACTGGACGTAGATAAATATCAATGAATAGGGCGCGGCATGATTTTTGGGTACACGCATCTGTATAAGAGACAAATAAAAATAAAAATCACTTAGTATTGTGTCTAGTTGCAGTCTAGTGCGGTCTTCAGCACACCAAGGTTTTCTGTCATTTTACTGATGTAGGTGGCGCCTGAATCAACGTCTTCTTGTGAAATGCCCTCTACTGGGCTAAGTGTCAGTACTGTAGTATTGGTCTCTTCGGCTAATACCTCAAAGTTACGTTGGTCCACACCAAACTCAGTAAGAATGTAATCGATGTTGTTGTCATTGATGAAGTCAGCAAACTCGATTAGATCAGCAGTACTTATAGCGTCAGCACCATCAAGTCCAGTCAGAGCCTCGACCTTTAGATCGTATCGCTCCACCAAATATTCAAATGCCGAGTGGAATGTCACAATAGTGTCATGCCTGCAATCTGCCAATGTAGCGACATACTGGTCATGTAGGTCTTCAAGTTCGTGAAGATAAGATTCTGCATTTGCCATGTAGGCAGCAGCGTTATCTGGATCTGCATCGACAAGACCGTCTCGTATGGTTTCCACTTGGTGTTGAGCCAATACTGGGTCTAGCCAGACATGTGGGTCGTATATTCCATGATCATGAGCATGCTCATCACCGTGGTCATCATGTTCATCCTCGTGGGCGTGGTCATCTAAGAGATGCTCTATCTCCTCAAGTGCCTCAGCGTTGGTGAGGTGTCCCTCTTCAGCCTCTTCTAGTATTTCATGAACCTCGTGGACAAGCTCAGCATCATCGCCGTGTTCGTCGTGTTCATCGTGGTCGTCATGTTCGTCAGTGGCAGTCATGTGGTCATCGTGGTCGTCATGTTCGTCAGTGGCAGTCATGTGGTCATCGTGGTCGTCATGGTCATGGTCATGACCGTGCTCTGCGCCACGCAATATAGTAGTAATTTCACCTAGTGCCTCTGTCGTGGACAGATCTCCTGCACGGTACTCCTGTAATATGCCACGAATATTATAATCATCTATAACATCATGAAGTGCATCTATTGCCTCATCATCGTCATAGTGACCATGTTCATGCTCCTCTAGTACGAAAGCTATTGCATCAGAGACGCCTGTGGTAAGAAGAGTCAAACCCTCAGTAGCTTTTATGATATGTGTGTCACCCAAATCTCCTGATTCAATCAGCCTATCTATGAACATGTCTACACCTAGACCGTTATACACTATGATATCGGCACTATTCAGTGTCTGTACCTGACGTATGCTTGGTTCCCAATCGTGTGGTCCCGCACCTACTGGTAGAAATTGTGATACAGTTGCAGTATCACCAACTACATTCCTGGTAAATTCAGCGTAGGGAAAGAAGGATGCCTGTATCTGTATCTGTTCCTGTGCAGTGGCCAAATTTGGTATTCCGCCTGCTAACAAAATCGTCGCCATTATAGTTATTCCGTATATAACTTTAATCATTGAGGTTAAAAACTGTGGATTGTATATATATGTTGTGCATTACAAACAGTGCATAACTTAATGTGTCGTATCTTTTGTTAAATGTTACGTTTATTGCCTATTTGTGAGGATCATAAACAGGTTCAAGGACACTATCAAACGTGTAGACAGCCCACACTGTTGTGGCGTCTCCATATATGGTGTGATATAGTCATCAAAGACTGTTGACTATGTGACTGGCCTTTACAAACTATTGAGTCTTTCACGCTTAATCATAACATACCGTATACAGTCTACAAAGTTTGTATTATAATAGCGCAGAGAGGGGGATTCGAACCCCCGCGTCATTGCTGACACAGGCTCTCAAGGCCCGCGCCCTACCGGGCTAGGCGACCTCTGCAGTATAATACAATAATGTACAAGATAAAATTGTTAGGACAAAAAGGGAAAATAAAGTATATCTAGTGGTGAGCGTGCGGGTTAACACCGCCGGATAGCTCCACAAAGGTACCAGCAGCCTTGTCATGGGCCTCCATGTTAGCCTGATCTACCTGTATCGCTTCAGGAGGACAGACCGAGACGCATGCCATGCAGTATATGCAGTCATGCTCCCTAATCGGATCAGCCTTGTCAGTATAGTCGAGGCGATTCTCTCTATCGGCTTCGCCTGTACCATCAAAGGTTTGACCAGCTACCTCTGCAGCAGGTATATCTTTTTCAGTTCTATACCACTGAAAGACTTGTACCGGACAGGCCTCAATGCAGGCACCATCAGCCACGCACGAGTCCCAATCCACGGCCACCATGGTGCCACTGACACCTAGTGGTACGTACTCTTCGCCACGCTCTTTGTATGCAGTTTGCACCTCGTCGTTGGTAGAACTTTCTGCATCAGACCTACCTGGTCCCCACATGAAGTGAAAGTTACCATCGGAGTTGCTTATTTTACCTTTAGGCTCAAAACCTTCAGGAAAGCTCTCTGGAATTGGCATGTTATATCGATGTGTAATTCTTATTTAAATCTAAGTAAAATTAGTGGGGGCTAAATTGTGATAAAAACGAATTAATGTCAAACACTATCTTGGTGTATAATGGATATAACGCATGGTAATGTGTATGGTGGGCCCAATATTGGCCTGTATGCATCAGTATGTGACAGTTACCTGTTAGTTCCCAGTGGATTTGCACCATTAAAGGCGCAAAATCTAGCCGATGCACTACATGTGCCATGGCATGCAGTATCCATATGCGGTACTAGACTATCTGGGGCAATGTCAGTGCATGTAAAGTCCACAATACTACTGCCAAAGACGGCTTTAGTGTCAGAGTATGAGGCTCTATCAGGTGTGGCAGATGTACATGTAATAGATGCGCAGTATACAGCTTTAGGAAATCTCATATGCGCAAACAGTAGAGGGGCCATAGTCTCGCCATTGTTGAGCAATGCTGACTGCAAAATGATACAGGATGCTTTAGATGTAGAGGTCATACGTATGAGAGTAGCTGGTATGGAGCAGTGCGGGTCACTCACAAAGACCAACGATACCGGTACTGTGGTGCATCCATTGGCCGATGAACACGAGATACAACGTATATCTGAGATACTACATACCAGAGTAGAGCCATCCACCATAAATAATGGTGTACCCTATGTATCCTCGGGCATACTAGCAAACAACAAGGCGATTGTTGTGGGTGGGCAGACCACCGGTCCAGAGATAATGATGCTGACTCGCGCCTTTATAGGCTGATATGTCTATCGATATCAGCGTATGGTATTGTGTGCTGTGTTCGTAGTTTCATGTCTCGCAGTATTACGGTGTTGTCCTTGACTTCGGAGGGGCCGATGATAATACCATAGTGGCAGTCCTGTGAGGATATAGATAGTTGTTTTTTAAGCGAACGGGCAGATACATCAAAGCGGACACGCATCTCTTTCTGTCGTAGTGTAGAGGCCAGTTTGGAGGCCACATCGTATGTATCAGGAGTATGAATTACGGCCACATCGTATGTGTTTTGTACATTACGATTCAACTCTGATATTATGCGCTCAACGCCACCGGCTACGCCTGCCGCACCCATATCTGTACGGCCAAAGGCACCAGGTAGAGAGTCGTATCTTCCACCACCTGCCAGGGCCGCATCATTACTGCCAAACACCTCAAAGACCATGCCAGTATAGTAGTCCAATCCCCGAACTATACCAAAGTCTATCTGTATGTTGTGTATACCTATATTGTATAATGATGATACTACATCTTTGAGATGTAGCCATTTTGGATGGTGTGCAATATGAGATGGTAGTTCTGGTTCAACCTGTTCAGGCGTACCGTGTAGGGATGCCATATCAAGTATATAGTTTAGTTTAGATTCATCATATTTGGCAAACTCCGCCACTATATCGGTGCGGGATCTCTTTTGCATCTTGTCCAGAGCGCGCAGCATATCAGATATGACATCACTATGTGGTGTAGCGTCAAATGTGTGGCGTATGTGAGACTCGACAAGTTCACGATGGCTCATATGTATGGTTACCTGTAGTGGCAGTGACTCAAAGAAGCGCGCTGTAAACTCTATTACTTCGATATCCTGATATATGTGAGGTCTTCCGTACACTTCAATATCCCACTGATGAAAGTATCTATAACGATTCTTTTGGGGTTCATCATATCTGAAGACGCCTCCAAAGCTAGATATCTTTGATGGTAATGATGCAGAGCGATCAGTAGTTATGCATCTTGTTATGCCCATGGTAAGATCGAATCTCAATCCTACGTGTCGACCGCCCTTGTCTTGGAACTCGTATATCTCATCTTTGATGGCCTCGCCAGACTTTGTCTCTAGTGTGGATAGCAACTCTAGTGGTGAGGGATGTATTGTGTCATAACCGTATGATTCGGCGAGTGTCTCAAACTTTGATTGTATATATCGTATATTTTGAGTCTCTACGTATGGTATGTCCTTCATACCTCTAGGAAGTGTCAAGTGTTTAGATGTTGTAATTTGGCCAAATTAGTGTTTTTGTGTGTAACGTATTGACTTTCTATAGTGCAGCAGGTACTTTTAGAGGATCTCCGCCACGCTCCATGCACAGTCCCACTATGCAGAGATGCCTTAACCTTGCCGCCAAGCAACGGTTCTAGATAGTCGTGTAGTTTCATGTATGGTAAGTATTATTTCCACATGGCATTAATAGTTTCCATATCACTATATGCAACGCCTAGCAATCTGGTGCATGTGTAAGATCATACAAACGTTATGCTGTCAATGCGCATGTAGGGCGAGCCCCGATTCTCTTAGTCTATTCTCTCAAGATCAAACCCCGACATCATCATTTGGTCTTTGCAGATATGATCCTAAAGTGTTGCTTGAGTGTATAAAGAACTATAGAAAGTCGGCATGTTATTTTTGTGTGGCAAAAAAGTCAGAGAGGATCTTGCAGAAGCGTTCTGGATATTGAACGTAGGGTGTGTGGCCGCAATTAGGAATTGTTGTAAATGTGCAGTTTGGTAGTACTGATGTAAACTTGCCAGCGTATGATACTGGGATTATAGGATCATCATCCCCCCATACCAGCAAGGTGGGAGTTGTTACCTTCTTTAGGTGTCTGTGTATTGTATTGGAATTTTTAAAGCAGAGTAGTGAAGACATAAAAGCCATCTTTGCATTGGGACGCTTCATGTTAGTCATGAATAGTTGGATTAGTGTTTTGGATGGCGGTCTTTCGCTACCCTCCATAAGTTGCAGGGCGTGAGACACACTGCTTTCGCGGGGGTATAATGCAGCCATAATATATTGATCCAAGGCAGGAGTTGAGCGCTTCATTATGCCGGCAGGAGATACCAGTACCAATTTTGACATGTACTGTTTATATCTGGCGGCAAATTGTACGGCTACCTGCCCGCCTAGAGAGGCGCCCACTATGTGGGGATTTTCAACATCTATTGCTGTAATGAACTTTTTTACAAACGATACCATGTATGTGGGAGTGTAGTTTACGACAGGTTTGTCACTTTGGCCATATCCTATGATGTCTGGTGCGATTACACGATACGATGCAGATAGTATATCTATGACAGACTTCCATTTGTCAGAGCAGCCACCAAGGCCATGTAGTAGTATGACAGGTTGCTTGTTTGAGTTTGAGTCCAGATATCTTACTGTGTGATCATTTAATTTGGTGGTAGTGTCTATCATGTTATACTATACGTGATTACATGATATAATTAAAACGTGATTCTATGCCAGTATACCAGTTGCATACATGATTATCATGCCCAAGAATATGCCGCCACATATCTGATATGAGTGATATGGGTTATCTTTTAGCATCCATTGAGATATTGCAATTGCGACCTGAAATATGGCGCCGGCCCCCGCTGCCAAAAATGCTACTATAAAAATGGGCGAGTATGCAAAGCCGCCGGCCCATGTACCAAGTATGGCGGGAGCGCCTGCCACCATGCCTAATATGATTAATTTTGGCAGTATGTTCTTTTGTCTGGATAGTGGTGAGGCTATGGCCACTCCTTCAGTGGTGTTGTGTATGGCAAAGCCGACCATCAAAGATGCAGAGAATGCGACCGAGCCTAAATTTAGCGCGGCCCCCAATGCTAACCCTTCACCAAAGTTGTGTAAACCTATACCGATGGAGACTAGAATGGCTGCTGTTATCTTTGTGTGATGTGATGAGAATCGTCCGGATATATACTGCAATACAAGAAATGCGCCCGATGCTGCAACCAGTATTAGTAGCGGTCCGTTGATGGAGCCTGCCAGAGATTCTTGTGACACCTCAAAGGCCTCTTGTATGGCATCTATTCCCAAAAATATCAAGAGTCCCACTGTTATTGCCAGAAAGAATCCCAATTTTTTAGAGTCTAATTTTCGTATGAAGGGCAGCCACAATAGTCCTATGAATACAGGTATTACTCCTATGTATACGCCTGCCAGTGCAAATTTTGTCGTTGTCTGAATGTCGGGTGTGACTGCTGGCGAGGCAGCAGCCACTTCCCTCTCAAAGCGGGTACCATCATGTATGGTTATGCCTAGATTGTATGGTTCGGCTTCATTCCAGAAGAATGGTATGCGAACCAATGCTGTCTCGAACCGTTCTAAATTTCCATCAGGTTCTATGGCAGATGGTTGTATTCTGTCATTTACGTCTGCTTGAACTACCTGTACGGGTATTGGGCCTGTATTTCGTATGGTAACTTGTATTTCATTCTCTACAAAATCTATACGTTCTAGTGTCACTTCAGGTAGTGGTGTACCTATTATGATATAGTCTGAGCCGGGGCCTGTTATGTATATGACAAGTATGGTAATCAGTATGAAGGGTATGATGGCGCCTGCCAGTGTTTTAGGGCTCAATCTAAGACCAGAAATGTTCCAACCCAGCCCTTCTCAGAGAACTCTACTTTGTGTGCGTGAAATACATACTGGCCCGGATAAGAGTAGTAGAACTCTAGTATCCCACGCTCAGTCTGGGATAATGTTATCATGTCCGTATATGTGGATGGAACAGTATCAGTACCGGTGGGGTAGTAGTGGTATAGGTTTCCGTGCAGGTGAAAGTTGTTTATGGGATCAAACTCCACCATGTTTACTGCGTATATTCGTATTAGTTGATTGAGTGATATCTGTATTGGGTGATGTTGGTAATAGAAGGGGATGGTATTTGCAGCATAAAAGTTGTTCTCGCCATCAAAGTCAGTATCAAAGCCGTTCAGTACCATGACCATCTCATCTGCAGCTGGCCGGCCTTGTATAGGGTCTACAATAAAGACACCATACAGTCCGTGTATTATATGCTCTTCAAGGGGCATAACATGGCAGTGGTACGGGTGGACTCCGACGGGTCCAGCCTCAAACTCGTATGTGAACTGCCCACCGTTGGGACCCACAATCTCAAAGACGCCATCCATCTCTGCGGGATGTATGCCGTGAAAGTGCATGGTATGTTGCTTTGAGCCCTGATTGATAAAGTGTATTCGTACTATATCGCCCTCGGTGGCCCGTATGGTTGGGCCAGGTACAGTCCCATTATAGGTCCACACGTTATAGAATACACCAGGTGATATCTCTTGTATCTGGTCGTCTCGCGCTATTATGGTATATTCGCGCAGTGTGGTGCCATCCGGCTGTATGGTTACGCGACCATACTCAAAGTTGCGCAAGAACTCGTCGGGATCAAACTCAAATGTCGCTTCTGTGTATAGTGGGTCTAGTACCTCGCCGGTGGTACTTATTACGGCACCCGAGTGGGTGATGAATGTCTGCTCAGTTACTGCGGTGGTGTTGTGTGGTACTATAAGAAGGGCAAATATGACAAACGACACTCCTATAGATACGGCCATCAGATGGGTGCGGGATATATTCAATGATTCTGTGTGTGATGTATGATTATATAAAATTTAGCCTGGGCTAAATTTGTTAGCTTGTTACAACTTTTTGTTACAAAAACATGATGCTGAAAAAGAACTGCCAACGTGGAATGGACCCCAGAAAAGGAGAACAGTTTTTGCACAATTTTACACAGACTTTGATACCTCGTTTATGTGTCGCCTCCCATGATGCAAGGAATTCGTCTGGCGGGACGTACTTGAGCGCCGAGTGCAGCCTGTTTCGGTTATAGTCTCGGAATGCCTCGGATATGACGGCCTCTGCTTGCTGGTAGTTGGCAAAGTCGTGCGGCCAGATATACTCACGCTTCAGTGTTCCATGGAACGCCTCTATGTGGCCGTTCTGCTCAGGGGCATGTATCCAGATGAACTTGAGGTTGATGCCCAGAGTGGAGGCGGCCTTTCGGAACTTTTTGCCAGCCTATTGGGATCCGTTGTCACACTGAAGGATCAGCATGGAACAGTCCGGCTTGGCTGCAGCGACGGTCTCAACGAGCGACTCGACGGCGACGCCTGCGGTGGCCATGGTGTCGAACCGGTAGGCAATCCACTGTCTAGTGAAGATGTCTAGAACATTAAAGCAATAACACCAGCCGTCGACGGGACCGCACCAGATGTAGGTGATGTCAGTCTCCCAGACCTGATTGGTATACACTCAGGTCCACCCATAAGGGGCAGATTTGAATAGAAAGATTTAAAGCTGGTATCAAATTTGGATGATTTAATGGGAGATTCTGCACTACTCAGAAAGGAATTAAGAAAAATATACCAGAAAATCGATCTTTTAGAAAAAGAGAATACGGAACTCAGGGCTCAAGTAATTCAATTGAAAGAGGAAAAGGCATCAATGATTGACCGATACGAATCTGAGATTGAATATTTGGTGCGACGCCTCAACTATTATGAAAATGAAAACGCGCCTTCATCTACAGGGTCAATGTATAATGCCGAGAGAAAAAAGTTCCAGAAAGAGGAAGCCCTTCTGGATTCTGAGAGTGCCGATGACAACGCCGATGACAACGCCGCAAACAAAAACGATACTTCCACCAAGAACGATCCTAATGTGGACCTGAATAGTCGCAAAGCGGGTCCGCCACAGGGCCACAAGGGCATCTCGCATCATAACCGTTCTGAATATACTAAACGATACGACATACACCGGTGCGCCAACTGTGGCAACGAACACGTGATAATATTGCGACCGGTTGTACGACAAATGTATGATTTTGATGGAGACAGAATAAGTATAGTGGCTGGTACGATTGTAGTGGGACGGTGTAAATGCGACAGATGCGGACACGTTACAGAAGCCGACAGTCCCCTTATTGCCGGTACGGCACTCGGTCCCAAGGCTCGCGGTTTTGTAGTGGAATACTTTGGTACACGTGCAACTGATGAGACAATGTCTGTCTATTTTAGAGACATGTATGATTTTGAGATATCACCAAATACCATATGGAACGCGCGCAAAGCCATTGCAACACTGACACTGGAAAAAACATACCAAAACATACTGAAATACATCATATTGGCATTGTACGTCCATTTAGACGAGACAGTACTAAAGATATACGGTAAGAGGGGGTATGCCTGGATGGCATCAATACCTGATGCCACATATGTACTGGTGGCCGCAAGTAGGGCCGGTGCAATACCCGAAATACACTTTAGCGCACTTTTGGATAAACCCGTAATAGTGGACGGATACGCAGGATACAACAGTTTCCGCATTGTTCAGCGGTGCTGGGTGCACATACTACGTATGGCCGAGAAAGCCGCCATAAAAGCAAAGAGGGGAAGCGTTCCGTACATACAGTACCGGCGGCTCCTGTGCATGTATAGACGCATCAAATACATGGATACGGCCCCTCCCGAATACTGCCTGTCTCTGCAACGACAGCTGTGCAGTATCGCAGATGGATACGGGGGCCATCCAATGGCCGCCACCATACACAACGCGTCACCGAACCTGTTTACGTTCCTGCGGTACAAAGGAATGCCTCCTAACAATAACCCCGTTGAGTTGGATATACGTGACACCATAGTGTTGCAGCGCAACGTGCGCCACAAATTAATGACTAGCACGGGCATGCACGTATTTTCAATTTTGGTGAGCTATACGCGCACCTGCCAGAAGCGCGGCATTGTACCATGGAAAGGCATAGTGGAATTGTCCAAGAATCCAGACTGGAACATATTTGAAGAATCCGCCGCTATGTCAGGTAATGTAACGATAGCCGCCTAGTACAAGACTGTTTCAGATGTGTGGATAACTGGCATACCTGTGGGTACAGAAAGGGATGGACCTGAGTGTATACCCTGATTGGGACGGGTTGCTTTGATTGGTGTCCAACGGGCCTTGGCGCATTCAATATCCTGTGCCGGGAGGCTCTAACCCATCTGCCGGTAGATTCGGCGTACCAGTTTGCGGTTGATCGGGTGGTCTAATATTCTGGAGAGCTCAGCAGCTATCCTTCTAGTGCCGTAGAAAGGCCTCTCTTCGCGTATCTGTTGTATTATCTGTAGCATGCCCCGGTTGACGGCTGACTTCCGCGCTTTCGGCTTGTAGTACCACCTCTTTCGGGTCACTCCACACCAATGGAACGCCTTGTTTAGAGACATCTCCTGTTGGAACAGGCTCTGCGCGGCCATCACTTTTTCCTTACCTCCAATGTTTTTTTTAAAGCGTCGTTGGCCAGAGTGATCTCCCCTACCAGCGTCTTGAGCGTAGCGTTCTCCTTTTGAAGCGCCTTTGTGGCCCGTGTACTCGGACTCTCAGCTAAGGCGGTTCTGCCACCCTCTAGAAACTTCTCGCGCCAAGGATAGAACGTGTTGGGTGAGAGGCCGTACTTTTTGCATATGTCGGTGGTGCTAGCCGTGGTGGTGAGCGACTCCATCACTATCTTGGCTTTGTCCTCGACGGTCCATCGTTTCTTGGTCATGATGTGATCCTCCCGGACAAACCCAAAAACTTTTTGTTGCGGATCGTTCTACTTCTAAGGGGGCCCCCACCATGGTACTTGTGTCCCGTATCATGCGCGAATGGTTTCAATCTTTGTTGTACTAGAATTTCTTTCGAACGTATCGTATGGGAGATGAACCTGTAGTGGTGGATTAGTTTCAATCTTTGTTGTACTAGAATTTCTTTCGAACTGGCCCACTGTATTCTATTAGACCCCAATAGCTCGTTTCAATCTTTGTTGTACTAGAATTTCTTTCGAACGCACCATTAACAGCTGAAGATGAGATAACAGCCCTGTTTCAATCTTTGTTGTACTAGAATTTCTTTCGAACCAAAAACAGCGGGTTTATCTGCCAAAACATTTGTGATGTTTCAATCTTTGTTGTACTAGAATTTCTTTCGAACACTGAAGCAATACATCAAGGTGTATGGCGGCATACAAGTTTCAATCTTTGTTGTACTAGAATTTCTTTCGAACAGACCAGCCAGACTATGAAGCTCATCTTGTATTACGGTTTCAATCTTTGTTGTACTAGAATTTCTTTCGAACGCCTTAACCTTCACATCATCTGTCTTAGGTTTGGTAGGTTTCAATCTTTGTTGTACTAGAATTTCTTTCGAACAGGATGGGGCGCTTCTGAACAATGATACGAATTATGGTTTCAATCTTTGTTGTACTAGAATTTCTTTCGAACGACTTAAAGTTTGTTAATGAAATGTTTGCCTGTCTGAGGTTTCAATCTTTGTTGTACTAGAATTTCTTTCGAACTACAGGAAGGCGGCAAAATTCAAACCATAACGTATAGTTTCAATCTTTGTTGTACTAGAATTTCTTTCGAACCAGCGTTGGAACTGATACGGGTGGTGCAAATCACTAGTTTCAATCTTTGTTGTACTAGAATTTCTTTCGAACCGACATAGACCGCATGGACGATGCCCGCCGCAGGGGTTTCAATCTTTGTTGTACTAGAATTTCTTTCGAACCATGAATACAAGCATCCTAGAGCCACGTCAATCCGGTTTCAATCTTTGTTGTACTAGAATTTCTTTCGAACCTGGAGGCTATTTTGCGTAGGTTAATCTTGTCGGGGTTTCAATCTTTGTTGTACTAGAATTTCTTTCGAACGTAGAATACCTACAACTGGAAGAAAAGAACAGCGAGTTTCAATCTTTGTTGTACTAGAATTTCTTTCGAACTTCGATAGCATAGTCCTAGCCGATCCGGAGTCGGTGGTTTCAATCTTTGTTGTACTAGAATTTCTTTCGAACTACCGCCCGCTACATGGTGGGATAACGATAACGGGTGTTTCAATCTTTGTTGTACTAGAATTTCTTTCGAACTTACATACGGAAACGGAATACAGGCAGATATTCGGGTTTCAATCTTTGTTGTACTAGAATTTCTTTCGAACTCAAACGGCTTATTACCAAACCCGTTAGGCGGAGGGTTTCAATCTTTGTTGTACTAGAATTTCTTTCGAACTTTATCGGGTAATAACCCATGCATATCGTATAGTGAGTTTCAATCTTTGTTGTACTAGAATTTCTTTCGAACTTTAATTTTGTTGTCTGTTTACCGATACAGTGAGTTAGTTTCAATCTTTGTTGTACTAGAATTTCTTTCGAACCCACGGTTGGCCGACCGGGTCGTGGTCCCCGATATAGGTTTCAATCTTTGTTGTACTAGAATTTCTTTCGAACCCATGCACCCTTAGATTCACCGTCTGTAGTACCCGGTTTCAATCTTTGTTGTACTAGAATTTCTTTCGAACTTCATAGAAAATAAATTCCCCATTGTGTTTTACTGGTTTCAATCTTTGTTGTACTAGAATTTCTTTCGAACCAAGTACAACCGCAGCAGCCCGCCGCAGCACAATGGGTTTCAATCTTTGTTGTACTAGAATTTCTTTCGAACCGTCTTTGCCGAACCCTAGCGAACAACCCATACGCAGTTTCAATCTTTGTTGTACTAGAATTTCTTTCGAACTCTTCAGCCTTCATCTTTGCGGCCATCATAGTAGGTTTCAATCTTTGTTGTACTAGAATTTCTTTCGAACTGTGATGGAATATGTACAACTCTACATCCGTCTTTAGGTTTCAATCTTTGTTGTACTAGAATTTCTTTCGAACCATCATTGTGCTCTAGTTTTCGCACTGAGCAGTTGGTTTCAATCTTTGTTGTACTAGAATTTCTTTCGAACTCAAACCTCACACCTTCAGGATCAGGCTAAAATCTACTGTTTCAATCTTTGTTGTACTAGAATTTCTTTCGAACAGAAATCAAAGGGGCATACTGAACGGTCTAGGCTGTACGTTTCAATCTTTGTTGTACTAGAATTTCTTTCGAACCAACATGGAACTGGTCGTCAGTGGCAAGCTTGACTGTTTCAATCTTTGTTGTACTAGAATTTCTTTCGAACTTGATGGCGATGATATCTGCGACCCATGCCCATACTGGTTTCAATCTTTGTTGTACTAGAATTTCTTTCGAACTCGCGTATTGTTATGATAGAGACCCTGCAAAGATCGGTTTCAATCTTTGTTGTACTAGAATTTCTTTCGAACCATTATACCCATCATACATCCTGGCCAGACGTGTAGTTTCAATCTTTGTTGTACTAGAATTTCTTTCGAACGCTGCCTGAGCCTGTGTTGCTGAAGTTGTGGTTGTGTTTCAATCTTTGTTGTACTAGAATTTCTTTCGAACTCCGATAAGGGAGTTATTTACCCAACTGGTATATTTTGTTTCAATCTTTGTTGTACTAGAATTTCTTTCGAACTTATCTGAGATACCCGCACCCACAAACATAATACAAGTTTCAATCTTTGTTGTACTAGAATTTCTTTCGAACATCGCAAAACGCCCAGAACCGCCTAAGGCAATCGCGTTTCAATCTTTGTTGTACTAGAATTTCTTTCGAACCAACCCGGACAAAATAGATGAGGTCACAAATATAGGTTTCAATCTTTGTTGTACTAGAATTTCTTTCGAACACGATCCCCCGCCTGTAATGTATTCACTATTTGGAGTTTCAATCTTTGTTGTACTAGAATTTCTTTCGAACAAAACATCCCATAGATGTGATATCTACAATGCTAGAGTTTCAATCTTTGTTGTACTAGAATTTCTTTCGAACAATAGCAAACATACGAGTTATGCGACTCTAAAGTTGTTTCAATCTTTGTTGTACTAGAATTTCTTTCGAACGTATTACCATCAAACGTATATACGCAGAGTGGGTTGTTTCAATCTTTGTTGTACTAGAATTTCTTTCGAACCATGCGTTTTAGGGAGTATTGGCAATATATCGGATTGTTTCAATCTTTGTTGTACTAGAATTTCTTTCGAACTGTTGGCCAGGACTGTATGTGTAGTGTTGCCTGGTGGTTTCAATCTTTGTTGTACTAGAATTTCTTTCGAACTGATTATAAGACGCCTGATTATAAGACGCCTGATTAGTTTCAATCTTTGTTGTACTAGAATTTCTTTCGAACTGACCGCAAAAACCAACATTGACTTGATACATCTGTTTCAATCTTTGTTGTACTAGAATTTCTTTCGAACATTCTCTAGACTTTGAGAGAGTCTCCGCACTGGTGGTTTCAATCTTTGTTGTACTAGAATTTCTTTCGAACCCAGACGGGTAACGTGCTGACATCAGGCTACGAGTTTCAATCTTTGTTGTACTAGAATTTCTTTCGAACCTGTAATAGTCTGTACATGTGGGTCGCCACGTGTAGTTTCAATCTTTGTTGTACTAGAATTTCTTTCGAACACTATAATAGTCTGTACATATGGGTCGCCACGCGTAGTTTCAATCTTTGTTGTACTAGAATTTCTTTCGAACTGAAATCGATCAACTGACCGCATCCAATGCCAATCGTTTCAATCTTTGTTGTACTAGAATTTCTTTCGAACAGCCAATTTTTCCGGCCTGTTTTGTTATTTCGAGCCCATTTTCATCCCTGTTTTCCTGATACCTGATGGTATCTAAAAATTATTGCTTGTTATTTAATGAACCCACATCACAGACCTTTCTGTAGCAGCAGTTGATGCACCTGTTATCATAGTTTGATACAGGGTCGATTCCAGTACTGATAGTGTTCTTTACATCTTGTAGCATCCTGATCGCATATTCTTTGATTTCTTGATCTATGTCCACGCGCAGTCTGGTGCGCTTTTTGTTCTTTGCAAAGTACACATATGCGTAATTTACGGGTTTGTGCAGATTCTCCTCCAAAAGTATTGCCAAAAGGCCAAGCTGCACCCGTATGCTGTCGTATATTACATTGTGGTCCGCATACTTTCGCTCGATCAGGACGACCTGATCCGTCATATCTACTGCATGGTCTATTATCCCGACAAAATTATGTCTTTTGGAATAGAGTTTGAGTGACGTAATTTTTGTCCCGTCTAGATTGTCAGGTACAAAGCCTCTGTTTGTCTTTTCCGATGTTGCATGGTGCATTCTGCCGGATTTAACCGTGCCTCGTTTCTCCTCATATTGTTCAAGCCCCATGACATATCCGTAATATGTGAACTTTGGGCAAAACACGTGTTCTACTACCGCGGTGACCGATATCATGACTTAAAACACCATTGATGGCCTCTTACCCTGTACGTATTGAGAGTCAAAATTCCGTCCAATTGTCGTTATTTTACCAAAACATTGATTGCAGCTTATTATGAGGTAAAATGAATCCACCTCTTGGTTGATGGTGTTCTTTATCTGTTCTATCAAGTCCTTTTTTTGCTGGTTTGAAATGTTGCCACAAAACACGCTCTTTTGTATTCTTACCATCCCACCGTCCTTGAGGATTTGGATCACAGACTTGCGTATGCTGTCTTCTGTTATATCGTACGTGGCATAGTACATGGTCATTGCGTATTTTTCCACCTACCCGTCTTATCTATACTCAAAAGCTGTTCAATGATACCCCTGCATCGCTTCCATGTCTCGGATTCCACCTGTTTTTGACACTCTTGTTTGTACGAACCAATGATCTCTGTCCTCCCCTGCTTTGTAATCTCGACCCCAAACGAGATGTCCTTGCTTACATTATCAGAAAACCATGACTCTCTTACCAGCCTTCTACTAAACAGGTACACCAAGGCCTTGTCCATCACCGGCCTGCACGGCTCTATCAAATCAAAGACCAAAGTGGGCTTGGCATAGTTGTCCCTGTGGTAGAATCCTGCCGTGGGATCAAGGCCGGATAGTATGGTTATCTTTTCGATGCTAGAGTATGCCATACCGTAGATGTAGTTCAGGGCGGCATTGAACGGATCAAGTCCAGGATTCTGCGTCCGGCGCTCAAAGCGCCACTTTTTTGGAAGTGTTGCAGATATGCTTTCAAAGTATCTGGTCGCACAGATTCCCTCAAATCCCAGAAAATGCTTTGCAAAGTCTGTACCATACATAGAATTTTTGACATCCTGTATGGTTTTGTTAAAAAATGACACGGTCTGCGCTATCTGCTCTGTCAGCTCGCTGGGCGCCCTGTTCTGTTTGAGCGCTAGGAGGAACCGTTTTTGTTTTGATAGCTTGTCAAGCAGTAGCCTCTTGGTCGCGTCAAATGCAAACTCTGTATCAAGGTTCATGTACTGCTGCCTTCTTATCTGGGTCTGGCGTCCCGGCCGGCTTGTCCACATCCGAGCAAGTGGTTGTCCTGACCAAGACGCGACAACCAGTTGTATGTGACGTTCCGTGCAAAGACGCATTGCCGCCGTACTGATCATCACGTTTGCAGTTACCATTATGGCGTCCACCATCTCGGCTGCCACCTCTTCATCCTTTTGATCCGGCACCTTTACTACGAATCTTTCCCGCTTTCTGTGCAGGCTAGATCCGTGTGTACTAATGTCAATTATCATCTGTACTTTGTATTATTCCAAACCCCTTTGATACACTTTTCCCTATGCCAATATACTTCGGAAGCGACAGATTCGTCACAAATCTGGCATAAAACCCCGAAAACCCGTGCTTGTGTACGATGATTGGCACCTCCTTGTACCATTTTATTTTCACATATAGTTGGTAGTTGATGTGGATTCCAATGCCCTTGAGCATGCTGAGCATGTTTCCGATCAATATATCCTCCAAAAATCCTGTTTTGAAGTGATTGTCAAGATTTTTGAATTTTGCATAGTTTTCTACGTTTAGCGCAAACCACGGGGTCTGAAATTCATACTGGCATATGTTGTTTGTAATGTTATGTACAATACTTGTAAACTCGATGCTTCTAACGGGCACCTTGCTGTGCGGTAGGATGATCTCCTTTAGGTCGGACAGCTTGTCAATGATTATGCTAGAATAATCGCCGATTCCCACCACCACAAGGTCATTTTTGATCCTTTTGTATTGAATTAGAGGGTATCTGTATGGATTGTCATCATGGTGATGGAACTCAGTATCCTGTATGAACAGGTATCCGAGATAGCCGCGCAGTTTGGTGGCAGATATCTTCACAGTATAATCGCTGTTGATCTTTGCATATGCTACGTTTATTTCTTGTTCCATCAGTAAACCTGAGTTCCTCTTGTTATAATTCATTATCTATTGTTTGTCGAATGATGGAGTCCATCTTAGAAGTCCGCTACTAGGAACTTGTCCAATCCGATTTTTTTGTCGTATATTTCATTCAGGTATTCTTTTTTTGGCAGCAAGATGTTTTTTTCCATCAACTCCTCGTCAAATTTTTCGCGTCCCACCTTGTCAAGGCATATCGGTAATGACGCCGTCATTTCACCAAAATTCTTTGAAATTTTATTTTTGTAAGATTCTTCAGTGTTGGTAGACAGTGCATTTAACTTAGACTTTGTATCATCCCAGCCTTCATTGTCTGGAATTATTACCGAATCCTTGTCATAATCTGATAGGTTCTCTTTTACCATTTCCCAGGCCTCGTCAAACTTCATGTTTTTGATGTGTCGTCCCAATTTCTCCGTATTTTCCTTGTTTTGTCTGTTCTTATCCGAGACCTCCTTGTAATATTGCTCTAGAATGTCATAGATCTGGGTAGAGTCTGTTATTCCCATGATCCTTTTCTGCGTTGTTTTATATTCCAATGGACTATATGGGACTGGTTTTCCATCGGTTTTGTATATGATCAGGCATGCATTTTCATCCTCACCCTCTCGGTTTAGCCTGCCCATGACCTGAATGATGTTGTCTAGTGGAGCCTCCTCCCTGAATATACGTGAAAAGCTGATGTCCACGCCGGCCTCCACCACCTGGGTTGCCACAAGTATAAAGTTTGATTCTGTTTCAAGCCTGTTCAGTATGTTTATTCTGTCCTTTTTTCTTATTCCTGATGACATGTACATGATCCTCTCGGGCCGAGTCTCCAGGATTTCAAAAAACCTGCACACGGCCTTTTTTCTTGTGTTTGCCATGACAAGCACCTTTCCATCCGTGATTTCCTTTGGATCGAACCTCTGTCGGAATGAAATCTGTTTTTTTGTCTTTTTTAGATAGTTGTTCTTCATCTCTTCTGGAAGATGGATACAGTCAACATCCCTGAGTTCATGCGGAATCGTTGCACTGATCAAAAGAAACCTGGTCCCCATGTATTTGTTCATTGCCTTAAACATTGATTTCAAGTTGGACAGTATGGATTTTGGTATGGTTTGAACCTCGTCTATGATTAATAGTGAATCTCTCATTGACGCTAGTTTTATCTTGTCACTGGTCCTGTTCGAATATATCGTCATCAAAAGCCTGTGGGTCGTAGTTATGATGAATTGTTTGTTAAACGACTCGTTTTCAAATATGTATCTACCGGTCAGTCCCTCGTCTGCTTTTTCGGCAAGTGTCTCAGAATGTAGGTGATTATAGATCAGGATATCTTTACGGCTTGTCGTTACGGTCCGTATCTTTTTTTCAAAATCCTCTGTTAGTGCCAGCAAGGGGGAGAAATAAAACACGCGTTCAACCGAGCTGTCCTGTGTACATTTTTGAATCAGGTCCAAAAACGTCTTGGTCTTTCCAATCCCCGTAGGTGCGTTGATTGTCAAGATTGAGAACTTGTCATCAAACTCTTTTAGTACGTGCTCCTGAAATTTGGTTCTCTCTTCTGCCAAGTTACTCTTGCCCTTCCTTTGGTTTTCGGTGTCTAGGGACAGGTTAAACCGCGTATCATTCCAGGACGAAAAACTCCCCCTGTCCGCCTGTAACAGGCACGAAAAGGCATATGACATGTCTAAAAAATCCCGGGGGGATTCCTCCGATCTTAGCTCTATATCGAATTGTATATTTCTGCAGAACCGTTCCCTGCATCGATCCCAGTCAAGATCCCCAAACTCCTTCCTTGTCGACACCTTGGAGGAAAACTGTGTAATTTGCTCAAACGTTTCCTGATGTGTCTTATCAAACAGATCCTCCTTTGAAATGCTGCCAAGACCGAGTTTAAGTCTGGTGTGGTGTCCATAAACAAGCATCAGGATCTTGTTAACCAAAGCTTCGTCCTTTTTTCGTAACAGGTGGAAGATGGCCCAGGCAGAAAACACTGAGTGCTTGCGCACATACTCCTTACTTGCATCTGTCTCGGATTTTTCATTGTGAAATATAGACTGATACCACGGGTTTGTCTTTCCTATGTCGTGCAACAGCCCTGCATAATATGCCATGCACGGATTTTTAAACTTGGACCTTCCGTAAAGATCTTCCGTCTTGCGCCCGACTTCTAGCAGGTGTTCAACAAGATCCTTGTCTGTGTGGGAATAAAACTCAGTATATGCAGACGACATTATCACCGATCTTGTAGAATTTTGAGAGGTCATGCTCCTTTTTTTCTCTTATTTCCATCTCGGTTCCGTTTATTGGGAACCAGTGTTTTAATACGCGGGCGTCAAATTTTCCATTGTTAAAGAAGTGATGAATGTGTCTTTCAACTATCACCTCGGTTGAGCTGCTTGTGTCAAGTTTGAATTCGGAGTTATTTGAATACTGTTCATGCATGTCACTTTCATCTAGTACTGTACATTTTGTCGTATACCCGCGAACATCTCTTACCTCATCTGCATCTAGTTGTTCAAAATCACATATCCGTGCAAGACAATATGCATGTCCCAGATATGGCATGTATGCAAATTCATTTTTCGTAACCGTCTCTGAAATTTTTTTACGAATTTCATCGTTTGTGTCCACGTATATCATGTATGTCGGGTTTATCACCAGTTCCGTCTTGAATGGTTTTGTTTTTGCCTCTTTGAGAGAACGATGGTTTGTAAAAAATGTGGTTTTTTTCGGCTCCGACTCAAATTGCAGGCCGATATTTACATTTTTGAAAAAATTACGGTATTCTTCACTACATATATCTCCCAATTCATTTGAGCGCTGTACTCCGATCATTGCTCCAAGTATTCCGACAACCGCGCTCTTCGACGGGATATAGTAAGTTATTTGGTTTGACGTAACGGATGGATCCTTGAACGCTGCAAACTCTCCAGAGATTCGAAATGATATAATCGTCAATTTGCAATAATTTTTACATTTAGTCCTTTTTTAGCAAGCAGGGAGTGTAGATTCTCAATGTCATCTGCTATATCCTCCGCGCCTCTGATTCGAATTATTTCTATGTCAAGCTTTCGCTTTGACATTGCAGTCACTAGTCGCGAAAAATCAAATGGTTTGTCTCCGAGATCCTTTGCCATATCTTTAAGGTGTGGGCGCTCATCTACCAGTTGTGGTAAATCGTTGTACATTTTATTCTTGTATTGTACATCGATGTATAAGATGCTTCGTTGGGGGTACTTTGATCTGGTGACCAGCCTGTTGGTTCCATTCCAAATACAGTCGTGTATCATGTCGATCTTTTCCTTGAATTTTGCATTTATGGTTTTGTCCTTTGCATATTTACCTAGGTTTTGCGGATTGAGTGCCCCCTGTACTTTAATCAGTGCATATTCGACCGAGTAAAACTTTCCAAATGTAGAGAATTGTTCTCCCTTTTTTTCCTTACCAACAAACCTACCTACTATGGTGGGATTAATTATCTGAACCTTGTTTACGCTCCTTGAAATTCCAAATTGTAATGGCCCTGTCAATTTCTCAGAACGACCTTCCTGATCTTTGGTTTTGCGAATAGGAACTAGAGCTCCAAACAACGGTACGTCAAATGTTTTCTCCAATAGTTTTTCAATCACATCTCCAGAAAGACTGCCTACGATTTCTTTAGCCTTGCCATCCGCCGCAATGGCGCCTCCCTGTTCATCATAGTCGACAAACAGGGTCTCGCCCCGGACATCTCGTGCATAGTCTCTCATTGTTCTTTTAATTCGTACGTCTGTTACGATTATGGTGTCATCTGGCATTAGTCTCGGTTGGTTTTCAAAGCCTGGATCTCCGTTTGGGTTTTGCCTGGATTCGTAATAGAATAAGATTTCAGTGGTCATGCCTTTGCCTCCATATCATTGTAATATCCCTTAAAAAAGAAGTATGAATAATCTTTGGTAGATGCATCGTCTGAAATCTCCGTGTCTGGATGCAGTGAACTTACCTTGTTTGTGACGGTGTCTTTTTCGTGCTCTGCTATCTTGGATAGGTGTATGCCTCTGCCGATGCGTGCAGCAATGAATCGTAGTCTTTCCCGGTCATATTTTGAATAGGTAAGCATGTCTGTCAATGAGTTGTCATGTTCTTTGTTGCGCTGTTTAAAATCGATATAGGTTCTTGCAATCGCGCCAATACACTCGGCATACTTCTCATTTTCACTCATGTAAGAATCAACAGTGGTAGGCGCAGATAAATGTTTCAAGCAGAACTCTGATTTGGTGAAAAAGTTCTGTGGTTTTAATTGTCCAGGTTTCTTTTTTATCCATCCATAAATTTCCCTCCTCAAGATTTTGTTAAACAGTGCCAACAAGTGATCCCTGTGGATCTTGGTTTGGGTGAGAAAATTTTTTATTATATACACATATGTGTTCCAGATCAGTTTGTTCCCGGAATTATCTATAAACATTTCAAAGCATAATGCGGGAACGTTCTCCATGGTGCCAAAAAGACCATTCATTCTATTCATGGTTAGGTTTTCCTCCACTAGTATCTCCTGTTTTGCTTGACTAATCTGCATGCACATTATCTTCATCTGCACCTGCTTGCGAATACCCTTGTCCCTCTTTATGTTTTGATAATTTTTGTAAATCTGTGATAGAAATCCCTGTCTAGTTTCCTCAAACCTGTAGTCCGGATCAAGAATGTCTGTAAAAACCCATTCCAAGTTACTGATGGTGAATTTATTGGTCGAGGGCACGTATATTTTACTCAAGCTTTCCTTACCGATTCCAATATTTTTATAAAAATTATTTTTCTGTTTGCAGTTTATTGTAAATGCAGGATCATCATATGTTAGAAATTTGGTATTTTTTGTTGTGCGTGCAGAATACATTGATGCATTATTTCCAAAATAATCAATGAACTCATCTGTTGGTTCATCTTTTGTATTTTCCTGGTCGATATACTTTATGATATCTTTGCCAGGAAGAATAAAAATCAGGAATGATGATTGTCCTTTATCTGTTATGCCTTCAAACTCCTGCTTCTTCACATATTTAAAAAACTCATTTATTATAAGATCATATACCGTTAGATTCAATGCTCCATCCTTGTCTATAATTCCAGAATCGACGTATCTAAAAAATAATCCGTCAGAACCTATTAGATATTTTTCCCTGTCTAGTCGTAAGGATGGTTCGCCATCGACTTTTTTTGTGATCTTGTTCTCTTGAATGTCTAGTTCATGTGTTATGGAATTGGAATTCGATTTTTTTAAATTGTTCATTCGTAATTTCATAACGGCCTCTTTGACCATTGCATAGACACTGATGTATGGGCTGAAAGATGCCGCACCAGTTCTAAAATCTGGAAGATTCAATTCCTCGGCACTTATGGTATTCAGTGGCATATGCAGAGCCTCTTGCATCTGCGCATCACTTCCAGGTTTTGACATTCCGCCGTACTCTTCAAGGGTTTTCTCATCGACCATTATTTTTTTGTCAACATAAAATATTTTCTTGATTAGTTGTACCTTTTTTACTGGAACACTCTTTGAATTTTTGTTATTCAGGAATAATTCATATGCTAACAATGAAGAATTATAATTGTATATTATAAATTCCTTATGGTAGTGAGGTAGAGATATTTGCCAAAATAAACGGGAAGACACGTGGCATACGCCGTGTGTCCCACTAGGAATTACATGGATGTCTGTATCACTTTAGTTCAGATAATCCTCTACAATAAGATTCTATAAGCGACATAATATCATCATAGTACACTTGAATTTTCTTTTCTATGTGCTCTGTCAGTTCCTTGCTGTGGGCAGGAAGGTTTCTGTATTGTGATAACTCAGACATCTTCACATCCAGCGCTTCTTTATTAAGGAATATTTTTTCAAAGTGGTTTTTCCAATTTTTCTTGGATAAGAGTATTACAGTAAGATCCGAAAAATAGATCTCCTTTATGAGATCATAATCCGGTATGCTGAGAATCTGTTTGTACTGCCTACCTCTTTGTCTCTTATCTGCAACAGTTTCTCTTATCTTTGGATTGATACTATTTTCCCACCAATCAGGGTCATTCTTGGACAACTCTGTCACTATCAAGTTACGAATATTGGTTTCAAGGTTAACAATGAGATCCATAGATGACATGTAGGTTGTTTCGGTTCCAATATGCCTAACACGGCCCACGCGTCCATCATCACAAGACACCATTATGCCCAATTCATTCATTGCATCCCTTGTGAGTATTTCATTAACGTAACATGGCACAAGATCAGGACTGCCTTCCTCTTTGATCATAACCCTCATGCCAACTCCTATGTTGGCCCTGTACCTCGGATCCTGCGACCCTTTGCCTTTCATGCCACTAAAGGAGGTCGTTAGATTTTGCACCTATCTGTTTTAGAGTTTCGTTGATCATATCAATGTCATGTCTAGACATCTTTCCGTCAGATGCATCTATGCGAATATTCATTATCTTGTAATGTGACGCTATTTTTAATAGCATGTAACCAACATGATTAACCTGCCCCTCAGGTACGTCAAACCCAAAGACAAGCCGAGTCTGTTCTGAATTTGTATAATCATCAGCAGGTTCAGATGTAGTTGATGAGGGTTTTGTTTCATGTGATTTTTGCTTCTCATCTAGATCCTCATTGAAATCCGTTTTGTCCCACTTCGAATCCTTGGATTTTTGCTCCTTGCACAAGGGTGCAGAAATCAGTACCTCTCCTGGCTCAAAGCTTACCGCTGCTTGTTGTGTAAAGAACTTGACTTTGGGTACCCCATCTACAACTTCACCTAATCCAAATTCCCCACCGGATACCCCGTCCATTATGGCATTTTCTACTACATATTTGTCTACAGGCCTAAGTTCACCAGGTACAGAAAACATAGCCTTGAGCAAATCAGATGTCTCAACTACGCTCTTGTCGCTTAGATACCGTGTCCTAAGTGCAATCATTCCAATTTTTGTGGTTATCGCATCTGCATCTACCAAATGGTCATACATTATGCGATCAAGTCCGCTGTCGGTATATGCAGGAGGCCTTACCCGAACTGCCTCTAGTCCACTTTCTTCTGGTATGTGCAATACACTATAGTATTCTTTTACCAGACTCTCAAGATGCTCATTCTCCCCATTTAGCTCACGCTTTAGGGTGTCGTCTTGATCTCCCTTGAGTCTTATTTGTGGATCGGATTTGATCTTTTCCCACGCCACCATACTCTTCAATGACTCCATGAACCGCCTCTTCTCATCATACGAGGGAGTCAAAAAGAATACATTATTCCTATATATACGATCAGACTCGCCTGTTTTATTATATATCTGCCCTATGTGATCCTGATCGTTCTCTCTCATAATAACAAGTTTTAGTGCATCAGAATCATCCACATCTTTCGGTCCAGCGGGCCATAGAACTACTCGTATGTCTGCAACTCTCCCCAGATTCTTTTTCACAAAACTCTTCTCGGCATCTTCTATATCTTGACGTTTCAAATTGTCCATCACATCTACCTTAAGTTTGAGTATGTTTGTCTCCTTGGTGAACATGTATCGATCACCTGCCACATTCAGGTAGAATAGGTTATTACGAAAGAGGTTAAGTACTTCGCTGATCTGAGCTGCAGGTATACCACGTTCACATGTGGCTCGCTTTATCTCGGCCTCGGTGGCCCCGTTGATCTCTGCTCCGCCTGAATGTGAGTACATGAATATGGCAGTAGCTGACCTCACGCCTAACTGCTTTCCCTTGTATTGATCCGGAACCATCTGATTAACTTTTGATGCGCCAGACCCACTCCCCACTATGTCCTTAGCTATCACTCCATTGAATTGAATGTCCAAGTATTCTATTAACTCCTGTTTGATCGAATCATTGGTCAGATCAAAATCGCCCAAGCTTATGAACTGCTTGTCGCTGTTTGCCAGTGAGCCTACCACCAAAGATAACAGACGCAAGACGCCCCGAGTCCTCTGAAATTGTGGGATCGTCCCCCAGCGATGATATAACACGTCTATAACTTGCGGCAGAAATGGGTAGCTGTTGAAAAACTCCTCCCGATATTCGGATGGTTGTTTACCTTCCGGTATAAGTCCCTCATGCTCGCAATAACTCACAAAGTCTTTGATTATACCTTCTGCCCTATCGCGTATATCATCATCGGTGGACGAAAATAATCGTTGTCGAATAATCTTGGGTATATCTATGTCCGACACTGGGCTGATTGTATCCCTTGTTCTACCGGCGATTTTTCTCAGTTTATCATACAGTAATGTAAAACGCTCATCATCAAATTGCTCATTCATACTAGATGGGAGTGTCACCACCACACACACGTTGTCTAGGCTACCTACCGCCTCGCTAAGCTCTTGTACAAAAGTGAGGGTCATTGAAGCCATTGTCGTGTCGTTTACCCTGACACCCTCGGCCTTTGTGATATATTGAAGGAGTTCATCTATTAGTATCAAAATTGGTTGGTCTTGCATAGCCAACACCTTTCTGAGTGCTTCGCCACCGCGTGGCACCTGCCCTTCAAGGTATTTTATCTTCCCCGTTAACTGTTCCTCTATTAGTCCCCACAACGTCTGTGTCTGCGCATCAATCTCGTTTCCTACCAGAACCACCGGCTTAGCCCCCCACTCTTTACATTTGTGATATAAGGCAATCAAAGTATGTGTCTTGCCGCCTCCAAAAGGAGTCGTTATAGACTGGAAATGGCCACCACCCTCGCCGTTTAGCCGTTTCTCCACCGAAGCCAAAATCTTCTTTAGGTTGTCGGTTAGATAGGTCTTGTCAAAGAACGTCTCCGCGTCTGCATACTCATCAGAACCCCTATTTTTGTAGACATCCCATATCTTTGCGGCATATACTTCACTGGAAAAGTTTTCTGATAATATATCTCGATGTGGCACCGCTATCTGATGAAACGCCATAATGTGTATTATCCGATGGGGTTAAAATATATTAATCTTGGACTGGTTTTGCGGCGCGCCCACAAATCCTGTGAACATTCCATCTATCCAGTCTTTTTCTTTACTCCCCTTTACATCAGATAAAGATTCTGAGATGGCCTGCGCAATACGTCTCAAAATTTCGCTGTGTGCATGCCCCTTATTTGTCAGGAATCTGTTTGCTTCATCCGTCTTTTGGCTCTGCCACAATCTCAATGCATGATGTAATATGTCTATGAGGTCGTTAGATTTTTCTAAATTGTCTTGGTTGGACCGCTCATTTGGACCTATAACACGGACATACTCATTGTCTTTTTGTAGGAATCCTGAACCAATTTCTTGTGACAAATTCATCCCCACACTCTGTGCCAGTTTCAGGGCCTCATCGAAAGGAGCTTTGGCATCTCCGTGTGCCCACCTATACAATATATAGAATCTAGTCATCTGAGATATCTTGTCAGCAAATTCTCCGTGGATGACCTTGTCTATTGCATAATTTGTAACTATAATTCTTGTATCTGCAAGTAAATCCCGAACAGATACATCCTTGTCCTTGTCATCCATCACTTTATCATATTTGCCATACACTTCAATTGCGGATCCAATCGATGCAATGAAAAAGTCAGCTCCAGATATCCCCTCAGTCCATAACTGATCAAGCTTTGTGTCCAAATATTTCTTGAGATCACGCTTTACATCTCTGTAGAAACCCACCGGCTTCTTGTTTAATTTCCTGCACACCATGTATATAGAAGAGAGTAGGGCAGCAGACTGTCTAGATCTCAGGCGCGATTTCATCTCTGTGTGTAGTGGCCATGCGGCGGTAACCACAAGACCAGACTTGAGGAGTGATTCTATAAGAGCTTCCCAGCCATCTGTAGACTTGTGAGCATATACAATTACCGCTATACCATCAGGCTTGAGAACACGATGCATTTCTGAAAATGATCGTCCTAACATCGTTTTAAAAAACATTCGCCCGCCTTGGTGGCCGTTCGGCCCATCAGAATAAGCCACTATCTCATCACTTTTTGGTGTCAGCGGTGTAGAGAACAAATCAGGGAATCTGTTTCCGATAGATCTTTTCAACCACACATAAAAAAAGTCAGACAAGTGTGAATATGGAACGTTGTCATAGTAAGGAGGATCTGTAATTACAGCATCAAAGAACTCGTCTCGGAATGGCAGAGAGACCGCAGATGCGTGTTTGACAGTCGCTGGTTCTGCATGTATGGACATTAGGTGCTCTAACACACGCAGAACCCAATCCTCCATGTTATGCCATCCTACACTAGTAAACGGGTTTACCTCTGCATAGTCCCACACTATGGGCAGTGCCTGTCGTCCAAAAACACCTTGTATTTTTTCACCAGATGGATTCCATCTACATAAAGTGGCATTTTTGTCCACAAGTCGGTCAAATAGTATTCCTAGATACGGGAGTGCCTGTGTATCATTTTTTGATTTATTTTTGTCCATAATCTCTGCCGCTTTTAGAATTTTTTCCATGAATGTAAGCATGACAAGTTTCTGACGATCGTTGAACAAATCTCCCCATAATTTCATTCCATATAGCTGTACACGAAATCCAAGTGTACCACTCGGAGGCAAGTGTTCATCTGGTATTGGATCAACACCATATTTTTGTTTGAATGACTCACGTTTTTTTTTCAATGTATCACGAGCCTTTTCAAATATGATGTAATTATTTTCGTCCGGGATATGGTATATTTTGCCAGACCTGCCCGTAGGCTTTACTATTACTGCATTCATTTTTTCAGTGTTTTTTCCTTGAGTAAAGAGTGCTTTTACCCTCTTTGGGTCCATGCGGTTTCCGCACACCAAACATGTAGCTTTGCCTTTAGATGTAGTACCATTTTTTGGATCAAACTCGGACGGAATTTTCTCTGAACAGTTATCACCCACTACTTTAAATGAAATACTTTTGTTCTCAACAAATGGAAATAATGATATTTTTTTATTTTTTGTATTTGCCAACCAAAACTGCTTCATCAGTGGAATTGTGGCGCCGCATCTTGGGTTCTGGCATGGAATACACCTAGACCACAGATATCCGACAGGCTCGCCTTCTGTTTCATCTGGAAAAAAGCATGCAAGATCTTTTTTTGCCTCCTTCAAGACCCATGAACTCCACTTTTTCACTTCAGAGTACAGAGGGAAATCTATATGTTGTTTTTCCATGGTTTTTTCCCCGCTATGTACTACTTTATTTTGATGATGAAAGGGGTATTCGGTTACTGCCTTTGTCAGCAGATTGGCAACTGGATTGTAATCAGAGGCGTATGTCTCGCAGCCCAACCGCAGAGCCTCCAAGGGTATGCTTCCGCCTCCTGCAAACGGGTCTAATACCTTGGGCGGTATCCCATTGTAGTCCAAGATACGTTTTTTAGCCACTGCTATTCTAGCTGGGTTAAGTGGATTCTTCCATCGTGATATCTCAGCAATCTCTTTTTTCAACGATTCAACGTCTTTGTCATTTGTAGGAGACTGTATCAGTGCTGCATAGATTGTCGCACGTGATGCAGCAAGTGGGCGACGCGCCCACCACAAATGTAGTGCAGATATGTGGCCATGATTTATTGATTTTTCTCTGGATGACTCTTCGCTTACTTCTTTTATGGGGAAATGCTCTTCTATGAATCGTCGTTTGGTCATATCGCATTTCTCCGTATCTCTTCGACATCTATTAGATAGTGCACATCAGTCTTCGGGTTTGTGTTGTGAGCCGGATTTGGAATCACCAAGGGTTGCAGATCTTCAGACGTATGGTCTTTTGTGTTCCATACCACATATAGATAATAGTCATTACTTAGATGCTTTGCCTTGAACCATTCGTTACGGGTCAGAGATACATTGCCCTCCCTGTAGCGACCCTTCACCTCGATATAGCGGATCTTTCCATCACCTACCGACCTTATATCATACCCCAAACCCACAGTCTTTGATACGTCTTTTGGGGTCCTGCCGTGATCTCTCTCAAATGCCATTGCCACCTCCATGGCCACCTGCTCAGACTCGGCATTTTCTTTCATGGTGTCAGGTATCACATCCGGCGGTATCACCCTGATCACTCCTAGTAGTTTCGGAGTAGTAATAGTTAGATTTTGTTCCCGAGATATGCGGTCAGATAGGCTTTTTTTACTGTCGATATATTGTCTTTGTCTCTCCTCTTTGTTACGTATGACGATATCCACATTCTCTCCTTTATTCTTCCTCTCACGCAAATCAAACAGATCCTTGTCATGGTCATGGATCAATTTTTTCAATGACCGGATACCATACTTTTCTTTGATTCGGGCCTGTCGTATTCGCTCTTTGCGCATCTCCTCCTGATACTCTCGAAGCATTGTCACTATTCCGGATTGGACGGTATTTTTTTGACTCTCCAAATCCACAGTATCTATTTTTACATCCCCTGCGTCGTTTAGATCCCATAATATTGATGGCTGTATGTGTTCAGCCTTGTTTGTATTGGTATCCACATAATACGAGAATAATCGCTTGCCAGCGATACGTCCGGTGCCATCATTAATGGCGCCCTCAAAGAACAGTATTGTGCCATCAAGATGTCCTGTGTGGTCAACAAATACAGCCCCCCGTTGCAGATCCGAGACGAACTCCCGGGAGATCCACTCCAATACTGCCTCGAAAAGCGGGTGTCCAAATATCAGGAACTCTGCATTCTGGTCCTGAGGGTCTACATCTTTGCTAAATGTTATCTTTGGATACGTATTAGACATGGACCCAAACGATTTTTTGAATCTATCTTCTTTGGATATCTGGCGTATTTGATACGGAATTGAGTCAATCGCATACAAACCCCTTGGTCGTTTCCGAATCCTACCATCTGCTTTTGTAAATGCCCTAATGAAAAAGTCTGCGGTATACTCTGGCATGAGCCTGTTTTCCTTTGCTATTTCCCGTATATCGCTCAACTGAGTAAAGTCTACATTCTCTATCGCCAGCATATCGGCCATATCATCTTTGATCTTTTGTATATAATCATCATCTACTGTAAACTCTATTTCGGCCAGAATCTCCTCTTCTGTTCTCGCCCCCATGGCGGCATCTGTTAACAACTGAGGCAGATCCTTTCCACGATATATATCCGTAATAATGTCATAGACGCGATCATTACCCATCTTGCTACGTATCTCCTGGAGCTTCTCAAACAGTCTACGGAATACCCTTCCCTCTATTGTATCCCGAGCTATTAGGTTGTAAACGAATACCTCGTATCTTTGTCCATACCTGTGAATCCTACCCATTCTTTGCTCCAGCCTGTTTGGATTCCACGGTATGTCATAGTTTATCATCAAATGACAGAACTGCAAGTTAATTCCCTCTCCTGCAGCTTCTGTTGCGATCAACACCCTACTCTCATTCTTGAACTTGCCTTCAGCAATTATTCTTTCATCAAGACTCATCCCACCATGTATGGTACTGACTTTGTACCCCCAACTTTTGACACGACGTTCAAGGTATTCTAGAGTATCCTTTGACTCAGTGAAGATGAGTATCTTTTCATCTATGTGTTTGCTGTCAAGTTCCTTCATGGTATCCTTTAGTTTTTTGAGCTTCACCTCATGTTCTCCGTCTATAATTAACTTGGCATCATTCACCAATCCCTCAATGACGCGCACTTCCTTTCTTAGTTCGTCTCGATTTTTGGCAATGCTGAGCGTCTCCCACACTCTTTCCTGCTCCCACCGCTCCGCCTCACTCATACTATCCATTTCATCAAAGTCAAATATGGTAGGAGTAGATTGGCTGGATTTTTCGAAATCGGTCAGTATGTCTGATAGTCTATCTTTTCTACGTTGGAGGGATTTCCACAATGCATAGCTGCTAGAGGCGAGTCTCCGCTGGAGTACGATAAGCGCAAATCCGATATTTCTTTTCTTGTCTGATGTAAGCGCCCTATTGAATTGATTCCTCACGTATTCTGTCACATCTCTATACAAGTTACGTTCAGGATCTGACAATTCATAGGCGGTAGTGTCTACATGACGAGGTAAAAACAACGGTTTACCATTAAAATCGCGCATATCTTCTTTTATCTGTCTTAAGAATAGCGTATTCTCGTTTTTAGATACAGACTCTTCGAGCATCTCCAAAGTCGCGAAAAAGCCTGGCTCCAGTAAGTCCAGAAATAATCGAAAATTTTCGCTATCACCCTTGTGCGGAGTGGCCGTAAGAAACAACAGGTGTTCGGAATTGGCAGAAAGTATTTCGCCTAACTTGTATCTACTGGTCTTGTTTATTTTTTCACCATACCTATACGCGGCCATCTTGTGTGCCTCATCAACTATAACCAGATCAAATTGAGCGGACTTGAGAGAGCCCACCACATCATTCCCCTTGGCAAAGTCTACAGATGTAATAATTTGGTTCTCTCTCTGCCAAATATTTTCACCGTACAGAGCGCTCATGGTACCCCTGTCTACTACTGTAAATGTCTCTTCGAACTTTTCTTTAAGTTCTCTGCGCCACTGGTCCTTTAGATGCCCGGGTACCACAATCAGTATACGTCTTACTAGATGCCTGAGTTTCATCTCTTTGATTATGAGACCGGCCATTATCGTCTTGCCGGCTCCCGGGTCATGTGCCAGTAGAAATCTAATCCTTGGCATCTTCAACACATGACCATACACGGCATCTATCTGGTGTGGAAGTGGATCCACCTTGGATGTGTTCATAGCTAGTAGTGGGTCGTACATAGAAGCAAAACGATAACGTATGGTCTCTAATGCCAAGAATACTTTCTGTGGGTCGCTAGAAAAGTCACAGTTAATTTGTCTCAAACTAATGTGTGATAACTCTTCTTTTGAGAGTATCGGATCGATATAAGCTCCTGACAGCATAGAGCCGATTATCTGTACACCGTCGCCATACTCGTTCACCACTTTGACCTCCACAGGTTCTGGCCATCTGGGACCTTCGATTATTACTCCAACTTTCAGCTCCGATGCATCCAATGATGTATGAACAATGGGTTTAGTGAATAAATCTTGTTATTGGTGGGGGATGTGTCTTATAAGGAAATACTTTATGAAATCGGCCTTGCATCATGGCTACAATGTTATAATTTGGTTTTGTTGTTAATATTTTATTGGAATATTTTGAATGATATAAAAGACCTATGATATCTAATACCAAATGAAAGTCAATGTCAGACTCTCCAGTAATACGTCTGGTGGGCAGACCTCTGTTATCATAGACTTCAAGCCCTCTTCTGTAAATGGACATGTTGAGTTGAATAAGTCTACTTTTGGTAAGTAATTTTAGGCGTGAATCATAGTCTAAAAATACCAAATAGTGACGAAATCTGCACGATTATAAAATACAAGCCAATGGTAACACGTTGTGGAAATAATATCAATGCATTGTGTATAATCCGCTAGTCAGCATACGTTTTAATCACCTCTACACAAAGATTCATCATAATGCAGAGACCCACTATATTATTACTAAGTATGGCTGCACTACTGGCTGGCGGCCTTGGCATAGGCACATTTTCAAGTAGTATGATATTTGATGATCTCAGTGTGGGTACGGGTATGGTAGAGGTAGGCGTACCATTAGAGATAACTGCTGAAATCGAGAGAGGGGCAGGTGGCGTATACGCCGTAGAGATTATGGATCATACCGAAGGGATGAGCGTCAAGGCGACCGTCCTAGGGCCACTGCGGGCAGCAACTACATCTGCCACAATAGATGAGAGCGTATACGAAGAGAGATTCCCAGTCGATGAGACGCATGAATATACACTGGTAATAGAGACCGACTTAAATCCAGTATCGGTAACAGCAGTGATAGGACCCGAACCTGATGAAGTGGCTACATCCTTGGGATTGGTTGCATCGTACATGTTGCTTGTCGGAGTAGTGGGTATGATCGCATCAGCAGTATATCTCATAATACAGAGACGCCGTATCAATTCAGGTAACTATCCATCTCTGTAATACTATCCACAACAGAGTCGAACTGTCCATCACTAGACAGGAACTCTTCCAGTTTCTTGGTATTTGCCGAATACACATTATTGGTACAATATAGAAATCCACTGTACACTGCATATTCAAGGCGCTTGGCTAAAACCTCAGCGTTCATGTCAGATGCATGTGCCAAATGATCAATATCTTTAGGTCCGGACTCTAGCTCAGCCAAGGCCAGCGATATTTGCTCATCAAACAATACATCACGTATTTTATCTACATCATATTCCATTGAGTCTGAATGTGTGAACGCCCAATATAGTCTCTTACGAGAATATCGGCCATGCTACCATCAGATGTATGAAACATTACACCATGAGTCTCTTTTGCAAATGTCTGTCCATATTCAACGAGTTCTGGCTCATCAGTGATCACCACCGTATCTATGGATATGCCATCATTTTGGCACCTGCGCGCCTCACGTACGGTCTGCGCATGTATGCGCGAATCTACCTTTTTGTATCTATAACACAGGTATACCTGCCTATCTTTATTGGCATCCAGTCGCATGCTCTTTTCTGCATGTATGCGATTTAAGATATTTTGTTCTGGCGCATAAAAGTTAGAGTAGGGTTTCTCGGATAGTATTACGTCTTTTTGATATGCATTTTCAACATAGCACGCGCTAGGCTGGCCATCGGTAATTAAAATTATTTTTTTATTATCAGATATTACATTACGTAATACGCTACGGGACAATTGCAATGCTGCCTGATAATTCGTATAATGAAGAAACTCATCTGCATCAAAGGCGCGCAGGTACGGTATATCATATGGGTGTATACGCGCCGCCATGGACGCAAATCCCACAATATACACCGAGTCATCAGGAAATAATTTTGTGTTAGCACCATACAAGCCCCAGAGCGCCCGTTTGGCCGACTCCATGCGACTGGTACCATCCTTCATCTTTGTCTTCATTGTAGAGCTCAAATCAATACAGTACACTATGGCGGCCCGAGTATCCGAGTATGTCTCATGTACGGCCATATCCTGTACTGTCACATTTAGTGGGAATTTATTATCGCCATGATGCAATATTGCATTTAACAGGGTATCGTGTACGCTCAGATTCTTTGGATCATCGCCAAACTCATATTTACGGGTCATATCCATGGTAATCTCGCCACTTCCCCTCAGATTGGTCATGTGTTCCCCGACACCAGAAGATTTTGCGTTCTGCATAATATTTCGCAGTATCATTCTGCTAATGGCATCAAATCCCTTCTTTGTAAGCCACTTTTTTTCATCCTTAACGTATCCCATGCTTTGTAGTCTCTTTACGGCCGACTTTCCATCGCCAATCGTATCGCCAGTCTCAGTAGTATTATCACCCTCCATCAAAACAAATGCCTTACTTACATCATTTAGTGTGCTCTTTCCCTTTAGTGCTTGCTGGCATAATCTTTCTAGTAGTTTTTCACCATTATTTTGATTTATTTCATCCTCATTTTGTTGCGCAGTTATCTGTGGACCGGCAGATGTATACACATTATGCGAGGACATACTTAGAGTCACGGCGTTCCAATATTTTAGGCGTCTGTCTACACAACCACTCCAGTACAATCTCCACCATTACTGGCGTGACCGCCTCTTTTATTTTACTATTATTTTTTATATCAAAAATATGAAAATTCCCATTATTAACAAATTGCTCCACAATATTACGTAAAGCAGGAAAAGACTGCAGCTGCTCTACATACGACATTGTATTTGATGTGTGAAATTCAGCTCCCTCAAACTCTGATTTTATTTTGTCGACATCAGACGGCTCCATTGCAACATTATTAATATTAACATCATAATTTTGTATTGTCTGATTAATTACATCATGTAGTGTATCGTGTCTATTCTGAGATGTATCATCAATCTCAGATAACTCAAAGCGGGCCACCTGATACAGGCAATGCATATCAGAGATTCGAGGGGATGGTATTGCATCGGGTCTTGCCCTGTACGCCTCAGCAACCAACAACTCCAAGCCATGTATGCCCATGCGAACACTAACACCCTTCTCCTGATTCACCAGTGGACTAGTACGCACATTACGTATTATTCCAGCCAATACATGCAATACGGTATCAGATATTATCGCATCATTCGGTATGTTGGCCTCCTGCAGTATTATACGCATCTCATCTTGTATTGTATTGGGATATCTGGTGCGTATGTGGCTCTTTAACCTATCGTATAGTGGCTCTATGATACGCCCCGAGTGCGTGTAATCCACAGGGTTTGCCGTCGCGAATAATACAGTACGAGGCCTAAACACTACAGGATACGAACCTGCAGTGAAGAGTCCATCTTGTAGTACAGACAGTAGAGCAACCTGCTTGCGCGTGTCTAGTACGGGTAGCTCATCAATACAGAATATTCCGTGTTTGGCCTGCATCAGATAACCTGGCGAGTATGTTGACACATCATACATCTCAACACCCTTCTTTGCCACCTTGGCCACATCGATATACCCCACCATATCCTTTACAGTAATGTCGGGGGTGGCCACTACAAACTTTGATCTATCAAAACCTGACACCCATCTAATTTTAGCATCATAGCCATTATCCCGTATATACTCAGAGCTCTCAGGACTGATATAGAACTCTGATGATGCAGAAGCAATATCATCACTCTGTAATAGTGTGGCAAGTTGTTCAGGTGGCAAATCATATGGGGTATCATTTGTAATACTGCCATGTATTACAGGCATGGGAGATAGTAGTGTGGAGGATATCACCTGCGCCAAGCGGGTCTTTGCCTGACCGATTTGGCCCACCAGCAAGACATCATGGCCAGCCAGTATGGCTCTATCCAAGGCGGGTATCACATCAGAGTCCAGGCCTATAATACCCGGATATCTGTCATCATCATTTAGCCTCATCATCAGATTCTCCCGCAGCTGTGTTGGAGCATCTGCAAACACATACTCTGAATGCAATAGGTCGCCTATGGTACGAATGCTCTCATAGTCATCAGGTATACCATAGTACATGCTCTCCGTGTATAACGCCTAATTTTTAATGTTTCAGATTTCATGATAGTGTTTCGTAATTTGCATGCCTATCAGCTGCGGGTTGGTATTGTAGACCCATACGGGCCGCCAGATCGATAAGTATACAGCACACCATATACTGTCCTGCAGAGGACTCCATCGTAGTGTATTAACGATTGTTATGATAACAGGTACCATGGATGATGAGCTTCGGCGGTCATATGCACAGTTTGAGACGAGTTATGCGGAACTTCAAGTCAAAGATGAGCGAGAAGAGTTGAGAAGATTTACAACAGATATTCAATGAAGCAGTTGCAACACAAATAAAAATTAGAAAACATGACTGCAATATAGAATCAATACAAGAGAAGATCAGTAATATTCAAAAAGATATTGATTTACAAACAGGAACATAGTCGCTTCCTGTCTGCTGCTATTTCACGTCTCACACGGGCTATATCTTCATTGACCTCATCAATTTTTGCCTGTATCCTATCATAATCTTCTTGAGTGACCATCGTTATACAATATGCAATATTGTATTTAATTTTTGATTGGGGATACCGCCAGAGTAGACTCCAAGATATAATACTAGTGGGACATGCCTAACATCTTCCTGGCTTGGGCAAAGCCTTCACGGACATTTTCTAAATTTTCCCGAACTTTATCAATTCTTGCTTGTATTCTATCATAATCTTCTTGTGTGGCCATGGTATACAATATGCAATATTGTTATTTAAATTTTGAATGGGGAAAAATGAAATCAAAGAGTTATACGAGATGGCTGGTCAACAAGACAAAATTTACCGTTTATCTTCCTAATTTTTGTTCTATCTTATCAATTTCTGAATGGACTGCGTAGTACTCAGCAATGATCCTCAATATTTTTCCAGTGGCCGATGGCACCGTATTGGTTATAAAAAGATCGATATGGGTCCAGTTCACAGTATTGTATCGTGCCGTTACGACGCTCCGTTGGGATGCGGGTGAAATTTGTTGTACAACAAAGTTAATTTAGATCAACTAAGTAGTATTTAAAGAAGAGTGTGCCACCTAATGGTATGTTCAACCCCAAAAGGTCGGCACAAAAGAATAACACGGATACAGTATTTAACCATGACAAATCAAAAGATGGCCCACGACCCACGGCAAAGGGGGAAGAACGTATCCAAAAAGGTGACAAGTTCATGCCAGATTATACCATTAAAGAGATGGAAGAGCGTATGGCGAACCTCCAAGAGGGTAAGGAGAAGACCGTGTTGTTGGCATGCATCAAGAGAAAGGAATCCAAGACCATCGACACGATAGCAAAGGAGCTATATAGGCGGCCGGGTACGATACGCGGCTGGTTAGTAAGGGGAAGAGATAGAGGTTTGAACGATTTGGATGACCGCAAGCCTCCTGGCCGAGCTCGATTGTTGAGTGATGCCATGATGAATACGATACAAGGGTGGCTGTCCAAATCGCCCGTACAGTTTGGATTTAAGAGGAAACGATGGCAGGCCAAGATGATGAAAGGTGTGATATACGAAAAATTAGGTGTGAAGTGTAGTCTCGACACCATACGTCGTACGATGCATGATGTAGATTACTCATTCCGCAAGTCAAGGCCAGCTCCACACAAGAGCGCTTCAGAGGAGGAACAAAAAGAGTTCAAGGAGACTACTGGAGAACGTCTTAGAACAATGGCGATTCTCGGATATGTCATAATGGCCCTGGATGAGGCATCATGTATGGTGGGCGGGTGGAACGGCTATGGCTGGCTGCCAGTTGGCGGTCATGAGACCATTCCCATGAGCTGGTCAAAAAAGTCTGTACGGCTTATGGGCGTGTTAGGGGACGGTTGGTTCCATATCGCCATTGTAAATTCGACCGACTCAGAGACCCTCAAGATATTCATGAACAAGGTCAGGGAGGGCGTGAGGAATGTGGCAGTCGTTTTGGATAATGTCTCGTCTCACAAGTCGCAAACGATGAACGAGTACGAGAGAGATTCCAATGGTGGTATGGTGCGCATCTTCCTTCCCAAGTATACTCCTCAACTGAACCCCATAGAGATGCTGTGGCGTGATCTCAAGCGCGCCTTGGCAGGCAACTACTTTGACTCGATAGACGACCTAAAGGCGACAATAACTGGCATTGTGAATAATAGCGAGTTGGCTCCTCCAAAACTCATGGATTACATGCTGCCTGATGGTGTCCGGCAACCCACCAAAACATCCTGTAATATATGGGACATGACATCAGAGACGCCCGGTTTGGCAGTAGCCGCCTGACCATACATGACATGTAATATGTATTCTATCTGATATACAACATTTATAATTCTGCCCCTGGTTTGGGTGTGAGTGTATCTCTAGAGCCTACCATATGTGGTATCATGCAGGTTAAGGTCGCCTAAGTGCCGGATTTTGAATATTACTTCTAAGCTAATAAGATCGAAAAATATTGGATCTTACTGCATTCCACTATGCGTCAACTCTGGTGTTTAGCTCATCCAATTCGGCTCGTATCTGCCTATACTCAGCCATATCTATATCTGGCATTAATATTAGAATGGTGGTATTATTATTTAATGTTAAAGCCCCCAATTTGTATATGCTCAGGCCTACATAAAGGACAGATTTGAATAGAAAGGTTAAGCTGGTATTAAATTTGGATAATTTAATGGGAGATTCTGCATTACTCAGAAAGGAACTAAGAAAAATATACTGCAAAATCGATCTTTTAGAAAAAGATAATGCGGAACTTTGGTCTCAAGTAATTCTATTGAAAGAGGAAAAAGCATCAATGATTGATCAATACGAATCTGAGAATGCATATTTGGTGCGGCGCCTCAATATATAATGCCCAAGAGAAAAAAGTTCCAGAAAGAAGAACCCCTTCTGGATTCTGAGAGTGCCGGCAATGCCGCAAACAGAGACAATCCCTCCGCCAAGAACAATACTGACATGGGCCCGAATAGTCACAAAGCGGGTCCACCACAGGACCACAAGGGCATCTTGCATTACAACCGTTCTGAATATACTAAACGGCATGACGTACACAGGTGCGCCAACTGTAGTAACAAACACGTGTTCGTCCTAGAGCAGTTGTGGGGTGGTTGCTCGCCAAAATAAGGAGGAACGAATGCAAAAAACATCAGAAGTGGAGTAGTGTCTGGTACAACAGCAGACAGATGGTGAAGATAACAGTATCCTCGTTCAAGAGGCTGCTGGGCGAGGCGCTCCGGGCGGTAAAACCCGAACATATGGTGATGGAAATTGCTACAAAGATGGCCGTGTATAACAAAACCAAATATGTCATGCGCAAGGCCGTGGAGAGGACAGAATTCCGCCCCGTGCAGTCTGGGTTTCGCATGGCGGCCGAACTGCCCAAATTGTATCAGGTCACAAATTATGAAACGCTGTCGATTTTGCAAAAGATATTATCAGGATGATTACACTACACATTCATGGAGATATCGGTAAAGCAGATGTACGACATTGAAAATGCTGGCCACAGAATGGGATTCCATAAGATATTGATGATGGAGAATGCCGGGGCGGCCGCCGTACAAAGACTGCTAAGCCATACAGATGACATATCATCCAAAACCATACTTGTCATAGCAGGTATGGGCAACAACGGTGGCGATGGCCTAGTCATGGCAAGACATCTGGCCGGTTATGGAGCCGATGTTACCGTATGTCTGATGGGAGAGCCATCAAAGATAAAGACTTCAGAGTGTCAACAAAACTACAACATACTAACAAAGATGCCATCCATAACAATATCGTATAGTATAGACACTACAATACAGTACGACATAATAGTAGATGCCATGCTAGGTACGGGTATAACAGGAGAGATAAGAGAGCCATACAGTACAGCCATACAGTACGTAAATAATTCAGAGGTATTTGTATTGGCCGTGGATGTGCCATCGGGCCTGAATCCAGATACAGGTCTACATGCCGACGCATGCATACATGCAGATGTAACTGTGACGTTCCACAAGATGAAACGGGGCATTCCCAAACGGCCAGATATAACCGGTATATTATACACAGAACATATAGGAATCCCTCCCGAAGCCGAGGAGGATATAATATAATGATACTGATAAAGCAGATATCAGTAGGTTCAATGCAAAATTTTACTTATGTGATACATGACAGCCACACCAACAAGGCCATCATAGTGGACCCATCATGGGATTTAGACAAGATTACAGACTACATATCAGCCAAAGATCTTCAACCAATCAACATAGTCAACACACATAGTCACTTTGATCATACACTGGGCAATCAGGTATTATCCCAACGATTACGCATATCAATCATACAGCATGCCAGCTCAGGTATGCCTCACAATATAGACATAAACGAAGGCGATACAGTAAACTTTGGAGACAGCACACTACAGGTGTTACATACGCCAGGCCACTCACAAGACAGTATATGTCTACTAAACGATACACAAAAGATAATTCTCACCGGAGACACACTCTTTGTGGGTAGTTGTGGGCGAATAGACCTGCCGGGAGGCGACGCATCGCAGTTATATCACTCACTACAACGACTATCAAAACTAGACGGCGCATATACCATATACCCAGGACACAACTATGGCAGAACCACCAAAAGCACCATACAAGAACAGAGAGCAACCAATCTAGCACTACAGCCCCGCACAGAAGAAGAGTTTGTTGCATTATTGGGATAATCTTGACTCTAAAGCCGGGCCGCACCCTATTCTCACTTGTACTATCATATACTGATACAGCAAAGATACCTGGAATCACAATTGCTGGGGCCAGCCCTCAAGATACGATATATACGCCACCTGCCGATGCCGAGCTGATACACCATGGTCACTGCATATCCATACCAGGTCTGCCGGCAACTCCCGACGGCAAGCCCACACCCGCTCTACTAACAAGAGCAGCCCTAACATACGCAGACATACCACATATCGTAATAGATGCCGGTTGTGCCGTATCGCCCCAGATGCCACACATACACACAGGCATAAAACCTGGAAACAACATAGAGGTGAAACCGGCCATGTCGTATAAGGACGCCTTATACACAATACAGGTAGGCGAGTATGTGGGCCGTACGTTATCATCACTCTGTGACAATCTAATCATAGGAGAGTCCATACCCGCGGGTACCACTACGGCATTGGCGCTCCTACGGGGACTAAACTTGCCGTATAAAGTGAGCTCATCAATGCCAGACAATCCTACAGATATAAAAGAGCGGGTAGTATCTGCTGCCCTGTCACGCTTAAACATGGACACATATCTGAATGTGGCGGCGCAGACCGCCGACCCCATGATACTGTTTGTGGCCGGCATGCTAAATGGATCATCATCAAATGTCATATTAGCAGGTGGCACACAGATGCTAGCCGTATTAGCTTTATCTGCCAAGATGAAACATAACATACAAGACACAACATTGGCGACGACCACATATGTGGCCGATGACCCAAAAGTGTCATTCCATAAGCAGGCTGAGTTATTTGGCGTTAATGTAATATCAGTGAATCCACATCTAGAAGACTCAAGACATGCAGGAATCCGGGCGTATGCAGAGGGCTTTGCCAAAGAGGGGGCCGGGGCGGGGGGCGCCATATATGCGGCTCAGACCATAACTAATACAGACATACTGCCACATATAGATGAGGAGTACGACACCATATTACTTGACCGTGACTGACTTTGCCAGGTTTCTAGGATAGTCCGGGTTGATATCCCGGGCCAGGGCGGCATAATACGCAAGTAGCTGCGAGACCACAACCTCTGCAAGTGAATACGTAACACCATCGCCAGATGGTATGCCAATCCAGTGGTCGTATACATCACTACTCTTATCAGATACTCCTATTATGGTACCACCTCTAGCCTGCACCTCACGGGCACCAAGCAGCATATCATTGTAGGTATTATCATGTGGGTTCATTACGATTACAACACTGCTTTTGTCTATCAATGCTAGGGGGCCATGCTTCATCTCGCCACCGTTCAGTCCCTCAGCATGAATATACGTCAACTCTTTTATCTTCAGGGCAGCCTCAAGTGCCACCGAATGGTGTATGCCCCGCCCTAAAACATAGACATCCTTGGTATCACCAAGTGTATACGCCACATCACGTATACTATCAGAGTTTGATATTACATCGGATATTGCATGAGATATTTTATTATGATCAATTCTCGCACCATCAGTCAGTGTATCGACTAGACGTAACAACAAGCCACACTGTGCCATGAAACTCTTTGTGGCGGCCACCCCAATCTCCTGACCACAGTCCATCAAGAGTGTCACATCAGATGTTTTTGCCAGTGATGAGTTTACAGAGTTCACTATACATACAATTACACAGCCTGCCTCTTTGGCTATGCGTACCGCATCCAAGACATCGGCGCTCTCGCCACTCTGGGATATTGCAAGTAGGACATCGCCGGACCGCAGCATATCAGACTCTGCAGACATCTCACTGGACAATATAACCTCAAGTCGTATGCCAGCAGACTGTCTTAGTATCTTTTGGCCTATCAAGGCGGCATTATAACTAGTACCGCTACCTGTAGCATATGCAAAACCTGCAGACCGTATCATATCAGATACTTGCTCTATCTGTTTGTGGGAATTCATGCCGGCGCGTAGTATGGCATTTGGCTGCTCGTGTATCTCTTTTAGTGTGTAATTGGCGTATTCGCCCATGCGTGTATCGCCAAACTCCTTTGATACCGTAGTGGTACGATGCTTTATAACATTCCCCGCATAGTCCATAATCTGCACATCGTTATTCTGTATCATACAGCACATGCCACTCTCCAGATATATGGCCTCGTCGGTATGCTCTATGAATCCTAGTACATCACTAGACAGAAAGATACCATTCTCTGCCATGCCCACTATCAGTGGCTCGCCGTATCGTGCAGATACCATAGTGCCATCATCAAACATCGCTATAAACGCATAATGGCCTTGTATATCCTGTATGGTATTGACTAGTGACTCTTTGATGTCTCCGGTTATATCCTTGTGATACTGTAATAGATTGGCTATAACCTCGCTATCTGTTTCGCTTGCAAATGTATAGCCATCTTCTTTTAATCTATCACGTAATGTCTCATGATTCTCTACAACGCCATTATGTACGATGGCCACATCTCCAGAGCTGCTCATGTGAGGATGAGCATTGATATCAGTTACGGCACCATGTGTAGCCCAACGGGTATGTCCCAGTCCAGTAACACCAGAGAGCGCATCCAAACCCTTTTGGTCGTTTACCTCTTGTACGCGGCCAGTTCCCTTGCGCATACATATTGAGTCATTATCATGTGTGGCGACACCCACGCTGTCATATCCCCTGTACTCCATTCTGTGTAGTGACTTGACCAAAATGGGTGCAGCATCAGATTTGCCCACATATCCAATTATAGAGCACATTATTGTTTGGTCTTTGGTTCTACTTTTAATGTTGATGATGGATTTATCCGTATTGTGGATTCCTCATCGGGTCGCACCACATATGAAGGGATGTTCACTATACGATCACCTATCAGTATATGGCCATGTACCACTGCCTGACGGGCCTGGTACGGAGACTTGAATCCTAGATTCTTCCACACCACAGTCTGTAGTCTTCTAGATAGTAGGTCAGTCACCTGCAGATTCAATACATCATCAAGTGTGGCATCCTCATTTACCAGACCTATACGTGTAAGGGATCTCATAAGTATGGGCTCGCGCTCTGCACGGACCTCTTGTCGTAGAGCTAAAAGAGAGCGGGCCTGATGTCGCACTCTAGACAGTTCGGTATGCGCCTTCCACAGTTCTCTCTTTGTGCGCAAGCCAAACGAACCTAAGGTGCGTAGCTCCTCCATTTTAAGATCATAATTTAGTGGACGCTCTGGTTTTCGCCATACCTTACGTGGAAACTTTGGGTCACCCATCATTCATCACTTCTTGCCTGGCTGGGCCTTTCCTCCTTTTGCCACTCCCACCGTACCGCCTCCACGTCCTGTGGTGCGGGTGCGCTGTCCGCGTACCTTCAAACCATATAGATGTCTATATCCACGCCAGCTGTTCACCTGGCGTTCTCTCTCTATATCTTTGCGAATTGTAAACTGAATATCTGATGTCAACAGATGCATATCTTGACCGGTCTCTATATCCTTGCGGCGGTTTAAAAACCAAATCGGAAATCCCGCAGATTGTGGGTTCTGTATCAACTCCTCTATGCGTGCGGCATTATCCTCACTCATATACCCCATGCTAGAGTTCTTGTCTATATCTAGTTTCAACAGGATGGCATTGGCAAAGTTATATCCCACTCCTCGAATCTGTGTCAGTCCCACTATGGACTTTTTATCACCTGGTATGTCGTTTCCCAGTATCCTCACTATATGGCGGTATTCACTCAAGTACCGATTTATTCTATAGCCCGTTTAAAAACCATTACATCCAGATATGATAACATTGCGACACTTACACCTGGACAAGCATGGAATTCGAGGCATATCCATTGCCGAGAGCTACTCTGCATCGGCTGCAACATCCACCCTTGCGGGCATAATAATGAGAAATGACCTTCTACTGGATGGTTTTGTCTTTGATACCATCAAAGTTACAGGTGATGACTCTACTGACACAATACTAAAGATGTGCCGCTCAAGGTGCGATGTATCATATGTCATAACATGGGGGAGCATACTATCTAGATACAATATTGTGGATATTCGTCGCATATCAGAGTCATTAAACATACCCGTACTGGTAATATCAGATACACACCACAAGGACATATCAAATACATTACCACCTGAAAAGCTCCATATCTACAACGCACTACCAGATAGACATACAGTACATCTGCATACAGGCCATACACTAGATGTGCACGTATCTGGATGCACCATACATGAGACAAGACATCTCCTGAACCGCATAACCATACAGGGTCGCATACCTGAATCCATACGATTAGCTAGGATTTTGGCTTCAGCCATACGACAGTACACAAGAGTTTGACGATTATCACAAAGGTGTGTCCCATTAACATAAAGCCCTCGGGAGTCTCCTCCGGCGGCCCTACATCGGTAGTACAATTGGATATATGCTGTCGCTACCATGCGAGTATGATTCATCTCTAGCATTCAGACCAGTCTACGTATGTTCATCTATAGGGCATATACTTGAGACTATTCCTTTAGACCCGAATTAACAGCGGTCACATGGATCTAGTTGTGAACAGCCCCAAAAGATGAAGTTTTATAACCATAATAACTTAATAGTCATTGTAGGTGAGTAAGGCCCGATAAAAGCCGTGCCAACTGGCGTAGGATTTATCCGAAGGTCCAAGGGGTTCGCCTACATTCACTTAAACCACATCTTTCTTACACCAGATCCGACAAATTTGTGCCTTAGTATGTCCACATAGGTTTGGTCGCCACTCAGGTACGCGTGTCTGAATGACCCAGCGACAAAGTCCGCCGCCCAGATTCCGGGATCCGAGAGTGAATTGACATCCTTGAATGCGGTCACATTTCTGGTATACTTTTTTGTCCCATTACGCGCCAGATAGAATTTCGTATTTTGCATGTATTGATTAAAGTTTTGGGTTCTTTTCGGATCCTGTATTGTATGGAAATCATGTCGCGCTACGTCGTCGCCGTCACTCATTGATGTCCGCCTCCATCCACTTGGGATTCTGCCTCCTTGTCTCGTTAATGGCCGTCTTGTTGTGGAACGCCATCATGGGTGTTTCATAGTTGTCTATGTCCAGCGCCCAGTGTAATCTATCGGTGTTGTAGTATTCAATGTAGTCGTCCAGACAACCATAGCGCCATATCTCGTCTTCAATGCTCCTGTGGAATCGTTCCAGTTTTCCGTTGGTCTGCGGGTGGTATGGTCTTGAGTTGATCAGGCTTATGTTGAGGGACAGCAGTTCGTTCTCAAACAATGTCGGCATCCAAGAACTCTTCGGCTTTTTGCGGCCTCGCGCTCCTACAAAACAAGAACCGTTGTCAGAGAGGATGGTTGCCGGTACGCCGAACCTGCCTATGGCCTGCCTCAGCGCCGTCACTGCATTCTCCGAGGTGGCCTCCTTGAAGAGAGTCGCTCCGGTGACGCACCGCGAAGCGTCATCCAGGTAGGTGATCAGGTTCATTCCTTTCATTCGAGGATCCTTCATGACATGCCAGTCAGTATGCCACATGGCATTTGAGTAGAGGCGTTCGTACCGCACCCATTTCCGCTGCCTTGACTTTGCCGGGGAGGATGTGACCATACCGTTGGACTTCAATATGTGATATACTCTAGTGTATCCTATATTATATCCGGTCTTCCGGAGCCTCTTTACTGTCAACTGCACTCCGTCTGGCCAGCGACGGTGTGTGTCCAGCACCATTTTTACCTCGGCATCAGAGGGTTTGGCTCCCTTGGGCCGTCCCGCTCGGCCCTGGATATGAACCGTCCCGGTCTTTAGATATTCGGCCCACAGCCGCTGGATGTGCCGCTGTGATACCTTCATCTCTTTTGCCACCACCATAGTACTCCTACCATTCTCCAGCTGTCTTATGATATAGCGTATGGACTTGTCCGTCAACATAGTCTTAGTCAATTCTCCTGATCTATATAGCTTGTTGTATTCCTGCGGTCTTCTCTTAGCTAAGCCTAAGCGACATGATTTCCATACAATACAGTTCTTTTCGGATCCAACCGGCCTTTGTCATAGATTACCGTCAGATCATCAAAGTCACCAACGTTGGGCAGTATGTTCTGATATAACGACCTGTTAAATAGAAAATTTCCGATCCTTTCGGAAGTCCACGTATTTCTTCTTATCGTACGCTTGTCAAGAACGCCCGCAAAGACACCATCAACGGTGTTTGCTATCAGTGAGTTTGCTTGTTTACGCACAAGGTCAAAATACGGCTCCCACCTCGTCTGTATCTCAATTTTTGAACAGCCCTGTTTTTTCAAGGCACTATACGGATTAAATTTTAACTCCATTACGCTTCGGTGATATTTTTTCCTTTTGTGTAGTTTGATCATTAGGCGCCCTATTTTCTTGCGCAGCAACTGCGGTTCTTGGCAGACTACAAATCCTATTACAAAAAATGGAAATTTTTTGATATGCTCCGGCTTGTTCAGCACCGCGTAGTACTCAGCAATGATCCTCAATATTTTTCCAGTGGCCGATGGCACCGTATTGGTTATAAAAAGATCGATATGGGTCCAGTTGTACATACTCAACCCCCCCCCCCCCCAGCCGTCTTGCGATATTTCGTATGCAAAAATCATATTTAGAAGGACGGCGGTGGTTTGTGGTGAAACAGCAGATAATCGTCATGCCCATAAGTCGCTAGTACACATGTGTGCGGCACGATAAAGTCAGGCTTTGTGTAGTATGAAATGGGGCATGTTCTGGTCGGGGGCATACATGATGTGTCTATCGTACGTGTCAATGTCATAGTGTTGGTATTGTGAGTTGGTTTCTTGTGTGATGTGTCGTTCGACTCTTGTGTAGATGTGGGTGCAATAGCCGTTGTATTTTGGGGTGGCATCATGGGTACGGCAGGTACTGTATATGCGGTATCCCTAAACAGGACGGGTAAAGATGCTTCTGGTATGGTAATAGTCTCGGGTAGTGCGGGTGTAGTAACCGGCATGGGCAAGACCGGTCGCCCGTTCAAAACATGACTCAACCCCACTTCTTGTACGGGCGTGTTGACATCATCAAATATGTTGTGTAGCGGTTCAACAAGTATCTTGATGAATGACTCTCCAATGTCCAGATTTAGTTTGTCGCATGTGGCGGCAAAACTTTGCAATACGGCAAAGACGGCCATCCCTATCTCGGACATGAACTTGCGGCGTATGTTGCGTTGGGGAATGATATAGTCGCGTACGTCCAGCTCAGAGTTGTTGTTTGTAGGCGGCATGCCCGAATATCTAAGAAACGTAAAGAGGTTGTCCGCAGCACTAGCCAGCGTACCGGCAAACTGCACATTGCCGTATCCGGCCGCCAGCTCACGTATTTCATCTGCCAACACATTACATGTGTGCATGTCTGCGCCACCACTCTTGGCCGTATCCTTTGCTATCCTTTTGGCCTTGCGAAATATGACGTTTAGTTTATGGTATAATTCCTTGTATAACGGATTCTTCTTGTCGCGTATACAGACATCTTCTGCATCACGCAGTATGTGAGCCCAGCACCGCTGTATTATACGGAATAAATTAGGATATACCGCGTATCCGTCCACTACGACTGGTTTGTCAAGTACATCCTTTACGTATGGATAGATGTCTTCGGCGCCCCTGCCCAGGCGCGGCACTATCAGTGTAGCGGTATCGCACCGTATCACCCACACGTATATTCTTCTTTTGCGGTATCGGTATATCGACTCGTCGAGTTGAAGGAATTTTGCCTTGCGAAACTCTTCTAATATGTACTGTATTGTGGGAGCCAGAACAAGGCTGAGGGCTTTTCGCGCGTTCCATACCGAGTTGTGCGATATTCCCTTGCCGTATAAACACGAAAAGTAGTGCGAAATGTCCGAATCTACCGCTCTGCGGGTGGCATACACCAGTATGTGTTTTAGGGCTTCAGGTCCAAAGGCTGTGTACGGTATACCCGGGAATGTGGGCTTTGAGATGTGGTCATGCTCACACATCATTGAATAGCCAGTATGGTTCACATATGATATAATACGCGTATCCCCCTCAAAGTCCAGTATACACTTGGAGATGTGTGTCATACGTTTCAGGTTATTTGAGTTGCACTTGTAACATCTGTGTGTTGTGTACAGTATGGTGTCGGAGATGTCAAGTGATATGTGGTGCCCATCATGTCCTACTGGTGGGCCTATCGTGTCTCTTTTTTGTACTGGCTGACCGCTCCGTATGGATTCATCATTGCGCAACTCTTCTCGCTATTTATTGTATGTGGTGTGACCCGGAGTATTTTGATTCTCGTAGCGTTTTAGGTGTACAGACAATTTTTCACACATGTCGCTCTTTTCACCATATTTTTCCGTCAAATGGCGTATGGTTTGGTCTAATGCCGTTATCCTCTGTACATATTGGCTCTCTGCGTATTGCATGTCGTATTTTAACTGCGATATCTCTGCATCCTTCTGTTTAATGATATCATGCAAATCAAGGTTCTCACGCGATACCGCAACCACCTCCTTCCGTAATAGTGTCGATTCGCCGGAGGATGATTCTGTTCCCTGTTGTATGATGCGTTCCAAATTACGAATGACATTATTGGCATGGTACAGTTGTGCGAGCGTGCGTTCCCATTTTTGAAATATATCATTTATGAATTTGTGATGTATGTGGTAAATGCTGTTAGATTTGTTGTACGGCATGGTGTTTATCGACGGCGTAGGATATTGTGAAATTGTTATGTGCGGTGAATAAGGAATGCCGATACGTGTTGCCATATCATAATGATATGACTGCGATGATATCATTCCGGATGTGTCCTCCAGATACACACATCATGATGTATGTCGTTAAATACTGTCTTTGTCCAATGATATGTAAGTGCCAATACCTTCATTCTTCGAAACCTTTGAAGGTATTGGTACAAATTTGTATTTAACCACGATATCATATTGTGGATACTAACAGATATTCAACAAGGTCAACAACCCCGCATGGGCATATAGAACACATCCCGTATGGTTTATCCTCTAGTCTATTGTGCTTATTGTGGTGGGGGGGTTGAGTATGTACGGTCCAGTTCACAGTATTGTATCGTGCCGTTACGACGCTCCGTTGGGATGCGGGTGAAATTTGTTGTACAACAAAGTTAATTTAGATCAACTAAGTAGTATTTAAAGAAGAGTGTGCCACCTAATGGTATGTTCAACCCCAAAAGGTCGGCACAAAAGAATAACACGGATACAGTATTTAACCATGACAAATCAAAAGATGGCCCACGACCCACGGCAAAGGGGGAAGAACGTATCCAAAAAGGTGACAAGTTCATGCCAGATTATACCATTAAAGAGATGGAAGAGCGTATGGCGAACCTCCAAGAGGGTAAGGAGAAGACCGTGTTGTTGGCATGCATCAAGAGAAAGGAATCCAAGACCATCGACACGATAGCAAAGGAGCTATATAGGCGGCCGGGTACGATACGCGGCTGGTTAGTAAGGGGAAGAGATAGAGGTTTGAACGATTTGGATGACCGCAAGCCTCCTGGCCGAGCTCGATTGTTGAGTGATGCCATGATGAATACGATACAAGGGTGGCTGTCCAAATCGCCCGTACAGTTTGGATTTAAGAGGAAACGATGGCAGGCCAAGATGATGAAAGGTGTGATATACGAAAAATTAGGTGTGAAGTGTAGTCTCGACACCATACGTCGTACGATGCATGATGTAGATTACTCATTCCGCAAGTCAAGGCCAGCTCCACACAAGAGCGCTTCAGAGGAGGAACAAAAAGAGTTCAAGGAGACTACTGGAGAACGTCTTAGAACAATGGCGATTCTCGGATATGTCATAATGGCCCTGGATGAGGCATCATGTATGGTGGGCGGGTGGAACGGCTATGGCTGGCTGCCAGTTGGCGGTCATGAGACCATTCCCATGAGCTGGTCAAAAAAGTCTGTACGGCTTATGGGCGTGTTAGGGGACGGTTGGTTCCATATCGCCATTGTAAATTCGACCGACTCAGAGACCCTCAAGATATTCATGAACAAGGTCAGGGAGGGCGTGAGGAATGTGGCAGTCGTTTTGGATAATGTCTCGTCTCACAAGTCGCAAACGATGAACGAGTACGAGAGAGATTCCAATGGTGGTATGGTGCGCATCTTCCTTCCCAAGTATACTCCTCAACTGAACCCCATAGAGATGCTGTGGCGTGATCTCAAGCGCGCCTTGGCAGGCAACTACTTTGACTCGATAGACGACCTAAAGGCGACAATAACTGGCATTGTGAATAATAGCGAGTTGGCTCCTCCAAAACTCATGGATTACATGCTGCCTGATGGTGTCCGGCAACCCACCAAAACATCCTGTAATATATGGGACATGACATCAGAGACGCCCGGTTTGGCAGTAGCCGCCTGACCATACATGACATGTAATATGTATTCTATCTGATATACAACATTTATAATTCTGCCCCTGGTTTGGGTGTGAGTGTATCTCTAGAGCCTACCATATGTGGTATCATGCAGGTTAAGGTCGCCTAAGTGCCGGATTTTGAATATTACTTCTAAGCTAATAAGATCGAAAAATATTGGATCTTACTGCATTCCACTACGCGTTACCGGATTCATCAACGTAGACTGTTAAATTGACCATAGCACGGCGTGGGAATCCACCTATAAAAGCCATGTTTGACGAAGTCATGACAGTTGGTGGTCAACAGGACGGTGGCATGACTCATCCGCCCACATACAGGCAGGCACAGAACTCCATAATCCCAACTACAGCCTGCTGAACCTTCATCCGCAAACGGAACAATCAACGCGGGTCATTGGCGTCAATCAAGCTTGATAAATACCAGACATCATACTACGAGCCACCCGGCATGCTGGATTTCGAACAGCGCCTCGACAAACTGTGTAGCGTATAGCGCGAGCAAATTCATAGGGATGTTGGGGTAGACGAGCACATACGAGTAGATAGGATTGTGGCCTCATCCATACGACTATACACAAGAGTTTGACTACTATCAAAACAATACACGGATCAGCAACAATTTTAATCGCCACAAGTAACGTAGTGTAATGGAACACTTTGATGATATAATACAGCACATGGAGAAGGCGCAGATATTTCGAGAGCAGATACACTCCGAGTCCCGGCGCATAATAGCCGACTGTAGCAGGACAATAATACAGATACACCAAGGAGATGGCAAAAAATCTCAAGAGATGCTACATAACATAAAGTCCAGCCTGACCAAACTACAACGCATAGCCACACCCCGCGACATAGTCACCGTTGAGCAAGAGTACACAGAAGCCTGCACATTATACAATATAGTAAATCACAATACAATCCCGACACCAGAGCAGATAGGCGTTAGTCCCGAATCCTACATACTAGGCATGCTAGATACCATTGGAGAGCTGAAACGCTTCATGCTGAACTGCATCCGCAATGGCAACCTAGATACCGCCTACAATACATTTGATACAATGGAGTCACTATACGAAGACCTGTATCCGTTTGCCGCATACAACACCATACTAAAAGAGTCAAAGCGTAAGTTGGACGTATGCCGTATAACACTAGAGAACTCTAGGGCAATAATCACTGAGGAGAGGCGACGACAGTATCTAATATCAGAGATGCGGGCGATGGGATTTGAACCCACGAACTCCTAAGAGACTAGCCCCTCAAGCTAGCGCCTTTGGCCAGGCTGGGCGACGCCCGCATGGCAAATATGATGTATGGTTTTTATATTCCTTGAGGGGAGCTGTACCATATGCTGGTACCAGTTAGATGTTTTACATGTGGAAATTTAATCGCCGATAAGATGAGTGCATACAAAAGGGAGTTAAAGGCTGGAAGAGAGTCCAGAGAGATACTAGATAGTCTAGGTTTACACAGATACTGTTGCCGCCGAATGCTACTCACTACTGTCGAGACCATACATCAGGTAATACCATTCTATGAAGCCATGCACAAAAGAAACGAAGAGACGCGTCGGGAAATTATTTGACACTCATAACATCTGTACGAGGCCGTATAATATACAACAGTCGAGGCCAATCGACTATAGAAGTAGATATATCCACAAAGACTCATACTGGTCGTGCAGCAGCCCCATCTGGTGCTAGTGTGGGTCGATACGAAGCGGCTGCATTTCCAAAGGGTGGTGCGCGAAAGTCCCTAGACATACTAGAGGATAATGCCTCAAAGTTCATAGGTATAGATTCTACAGATCAAAAGGCCATATACGAAGCTCTAAAGACCATAGATAATACAGACAACTACTCGGTAATTGGTGGCTCTACTGCCTATGCTGTATCTATGGCGTCAGCACAGGTGGCCGCCCTCACACAAGACATACCACTATACAAGTCCATACATTCCAAAGAACACTACAAACTTCCCATACCACTAGGCAACATACTAGGCGGTGGCGCCCATGCTGGCCATGGAGCACCAGATATACAAGAGATACTGGTCTTTGCTCTGGCAAGTCGCTCCATACGAGATGCCATACAGACAAACATTGATGTACACAAACAACTTGGCGTACTACTCGCAGAGCGCGACATTACATTTACACGAGGTCGAAGTGATGAGGGAGGTTGGGCGCCCAACATGAACAATGAACAGGCACTAGAGATATCGGCGCGCGCCTGCGAGTCATTGGGATATACACTCGGCAAGGAGGTCGCACTTGGTGTTGATTTTGCATCATCCACACAGTACAACCAAAAACAGGACAGATACATCTACGACAGGGCAGGCTTTGAGAACAGTACAGGTGAGCAGATAGAGTTTGTCTCAGATATCATAAAGCGTTACAAAATAAAGTACGTCGAAGATGCAGTACATGAAGAGGCCTTCAAAGATATGTCCATATTAACATCAAGGTTTCCAGATGTCTTAATAGTTGGAGATGATCTCACAGTCACCAATTATACAATACTGCAAAAGGCCATATCTGACAAATCCTGCAATGCTGCCATACTAAAGGTAAATCAGGCTGGCTCTCTATACGAAGCCATGCAGTTTGCCGATATGGCCACACAGAACAACATCAAACTGATAACATCACACCGCTCTGGTGAGTCCAACGACTCTCAGATAGCACATGTGGGAGTATCTACTGATTCGGCACTATTAAAGACAGGCATACTGGGTGGTGAGCGCGTCGCCAAACTGAACGAATTACTACGAATATCTGGAAACGATTTAATACGTGGGTTAGGAGAGTTATAAACACATGATGCAGGAACCGCTAGATGTCAAAAGCAAGATACTAAGTACGGGAATTCGTGTTGGCACACACGTCAAGACAAAGTTCATGGCACCGTTCATAACCATGGCCAATCCGGACGGTATGTACCAGTTCGATATGGATACCACGCTACAACGCATAGACGCTGCAGGTCGGTTCATAAACAAGGTGGGTCCTGAAAATGTACTAGTATGTAGTGGTCGAGAGTTTGCCTACTCGCCTATTGAAAAGTTCTGCGAGATCACAGGTGCGCAGATGAAACTCAACAGATTTATGCCTGGCACATTGACAAACCCATCCTTAAAGTACTACATAGAGCCCAAGCTCATACTGGTATCCGACCCCCAAGTAGACGAACAGGCCATCATAGAGGCTACAAACGCTGGCATTCCTGTAATAGGCATTGCCAATACAGACAACATAACAGCAAACGTAGACCTTGTAATACCAGCAAACAACAAGGGTCGCCGCTCCTTAGCCACAATATACTGGCTACTGGTAAGGCGCATACTAATCGAACAGGAGAAACTTACTGAAGATGGCCACATGATACATGAGATAGATGACTTTGAGACAAAGCACCTATACGATGACTAAAAATTTTATACCTCTCCACAGATGATATTGTAATGGTCTGGAAGAAGGTAGCCACACAAGGAGATATAGCACCTGGCAAGGGCAAGGCCTTTGATATAGATGGCAACAAGATAGCTGTATTCAACCAAGACGGATACCATGCCATTGATGACATATGTGTACACCAAGACGGCTCGCTGGCCCCGGGCAATCTGGATGGCGACATAGTAGAGTGTCCTCTGCACTTTTGGCACTACAACATACGGACCGGCGAGCTGATAGACTATCTAAAAGACATAAAATTACGCACATATCCGGTAAAAGTACAAGATAGCAGCATATACGTTGATGTGTGATGATTTTAGCACTAGGTTAACATTTTACCACTAGTTATATACTATAAAGACCATAAATTATTTAATGAATATAATACCATACATAGCACTACTAGTAATAACAGTGGGGGTTGCCACAGCACAAGCATCAGATGATGTAATCCCCGAGTGGATAAAGGCCACCGCAGGTTGGTGGGCAGATGGCATAACATCGGATGCTGAGTTTGTGGGGGCCATAACTCATCTGATTGAAATTGATGTAATAGTCGTAGGCGACATACAGAGTGAGAATACAAGCGAGACTATACCCGAATGGGTAAAGACCAGTGTAAAATGGTGGGCAGATGATATAACATCGGATGCTGAGTTTGTTGCAGCCATAACTCATCTGATACAGATTGGAGTAATATCCGTACAATCAGATGACAGACTAGCAGTATGCGCTGAGTTTACAAGAGCATACGAGATACGGGACTGTGAGAATGCCATCAGAGAGGAGATGCTACGTGAAGAGTACACCGATACTGCTACTGCTTATGTGGTGGGCCCCATCACATATTACTACCCTGGTGCGCATCTTGAGAATACCGCAGGTGGCCAGCCGCTACTCACCATTCGTATGTATGTAATAAACCATGGAGACGACAACGTTACACTATCATGTTCAGGTCCTGCAATATGCAACTATGATGTGACGGATGGTACCAACGCATACAAGTATGCATCCACAGACTTTACTAGTGGAAGTATCACTCTAAAACCAGACCAGGGCCGAGAGTTCGAGATAATCTTTGGACCAAATATAGGATATGGTGGTACAACGTTTGTATATGATGATACCAAAGAGTACCACTTTAGAATCAGTGAATCATTTGGTTCTGCATCAATACCATTGAATCTAGAGTGATACTTTTTTTAATTTTTTATATGCGATAATTTACAATACGACAGTGGACTCGATAGAGATACATGATACGATGAGCGGTACGCCTATAAAGCTACATAATAAAAATATCAAAATATACTTGTGTGGCGTCACCACATATGATGACACCCACATAGGCCATGCCCGAACCATAATCGTCTTTGATGTGTTGCGCAGATATCTAGAAGATATGGGTAGGCAGACAACAATGGTACAAAATTTTACCGACATAGATGATAAAATAATTCAGAGGGCAGAGGCAGAGGGCGTAGATGCATTAGAGCTGAGTTTTTCATATATAGAGAGATATCATCAGGACTTTGATAGATTAAACGTTAAACGCGCAGACATGTATCCTCAGGCTACCACGCATATACAAGATATAATCGACATAATATCAAAGTTAATAGAGTTAAAGCATGCGTATGTAGCCGAGTCTGGCGTATACTATATGGTGGAGTCTTTTAGTGAGTATGGGATACTCTCAAAGAAGAACATCAAAGAGTTGCGCTCTGGTACACGAATAGACCCAAAAGAGGATAAACACGATACGGTGGACTTTGCTTTATGGAAGAGGACAGACTCAAAGCCACACTGGGAGAGCCCATGGGGTGCTGGAAGGCCAGGCTGGCACATAGAGTGCTCGGCCATGAGTCTGAAACATTTAGGTGAGACATTCGACATACATGGGGGCGGCCGGGATCTAATATTTCCACACCATGAAAACGAGATTGCCCAGACCGAGGCATGTACCAAACTCCCATTAGCCCGAGTATGGATGCATGTTGGCATGGTCACCATATCCGGCCAAAAGATGTCAAAATCATTGGGAAATATAAAAACCACAAGAAACATACTTGATGAGTGGGGGCCCAACACTCTTCGCTTGTTTTGTCTGTCTGGGCACTACCAAAAACCCATAGATTATACAGAAGAGTTGTTGGTCGAATCATTAGATTTGTGGCGCCGCACAGAGTCATGTTATTATACTTTAGAGCAGACTGCCAGTAGACATGATAAAGTAGTATGTGATGAGTTTGATCAGGCACTATCGTCTAACCTTAACACGCATGAAGCCATCATAGTACTTGGCAACATAACCAAAGAGGTGGGCGAGATGGCATCCAAAGGAAGGTTAAATCCCGATAATGCAAGTGTGCTGTATGGTAGACTTGCGCGAATAATAGAAATATTTGGATTAAAGATAAGCAGGCCTTTAGATGCAAGACAGATACAAAATTACACAGTACAGAGAGATAGCCTGCGACAAAATGGAGAATATAAGCAGGCAGACATTATTCGTGATGAATTAAATGCAAAAAATATAGAGTTGTTGGATTACAAAAACGGCACCATCTGGGTATGCCACGAGCATATACAAAAAAGATAGTGTTATACAGCATACATTAGAGGTTCTTGGCACTAGTTGTCGATTTGGGCATTATTTAAATAATAAATTGACATATAATGTATTATGGTATATCTTCGTGTTAAAAAGGCAAAGGGTGTCGAATATGCATATCTAGTAAAGAGTGTCTGGGATAGTAAAAAAAGAACATCCAAGCAGATAATTATAAAATATTTGGGAAAATTAGATTTAATAACTAAAAATGATATACCGCCCGAATATAAGGATAAAATTGATATCTCAAAGATACTGTCTGCTAAAAATAATAATACACATGAAGATTATGTAGAAAAGTTATACAATACGCTAACCAAAGGGGATTTGGATGGTAGTATGGCCATATATAATAAGACCATAGTCCAATGGCGAAGATTTGATGTATTCTTTGAAAGAGTATTACGGCCCGTATTATACAATATAGGGCAGAGATGGGCAGATGGTATACTAGATGTGGCTACTGAGCATATAGCCAGCAACACAGTACAGAGTATGATAAGAGTAATACAGAGTAGGGCAAATCGTAAACCAAATAATATTAGTGTAATATTGTGCATGCCGGTTGGCGAGGAACATAAAATTCCCTCTGACATATTAGAGACTTTTTTGGTAAGTAAGGGGTATAAGGTGTATAATCTAGGATCATTGCCTGCAACAGACCTATTAGGATATATCTATAGAAATAGACCAGATATTGTATTTATCACTGCAAGTCTACGGGACAGTATAAACCCAACTAAAAGTCTCTTTAGAAAAATAGTTGGACAGTTTGATATACCCGTGATAGTAGGAGGTTATGCGTTCTCAGATTATATGGATTTGTCACTCTCCAGAATACCGGCCATAATCAAGTGTGCTCTTGAAGCTGTAAATAATAAAAGAGAGTGTTCGTATGTTGAATGCTGTCCAGAATTCATTACAAATCTCAAACATACCAATAAAGTCTGATATTTATCGGAACTCCCATGTTAACATAATATTAAATGTGCCGGATCTTGGCCCGCAATCACAAAATGTGTTCAATAAAAAATCGAAAGAAAAAACCCGACGATATAACTTCCCAAAATCGCTGAGCACGCCCCGGGTATAAAAAACGAGATAAATGTTGGTTCCAGACGAAATCGTAGCACATGTGCCAGAAAAATGTCCAAACGGCAGTATGAATGGTCTAGTGGTGAAAAAATATGAAAACAGTGTTCTTACTGACATTCCACTAATAATAGAGGTGTTGACCAAATTACACCGCATATACACTTGTTGTTGTAATAATTGTGATCTTGTGGGCATAGAACCAGAGACTATTAGCAGAGGGTATTGAACACAGGCAGAAGATATCTACATTACCACAAGCCCCATCGGCACCACAAAATTCTGTTAAAAAAATCGCCCATATACCAAAATCAGGAATATGTGGTTTGAATATAATATTTTTAATAATTTGCAATTACATGGATTGTCTTCCTCACAGACTAAATGTAATGAGTCTGAAGCAAATGGGCGCATAACCGCCGTCGGAACCATGCGCAACATCCTGCCCAGAAGCTTGGATAAAATATTTTTGACGTAAAGCAATAGAGGGTTAATTATGATCCCAGCCATCACACACGCGGTACTGGTTTACGTAGGTGATACTAACCATGTCTGCGCCGATTTATTTCATTCTTTATCGAATTGCAAATGTCTTGTGCTGCAGATAGACCATACGATGCGTCGTCCCCATCCAGCGTTTCACCGTCGTCTTCTATCGGGTAGCGCGTCGTTACATTCCATACTGAAATTCGTTCCAGATTATACGGCGTACTTTTGACAGACCATCCGTCCGGCAGCAAGTCGCACAGGTTTTCCAAATCATGCACATACGGGGGGTTTATGTTCTCAAAGACCAATGCCGCTTTCAGTGCTTTTTCAATCGATTGTTGTGAATTGTAACACGCGCCGTCCACATCCAAGCCGCTGGCGCAGTTTTGGGCCCTATTGAGTTCGTTATCGGCCTTTTTTAGCCACCCGTTTACAGCATCATCGTTCATAAAGCATTACTCCCTCCCGGAGAGCGTTGTAGATTACATAACCCGGAACGTTACCGTACTTTTCAATATTTCCGGTGGTGGTCACAACCACATCTTTCGCTATCGGTGAACTTCTCAGTAGTTTGCGTATTTTTACTGCAGTTTCCCGTCTTTTAGCGCCGTTCTCCATTATAACCAACAGATCAATATCGCTGTGAAAATTCGGTGTGCCACGCGCGTAAGAGCCGAACAGTATTATTCGCTCCGGATTAAAATTCCTGACGATGCGATCGACCATCATTTTCAGTACCGGTTTCGCGACCTCATTGTAATCTATTGTTTCAGTTTTGGACATGAAATAACTATATATTATTTTCCTATAAAGTTTTGGGAATTATATACAATAATACAATAGGTTTAACCTAAGTTGTTATTGGTACGGTATAATACCACAACAGCTATATACTAGTATGTAAAAATGAATGGTGTTATGGTTCTAGTAGGGCTTCACAGTCCCAATATTTGTTGTGCTGACCTATGCCAGCGATCTGGTTTTGGGCGTCTTCTGCCGTCTTCTTTGCCGTTTACCACCATAACACCATTCAATGATCATACGTTTATGGACTGTATGTGAGAATAGTTCTTTGTCTTTTATTACCATTCACCTCCTCGGACCATTATGGGATTATCCTTTTATTCAATTTAGGTTGTACGTATTGGTGGCAAAACTACCTTGATGCCTTTATCTTTAAGTCTGGCAATCAAATATGCTTGTTCTCTATTTCCTTTAAGGCTGTTACATGCGCCACACAATAACTGTAAATTGTCAATATGGTCTGAACCACTCTTACTTTTTGGGATTTTATGGTCAATTGTAAAATTACGAAATGGGAAATGTTCACCACATAGACATATGCCTTCTTGTAAACCATACAGTTCATGTTTTCTTGTGCGGTAATCTGGAATCTTTCCTTGATCTGTCCGTTTTGGTATATCCTTACGTTCAGTTATCGCATATGCATGAAGTCCAATACTATCTTTGATTCTATTGTTAACAAGTTGTATCGCCATTGATGATAGATCAATTCCAACCCACTCTCGGTTAAGACGTTCAGCAGCTACACAGGCCGTAGCACATCCACAAAATGGATCTAGCACAATGTCACCTTCATTACTTGACGCTCTAATAATTCTATCCAGCAAGGCAATGGGTTTTTGAGTAGGGTAGCCTACCCTTTCCTTTGCTTGTGAATTAAGATATGACATTTCCCAAACCGCACGCATTGCCTTTGTTCTACTTGCATCCTCTGTGTATGTTTGATGTATTTTTCCATCTACATGTTTTGAATAGCGGGCTCCCTTATGTTTTGATTTTTCACTGTATGGTTCTTTTAGGATATTGAATTTAGTTTTTGGTGATGATGCGTAAAATAAGATATAATCATGCATACGCTGAAAATGTTTTGTGGCTCCAGTCCATCTTTGATAACTCCATACGATCTCATTACGAAAATTATGTGACCCAAATATAGCATCCATAACCAATTTTAGATAATGACTTGCTGTTGAATCGCAATGGAGGTATATAGCCCCCCCCCCTTGAGGATCCGACGCATCTCGATAAGCCGTATGCCCATCATTATCAAATACGACATCATGGATTTACCATGTGTTGTTTTGGCTGCCGTGATCACTGAGTGCAAACCTGGCTCCTTATCTGCTAAATAACCATGCCATGCTACATCCACATCGGATAATGTCCACGTATCTTTGAATGCGGCCCCAGCGGCCTTTGAACCTATAGGAGCAGAGTAATTACGTTTGGAGTTGAATGGGGGGTCTGCATAAATAAGATCTACACTCTCAGAGTTCATACCACGCATGATGTCTAGGTTATCACCCGTCCACATTGTACGATTAGCCCAGTTCGGTTCATTCATTACAGAAATTATACATAATGTGTATTTAATACTCACACGTTGAACAAGTCAAAGTACTTTAGCCGTTGCCCACTCATATGTTCGGCCACCGTTCCCATCATGTCGATTGTGTCCATCTCTCTAACGTTGTGCCTTCCTGCGAACTCGTTTACATAACGGTGTAAATGTTGCTCGGATAAATGGTGGAATGTGCCGTCATACCCGCGCTTGTTGGCTCATAGTATACTGTATAAACGTGGCATATATAAATTGTACTATTGTATATAATTCCCAAAGTTTTTTTATACGCCAGTTAACAAAATTTCGACCAAATACGGGACATCAATGGAATTATGATGAGATATGTTTTCGAATGTTAAGGGGCAACCCGTATCTGTTTGCAGTTATGGATAATTCCTCACGGTTTATACTGTCTCATATGGCTTCTCCCATAAAATTTGGTGTAAAGCCGGTGGATATGTTCCGGTGGCAGTACGCGGAGGTAGTTCCCAGGGTCTTTATCACGGATGGTCTGCATAACTTTTGCAAGCCCATCAAAAAGGCATTCTGGTGTAGAGCAGGGCGCCGTCTAGTGTACTATACGAGATACATATCCGAAATGAATTTAATCACAATAATGTACAAGAAAGCTTCATCAGGACCATAAAGCCCCTGATTTGCAAGTGAGGCGGCTTTAAGACAAGTAATCCGGTAATTATACAGATGGCCATACTCGCTCATAATTTTTTCAGATCACATATAGGACTCAACAGCAAGACTCCCGTTGAAATGTCAGAAATACTCATAGAGGGCAACGACAAAATTTTGACGTTACTGGAAGATACAGCTGCTTGAAATGAAATAATGACTCATATGGTTTAGAGCAAATGTGTCAACTATGTATGTGTACAAGTGGAGACTTTAATTTGCAGATTATTATTGTGTATAAAATCAATGACTTGAACAAAATGTCATGGTTTAGATAAAATTTAGTCTAAGATATACCTACTCTGCCGCATCAGTCGGATTTACAACAATACCGCCATACACGACATGTACAATTATACAAGTTATTGATAATCACTTTTGTGACTCTTGTAAGAGTCTCCAATCAGACAAAAAGCTGTCCAAACCAATATCAGTTAATGGGTGCTTGATCATCTTGTCTAGCACGTTTGGTGGCAGTGTAACTACATGAGCCCCCAAGCGAGCTGCCTCAACTACATGTAATGGGTGCCGGACACTGGCAACTAGCACCTGTGTGTCAAAGTCGTAATGTCGGAATATCTCCAGTATTGTACGAATTAAATCCATACCGTCATGACCTATATCATCTAGCCTGCCTATAAAGGGAGAGACATATTTGGCTCCAGATTTGGCAGCCAACACTGCCTGATTGGCAGAGAATATCAGTGTAACATTAACAGGTATATTTCTAGATGAGAGTGTTTGACATGCATGAAGGCCATCAGGAGTCATGGGAACCTTTACCACCACATTATCACCTGTCCTGTATAGATTCAGGCCTTCCTGAACCATCTCTTCATACTTGGTGGATACAACCTCTAGACTAACATCACCATCTATCATGGATGTTATCTGACTCATAACACTGTCTGGGTCTTGCCCCTCACGAAACAGCAGTGAAGGATTGGTGGTTATACCATCAAGCAGACCCATGTCATTGAAGCGACGAATCTCATCTATATTTGCGGTGTCTAGAAAGATCTTCATCTTACAAGTTCTCTGACTTGCTTGGTAATATTAATGGATGACAGACCATGCTGCGCCAACAATTCAGGTACCTGCGCATCACGCGCAGACTCACCAAATGTATCGTTCACTCCCACTCGCCTCACTATAACAGGATACGATGATGAGACCGACTCTACCACTGCAGAGCCCATGCCGCCAATTATATTGTGTTCTTCACATGTCAGTATACGTCCGGTATGACGTGCGGCCTTCTCAAGTGTGATATCATCAATGGGTTTTATCGAGAATACATCCAAGACCTGACAGCTTATGCCTTCTTTATGTAGTGTGGATGCAGCCTCTAGAGCCATAGCAACTGTGATGCCACATGCAGCAATGGTACAGTCTGAGCCATCTCGTAGAATTGTAGCCTTTCCGGGAAGTATATCACAGTTGTCATCATACACCATGGTGGTCTTTGAGCGGGCCATTCGCATGTAAAATGGACCATATACTTTGGCCATGGTATGTGTTAGGGAGTATACCGATGCAGAGTCGGCCGGGACCAGTACTGTAAAGTTGGGGATGGCGCGCATTATGGCAATATCCTCAAGTTGTTGGTGTGAGCCACCATCGGCTCCAACCGAGAGGCCACCATGGGATGCTACAAGTTTCACATTGAGACCTGGTCTGTCATCTCTTGTGGGATATGCCACATTATTGCGAATTTGATCAACTGCGCGACCAGGAAGAAATATCGCATATGTGCTGGCAAACGGTATCTTGCCCGAGTATGCCAATCCGGCAGCCATGGACACCATATTTCCTTCGGCAATTCCCACGTTGAACAATCTATCAGGAAATTCGCGGCCAAAGCCGGCAGTCTTTAAAGAGTCGGTGGTATCCGCGCCTAGTACGACCACATCATCATTGTCCCGCCCTATCTCAAGTAATGCCCGGCCATACTCGGTGCGCATATCTGGCGTCACAATACACCACACTCCTGCGCAATCTGATGCAATATGTCATGCTGCTCTCCAACTTCATGTAGTGCAATCCAATCATTCACCATATCAGAACCTCCCAGTATGTGCGCCCTGTGTAACAACATTCGACGGCGAGCGTATGAGATACTGTTTTTGATATCATCAATTGCTCGTCTCATATCAGGTTGCCCCACCATGGAGCTGCCACCCACAAAGACGCGGGCGCCATCATCAAAGCAGTCTGCGACATTTGATACATTTACGCCGCCATCAGCCTCCACTACACCATTAAAGCCCATCTTATTTAGTGATTGAATTACGTCTCGGGTCTTTTTGTGTGATTCAGGTATGTAACTCTGACCCGAATATCCAGGAACCACAGACATCACTATAACTTGGTCTAGTGTGGGTACAAACTCTTTTAGCCATACAGGCAGAGACGTTTTGGGGTTTATTGCTATACCCACACCAACACCAACACTCCTCAGATAGTCGTGTATCTCACCAAACTCCGATACATTACATGCTTCAGCATGGACAGTTATTATGTCACTGCCGGCTTCAGCGTACCTCTTTACATGTTTTACAGGTTCAGATATCATCAGATGTGAATCAAATGGTATGTCAGTTAAAGGACGGAGTTCTTTTAGTTTTTCATGATCAAAGGTAACAACAGGAACAAAGGCACCATCCATCACGTCCATATGTATGTAATCAGGACCAGCCTCATCACAACGTTTTACCTCCAAGTCCAGGCGAGTCATATCACCAGCAATAATTGATGGTGCCACCAAACTCTGGGACTTTAATTCATCAAGTATTATTGGAACCATTGGTTTGGAGGGTGCCTTGCCGTGCCATTTGGGGTTATCCTCCATGTGTTGCACACCCTTGCCTTTTACGGTTCTAGCTATGATTATGGTGGGCTTCCCGGATATCCTTTTGGATTCAGTGATGGCAGAGTCTATCTGCTCTATACGGTGGCCATCAATCTCTATCACATGCCAGCCAAAGGCGCGCCACTTATCAGAGGTTCGCCACGCAGTGGGATCCCCTCTGGCCGCAACAGGGTCAGAACTTTTAGTCGCGGCATCAAGTGGCATAACTCCTTCCGTATACGAGTCTTGCTGGACGTAGTTTCGATCTAGGATTATCGTTAGGTTATCCAGTTTGAACTTTGCTGCAGTCATAGTCGCCTCCCATATCTGCCCCTCGTTGGATTCTCCATCGCCGACTACAGTATATATGCGACTGCTCAATCCATCTAGGCGCGCAGCAAGTGCCATACCTACTGAATATGACAGGCCAGTACCCAATGAACCCCCACAAAACTCCACACCAGGACACTTCATATCGGGGTGCCCTTGTAGTCTGCTACCCAAGGAGCGGAGCGTCTCTACTTCAGACTCCTGTATAAATCCAGATATGGCCAAATGGGAGAAGAGTCCAGGTGCTGCATGGCCCTTGGATAATACCAGTCTGTCCCTATCTTTCCAGAGTGGATTGTTAGTATCGTATGTCATATGTTTGTAGAATAGGCAACCTAGTATCTCAGCCATGGAGAACGAGCCACCCGGATGTCCAGAGCCGGCCGCGGCAGTAGCCCTGATGACTAATGCTCGAGCCTTTAGTGTGTTGCGGCGAATGATGCTATATCTAGAATCCATATATGGAATACCAGTGAAAATTAATAAAAATCTATATTTTTATGCACTATGGAGATGTCATAGAGTTATCATCTATGTAATAGCCTGCACCGAATATGAGGTCGTCATACAATACAAGCCATGAGCGCTTACTCTGATCCATACCAGTGGTGGGATGGGCAAATGTGTATTCTACCCATGTACCATCATTGTTTTGCAGATCAGCGATAATCTCTTCGGCAGGTCGGTCAGCATCAGTTAGAGCAATGGAAGTTGCGCCCACTCTATCAGGGTTTGCACCATGTGCCAAAACTGTATAATCCACAGGGCTCAAAATGAACGGATATTGAGGATCCCCTGTCGTACGCGTGTTGATATTGTTTATTGTATCAGCTGGATACAGTGCATGCACTCGAACAAGTTCATTAACTGCATTTTGAACAACAGATTCATTAGTTAATGAGGTTCTTACGGCAAAGTAGTAGTCGCCAGAGGATTTGAACCAGCCACGATCATAGAACAGTACATTGGCTGGATTGGTTGGATCCGGTACCGGATAGCTAATCCAGACACCATCAGTTTGTGTCTCTAATAGGTCAATTATATATTCTGCAGGAATCGCAGCTTGATTAAGCACCGCATTTGCATCTATGCCGATATATTGGGGAGCAGTGCTATGAGCCGCAAGAGTCAGACTCTCTTTGTCTACAACAAATACCGAAACATCTGTGTATAATGAGCCTACAGACTCGTTGATATACTTGAGTATGGCATCGCCACGGACCTCATATTGCGCAATTATTTCGTCCATTACCTCTGCATGACGGTTTTCACCATCAATTGATTCAGAAGATTCCACAATTACTTTTCCAACAGCCCATGGATGAAGAACACAGTGGTAGGGATACTCTCCGGGAGTATCAAATGTAAACTCAAACTGATCTCCTGGATTGACAAAGCTGTCCAGTACACCGTCAGGATGTGGGTTAAGAGCGGTGACTGTGTGAATTAGAGAGTCTTCATTAACCCACGCAACTGTATCGCCCGGACTTATTGTGACAGTGTTGGGGTCAAAGCAGTCATCAGTAACTTGACAGTCAGGGAGTAGTGACCCCTCAACCATAGTTACTATTGTTGGCGCGTCATGTTCCAAAACCTCCACATGTTCAGTGGATATAGTACAGTCTGAGCCATCAAGGCCAAAGACCAACGATATAATATCATCTGTGGTGTCGCCATATACAGTACATGCAATTGTAAGAATAAAGCTTGGCATCTCATTGCTCATCATCTCCTGTGCTAGAACAGTAGGAGTTGATACGAACATAATTGCCAGTCCAGCTACAATTACTGGTAAAGTAAATTTATTCATTAGAAAATCAATGCAATGTATATTTAAAAGTCTTTTCAGAATCTTTTTGCAGCTACAGGGCGCGGAACTCCTCGCTCCATCGATGATGCGCCATGACCATCTCTTGAGAGACACTAGGTTTGCGGCGGGATGCTATTTGATGAAAGTCATCAAGAGTCAAATTCCGGGGCTTTTGTAGATCTTCACCCTCCACAGGATCCCTATAATCAGGTGACTCGAATAGTTCATGCACAGTCTTTAGCTGGGCGCCCTGACATACATCACGTATATCACTAGCGCTATACCCATCAAAGAGACGAGATAGTTCCTCAGGGCGAATGGAAGAGTCCGTATGCAAGTCTTCTGTATATTGCCTAAACAGAGATACTCGTGCTTGCAAGTCTGGTAGAGCCACGTATATTCTCTTTTGGAATCGTCGTAAGAATGGCCAATCCAATGTCCAAGGCTTGTTGGTGGCGCCTATAACGTACAGCATCAGGTCGTGGCCCTTACCGTTTACACCATCCATCTCAGTTAGAAACTGGTTCTTTGTGCGCACCTCGCCGCCCACTTCACTGCTTCGAGAACCCAAAAGAGAATCCACCTCATCGACAAACAATATCACAGGTTTATTCTCCTGTTCAGCGTGTTTACGAGCTATTCTGAATATCTTTGAGACATTCTTCTCAGCCTCACCAAGCCACTTACTCATCATAGCCGAGGCATCTACGTTTATGAAGTATCCATCCATCTCACTGGCGGTGGCGGCAGCCAGCATTGTCTTGCCAGTTCCAGGTGGGCCATACAACAACATTCCTTTCGGCCAACCTAGTGGAAATAGGTCCGGTCTTTTGGTCGGATATATTATAGATTCACGTAGGGCACTCTTGGCATCTTCAAGTCCAATCACCTCGGCCCAGGTAATGTTGGGCTTTTCGTGCATTATCAGCTCTTCAAAGTTATTCGCTTCTTCTTGCCGCTGTATGGATGTTCTTTGATCCTGTTCACTAGAGCCGGGGTCCACAGCCGGTTCGAGTTTTCTGTTGTTTTGAAGTAGTGTGATTCTATTATAGTATGACTGGCACCTATCTTTGTATATTGGATTCAGCTTACTGCCAGGATACAACTCTATCAATTTTGCCAGTGATGCTATGGCTTTTTGGTAGTTGGCGACTGCCATTCCTCGAGCACCCTGAGAGTCAAATCGTATAGCATCAGAGGCATATCTACTAGCATTATTCTCTAATTCTTGAGGAGCAGTGCTCATTACCATTCTGTTATATCTTGTAGGTTATAATTTACATTGTCAACTTTCTTTTCATTTTTGGTAAAGTTTTTTGAACTTTTCTCATCAAGAATATTTTTTATTGATTCGCCGCATATGGAGAGCTGTGCCTCTTGTATGCGCTTGCATGATATCTCATTGTTCACCATTATATCATTTAATTCAGTATTGACAGATATTATACCGTCAGCAGCCTCATGCATTACATCACCCAAACTCTCTAGAAGATGCAGCATCTCTCTTTGACTCTGATACTTTAGCAGTAGTGATTCTAAATGAAGCAGTACATCAGATACGTCATCTAGTTCAGTGTGAGACATCTTTCTTATTACAGAAGGGTTTATGTTCAACGAGTTTATTGTCAATCGAAGTTGGCGTACCCGCTCAGCATCAGTACGTAAGTCTGTAAATTGTGTCATTGTGGTATTGTGGTAAAGTTAGGATATAACTTTCTAATCTTCTTCTCTGCCATCATACGAGACTTCTTTATCATATCTTCAGATCTAGTTCCCGAATACTTTATGTCAATACGCCTCAATAGTGCAGAGTCCATAGATACACTTCCCAAGTGCACTGCCAGCTCACACAGCGTATTATTACAATGGGGAAACTCAGAGGAGAGCTGGACTCCCACTGCCCGTAATACACCAATGGTTGGTGGTACATTATTTGGTATTTGGTCCATGCCACGAATGCTCTCTAAAGCCTGTCTAACCTTGGTGAGGGCCTCCATACAAAACATTATGGTGTACTGGCGCTTCATCAGAGAGTATTTTGTATCATCATCCTTCTCTGCATCAATACCACACCTCTGTAGCGTATCCATGACATCACGTAATAGTTGCTTAGAGTAGTTCAGGCGTGGTGCTAGTGCAACTTGTTGTATAACGCTCAATTACACATAATTGTACAATACAACATATATCAAAACAGAGTAACTGCGCAATCATTAACCATGGTGACAGTGTGGTTTGGTACAAGCAATTTGAGCTATATGTTAAGAAATTTAGCTGTTGTGGTTTAACAGTTATCTTTGTGGTGAAGTGAATAATGAGTATGGATAAATCATTGACGGTTAGTCTAGAAGAGTTCGGCCTTAGTCAGTATGAAGCCCGGGCATATTTTACAATGATATCAAAGGGGCCCGTATCAGCAGCAGAGCTATCATACTATTCAGAGATTCCGCGCACAAAGGTGTACTCCACATTAGAGAAACTTCGCAAGAAGAATCTTGCCACTACATCAGATACAAAGCCGATAATGTGTGCCGCGGTGGCTCCGGAGGAAGCCTTTGACTCCACAATACAAGATCAGATAAACCGTGTCAATGCCATGAACTCGCTGGTGTCCAGTTTAAAGACTGTCAATGATGAATGTCGGAAGAGCCGCGGAGTTGAAGAGAGGAGATATCAACAGTTGTCTACAGGAAACATAATCTCAGAGTTGCACAGAATAATCGATGGTGCAAGTCATAGTATCGACCTGATAGTAAGTCAACGCAGCTATATAACTGAGAGTCGTAAACAGATAGTTGCTGCAAATCGTCGCGGGGTTTTGGTGCGTATAATACTTCCATTAATAGAGGCGAATGCCGAGGGAGACGGCATACTCCCGGGTGGTGCTCAGATTCGTACAATCACACATGATTACAACTATGTTGTGGCCGATGGCGGCAACATACTGATACTGAACCAATTTGGGGGCGGAGAGGTGTTAACTATGGCAGATGGCATAATGCATAATTTATCTGCGCTCTTCAAATACCTCTGGGATAACAGCATACAGGCAGATGAACTATTGGATTTAAACAGTACCGAGTCCAAAGATGCCTATACAGCCATATCTATACTAAAAGAGTCCAGCTTATCTGTTTCATTGCAGGCTGCAATGGCAGCTAAGATCCCTGCATTGGCAGATCTCTTAGAGTTTGGTGGTGTTCCCATATATTCACGAACGCTCAATGATCTAGTCGAGTTAGCTTCAACAACTTTAAAGATAATGGGTTATGGTATAGCAAAATTAGACCCAAGTAATGGCACCATACACTTAAAGTCCAAAGATAACAACGGTCATGCCCTATCTTGGGCACTAATACTAGAGGCATACCTACAGAAGCATGGATATGGTACACGAATTATACAACACGGAAAGTCAAAGAAAATACACATTCGTCTAGAGAAGGCGGCCTAAATTATACGGCACACTGTCTTGACTAAAACTACCGAGTATTCCATATACGGTGACTTTATTAAACATCCATAATTAAAGTACGCTGTGAGCGGTATGCCTGTAATTGAGTCTGAGGAATCATCAGATTACAAGCACATACTGGTTGCGGGAGTGTTGGGCAGCACAAGGTCAGGCGGGGTTAATGCTCTTGTTTATTCAGAGCGGACGTATGCAGTAAATGCTCTAAATACTCCGCAACCAGAACCACAACAGATAGTACTCAAGCGCACTAGAGTGTGAGTTACTCCTAGATCCAATACAGTTGAAGAGTCTTCATATGTGGCTTGGTGAAAAGATCAAAGAGTACGAGAAACTGTTTGGTCACATTCCACCACCCGAGGAAGTTGCCAGTAGGTCCAGCGAACCGTTTAGATTGTAATAATTCGTTTGTAAATAATTCAATTTAAAACAGTTATGGAAATATCAAATATTGACCATATTGCAGATTGGCCTCTTCATACATCACAACTCAAATGCATCATATATTGCGCAGTACAATATATCTATCAATTTAATCATATAATGGTAGAAGTGTGTGATAGAGTGTCTGTAACATGTATGTCAGAATTCTCGATATTTATTACATCGAATTATTTTGATTATACAGAGATTTTATTAATTTTGTATGCGCTCCAAACTGACAATTGAGATACTCAGCGTCACAAGACCCTTTACGGATATGATGTTCAACAGGCTACCCAGTATATTAAAGGAGTCAGATGATGTGGTCTGGGCCACAATGTGTAGATCGCCAAACTCTTTGCTAGGTCCCAGCATCATCACTGATAGGTATGGTACAACATCATTTTGTATATTGGCTTTTATTCGGTACGAACGACTATCCTCCAAGTATACATTTCCGCGGGCAGTGGGTCTGCGAGCTGGAGTATCAATCTGTATCACATCAACATTCTCCAAGGTATATTGTACATCATTTAGAGTTAATGTATATCTGGTGGTATCACTCTTCAGGTCACGTAATATGGACTCTAATGCAATGGTCATATATTATGTAGAATATAATATAATATTGAATCTTTAGTTTTTTGGTCGAATGTGAAGATGTCCATACGTCAGATAAATTACTGTTGTATATGAGGACTCCTCGCCTAAAGTTGGTGTTGATCTAAATTGTACAATACAGATGGTGGGAAAAGAACCACATGGTATTTTTGGACATATTTTTGACAAATACCAGCCATAACAGAATACAGTACGACGTGTCTAATTTGTTTGGATGTGTGTTGTTATTGTCTGATGGACATCTCTGATTACTAGTTTCGGCTCGTCTATAGCAGTATATTAGGGCGGCATATTGAATTGCCAAAATTGTATTTCGGATCAAAATTAGAAGATTTAATCAACTGTAAAAATATAGTAAATTGTTTTAAAAATCGCCAACCATGCATAAACTCTAATTAATGCAGTGTATAACGTATGAGCATGATTGATGAGAGATTAAAGGAGTTAAACATTACATTGCCAGACCCTCCTCAGCCGGCCGGCGCTTACACACCAGTCACAATATCAAAGAATCTAGCGTTTGTCTCAGGTCAAGTTCCCATGCAGGATGGTGCCATCATATACAAGGGGGTTGTAAATGATGCCAACATCGATATGGCAAAAGAGTCCGCCAAGTTGTGTGCCATCAACATACTGGCTCAGTTGCAAAAGAAGGTAGGTCTAGATAGGGTACAGAAATTTATTCGCTTAAGTGGATTTGTAAGGTCAGACCCTGACTTTACAGCACATCCACAGGTCATTGATGCAGCATCCAATCTCATATTTAGTGTGTTTGGTGAGAGAGGCAGACATACCAGAGTAGCGGTGGGAACAATTAGTTTGCCGTTGGGCTCAATGACTGAGATAGATGCAATAGTTCAAATTTAACAAAATTTTGTGTGACTGTTTCGCTTTTTGAAGCTGATCGTGCGTAACATCTCTGCCAAATGTGTGTATTTAGGTCAACCCCAGTATCATTCAGAAGTAATTGTCAGCCATACAAGTTAGAGTTACTCGTCCAATCTTTCGTTGAGGGTTCGAAGAAACGCCTTCATCTGTTTCTTTGGTATTAAAGCGCCACACGCCACAGCATGTCCCCCACCGGTACCATCAAAGTCAGCGGCCAGTGAGCTTACAATACGACCCAAATGTACATTCAAGTCAGGCGCACCTCGAATGGATATAGCGTATGCACCCTGCTCGATACGCTCCTTATAGGCCACACCCACAGGCTTACCCGAGAATCCCAGTACAAAGTTAACTGCACCACTAGCACCAGTATCAGTCATCTCCATGTGAGCCAAATTACGCATCTTTTTGTAGCCTTGACGTACACGACTCATTGTATCAGCCAAATATCCCACTTGAAGCTGGGCATTCTCATAGGCATTTGGAATTTCATGTGGAAACTTAAGTTCAGTTAGTTGATCCACCAGATATAGTAGATATTCAGTATCCTTCTGATGACCCACTATATTATACGTCAAGACGGTGGCACTTATCAGGGCGAACTGTCGATCATACTTCTGAAGCAATTTTGCTGCCAGAGGCTTACTGTCCATATAGTCAGTGATGGCTGCGCATGTGGCAATGAATGATGCACCCTCTGGTAGTCTCTTCTCGTATTTGTGGTATACCTGCACTGCTGTGCACTCGTCAGTACTATGTATCACGTTAACACCCATATCAGCTAGCTCGGTCACTATGTCAGGCCGTATATCATGATGGTCCACATATGTAACTCGCACATGGCGACGGCGCAGTGTTGCCATCACATCTACAAACTCAGCCTCATTCTTCTTACTCAAACCCAGATCACATATGTGTAAAACTTTGAGTGAAAGATCCTCAGATATCTCTTTAATCTTTGACATCTGGCCCACATAATCTACCAAAATGGGTTCGGCGCCTGTAGCTTGCCGCACTAAGGCAGCAGATCCAAGACCATCCAGGTCTTCTTTGTGTGATATACAGACCAAGCGGGTTTTTTTCACCGATCCCATAAAGCACCTTTTACAATCTCCCATTTAAACGGCTGTGTTCCACAAATATATGCCACAAAATATCAAATAGAGCGTAGCACCGGACGCTTCATAGAAGGTTGATACAAGAGCCCACCAGACCTTTAGTGTAGGTTTCATCGTCAGTATCTCCGGTTATGCACCATGTTTGCCATATCGCATACTGGCGTGCGCTCTAATATTCACTCAAAAAAGATCAAACAGCATCAAGTAGGCGCTTCATCTGCGTATCATGTGTCATATCCTAAAAGTTGTAGAATTTTAGGTATTTTGATACCTCCCTAAAAAATTCTCTGAAATATTATATAATCCAATACAGATGGTTATTCATGGGAGATTCAAATGAGATGGAGACTAAGAATATTGGCCTGCGGGGAATCAAGGTAGCAGATACCCGCATATCAGACATTAATGGCATGGAAGGCAAGCTGATATACCGCGGATATAACATACTAGACTTAACAGAGAACTCCAACTATGAGGAGACAGCATATCTCTTACTGCATGACAGACTGCCATCCATGAAAGAGATGAGGCAGTTTAAATCCATGATCTCGAACGCTAGATTCATACCAAAACAGATGCAAAAGAATATGGGAAACTGGCGTAAGGATGCAGATCCCATGGATATGTTGCAGGCCTTTGTGGCGGCTTTGGCCGGATACTACGATGAAGAGTTCTCCAGCAAGGAGTCTAGTTACGAGAGGGCCATAAACCTCATAGCCAAAGTACCCACCATAATAGCCAGCTGGCAACGCATAAGAAACGGTATGAGTATTATTGATCCGGATCCCACACTAGGTCATGCGGCCAACTTTCTATACATGATGTCGGGTGAAAAACCTGACAAGGATGTTGAAAGGATATTTGATGTATGTCTCATACTGCATGCCGAGCATACCTTTAACGCATCCACCTTTACGGCAAGACAGGTTGCATCCACACGTGCCCACATGTACTCGGCGGCCAGTGCCGCCATAGGCGCGCTCAGTGGCGAGTTACATGGGGGGGCCAACTACGAGGTGATGAAGATGCTACTAGAGATAAACCACATAGACAGAGCTGAGTCATGGATTAAAGAGAGGGTGGACAAGAATCAAAGAGTCATGGGCATGGGTCATGCCGTATACAAGACATTTGATCCGCGCGCCCAAGTACTAAAAGATATGTCAAGACGGTTGGCCGCAAAGACTAAACAACCATGGTTTGCCATAACAGAGAAGGTCGAAGAGGCCACAATAGCCGAGATAAAGAGAAAGAAGAACATGGACATATATCCCAATGTGGACTTATACAGCGCCTCCATATACTACATGCTGGACATACCCATGGATTTGAACACGCCCATATTCGCTATATCTCGAGTGGCGGGGTGGGCCGCACACGTCATAGAAGAGAAGTTTGCCGAGGCAGCTCCAAAGCCCGCACTGTACAGACCAAAGGCAGTATATGTGGGCAAGGACTGTGGTCCTGACGGATGCGAGTATAAGCCAATCAATCTTCGTGCATAAAAGATGATACGTGAGTTATACATTGATGGTGATGCATACCACATATCATGGGCCATACGGACTGACCAAAAAAACATTATGCAACGTCGTAACCAAGCAAGCATATATCGTGGAATAGTATCAGAGATTCAAGCCAAATTTATGGCGCTCCACGTAGGATTATTTTGGGGAGTTGGTGTCTTTGCCATTAAGAAAGGTGATCATGTAAACATGATGATAGACAGCAAAGACATGGTTCCGTATCTTGTAGATGGCACCAATGACAAGTTCATAGGGCACCGTATACGGTTTGTAAATTTATTGATAGAGCAGAAAGAGCTGACCGCCGACATAAGCAGCATACAGCCCACACAAAATATTGCATTATTACGAGATACAGATGTATAATTATAATCCCGTAATACATGTATAATTATATAATGAGTATATTTGACTCGGCACTAACAGATACATTACAGAGATATTTAGATCTTCAAGAGTATAAGGATAGTATTGTAACAGCATCAGACTATAATAAAATAAATTACATATCCAAAAGTCTCATAAATGACAACACCAAGACGGTCATATCAGTTATAATTCCGCAGAATATGCAAAATAACACATATGATGCCATAGTAGAGAGACTAGAATCAAACCACATAATACAATACGCCATATACCAAAAGATTGGCAAAGACGTATACCGACTCCCTCACTCGGATAAACATTTCATATCTGGGGACATACATAATTTGGTGGCTAGTATATCAACACTAGAAGAGGATACCAACAAGATAGTTCAGAGTTCAATTAGGGCCATTCGTGCCTCTGCAGATAAATTGCAGACTGGGCACCAAAAAAATATAATTAAAAAAACAGTACAAAAATCATGGGTGGGCGCCTCACAGTCTGCATCTTTGATATTATTCAGTGGAATTCTCATGCAGCAACACTTATCAAAATATAGAGACGATATACCGCCACTGAACAGTGTTGCAGATGCTACATCGGTATTAAAAACTTGGAAGTATATAATTAATTTAAAACAGTTTGACATATTCAAGCCTCCTACAGATATTCTAGACATGTTGGTCGCCGAATCCATCACATCTGCCAATAATACACTACAACCGTTAACTGATGCAATAATAAATACAAAAGATACTCTAAAATCCACCATCAATGCAGGTATGACACTGCTTCCGTACATCTCTGATGATAGAAGTACTGCTGCAGAGTACTATACAAGGGATGCCATAGCCGAGATGCTATCACGTCTCACAATAAAAGAGGCCATACACGATATGGACTATTTCAGAGAACATAAAATAGCTGATTTGACGTGTGGGACCGGAGCCCTGTTAAGGGCCGGATATCGCCGCATACGGTCACTGCATCAAAGATATCATGGTTTGAGCGGCATGGTAGAACTGCGTCATGGCGCCTTAAACGGAGGACTGGTGGGTATAGACATATCCCCTGTGGCGACATATTTGGCAAGCGTATCACTGTTTCTTACAGATGATGAATGGTACAACCCTTCTGGTATAACGCATGTAGGGGTTGGCGGACCCGCCGGCATGACAGGTGCAATCGAATACATCACAGGACAAGAACATCCCAATACAGGCGATGAACAGGCAGGCATCCCCCGTATACCAGACAAATCCATCGACTACATATTGATGAATCCGCCATATTCAAGATCACGAAACGGGCAGGCATCCTTTGATGTGGCAAATCTCACAGAGGCCGAACGAAGTGCCTGTCAGGCCCGCTGGAAAGGCCTCATACGCGCATATCCAGCAAAGAAGGTGGCAGGCATGGCACCCACCTTCATCATAATTGCATCCAAAAAAATAAAAGATTATGGACGAATTGGTTTTGTACTCCCAATAACGGCGGCATTTGCCGAGGCATGGGCAGAGACTCGAAGGTTCATACAGTACAACTACACAGAGATAATGGCTATAACCATCAGTTCTGGTAAGTCACTCTCGCATGGCACCCACCTTACAGAGATGCTGCTTATAGCCACCAAGACGCCGCAGCCAAAAGAGAGACCATCAAGCATCTACTGTGTTACACTAAACAAGGCACCCGCCACCCCACCAGAAGCAGGTGAGATGGCAAGAGCGATACAAGATTCGTGCAATAGCACATCAAACTTATCATGTCAGATACAACTAGGTGACACTATAGGAAGTATGTACAAGTATGATGCAAAGCCCGGCCAGCCATGGAGTCCTCTAGGTGTGAAAGATTCAGATGTGGCATTATTTACTGACTTGCTCATACAAGGTAGGTTCCGTAAGATGGATGGTACAATAATGCCCATCAACATACAGATGGCTCGCATACAGGACATATTCTGTATAGGGCCAACACACCACATCATAGGACACACCAAGGGCAGCTCGCCAATGGGTGCCTTTGAGCTGCGCAAAATTGATGATGGGCATACGCCAAAGGATGATGCACATTATTCATTGTGGAACGTTAGTAAGAGTCAGGATAGATTAATCATATCGCCGACACACTACGGTATTCCCATGGGTAGAGTAGAGAATATAACACAACACAACACAACCCTATTTTACAACCGCAGATTGAGTTGGAGCGTGAATGCACTATTGGGTGCCACCACTAAAGACAAAATCATGGGCGGTAATGGATGGCTGGGTCTAGAACATTCCGATGTACGAATACTAAAGGCTGCAGCCTTGTGGTTTAACTCTACATTGGGTTTAATGACACATTGGTCTCAAGCATCCCGGAGCGAACCGGGACGGGCTACCGCTCAAGTAAAGGCCATAAAAAACATACCATGCCCAAGATTTGATACACTAGATGACTCTACATTGTGCATGGTGGCCAAATTTTTTGATCAAATATCATCATCAGTGATGTTGCCTGCCTGCTACGCGCATATAGATAAGACCAGACACATGATAGATGATGCCATATCTGAGATGCTAAAAGTATCTAATGATACAATTAAAGATATACGTCTTCAGTTTTGCCAAGAGCCCACCATACACAATTATGCCAAGAAACCTCTAGAGGCATTAAACCAATAATGTATGGTTGTGTCGCTCCAAAAACCGGGATTGTCGCGTAATTCGATCCTGACCTAATTGAAATCAGATCTATAGATTTCTTTGAGCATTGATCCCCCACACTTGACGATGCGTAGTACTCAGCAATGATCCTCAATATTTTTCCAGTGGCCGATGGCACCGTATTGGTTATAAAAAGATCGATATGGGTCCAGTTCACAGTATTGTATCGTGCCGTTACGACGCTCCGTTGGGATGCGGGTGAAATTTGTTGTACAACAAAGTTAATTTAGATCAACTAAGTAGTATTTAAAGAAGAGTGTGCCACCTAATGGTATGTTCAACCCCAAAAGGTCGGCACAAAAGAATAACACGGATACAGTATTTAACCATGACAAATCAAAAGATGGCCCACGACCCACGGCAAAGGGGGAAGAACGTATCCAAAAAGGTGACAAGTTCATGCCAGATTATACCATTAAAGAGATGGAAGAGCGTATGGCGAACCTCCAAGAGGGTAAGGAGAAGACCGTGTTGTTGGCATGCATCAAGAGAAAGGAATCCAAGACCATCGACACGATAGCAAAGGAGCTATATAGGCGGCCGGGTACGATACGCGGCTGGTTAGTAAGGGGAAGAGATAGAGGTTTGAACGATTTGGATGACCGCAAGCCTCCTGGCCGAGCTCGATTGTTGAGTGATGCCATGATGAATACGATACAAGGGTGGCTGTCCAAATCGCCCGTACAGTTTGGATTTAAGAGGAAACGATGGCAGGCCAAGATGATGAAAGGTGTGATATACGAAAAATTAGGTGTGAAGTGTAGTCTCGACACCATACGTCGTACGATGCATGATGTAGATTACTCATTCCGCAAGTCAAGGCCAGCTCCACACAAGAGCGCTTCAGAGGAGGAACAAAAAGAGTTCAAGGAGACTACTGGAGAACGTCTTAGAACAATGGCGATTCTCGGATATGTCATAATGGCCCTGGATGAGGCATCATGTATGGTGGGCGGGTGGAACGGCTATGGCTGGCTGCCAGTTGGCGGTCATGAGACCATTCCCATGAGCTGGTCAAAAAAGTCTGTACGGCTTATGGGCGTGTTAGGGGACGGTTGGTTCCATATCGCCATTGTAAATTCGACCGACTCAGAGACCCTCAAGATATTCATGAACAAGGTCAGGGAGGGCGTGAGGAATGTGGCAGTCGTTTTGGATAATGTCTCGTCTCACAAGTCGCAAACGATGAACGAGTACGAGAGAGATTCCAATGGTGGTATGGTGCGCATCTTCCTTCCCAAGTATACTCCTCAACTGAACCCCATAGAGATGCTGTGGCGTGATCTCAAGCGCGCCTTGGCAGGCAACTACTTTGACTCGATAGACGACCTAAAGGCGACAATAACTGGCATTGTGAATAATAGCGAGTTGGCTCCTCCAAAACTCATGGATTACATGCTGCCTGATGGTGTCCGGCAACCCACCAAAACATCCTGTAATATATGGGACATGACATCAGAGACGCCCGGTTTGGCAGTAGCCGCCTGACCATACATGACATGTAATATGTATTCTATCTGATATACAACATTTATAATTCTGCCCCTGGTTTGGGTGTGAGTGTATCTCTAGAGCCTACCATATGTGGTATCATGCAGGTTAAGGTCGCCTAAGTGCCGGATTTTGAATATTACTTCTAAGCTAATAAGATCGAAAAATATTGGATCTTACTGCATTCCACTACCCATACAGGCTGCCGTGTGGTTATTATTCTGATAGAGTGCGGACCGACAGGTCTGCGCTGGCGTATTGGTTGTTTGGTGTGCCATTTATTATAGGTGTGATTCGTATTGTATGGGCAGTGTCGGACCATAGGTAATCAAGTATATATGAGGATGCAGGATGGTCCACAAGTGCAATCATTTTGATGTGGGGATAGTCATCCTCCCAGTATCTAATCTCGTATGTGTCTACACCTGCCTGTGTATTCCATGATATTGTTATGGATTCTACACCGATAGCATCAGCGGTCAGGCCGGTAATACGTGTGAATGTGGGCTGTTCTTCCTGTACAGGTTGTTGTGATATTACGGTTACGGTCCTTGTCTTTTGCAGCGCGTTGTTGCCGGCTGCGTCCTGGCAGTTGTATGTTATGGTGTGCGTACCCGCAGTGTTTGTGTTAAACCCGGTGCCGCTCTTTACTATGGAACTTGAGATGTCACCGTCTGTATCATCATTGCACGTGACACCCGTGTCAGTATATGTAGCGCCGGCGTTTATCGTGACTGATATGGGTACAACGGTTATGACGGGTATGGTGGTGTCAGGTGTGACATCATCATCAGATACGGTTACAGATGCCGAAGATGCGGCTCCCACTGTATAGCCGGTACCGCTCTGGATGGTGGCGGTAACTGAACCGTCAGGTTCGTCTGTGTCATCATCTGTTGTTTGTATCGTATATGTGGTGGTTGTACCACTAACGGTTACATTAGCCGCGCCTGTAGCGCCAAAGTCGCCCGTACCGGACACTTGTACATTTACAGTAATGGGTGTGGTTGGTGCCGGGTTAGACGTTATGGTAAATGATGCGGTGCCGCCTTCGGTGATACCGCTACCCGCACTGATTGTTATTTCAGGTGTCGGTGTGGGTGGCTGTACTGGTACTGGGGTTGGGTCTTGTTGTTGCTGCTGTTGCTGTGGTACCGGCGGGGAGTCATCATCTGATATAATGACCTTCCACTGTTTGTCGCCGCCGGCGATTTGCACTGCGGGGGTTTCGCGGTCACCGGTATACACGTCGTCGTCCAGGAACCGGGCATAGATGAACGACACCTTGTCGTCCGCGGTCCATTCCACCCGGACCGCCTCTTCACCGCCAATGGTGAATACGTCGCTCCTCCAGATCTGATGGCCGCTGCCGCCCGGATTGTCCAACTTAAGGCAGACGTACTTGCCGTTCTCGGGTACAGTAATGGTACGGATACCATTTGATTCTGATATGGTTAGTGGCGTGTCCGTTAAACTTGGATTATTGCCGGTCTTGATAGGCTGGCATGTGTATGTATATGATGCTGGTACCGGTACTGGGTCATCATTATCGGATACTTGTATAGTGGCGGCATCAGGTGTGCCGACAGTATAGCCGGTGCCGCTCTGTATTGTAGCCGTTACTGCACCGTTGGGTTCGTCGGTGTTGTCATCGGTTGTTTGTATGGTATATGTGGTGGTCGCGCTATTTACCGTTACAGTAGCCGCACCAGTAGCGCCAAAGCTGCCGGTTTGGGACACTTGTACATTTACCGTGATTGGTGTAATGGGTGCCGGACTAGATGATATGGTGAATGTGGCTGTGCCGCCCTCTGTAATACCGCTGCCTCCGCTGATTGTTATTTCAGGCGTGGGGTCTGGTACTGGTGTTGGTACCGGTGTAGGGTCTTGTTGCTGTTGCTGCTGCGGTACCGGCGGGGAGTCATCATCTGATATAATGACCTTCCATTGTTTGTCGCCGCCGGCGATTTGCACTGCGGGGGTTTCGCGGTCACCGGTATACGCGTCGTCGTCCAGGAACCGGGCATAGATGAACGACACCTTGCCGTCCGCGGTCCATTCCACCCGGACCGCCTCTTCACCGCCAATGGTGAATACGTCGCTCCTCCAGATCTGATGGCCGCTGCCACCCGGGTTGTCCAACTTGAGGCAGACGTACTTGCCGTTCTCGGGTATGGTTATGGTGCGTATATTGTTATATTCTGATATGGTCAGGGGCGTGTCCGTTAAACTGGCGTTGTTGCCGGTCTTGGTCGGCTGGCACGTATACGTATATGATGGTACTTGTAATTGGTCTAGTTTTGGTTCCTGTACGGGTACCTCCTGCGTTGAGGGGTTGGCCAACGTGGATATAGTCAGGTTCGCACTGGAATACTGCTCGTGGGTTGTTCCGGCCACAATAGGCGCTATATGTATTGTATAATCAGTGTCGGGTGTTAAATTTGTAATCTGGTACTGTGTAGTGACAAGTGTGGATGTGAGCAGAATCTCCGTGGCGCGGTTGTTCTGCGGGTCGGTCCACTGTATACTGTACGCCTCGACTCCGGCCTGGCCGTTCCATGATACTGTAATTGTAGTGTTTGTGATATCAATGGCCGTAAGGTTTGATATTGTAGCAAGCTGTAACAATGTGGATTCCGACTGGGGTATCGGGGACCGCTCCTCGGAGTTTGATGTTGTAAGGTCTATACTGTTTAGTTTTACAGATATATTGTCAAGCCACGAGCCGGACCCGTTTGAGGCAGTATCTACAAAGGATATCACATCAGAGCCCGTACCCGTTACGGTTGTAGTGTATGTCTTCCACGAGTTGGTGAATTTTTCTTCTAGGACGAGTGCAATTGTTGCGCCGTTCCACGATGCGCTTATACCGTTTGTCGCACCCGAACGTCCCTTGTAGTCAAATGATATGATATATTCGCTGCCGGCATCTGTGGTTATGGTCTGTGATATGGTGGTTACCGTATTGCGGTCAACGTCCAGTTCCATCCATTGGTGTCCGTGGGACGCGCCGCCATGGTTGCCTCCCCTCACGTACTCGGCCTGGCTGCTGCCAGTTACGGTCCACCCGGTGGGGTTGACCTTACTGAATCCGTTGCGTATGGTAGGATTCTCAAAGGAGCCGTTGGATACCAAATTGGGCGCATTAAAGGAACCAAATTGTGCATATTGGCACTGGAACAGGGAGCCATCATACTCTTGTATGGTTATATCATCTATCATTATAGTTTTACCGGTACCCACACCCACAGACTTTATGGACAATACATCCGAGCCTTCGGCAGCGGCACATACGGTATGTGGCCTCCAATCGTTGTGATGAAACGGAAACTCGGTGGTTCGCCCTATCTTTCCTTTATAGAGTAGCTCGCCGTTCCATTTAATCTCCGCCCCGCTCGCATCGGCTTTTATCGGGCCCTTGTAGTCGAAGGATATCTCATATACTGTACCGGATACGGTATTAAGGGTCTGCTTCATGGTGTGCGCCTGTTCGTTCAGCACCGCGTACTGGTTGCCGTCCGAGGCAAGCCATCGCGGGCCTCCGGATAACTCACGTATGGCACCGCCGTCACTGAACGTCCCCGAGGCTTCATAGCTTTGGTATATCGGCAGGTAGGGACCCGGACTGTATTGGTAACATACACCGCCTATATAATAATGAGTCCTGCATGTCTTGTGTATACACTCAGGTCCATCCCTTTCTGTACCCACAGGTATGCCAGTTATCCACACATCTGAAACAGTCTTGTACTAGGCGGCTATCGTTACATTACCTGACATAGCGGCGGATTCTTCAAATATGTTCCAGTCTGGATTCTTGGACAATTCCACTATGCCTTTCCATGGTACAATGCCGCGCTTCTGGCAGGTGCGCGTATAGCTCACCAAAATTGAAAATACGTGCATGCCCGTGCTAGTCATTAATTTGTGGCGCACGTTGCGCTGCAACACTATGGTGTCACGTATATCCAACTCAACGGGGTTATTGTTAGGAGGCATTCCTTTGTACCGCAGGAACGTAAACAGGTTCGGTGACGCGTTGTGTATGGTGGCGGCCATTGGATGGCCCCCGTATCCATCTGCGATACTGCACAGCTGTCGTTGCAGAGACAGGCAGTATTCGGGAGGGGCCGTATCCATGTATTTGATGCGTCTATACATGCACAGGAGCCGCCGGTACTGTATGTACGGAACGCTTCCCCTCTTTGCTTTTATGGCGGCTTTCTCGGCCATACGTAGTATGTGCACCCAGCACCGCTGAACAATGCGGAAACTGTTGTATCCTGCGTATCCGTCCACTATTACGGGTTTATCCAAAAGTGCGCTAAAGTGTATTTCGGGTATTGCACCGGCCCTACTTGCGGCCACCAGTACATATGTGGCATCAGGTATTGATGCCATCCAGGCATACCCCCTCTTACCGTATATCTTTAGTACTGTCTCGTCTAAATGGACGTACAATGCCAATATGATGTATTTCAGTATGTTTTGGTATGTTTTTTCCAGTGTCAGTGTTGCAATGGCTTTGCGCGCGTTCCATATGGTATTTGGTGATATCTCAAAATCATACATGTCTCTAAAATAGACAGACATTGTCTCATCAGTTGCACGTGTACCAAAGTATTCCACTACAAAACCGCGAGCCTTGGGACCGAGTGCCGTACCGGCAATAAGGGGACTGTCGGCTTCTGTAACGTGTCCGCATCTGTCGCATTTACACCGTCCCACTACAATCGTACCAGCCACTATACTTATTCTGTCTCCATCAAAATCATACATTTGTCGTACAACCGGTCGCAATATTATCACGTGTTCGTTGCCACAGTTGGCGCACCGGTGTATGTCGTATCGTTTAGTATATTCAGAACGGTTATGATGCGAGATGCCCTTGTGGCCCTGTGGCGGACCCGCTTTGCGACTATTCAGGTCCACATTAGGATCGTTCTTGGTGGAAGTATCGTTTTTGTTTGCGGCGTTGTCATCGGCGTTGTCATCGGCACTCTCAGAATCCAGAAGGGCTTCCTCTTTCTGGAACTTTTTTCTCTCGGCATTATACATTGACCCTGTAGATGAAGGCGCGTTTTCATTTTCATAATAGTTGAGGCGTCGCACCAAATATTCAATCTCAGATTCGTATCGGTCAATCATTGATGCCTTTTCCTCTTTCAATTGAATTACTTGAGCCCTGAGTTCCGTATTCTCTTTTTCTAAAAGATCGATTTTCTGGTATATTTTTCTTAATTCCTTTCTGAGTAGTGCAGAATCTCCCATTAAATCATCCAAATTTGATACCAGCTTTAAATCTTTCTATTCAAATCTGCCCCTTATGGGTGGACCTGAGTGTATACTGTCTTGTCTCCGACGTTCCAGCCGGTCTCGGACTCTGTATGGTATGATGTGCGCGAGTTTATGACGGGTTCCTCAAAGGAGGGGTTTACTATTAGTGGTGGTGGCAGTGGCGGTAATGTGGTGAAGGTGATGTGTGTGCCAGATCCAACCCAATCAAAGCCTAAATATTTTTTAGACACAACTACCGTATAACTTGTGCCGGGCTCCAGACCCGTCACATTATAATAGGCTCGGTCAGCCTTGAAGAAGCCGTTAGTTTTATCGTTATCAGTAGAATCGTAATCGTTCGCGGATAAGAGAACACCCGATGCATCGTAAACACGCACCGTACCAAAAGATGAACTCAGCGTCCAAGACAGATCCACAGATGTAGGACCAGCATCTGCCTTTAGGGTACTTACACCACCAAAGGGATTCTGTTGTTCTCTGTGTTGTTGCATCTGTACCGCTTCAGTCCCTTGTAGTTGGCGTGTATGTTGATATGTTTGCCCGCACAGTGTGGACAGGCCAGGCCGTTGGCCCACCGCACTGCCCTGAATGGCTCACCGACGGCAACGGCATCTGCAAACATCACCAGCAGCGACAATAACGGGCCGGATGGCTTGTGAGCACTTTTGTTCGCTGGTTTTTGGGTCGTGTTGTATGACATTGGAATCTAATGGATCTGCACATATAGATCTGTTGTAATGTAACTAATTATATAATTGACAGCATACCCGACCACAACATTCGGTAGATGAGCGATCATTAAGTATAGTATACAATCTCTTTATATCAAAATTGGTACACCGTTTGCGGTATGCCTTTAGTCTTAACATGGTGCCATAAAATATACAGAGATTTTGTGATGCTGGTTGAACTAAACTGTTGCAAATATAGAGCATGTTGTAAATGATGGTCGGGGTGGAGATGCCGGTCATCCTGCATAAACGTCCCTAAAGATCCCCCGGCCACAATAGCACCACAAACATCATATGACTTTTAACCACGACTTTTCATTATACAGTATGGACAAAGAAACACAAGACGCCTTCCAAACAATGGGAAATTTAGTAACTGAAGGATTTAACGTCATACATAACAGGCTAAACAGTATGGACGACAAATTAAACAACATGGACACCAGGTTAAACAACATAGATGGCAGACTGCACATATTGGAAACCGCCGTCACCAAAATCAAAAGTGACATACATTATATGCAAAACGACATAAAGACAATACCTGACCTATTCAATCTCGTAAAGGAACATGAAGAATTACACACTTCGCAACAATCCTAAACCCTTTTCAGCTCAGCATGACATATGCGCCGCCATAAAACACCCCGCACCACTTCTAAAGCAAAATGCAATCAGGTATAATGATAACTGCAATCAAATAACCCGCCGCCCCGGTCTCGTATTGTGTAATGGCACGGCCGCGGCTGTTCTCGGACAAACTTAGGGGATCAAGTAAATCTGCATTTTATTTGTGTTGTATAATTTGCTTTATTACGAATCGGTATTGCTGATCAGAACTAGGTCATCTTGTATCGTATAGATAGTTCTTTTTGGATTACCCAGCTTGGCCAGTACGGGTTTGGGCACGCAGCCGTAGCTGCCACCAGCTCCCCATTTCTTCCCAGTCAGACTGTACATCATGCCAATGTAGTTCTCAACAACCAGACAGAACTATAGATATATTTTGGAAAAAATGCGCCAACATACATGGAATGCTTCAAGCTAAAGTCAGAGTTTGAGCCCACAGGTGACCAGCCACAGGCAATTACAAAACTTGTACAGGGTGCCAAAAAAGGCGACACGCAGACACTGCTTGGCGTAACAGGAAGTGGTAAAACGTTCACCGTGGCCAATGTAATAGAGAGAAGTGGTAAAAATGCACTTGTCATATCACACAACAAGACATTGGCGGCGCAGCTATACTCGGAGCTGAAGCATTTTTTCCCAAATAATAATGTGGGATACTTTGTATCATTCTATGACTACTACCAGCCTGAGAGTTACATAGCCCAAACAGATACGTACATTGAAAAAGACACTCGGAGAAACGATGTGATAGAGAAGATGCGCCTGGAGGCCACCGCCATGCTACTCTCGGGGCTTCCCACGGTCATAGTGGCGACAGTGTCCTGCATATACTCACTGGGGAATCCACAAGACTGGAAGGATCTGGCCATAACCATAAACGTCAACATGAAACTGTCAAGAGATACGCTTGTGCGCAAACTCATGGATGCACGTTACGAGAGGAACGACACTGAAGTGGCGCCAGGTAACTTTCGCGTAAAGGGAGACACGATTGATATCAGTCCAGCATACACCAGTGACATGATAAGAATATCATTATTTGGTGATGTAGTAGAAAAGATATCTGTACGAAATCCCATCACCATAAAAGAAGTGTCACAGCTGCCTCAGATTACAATATATCCGGCCAAACACTACCTAACTGCCAAGGATAGGCGCGAAGAGGCCCTAAAGACCATAAGAGAAGAGCTGGAAGACAGGCTGGAACAACTCCCAGAATTAGAGAGGCAGCGATTAAAGAACCGGACACAGTACGACATGGAGATGATAGAGGAGATAGGATACTGTTCGGGTATAGAGAACTACTCTAGGCACTTTGATGGACGAATACCAGGAGAGAAAGCATTCTGTCTATTGGACTTTTTTGGGGATGACTTTCTACTGGTCATAGACGAGTGCCACGTAACACTACCACAATTGCACGCCATGTATAAAGGAGATCGCTCCCGTAAACAACAGTTGATAGATTATGGTTTCAGACTGCCCAGTGCTTATGACAATAGGCCACTAAAGTTTGAAGAGTTTGAGTCATACATGAAGAACACATTACTGGTGTCGGCAACTCCAGGCTCATACGCCCGCAACGTATCCAGCCGTGTGGTGGAGCAACTTGTAAGACCTACTGGTCTAGTCGATCCTCCCGTAGAGGTCAGACCAACAGAAGGCCAGATGGATGATATAATACAGGAGATAAATGTACGTGTAAGTCGCTCCGAGCGCACGCTCATAACCACGCTTACAAAGCGCATGGCCGAAGACTTGGCAGAGTACCTATCAAAGAAGGGTGTACAAGTGCGATACATGCACTCTGAGATAGAAGGACTGCAGAGAACCGAGATAATACGCCAGTTGCGACTTGGTGAATTTGATGTTCTAGTGGGGATAAACCTGTTACGGGAAGGGTTAGACATACCCGAAGTATCTTTAGTTGCCATACTAGACGCGGACAAGGAAGGTTTTCTGCGCAACTACACCAGTCTGATACAGACATTTGGAAGGGCATCCCGAAATTCCAATGGTGCCGTAATAATGTATGCGGATACAGTTACCGATTCAATGCGCCAAGCCACAGAAGAGACTCAGAGACGGAGGGAACGCCAACTACAGTACAACAAGAAACACAACATAACACCCCGCACAATATCAAAGCCAATTCCGGAAGCGGCCGCTACACATGAAGAGGTGGACGTATCAAAGTCCAACTCTGACATACGCAAGAAAATAATTGAGATGGAGACTGAAATGAAGATATGTGCAGACAGTCTGAACTTTGAGAGAGCAGCAGAGTGTAGAGACCACATAGCAGAGTTGGAGCAGGAGTTAAAGAGGCGTGGCTAAACTTATAGTGCGGGGCGCTAGGCATCACAACCTCAAAAACATAAATGTCGAGCTCCCAAAGAACCGTCTTTTGGTGATAAGCGGCATGTCAGGTTCTGGCAAGTCAACACTAGCCTTTGATATAATATATGCCGAAGGTCAACGCCGATACGTCAACTCGCTCACCGCATATGCAAGACAGTTTTTGGACATAATGGACAAGCCAGATGTTGATGCCATGGAGGGATTGGCGCCGGCCATAGCCATACAACAAAAGACGACCAGCAGCAACAAGCGTTCCACTGTGGGGACCGTAACCGAGATATACGACTATCTTAGACTGCTATACTCAAGGGTAGGCACACCGCTATGTCACAGATGCAAACGCGAGATATCCAGTCAGTCAGTGGAGACCATCTGCGACTCCATACTAAAGGAGTTTGCAGGTTCGGACATACTTGTTTTAGCCCCCCGTGTACAACACAAAAAAGGCACTCACACCAACATCATAGCAAGTGCCATATCAGATGGATACTCTAGAATTCGCATAGACGGTACAATATATAATTTGGATGATGATATACCACCCCTAAACCGGCAGCAGTGGCATGACATACAGATAGTTGTAGACAGACTTGCAGCTGTAAAGGCAGAGCGCTCCAGACTGTTTGAGAGTGTGCAGACCACAGTGGATGCATCAGATGGCAACATAATGGTACAGTCAGATAAGAAGACCGGACTGTATTCACAGCATAATTCCTGCCCATACTGTGGCATAACCATGGGTGAGCTGGAACCGCGGGTATTCTCGTTCAACTCGCCCATGGGTATGTGCAATAACTGTACCGGATCCGGCCTCGTAACCGACTTTGATCCCGACCTGATAATCCCAGACAGAACAAAGAGTATTCGAGAGGGCGGGCTGCATCCGTTTACTGAGGAGACACCTCCCCCTATATGGGACCAGCTTAACCTGTTGTGTCATAGACATGGGCTTGATGTGGACACGCCACTGAAGGACTTGACCAAGACTCAATTGAAGCATCTGCTATACGGTAAAAAAGATCAGACACGGTCAACATTTGATGTATTCAAGAGAGATTATGCTGCAGAAGGGGTCATCGGGATCATGCGTCACATAATAATGTACAGTAACAGTCATATCAAAACAAGTTTTAAGAGCAACTACATTCGTGAAGCGGCATGTCCTGCATGCAATGGGGCAAGACTGCGCCCAGAGCCACTATCCGTGCACATATCTGGAAAGAATATAGTTGATGTCTGCGACATGTCTATACAGGAATGCCAAAGGTTCTTTGATAGTATTACACTGAACCCCACTCAGGCATACATAGCAAAAGACATACTAAAAGAGATAAAGAGTCGGCTGGAATTTTTAGATACTGTAGGTTTATCATATCTGACACTGAGTCGCCGCAGTACCACATTATCTGGAGGAGAGTCGCAACGCATACGGCTGGCAACTCAGATAGGATCCAGACTGACAGGAGTCCTATACATATTAGATGAGCCCACAATAGGACTGCACCAACGAGACAACAGTAGACTGATAGAGACGCTCAAAAAGTTACGCGATCTGGGAAATACAGTAATCGTTGTCGAGCATGACGAGGAGGTCATACGCAGTTCAGACTGGTTGGTAGATTTGGGTCCCAAAGCAGGAGTGCATGGCGGCGAGGTCATCTTTGAGGGGACCGTAAAAGATATGCTAAATGATGCAAACTCCATCACAGGCAGATATATACGTGGAGATACGCGCATAAAAATAGACAAAAAGGTGCGTAAACGTCACAGCGAATTGGTCGTACAGGGCGCCTGCCAGAACAACCTCAAGAATATAGATGTCAAGTTTCCCTTGGGCATGTTGGTGTGTGTGACTGGCGTATCAGGTTCGGGCAAATCTACTTTGGTTAATACGATACTGCATAATGAGTTGAAGCGTCAACTGGTTGGAGGGAGTAATAAATCTGGCTTGCATGGCAATATACAAGGTACTGAAGACATAGACAGTGTCATATCAATAGACCAATCACCCATAGGCAGAACGCCACGTTCCAACCCAGCCACATATATAGACGCCTTCAAGCCCATTCGGGACATATTTGTAAAGACGCAGTTGGCCCGAAGTCGGGGCTATACACCAGGACACTTTTCGTTCAACGTACAGAAAGGAAGATGTGCCGAATGTGAGGGAAGTGGTCTGCGTCACATACAGATGCAGTTTCTAGCAGATGTGTATGTCAGGTGTGATAAGTGTCGTGGCAAACGCTTTGACTCACAGATACTGCAAGTACGATACCGAGGCAAGAACATATACGACATACTGGACATGACTGTAGATGAAGCAGTAGACTTCTTCAAGAATCATAGGGCAGTGTACACCAAGCTTCATACCTTGCAGCAGGTAGGCTTGGGATACCTAAAGCTGGGCCAGTCCTCAAAGACGCTCTCTGGAGGTGAGGCGCAGCGCGTAAAGTTGGCCAGTGAGTTATCCAAGAGGGAGACGGGTAAAACAATATACCTGTTAGACGAACCCACAACAGGTCTACATTTTGCAGATGTCGATAAACTATTAGATGTACTCAACGAGTTAGTAAACAGAGGAAATAGTGTCATCATAATAGAGCACAACATGGATGTCATTGCAAATGCAGATTGGATCATAGACATGGGCCCCGAGGGTGGAGATGAGGGCGGCACAATAGTTGCTCAAGGTACACCCCAGCACGTATCCCAAACATCCACACATACAGGCAAATATCTTAAAAAGATGTTAAAAGTTGTATGATGTTATAGACACTAAAAACATACCCCAGCATCCTGGTATATACATAATGAAGGATGAGGACGATACAATAATCTACATTGGAAAAGCAAAAGATCTAAAACGACGGGTTCGCTCATACTTTAATCGCACACAAGACTACAAGACTGCCAGGCTAGTGGAGAGCATACATACAATAGAGTACATACTGACAGATACGGAGAGTGAGGCGTATCTGTTAGAGTCAGGCATGATAAAGCGACACCGGCCAAAATTTAACATTGAGTTGAAGGATCAGGAGAGGTATACCTATCTGAAGGTGACCGATGAGCAGTATCCACGTCTGGTGGTGGCGCGGCGAAGTCGCACAGGTCATTTTTTAGGAAGAGGAGACGTATATGGGCCATTTGTATATGGAAGCTCAAAACTGCTCACCATTGGAACCTTGCGAAAATCCTTCAAGATACGCACCTGCAAGAAGCTGCCAAAGAAGGTATGTCTAGAGTATCATCTGGGAAACTGTGAGGGGCCCTGTGAGTTTGTTGATGCGCAAGAGAGATACAAAACGCATGTTGAAGATTTGAAGGGTGTGCTAAAACATCCGAACCAGTCTGAAGCATTTACAGACAAATTACGGGTCGAGATGACAGAGGCCGCAGATATGCGGCAGTTTGAGCGGGCTCGGGAGATTCGGGACACGTTACAGCGGTTGGGGAGTCTGCAGTACGAACAAAAGATGTCCACCATATCCAAAGACGATGAAGAGTTTTTTGGAGTTCGCATACACGACATGACCGCCACAATAATGAACTTTAGACTCGTGGCGGGCGTAATTAGGGACAGTGACAAGTTCACCTTTGAGACCATAGGAGATAACAATCTGGGAAACTTTATCTTTCAATATTATAGCACTCATCCCATTCCAGATTTTATAATATTGAGTGAGATGCCTTCAGAGCGTGACGTACTAGTCCAGTTATTATCTCAGCAGGCAGGCCACTCCATAGATATTATAACTCCCGATACTCCCATGCGGCACAGCATGATAAAACTGCTCTTAAAGAATATAGATTCTGGCCTTTCTACGAACCTACATGCAGAGCTGCAACAAGCCCTCAAACTTACAAGTTCGCCTAATATTATAGAATGTTTTGACATATCGAATCATGGTACCGAGTTTGCTGTGGGCGCCATGTCATGTTTGGTGGACGGTAAACCTGAAAAATCCAGGTATAGACGATTTCGCATAAAGACAGTTCTGGGCCAAGACGACTACTCAATGATACACGAGGTGGTACTCCGACGGTATAAACGGTTAAAGAAGGAGGGCGGCATAATGCCAGACTTGGTACTGATAGATGGTGGCAAGGGTCAACTGAGTAGTGCAGTTGCAGCCTTACAGAAGGCAGAAGTGAGACTGCCTTGTGCATCATTGGCCAAAGAGAATGAGGAGGTATACGTACCAGGTACATCAGAGCCCATCATTATGCCATCAAACAGTGTCTCTCTACACATACTGCAATATGCCAGAGATGAGGCTCACAGGTTTGGTGTTGCGTATAATAATGCCATACGACACTCCAAGCTATAGCACATACATGTAAAAATAAGAAAAAGAGTTTTACTCGACTATTACACTGCCAATCATCCAAGGATGTACGAGGCAGAAGTATGGGTATGTGCCAGGCTCTTCAAATGTATGTGAAAAGACTGTACCTCCCATAACAAGACTACTATCAAATACGCCACTAGGCCCATCTTGAGGAGACCCAGAAGTTACAGTGTGGGCAGCAACATCATCATTCACCCAGTTTACTGTATCACCCACCAGAATAGTAAGGTATGAGGGCTGAAAGCATGTATCATCTAGTTCGCAGCCCGGAACAGATGTTCCTTCAGGAGTTATTACATCCCACGCGAGAGGGCCTACAGGGACCTCTTCAATGATTTCAGATTCTACCTCTTCAGGCATGGTATCATCGGCTGCCTCTTCAGGCATGGTATCATCGGCTGCCTCTTCAGGTACAGCAGCATCAGATTGTTCTCTTACCTGTGCTGCATCATCCGCAAAGGGATCATTGGCAGCAGTACTTGTGCTGGGTGTTGAGGAGGTGGTTGGCATAGCAACGGGCGCATCAATTGATGGAAGTTGGTTTGATGTTCCTGCAAATGCAATTGCTACTGCAACTGCAGCAATTCCAATCGACCATCCAATCGCAGCTTTATCTACACTTGACATTTACAGAATTAGTATTGCAGGCATAAATAATGTTTTGGCAGTTTCTGAAAAAATGTGTTTGTGTGCCCTATCTTCCCACGTGCGCAAAGAGCTCAAGCGGGTCACATTCATTATCTACCAAGGATTCGTACAAGTACTTTTTTGGTGCATCTTGTTGCACATACTGCCGCACGACTCGACTTTTATGCCTAGTTTTCCTCTGAGCTGAGTTATATCACGATTCACACGGGTTTAATCTATATAGTTCCATCTTCCTGTGGCATGCTCAATCGTTCTAGATATTCATCTTGGAGGCTGGCCAGCATCGCCTAGAATGCCAGTATCTTTTGGGACTCTTCTGCAATTAATAGGAGACTATATCGATAAGTAAGCACGCCGCGACGCATACAATCTCACACCAAAACCGCTGAAAGAAAAATTTCATATATCAGTGGATGTTTGTTAGGCGTATGAAGAGTGTATTTTTGGTGGCGGCAGTATCCATAACACTGGCCATCACCTTGGCAGAGGCGCAGATAGATGACTACCCCATATGTCAGAGTGACTCCATGACTAATGATTCTGGACTTAGTGATTATGATCAAACGCGCCAAATCTTAGCACAGCAGATGCTAGACAGGGCCATAGAGGCGTTTGCTCTTGACCCGACAACTGCCATGGCACAGATACAAGATACGGCAAATCCCCTATACCATGATGGTGAGTTGTATGTCTTTATGTTGGATATAAACGGCACCATAGTGGCGCACGGCGTCACTCCGGATCTTGTGGGGGTTAACACCTATTCACTTATTGACATTCAGGGCACCAATATTGGCGATATCCTGAATGAGAGCCGTTCACCATATGGCAAATGGGCGGAGTATTGGTGGCCCAATCCGGCTACTGAGACCAGTGATCCAGAGATAAAGATAACATGGACAAAGACATATGGAAACTATCAATTTGCGGTTGGCATGTACCCGGGTACTCCCGGTATGGTGAAACTAGATGATGTAGATGGGCAGGCCAAGAGGATAATCTATCAGATGGTGGATAATGCCATAGATGCATTTGTCGCCGACAGGGACTCGGCCATAGCGGCCATTCAAGATCCCACAAACTCGCTATATCATGATGGGGAACTGTATGTTTTTGTACATAATCATGCTGGAAAGATAGTGGCGCATGGAGTCACGCCCGAACTTGTGGGTGTAGATAGCTACTCCTTGATAGATACGCAGGGTACCAATCTTGGCGAACTCATATTGGATAATAGATCATCGTATGGCAAGTGGTACGAATATTGGTGGCCCAATCCGGCCACTGAGACCGATGAGGAGGAGAGAAAGGTTGCCTGGGTAAAGAGTCATGCAGGCCACATCTTTGGTGTGGGCACATATCCGGATGCCGGTCTTGTTCAGAGGGTAGCGCTGTCTATGGAAGATAAGGAGCGTCAAGAGATAGCTTGGCAGATGGCTACCAACGCTGCCGAGGCATTCGGGGCAGATCCAACCTCAGCCATAAGCGCCATACAAGACCCTGACAACAACTTGTATCATGATGAAGAACTATACGTCACTGTGCTGGACAGTGACGCAATTATAGTTGCACATGGGATCAGCCCAGATCTGGTGGGTGCAGATTCCTTTGCGCTCAACAGTACCCGGGGCACTAATCTTGGCGATCTATTAATTGAGAACCGTTCACCGTACGACAAGTGGGCGGAGTACTGGTGGCCCAATCCGACTACTGCATCAGACGAGGGAGAGCTAAAGACTGCCATCATTGTGGATCGTGGCGGATATTCCTTCACGGTGGGCACGTACCCAAAGATGGAAGGTACGTGTATGATTGATACAGATGAGTCTGAGAAGCGGCGGATTGCAAAGGCCATGGTGGATAAGGCCATTGCCGCATACTCCAAGGATCCTGTTTCTGCCAGCAAGGCCATAGCAGATACGACAAACCCACTGTATCATGATGGAGAGTTGTATGTCTTTGTAGTTCACATAAATGGAACCATGGTTGCTCATGGCATCACACCAGATCTGGTGGGAGTCAGTACTTACGATCTTGTTGATGTACAAGGTACTAACATAGGAGATCTCTTAATGGAACGTCCATCACCATACGGCCAATGGCTGGAGTACTGGTGGCCCAATCCGGCTACTGAGACAGATGATGCGGAAAGAAAGATCAGTTGGGCCAAGTCCAGCTCCGGCCACGTCTTTGTAGTAGGACTTTACCCGTAATCATCTACATTCGGGTGTGTGCCACTACACCGTCCTGCGGAAACCACAAGACGGTGTGGTCCAACAATTGTTGAACCAACTGCTTCCAATCCCCGGCCACCCACCGATTAGAATCGGCCGTCGGTTCACTATACAGAGTGCCGCGCTATACAACATTGATGGCTGCAACATCATCTCGGTCAATATGATATAAACAAATCTCACACCCCTTAACACGTCTCCATTTCGTCCATACTTTCGTCCCATACTTTGGCTCCCACAATGTTTTCTTACAGGTGGGGCACGTAGAACTCATACCCTTGGATATTACACCAATCACTGGCAACCCATGCTTTCTATACACGTTTTTGGCAATCGCCCATATTGTCCCCTGGCATCTTGAGATATCTTTTTGTATTTTTTTTTTGATAGACGTTGAGCCTGCTGATCACCATAACTTCCAAATTCCAAATATTAGATTAGTATAGGTTGTGTCTAGCCTTGAATTTATCTAATTCATCAAACGCAGCCGTGTGGGCATCAATCATTTTAATCAAAAACTGTTCGGCGATTTGATACTCTAGAGACACCTCGTCAAGCTCCGCCAAACGTTCTTGTAGGCTTGAATGACCTGTCTCAACCCTAGATTTGGTCACAGGGTATCTCAATTCCAACCTCTTCAACTTTTCTTTAATGACATCATCCATATCCATACTATTTGTGTAATGGGGAACGTTAATGAGTTATGATAAACAGTATTTTTTTTTTACATGTTGTGCAATGGGCGTAGAAGCGATATCTGTTGGTGGTATTGTATTGTTGCTAATATTTCTCAAAACAACCAAATTTTTGTGGGCATTACGCGTGTTGGACAAAGGCATTGTTGCAAATACGACTGATGAGATATAACTAAATAGTAACTTAGTTTTTGAGACATCATTTACCACAAATACTAGTTATTGGCATACTCAAAACCACCATACACATGCTTAAGACAAAATGAAAAATCGTTGTTCTGAAGCTGTAGCGTACAGCATAATGCCATCAGTCGTATTTGCAACAATACCTTGGACAAATTATATTTAAATAATTGAATGCCATTACATAATACATGGCAACAGTTGAAGAGCAGTTAAAAGAGCTGGCAGAGATAGAAGCCAAATTTGATCGTATTGATGCTGGGATGGATGAATGGGAAAGAAAGTACTCCCATCTTTTGTCTGATGCCAAATAGGCTAATGTGATTTCAATTAACACCGCTCCCTGAGAGAAACTGGGAAAGTTATGGTGTTGTTGCATTTGCGGCTGATGGGACAGATACGGGTTCCTCCACAAGGACGGGTGATGATCTAAATGACCTACTTTATTTGATCCCCTTTCTGATAGATGTGGGGTCCACGGCGCGTTAGACTCTGTTCTGATGTCTTGGCCTTTCCGGGATTTCTTGTGTTTCATGTATATCCTGATTCATCATATTATTTAAGATCATCAATATAGATTCCCAGACTCGCCACCCGTAGTACTCAGCAATGATCCTCAATATTTTTCCAGTGGCCGATGGCACCGTATTGGTTATAAAAAGATCGATATGGGTCCAGTTCACAGTATTGTATCGTGCCGTTACGACGCTCCGTTGGGATGCGGGTGAAATTTGTTGTACAACAAAGTTAATTTAGATCAACTAAGTAGTATTTAAAGAAGAGTGTGCCACCTAATGGTATGTTCAACCCCAAAAGGTCGGCACAAAAGAATAACACGGATACAGTATTTAACCATGACAAATCAAAAGATGGCCCACGACCCACGGCAAAGAGGGAAGAACGTATCCAAAAAGGTGACAAGTTCATGCCAGATTATACCATTAAAGAGATGGAAGAGCGTATGGCGAACCTCCAAGAGGGTAAGGAGAAGACCGTGTTGTTGGCATGCATCAAGAGAAAGGAATCCAAGACCATCGACACGATAGCAAAGGAGCTATATAGGCGGCCGGGTACGATACGCGGCTGGTTAGTAAGGGGAAGAGATAGAGGTTTGAACGATTTGGATGACCGCAAGCCTCCTGGCCGAGCTCGATTGTTGAGTGATGCCATGATGAATACGATACAAGGGTGGCTGTCCAAATCGCCCGTACAGTTTGGATTTAAGAGGAAACGATGGCAGGCCAAGATGATGAAAGGTGTGATATACGAAAAATTAGGTGTGAAGTGTAGTCTCGACACCATACGTCGTACGATGCATGATGTAGATTACTCATTCCGCAAGTCAAGGCCAGCTCCACACAAGAGCGCTTCAGAGGAGGAACAAAAAGAGTTCAAGGAGACTACTGGAGAACGTCTTAGAACAATGGCGATTCTCGGATATGTCATAATGGCCCTGGATGAGGCATCATGTATGGTGGGCGGGTGGAACGGCTATGGCTGGCTGCCAGTTGGCGGTCATGAGACCATTCCCATGAGCTGGTCAAAAAAGTCTGTACGGCTTATGGGCGTGTTAGGGGACGGTTGGTTCCATATCGCCATTGTAAATTCGACCGACTCAGAGACCCTCAAGATATTCATGAACAAGGTCAGGGAGGGCGTGAGGAATGTGGCAGTCGTTTTGGATAATGTCTCGTCTCACAAGTCGCAAACGATGAACGAGTACGAGAGAGATTCCAATGGTGGTATGGTGCGCATCTTCCTTCCCAAGTATACTCCTCAACTGAACCCCATAGAGATGCTGTGGCGTGATCTCAAGCGCGCCTTGGCAGGCAACTACTTTGACTCGATAGACGACCTAAAGGCGACAATAACTGGCATTGTGAATAATAGCGAGTTGGCTCCTCCAAAACTCATGGATTACATGCTGCCTGATGGTGTCCGGCAACCCACCAAAACATCCTGTAATATATGGGACATGACATCAGAGACGCCCGGTTTGGCAGTAGCCGCCTGACCATACATGACATGTAATATGTATTCTATCTGATATACAACATTTATAATTCTGCCCCTGGTTTGGGTGTGAGTGTATCTCTAGAGCCTACCATATGTGGTATCATGCAGGTTAAGGTCGCCTAAGTGCCGGATTTTGAATATTACTTCTAAGCTAATAAGATCGAAAAATATTGGATCTTACTGCATTCCACTACCCGTCCTTGCGGGAGGAACCGCTTATAGCAACATCCTTTAAGGTTGTGAACATCATCACTATGTGAAGGCGCATATCGTTCTTGGAATATTTGCATTATCTGCTGCCATAACATTAATGGTGCCCCAAGCATGGGCAGATGTTACCATACAGAACGATCGTGCCTATGTTGGTCATGATGGGTCCCTGCACATAGTAGGCGAGGTATTAAATGATCTTGAGGCACCCCTAGGTCGTGTCAGTGTGGAAGCCACCATATACGACATGGACGGTAAGGAGTTATTGACTACTGAAGGGTGGTCGCTAGTAAACACAATAATGCCAGGTATGAAAGGACCTTTTGATATTGTGGTGTATGAGCCGGGCATGAGCGATATGGTCGATTATTCCCTATCTGCAAAGTACTCCATACATGCTCCAAAGAGTCAAGTTATTGATGTTACATCAGCAGAGTTAAAGAGAAGTAGTCAGGGCGATCTCTTCATAACTGGTACCATAGTCAATAGAGGTGATATTACCGCAAATATGATATCCGTGGTTGCCACAATATATGACAGGGATGGTAATGTAGCAACGGTTGCCCGCGCACCATCAGAACTAGACCATTTACGAGCAGAACATCAAGGGGTCTTTGTAGTGTCAGTGCCAGAGAAAGACCAAACATTAGAGATAGCACACTATACATTAGTAGCAGAATCAGAAGAGTATGCAGCAGTGCCCGAATTTCCCCTAAGTACATCGCTAATACTAGCGATATCACTGATAGCATACATTATGCTAAATAGACATCCATCCATGTCGATTATTAGGTTCTCGGACAAACTCTAGTCAAAGGCCATAGCATATCCTTTACACATCACGCCAGAGAACAACGGTGTGTGACACATCTCGTTCCCCAGTCCATGCTTGACGCTTCACAGGGGAGCCGATGCAAGAACCCTCCACGTCCAGGCACCCCATAACTTGGGTGCTGCCGGTATTCGGCAAATTTCGTAACTTTAGTTAGCCGCTACGTGCCTCTGGAAGTTTTTCTAAACCGGCCGCATCTATGTTGGCTCCTGCATTCTGGTCGGCATGCCCTGTATGGCCACATTGTTTACACAGGAATCTTCTGCCATCCCGATTGTCCTTACAGGTATAACCGCATGAGTGGCACCGTTGGCTGGTATATGCTGCCGCAACCCAGATTATTTCACCGGCCAACTTGTACGCCAACAGCAGTGCCAACAACCCCCAACACTGCTGTGTAATGGCTTTGTTGAGACCCGATTTCTGCGCAACGTTTTTGCCGGGTTGCTCTTCCGTACCCTTGGCTGATTTTACCATGTTTGGTATGGGCAGATTCTCCAAGGCCACATGTGAGGTGCTATCAGCGATGACCTTGGATATTTTATGTGCGGTAGTCTTGCGGATGTTTGCGGCCTTACGCTTGTTTTTGGCCGCCCTTCTGACAGCTTTGGCCCACCGTCTAGAGCCAGGTTTACGATTTACGCGATCAGGTTTCTGCCGGCGTGCTGCCGTCTTTTGTGCCTTCTTGGCTGTCTTTTCGGCGTTGTGTACACGGCGTGTCACCTTTTCGGGTGTAATCAGCACCATTTCGGATGTGGCCACATTCCCAACATTCCGGTCTATACCAATAACGGTCTGCTCGGTTACGGTTGGCTTCTCGTCAGGCACCTCACAAACGATGGTAATCCTCCACCCACCGTCAGGTAGTTGTAACAGACGCGCCGTCTTGTAGCGGTAATTTAAGACGGGAAACTCCCGCGACAGTTTAATCTCACCCATCTTGGCTATCCTGATGGTACGTTCGCCGGTGAACCTCGCTTGGCCGATGGTACCATCATGGGATATCGTCAACGGGATGGATGTGTGCTCACCATACCGCTTAAAGTGAGGTTCGCCAAACTCCCACTCTGGTACAATGTCGGCGGCCTTCAGCCTCTCTGTTTCCACGTATTGGTCGTAATGTCTACCCAAATCACATAACGTTTGGCGCGTCACCTGCGACAGGGATTGTTTCAACCAGCGCGGACCCGAATTATTCCGCAAGTCCGTATACCACGCATTTATCCTGCCACGCGTAGTGGAATGCAGTAAGATCCAATATTTTTCGATCTTATTAGCTTAGAAGTAATATTCAAAATCCGGCACTTAGGCGACCTTAACCTGCATGATACCACATATGGTAGGCTCTAGAGATACACTCACACCCAAACCAGGGGCAGAATTATAAATGTTGTATATCAGATGGGGTTGTTGCGTAATTCCATCTGATCTTGTTTTCGCATGTGCCCCGCCGTGGTTTTATCGGCGGAGTATTCGGACCTGGACGGTCACACGCACGATACCATGTCATAGGATGGTATCTCTATCCCACGTATCCGGGCGCACCTGAATCGGTTCAGCACCTTGATATTCCATATGATGGCACGGATCTTGCCGAACCGGCGGCGGTTGTCTGGCCGGACAAACCGGCAGTGCAGTTGGTGACGCTTGGACTCCTCGCCACCGAAGATGCCCTCTATCATCCCCCGTTGGTGGTACTTTTCCTCATCGAATATTTTGGCCGCCTTGCTTCTGTGGGGCTTGCCGCGGTTAACATGGATGCTTCTCTGTTTGATGTTGGGTATAATCCCCATCTCGAATAGCACCTGGCAGTTGTAGTTTGAGTCGTACCCCCGGTCCGCGTGAAAGACGGATGAGCCGGGCAACAGATGCTGCCGTCTCATCTCGTATAGCATGGGCGGCAGCATGGTCACATCGTTGATGTTACTCGGGGTTATGCCCGACTCCAGTATTATTTGCAGTCCCAGGACGGCAACTATATGATACTTTAGGTACTCCTTCTGGGCAATCTCTACGAAATCTTTCTTTCTTTTGAGAGGCCGCACGACTGTCTCGTACCTGGTGGTCTCCACCCCGCTACTATCAGCACCCAGTGGGCCGGTCGCGCCATCCGCCTCGGCCATGCACAACCTGGCCGTCCTGGCAAGCATCCCGGCCAGCCAGTCGTACGGGATAGTCTGTAGGTGCCTGGCTATGGTGGTGTGATCCGGTACAGGCTCACCGTTCCACCACGGTAACTTTATTACCGATAGGTCACTCTCCATGTCGCGGGAGGTTTTGTGCCAGGCGACCATCAGTATGCAGATAAAATCTAGTTTGTCCTTGGAGTGAACGGGGGGTCGTCCCCGGTTGCTTGTCTCTTGGCGCGGGCACGGGTGCCCCCGCATCAAATTTGCCACGGTGTAAATCATGAATGATGTCTCGTTGCTGTGTCCTAAATGGTAGTATTTCCAATAGTCCGGTCGTCTAGTATGTTCGCTCATTACCAAATGAGAAGGATCAACGATCAAAAAACCTATCGAATTGATTTCAATGAGGTCAGGATCGAATTATGCAACAACCCCATATCAGATAGAATACATATTACATGTCATGTATGGTCAGGCGGCTACTGCCAAACCGGGCGTCTCTGATGTCATGTCCCATATATTACAGGATGTTTTGGTGGGTTGCCGGACACCATCAGGCAGCATGTAATCCATGAGTTTTGGAGGAGCCAACTCGCTATTATTCACAATGCCAGTTATTGTCGCCTTTAGGTCGTCTATCGAGTCAAAGTAGTTGCCTGCCAAGGCGCGCTTGAGATCACGCCACAGCATCTCTATGGGGTTCAGTTGAGGAGTATACTTGGGAAGGAAGATGCGCACCATACCACCATTGGAATCTCTCTCGTACTCGTTCATCGTTTGCGACTTGTGAGACGAGACATTATCCAAAACGACTGCCACATTCCTCACGCCCTCCCTGACCTTGTTCATGAATATCTTGAGGGTCTCTGAGTCGGTCGAATTTACAATGGCGATATGGAACCAACCGTCCCCTAACACGCCCATAAGCCGTACAGACTTTTTTGACCAGCTCATGGGAATGGTCTCATGACCGCCAACTGGCAGCCAGCCATAGCCGTTCCACCCGCCCACCATACATGATGCCTCATCCAGGGCCATTATGACATATCCGAGAATCGCCATTGTTCTAAGACGTTCTCCAGTAGTCTCCTTGAACTCTTTTTGTTCCTCCTCTGAAGCGCTCTTGTGTGGAGCTGGCCTTGACTTGCGGAATGAGTAATCTACATCATGCATCGTACGACGTATGGTGTCGAGACTACACTTCACACCTAATTTTTCGTATATCACACCTTTCATCATCTTGGCCTGCCATCGTTTCCTCTTAAATCCAAACTGTACGGGCGATTTGGACAGCCACCCTTGTATCGTATTCATCATGGCATCACTCAACAATCGAGCTCGGCCAGGAGGCTTGCGGTCATCCAAATCGTTCAAACCTCTATCTCTTCCCCTTACTAACCAGCCGCGTATCGTACCCGGCCGCCTATATAGCTCCTTTGCTATCGTGTCGATGGTCTTGGATTCCTTTCTCTTGATGCATGCCAACAACACGGTCTTCTCCTTACCCTCTTGGAGGTTCGCCATACGCTCTTCCATCTCTTTAATGGTATAATCTGGCATGAACTTGTCACCTTTTTGGATACGTTCTTCCCCCTTTGCCGTGGGTCGTGGGCCATCTTTTGATTTGTCATGGTTAAATACTGTATCCGTGTTATTCTTTTGTGCCGACCTTTTGGGGTTGAACATACCATTAGGTGGCACACTCTTCTTTAAATACTACTTAGTTGATCTAAATTAACTTTGTTGTACAACAAATTTCACCCGCATCCCAACGGAGCGTCGTAACGGCACGATACAATACTGTGAACTGGACCCATATCGATCTTTTTATAACCAATACGGTGCCATCGGCCACTGGAAAAATATTGAGGATCATTGCTGAGTACTACGCGTCGCATTTACTCTACCTGTTCTACGATATTCTTCCTTGAAGGTTTCCAACAACCTGTTATGCACGTACCTGTCCATGCCGGCCTGCCGTATCAAAACACCCTTCTTGAATCCCTTGCGAAACCTAACACCGAATGTGTATGTACGGTTAACCATCATACCATACAATGGGGCGTGGTATTTTAAAAAGGTGGTGTTACTGCTTCCGGGTTGACCAGAGTTTGTCCGAGAACCGATTATTACAAAAACCCCAGACGCTGAAAGGTATCCATCGTAAAGGATAGTTCAGCGGCCAAGTCTTTCTTGTCCAAACGTATAGGTTTACGAAATCGTATGGGGAGTGTCATGGTGAGCATATCCTGATCAGTATGTGAAATTCGGATTACATGAAATGGTGGGTTTTTAGATAGAATGTAGTTATGCCATCGCGCAAATGATCTGTTGACCTCCTCAAGTCTGGATTTCAGTGTATGTACATCTATACTTAGGTCTGCATCAAACAAATTAAATTTTATCATTGGGACGACAAGAAAGCCTCCGGGTATAGCGTGCTTTTTTTTAAGCATCAATTCAATTTCATCATCATCTGCATGCTCACCGTATTGGGGATCAAAGTATCCAGCGATACGTTTTTCTGAATCAAATATGCGAAAATACGTCTCATCTTGATCCATGGTCCACATTATGAAGACTCTAGTTGAACTACATTAGAGTTTAACCACAGATGTGGGACATATTGACAACTCAAGAGACCATTCTAGTGATAAATCTGTTAGACTCGTCTTCCGCGTTTTCCGCCTTTCTTCCTAGTGGTATCATGAGGAATTGGTGTGACATCATCTATACGACCTATACGGAATGCTCCCAGTCCAGAATCTGGATCATCATCTTTGTTTGATGTGGCCCTTGCCAGAGCCCTAATGGCTGCCTGCGCACCAGGTCCTGGAACTCGAGAGCCCACGCCACCAACTGCACGGACGCGAATGTGAAATCCTGTAAATCCTCTAGCGCGTGCAACATCTACCACCGCATTAGCTGCCTTCATGGCGGCAAATGGGGATGACTCATATCTATCTGCATTAGAGTGTTGCCCGCCAGAGCTTATGGCTATGGTTTCAGCACCCGTAAGGTCAGTCAAATGTATTATTGTATTGTTAAAACTACTAAAGATGTGGGCTATGCCCCATTTTTCAGGTTTATCAGCTATAACCGCAGGCTGTCCATCGCCAAAGTCATCATCAAGTCTTCCATCTGCGATCATAGCATCAATTTTAGCACGCGCCTCCTCGGATAGTTCACGTGGTTTCTTTGGGTCGGGTTCTGCGGCATCATCGGACTCTATACCCGAATCCTTGCGCAACTGGTCTGTCTCAATGTCAGCATCACTAAGTTCAGCAGCAGGTACATCAGGTTCAATTACATCATCAGGTGTTGTATCAGTTGTCGGTTCTGCAGCATCGGTAGGTTCAGCAGCAGGTACATCAGGTTCAATTACATCATCAGGTGTTGTGTCAGTTGCCAGTTCTGCAGTCGCATCCAAGTTTGCGTTTGTTTCAGTGGCAGAATCAGTCACATCTGTCTCCACGTTTTCCATGTCTTTGCTCACATCGGCAGTCAAGTAACAATTATGCCAATATGGGTTTAAAAAACATTGGGAATTACATTAATAATTACCTGTTCACATTCGCTGCTTGTCCAGTTTTAACTCCACATTGCAGCCCCGAGCATGTAGGTACTCTTGCATAAATTTTGTAAACTTTTCATCAGAACTGCCCCAGCGATATTGGCCTATCATATCTGCAAATCGCTGCTCAATCTTCTGTTGTAGGTCAGCCTTGAATGCCATACTAAAAAACGTCCAACCAAGTTTAGATGTGGGTTCACTAAGAGCATATCCATTATAGGCCGATAACAGCGACTCCATTTGGGACATGGCCTTCTTTAAAAGAACGACATCAGTAGCATAATCTTTTGTGCCCACTTGTAGTACAGCCTGGCTCAAGGTTTTTTACCACTTAGTTTATCCGATAGAGATATGGTTTTGCCATCTTTAACCACATTTATACGCGTATTCATACGCAGAGACAATCCAGAAAGAGCAAAAATGCGCATCAAGTCTCCACCATCGAGTTTTTGATCTAGATTGCCAGAAGATATAATCTTGGCCAAACCAGATAATAACACAGAGGTTTGGGAGGGAAACTGTCTCTCAGCAGTCTCTAGTACCTCAAGTCCTCTATATCCCAACATTGATACTACAATCTCTCGAGGTGATGGCTCACCACCTTTATCTGTGGCATGATGTTCTTGGGCATGTCGTTGCATCTCAGCCAGTCTTTTGGACATTAGCCGGTTCAGTTCAGCATCATTGCTCAACCTTTGATCACCCCAATAGGAACTAAGCGGGCCACCTTTGTGGCAATGCCCAGCTTGTGAGAGACTTCAACCACTGCATCTACATCCTTGTATGCCTGAGGGGATTCTTCAACTATACCTTGACCGGTAGCCGACTTTACAAATATGCCCTGCTCATTCAAAGATTGACGAATGCTTGACTCAGTATAACTTCGACGAGCCTTGGATCGAGACATAACCCGTCCAGCGCCATGGGCTGTAGAACCAAAACTAAGTCCCATGGATGCAGGACGACCCAATAAAACCCAGCTGGATGTTCCCATCGAACCGGGTATCAATACAGGCTGACCCACAGAGCGGTACCTAGATGAAACCTCAGGTGCATCTGCTGGAAATGCCCTTGTTGCACCCTTACGATGTACCACAACTTTGCGATTGCGTCCATCTATATTATGTGTCTCTACTTTAGCGATGTTGTGCGCAACATCGTATACCATATCCATCTCCAAGTCCGACTCGCTCTGGCCAAATACTCGCTCAAATGACTTACGGGTCCAATGGGTAATCATTTGTCGATTACTCCATGCAAAATTAAGTGCTGCAAACATTGCTCTGCGATAAGATTCACCTTCATCAGATGCGATGGGCACGCATGCCAACTCCTTATCTTGTAGTGCTATGTCATACTTGGTCAGTGCCCTCTCGGATATTCGCAAGTAATCGGTACATACTTGGTGTCCAAGTCCACGGGATCCACAATGTATCAATACTGTAATGGTGTCCTTCTTTAGACCCATTAGCTGGGCGGCTTCCTCATCGTAGATTTGATCTACCTTCTGAACTTCTAAAAAGTGATTGCCAGAGCCTAGACTTCCTAATTGTGGGGCGCCTCGTTTCCGAGCACGATCAGAGACAGAGTTAGGATCTGCACCGGCAATGCACCCATTCTCCTCACACACATCAGCATCACCAATAGAACCATATCCGTGATCAACTGCCCAATTTACGCCTCGTACCAGCACCTCATCCAACTCGGAATGAGATAGTTTTCTTGTTCCTTTGGAGCCTACACCTGAAGGTACTGTATTAAAGAGATCAAAGACCAAATCCTTTAGTTGTGGTCGTAATTCACTCTCGGTCAGTTCACTGCGCAACAATCGTACGCCACAGTTTATGTCATAGCCTACACCACCAGGACTTATCATGCCCTCTTCGACATCCATAGCAGCCACACCACCCACTGGAAACCCATATCCTTCATGGCCATCAGGCAAGACCACACCATGACTTAGTATTCCGGGCATGGATGCAACATTACATGCCTGGCGCAGTGTACGATCATGCGACATTTTTGATAAAAGTGAATCAGTTGCGTATATCCGAACTGGAACTTTCATGTCGCCAGACGGTTCAATTATGTACTGACCATCTTTGGTTTTTTTTGGAGTCCTGCTAGACATTTTAAATCGTCAATATTCATTCAATTGACAATTTAAACTGTTGGTTATAGAATAAACTTTGTGGTAACCTTTGCGCCCAATGCCTCACCTATACTTTGGCATGTTTGACCAAACATTATGTATGGTAACTCTCTTTGGTTACGCTTTATTGTAATTGACAGACTATTATCATCAAATTGTACATAGGAATTAGCATCTGTAGTAATTAACAGATCACACAACTCCAAAATTGGAGCCAGTTTTTTTATCATTTGCACATCGAATTTGTTTATTATAGAATAATATTTTTTTATTAGCAGTCTCGTTCTTTTTGGTTTTTTAGAATAAGTCAAACATAATGAGGCCAAAAGCTGTTGACGGTGTGAGAGCACGGTGGGCACATCCATTACACTATACAGAAAGTCGTCTGCATCACGAAATGTTCTTAATAAACCTAAATTAATTGCAGCAGATTGTAATATTGTAGGTTCTTCATTATACAATAAATTTGATAACTTAAATGAATTTATTATACCCTGTACCAAAGGTGGAATAGATGGAGTTCCCGAGGGTGCGCGTATCAACTCGCGAACATGATACGGAGACACAATCATCTTATCAAATCCCGTATAACGAGCAGCCATAGCAAGTACACCCTCTCGAAGGCCCGTAGAGCAGACCCGTACTTCTTTGAAATTATACTTGGATAATATCTCAGATATTGTAACAATACCAGCCTTTATTATATCAGCGCGGCCCCTACCAACCTCGTATGTTTCAGCTAAATCAGATATATTTTTGGATAATATATCATTGGTTGCCATGTTTATTGAATGTGCACTCATGGTGTAATTATGTAATTTATTCAAAGGATAGCCCATATGTGTCTGAACATACTTTGCAACTGTGCGTAGCGTTCCGCCCACCCCGACTAAAATTGTATCGTTCCCCAGTGAGCCCATACTACTAGCAGATGGTAATGTCTCTTTCACATATTGGCGTAATTGATGGATAGTATTATTGTTAAAATCATTATTTTCGGTGAATTTTTGGGTTAATACTAACGCGCCTAATGGAACTGAGAGGGCCTTAATTATGGTATGATTGCGTGATGACACAAGTTCTATGGAGCCCCCACCTAGATCAAAAAAGATACAAGACGGAATATTCAAATTATTTGCAGCTCCAGCGTATGAATACAGTGCCTCGCTACTTCCTGAGAGTACATTAAGTATAAAGCCAGTCTCTGCATATACACGGTCTAGTACTAATTTTTGATTTTTAGCGCCACGCAAGGCGCTTGTCGCTACAGGCAATATACGATCTACATTCTCGTGTGCTGCAATATTACGAAATAGCAAAAGTACGTCTATCAGACTGCTTGTGAGTGAATCATGTATAATACCATCGCCATACTTGTCAAGTCTCACTCTAAACGACTCCCGATTATATGGTCTGTATATGCCAGTGCGGTCTGCGGAATAACAGACCATTTTAACGGAATTAGAACCTACATCAATTACGGCCATCTTTTTTGGGTATTTATTGGATCGTATAGTCAAAGCACACATCACATCTTTCCCATTTGCCTAGGCGTCAGTAGATATCGTAAAGATGCAAACCCCTTTGCAGGCATGCGTATACATGCCAGGCCTCCTTTCTTTAACGATATGGGCAGCATGGTTGCGGATATCATATGTGATATGAGATCTGTTAGATGAGGTTCATGCCCCACTAACATTATCGACTTAACGTGCAGACTTTGTATCAGTTTCAATGTTGCAGATGGATGTGACTCGGGTTTGAGCTCATCCCATAATGTTATGCTGGCATCTACATATTCAGACACAATCTCTGCAGTCTGAACAGATCTTACAAGTGGGCTGGATACGAGCATGTCAGGTCGTATGTCTAGGTGCTTCAAGGCTCTACCAATCTTTACCATTTCACTACGACCCTCATTGGTCAAAGGACGCATATGATCGCTATGAATAAGAGTTGAGGGCCTCGCTGCCTTGCCATGCCGAAGCAAAAACACAATCATCATGCATTATACACATAGTAAACATATATGTCTATGAAATCTGTGTTTCAGGGTATTTTACAAAATTGAAGAACACGAAGACATGATCACAAATTTGGGTCAATGATCTTGTGCAACATCATGGTTATGTATATCTAGACATATTTAATAGCTAAAGTTACAACTGATGATAAATTACGTTTATATTTATTTTATTTGTACCTTGTTAGAATTGTTTCATTTCGTTTCAAATGATATTTAGCGTATAATGATTTTGTTATATTTTTTAGATTAAATTTATTTTTTTAATTTCTTTACTATATGGAAATTTTTGGCAGGATGAAATATGAGATTTAAAATACTTTAATTTTTGCCTACCTTTTGTGCCACTAAATGTGCTTAAAGATTGGAAAATTTTCAGATTATATCATATATCAGATACGAAGGCGCATCTCGTTTAATGAGCCGCCCACAGTGTGTACTGCAGAGACATAGTGGTTAATTCCCAGTTTATTCAATTCTTCAGAAGTAAAAGGGCCAATTGAAATTATGGTTGTGCTGTTTAATAGCGGAACTATATCTGCCGAGTCCATACGTGAAATTATATCAAAGAACGCCCGAACCGACGAGACGCTTGTAAAGACTACGCCGTGTATTTCACCATTACACAACATGGCATAAAACTTCTCCCAGATATCTCCACCTTGATGGGGTTTGACATCATACAGATATAATTCACGAACATCAAACCCTTCTTTTACCAGCAAGTCTTTTAGAAATGGGGGGGAGGCTCCGCTACGGGGAATTAATACTTTATTTTTATCCCGGGACATGTAACTAAATACTTCGCCTAGACCGACCGATGAAAATATTGATTTTGGTACAAAATTTACCTTTATTTCGTAATTTTCCAACATCATACTGGTCTTTGGGCCGACAGAGACCACTGTTGTGTTAGCAACGGCTAGGCGCACTTTATCAAATATGTGGTTCTCTTTGGCATCATCAAACAATAATTTAACTGCTTTTGAGCTCATAAATACAGTATAATCAGGCTTGTACGATCTGCAGATATCCATATAATCTTGGGATATTTTGGAGCTAGATGCCACTAGTTGTATCGTAGGAAGAGGCATGGCATATCCACCCTCGGACTCTACTGCATTTACAAATTCAGCTGCGTCTGCCGCGTTACGGGTTATGGCCAAGTTTTTTTTTGATAATGTCATCGCCATTTCAGCTCCTCATGGAGGTTCACTACGCTGCCAACTATTATGTTGGCCGGAGGCGATATGCCACTCTCCTCAACAATATCGGCTATACCAGATATTGTGCCTGTGATCATTTTGTGTTTTGTGGTGGTACCATTCTGTATTACAGAGACTGGGGTCTCCAAGTCCATGCCACCACGCGCCAGCTCACTGCATATTGTTCTAATTCGACTTAATCCCATCATGATTACAATTGTATCGACCGATTTAGCTAGGTTTTGCCATCGAACAGACTCAGTCTCTTTTAGTGGATCTTCGTGCCCGGTGACAAATACAACAGAGGATGAGTGACCCCTATAAGTCAGGGGTATTCCAGAGTATGTAGCCGAGCCTATCCCCGAAGTGATTCCAGGGATTATTTCATATTTGATGCTGTGTCTTTTAAGAAATTGGGCTTCTTCGCCACCCCGCCCAAATATTATTGGGTCTCCGCCCTTTAGACGTACAACTTTTTTCATACTTTTTGCATGATACAACATCTGTTGGTTAGTATCATTCTGATGTGAGGTATCATCGCCCACAGCTCGACCCACATATACTTTTTTAGTGTCATCGGGAATCATGGCAATGATAGAGTCATCTACCAATCTATCATATAATACAACATCAGCCTGCTGCAGAAGCTCAGCTGCCCGCATAGTTAGCAAACCCGGATCTCCAGGTCCAGCACCCACAAGATAGACGGTCATTTCCACTCTTCTACAGCTTGCCTCCATTTTAATGCAAACGATGAAGCGCCCTGTTTTATCATTTGGCGTCCTGCAGAGATACCCACAGATGTGGGGTCCACACCACTGGCCTCACACTTTATAGGTGCAGAGCCATCTAAAGGGTATGCTGCGCATAGCAGATGTATTGTGCCATTGTGGCTTTTTGCATAGGCGCCCACCGGAAAGCGACAGCCGGATTCAATCACCTGGGAGAATGCACGCTCTGCTTCAGATTCAGCTTTTGAGGGCATATGTTGTATAGACTCCAAAACCAGGGTTGTGTCATGATCATCCCGTCTAGATACGATAGCCAAGGTCCCCTGGCCGGGTGATGGTATAAACTCGCTGGTTGGCAGTACTGTATGAGGTATGTTGATTTTCAGACGCTCTATTCCAGCTTTTGCAAGTATTACTGCATCAAATGGTTTACCCAGACAAGATATGCGTGTGTCCACGTTACCCCGAATTGGTCTAACATTTACCTCTGGAAAGTACCGACGAGCCTGTGCCAATCGGCGCAAGCTACTAGTGCCCACTAGCATCTCTACATCAGTATCAAGACCATCCCTATACAGTACTACATCATTTGGAGTAGCCCTACGTGGAACGCTGGATATTACAAGATCTGGTGGTACATTTGAGGGCACATCCTTCATGCTGTGTACAGCAAAGTCAGCCCGCCCATCTGCCACTGCCTGATCCACCTCCTTTTCAAATATTCCGCGTCTGTCAATCTGAAACAATGGTTTTGATACACGGTCACCCTGAGTGGTAACCTTCAGTATGTCAAACTCCATATTTGGGTTGACCTCTTTAAGTTGCAGTAATGTTTGATTAGTCTGCGCCAAAGAGAGTTTGCTCCCACGCGTAGCAACAGTATATTTTATTATGCTAACGCCTCCATCGACTCAGTATACGCAGTTATTACATCATTAATGTCATCATCAGTCATGGCTCCGGACAAAAATGCAGTTTCAAATTGAGATGGCGGAATAAACACGCCTCTATTTAATAATAAATTAAATAGTTGTTTAAATTTTACAGTGTCAGACTTTTTAGCAGTCGCATAATCATATACATCCTCCTCACTAAAGAATACCTGAAACATTGAGGATATATGGTGTACTCTATGTGGTATTTTATTATCTGCAGCCACATCATGTATTGTGTCAGATATCCTTGTGCAGTATACATCAAGTGTATCGTATAGCTTGCTACCCATACTTCTCATGGCACGTATGGATGATATGGCAGCAGTAGTGGCAACAGGGTTTCCAGCAAATGTGCTGGCCTGATAGACATCACCTAGTGGGGCTAGCATCTCCATTATATCTCGCCTGCCTCCCACTGCGGCAACACCAAAGCCATTTCCCAGAGCCTTTGCCAGTGTTGTGATATCTGGTGTAACTCCAAAGTATTTCTGGGCTCCACCATCAGATACTCGAAAGCCGGTCACCACCTCATCAAAGATCAGTACTATGCCTCTCTGTTTTGTGATGTGGCGTACCGCATCCAGAAATTTTTTGTCAGGCAGTATGAGTCCCATATTTGCCATTACAGGCTCCATTATTACCGCGGCCACGTCTTCGGAGGACTCTACAACATCTGCAAACCCCTCTATATTGTTGTATTTGGCAACTAGTGTCTGCTCTGTGGTCTGTGAAAGTACACCTTTGGATGTAGGTAGTGTGGCAGAACCACTACCGGCCTTTACCAGTACTGAATCATGGGCCCCATGATAGCCACCTTCAAATGTTACCACCTTGGTATTTTCAGTGTAACCACGTGCCAATCGCACAGCGGCCATTGTGGCCTCACTGCCGGTGTTGACAGCTCGCGCCATATCAATGGAGGCATAACTCTCTGCAATCAGACTTGACAGCGTGGTTTCAAGTTGTGTGGGAGTACAGAATAATGTACCTTTCTTTAGCTGCGCAATAACTGCCTGTATGACATCATCATATCTGTGTCCCAGCAACATTGAACCATATCCGTTACACAGATCAATGAATCTGTTACCATCAACATCCCATATATTGCACCCATCAGACTTTGATGCAAAGAAGGGGTATGGATCATAGCGTCGGACAGGACTGTTTACCCCGCCGGGGATGACACCGACAGATTCATCGTATAGTTGCGCAGACCCCTTTGTTGATATAACCATGATAAAGCAGTTGTGCATCTTATTTATTAACGGTGGTTCTCTCGAAAACACGGTTGATGGTTTCTCAACCATGAATAGTAAATCATAAATACTATATTATACAGTAAGGTACATGGCACAAGAACGCGCTATGCGGGCGGTGACACGCCGCCACAACCTAGATGGTCTCAAGCCCTATCTGGAGTATGCGAGAATGGCAATTGAGACGGTATCTTTTGTGTCCGTGCAGAATGGTGTGCATGACCGGTATACGCTAAACAACATGCTGTATCATTGTCTGCGGTCACCGTATGTGAGCTCAGTGATAACACAGGGCTGTATAGCCGTGGGGACTGCTGCTGCCAAGAATATTGATGATCCGGAAAGGTCTCCGACCATCCGCAATCCGGTCTTGGCTATCAGCAACCAGATGTGGAGGCTCAATCCGGTGGGTGAGGCATATGTTGCATGGTGCAATATCGGAACGCGTGAACATCCACATGCAATAGCCATCCCCGTATCAAAAAATGTTGGCGATACCGTTTCGGCATGTAAGAAGGGTGAGCTGCGCATCAGCCATGATAGTTATACCATAACGTATTCGAAGGAGGTGCCACCCCCGCAAAAGACCGAGAGGGAATTCACCAGCATCTCTGAGTTGGTAAGCGGTATAGACTATCTGGGCGGGGAGCCAAAACGTATCATGGCGGCAGATATGAATGCCTGGGGTGTGATGGTCGGGGATGGTGAAACAATCACAAAGTTTGACGTATCGTGTGCTATACAGGATGTTGTAAATGTCAAACTACACAATACGAAACATGATGTACAGCGCAGCCAGCGGCGCTACGAGCGGCGACATAAGCGGCCAATATCAAACCATAAGGTAGATGCAAAACGTGAGAAACGCATACTTGTGTCTGGCGGTGAACGCAAAATCTTCAAGGATGGGCGTGACATAACACGGCTGGAGCGTGTGCAACAGACAGAGATAAAGAAGGTTGACTCTGAGAGAAGGGCTGCCATGAAAACTGCAGAGACAAAGGAGGAGAAACAAGTGGTTAAGAAAGAGTTTGCTGCACGGAAGAAGGCCGTTAAGAAACAATATCATGCCACGATTGGAAAGCTAAAAGGTATGCGAAATTGTAGGCGCCGCACCATGCAAAACATACAGAAAACCGATAATGAGGCCAAAAGACACCATATATCACAAGCCACAAAAACATTGGACCACACACTGCATGCGGCCAGTATTATTATAGTCATGATGGCCTTGCGGAATAATGCTGTTTTGGTACTGGAAGATCTCACCCACATCTCTGATGGATGGGGCAAGCACGGGAAGTTTGGCAAATCCCTGCGTCGTAAACTGTACAGCGCCGCCATGCTGAAACTCCAACAATATATCAGATACAAAGCCGCATGGGAGGGTGTTGAAACATTAGATATTCTACCGCGCAACACCTCTGCCTTGTGTTGCGTGTGCCGCCACACACTATACGGCAATTATACTTACCGGACGTGTCCAAACTGCAAGGTTCGCGTGGATAGAGACGTGAACGCGGTCTGGAATGTGTGGCGGACAACCGCCGCAGCCCGCTATGGCCTGAAGGTTCGGCCTAGTCGAGAAGAAGCCCAACGCACACCCGATGTAATCCTCTGTCCGGGTGTGCTTGTACGGGGAGGCCGAAGCCTCCGGGTGGATCGCGAATTTGACACGGGTGGTGTTTAGGCATCAACCGTATTTTCGAGAGAACCTTAACGGTAGTGTGTATCTCAGATGAGACTTTTGCTGCTCCAAAATATGTCCAAATCATCTGTTTGCCACATAATGGGTACCGGCACATAAAACACCAGGCAAATACTCATAATGTGATGCATACTGTTTGATACGATGAACAAGTCTCAAATACTCAAAAAGTTCTCTTCGAAGCCTGACCGATACTATACAGTTGATCTATTTGCAGAGAAGGGGTTTGAGAGGAAGGCATGCAGTGTGTGTGGTAGATTCTTTTGGTCTATGGATTCATCCAGAGACCGATGTCCTGATGATGGGCTTGATACGTACTCATTCATAGGGGAGCCCCCAACGACAAAACGTTTTGATTACGCTCAGGCATGGAAGCAAATAGAGTCGTTCTTTGTATCAAATAATCACACGTCAATACCCAGATATCCGGTGGTATGTAGATGGCGTCCTGACCTATACTACACAATAGCATCCATAGTGGACTTTCAAAGGGTGGCAGGAGGCAGGGTGACCTTTCAGTTTCCAGCCAACCCACTAATCGTACCCCAGACATGCCTTCGATTCAAGGACATAGAGAATGTCGGTGTGAGCGGAAGGCACTTTTCTAGTTTTTGCATGGTAGGACAGCATGCAGTACCAGACATGGAGGGGGGGTATTGGAAAGACGAGTGCATACAGCTGGACTATGATTTATTGACTCGAACATTTGGGCTAAATCCCCACGAGATAGTATTCGTGGAAGATGTCTGGGCGGGAGGAGGATCCTTTGGCTCATCACTAGAGTATTTTGTAAGAGGGTTGGAGTTGGGCAACGCGGTATTTACAGAGTTCCAAGGCACACTAGACAATCACAGCGTGCTGGACAACCGCATAATAGACATGGGTGCCGGTCTTGAGAGATTTTCATGGATTACCATGGGGACCCCCACCGCATACGATTGTTGTTTTGGGCCCATACTGGACATAATGACCGATTCAGCGGGAATAGATAGTGATACTGAGATTTTAAAGTCATACTATACCATGATAGCGCAGGGTCTAGAGCGCACCGACATAAACATACTCCGGCGCCAGGCAGCATCGCAGGCAGGCATATCCGATGACAGATACAAGAGCATCATAGAGCCTCTAGAATCCATATATGTGATTGCAGATCATCTCAGAAGCCTGATATTTGCCATATGTGATGGCTCTCTCCCCAGCAATGTAGGGGGCGGATACAACCTAAGAATGATGATACGGCGCATAGCCAAGGTTCTAGAAGGTTATGACTTGGCAGAGATGGTACAACACCATATAGACTATCTATCTGGGACATATCCAGAACTTGACGAAAAACGCTCAGAAGTACAAACTATACTAGAGATAGAGCTGGGCAGATATAGCGCCTCAAAGAGCCGCATGGCAAAGATATCTAATCATATACAAAGGCAGGATGCTCCGCCCACAGTGCAAGAGTTATTGACGTTATACGAGTCGGATGGTATAACCCCCGAGTATCTAAAAGAGACAGGAGCCATTAAGGATGTACCCAGTGAATTTTACGAGAGGCTATCTGAGCTGCACCAGAGACAAAAGAAGACAAAAGAGGAGTACGATTTGGGGCCACTGCCAGCCACCGTTCCACTATACTACAGTAGTGATCCACATCAATTCACCGCCAAGGTACTCAAGATAGTGGGTAATGCCATTATACTCGACAAGACATCATTCTATCCTCGGGGTGGCGGACAAGAGCCGGACTTTGGCACCATAAGCGACTGCAAGATAACTGATGTTCAAAGATATGGTAATGCCATACTACACTATACCAACGACACACCACCGCAGAGTGGAGATACAGTACAGTGTACAATAGATACAGAGAGACGCACAGACATAACAAAGAATCACACAGCAACTCACATTCTTAATGCATCATCGCGATTAACATTGGGATCATGGGTCTGGCAGCACTCAGCCCATAAGGACCAAGGTAAAGCCCGTCTAGACATAACACATCACTCGGCGCTCACAAAGACAGAGATTCAAGATATTGAAGATATGGCCAACCGTATGGTACAACAAGACATACCCATATCAATACAGTACATGGACCGAGGGGAGGCAGAAGAGAAGTACGGCTTTCGCATATATCAGGGGGGCGTCGTTCCTGTAGATAAAGTCAGAATAGTCTCCATAGGAGATATAGACATAGAGGCCTGTGGAGGTACGCATGTGGCACGCACCTCGCAAGTCAAGGCCATAAGAATAATTCGTGCCAAAAGAATACAGGATGGCGTAGTACGGTTAGAGTTTGTGGCAGGCAACACATCCACCATTAAATCAGTAAATACTACAGTAAAGAAGGATCATACAGATAAGCGCCAAGAGTATCGAAATATTATATCTGCCCTAGTAGAAAAGATACCAACTGAATCACTACACACTCAGGATATATCATACAACAAGGGGGCATGTATCATATATGGTGACAGATACGATGAGTACTTTCATGTAAATATGGGGAAAAGATTGGTAAAGGCTCACAGTATGGCCACATACTGTGGCATATTTCAGAGTGGTCCGGCCATACGTATAATGGTGTATAGTGGCAGTGACTCTACACACGATGCACTCCATATAGCTAATACAGCATCAAGTATGCTAGAGGGGAGAGCATCTGGAGACCAAAGATTTGCACAGGGAGGCGGTAGGGGAACCGAGCATATAGATACAGCCATATCGTGGATAAAGACGGAGTTATTACCATGACATGGCAAGAGATTGAAGGTCGCTGGCAACATGTATGGACAGACAACCATACATTTGATGCTGAACCTGATCATCGACCAAAAAAGACAATCACCGTAGCTTATCCATATCCCAACTCACCCCAACATATAGGACATGGTCGTACTTACACGCTAGCAGATGTCAACGCCAGGTTCTGGCGCATGCGGGGATACAATGTACTATTTCCAATGGGATTTCATTATACGGGGACGCCCATACTAGGCATGGCAAAGCGTGTATTAAACAGAGATAGTGAATTGTTGGTGGGACTACGCGATACATTTGGTGTGCCCGAGCAAGTCATAGAAGGATTTGTCAAACCGCTAAACATAGCCAACTACTTTCGTGATGAGATAAAGACCGGTATGATGGAGATGGGTTACTCTATAGACTGGCGCCGCGAGTTCACCACCATAGATGAAGCATATAAAAAGTTCATAGAGTGGCAGATATCATCACTGCGAGATAAAAATTTGATAATACAAGGGTCACATCCGGTCGGATGGTGTCCCGAAGATCAAAATCCAGTCTCACAGCACGATACATTAGGTGATGTGGAGCCGGACTTTATAGAGTATGTTCTGGCTCGATTCATCTGGAAAGATTACATAATTCCAACAGCAACTCTACGACCCGAGACCATATTTGGTGTGACCAACTTGTGGGTAAATCCAGATGTCACATATGACATAATACTGCGCAATGATGAAAAATGGATTGTATCCAAAGAGTGCACCACCAAATTGCAGTTTCAAGGAAGTGATGTAAAAAAGATTGGCAGTATGCCAGGCGCAAACATGATAGGTAACACAGTCAAGACTCCATTGGGCGCATACATACCCGTACTGCCGGCACAGTTCGCTAAACCAGATACTGGAACTGGTTTTGTGATGTCAGTTCCTGCTCATGCACCCTTTGACTATATGGCACTGCAGGATATATCAGAGGATTACAGTATATCGCCCATACCGGTGATTGCGGTTCCTGATTATGGGGATGTGCCAGCCAGAGAAGTCTGTCAAAAGTTAGAGATAAGAGATCAAAACGATACAAAGTTGGAGGAGGCCACATCGGAGATATACAACAAAGAGTTCTATACAGGAAGACTGTTAGATATATGCGGTAAATTTGCAGGTCGTGTAGTATCCGAATGCAAAGACGACATTCGTGAGTGGATGCAGAGGGAACACAACTCGGAGATATTTCGCGAGCTAAATGGGGAGGTGCGATGCAGATGTGGTACAGTGTGTGTTGTAAAGACGCTTACAGATCAATGGTTTCTAAATTACGGTGAGCACACATGGAAGCAGAAGACAAAAGAGTGTCTAAATGAGATGAGCATACTTCCAGATGAGATATCAGGAGAGTTTAACAATGTTGTAGATTGGCTACGGGAGAGGGCCTGTGCTAGACAACACGGCATGGGAACCAATCTACCATGGGATGATGGCTGGATAGTGGAGAGTCTGTCGGATTCGACCATATACATGGCATTCTACATAATTATGAAGTTTGTGAATAGTGGCGATATAACACCAGATTTGATGGACCAAGACTTTTTTAATTATGTATTTTATGGTAAAAGACATAGTCACGTTACATCTCAGATGGAGAAGATTCGCAGTGAATTTCTATACTACTATCCAGTGGATACGCGCCACTCCGGCCGGGACTTGGTACCAAACCACCTTACCTTCTTTGTTATGAATCATGTTGCATTATTCCCCAAAGAACATTGGCCGCATCAGATAGTAGTCAATGGGTCTGTACTGATGAATGGTAAAAAGATGTCAAAGAGTATGGGAAACATAGTGCCTCTGCGCAGCGCCATCAAAAGATATGGTGCGGATCCCATACGTCTGGGAATAGTCATCTCTGCCGAGTTACTACAGGATTCAGACATCAACCTCGAGTCAGTGACAAATATAGGAGACCGCCTAAAGCGCATGATACAAGAATGCCAAGGCGTGCAACCAGTGTTACAAAAATATGACACACATGAGGATAGATGGATTCATGCTAAACTAGATCATATAATCAATCGTGTCACGTATAATATGGAGATAATGAGGTTACGTGAAGCCTTGCATGACATATTGTATACATTAGAGCAAGATGTGCAATGGTACCGCCGACGTCTCTTGGCAAAGGGACGGAGCGCACCGCCAGGCATTACACATTACATATTAGATGTTAGGGCTCGACTGCTTGCGCCGTTTGCCCCCCATGTTGCCGAGCAGATGTGGAGTGATTTGGGACACGATAACATAATATCTATGGCGGCATGGCCAGAGTCTACCAACAAGTATCATGATACAATACACGCAGAGTGGTACATGAAGTCCGTGCTGAAAGACATTACAAACATAGTAAAGGTGTCTGGTATAAAGCCCAGTATTATTCGATTATACGTAGATAAATCCACCGACATATACCAAGCCGTGTTAAACTGTGTACAGAATGACAAGACCAACATGAAAGATGTAATGAGTGACATATCATCAAATCCCAAGACTACACACCTAAGGAGACATCCCAACAAAATTGCAAAGTATCTCAAAGACATACTCTCAGAACCTGCAGACATACGCAAGGCTCGATTGAATAACAGTGCATTTGATGAAGAGAGTATTCTAGTGTCTGAAATGAGATACATGATAAAGACAGAGTTTGATTGCGACGTTCACGTATATACAAACGATACTGATGCATCTAATGATCCTGGTAGAAAGGCAAAGTTTGCCAGGTCATACCATCCTGCAATATTCATAGAATGATATACCGCAGATACAAGTGATAAGCAATAATACATATGGAGTGGACCCCAGAAAAGGAGAACGGTTTTTGCACAATTTTACACAGACTTTGGTGCCTCATTTATGTGTCGCCTCCCATGATGCAAGGAATTCGTCTGGCGGGACGTACTTGAGCGCCGAGTGCAGCCTGTTTCGGTTGTAGTCACGGAATGCCTCTGATATAACGGTCTCCGCCTGCTGGTAGTTGGCAAAGTCATGCGGCCAGATATACTCACGCTTAGTGGAATGCAGTAAGATCCAATATTTTTCGATCTTATTAGCTTAGAAGTAATATTCAAAATCCGGCACTTAGGCGACCTTAACCTGCATGATACCACATATGGTAGGCTCTAGAGATACACTCACACCCAAACCAGGGGCAGAATTATAAATGTTGTATATCAGATAGAATACATATTACATGTCATGTATGGTCAGGCGGCTACTGCCAAACCGGGCGTCTCTGATGTCATGTCCCATATATTACAGGATGTTTTGGTGGGTTGCCGGACACCATCAGGCAGCATGTAATCCATGAGTTTTGGAGGAGCCAACTCGCTATTATTCACAATGCCAGTTATTGTCGCCTTTAGGTCGTCTATCGAGTCAAAGTAGTTGCCTGCCAAGGCGCGCTTGAGATCACGCCACAGCATCTCTATGGGGTTCAGTTGAGGAGTATACTTGGGAAGGAAGATGCGCACCATACCACCATTGGAATCTCTCTCGTACTCGTTCATCGTTTGCGACTTGTGAGACGAGACATTATCCAAAACGACTGCCACATTCCTCACGCCTAGTACTCAGCAATGATCCTCAATATTTTTCCAGTGGCCGATGGCACCGTATTGGTTATAAAAAGATCGATATGGGTCCAGTTCACAGTATTGTATCGTGCCGTTACGACGCTCCGTTGGGATGCGGGTGAAATTTGTTGTACAACAAAGTTAATTTAGATCAACTAAGTAGTATTTAAAGAAGAGTGTGCCACCTAATGGTATGTTCAACCCCAAAAGGTCGGCACAAAAGAATAACACGGATACAGTATTTAACCATGACAAATCAAAAGATGGCCCACGACCCACGGCAAAGAGGGAAGAACGTATCCAAAAAGGTGACAAGTTCATGCCAGATTATACCATTAAAGAGATGGAAGAGCGTATGGCGAACCTCCAAGAGGGTAAGGAGAAGACCGTGTTGTTGGCATGCATCAAGAGAAAGGAATCCAAGACCATCGACACGATAGCAAAGGAGCTATATAGGCGGCCGGGTACGGCAACTGGGAAGTTAGCGTGTGATGGATATGGTTGGGAAACATGTGTGATGGACTAGGAAGAAATGGCCTGACACTTCCAGATATAAAACAAATGAAAAGAAAATGACTAGTCACACGGCTTTGCGGCAGCCTGTATCAGTGTCAGCCACTTGTTGGCACCTTGTATAGTGATACCCGCAGCCTCGGCTGGAGTTATCTGGTCGGGCAGTCCTAGGTGAGGTCTGACAAAGTTGTGATACAATCGCAGCCCAGAGATTATAGCCGAATCGTCCTTCTTGAGACCTCGGCAGACCTTCTCGCGGTGTCGAAGGGTTGCCCCGTTGAAAGACTCCATCTGATTGTTATGATGTACACCATCAAACGCTATCTCGTTGATATGTCTGGTATCCTTGTGCAAAAAGTTCTTGGCTTTGTACTGTTGTTTCCAAGCGTAGTGGAAGTTGGATGCACCATCACTAATCAGGGTTGTAGGGATTTTGCCCGCTATCTTCTTGGCTTCTTTAAACATCGGTGCGACATCATCGTTACCCTTATGTTCCGCCACCATCTTTGCTATCCAAAAGCGCGTCTCACTATCCAGCATGGCAAACAGGTAGCGTTTATTGCCCTTGATTTTTAGATATAGTTCATCTGTCCTCCATTCTTCACCGACTTGGGGTTTAATCTTGTCAACAAATGTCTCCATCAGAATAGCGTACTCCTTAGCCCAGTTCTGGACGGTCTTGTAGGTGATCTTGATGCCGGTCATCTCCAGACTCTTTGCAACCTTGCGGGAAGACAGTCCACTAAACAGGAGGTCTACCGCTTGAGTGATTTGTTCGGGGGTTGCCCGCTTGTGTTCAAAGCCCAGGTTGTGAGTGAATCGTTTAAGGCAGTCCTTGCATCTGTATTGTTGGACATCCCCTTTCTTGTAACGTCGTATGCTGTCCTTGACGATGTTCGTAGAATCGCAAAATTTACACTTACCCAAGTCAACCTGCCGTATGGTGGTCTTTGGGACCACCTCTTGAACGGCATCCCTCATGCGCTTTGATATTTCAACGGCGTGTATGTGCTTGCATGGAACACCTCGGTACATGTGGTCTGGACACGAACATATCCAGCCATGCTCGGTGGACATCAACTCGTACACCCCTTCGGTTGACTGGGATCTGACCGTGTAGGTGTACTCGTCCACTCTGGTGATCTGGTCTGGGATGCTGGCTATCTTGGCGCCGCGCGTGATTCTGGCCTGCTGGCCGGGGTTCTCACTGTGCGCTTCGTCCACCATCAGAGTCGCAATCTCTCTGGCATCTTGTATCGTCAGTTCATCTTTGTTTCTCATATGTTAATATAGGGTCAACCTATATATAAAAAGTATGTGGATAATTTATACTAACTATTATTATATCACTCGCGTCCATATGACGGCATGAGCATGAAGGTGGACGGCGCCTACTGGCGACACGAGTGTAACAGGTGTGGACACATCTGGTATAGCATAAAAGAGTCACCGCGGAACTGTGCCAACGGTAAGTGCAACTCGCCGTACTGGAACAAGGCGCGCATCAGGGCTACCGGCAGCTGAACTGTTCCAAATGGCGCCTAGAGTGGAAGCAGTTGTCTTACACGATCGTACGTGTGGAGTGGAAATGAGGAATATACCACAGATTGGAAATAGGAGCGGTAGACCCATGTGTCCAGCCCAGAAGGTGTGATTGAGTGATTAGAATTTCCCCATTAACTTAAACCGATATGACAATATCACGCCAAGCATGGCAGAGAGTATAATTGTAGATACAGTGGACACCGCATCTGCCAAAAGTGCAACTGACTTTGACCACGGCTCAGCATTCTCTTCGATATTGGATAATATCATAACGTCACCTACCACAAAAAAACATAATAATAGAATAATTTCGCGCAGAAAACATTTGCTTGTTATTCGGCGCCCCATTGTCAGTCAGATATGTGAGCCGTATAAGTATGTAAATGGTACTATGATCAACCATCCCTAGCCCATCAGTAATCTCTTGACAATCTCGTCTATGACAGCCATCTCAGCATCCAACAGACCAAGACAGAACTCACGCTTCTTACCCTTCCCTAATATCTCTGAATGGTTGGTACGTATTACAGCACGACACTCGTCGTATAGTCCAACTAGCCTCTTATGGTCAGCATTCTCACAATCAAACTCTGGAATTCAGCTAACCCAAAATTAGGCTAGACTAGCATACGGTGGATGTAGTACGATATTGCGCAGACCGCACCAAGGCAGCCATTCATGTATGATATCTCACCATAATGTTAGAGCATAAGAATAATTTCTGACAGATTTAGTTATAGTGAACTAGTACAGAAATAATCCGCCCATAATACAACGAATTTACAACACAGTGTACGATTCATACGCTGATCGACTTACAATAACATGGTTTAGGGGCTGCGGGGAGATAAAACATGCGCAGTCTCCCCACCAACCATCGTCCCGCAAGATGACCGGGTACTGCCCGGCATAAGTTATTCTGGTAATGATTCGTTGCCTAATTTGTCATTGAGTGTCAATACAAGCATGAACTTTAGGGTATTCTGGGTTATTTTTTTACCGTTGCGAAGCTCTGCAAGACGGTATTGCTTCAAGGCGTTGATCATCACCCAACCGTTAAAGAGCATCAGAGAGTACAGAAAGCAGAGCAGACGCGCTCCTGCGTCACGACTGCGTGTTTTAGCCCTCATGCTCTCTACCATGGCGTAGCCGGTTTCTATGCCCCACCGGGAAGAATATTTGGCAATATCCATGGACGCATCATTGGTGGCAAACCCGATGAACATCTCCTCGGGTGTGGGGGCCTCTTTCTTGCTGTCCATGCCCTTCTTCTTGCCCTTTTTACTGCTATCTTTCTTCTCTTTCTTGCGCCTATCAATGATTATAGTATATGGAATGCATCGTCCAGACCCTTTCAAGTAATTCTCAGATATCTTCTGGCGCCTTCCTGCGGCAAACTCGTTTAGGGCGTTCACTACACCCTTTGTGTTGGTACACGGCATCAGATAGGTTACATTTAGCTCATCCAGAACCTCCAGCACGCCTGTGGAAAAGAACTCTCTATCCAGCAGTACCGTATTTATACGCGCCCCCGCATCGCGGCACATGCCGACTATACCGCGCACCATATCCGGCATTGAGGCACTTGCTGGCATTGGACAACATGCCAAAATAAGTCGTATATCGTTATTGACACACTGAGCCGTAATGTAGCGCTCAAACTTACTGGTCCCATTCTTGGATTTTGAACTGGTCAATTCGGGACCGGGTTTTCGGTCGTACCTGCATATCTTGTGTATGTCAAATGCAATGTCCAATCCTTCCTTAGGCAGCTGGTTTATTTTCGCCAACAGGGACAACAGCCCGGATACAGTTGCGGTAAAGCTCTTTATGGCCGCCTCTGAATTCGTCTTGGACAGTATGTTGCTGAACCATTGGTCGCTGGGGACGGGGCGCGTCAGTATCTTTTGCAAAGCTTCGGCGACATTATTGATGCCATTGGCAGCACCACCCACCGAAGTATCCAAAATGGCCGCGCGCATCATACCGTTTGCAAAATCTTGCATACCATACGTAGCGTTACGTCCGGTTGGTATCTGAACGCACTCATCAAAAAGATCTTGCGCAATACCAGATGACTCTCCCCGAAAGCGTGGGTTATTCCTCATAGTCCGCTTTACGATTCCAGTCTTTTTAGTCAAAGTTATGATACTGTATCAAAATTTCCTTTTAAGCTTGTGAACAGCTTAGGCTAATCTACATTTGGGTTAGCTGATACATGACATGTAATATGTATTCTATCTGATATACAACATTTATAATTCTGCCCCTGGTTTGGGTGTGAGTGTATCTCTAGAGCCTACCATATGTGGTATCATGCAGGTTAAGGTCGCCTAAGTGCCGGATTTTGAATATTACTTCTAAGCTAATAAGATCGAAAAATATTGGATCTTACTGCATTCCACTACGCCCTCCCTGACCTTGTTCATGAATATCTTGAGGGTCTCTGAGTCGGTCGAATTTACAATGGCGATATGGAACCAACCGTCCCCTAACACGCCCATAAGCCGTACAGACTTTTTTGACCAGCTCATGGGAATGGTCTCATGACCGCCAACTGGCAGCCAGCCATAGCCGTTCCACCCGCCCACCATACATGATGCCTCATCCAGGGCCATTATGACATATCCGAGAATCGCCATTGTTCTAAGACGTTCTCCAGTAGTCTCCTTGAACTCTTTTTGTTCCTCCTCTGAAGCGCTCTTGTGTGGAGCTGGCCTTGACTTGCGGAATGAGTAATCTACATCATGCATCGTACGACGTATGGTGTCGAGACTACACTTCACACCTAATTTTTCGTATATCACACCTTTCATCATCTTGGCCTGCCATCGTTTCCTCTTAAATCCAAACTGTACGGGCGATTTGGACAGCCACCCTTGTATCGTATTCATCATGGCATCACTCAACAATCGAGCTCGGCCAGGAGGCTTGCGGTCATCCAAATCGTTCAAACCTCTATCTCTTCCCCTTACTAACCAGCCGCGTATCGTACCCGGCCGCCTATATAGCTCCTTTGCTATCGTGTCGATGGTCTTGGATTCCTTTCTCTTGATGCATGCCAACAACACGGTCTTCTCCTTACCCTCTTGGAGGTTCGCCATACGCTCTTCCATCTCTTTAATGGTATAATCTGGCATGAACTTGTCACCTTTTTGGATACGTTCTTCCCCCTTTGCCGTGGGTCGTGGGCCATCTTTTGATTTGTCATGGTTAAATACTGTATCCGTGTTATTCTTTTGTGCCGACCTTTTGGGGTTGAACATACCATTAGGTGGCACACTCTTCTTTAAATACTACTTAGTTGATCTAAATTAACTTTGTTGTACAACAAATTTCACCCGCATCCCAACGGAGCGTCGTAACGGCACGATACAATACTGTGAACTGGACCCATATCGATCTTTTTATAACCAATACGGTGCCATCGGCCACTGGAAAAATATTGAGGATCATTGCTGAGTACTACGCTTCAGGGTTCCATGGAACGCCTCTATGTGGCCGTTCTGCTCAGGGGTATGTGTCCGGATGAACTTGAGGTTTATACCTAGGATGGAGGCGGCTTTTCGGAACTTTTTGCCAGCGTATTGGGATCCGTTGTCGCACTGAAGGGTCAAATTGGAGCAGTCCGGCTTGGCTGCAGCGACGGCCTCAACAAGCGACTCGACGGCGACACTTGTGGTGGCCAGGGTGTCGAACCGGTAGGCGATCCACTGCCTGGTGAAGATGTCCAGAACGTTGAAGCAATAACACCAGCCGTCGACGGGACCGCACCAGATGTAAGTGATATCCGTCTCCCAGACCTGATTGGGACGGGCTGCCTTGATTGGTGTCCAACGGACTTTGGTGCATTCGATATCCTGTGCCGGGAGGCTCCAACCCATCCGCCGGTAGATTCGGCGCACCAGCTTGCGGTTGACCGGACGGTCCAATATTCGGGAGAGCTCGGCAGCCATCCTTCTGGTGCCGTAGAAAGGCCTCTCTTCGCGTATCTGCTGTATTAGCTGCAGCATATCTCGGTTGACGACCGGCTTCCGCGCTTTCGGCTTGTAGTACCACCTCTTTTTGGTCACCCCGCACCAGTGGAGCGCCTTGTTCAGGGACATCTCCTGTTGGATCAGGCTCTGCGCGGCCATCACTTTTTCCTTACCTCCAACGTTTTTTTTAAAGCGTCGTTGGCCAAGGTGATCTCCCCCACCAACGTCTTGAGTGTAGCGTTCTCCTTTTGAAGCGCCTTTGTAGCCCGTGCACTCGGAGTCCCTGCTAAGGCGGTTCTGCCGCCCTCTAGAAACTTCTCGCGCCAAGGATAGAACGTGTTGGGTGAGAGGCCGTACTTTTTGCATATGTCGGCGGTGCTAGCCGTGGTGGTGAGCGACTCCATCACTATTTTTGCCTTATCCTCGACGGTCCATCGCTGTATTAAACGAAAATCATGTCGCTTAGGTAAAGCTAAGCGTACACAACAAGAATACATTAAGCTACACAAATCAAATGAGAAAATGAAGCCAAAGATGACCGATAAATCAATACGATATGCCATAAGGCAACTTGAGAAAGGCAGGGATACCAAAACTGTAGCCAAGGAGCTTAACGTGACGCAAAGACACATCCAGCGGCTGTGGGCCGAATATCTAAAGACCGGAGTGATTCACACCCAACGCCCCGCCGGAAGACCTCCAGATTTGATGCCATCCGATGAGACGATACAAACGGTACTAAATACTCACAAAAACAAGCCTGAGGGGTATGTGCGAACTGCCCAGAGATTGAAAAGAGAGGGACAGAATATAAGCTACCATCACGTATACCGCATAATGAAGTCGAAGGGTTTGGTAGTCGACTCTCCCGCAAAGTCCAAACAACGCAAATGGGTCAGATATGAGCGCATTTATTCAAATGCCATGTGGCATACTGACTGGCACACAATGAAGGATCCGCGCATGAAAGGACTGAACCTGATTACATATCTGGATGACGCTTCTAGATGTATTACCGGAGCTGCACTCTTTACGGAGGCCACCTCTGAGAACGCAGTAACGGTACTTCGACATGCAGTAGACAGGTTTGGCGTTCCAGCAACAATACTCTCTGACAACGGCTCGTGTTTTGTAGGAAGGGGTGGCCGCAAGAAACCAACTGGTTCTTGGACCCCCACCTTGTTTGAGAATGAATTGTTAAACCTCGACATAGGATTGATCAACTCAAGGCCGTATCATCCACAGACCAATGGTAAATTGGAACGGTTCCACCGTAGCCTTGAGGATGAAATATGGCACTACTCAAGTCTGTCTGACTACATAGAATACTATAACACCGACAGGCTGCACTTTTCATTGGACATCAACAACTTTGAAACACCCATGATGGCATTCCGCAACAAGAAGGCGACCAATGACATAAGGCACCAGAATCCAAAGTGGATGGAGGATGATATTAATGGTTGACAGCCAAGACCAGGCGCGACATGATTTTCATTTAATACACTCGACGGTCCATCGCTTCTTGGTCATGGTGTGATCCTCCCGGGCAAGCCCGGGGTTGTTGCGTAATTCCATCTGATCTTGTTTTCGTATGTGCCCCGCCGTGGTTTTATCGGCGGAGTATTCGGACCTGGACGGTCACACGCACGATACCATGCCATAGGATGGTATCTCTATCCCACGTATCCGGGCGCACCTGAATCGGTTCAGCACCTTGATATTCCATACGATGGCACGGATCTTGCCGAACCGGCGGCGGTTGTCTGGTCGGATGAACCGGCAGTGCAGTTGGTGACGCTTGGACTCCTCGCCGCCGAAGATGCCCTCTATCATCCCCCGTTGGTGGTACTTTTCCTCATCGAATATCTTGGCCGCCTTGCTTCTGTGGGGCTTGCCGCGGTTAACATGGATGCTTCTCTGTTTGATGTTGGGTATAATCCCCATCTCGAACAGCACCTGGCAGTTGTAGTTTGAGTCGTACCCCCGGTCCGCGTGAAAGATAGACGGGTTGTGCAACAGATGCTGCCGTCTCATCTCATATAGCATGGGCGGCAGCATGGTCACATCGTTGATGTTACTCGGGGTTATCCCCGACTCCAGTATGATTTGTAGTCCCAGGACGGCGACTATATGATATTTTAGGTACTCCTTCTGGGCAATCTCTACGAAATCTTTCTTTCTTTTGAGAGGCCGCACGACTGTCTCGTATCTGGTGGTCTCCACCCCGCTGCTATCAGCACCCAGCGGGCCGGTCGCACCATCCGCCTCGGCCATACACAACCTGGCCGTCCTGGCCAGCATCCCGGCCAGCCAGTTGTACGAGATAGTCTGTAGGTGCCTGGCTATGGTGGTGTGATCCGGTACAGGCTCACCGTTCCACCACGGTAACTTTATTACCGATAGGTCACTCTCCATGTCGCGGGAGGTTTTGTGCCAGGCGACCATCAGTATGCAGATAAAATCTAGTTTGTCCTTGGAGTGAACGGGGGGTCGTCCCCGGTTGCTTGTCTCTTGGCGCGGGCACGGGTGCCCCCGCATCAAATTTGCCACGGTGTAAATCATGAATGATGTCTCGTTGCTGTGTCCTAAATGGTAGTATTTCCAATAGTCCGGTCGTCTAGTATGTTCGCTCATTACCAAATGAGAAGGATCAACGATCAAAAAACCTATCGAATTGATTTCAATGAGGTCAGGATCGAATTATGCAACAACCCCGGCAAGCCCAAAAACTTTTTGTTGCAGATCGTTCTCCTTCTAAGGGGGCCCCCACCAACATACAGAACTAAATAACGTGTGACAGGCCGGCAACGGTCTGGTGTATGTCTGTCAGGCCTTCATATACCTAAAATTTGTTCCATACAGGACGCATCACTCTGACATAGATGATATCATGATAGTTTAGAGCACATGCCACATTCTGTATAGATAGACTAGGCGGAAAACAAATTAAAAAAAGAAGAGTTGGTCTACTGGGCCGTACAAGAGCCGCCAGCTACTGTAGAGTATTGTATCTGCACCAACAGCTGACTTACATTCGGCATGCTGCCGCGAACTTCCATGTTGCTATTACTAAACGATATTGGGTATTCAGTAGGCGATATTGCGCCGTCCGAGTCAAATCCTATTGATACATTAGAACTAGCATCGTTGGGGAATTGTAAATCAAAGCTTGCAAAGATCGCCAAGTTTGGACTCCAACCACTGCCTACTGCATTGCCGATTATGTTAGTTATCTGTACTGGGTCATTGTTACATGATATAACCTGTCTGAATGGCTTTATGATGCTGGTAGTAGTATCAGCGGTTATAGTCAAAAGAAGTGTGTCGCTATTGGTCAGTGTTGTATTGGAGGTGGTGCCACGACCAGTATCCAAAGTGCAGGTGGTAGACGCACTTCCTAGATATTCTACTGTGATCTGATATTCGAATGAGTACGATGATCGTGTAGAGTCTGCTATCCTTGTGCCATCTTCAACTTGTCTGCTGGAAAAGTCCAGCGTGCTTCCAACAAGTAGGGGCCTTAGGTTAAACTCAGCATCACGATTCAAGACACCATAACTACCCGAAGATATCTCAAATCTGCTGTTATACAAGTCCCTATTATCCACCTTCAGATAGTTCTCTTTAGTACTAAAGTTAGGAGTGTTCGTTGGTATTATGGGAGTTTGGGGTGTGCGAACATCAGTGCTGACACTATCTATGCTTACAGGTCCATCACAACTAAACTTCATGTCCAAAAAGTATACTGTATCTCCAGATATGGTTCTCTTGTTGCCACTAACTTTGTAGTCATAGCTGTTTACCGGCTGATTGAGTGTTTTACGAACTAGGTTGGCTGAAGAAACTTGTGCCGGTTCGTTAAGTTGTGTCCCTAGGGTGCTTAGGCTATTCTCTATCGCTTGCAGGCGTGTAGAGATAGCAAGATTGTTGTTATCTACAGTTGTCTTTAATAGATCCAGACGTTGTTCAATGCCAGAGCTACCTCCACTGCCAAGTACGGTTTGAATGGAGTCAATCTTTGAATTCATCTCTAGTATCTGAGATGTGAGGCCATTTAGCTGATTCTTGTTGGACTCGGCAGTAGTCTGTATGGCCAACAATGCAGTGTTAAATCCAGATATGGATGACTTGACCTCAGACAGATCTGAGTTTATTGCTGCCGTAGATACAAGCACATTGTCAAGTTTTGCCACCATATCAGCAATTGGAGATAGAGTCTCAACAATACTGTCAACTGCATCCTTTATGTCAGATGTGGTCGACTCTATAGTTCGTATACGTTCTGAATTGGTCTGTGCATATGCATCAAGTGCTGTTCCCACCGCAACTAATAGTAAGAGCATTATTACAATTTTCATTTATTAGTAATCACAGAATACGTTATAATGTACAAAGTTAAAAAATAATAAGTAAATCATCAATTTTTGTTGATTTACATTAATACAAAGTTGCATTATAGGGGATATAATATCCGCTAAAACCCTGTAGCTATTTAACGAACACCAACTGATATTACGGTATGGGCAATTCTGTTAAGGATGAACTGACGGAACTAGAAGCAAAATATAGTGAGCTGAAAAACGAGCTTGAGAAAGGACGTTCCGATCTACAAAAGAAGCAACACGAACGTGAGGAGTTGGCTAGAAGGTATAATGAGTTGGGATTAGAGTGTAAGGAGTTGGAACAAAAGTTAACTCTCATCTATGAGGATGACGAGAAGATTGAGCGGGAGATATACAATTTGAAAACAAGGAATGATATTTACTAGAGTTTATCCAATCTTGCTCTCCAATCTCTCAGATCACTCCTAAGACGATCTATTTTGGTATTTATTCTAGCTATCTCTTTTAGCTGCTCCTCGACAGTGTCCATGTTGTATAATATGATGCAAAGCGTATTTAAAATATTCCTCGGCCGAAAATGCGTTCCACAAACATATACTAGGAAAACAGAATTACAAAATTTGTATTTAACCAAGTGATATAGTAATTCCAAAGGTACAAGATTTGTATATCTATTTTGTCAGTATGTATTTCTGGTACACGACCGGCTTACTCTATGCATTTTTAATGGGAGGGTTCGCGCCTACTAATCCAGTAACAATACACACGGTAGATTTGAGCATATAATTTCAGAACCCAAAATGCGTAATCGTTAAAAACAAAATATTACCTAGATCACTAATGAAACAATCTATAAAAGATTCTAAAATCCAAACCAAAGATAGTCGATTGCTGGTGATATGTGTAGATAGAGACAACGACATTGGAGATAAAGCCAATATAGAGACGCCAGCAGTAGGGAGAGATGCGTGTATAGAGGCTGCACAACGGTTGGCACTGGAAGACCCTGAAGATGCAGACTCCAACTCCATATTTGCAGCTATAAAGATGTATGAGGATTTGGTGAGTCAGGGGTACAAAGCCGAGGTAGTCACCGTAGCAGGATCAGCGGATCGTGGTGTTGCCGCCGATGAAAAGATAATCAAGGAAGTCAAATACACAATAGAAAAGTTTCCGGCGACAGGTGTCATAGTTGTTTCAGATGGCGAGGATGATGAATCAGTCATACCCATAATACAAGGGGTCGTGCCTGTGGTGTCGGTAAAACGGGTAGTCATGAAGGTAAGCCGAAGTGTCGAGTACTCGTACGCGGTCTTTGGCAAGTATCTAAAGATGATAGCGTATGACCCCAAATACTCCAAGTTCTTCTTGGGTCTACCGGGAATATTGTTACTTATAGGAGGCATTGGTAGTGTCTTTGGATACACTGTAGAGATATTTGCCGTACTAGTCAGCATATTTGGTGGAGCACTGTTGGTGCGTGCCTTTGATGTGGACAAGACTCTCTACAAGTGGACACGGCCAACCCCATCTGGATTCATTCGGTTGTTTATGCTGGTAGGCGGAATTATACTGATACTATCATCCATACCTGCTGGGTTAACAGCACTGGATCCCATAGTGCTTAGTGGAGGAACAGATATCATATCTGCCATAGCTGACAAAGAGATACTAGGTCAGTTTGTGGCCGGAGCGCTCCCCATATTATGGGTAGGAATAGGAGTCATCTTTGCTGGTACACTTCTAGGAAATATGGTTGGCAGTAATAGGGCACATACCATAGACATACTTCGGCTGGTGGTATTAGCATCACTGTATCCCATTGTGTATCAATTTACCAACATTGTGTTGCATGATGAGACCTCATTCACACTGATACCTCCACTATTGGCAGGTTTGGCGGCAACACTAGCGATTGCAGCGTTACTGTTCTGGAGAAAGCGTAAACACAAAGACGAGACTGAATCTCAACCATGAGTTTATGCAGGTGTACCACACAAAGATAAAGCAACATGCCCAAAGTATGGCACGCCTGCCTCATACTTACCACGGTAGTCAGCTCTATGCAAGTTGGATCACAAGAAAAAAGAGAGTCTCGGAGTTTGAGCAGGAGCTGGTAAGGCTGGGCATACGACACACACTGAACACGGGTAAACCATCCCCAGACAAATGGTAAATTGTGGTGGTTCCACGGTGAGGTACAGCGCAAACAAAAGTGATTTTCAGACATGCATGAGCTCGTAGTGAAACCACATCAAGCTTCACATGTCCCTGGACTAGGACAGTTTGGAGATGCTTATCAAGGCGTTTATGCGCAAGATGCCGCCTAAAGAATTCACCGTAGACGAGCAGTCGAGGGGATGTATGATATCACGTAAAGTGTAAACTAATTTTGGGATTGCGCATATAGATGCCACAGTCAACATCCCTCACTACATATTGAGCAGATCAATTTTAGAAGCCATAGTACTTTCTATATAACTCCACCACATACAAGTATAGTAATGAGATATCCTCACGACATCATACTTCGCTATTTGGGACTGTACAACATATACTCACGGCGATTAGAACATGAGATAAAGCAAGGAAACATACCCGGCCACATAGCAGTAATACTTGATGGAAATAGGCGGTGGGCAAAAAAACAACTTGTTCTGGAGAAAGCAGGTCATTTTCGGGGAGCCGACGCTGTGGAGAACTTGTTGGATTGGTGCGAGGAGTTAGGCATCAAGATAGTTACATTATACGTATTATCCGCAGAAAATCTATCTAGAGAAGATGAAGAGTTATCGTATCTCTATCAATTGATAGAGGCCCGGCTCTGGAAGTTATACGATGATCCTCGAATACATCGTAATCAAACCAGAGTATGTGCCATAGGCAAAATGGAACTTTTACCTGATGGTATACTTGATGCGCTAAAAAAACTTGATGATGCAACCAAGTCATATAGCCGTAGATATCTAAACATAGCAATAGCATATGGTGGCCAAGATGAGGTACTAGATGCCATAAAGAAGATTGTTGCAAAGGTTTGCAGGGGCGAAATTCATGTGAACGATATTACTGCCAAAGAGATTGAGTCAAACTTGTATACGTCACACCTTCCCCAATCATCACCAGATATGATACTGCGCACATCAGGGGAGAAGAGATTAAGTGGGTTTTTACTGTGGCAAGGAGCATATAGTGAGCTTGTCTTTATGGACATATTATGGCCAGAATTTAGAAAAATAGATCTGTTAAGAGCAATACGAACGTTTCAGAAACGTAAGCGTCGCATGGGTAAGTGATGAGCAGGCCACTAGTTGTTCTTGTAAAGCCCGGGCAAACCATACCCATCTGAACCATCAGTGTGGCACATCAATATGAAAAAAAGAATTACTCTTCTGCGAGTTCGACCCAAGCACCATCTTGAATTTGCTTGATCACGAATTTGGACCCAACCAGATCACCGTACTCAGTTAGAGTTAGATCACCAGAAGCTCCCTGCATATGGGCGGCCACATGTGGTATTGCGTTAGTTAGTACGTTGGTATCTACACTTTGTGTTTGCAGTATAGTATTGCCCAAAAGCCATATGGAATCGTATGAGGCATACCCATAGGTGCTAATGGTTGCATTGTACATATCCATGTATTTTGCATCTATACTGCGCTTTATGTCATTGACTGCAAGTGGAATTGAACTGGTCGCAGTGAATTGTGTGGCATCAGCGAATTTGATGGCGGCATCATCCTCAAAGAAGTATGTCTTGAGGGATTGTGTGTTAGTACTGAACCATCTCACATCAAAGACGTTCTCATAAGCTTCCATCTGCTGTACCATTAGTAGAAACTCATCGGTTCCCACATATAGAACACCGATCTTGTCGGCGCCATGCTCCTCCACGAGTTTGCGTATGGTGTCATCTAGTAGAGAGACTGTCGCAGAGAATTCACTGATATCTGGGTCATAAGGAAACCCATCAGTTACAGTACCGTCATAGTACGTCTTGACATCATTTACCATTCCTATGCCCCACGTATCGCCGCGGATTACCGGCACCAACACCTCAATTCCGGCATCCTCTAACATCTCTGCTACCTTTTGAGCTTGGAGAACATCAGGCGATACAAGTCGAAATACAGAGTCATCTATGGCAAGATTTGTTGCTTGTGAAGCGTGTGATAATACCAATATATCGTTGGTATCTATGTAGCCAGCTGCCAATTGTATGTGGGAGCTGAACGCCACACCCACCAATATATCAATCCCAGCACTATTAAAAGCCTGAATCTTCTCCAGAGCTATTGCGTTTTTTGATTGTGCATCTTCAAGGGATATTGAGAGTGTCCAGTCGGCGCCTATTGCACTTAGGTACTCATTAAAGTCATCCACAGCTATTTCTGCAATGCGTGAGCTTTCGTCTCCTTCAGCCCAGTTTTTATCGAAGATACCTCCAATTTTTACCTCTTCTGGTATCTCGGCGGATGCAACACTGACACCCGACATCATGCTTGCGATTGTCACCGCTACCAAAGTAGCGAGTAGTCTATTCATTGGGGAAATATCAATACCGTATGTTATAAATGTAACAAAGGAATTGTCGTACACACTCAGGTCGTTTCCAACTTTACACCTACATATACTTGTAATAAATCCGGTTTAGGCGTGAATTTTCAATGGACCTGAGTATGTACGAATTGTCGGGATTTATCCTTGTAACTATATTTTAAATACTAACTTTGCCTCACAGATGCAACCAGACACCATGTGATACAGGAGAAATCGTCTCGGGCCGGTCATTGGCGCATCTGATCAAGAGAATGTCTGTGGCGTGACTGTCCCATATGATCCAGCAGGACTCCGACACAACCTATGCATTAAAACACTGTCGCCGCTGATTGTACGGTTTTAGTGATCTGGATAAATCCCAACCCATACATACTACTTTTTACACTTGTCCAAAACAACACTTGGTTGAATTACCGTTATGTAATTAGTTGGGAATTATATCTTTAAGTGAACATGTTCACTCAGGCATATAATTCCCAACATGAAGCATAATGCCATCAATTGTATTTGTAACAATTCACAAGAATCAGGTGGCGCGGCATTGTTGCAAATACGACTGATGGCATTATGCTTCATGTTACATCTTCAGAACACCGACTTTTCATTTCGTCTTAAGCATGTGTATGGTGGTTTTGAGTATGCCAGTAACTAGTATTTGTGGTGAACGACATCTCAAAAACTAAGTTGTTATTTAGTTATATCTCATCAGTCGTATTTGCAACAATACCGTTTGGGTATGATCTTTATATTCATATAGCACACTACATACTTATCGAACTGGAAACCAATGAGGATCGATACCGGCCCGCAGTCGAAAGACATGTGAATTATGAAACGCTGTCACATCACTGAAAATTTTGTATGAGTTCACGTACCCATGAATTTTGTGCGTAATACAAGTACATCATCTGAAAATCCGGGCACGACATGCATACGTACAAAATTTTTAACCGCCATACACCGTATATTCATTGTGCAGTTGCCAATAATGTTATATGATGATACCTGTAAGATGTGCCATCGCTTTGCCCTTGTTGTGGATGCACTTTCAGGCAGCAATCTCACCATAATTGGTCACTATACTCCTGAGGGTAAACGAATCAGAAAACAAATTCTAGATGATACTGCCACAGATATGTTCTGGGTTATAACTAAAACTGGCGCATATGGTGGCAGGGCAGCCATAATACCATTAATCCAATCTATTCTTACCGCCAAAGATGGTCTTGGGATGGAACACGATAATGCAAAATGTTCTAATGAATGTAACATACTTCTTCGTTCATATAGTCTGGTTACTCATAGTCGGTATATACCATTTGAAGTTCCCAGAGATAATATTTAGTGATGATTTAATTAAAACATAGTTTGTGTTGTTTACGATGCAATCTATATTGCGAGAGAATGATGGGTGTATATACAGACGTGCGCAACCATCAGACCTCATACCCATAATGGAGATAAATCTAAAGACATTACCAGAACACTATTCGGACTACTTTTATGAGAGTCTTCTAGCAGAGATACCTGAAGCCTTCATAGTGGCTTTAGAAGGTGACAAGTATGTTGGTTATATAATGTGCAAGACCGAGTATGGTTTTTCGTCTTTTCGACGATTGGGATTTGTCAAAAAGGGCCACATGGTATCAGTAGCAGTACTCCCCGACTATCGTAAACGGGGCATAGGCCGCATTCTAGTCGAGGAGTCCATCAAAGGCATACAAAGCAAGCAGTGTGTAGAGATGTATCTTGAAGTGAGATGTAGTAACAATGGAGCTGTACGACTATATGAAAGACTGGGCTTTGTCATAAAGCAGCAACTAAATTCATACTATAGAGATGGTGAGGATGCATTTCTCATGGCAATAGAATTTCCTTCAAAGTGATAAATTAGGTGCTTGCAGATACAACTCGATGGACAGGCGAAAAGCTGGAGGTCTGATGATATTCATACTCTGCATAGGCGGCTTCTTCACATACGCATACTTGTTGATGCTCTCTGAATGGAGTCCCATAGTGATGCAGTTATCCATGCTCATGATTGTAGGCGCGCTGCTAGCCGTAATAGCTTGGATAGGATACTCCATGGCCACTACACGTCGCTCCTCTGCATCAATCACAGATGCCTAGTCTGGTTCTCTTGTAAACTCGGTTGATGGTGGTTTCTACATGATACCGGGATGGTATCATGTATCATGGACTGAAGTCGAAGGCGTGGTGTCTGAGAAGGCTCATGTCGTTCGACTTTGGGATGATGTGTAAGATGTCGCATCAACCGCGTTTGCGACAGAACCTCTAGTCTTTGTATATTATAACATCAATTACGACCTGATAGTATCTGGGCCCAACTGCCCGTACCAGCCGACCATCAGTTATTTTATATAAAGTTGGCGATATATCATCAAAGTGCTCTTTTAAAACCGATACGGCATTTTGTTTGCGGTCTGCATGTACGTGGGAGTAGTAGTGTATTACGCCAGTATCTTTTATAGCCGATACGGCATCTTTGAGAAATTCGTCTGTCCTCTCGGGTAGCGGCATTACAATCCTATCAAAGGTATCTGGCATGCTCTGGCATACATCACTGGCATCGTTGGTAATCGATATGACACTGCCCTTTAGACGGTTCAGTTGTGTATTGCGTATACACAAAGTAGTAGCTTGGGGATTTATGTCTATATTGTACACAGTACAGTGAGTGTCTTTGGCCATCTGTATGGAGAACATACCTGCACCGCCAAACATGTTCAGTACTTTTTCATTTGGCTGAACCATTGTAGATATCCTTGCTCTCTCCGTTGACAGGCGTGGTGTGAAAAAGACCCTCTCCACATCCACCTCGAATGTGCAGCCGTTCTCTTTGTATGTGGTAGTAGTGTCCCCCTGGCCGGCCACCAGCTCCAAACTCCGGGTGCGATATTCGCCGCCGATATCAGTTATCTGGCAGAACACACGGTTCACCACCTTTATCTCATTTAAGAGAACATTGCCAATCTCCATCCTTTTAGGGTATAATGATGATGGTATGCGAATTATTATAATGTCACCAATTTGATCAAATGCCGATATCAGGCTGTCAAGTTCATAATCGTTCAGTGTATCAGCCAGAAGGCGTTTTAAAAATCGGGTCAACGAGAGAGATAAAACGTGCCGCTTGCCTTCTGCTGCTTGTCTAGTCTACTGTTTGCTTTATTCACACGGGGCCTCATGCTCTTTTCATCTCGTCGAAAAGAGATATCCAGTGTCTCTAAGAATTTATTCATTGCATCAGATTTGGTTGTGGGAGGATGGGCAATACCCGACCTGCCGGACTCTCCCTCAAATATCACAATCCTGTCAGAGACCAAATCCATAAGCTGCAAATCATGATCAATAATTACCGCAGATTTACCAAATGATCTGACAAACTTTTGAATAAACTTGGCAACCGCTATCCTGTCTTCGACGTCCAAAAATGCCGAGGGTTCATCCAAACAGTACAAGTCTGCCTTTCGCAGTAGAGAGGCGGCTACGGCCACCTTCTGCAGTTCGCCGCCAGAGAGACTGCTTATCTTTTTTGTGTATAGTTTGGTCACCCTGAGCGGATATACGATGCGCTCTTCCTCATCACTACCTTCTATAGTACCATCAATGGTTCGACTCAACAGTTCAGATACCTCCATATCCGTATCTGCTTGTAAATATTGGGGTTTGTAAGAGAGCTTGATATCTCCTGTAACCGTGCCCGAGTCGGACTCATCAACCCCCGCCAAGATCTTCATAAATGTGGTTTTGCCTAAAGCATTGGCACCCATTATACCTAAAATCTCACCTTTTCGCACCATTCCAGAATGTACCGAAAGTGAGAACGACTCGTACTTTTTTGTTATATCAGTATACTCCACCATCGGTGGAGAGTTTGTAAAGTCATCACTGCTAGATGATGCCACAAATGTGAACTTTTTCTCGCGAAACCTAACATTCTCTTGAGGTAGATATCCATCCAGAAATACGTTTATTCCAACCTTTGTGGATAAAACATTGGAGACTATGCCGTATGCGCCCGGCTCACCATACAGAACCTCTATGTAGTCGCTCAGAAAGTCCAAAAGTGTCAGGTCGTGCTCCACTACCATCACGCTACTTCCTGCATTGGCCAGACTTTGAATTACCCGGGCAACACCAGTCCTTTGAAATATGTCATTATACGAGGAGGGCTCATCAAAGAAGTAAAAGTCGGCCTTTTTACAGGCGGCCACAGCTATGGAGATTCGCTGCAGCTCACCTCCGCTGAGCTCATCCAGGGGTTGATGGATGGCATTGGCCAAGTCCAACTCTTGTATCATCTGCCTGCCCACGCCTCTCTGATCAAACTGCTCAATCAGATCTTTGCCTGTACCATTAAATGCAGATGCCACTCGGTGTACCTGTTGTGGTTTGATGGATGATACAATATTCCCATCGCGTATACTTTCAAAATGCTGTTTCAGTTCGGTTCCAGCAAAGTGTTTGATTATGCCATCCCAACTTGGGTTAGCCGTGTAGTCTCCCAAGTTCGGTATTAAACCACCTGAAAGTATATTTACCACGGTACTCTTTCCCATACCATTGCGGCCGAGCAGTCCAACCACCTCCCCTTTTCTAGGTGTGGGAAGCCTATACAATCTAAATGAGTTTTGGTCGTATTGATGTATCTTGTCCGTCTTTAACTCGGATGCCAAATTCACTATTGTAATAGCGTCAAAGGGGCAGACTTTGACGCAGATGCCACATCCATTGCATATGTCTTCATCAATCTGAGCTTTCTTTTCATCCTCACCCAATACTATGCAGTCTGCGCCGCTCTTGTTTACTGGACAATATTTTATGCATTCCAAGCCGCATTTTCGCGGTTGGCAGAGATCGCTGTCTAGAACAGCCACACGGTGTGTCATAATGTACCTAAATTATGTTCTGTATTTTATGCATGCTGTTTGGGGTGTGTCCCACTAGCATAAAGCCCCCGGAGTCTCCTCCAGTGACTTTATGCCAGCAGCACAATTGGATACATCCAGACGGTCAGCCAGAGATGGTGCGTCCCCTACCACCATATATGGTAGGTTCTTCACCTCCCCTTTAGGCTGCCGCCCTTCACCGTCCTGTGGAAACCACATGACGGCATGGTCCAACAATTGATGGACCAGCTGCTCCCAATCCCCGGCCACCCGCCGATTAGAATCGGCCGCCGGTTCATAATATTTGAGGATGCCGCGCCATACAATGTTGATTGCTGCGACATCATCTCGGTCAATATGATATAAACAAAAAGTACACGCCTTAACACGTCTCCACTCCTTCCAAATTTTTGTCCCATATGTCGGCTCCCACAACGTTTGCTTGCAGGTGGGACATGACGAACTTGTACCATTGGCAACGATACCAATTACGGGAAGGCCGTGCTTCTTATACACGCTTTTGGCCACCGCCCATATCGTACCCTGACTCAGCCCCATCTTCAACAAATCGCGCGTCTCATTGGACATGCGTAGTACTCAGCAATGATCCTCAATATTTTTCCAGTGGCCGATGGCACCGTATTGGTTATAAAAAGATCGATATGGGTCCAGTTCACAGTATTGTATCGTGCCGTTACGACGCTCCGTTGGGATGCGGGTGAAATTTGTTGTACAACAAAGTTAATTTAGATCAACTAAGTAGTATTTAAAGAAGAGTGTGCCACCTAATGGTATGTTCAACCCCAAAAGGTCGGCACAAAAGAATAACACGGATACAGTATTTAACCATGACAAATCAAAAGATGGCCCACGACCCACGGCAAAGGGGGAAGAACGTATCCAAAAAGGTGACAAGTTCATGCCAGATTATACCATTAAAGAGATGGAAGAGCGTATGGCGAACCTCCAAGAGGGTAAGGAGAAGACCGTGTTGTTGGCATGCATCAAGAGAAAGGAATCCAAGACCATCGACACGATAGCAAAGGAGCTATATAGGCGGCCGGGTACGATACGCGGCTGGTTAGTAAGGGGAAGAGATAGAGGTTTGAACGATTTGGATGACCGCAAGCCTCCTGGCCGAGCTCGATTGTTGAGTGATGCCATGATGAATACGATACAAGGGTGGCTGTCCAAATCGCCCGTACAGTTTGGATTTAAGAGGAAACGATGGCAGGCCAAGATGATGAAAGGTGTGATATACGAAAAATTAGGTGTGAAGTGTAGTCTCGACACCATACGTCGTACGATGCATGATGTAGATTACTCATTCCGCAAGTCAAGGCCAGCTCCACACAAGAGCGCTTCAGAGGAGGAACAAAAAGAGTTCAAGGAGACTACTGGAGAACGTCTTAGAACAATGGCGATTCTCGGATATGTCATAATGGCCCTGGATGAGGCATCATGTATGGTGGGCGGGTGGAACGGCTATGGCTGGCTGCCAGTTGGCGGTCATGAGACCATTCCCATGAGCTGGTCAAAAAAGTCTGTACGGCTTATGGGCGTGTTAGGGGACGGTTGGTTCCATATCGCCATTGTAAATTCGACCGACTCAGAGACCCTCAAGATATTCATGAACAAGGTCAGGGAGGGCGTGAGGAATGTGGCAGTCGTTTTGGATAATGTCTCGTCTCACAAGTCGCAAACGATGAACGAGTACGAGAGAGATTCCAATGGTGGTATGGTGCGCATCTTCCTTCCCAAGTATACTCCTCAACTGAACCCCATAGAGATGCTGTGGCGTGATCTCAAGCGCGCCTTGGCAGGCAACTACTTTGACTCGATAGACGACCTAAAGGCGACAATAACTGGCATTGTGAATAATAGCGAGTTGGCTCCTCCAAAACTCATGGATTACATGCTGCCTGATGGTGTCCGGCAACCCACCAAAACATCCTGTAATATATGGGACATGACATCAGAGACGCCCGGTTTGGCAGTAGCCGCCTGACCATACATGACATGTAATATGTATTCTATCTGATATACAACATTTATAATTCTGCCCCTGGTTTGGGTGTGAGTGTATCTCTAGAGCCTACCATATGTGGTATCATGCAGGTTAAGGTCGCCTAAGTGCCGGATTTTGAATATTACTTCTAAGCTAATAAGATCGAAAAATATTGGATCTTACTGCATTCCACTATGCGTTTGTTACTCTTTTTCATCATTCTGTCGATGGTGGGTTCCTCCAACACCAACACAAACCCCGAGGCAGCCAACACGTGCATCAACTTGAACAACCAGTCCTTCTTTTGGTGGTTATATCTGGTGTTTACGCGGGCGCGCTCACGACGGTTCACCCGTTCATCTCGCCGTTTCTTGTTCTTTGGCTTACGGCCAACATGTTTAACGTGCTTTGGCGGGGTTTGTTTCTTAGTTTTTGGCTTACCACCAGTCACGCCTAAACTAGCGTGTTTTTGCCGTCGTGTCTGCGCGGCTTCCAGCGCCCTGTTTGGAATGCGTTCTGTATTCCCGTCCGTATCTGCCGTAACATGTTCAACTTTGTTGACGTCCATGCCTGTAATACCTTTGGGCCGTACTGGTGTGATGGGTTGAGGTTCGTATGCCACTGATATGGTTTTGTCATTTATGGTAACAGCTCCCACACTCACGGCAGTTGCTAGTTTTTCTACCATGTAGGGTGTTAGTTGTACCTCCATGGTATGCTTATGCGGTATAATTGGAAATTGCAGCACCACATATGGTGATGTTTGTAATGGCAGGTTTGGGGCATCGGACAACCGTCCCCTGAAACCCTGACCATATATGGTACAAACAGTCGCCCCCTGCCGCAGTGTCGGGTTGGTACATCTTGGCCGCCGCTCGTTGGGATTGTATGCGCGCTTCTTGTAATATGCACGTATCTTGGCCTCACAGTCATCCTTCATGTATGCCGCGAACTGAGCCATGTATTTACCGTCACGGTGCTTGAGATGCCTGTATATGTTCTTGACCCCATCATCATATTTTTTGAGTTCATCCCCGCTATATGCGTCCCGCACTTTTGGGAAGTCCCTGACAAACTCAGACCACAGACGATACCCCAAGCCGGTTTTATGTCTGGCATACTGCAAGGCGTATGCCAAAATTGGGTCGGGGTCGTATTTGGGCGGTCTGCGAGACCCTGTCAGTTCACGGAACTTGGCAGGATGATATATCTTACCGTGTGGCATTGAAACCGCCATGGTCTGCCCACGCCTATGTTGCATATGGTATTGTACGCTGTTTTATTACTTAATACTTTGCTATAATTCATCGGCAACGTTTCACACGTTTTTTGGTATTTGCCTGTGGGACACACCCTGCTGTTTGTAAATACATATTTGTTAAGATTTGGTGAATCTAAATTGTATGGAAGATTTGTATGGCATCATACGGCAGGCCTGCATAGACACAAAGGCCAACACAATATCTTTGTCGGGCGGATTAGACAGTACCATAATTGCATATCTAACACAAGAGAGGCAGATGCAGGCCATATCGGTAATTGCCGAAGAGTTTGTATCGACAGATTTGACGTATGTTCAAATGGTATCAAAGAATTTGAATATGTCATTGAAGATGATAACACCCACTCTAGCAGAGATGTTAGAAGGGGCCGGGCAAACCATCAACATATTGGGTAACTTTAACGATATAGAGATTCGCAACAGTCTGGTCATGTACTTTGCCATTAGAGAGGCCAAACAGTGCAATATTGATAGCATAATTACTGGTGATGGGGCAGATGAGATCTTTGCCGGGTATAATTTTTTGATAAGGACTGAACATCTTGGTGATGAGCTTCGTCGGCTTCGAAACATAATGCACTTTACATCACACAAAATTGGTAAATTCATGGGCGTACAGGTTGAATCGCCCTTTTTAGACCACGCCGTAATGGATGCTGCATCACGTATTGCGCCCAAAGATATGATAGGGAATCATCAGGGACGTGTCATGGGTAAGATGGTACTGCGTCAGACGTTCCGGAATTTGTTGCCTCCAGGCATATTGTGGCGAGAAAAGACTCCTATGCAGGATGGGGCCGGAACTGCAGGGTTGACAAATCTACTAGAATCGCTCATCTCAGACGTACAGTTTGACACAAAAACATCCGACATATTAAAGGAGGATGGTATCAAAATTCGCACCAAAGAGTCTTTGTTCTATTACGAGCAGTACAAACAAAAATTTGGAGTCCCTCCAGCTGGTGAACGTGACTCCCATAACTGTCCATATTGTAAATGCACGGTTACAGAGTCAAGGTTCTGCAGAATGTGCGGAGCCTTCCCGGTTTAAATTACCGCCATAGTCGGGGCTTCATGAATATCAGACGGCAGCCATTACAACAAAAGTAGTACGTCTTTCCTTTGCGCACGTACTTTAGGGCCAACTCTTCGTCCAATTCAATACCACATACTGGATCTACAGGCACAATAGTCATGCACAGCAACCATTAATAAATAATGCCAGCACTGTTGCTTCCCAAGAGCTCTCGCACCTTAGTAGCACAACAGCGACATCAGGTTTGACTTCCAAGTTCGGAATGGGGTTGGGTCGCGCCCTGACGCTATGGCCGGCTTGTATCGTATGGAATTGGCCTCTTTTATTAATCATAGGGTGTGGGATTTTTCAGCCAAGCCGCACAAGTGTGCCACGCACTCAAAATGATTACCATGCCAGACCTGGATCATTTTTAATTTCCCAAAGCATGAGGTAAAGAATAAATTGTTGACAAAAAATAATGAGTATATGCTACTACCAGCAGAGATAGAATCAAAGACTCTTATCCCGGCAATAAGGGCAATCTTGGCAAAGAAACTAACAGCCAACTATGGGATACCTGAAGACACAATATCAAAGATGTTGGGTGTGACGCAAGCGGCCATCAGTAACTATGTTCGCGGCACCCGGGGAGATCCTGCACTTATAGAGAAACTCCTTCAAAACAAGAAAGTGTCTGAATTGATTGAGGATCTCAGTAATAACTTGGCATCCGATAGAGCATATACTCCATCTAGCCTCGCAAAGTTCATTGGTCTGTGTAACTATATCAAATCAAGCTTACTCATATGTGACATACACCATCAGATGGAGTCAGGTATAGATGAGCAGATTTGTAAGGAATGCGAGAGTATGTTGCTAAAAGGTCCTGGCACAGTATACTAAATTTTAGTTATAATTATCTCAATTGTAGATGCCATACTCCCGTCGGGACGCATCGCACCATCTAAAAGTATACGATATATCTGTGAGTTTTCTTGCATCATCTTTTCGGTCAATATATTGGCCACCACTACAGCGCGGGGTATGTTGTTCTCTCGAGCCCGTATGGACAATAGTCCCTTCTCTCCTAATTTTGACATTGCTTCGATAACAATACTCATTATCGGAGCACCGCTGATTATTAATATCTGATCCCGAGGTATGCCGGCTTTAGTCTTCTTTTGTTCTGACATCAACCGTTCACACCTGCATCATTTATTAAATTTTGTTGAATTTTCAATTAAAGTATCCTATGGGTATATTTTGAAAGTCTCCATTGGGCAGTGCGCGTCGTATTACAATAGGGATCACTCTTAAATTCAACTCCTCCTGAGCTATTGCCAATGAAGTTTTAATATCCGAAGTCAAGTCTACGAATGGTGGTGCCCCCATGGATAGTTGTAATGCCCGGGCCCCCATAATTCTGGCCTTCTCAAATCTGGTTAATGTGGGCGGGCCTATGAGAACTCTGCGTTCATCACCCTCAGATACAATCTCGGTGGCAGTATGCTCCTCGTTGTATTCGATTACATCCCTGGTCTCCATGGCCTTTGCTCTTAGCTCTATCTCTTCCCTCTGTTCGTCTGTGAGATCATCACGTTCCATTCTCTTTCTGAACGCTATTACTGCTTTCTCCAACACCTGATCCCCCATATTATCCAAATCATCGGCTGTCTCAAATTCTGACAAGTATATAAGCACATCGTGAGGGTTTTATAATTCTTGGGAATTACATACAAAAGTACAGTTAGTAAAAACTAACATTCCTTCTTATGCTCGTTGGCTGTACGCCATTCAGGGTGCGTTTGGTCTGCATGTGGTGTATTATAATATTTCAGATATAAAGTCGTATGTGGTCACGTACCATATATTTTCTAGGTGACTAGACGTTACGATCTGTACTTTTGTATGTAATTCCCTAATTCTTCTTTTTGCTGTTGTGTACGTGAAATTTCGAAAGTATATAAAACCACAATGTCTAGTCAGATAGTTGAGTGAACCAAATTATGCTGCAAACATAATCGTGACGTTGGCCTCGCTACCTGAATTTCTGCGCAAGCCAATGTTAAGCGCTCGGGTATCCGAGTTTCCTCGCCTACCAAAGAATGAGCAGGTAGACGTAATCCACCATGCACTAGATGCCAGTCCTACGATCCCATTTGACAAGTTTAGTACGTTGCTACGGACTTGGTTGGAGGTGGTATCAGAGCAGGGAGCCGAAGACAGACGTGTATTGTTGGAGGCATATGCTGGCGAAATACTATCAACCCCTGATAAATTGGTTCAATTACACATGGATGGTATTGTGGAGGTGTTTTTGGGGCTTGAACCAAATAGACAGAGCACGATTATCACCACATTGCGCATGATCTTGAGTGATATGGGCGATGACGATAAAAGTAAATTGGTAGCCTTAATGCCCGAGTCAATCAAGCAGATACTAGATATCTAAGCGTCAGGGTTGCGGTTTTCTTCATCTGCATAATTTACAATGCCGCCTTCAGGTGTCAGAACACCCACAAAGATCTTTTCGTGTTTTTTGAGTACTTTGCGGTGGTCTAACATTGACATGTCCAATCGCATCTCGTTCATCACCATTATTCTATACTCTTTCCATGCAGTCCAACATGTATTACAGCAAGGATACTTGGCTGCAAACGGATCCAAGACATCATCCTCTGGAATAGCATTCTTGCATTTTGTGCAGGTCATAGCCATCACCATATTTAGGCGGCATGATAAATTTATCCCTTTGGGCGAAGTCATAGGGAATCATATACATGAGTAAACATTACTCATATCTTGGCGCCTTGTACAGTAGCATGCACAGCGTTGAAGTTATAACATATTATAGATGAGTCATATTCGCCGCCTGACTTGTTGTACAAAGTATAATATCTTGATTCTCCCAGTATACTTGTGAAGATAAAGTGTCCCAAATGCAAAGATAGTGCAGAGCTCTATCCAGACTTTTCATGTGTTGTATGTTCACACTGTGGCCTCGACATATCCTATGGGGAGTACGTCAGATTCGTGGCGCATAATGATGCTACATACTCAGACATACTAGGAGACTATGCAGGTAGTACGGAGGGTCAGTCTTCGGGCACATTGGATGAATGGGATTAATTAATAATCAATGTATTATACCATATACATCATGCAGACATCCGCCGGAGTAGTGTTGTATAGGTACGACAGTTTGGATAAGCTCTTCTTGCTGCTAAAGTACCCAGCTGGACATTGGGACTTTGCCAAGGGTCACAGGGAGGTGGGCGAGACCAATAAACAAGCTGCTGTTCGCGAGGTGGAAGAGGAGACAGGCATACGAGACGTAGTATTTGTGAGTGGTTTTAAGAAACGTATCCTCTACTCTTATAATTATGCCGGCCGCACAATGAGAAAACAGGTTATCTTCTTTTTGGGCCGTACATTAGAAGAAGATGTCCAGCTATCCAATGAGCATCTTGATTATGTGTGGCTAAACTATGAAGATTCATTACAGCGAGTAACCTTTGATAATGCTAGAAGAATATTAACCAGCGCACATAGGTTTCTTCATGTCACGACAAAATAGATACTGCCATTTCAGAGGGGTTCTTGGCGTTTAGAAGAGTTCGTCCCACTATGATATAGTCTGTACCGTTGGCAAAAGATGTCTTTGCGTTGCCACCCTGCACACCTATGCCTGGCGAGAGTATATCAAGACTATTTTTAACTTCATGTTTGCATGCGGAGATTATCTCTGGAAATGTGGCACCCACTATGATTCCATCTACTTTGGCAGCCAGCCCCCACTCTAGAAACTTTTTGTATAGTGGTTTATCCCCCACCTGAAGCTCATATGAGACCGCACCTTCGGACGAACTCATATGACATAGAGATATTATTCCATTATCCGCGCTATGTGCCTTTTGTACTAATGCAGATAGCGCTTCTGGGCCCATTATTGGGTTTGCTATGATGGCATCAAAGCCTGCTCTCCAGAGTATATCAGAGGTGTCTAGGTTTGTATTATTAATGTCGTTTAGTTTGATATCCGCAATGCACTGCAAGTCTCTTGCATGAGCTGCATCTGTAATCTCTTTTATTTCGGCGATACCTAATGGTAATAACACCTGAAAATTCATCTTAATTGCGCATATATGATCATTTAAATTGTTCATATTATACGTGATGTTTTGTGCGGTTTTGTGGACAGTATCTGCAGCCAGTATTATGGGGCCATTACGTTCGGCGGACTTTGCCAAACGATCACGAAAAGTCATACTCTAACTTCTCCGATCAATAACTGATGTATCCTCCGGGCCAGTACCAATTATTGTCACAGGTATGCCCAACTCATCCTCTATCTTTTTTACAAATGATTTTGCCTCAAGGCTCAGATTATCATAGGATGTCGTCTTTGAGCATTCAGGAAATAGCATGTCAAGTTTGGTCAGTGCCAGTTGATTGGCACCATTCAACATCACTGCCCGCCTGCCCAACTCGTAGTCAAACGCAGCGGCCCTGCGGTCCCGACCAGTAACGGTGCCCTTCTCGTTCCATCCTCGTCGTACAGTATCCTCATGAGATAGTTCGTTGTTCAACGGGCCCGTGCCTACACGAGTTACAAATGCCTTTACCACCATTATGACATCATCCACTATTGTAGGACCAATGCCCACATCGGCGCATATTCCCGAGGCAGTTACATCCTTGGAGGTTACATACGGATATGTTCCATGCCACAAAGACAAAAATGTCCCCTGAGTACCCTCCACCAGTACATCTCCGCCTGCCCGCACTGTCCTGTCAATCTCAGCGGGAACATCGATGGTGACATCCTCCAGCTCACTGATGTGGCAGGCAAGTTTCAGTACCCTCATGGCTCTATCTGCATTGGCCGGCCCCGTACCCGAACCCGTACTACCAATCTTCTCTTTCAAGTCTCCCTTGGAATCCATATCTATATGGGACTGCTCTATAATGCCACAATTTTTGTCTATAAACGCCCGGCCACCGACACCAAACTCAGATATCTCACGATACAACACTTTAGGGTTTATCACTACACCAGGTCCAACCATCAGACGGGTACTCTTGTTTAAAAAACCACAGGGCAGCATTCTGACTTTGTAAGTGTCATTGCCGCTGCGAATGGTATGGCCTGCATTGGGCCCAGCTCCGCCCCGAACTACTATATCCGGATCATCCGCTCTGGCTAAGTGGGATATTACTTTTCCTTTACCCTCATCACCAAAGAAACCGCCCACTACGATTGTTACTGCCATAGCCACACATTAGCATACCAGTGTATAATATATGTCCAAGCGACACTCTGGTGCTTGCACAGCAAAGATATCAGTGCCTTGATATTATTTAACAAGACAGGCGTCAGCTTTGACTGTTATGTATGATACAATGCTACAGGTTCTGTCGCAAATGAACTGTTGCAAATGACGCCTAGAATGGAATGAGGTCTACATGGCGTAGTGAAAACATATGTTAAAGACCCCTATTCCAGTCCCGCCAAATGACAAAGACATATGAGTTGTTGGGTTCGTACATTTTAGACTGGTAATATTCTGTCTGATGTCGCGGTAGAGTCTTTCCTCGGCTGCTCTTCTCTTGGCGCGGGTATGCGTACCCCCAAACACTAAATTTGCTATGGTGTAAATCGTGAATAATGTCTCACTACTGTGCTCTAGATTATAGTATTTCTAATAGCCCGATCGTCTAGTATGTTCGCTCATTGCAGAGTGTAAGGGATCAACGATCAAAAAACCTATTGATTTGGTTTCAATTGGACCAGGATCGCATTACGCGACACCCCCACATAATTTAAATTTAAATTTAAATAACAATCTTGTATACTATATGATAATGGCGACACAAGAAGATTATGATAGGATACGGGCAAGAATTGATAAAGTTAATGAAGATCTAGACGATGTACGTGATGGTTTTGCCAAAGTCCGAGAGATGCTACGGTCCAAGTAACGAATTAATATCTTTCCGTATGTTAGTTATTTCATCACGTTTTGCCTCTAAGACTTCTCCTTTCTTCCTGAAAAGATTGTCTGCTTCCTGATACTCAATAAACTTCTCAGTCCTCTCCCAATCTAACTCTTCACGCTTAGTACTCAGCAATGATCCTCAATATTTTTCCAGTGGCCGATGGCACCGTATTGGTTATAAAAAGATCGATATGGGTCCAGTTCACAGTATTGTATCGTGCCGTTACGACGCTCCGTTGGGATGCGGGTGAAATTTGTTGTACAACAAAGTTAATTTAGATCAACTAAGTAGTATTTAAAGAAGAGTGTGCCACCTAATGGTATGTTCAACCCCAAAAGGTCGGCACAAAAGAATAACACGGATACAGTATTTAACCATGACAAATCAAAAGATGGCCCACGACCCACGGCAAAGGGGGAAGAACGTATCCAAAAAGGTGACAAGTTCATGCCAGATTATACCATTAAAGAGATGGAAGAGCGTATGGCGAACCTCCAAGAGGGTAAGGAGAAGACCGTGTTGTTGGCATGCATCAAGAGAAAGGAATCCAAGACCATCGACACGATAGCAAAGGAGCTATATAGGCGGCCGGGTACGATACGCGGCTGGTTAGTAAGGGGAAGAGATAGAGGTTTGAACGATTTGGATGACCGCAAGCCTCCTGGCCGAGCTCGATTGTTGAGTGATGCCATGATGAATACGATACAAGGGTGGCTGTCCAAATCGCCCGTACAGTTTGGATTTAAGAGGAAACGATGGCAGGCCAAGATGATGAAAGGTGTGATATACGAAAAATTAGGTGTGAAGTGTAGTCTCGACACCATACGTCGTACGATGCATGATGTAGATTACTCATTCCGCAAGTCAAGGCCAGCTCCACACAAGAGCGCTTCAGAGGAGGAACAAAAAGAGTTCAAGGAGACTACTGGAGAACGTCTTAGAACAATGGCGATTCTCGGATATGTCATAATGGCCCTGGATGAGGCATCATGTATGGTGGGCGGGTGGAACGGCTATGGCTGGCTGCCAGTTGGCGGTCATGAGACCATTCCCATGAGCTGGTCAAAAAAGTCTGTACGGCTTATGGGCGTGTTAGGGGACGGTTGGTTCCATATCGCCATTGTAAATTCGACCGACTCAGAGACCCTCAAGATATTCATGAACAAGGTCAGGGAGGGCGTGAGGAATGTGGCAGTCGTTTTGGATAATGTCTCGTCTCACAAGTCGCAAACGATGAACGAGTACGAGAGAGATTCCAATGGTGGTATGGTGCGCATCTTCCTTCCCAAGTATACTCCTCAACTGAACCCCATAGAGATGCTGTGGCGTGATCTCAAGCGCGCCTTGGCAGGCAACTACTTTGACTCGATAGACGACCTAAAGGCGACAATAACTGGCATTGTGAATAATAGCGAGTTGGCTCCTCCAAAACTCATGGATTACATGCTGCCTGATGGTGTCCGGCAACCCACCAAAACATCCTGTAATATATGGGACATGACATCAGAGACGCCCGGTTTGGCAGTAGCCGCCTGACCATACATGACATGTAATATGTATTCTATCTGATATACAACATTTATAATTCTGCCCCTGGTTTGGGTGTGAGTGTATCTCTAGAGCCTACCATATGTGGTATCATGCAGGTTAAGGTCGCCTAAGTGCCGGATTTTGAATATTACTTCTAAGCTAATAAGATCGAAAAATATTGGATCTTACTGCATTCCACTACGCTCCCTCTCAAGTTCATGAACTCTCTTCTGCGCGATCTCGAGTAGTTCATAAAGCCGCTGAAGATCATCATCCATGGTAACTATTATCATAACCAGTGTTAATACATTACGGTTATATCCTTCATAGAACAGTATATAATGTTCATATTGTATCATACATCTTTGGCGTGAGGTTATGGTCGCCGCGTACCACCCATGTTTGCGCAAGAATTAGGCTAGGAGTCGTATGCCGATATAAATGCGGCGTATAGCAGGGCAGGACAACCTTGCTGACCTAGCCGAGACTATATAATTGCTAACCTGAAGTAGAAATGGGGTTTTTTGTACATCAGGCGTGTGGAGTAGAGACGTGGGCCTATACAGCGGAGTGGAAATAAGGGTATGTTAAACGACGAGGACCATTTGTAACAGGCGCCATATTTGCAACAGTTCACGAGGGTGTCGATTTGGCCTATGATATATGATACCGTCTCGGCATTATGTGGAAATCACCATCAACCGACTTTACAAAAGAACCATACTGTGTAGCAGTTTAAAAGAATGCCACCCACATGGGAACATCACATACGGAACTGTCATCAACCGTGCTTACAAGAGAACCGTACTAGATAATCAGCATATAACCTAATTTAGAAAATCAATCTTTTATGCTGATTTTATCATCATTATACATGCTGTTCTCTATATTGGCCGAAAGTTTGGCAAAGATGGAAGAGACTACCAAAAGGCTGGAGTTGACATCAATCATGGTGGATATATTCAAGCAGGTGAGTCCAGATCATATAGCAGAGATTGTATATCTGTTGCAGGGAAAGGTGCGACCCGACTACGAGGGAGTGGAGGTGGGCGTTGCAGAGAAGATGGCAATACGCGCCATCGCCAAATCCTCAGGCATATCACAAGCAGCCATACAGGCAAAGTATGTAGAGACCGGTGACTTAGGAGAGGCAGCATCCCATATACTAGAGAAGAAGTCACAGACCACACTCTTTGCGCAGGAGGTAACTGTAGATCGTGTATACAACACCATACTCAAAATGGCCCAGGTTGAAGGATCACGTTCACAAGACATGAAGATAAAGTACATATCAAGTCTACTAAATGATGCAAGCCCCACCGAAGCCAGATTCATACTCAAAATACTGTTAGGTTCAATGAGGCTAGGGGTAGCAGAGAACACCATCATGGATGCCTTGGCCGAAGCATATACTGGCGAGCGCGCAAACCGCACTTTATTAGAGGAGGCATACAATGTGTCCAGTGATCTGGGTCGCGTCGCACACACCACATCCAAATATGGACTTGAGGGTTTAAAGTCATTCAAGGTTACACCGTTTAGTCCCATACGACCCATGCTTGCAGAGCGCATTCGTACTGAAAGCGATGCTCTAAGTAAGATGGGTGTTGGTTTTGCTGCCGAATACAAGCTAGATGGCGAACGGGTCCAGATTCATATGGCAGATGGTCATGTCGAGGTCTTTTCTCGGAAATTGGAGAGGATAACCGAGTACTATCTGGATGTTATTGAGGCCATGCCAGACATATCCAAATCAAATAATATAATATTGGAGGCGGAAGCTGTTCCCATAAATACAGAGACCGGGGAGTTTCTGCCGTTTCAAAATATAATGCACCGCCGACGAAAGCATGGTCTGGAAAAGGCAATATCCGATTATCCAGTCGTGGTTAACTTTTTTGACATATTATACGTAGATGATCAAAGTTTTTTGGATGAAGTATACGAAAAAAGGCGACAGATGCTTCAATATGTTATAAAGGAAGGCGGTATCGCGCGTTTAGTACCAATGATGATCATAAAGACCGAGGCAGATATTGTTGAATTCATGGAGAGTAGTGTAAATGCAGGGTGTGAGGGGTTGATGGTAAAGGCCACAGACAGCATATATCGCGCCGGATCCCGAGGCAGTCAGTGGCTGAAATTAAAGCAGGACTATCAGAAGGGAGTTGGGGACACGCTGGATTTAGTGGTCATAGGCGCATTCTACGGAAAGGGGCGCCGGGCCGGCACCTATGGAACGCTTCTTTTGGCAACATATGATGATGCGCAAGATATGTTTTTGAGTATATGTAAGGTGGGGAGTGGCTTCAAAGATGAGGACCTAGACACATTATACCAGATGCTTAATGAAAAGATCTTAACAAAGGTGGACCTGCGTGTGGACAGCATAATGGAGGCAGACGTATGGTTTGCCCCAGAACTTGTAATTGAGGTTGTGGCAGCAGAGATAACTCGCAGTCCGATACACACTACAGGTAAGGCAGATGGCGATTCAGGGTTTGCATTACGATTTCCTCGTTTTACTGGTCGCATAAGGGTAGATAAATCAGCCGAGCAGGCGTCCACTGCAGAAGAGATACTCACATTATACAACGGTCAGGCAAAGTCATACTGAAAGGGGCATATATAGTCAAGAGAGCATCTTGGCTCTGATGGCCTCGCGACTTTTATACATCACGGACATCGAAAGTCCGGTGATGTGGTCTGACTTGCACTTCCGATACATTTGGACGGGTTGTCCTCCGTTTGGTCCACAGGGGCAGCGCGTTACTTTGTAGTGTGCAGGGTAATTTTATCTGACTACGTATCGTGGTATTTTAGTCGCCATAACAAAGTCGAATATTTGTATTAAAGAGAGTTTAAATTATGCGCCTTCTAACTTATATAGTAAAGTTATGTATAGTGGAGCGTTAGAAGAGCAGGCTAAAAGAAAGGCAACTTCTATACTACAAGATGAAATAAATCGTATACTAAATGCTACAAGGGAGCTGGCCCGACTGCCAGATCTCATGACAAGGAGGGATAAAGAGGGCATAAAGGACCTGTTAAACCAGATAGCAGATATTGAAGATGAGGTTGAAACCCATAGACGAAAAATAACAAAAGAGGTGGGTGATGTTGGAGGCCTCATAATGAACCGAGAGAATTTGTTGAATACGGCATTTACTATTGATGAGATAGCAGGACACATTACGGGCATCTCATTTAAGCTGTCCAACATCAAGGCAACTACGCTCAAAAATTCCAAGATGGACAAAGATTTGACAGATCTGATAGAGTTAGTAGTAGATGAGGTTCTCAAACTAAACGAGATTACAAGAAACCTCAACACCAACAGTAGTAAGGCCATAGAGTTAGCTCAAGAGACACAAGAGATAGAAAGAGAGATAGACACCAAATATCGTCAAGCGACAATAAAGGCGATGAAGAGTCTAAAGGATCCTGCAGAACTAATACTAATGAAAGATGTTATTGATGGTATAGAAGAGATGGCCGATAAGTGTCAAGAGGTTTCAGACTCTTTCATAATGTTAGCATTTAGTCTATAAAAGACATCATCTTACATTGTTTAATGAAGGGCAACCTTGTGGAGAATCGTATAATCATATGGGACATACAGGACTCTAAAAGACTATTTTGTAGTGGTTACTACGGAAAACCCATAGGCATACCAAAGCCCAAGCCCGAGCAGATAGACGTGCCTCTGGTGCTGGACCTTATAGAGGGGTTATATCTTTTGGAGACAGGTCGCATAGATGTTCGCCTAGCTCATAAAGCAGTAAGTATACCGACAATGAAAGAGATATGCAAGTCCAAGTATAGTAACTTTGATAGAAAGTATCTAGTATACAAGACGTTTCGTGACTTGGGATATGTGGTGACTCCGGGTATAAAGTTTGGATGTGATTTTGCCGTATACAAATCAGGGCCAGGCATAGACCATGCGCCGTATCTGGTTCACGTATATGGTACGCGAGATGCCATCACAACAACCAGTCTTGTTTTGGCGGGCAGACTAGCCACCACAGTCAGAAAACAGTTCATCCTGGCTATACCCCGGGGCAAAAATGTAGATTTTATGGCTCTGGATTGGTGGAAGGCTTAAACGTATTCAATGATTTCACATGACCGGCAATCCTGTCGTAGATATCAAACTGCTCTTTAGTAACTCCAAACTCCAGATGATTCTTCCATTTACCATGTATGCGTACTGCACCATCGGTGGGCTCTACAAGTATGTTGGCATCGCGTACATCTTGTTTCAGTATCATATTATTTAGTTCCTCATCATTGTTCAAAGATACTGCCAGATCACCAGCGCCCTCCCACGATATAGACTCTAGTTTTTTTGATGCAAAATGGCCCTTTGTTTTTAGGCGGGTCCTAGCAAGATACATGTGGGGATCATCAGATGGTGTCTTTACAATGTAATGAGCCTGAAAGCGGTCCATTGCTCCCCATGGTATTGGATTAGGATCTTGCGGCACCATATCACCCCTTTTGGATTATCTGCACCATATCTATGTTAGAGTCCTTGATGTTTAATGTTCCTCTATTGGTGACCATTCTAGGTGTTTGAGAGTAGTGTCTAGAGTAATAGTCTCCACTCTCCAAAGCTTCCGAGCCCACATCGTTAGCCTGTGAATCCACATTGATCTCACGCAATATATCAGAGAACTTTTCTGGCAATGTCTGATAGAGAAATGTGTCAGGTTCAGAGTCGCGCATACAGACAATACTCAAACCACCATAAATAAAGTATCTGATGGACTCTTCCGGAGAGATATGACTATATTTCAGATATATTGTGCTGGGTATCATAGGTAATGATGTTTAGATAACCACAACTCTTTGGTCTTGGTTATAATTTGTGGTTCTCGGACAAACTCTGGTCAACTCGGAAGCAGTAACACCACCTTTTTAAACTATCACACATTTTACTGTATAGTATTATGGTTAACCGTACATACACCTTTGGTGTTAGGTTTCGCAAGGGATTCAAGAAGGAGATGTTGATACGACAGGCCGGCATGGACAGGTATGTGCATAACAAGTTGTTGGAAACCTTCAAGGAAGAATATTGTAGGACTGGTAGAGTAAATGCGACGCGTGGTAAGATAAATGGTTGGTATACTGAGTTGCGGAATAATTCGGGTCCGCGTTGGCTGCGGCAGTCCATATCTGGCGTAACACGAAAGACGTTGTACGATTTAGGCAGGCATTACGACCAATATGTTGAAACCGAGAGGCTGAAGGCTGCTGACATTGTACCAGAGTGGGAGTTTGGCGAGCCACACTTTAAAAAATATGGAGATCACGCCTCCATCCCGTTGACGATAACCCATGATGGCACTGATGGTCAAGCGAGGTTCACCGATACACGTACAATCAAGATAGCCAAGATGGGCGAGATTAAACTGTCGCGGGAGTTTCCCGTCTTAAATTACCGATACAAGACTGCGCAATTGTTTCAACTACCCGATGGTGGGTGGAGGATTACCATCGTTTGTGAGATACCGGATGAACGACCAACCGTAACTGAGCAGACCGTCATTGGTATAGACCGGAATGTTGGCAACGTGGCCACACCCGAAATGGTGTTAATTACACCCGAAATGATGACACGCCGTGTACACAACGCCGAAAAGACAGCGTCTAAAGCACAAAAGACAGCAGCACGCCGGCAAAAGCCAGACTATACCAGTCGTAAACCTGGCTCTAGACGGTGGGCCAAAGCGGCCAGAAGGGCGGCCAAGAACAAGCGTAAGGCGGCAAACATCCGCAAGACTACCGTACATAAAATATCCAAGGCCATTTCGGACAGTACCTCACATGTGGCCTTGGAGAATCTACCCATACCGAACATGGTAAAATCCGCCAAGGGTACGGAAGAGCAACCCGGCAAAAACGTTGCGCAGAAATCAGGTCTCAATAAAGCAATTATACAACAATGTTGGGGGTTGTTGGCCGCCCTGCTGGCGTACAAGTTGGCCGGAGACATAATCTGGGTTACGGCAGCATATACCAGTCAGAGATGTAACATGTGTGGCTACACCTGTAAGGACAACCGGGATGGCAGAATGTTTCTGTGCAAACGGTGCGGTCATACAGGGCATGCCGACCAGAATGCAGGGGCCAACATAGAGACGGCTGGTTTGGAAAAACTTCCAGGGGCACGTAGCGGTCAACTAAAATTACGAAATTTGCCGAATACCGGCAACTCCCATGTTAAGGGGAGTCTGGACGTGGAGGGTTCTTGCATCAGCTCCCCTGTGAAGCGTCAAGCACAGACTGGAGGACGAGGTACTCCGTGTACCGTTGTTCTCTGGCATGATGTGTAAGAGGATATACTATGGCCTTTGACCAGAGTTTGTTCGAGAACCTAATCTGTCTTTGGAGCGGAATATCGTAAAATTAAATAATGTAATAAAATGTGGTAAAACGTGAAGTTTCTACAAAAGACTGCCCTCATTACTGGAAGTGGAACTGGGATCGGCAAGGCCATAGCCACGGCGTTTGTAGAGCAGGGCGCCAACGTAATAATTCTGGGCAGACGTAAGGAGCCATTAGTCGAGGCGGCCTCCGAGCTGCAACAGATAATTGATAAAAGTAAGAGTGGGGCCGATGTCAGAATATTCCCAGGTGTTGATGTCAGTAATGAGGAAGGCATATCTGATATGTATAGTACACTAAAGGCTGATGGGGTCACAGTAGACTATATTGTGAATAATGCAGGTGTCTCAGGTCCCGTAACATGTTTTCCCAATGCGAGTATGGATGACTTTACGGGGACTGTGGCAATACACCTAACAGGTACATTCTGGGGTTCCGTATGTGGCCTACAATGCATGAAGAGGGGAGGCAAGATAATCACCATATCCACATTCTTTACTGAAGAGAGACCGCTGGAGCAGCGTCCTTATCGATTCCGGGGACCATATACTGCATCACAGGGGGCCAAAAATCGATTGGTCGAGGCAATGTCATGGGAGTTGGTGGGCGATGGCATCATATCAATAGCTACAAACCCAGGCCCGGTACACTCGGATCGCATATACAAGACAGTATATCCCAAGGCAGCGGCTGAATTTATGAGAGTGGGCGGATTTGAGGGTTTAGTGCCTCAGCAGGTAGAAGAGGCAAGCAAGCAGATACTGCCACTACTAGGAGAGGATGAGTCCATAATAAAGAGTGGTATAGACAATGCTGTAGAGACTCTAAACGTTGATGCAGATGTACTACGCAGAATGCTCCAAAAGATACAGAGTATAGCCGAGAAGATACAGAAGAACACATCACATATGATCGCAGATAGACAGTTCCTATCTCAGAGACAGGTGGCAGAGACTGTACTTAATCTCTGTGATGACAGTATAGGGGAGATTGTAAATGGCAAAGTCATACCCGGAGACCGTGTATTTTATCCAGTAAGGCCGCATGTATGTAATCGCGCTCCTCCGGCGACGGCGGACTACAGTGGCAGTTGTGTTGTCATTGTCCTAGACCCCACCAAAGATGCGGATGTGCAGAGAGTAGTTACATTAGCACAACACATCATAAAGTTTGGAGGCAAGGTGGTACTGCTCATGCCCGAGTCCACGCCCAAATCCATATCAGACACACTAAGTGAGTTCCACTCACATTACATAGACATGGATGATACTGCGCAGTTACGTAGATGGTTTGGTACTGCAGCCATAAAGATGGGAGATATACGCTCCATAGTACACATAACCGGAGACTTGCCAGATATTGATAAGATTACACAGATGAGTCGAGCAGAGTGGGATGGTCTAGTGGATAAATTCATCAATCGACCGGCCAAGACTGTACAGGAGGCTTTAGAGCACTTTGTGCCGGGCGGAGGTGGAGATCCTCGCAAATTTGCAGGAGCAGACGGCAGCATACTGATAGTGGGCCCTAGCCTTCCCCAAGGCAGAAAGATATCCGGTGCAGAGCGGGCCAAAGTTGAGATATTTCGGGGAAGTCTGAGACCGTTTACAACAACCATAAATCAGGAGCTCAGCGATGTGTTAAAGTCAAATGCGCGGGTATTTACAGTATTACCAGGAACCACATCTGGATCTGAGCCAAACCACCATGAGATAGCCAAAGTTTTAGACTATTCGCTGTCAGATGACGCACGTCACTCCGGCGAGGTCATATTCAACGTGGATGAGTCCAGATAGGAATCTAGATACGAATACTAGCTGTCAGACGAATGGTTTGGGCACTACGGCTAACATAGTATATGTGCTGTTATAATGGCTACACTAATAGAAAACCATTCGACATGGTTCCCACAGTGGCGAGTATTGGCTTGAAAGATGCAAACTCAGAGCCTCGATGGGGACAAAGTAGTGCCAGATATCATATAGTTATATGATAATTATGGCGCAAAATCGACCCGCAACATCAAGTATAATGAAAACATCAAACTTTGGCACATAATTCTTAGGCAGTATCAGGGGCAGCACTATTCCATATCATCATGATGGCCGTGACAGTCATGGTCGCCATCACCAACACTCGAGCGTACTTTTCACCTACCTCCAGTGAGAGTTTGGCTCCGGTCATGCCGCCCAACAATCCTCCTGCAGATAACAGTAACGCCAGTATAGCATCGGTATTACCCAATACACCATGAGTAGTTATTCCAGCTATAGAGGTCAACAAAAGTGCCATTATGGATGTGGGGGCTGCACGCATTACGCTCATGCCGTATAGCATCACCAATAATGGAACAAAGACCACACCTCCACCTATGCCAAAGTACGAAGAGACCAAACCTGCAAGGAAGCTGGTACCTGCAGAGAGTGTCAAAAAGATTGGGGTTCCTGGATGTGGACGGCTGCGCAGACGGGGACGGATATACACATAGACACCTGCAGATATTAGAATCGCAGCTAAAAGTATGCTGTAAGAGCCAACCTCGGCATCCTTTGATAGTATGGCGCCCAATATACTGCCAGGTATGGCTATCATGCCCAGTTTCAGAGCTTCCTTGTACTCTATGCGTCTTTGTCGTCCATATATCAGACTTGAGGCGGTCGCGTTGGACATTGTGGCGGCAAGACTGCCAAAGGCGGCAACCGGAGGCGATAGTCCCAGAAATATCAGTATGGGTATTATGACAAGGCCGCCTCCCAGACCCGCTATAGATGCCAATACACTAGCTGCAGTTGCCAGGAACACAAAAAATACGGCAGTCTGCACGTCGGGTACCAGTGCTGAACCACCAAAGAGTGCGGCTAGAATCAGCAATCCAATAACAAGTAATATGATAATCCACTGTATCATGGAGTGTTACCAATCAAAATTGTCCATAGATAGTTGCCAGATGAGCCGGTCAGCTCCAACAAGACCGGTGTTGGTAGTCCATTTATAGTGGACTTTGTGGCCACAGTACTCTCTCTTGTATGTCTATCCGATAACTGCTCTATCCAGAGGGCGGATGTGCCACCTGTGCACTCAAATACACTTCCAATAATCGAATCAGCCACAGCAACCACGGTATGTACACCAGAAGGTATGGCATCAGATCGTACAACCCCCAACACAGCAGAGGGCCCATCAGTCGTACCCACCATGTGGATGTTGCCCAAAAACTCACCACTCTGTACGAGTTCGGTGGACGTACAGAATACGGGTACAGTGCCATCTGCAAAGAACGAGCAAAATTCGGCAGCCTTTTCGCCGGAAAACTCTAGTGATGAGGACATCTGTATATCGTGTCTTTCGAGCGCAGACCGAATCAAGTTGTTATCATCATACGATAAGGGCGTTACAGACAGTTCACGCTCATTCAAATCATCCGCGCAGATATACGACTCTGATGCCTGTGTTTCAATTTCAGGTTGTTGGCCCAAATTATACATCAAAACAAGAGCAGACATGCTCACACCAATCAAAATAATTATTGTAATCAGTATACTGCGTCTCATGTTTTCTAATTGTGAAATCAAAATAAATTCTTTGGTTTTACAGAGCTTTACCACAGACAAGACAGGCCTGTCCCCTAAACGGATGAGGCACAGATTCGTATCGGCATATTATGTTAAGAGTTTATGATCTCATACACCATATCATACGTCTGTTTGGCCGCATCCATTGCTGTATAGTACTCGCCAAAAAGAATGGAAAGCACGTGACGGATCGAAAGAAATAGATCTCCTATCATCTCCCAGACCCCCATGCCAAAGGCGGCACTGGTAAAGAAGGGAGAAGAGTGCCTGCCTGGCGTGTAGTTGTCCGAGCTGGAAGTGATGTCCAGGCGTGGGCGCCCCAGCAACAGGGACAGGCTTCAGGCAGTCGTGCTCAGAAAGCAGGGCAGAGCGCTCTGGAAGATAGTCCGTGTCATGGGGCGCAGGGTCAGTACCGTCCACCGGCGGCCGTCCAAGGTGGAGCGCAAAGGCCTAGATGGGGGCATGCACCTGTGGATCATTAAGTTTGCTGGTCGATCACGATCTATCGGCCAAAAATTTGAGGTGAACTTGTACTTGAGTGTGTACACTGAATTTGTATACACTCAGGTCCACCCATAAGGGGCAGATTTGAATAGAAAGATTTAAAGCTGGTATCAAATTTGGATGATTTAATGGGAGATTCTGCACTACTCAGAAAGGAATTAAGAAAAATATACCAGAAAATCGATCTTTTAGAAAAAGAGAATACGGAACTCAGGGCTCAAGTAATTCAATTGAAAGAGGAAAAGGCATCAATGATTGACCGATACGAATCTGAGATTGAATATTTGGTGCGACGCCTCAACTATTATGAAAATGAAAACGCGCCTTCATCTACAGGGTCAATGTATAATGCCGAGAGAAAAAAGTTCCAGAAAGAGGAAGCCCTTCTGGATTCTGAGAGTGCCGATGACAACGCCGATGACAACGCCGCAAACAAAAACGATACTTCCACCAAGAACGATCCTAATGTGGACCTGAATAGTCGCAAAGCGGGTCCGCCACAGGGCCACAAGGGCATCTCGCATCATAACCGTTCTGAATATACTAAACGATACGACATACACCGGTGCGCCAACTGTGGCAACGAACACGTGATAATATTGCGACCGGTTGTACGACAAATGTATGATTTTGATGGAGACAGAATAAGTATAGTGGCTGGTACGATTGTAGTGGGACGGTGTAAATGCGACAGATGCGGACACGTTACAGAAGCCGACAGTCCCCTTATTGCCGGTACGGCACTCGGTCCCAAGGCTCGCGGTTTTGTAGTGGAATACTTTGGTACACGTGCAACTGATGAGACAATGTCTGTCTATTTTAGAGACATGTATGATTTTGAGATATCACCAAATACCATATGGAACGCGCGCAAAGCCATTGCAACACTGACACTGGAAAAAACATACCAAAACATACTGAAATACATCATATTGGCATTGTACGTCCATTTAGACGAGACAGTACTAAAGATATACGGTAAGAGGGGGTATGCCTGGATGGCATCAATACCTGATGCCACATATGTACTGGTGGCCGCAAGTAGGGCCGGTGCAATACCCGAAATACACTTTAGCGCACTTTTGGATAAACCCGTAATAGTGGACGGATACGCAGGATACAACAGTTTCCGCATTGTTCAGCGGTGCTGGGTGCACATACTACGTATGGCCGAGAAAGCCGCCATAAAAGCAAAGAGGGGAAGCGTTCCGTACATACAGTACCGGCGGCTCCTGTGCATGTATAGACGCATCAAATACATGGATACGGCCCCTCCCGAATACTGCCTGTCTCTGCAACGACAGCTGTGCAGTATCGCAGATGGATACGGGGGCCATCCAATGGCCGCCACCATACACAACGCGTCACCGAACCTGTTTACGTTCCTGCGGTACAAAGGAATGCCTCCTAACAATAACCCCGTTGAGTTGGATATACGTGACACCATAGTGTTGCAGCGCAACGTGCGCCACAAATTAATGACTAGCACGGGCATGCACGTATTTTCAATTTTGGTGAGCTATACGCGCACCTGCCAGAAGCGCGGCATTGTACCATGGAAAGGCATAGTGGAATTGTCCAAGAATCCAGACTGGAACATATTTGAAGAATCCGCCGCTATGTCAGGTAATGTAACGATAGCCGCCTAGTACAAGACTGTTTCAGATGTGTGGATAACTGGCATACCTGTGGGTACAGAAAGGGATGGACCTGAGTGTATACCTGAATTTTTGTGTAACGTATATTAGATAGTCTTGAGTGTACGGGATTGTGAGTAAAGCGTCTGCCCCAACAATTCTGTTGCCTGCTCTTGTATCGGGATGGCAGATGTAAAATGACCAAACTAGACATTCTATTTTACGCAGCAGCGGCGACCACTGCAATTGCAGGGATCATACATGTGGTTTTGGGGTATGACTCCGGCAACATAAACATACAAATCCTGTTTCTTGTGGGAGGAGCTGCCCAGATCTTCTGGATTCTTCCGATGGTAAGAAGATGGGGGCGGGTCTGGTATGGTGTTGGCCTTGGAGGGACAGTCGTCTTTATCGCAATCTGGGTCATTACCAGGATACCTGATAACTTTATCACCGGCAGAGGAGGACGGATAAGCGACAATGGAATTTTGACTGAGGTGTTCCAGTTTGCCTTTGTTGGAATTGTAATTGCCATTCTTGTACTGCTGAATAAAAAAACTCAGTAAAAACAACATAGTGGTCCGATGCACCTCTGTACAATCACGGGGACGTCAATGCGGCGTTCACCATCTTGTTTGTTTTTCGAATAGTGCAGTGGAATACGGGCGCAAGCCGTTTACGCGCTATACAGCAAGTCCGGAATGGTCTTGAGAGGGAAGACATATCTTACGATACTCACTATACCCAGTGTCGTTGGTGATGTAATGGCCGGTACAAGTTGTCCAAAGGTCGGGCGTCAAAACCTGACCAACAAAGAACGTCTCATCAGAGCCCCTCTGGATGGCGTGGGAGTTGTCCCTCATGGACAGAGCCCGGCGCCAACATCACTCGAAAGAGTGGTTATGTTTACTTAGAGATGTAATTTCCATTAGTTATACTGATATCAGGTATAGCTGCGAGCCCAACTGTATATTGTGCAGCTCGACAAAACCACCGGTGGCCTCAAGTATGTATAGCGCATCAACTTCCGGGGCAATGGACGGGCAGGTCATGGCTTCCAGGGCGGTAAGACATGGAAGTACACGCTCTTCGATGTGGACCACAACACCATCTTCATCAAACCATATCATATCCAAGGGAAACTGTACGTTACGCATCCACAGACTGTATTGTCCTACAGAGTCAAATATGAATATCATTCCCTGATCATATGGGAGTTCGTTTTGATGCATTAGGCCTAGTACGCGGCGTGGCTCTGTATCAGCTATCTGCACCTGAACTACAACATCATCCACCCGTATGGTACCTTGTGGAAATTCAGCAAAATCCATCTTGGTATCCGCGGGTATGGATATCATGCCAACCACACCAACTATTACGGCGGCAGCAGCCACGGGTATTAGTACTTGCATTCGGGTGGCCATTACTACATGTTGTACGATGCCATTAAAAATCGTATCCTGTGCATGTATAACAAATGGAGCTCTTTAATATGGTGTAGACGTATTAGTATTATGCCGCCGGATGTTAGCAGGTTAGATTCCATTCGTGCTGCACATGGCGTGGGTCGTCGAGATTCAAGTCCCCGTATGGAAGACTATCTAGAGGTGATGGCAGAGCTTGTAGAACTAAAAGGATATGCCACCACTTTGGACATATCCAGATACATGAATGTAAGTGCGCCTAGTGTCACCAAGATGCTACATCGATTGGATGAGGGCGGCTTTCTAAAGTATGAAAAGTACCATGGCATAAACTTGACTAACAAAGGACGCAAATTGGCCGACTCCATACGACAGAGGCATGGTACTCTGTTGGAGTTCTTTGATATGTTGGGCATAACTGGTGATGCCGCAAATCAGGATGCCGAGGGCATAGAACACCATTTGAACCCGGAGACTGTATTTCAGTTACGAAAGTTCATCACGTACTTAAAGGCAAACCCAAAAATTATTGAGGAGTTTGGGCGTCTTTAACAATCACGCGAATATCGCCATCTTCAGAGACCATATCTATAAAACGCCGCGCAGCTTCGGATCTCTTTGGTAGTTTTATTTGACCCTTGCGTCCCACCCGCCTGGATGTCAGAGGTGTATTATCGACAAAGACTGTAGCGGACATGGAAGCATATTGTGAGCCCACATCCAGCAACAAGGCGGTCTTGGACTCTGAAAAGCTGGCAGGCACTTCAAGACCATCAACAATTGACTCATTATCTCGCGCCTCCACATCTATGGATATACCCAGCTTTCGTTCTAAATCACTGATGTTAGAGCCTCGGCGTCCTATAACGCTGGGTATACGATCCTTTGCCACGCGAACCACGACACGACTATCAGAGAGTATCTCTACGGCCACATTGGGGTCGTATCGCTCAAACATTGAGCGTATCTTGTCTTCGGCAAGTCCACCTATACCCTTTGTATGGCCATCTAACACCGGCACTATAACATTCTCCTGACCAAACGTGTAAATCTCGTGTTCCAGTGCCTTGGTTGTAAAGTCGCGAACCTCGATGACTGGTCGTGCCAAATCTGCCTCTATCATGCCAGAAGGTACTTTTACTTTCAGGTCCAGCTCATAGACTTTTTCAATACCGCCATCCTGAACAAACACTACAGTATCCAATACACTTGGGATTATTCCCAAATCCACCTTCCCAATGAATCTTTGAATGCCATCCATGGGCGAGTTAGCATGTACTACTCCCACCATCCCTACACCAGCAAGTCGAAGATCAGTGAACGTTTCAAAGTCCTCACGCCGGCGCACCTCATCAAATATGGTACAGTCAGGCCTTACCAAGAGAAGTATGTCTGCAGAGTTTTCAAAACTGCCATCTAATTTAGCATATTGTGTGATATTGGAGCTCACTTGTAGGTCTCTAGGAGATTCAAATGTCTTGACTATACGACCCTTCGCACTGTAAAAGTCGGCCAAACTTGATGCCAATGTGGACTTGCCAGAGCCCGGCGGGCCGGCCACCACCACACCTTCTGCAGTATCAGCAAACCGCTCCATCAGCTCATCAGATACATCATAGTCATTCAAAGATAGGTTGACTAGTGGATGTACAATTGTTATCTCTATTGCTTCTGAGAATGGTGGTCGGGTTATTGCGATTCTGTAATCATCGTATTGTACAACGGTGGCTCCGGGCTTTTCTATCTCAATTATTCCATTGGAGCTTCGAGTGGCATCTACTATTTTAGAGGCTATTCGCTCCAAATCCACGTGTGTCAGGGGCGCGCTGTCTAGTGAGACCATTATAAAGGAGCCGGGGCCGCCTCGTTTGGCTACAGGAGCCATGTTCTCTTTTAGGTGCACACTCATCGTATCTGAATCAAAGTATTTGGGAAACTCCATATCCACAGATTCGGTGTCAGGTGGAAGGAGGATTGCATCTATACCTGTCGCGCGCGCCGCGAGGTGCTGAAGGTTATCTGATGTGTATAGTGTTGCCCGAAGTCGTTTTGCAGTATCGTTTATGAGATTGTCCAGTCTGCCGCTACTGGACAGCTCCAGATCTTCGGCTGTTGCGTGGTTGCCATGTATGGTGACGGTAATACCAGCATCTGAGGACAATTCAAATAGTTGTTGAAGTGTTCCAAGGCCTGTCCACCCCTGCTGGCGATGGTTGTTGGCCTGCGCATATAGTTCATCAAGTACCACCTGCGGTATTATTATCTCATAGTTACGCATATCACCTGATTCAACACGGTTCAATAGCCGACTGTTTACTATAACGCTGGTATCGACAACTACTCGTTTTGCCCTTTCCATGATTCAGACAAATATACACGCTACTAAATACCTTACATCTGAAGACCTGAATCACAGCATGCTACTTTATTAAAATAATTCCAATATTCATCAAAAAATAGTTGTAAGCTCCGGTATAGTATAATTTAAAGAATATATGACTAATTTATTGCAAATTATTTTTTTATATCAACAGATTTAATTAGAGTCTTTTATTGTATGCCCCATACAACACAAGTATTTTTCCTTGATTATAATACAGCAAAGATAGACATGCCAGATATATTCTCATCTCATCATGTGTAATGATGCTGCACGCATCAAGGTTAGGAGTTGTGTATACAACCATAGACACGGGCGTACGCTTTGTAACAAACATTTTACAGCAACAGGCGTCCATAAATGAATAACGCACTAAATGTGATGATATTCATCTTCACTATTAGGAATCCAATATATTGTCATGGCAGAGATGGGACTTGTACTGTGTCTAGACAGAGGTCGATGGAGGGGTTCAACGGATATATCTGGAGCCACAGATATTGAGACTGGTTGAAGAGTTCTATAACAGAACTATTGAGAGCATACAGTGTGGTAGTGGGATCATAGATAGCCCAATACAGATTGGCGCGCGTGTTGTGTGATAGATATCTTCACTATTGACGGGTACGTACATCTTTAATCTACTCTCGCTGTTTGGCATTTACACAGTATTAATCGCCGTTATCGTTGGAGAGTATTACATCTGGTTGGATACACGCCTTGTCAAGTTTATATTTAAGAGGGGGTAAATTCGTATAATTAAAAAAATCACAAAATTGTAATTATACAGAATAGTTATGTGCAATTAATCCTGTTTAATTAAATAGAAAAATTGACAATTATCTCTCACGCATCATTGTTTCAGGATACCACACATGACTATAGCAGAGAAATTATGACAAAGTTATTATAACAAAAGTTATCATTATACCATACAATGGAGACTAAACAGACACAAAAGTTAATAACCGTTACCGCGACTGCGGCTACAAAGATTAAAGAGTTTATGGCCGAAGAGGAAGCCAAGCCCGAATATCTGCGTGTATACGTACAGGGAGGAGGATGTTCTGGCCTCTCATACGGCATGGGCTTTGAGGCCAAACCAGAGGAGGACGACCTAGTCATAGAAGAGGCTGGTGTAAAGTTACTAGTAGATAGCATGAGTTTAGACCACCTCAAAGGCGCCAATGTGGACTACATTGAGAGTCTCATGGGCTCTGGATTTAAGATTAACAATCCCAATGTAGTAAAGTCCTGCTCTTGCGGACACTCCTTTAATACCGAGTAGTTTTCAAATTTTTCCCATTTTTCAATTTCGTTAGACTATTATAATGCAATCCAGATTGTTCATACATGGTAATTCAGGAGTTGATTGGTTTATGCCCAGCACGGGCGCTGACAAATATAATGTTAAGCTTTCCTTCAAAGTGGATGGGATCGTTGAGCGGACAGATATAATCGGAGCCATCTTTGGGCAGACCGAAGGTCTGCTAGGTCCCGAAATGAACCTCAACGAACTGCAGCGAGCATCAAAGGTAGGACGTATCGAAGTTGACATACGTGTCTCTGGAAATGTCACCAGTGGTGAGGTAAATATTCCCATGAGTACCGATATCGATCCCTGCGCTCTGATAGCTGCAGCCATAGAAAGTATTGAAAAGGTAGGTCCCTTTGACTGTAGTTACAAGCTCATCTCACTAGAAGATATACGAGCCGTCAAGAAGGATGACATAGTACGGCGCGCCAAGGAGATAAAACAACGTTGGGCCACAAAGACCATAAGCGAGGGCGAGTCCATGATTCGTGACATACATCAGGGCGCTTCAAGAACACTGGCATCTTATGGACCATCAAAACTTACCTGTGGTTCTGGCGTATACGAGAGTAACTGGATAATTCTAGTAGAGGGGAGGGCTGACGTCATCAATCTACTGAGGGCCGGCTACGATAATGCCATAGCAATTGAGGGCGCAAAGATAGACGACTCCATAAAAGATCTGTGTTCTGCAAAAGAGAAGATAGTAGCATTTACCGATGGGGATAGAGCAGGAGGTTTTATACTGAAAGGTCTAAAGTCTGTGGTTACTGTCGATTATGAGTTACGTGCCGACCCGGGAATGGAGGTCGAAGAGTTGACTCCTCTACGTATTGATGAAATACTAAGACCCATAGTAAAGCAGATTGAGTCGGGGGATGAACCTGCACCGGAGTTGAGTAGTTCTGAAAAGGCAGTTCAGTCACTTGCTGCAGTCATATATCCAAAACTAAAAGAGACATTAGAGGCTGTTGCGCTGGATGAGAGCCAAGAGGAGATGTTTCGAGTGCCAATCAATGAATTAGTACGCACCATATCTACACAGTCAAATGTTCATTTCTTGTTTCTGGACGGAATAATAACACAGAGATTGCTGGATGGTGCCCGAAGTGCAGGCGTGCAGTATATAGTGGGACACCGGGTGGCAAAGGTGACTAACACGGGCGGAGTGGCGCTCACATCATTTGCGGACTTGGATATTCGTTAGTTGGCAACATTAAAGATCCATCATTTGATGACTTTGGCCCATTTGATGACTTTGGGGTGTCAGAATGGATTTGTACCTGTAACCACATTGACGTTGGGTCGGGCGGTAGGCGTATCTCAGCAGGCAGCATCTAGTCATCTAGCAGAGTTGGAGAGTAGTGGTCTGATTCAGCGTGAAGCCAAAGGACGTGGCAGACACATACGGGTCACAAAGAAAGGGCATGCCGAGGTGATGAGAGTCTCATCCATATTGAACAATGCCGTGCAACACAAGCCTCGCAGTGCAACTCTCCGGGGGAGGATAGTGTCTGGTGTTGGAGAGGGAGCATATTACATGTCGTTACCCGGATATATAACACAATTTTGCGCAAAGATTGACTTGACTCCTTTTCCGGGCACACTAAATGTACAATTGGATACAGAGTCTGCCCGTACCATATCAGGCGTTGAGGATTTTCCCAGTGTATTGATTGAAGGTTTCTCTGATGGTCAAAGAACATATGGTTGGGTACGCTGCTATCCCATACGGATACTGCCAGACATCAATTGCTATATGATTCGTTTGGAGAGAACTCATCATGACCCGTGCATAATGGAGATAATATCGGATGTGCATCTAAGAACCCGGGCAAATATATCTGACGGATCACAGATTACAGTATCCATACTGGCGGAGAGTTAGAGGTTATGTATGTTGTCACCATATACACGTTTTATCTCTGAGCTGGATATGTCGGGTACAGGTGACTGCAGTCGTGCCACCTGAATTCGCGGATTGATTTTTTTGCACCCATCAGCGATATGTTTTTCATGATGTCCTTGATCATATCCCAGCGCTACAATATCAGGTATTATATCCTGAACAGTCTTGAATATGTTATTCTGGTGTCCTATCACACAGACATCTACAATCTGTAGTGACTCCACTAGAGTCTGCCGCTGTATCTGGGAGTGTATTATGTTATCACTCTTTTTAGTAGCCGTACTATTACTGGCAACAACCACCACCAATATATCCCCTAGACCCTTGGCGGCATTGAGTGTGTGTATGTGACCAGGATGTATTATATCAAAGACGCCTCCAGTTAAAACCACCCGAATAGACTCTCGGCCCAGTGCCGTCAGTGTATGTTCATTCATCAGACCATTACGGTTCAGTCTAGCGATACCTTTGCGCATAACATAATCGGGCACTCCTCGCTGTGCACACACATCTTGTAGTGGTTTGTCGGTGATCTGCGCAACATATGCAGCAAATATCACACTGCCTTGTATTGAATCCATCTGCAAAATAGTAGGTTGTTTTTTGGAATATTATATTTTCGGATCCATACCGTGTGATATACGTAACGCATCTACTAGACCGTCTGCATAACCTATAGACAGTATGGCCACCTCGTCTTGGCCACTCTCCAAAGCCCTCTGAGCGTCTTGTATGTATGAGATGGCATTTTGTACTATCAATTTTTCATTATTAGAGCAGTCCGGAAGATCTTGAATGGATTTGTGTATCATTGGAGTGTATTTTTCAATCATCTGTTGTGGTATGCTCTTTATGGTTTGATTTTCAGGGGGGTCATCCATACATCTGGTTAATACCCGTATAGCGTCACATTCAGTAAAGTGGAGCCTTCCAGTCAGTATTATGGAGTGTGGGGGTTCGCCAAAGTCGTATCCCTCAAGGCTTGAGAGACTTCCAGATACTACAAGTTGTCTCTTTGTCCCTATACGACATGCCACTATACAGTGTCTGTCAGGTGTAAATACGCCCCGTCGATAACTCTTTTCAGCATCAGACAGTCTCTGTAGTGCCACATCTGCTTTTAGAAAAAAGTCTGCATCCTGATTATACTCCAATAATAACAGTGTGTGATTCCCCAATACGGCATTTCTATACGAGACCATGTATGGTGTCTCCAACAGTGTATCTTCGCTCATTATGGTAGCCATGCGGCCCATCATGTAATGATGTAGGCCGCACTCACCCACTAAGGTTGTGATGGCAGAGGGGCCATGCACCACATTTACGGGTATGCCCCTTTGTGCTGCACGTACTCGAAGTTCAGTGTGGGTAGTGGCCACCAAAGGGTCTCCATATGATGCTAAAACCACATCTTTGTATTCTGATTCTTCTAGTATGCGGCGACCATCCTCCACCAGCCACCTAGGGGCCATCTGTAGTGTGGGGCATATGCGCCTTATCTGGGAGGTATTGATGTCTGGGCTGGTAAATACCTCCAGATATACTATGTCTGCTTTTTGTATTATATCTTCAATGTTATATGGTATGGAGTCATCCGATACGCCCAGCCCCACTATATGCAACATTATACAGTGGCCCGTCTTTTATCATGAAGTCTCTTCAAGTGAGCCAGTGATTTTTTGAGTACATCGATTCCTCGCAGATACTCAGATACTGACACACTCTCATTTATTGTGTGGGAGGCATGTGGATCGCCAGGTCCATATGTGATTACTGGAATTCCCCATCGACTTCCCATAACATTCATGTCTCCGGTACCTGTCTTTCTTATCAATGTGGGTCTGTTCCCCTCACACTCAATTATTCCCAGCGTAAACGCTCGTACCAGAGGCGAGTTGTGAGGAGCCTCAAAGGGTTCGGTCTCATCCAATATAGAATAGAATACCTCCACGTCCCTCTCCTCGCTAATGCTTCTAACAAGGTCGGATATCTTCTCCTCAATCATTTTACAGTTGGTGGTGACAGGTATGCGTATATCCATAGTGGCGGTGCACTCTTGTGGAGTAACATTGTGACTGGAGCCGCCGCGAATCTCGGTTATAGCAGCAGTCATCTGCATACTACGACTATCGGCATGTCTAGCCTCCAGGGCGCTCTTTAATTTGGATGTAAAGTATGCAGTCTCCTCTATGGCATTCTTTGATAGCCAAGGCGCGCTGGCATGGGAGCTGTCTTTTACATCTACACGCAAGCTGATAGCCAGTCTACCTTTATAGGCTATTGTTACCTGATCTAATCTACTGGGTTCGCCAAATACAGCATAATCTACATTCATTCTCTTTTTGACCAGATTTTTTATCCCTGTAGCGTTACCCTCCTCATCTACGGCGCCTACAAATATCACAGTTCCATTACCATCACCGACTGATGCTGCGGCAAACAGCATTGCCATCAAAGGAGCCTTGGCATCTGAGGCTCCACGGCCATACAGCGTGTCACCATCTCGGCGAACCCGTATCTTGCCGGGCACCGTATCCATATGACCACACAGTATTGTTGTAGGTGAACCAGAGCCCTTTGTGGCTATGACATTACCCACACCATCTATTCGTATATCATTAAATCCCAGCTCATCGCACTTGTCTGCCAAAAATTCTGTCATGGGTCGCTCGCTTAGTGATGGCGTATAGAGTCGGAGAGCTTTTTCGAGCATCTTGACTGCATATTTTGAACTTACATTGGCCCCATACATCATCGTCTGGCCCTCTGTATTGCGTACTTTATCATGGCGCCGGCTATGTCAATACCTGTAACCCGTACAGTGTTCTTGAATTCAGTTGTGTTGTTTACTTCATGTACTAACAGCCCATCATCACTCTCCATCAAATCCACACCCACGATTTTACCACTTACGGCATTTGATGCTTTTATGCACATCTCTTCCATCTCAGGTGTTACAGGACACGGATCCGCGGTTCCGCCCAAGGCCGTATTGGTCTTCCACATGTTATCATGGGAGGTACGATATATGGCTGCCACTATTTCATCCCCCACCATTATAGCACGGATATCTCTAGGAGGTCGCTTTACGAACTCTTCGATGTAGTGTATCTGGTATATGGGATACATACTCTCCCTGCTCTCCAGTATACTGCCTGCTATCTCTGGATCATTTATCTTTGATATTAGTCGGCCCCAGCTTCCCACGGTTGGCTTTATGACTGCAGGGTATCCAATCTCATCCAGTGCTTTTAAGGCAGCCTCTTGTGAAAATGAGACGGTTGCCTTTGGTGTAGGTACGCCGGCATTTTTGAGTAACATGTGAGAGTATAGTTTATTGCCAGCAAGTATGCCAGTCATATGACAGTTAATTACATCCACGCCCATGCCTTCTAGTGCCGCTGTGGAGTGAACATTTCTGTAATAGCTGACACATCTTTGAAGTACTACGCCAAACTTGTCTGTCTTGCCCTCCAAATCCAGATGCAGGCCCTTACAGTTTACCATACTGGTAGTCACACCCATATCTTTTGCTGACGCCAGCAAGGCCTTCTCTTCCCACCTGATAGTATCGTAAAGTATGGCTATGTCAGGATTCACTGCCCCCAATCCTCGCCTACCGTCTGGGCGGGTTTGAGACTAAACGGATCCGAACTACCAATCAACTCGAAACTTGCTCCACAATCAGCGCACGTCACAATCTCTCCTTCTAAGGCATCTGTGGGAGTGGATATATCCGCGTCACATTCACTACATTTGGTCATACTGTAAATACTGTAATGTGGCTCTTAATTATCTTATGGAATATGATTTCGTCCCCAAAGTTTGGTGCGGACCTAAATTGGGCCGCATACAGATGGTCAGGACGTATTCATATTAGGGTATATTTTTGACAACGTTCGGTCACAAACACAGTATTATTTTGAGTATCTCTTGTATAACATCATAGATAAATTTGGGAGACCGGGTATACGTAAAACTACCATCAACCGTATTTCCCAGATAACCTACAGAGTTAATGTTTTTATATAGTGATCAAGCCTTAAGGGCAATGAAAATGATACTAATGGGAGTAGCTACAGCTGCAATGTTAGGCGCAATCTTCCTATCTTGGTCTATGTCAGAGCAGGCAGCAATCGCGGCCTCAGATGATGGAGAGTATATGGATAGTATGGAGCATATCGAGCCAACAAGTCACGAGTACCGCTTTACCCAGACAACAGACTCAGCTCTCTCACCCGGACTAGGACATGAGACACACCAGATAGTCAGAGTACTAGAGCCAAGTGATGGCATCATATACGCTGGTACTGTGTCATATGTCGCCAGTGAGCCTATAGATATTGTTATACTTCATGAGATGGACAATGAGGATTCACGTGGTCAAGCAATTTGGAGAATAGATGATGATAGAGTATACGGTTGGACATTTATGGATATTGACTCGAAGGCAGGATACTTTGAGTACTCTGGAGCAGGACTGTTATTCCACACAGGTGGTGATGAATTTACTGCCACATATACCGCAGTTGGTTCCGCTCAAGAAAGTCAGGTTCTAAACATAACCTCATCTATAGACGCACCATAGAATGTATAGATATCGACTGACCCACATGGTCCCCGTGATCATCATAGAAGCACAATCTACTTTTTAACAAACACAAAAAAACAATTTGTATGATCGGTAGGAATTGGGCGTATTCCACTAGAATAAAGCCCCCAAAGTCTCCTCCAGTGATCTTATATCAGTAGCATAATTGGATACATCCAGATGGTCGTCCAGATACAGTGTAGCCCCACTACATGTAGTGAGTTCTTCACCTCCCCTTTAGGCCGCCCTACACCGTCCCAAATCATGTAACATTTGGCGCGTCGTCCCAGATATGGGCTGCCGTAGCCAATGTAGAACCGAATGGTTGCGCAAGTCCGTATACCAACCATTTATCCAAGCACCCAGCATGTATAACATGTCTGCAAAAACCCGACTACAGACCGTACAATGATACTGCAGGCGGGGCGTAAGGTGGTGGGATGTTGAGGGTCATTTATCTGTGGGACACACCGCATAAAGATAAAAATTAACATGATGTGTAGTGAGTAACATGGCGTTACTATCCGTTCAAGATTTATCTATACGGTATAATTCGATGGCAGGTCCAGTCTATGCTGTGGAGCATGCCAGCTTTGAGATGGAGTCTGGTGAGACCGTAGGCATAGTGGGCGAGAGCGCATGTGGTAAGAGTACACTGGGTTTGGGCATAATGCGCAGTCTGTCTGGAGGGAGCATAACAGGCGGCTCAGTCATCTTTGATGGACACAATATAAATGACATATCCGATACGGAGTTTGATCAAAAATATAGATGGAAACAGATATCCATGATGTTTCAAGGGGCCATGAGCTCACTGGACCCCGTATACACTATACGAGAACAGTTCACCGAGATACTACAACATCACAAGTTTGACGGCAATACTAACGATGCCATCTCTGGTGCCATTGCAGCAGTAAATCTGGAAGAGTCAGTACTTGGCAGATATCCACACGAACTGAGTGGAGGGATGAAGCAGAGAGCAATAATTGCCATGGCGCTACTACTAAAGCCTCGCCTTGTCATTGCAGATGAGCCCACCACGGCGCTGGACGTTCTCATACAAGCTCGAATCATAAACATGTTAAAGGATTTAAAGTCCGCAGGCATGTCGTTTCTATTCATAACTCATGATCTGGCGTTACTATCTGAGATAGCCGACAAGGTAGGCATAATGTATGGTGGCCAGTTGGTAGAGTTTGGTACTTCCGAGGACATATACAACAACCCACAACATCCATACACCAAAAAGCTGTTAGAGTCCGTACCTCGTCTGCACGGCTCGCAGCCATCATATATATCTGGAACGCCACCAAATCTCCTAACTCCCCCCACTACATGTAGATTCGTTGATCGGTGTTCTGAGGCGATGGATAAATGTCAAAGAGACCCGCCAGACTTGGCCACAGCAAACGGCATGGTAAAATGTTGGCTGTACGAGTAGTTTAGAGTTTCTTTGAGTATTCCTTTACTAGTGGTAGACATGAATCTATTATTCGGAGTACTTCGGATCTAACCACCATCTTGTCTATAGACATCCAGATATGTAGGTCTCCTATGGTAAAGTAGATTATCTGCACTCCATCTCGTTCCTCCCATACAAATCGCACTTTGCCCAGACTCTTATCAAAGAAAGCATCAAGGCCAGTCCTAATGGCAATATGGGAGAACTGATAATGTGTACTTTTAGAGTCCAGTAAAGGTTCAAGGTCTTTACGTCTACTATATGCCAATAGTTCACCACGCTCCCCTAACACCCCGACGAATCGAATTGCAGAGCTAAACGTCCGTATGGTGCTACAGATCTTTCCGCAATCCTCGGAACTAAGCATGAATATCCTTTAATTCTATCTGTTTTATATTTATTCATTTAGATTGTGTGGGGCGTATGTATTAAACGAAAATCATGTCGCTTAGGTAAAGCTAAGCGTACACAACAAGAATACATTAAGCTACACAAATCAAATGAGAAAATGAAGCCAAAGATGACCGATAAATCAATACGATATGCCATAAGGCAACTTGAGAAAGGCAGGGATACCAAAACTGTAGCCAAGGAGCTTAACGTGACGCAAAGACACATCCAGCGGCTGTGGGCCGAATATCTAAAGACCGGAGTGATTCACACCCAACGCCCCGCCGGAAGACCTCCAGATTTGATGCCATCCGATGAGACGATACAAACGGTACTAAATACTCACAAAAACAAGCCTGAGGGGTATGTGCGAACTGCCCAGAGATTGAAAAGAGAGGGACAGAATATAAGCTACCATCACGTATACCGCATAGTACTCAGCAATGATCCTCAATATTTTTCCAGTGGCCGATGGCACCGTATTGGTTATAAAAAGATCGATATGGGTCCAGTTCACAGTATTGTATCGTGCCGTTACGACGCTCCGTTGGGATGCGGGTGAAATTTGTTGTACAACAAAGTTAATTTAGATCAACTAAGTAGTATTTAAAGAAGAGTGTGCCACCTAATGGTATGTTCAACCCCAAAAGGTCGGCACAAAAGAATAACACGGATACAGTATTTAACCATGACAAATCAAAAGATGGCCCACGACCCACGGCAAAGGGGGAAGAACGTATCCAAAAAGGTGACAAGTTCATGCCAGATTATACCATTAAAGAGATGGAAGAGCGTATGGCGAACCTCCAAGAGGGTAAGGAGAAGACCGTGTTGTTGGCATGCATCAAGAGAAAGGAATCCAAGACCATCGACACGATAGCAAAGGAGCTATATAGGCGGCCGGGTACGATACGCGGCTGGTTAGTAAGGGGAAGAGATAGAGGTTTGAACGATTTGGATGACCGCAAGCCTCCTGGCCGAGCTCGATTGTTGAGTGATGCCATGATGAATACGATACAAGGGTGGCTGTCCAAATCGCCCGTACAGTTTGGATTTAAGAGGAAACGATGGCAGGCCAAGATGATGAAAGGTGTGATATACGAAAAATTAGGTGTGAAGTGTAGTCTCGACACCATACGTCGTACGATGCATGATGTAGATTACTCATTCCGCAAGTCAAGGCCAGCTCCACACAAGAGCGCTTCAGAGGAGGAACAAAAAGAGTTCAAGGAGACTACTGGAGAACGTCTTAGAACAATGGCGATTCTCGGATATGTCATAATGGCCCTGGATGAGGCATCATGTATGGTGGGCGGGTGGAACGGCTATGGCTGGCTGCCAGTTGGCGGTCATGAGACCATTCCCATGAGCTGGTCAAAAAAGTCTGTACGGCTTATGGGCGTGTTAGGGGACGGTTGGTTCCATATCGCCATTGTAAATTCGACCGACTCAGAGACCCTCAAGATATTCATGAACAAGGTCAGGGAGGGCGTGAGGAATGTGGCAGTCGTTTTGGATAATGTCTCGTCTCACAAGTCGCAAACGATGAACGAGTACGAGAGAGATTCCAATGGTGGTATGGTGCGCATCTTCCTTCCCAAGTATACTCCTCAACTGAACCCCATAGAGATGCTGTGGCGTGATCTCAAGCGCGCCTTGGCAGGCAACTACTTTGACTCGATAGACGACCTAAAGGCGACAATAACTGGCATTGTGAATAATAGCGAGTTGGCTCCTCCAAAACTCATGGATTACATGCTGCCTGATGGTGTCCGGCAACCCACCAAAACATCCTGTAATATATGGGACATGACATCAGAGACGCCCGGTTTGGCAGTAGCCGCCTGACCATACATGACATGTAATATGTATTCTATCTGATATACAACATTTATAATTCTGCCCCTGGTTTGGGTGTGAGTGTATCTCTAGAGCCTACCATATGTGGTATCATGCAGGTTAAGGTCGCCTAAGTGCCGGATTTTGAATATTACTTCTAAGCTAATAAGATCGAAAAATATTGGATCTTACTGCATTCCACTACGCATAATGAAGTCGAAGGGTTTGGTAGTCGACTCTCCCGCAAAGTCCAAACAACGCAAATGGGTCAGATATGAGCGCATTTATTCAAATGCCATGTGGCATACTGACTGGCACACAATGAAGGATCCGCGCATGAAAGGACTGAACCTGATTACATATCTGGATGACGCTTCTAGATGTATTACCGGAGCTGCACTCTTTACGGAGGCCACCTCTGAGAACGCAGTAACGGTACTTCGACATGCAGTAGACAGGTTTGGCGTTCCAGCAACAATACTCTCTGACAACGGCTCGTGTTTTGTAGGAAGGGGTGGCCGCAAGAAACCAACTGGTTCTTGGACCCCCACCTTGTTTGAGAATGAATTGTTAAACCTCGACATAGGATTGATCAACTCAAGGCCGTATCATCCACAGACCAATGGTAAATTGGAACGGTTCCACCGTAGCCTTGAGGATGAAATATGGCACTACTCAAGTCTGTCTGACTACATAGAATACTATAACACCGACAGGCTGCACTTTTCATTGGACATCAACAACTTTGAAACACCCATGATGGCATTCCGCAACAAGAAGGCGACCAATGACATAAGGCACCAGAATCCAAAGTGGATGGAGGATGATATTAATGGTTGACAGCCAAGACCAGGCGCGACATGATTTTCATTTAATACAATTGTGTGGGGCGTATCCCACTGGTGTAGGGTTGCCGGAGTAGGCTCCGGGGGCTTTATGACTGGTGGGACACGCCCGACTGTGTGGGAGGATTTCAACTTAGTGTGTGTTAAATATCACGCCACAATAAATTCGATGTGGATATTGCAGCATTGCTTCCATTTGATTCAGAATTAGGTTATCTGGGTTTGGTGTTGTTGAGTTTTTTTGGGTCACTGGCGCCATTCATCCCCGTACCTTCTTTCATACTACTAGTTACAATGTCAGTGGGGGAGACGTTCAATCTGCATATTTTAGCCATAACATCGGCGCTGGCCGCAACTGCAGCCAAACAGATAATATTCTATGTCAGTTATAGTGGCCGCCGCATGATGAATAAAAAAACCCGCAAGCGGATAGTTCCATTCCAACGATTGGTCAAGCGGTATGGTGCAGCCGCTGTCTTTGTTGCTGCAGCCACTCCCATACCTGATGATATGGTCTATGTGCCGTTGGGATTGGCAAAGTATAATCCCAGACGGTTCTTTATATCCACACTTTGTGGTAAATTGGTTTTACATTATGTCATTGTCGTACTCTCCCACTATCTAGGACTATCCATAGTGGAGACGTATCTGGGGGATGTCATAAAAGTCACCGACATCTACATTGGCATTATAATATTTGGTGTTGGAACTACACTGGCAGTCGTGTTGCTATTACGAATGGATTGGGCACGGGTTTTAGGTAGGGTGGCACCATGGACATTAGACCCGGATGATAATGATGACACTAAAACGAGCAGCTAAAATTCCAATCTATGGTGGATTTCACGCCCACACGTGATTTACGTACTATGTTTTGTGGGGCCATATTGGCATCCTCAATGTGTATTGTGCCATATGTGGTCAAATCTTCATTGTTCTGTTCTGTGGTTATACTTAGAGACTGTGTCAGTTTGGCTGGTCCATCAGTCAGATTTGTGAGCGTCTCTCTTTTACGGTTTGCCATCATGTGAGATACCCCATCTTCGGGCTTTATAGATCGTATAAGCACGGCACCTGCCATTACATCTGGAGCCCTACACACTACATTAAAGCAGTAATGCATACCATATATGAAGTAGACATAGACTCTACCTACCTCTCCAAACATGGGAGAGTTTCTATTGGTGCGACCATTGTATGCATGACTGTCGGGATCATCATGGTGGCCATACGCTTCGGTCTCTTGTATTATTCCTGAGAGTTTCACATTGTTTATGGTTCTAACTAGTCGTTTCCCCAAGAGTGATGTTGCGACTAGATGGGTTTTATTGCAATAGAACTGTCGAGGCAGAATCAATTTACTGCACCGTCATTCAATTGTATTATATCAAATAGTTTTTTAATATCCTGCTCAAGTGTATGAGCCAATTGTGGGTTATACAGTACTGCAGCAGGATGTATTGTGGGAAAGTACAACATGTCATCTTTTTGAATAATATTGCCGCGCTTTGATGTGATTTTATCATCGCCCAATAGTGACTTTAATGCAACATTTCCCAGTATGCATATTACACGGGGTTTTAGTATGCGCAACTCGGCGTCCAGATAGTCTTTACAAGACTCTCGTTCTGTTTTGTTAGGGTTGCGGTTCTTTGGGGGCCTGCATTTTACAGTGTTGGTGATGTACACATCACGTCTAGATACACCTGCCTTCTCCAATGCCTCTGTAAGTATCTGTCCTGCCCTGCCTACAAACGGCCGCCCCCTAAGATCCTCACTTCGGCCAGGAGCCTCTCCCACAAATAGAACTTTTGATTCTTTGTCGCCTATGCCCGGTACTGCGTTGGTACGACTTTGACACAAGTCACATTTTGTACATGCGGAGACTGCATCTGCAACCTCATCTAGACTATTAAAATCTGCCAATGATGTATGATGAGGGACTTTGGATATATAGATTAGATAATTTGTTTGGCTGATCGGGTTCTGCGCCCCCGCGCTGTGCCCCACAAGATACAATATTCAGGCTAAAAACGACTACATGTAACATCTTTGGAGGGCGCAGTCTTGCAAAGGGTTTAATTTCGCATTACAAAACACATGTCAAGCTCCAGTGGTGTAGACCGGTCAAGCATTTCGCCCTTTCAAGGCGAAGATCTCGGGTTCAAAATCACAGATGAAACTCCCGACTGGAGCACCAATTTAATCACGCAATGACATGGTAAACAAGGTTCTATTGCAAACGCGGTTGATGCCTAAACGCCACCCACGTCAACTTTGCGATCCGACCGGAGGCTCCGGAATCCGCATGGTGGCCGGAATGTCTAAATTATGTTAGGGCACAAATTATGAAACGCTTTCTATAATCTGTTACACTTAAATCATGACTGAAATACCTTCATGAAGGGTTTAAAATAGTAACCAAAGAGTCAAAACATACCGGAATGTTTGCAGCATTAGTTCTAGATGATGGGGCTGTTCTTGAGGGAGAGGGTTTTGGGTACCCAAAGACGGTGTTCGGTGAGGCCGTATTCAACACAGGAATGGTGGGGTATATCGAGACACTGACAGATCCCTCATACAAAGGCCAAATCTTATCCATAACATATCCTTTGGTGGGAAATTATGGTGTTCCCGACCCCACAGTGACTGATGATTCAGGAATACCATTGAACTTTGAATCTGACAGTATACAGGTACGTGGTCTTGTCATACATGAGCTAACCAAAGTTGCCAGTCATTGGAATCTATCTATGACTTTAGATGAATGGCTCTACAAAAACAACATACCAGGTATATCTGGAATAGATACAAGACACCTCACAAAATCCCTACGCGAAGATGGCGTGCGCATGGCCGCCCTTAAGGTCTCAGAGCATCCCATAGATACAGACATACTAAAAGAGCAACTGTCAGATGCTCCCCAGTATAACTCAGAACATCTAGTGGATGATGTATCCACCAGGGAACATTTGACGTTTGGTTCAGGTCGCAACGTGGTAGTTGTAGATACGGGTGCAAAGAATGCAATTCTGCGCCACGTTGTAAATCTAGGCTATCGTGCAGTAAAGGTTCCATATAATACAAAAGTATCCGACATACTCTCGTACGATCCTGCAGGCGTAATTATCAGTAATGGGCCCGGAGACCCAATTCATTGCCCAGACACCATACATGCTGCACGTAAAATACTAGATGAGGACATACCGATGTTGGGAATATGTTTGGGGGCACAAATCATAAGCCTGGCTGGCAACGCAGAGACCTACAAACTAAAGTATGGGCACCGAGGTCAGAACAAGTCATGTCTTGATGTATCCACAGGCCAGGTTCACGTAACCAGTCAGAACCATGGCTATGCTATTAGTCCCGAATCCTTGGCGGATTCGGAGTTTGATTTATGGTTTACCAATACCGATGATGGTACCGTTGAAGGTATAAGACACAAGACTCGGCCATGCATTGCTGTGCAGTTTCACCCTGAAGCATCGCCAGGGCCGTACGATTGTGAATTTATCTTCAAGGAGTTGCAGAGTATGATGGAGGACCCCCGGCCTGCCTAGACGTGAGACATTAAGGAATATACTGGTACTTGGTAGTGGGGCAATAAAGATCGGAGAAGCCGGCGAAAGTCGCCAAAATCGACCGCCAGTTCGACTACTCCGGCAGCCAATGCCTCAAAGCCATAAGGGAAGATGGGCTTCATAGCATACTCATAAACCCCAACGTTGCCACCATCCAAACCGACACACGCTTTGCCGATAAGGTGTATCTCTTACCAGTTACGCCAGACTATGTCAAATCTGTTATTGAAGAAGAGCGTCCTGATGCAATAATGCTCTCATACGGCGGACAGACTGCGCTAAACTGTGGCGTAAGTCTGGCTCAAAGTGACACGCTAAAAAAGTATGGTGTTGGAGTGTTGGGTACCAAGATAGAAGGTATACAGATGACCGAAGATAGACAACTCTTCAAGGATGCCATGGTGGACTGCGACGTACCGGTACTGCCAAGTGATACAGTAACCAACTTTGAGGATGCCAAAAAGACAGCCCAAAGGTTAGGCTTTCCAGTAATAGTCCGAGTAGCATATACTCTAGGGGGCAAGGGTGGCGGTGTTGCGTATAACGAACTGGACCTGCACGAGATTGTAGAGAGAGGCCTCAAGGCCAGTATGGTTGGGCAGGTTCTGATAGAGGAGTACATTGGAGCATGGAAGCAGATCGAATATGAGATAATGCGGGATGCAGAAGACAATGGTGTCATTGTATGTAATATGGAGAACGTACTATCCATGAAGGTACATACAGGCGACAACATAGTTGTTGCACCCTCACAGACATTGACAAACCGAGAGTATCACATACTAAGATCTGCAGGACTTCGGGCCACCAAGCACATAGGCATAGTGGGCGAGTGTAACATACAGTTTGCTCTGAGTCCAGACTCTGAAAAGTATGTGGCCATAGAGGTAAATCCCAGACTTTCTCGCTCATCAGCCCTGGCCAGCAAAGCTACCGGGTACCCGTTGGCGTACATGTCTGCCAAGATAGGCTTGGGATATGGACTGCACGAGTTGACAAACACAATAACCAAAAAGACTACTGCGTGCTTTGAGCCGTCATTGGATTATATAGTATGTAAACATCCTAGATGGGACTTTGCCAAATTTGACATGGTAGAGCGTAGATTAGGCCCCACCATGAAGTCAGTCGGGGAGGTCATGGGAATTGGGCGTACATTTGAAGAGTCCCTTCAAAAGGCCATACGCATGTTGGATATAGGCATGGATGGTCTGGTGCTGAACAGGTTTGCAACTAAAGAGTATACAGAGGAAGAGCTTGAAGACAGACTTGTCCATCTTGATGATAGTATACTGTATCATGTTGTGACAGCCATCATGGCAGGATTCAGTACCAGTAGAATAACAAAACTTTCAGCCATAGACCCGTGGTTTATAGAAAAGATACGACATATTGTGCAGGTTCAGACATCCATGGCATCATCAAAGAATGCCAGTATGTTGCGGGAGGCCAAAGCTGCTGGTTTTTCGGATGTACAGATTGGCAGAGCGTGGCAGAAGACAGATGCGCAAGTACGCAGTATGCGCAAAGAGATGGGTATACTGCCCAGTCTCAAACAGATAGACTCGTTGGCGGCTGAATGGCCTGCTGCCACAAACTACCTATACATGACATATGGAGGAGAGACTCACGATATAGCCACACCCAACGATGATGGTAGAGGCATAATGGTCATTGGAGCCGGGCCATACAGAATAGGGAGTAGTGTGGAGTTTGACTGGGGAACGGTCAACATGGTTTGGGGCATACGGGAACACGGCAAGATGCCCGTCTCGGTGGTAAACTGCAATCCTGAGACTGTCTCCACCGACTATGATATATGCGAGAGGTTATACTTTGAGGAGCTTACATTTGAGCGCATAATGGATATAATTGAGTTTGAGCAGCCCCGGGGAGTAGTTACATGTGTAGGAGGTCAGACCGCCAACAATCTTACACCGGCCTTGGCTCTGGGTGAGGTTCCCATACTAGGGACGCTTGCGTCAGATGTGGACCGCGCAGAAGACCGCTCAAAGTTCAGCGCGGCTCTAGATAAATTACACATTCGTCAGCCTCAATGGCGAGCATTCTCCCAGTTACCCGAAGCTCGCTCCTTTGCCCGGGAGGTGGGATTCCCTGTACTGGTAAGACCATCTTATGTACTCTCAGGCGCCGCCATGAAGGTGGTCTGGTCAGATGATGAGCTGCGCACCTACACACGCAAAGCTACAAACCTCTCGCCAAACCATCCGGTGGTGATATCAAAGTTCATGTTAGACTCACTGGAGGTGGATGTGGATGGCGTATCTGATGGTACCGATGTTATAATTGGTGCCATAGTAGAACATATAGACAGCGCCGGGGTTCACTCTGGCGATGCCATGATGTCCATACCGCCATGGCGATTGAACAACAAGACCATAGAGACCATAACTGAGTACACCATCAAGATAGCCCGTACATTTCGTATAAGGGGGCCGTTCAATCTACAGTTCCTGATACATGATGATGAGGTGTATGTTATAGAGCTGAATATACGCGCATCACGTTCCATGCCGTTTGTATCAAAACTGGTGGGCATAAACATGATATCACTGGCATCCATGTCCATACTAGGTATGGAACTACCCAAGGTGCCCACTGATCATTGGAGAGGCATACCCAACTTTGGCATAAAGGTGCCGCAGTTCTCTTTTATGCAGTTGGAGGGTGCCGATTTGACATTAGGTGTGGAGATGCACTCTACTGGTGAGGCGGCATGTTTTGGACAGAGTTTTTACGATGCATTATCCAAGGGGCTGACGGCGGTAGGCTACAACTTGCCGTCCCATGGCACGGCGCTGGTAACTGCAGGCGGCATACGAAACAAAGAGAAACTGCTACCTAGTGTGGCCAAACTACATGAGTTGGGCTTTAATATATTGGCCACCGAACATACTGCAGAGTTCTTTGAGGAGAGACTAGGCGCCATCAAAGTAGTCCATAAAATATCTGAGCCAAATAGAAAGCCAAATATCGCCGACATGTTATACAACCGGAAGATAGACTTTATAATCAATATTCCCAGTACATCCACACTGGAAAAGTACATCGGTATGCTTGAGGACGAGTATCAGATACGGCGCAAGGCATTGGAGCTGGGGATACCTGTCCTGACCACCATAGAGCTGGCAGACGCCTTTGTAAATACACTCGAATGGATGAAGACAAACAAGACAACCCGCTATCCCATACAACCATATCTTATACCACCTACAGATAATAAAACATGAAGAGTACATCTAACGGAAGGGTCAAGGTGCATCGATTTATGCCCAGTGGCAGATGCATATGGACCATGATTGGCAAGGAGGCCGAGCATTGGATGGCCCCATCTTTTAATTACTGCTCTTGTCCTGCATACTATTACAACCCCAATGTACAATGCTATCACTTGAAGTGTGCATCAAAGGAGGAGTTCATTGATTATGTGGATTTTTCTGATGATGAATTTGATGGTTTTATATCGGCACTATTATCGGACACACTAAAGAGGCAGTCTACATCTTTACCAGACGTCTAAAGGCTTTATTCGCATGTAGTGGATTAAAGATGTCTTCATCTTTGGCCCATGCCCGTATTACTTTGGGGCTCTTGGATACGGCCTTCTTTAACAGACGTAATGCATCATCGTACTCGCCTATGGCAGCCCGACTACGCGATATTGCATATATTATATTTACATTATCTGCATGAGACTCTCCCATATTTTCAAATATTTTTATTGCTTTTTTATGTTCGCCCATCTCTGCCAGCTGTATTCCCTGCTGGAAGGTAACATCCGGATGGGCTCCAAATTTACGTTCAATGTTTTCAAGAACTTTTAATGCCTCTTTATTTTTCTTCATCTTTCCTAAAATTATTCCCGAGTGCAGATGCAGAGCAGGGTTTTTTTTATTCAAAGATATGCTTTTTTTAATCAGCTCCAAAGCGGTGTCATAGTCTTGAATCTTTGCTAAAAGTACACCCTTGTTAAAATACGCCTCATAATCCTTAGAATTTGCAATAATAGCTTCATCATAACATTTAATGGCCGATTCAAGATTGCCCATCTCTGCAAAGGCTTTTCCTTTATTGTTATAGGCGCCAGTATTTTTAGGATTTATTTCAAGAATTCTATCTGCATATGTTATTGTGTCGTTGTATTTTTTTAAACCATTCAGAGCAATACCGATTTGATATAGAACTTTTTCATTTCTTGGTTCCTGTTTTAATATTTTTTTAAATTCTCCAACAGCTTTTTTGTGTTGATTTTTTTGCATAAATAGCATGGCTTGACGCATTAAATATTCAGGATTCTCGTCTCTACCAAATAGGCCCACACAGTTACAACATAATACATCGATTTTAGTCTAACGCTTTATAGTTCATCGGCAACAAACCTTTCGGTTGCCCGAATAATATCTTTAACATCGGACTCGTCATGAGCATTTGATACGGCCCCTAGTTTGCCCGGTAGAAAAAATATATTCTCTTTTGCCATCAGATACATGTGATAATTATGCAGCATGTTTGTATCGCACTCAAATACAGTGGCTGCATCTTTTATTGGCTTGGTGATATCTTTGGGAAAATGCGTCATAAAGAGAGAACCGGTACCGGTCATCTGTAATTTATCTTTTAATATTTTGCCAATTTTATCTCGAGTCTGCGCTCCCAGACGATTTATCTTTTGATATATTACAGGATTATTCTTTAATGTCTCGAGAGTGGCAGCACCTGCAACCATGGATACCGGATTTGCAGAAAATGTTCCACCGCCTATGTAGCAACGTCTCTTTCGGGACATTTGTGAGGTGTTGGCAACATCCATTACTTCACTTCTGCCGCAGATGACTCCAATGGACAACCCTCCACCAACTACTTTACCTAAGGTTATGATATCTGGGGATAATCCAATATCATCATACATTCCCCCATACTTTAATCTGAACCCTGTAACTATCTCATCAAGCATGAATAGTGCTCCAGACTTTGAGGCAAACTCCTGCAAGCTTGCCAGATAGTCATATTCGGCGGGTATGCACCCAGCTCCACCAAGAATGGGCTCCACCATAATTCCGGCCAGTTGCTCTTTAATGCTGGTTAGTATCTCTAGAGATTTCTCTATATCATTATACGGAATTGAGACTACGTATTCGTCTGATGTAATGCCGCTACTTTCCGGCTCTGTAAACGGCCAATTTACCGTCTTTAAGAGATCTGATGCATATCCGTGCCACCCCCCATCAATCTTGGCTATTATGCGTCTACCTGTGAATGCTCGAGCGAGTCTTGTAGCATACATGACCGCCTCTGTCCCGGATGTTACATAGCGTATACGCTCGGCGACGGGTATCGCTTTGGAGATTAGCTCAGATAGTTCCAGAGTCTGTCTGTTTACTGTACCATACATCCAGCCAAGGTTTAGCTGTTCTTTGATCTTTTCGAGTATGTAATCTGAACTATGTCCCAATATCAGAGACCAATGACCCATCCAGTAGTCAGTATACTTGTTAGCATCCACATCTATCAGGTATCTCCCAGATGAATGTGCAGTTACAAATGGATATGGTTCATAGTATCGTATGTTGTGAGAGACTCCATTGATGTGCATCTGTTTTGACTTGTCAAATAACGCTCTGGATGTAGGCGTATTTTTACGATATGTCTCTTCCCATCTATTCAATGATTGCCATCTGTTGTAAGCCCAATATTTGTTTACAGCACAAGATTATTGCATATATCATACTGCGCATCAGACAGTTCTACATGTCACGTATAAGATTCATCTAAAGCCTATATTCTTGCCGCAGTGTGGGCATCTGTCACCTTTTTTGTTCCGGCGGTACTCGTTAAAGGAGGTGGCGATTATTCCTGTGGGTACGGCATAGACGGCTATTCCCAGTATCGCAACACCCGCCCCAATGGCCTTGCCTATGGGGGTTACAGGTACAGTGTCGCCATATCCAATGGTGGTCAATGTCACTATGCCCCACCACATAGATGCAGGTATACTGTAGAACACATCTGGCTGCGCATCTCTTTCTATGTAATACATAAAGCTGGATGCAAGTATCAACACTATGAAAAATATACAAAACGCCAATGCAAAGTCCGACGCTCTAGACCTCAGTACGATGGCAAATTCTGACATGGCATCGGACATACGAGCCAGCTTGAATACACTAAATAGGCGTAGTAGACGCAGTATACGAATGAGGCGCGTATCCACTCCAAAGAAAGGCAAGAGTAGTGGAAGTATGACTATCAGATCTACGATCATCATGGGCGATACGGCAAAACGGATCAGAGCGAATCTGCGGGATCCCATTTTGTGACGGTATAGTGACAGACGCAGTATATACTCACCAGCAAATATAATTAACGATACTGTTGCAAATGCCTCCATGTGTGCCCCATATAGTGTATGTATGGATGGCTCAGTCTCTATTATGACAAATAAGATATTCAAAATTATCAAAACAGTTATGCTAATCTGAAATGCAGCACCTGCCCTTCCTTCGCCATTCTCCATTATACTGTAGATTCGTTCTGCTACAGCCATGCCTTTCTCTTGAACCATATCAGCATTATGGTGGAGATCACTCCCATTACGCCCAGCATAATAAAGTAGCCACCCTCCAGTTCCAGTTCAGGAACGTGGGCAAAGTTGGTGCCATATAGACCGGCGATAAATGTAATTGGGATGAATATGCTGGCGATTATGGTGAGCGTCTTCATAACCTCGTTCATCCTGTTGCTCACACTAGAGAGGTATGTGTCCAGCATTCCACCTATCATATCTCGGAGAGACTCTATTGTATCCATGGTCTGAACTGTATGGTTATATGCATCTCGCAGATAGCGCTTTGTACCATCGTGTATTAAGGGGGAGTCGTTTCGTTCCAGTCCATCGATGATTTCCCGCATGGGCCATATCACCCGGCGCAGTGTCACCATCTGACGCTTGAGAGTGTATATTGTTTGTAGTGTGTGGGGATCCGGATTGTCCATCAGTTCTTTCTCCAAATCTTCGGTCTGGTTGCCGATTCTTTCTAGTATCACAAAAAAGTTGTCCACTATAGCATCAATTAGGGCATAGGCCAGATAATCGCTACGCATATTGCGGAACTCTCCTCTAGACTTTCTTATGTTCTCGCGAACGCGATCAAAGACATCTCCATCATCCTCCTGAAAGGATATAACGTATTCATCCCCCAGTATGATGCTCAGGTGTTCAACTACAAGGTTATCATTTGCGTCGTAACGCGGCATCTTTAGGACCATGAATATGTGGCCCTCGCTGATATCAATAGAAGGACGCAACTCAGTGTTCATTATGTCTGCCTGATGCAACTCGTGCAGATCAAACCTCCTTCCAAACTCTTGAACCGGTTCGGCATCATGCAGGCCGGTCATGTTCAGCCAATTCACCCTCATCGGCTCTGCGGCAAGACACTCATCTATATCGTAGGTTCGCTCTATCTCATTTAGTTGTTCTCGCTCATACTGCATGGTCGAGAACCATATCTGATCGACCTTCTTTTTTCCTATATGGACCAGCTCCCCGGGCGCCATACCCAAAGTATCCGCGGTGGTCTTTACCCTCTCTTTGCCGAACTTCTTCTTTAGGCGCTCCATGTCTATGGCCCCCATACCCCGAGTCAGCTCCTTGACCTTTCTGCTGGCCCGACTTATCACACCCACAACAACAAATCCTGCCACCAGAGAGAAGAGTATGCTTATGCCCAGCGGTCCGTAGTCTCCAATAGTGGCCGCCATGTATATTGTACTGATATCAGTTACATTGGTCGTCGTGCCTATAATCAGGTCTACGACAAAGAATATGAACGACATTACAGCTCCCAGTATCACTATAGTAGGAAGAGTTATGGTGAGTGGCTCATAGATTCTCTTCTCGCCCTTGTATGGGGATATGAACCTACGAAATCGTACCAATTGTGTGGCTATCGTGGTAAACAGTATGGTAGATATCACCCACCATACAATGGCCCACGAACTGTCTGTCTGGTTAGTCCTCTCCAGACCCCATAGGAGGTCTTGAATTGTACCCGTAAGAGGTATGGAGAGTAGAGAGGTGGCTGCTCCGGTGAGTGCTTGATATATGAAGGCAAAGACAAATCCTACGGTAAGTCGATTTATCACTATGCCCAGTGTCTTGCCTAACATGTATCATGCCCACCCATATAGACAACATGATGCACAGTTGCTATATGGTTTTTGGTTAGTGGACAGCGTTTCACATTCGCATGCCGACCCGTAGTCGAAAGGTATGTAAATTATGAAACGCTGTCGGTTAGTCCAGGGATAATACATAAGTCGAATTTGCTGCAACCTCTAGCGCAGTCCATAACTGCGAATGTGACAAAGTCTGGATCACCAATAAACTACCACGTCGATTATGGCAAGGAGTGATTGTATGTGATCTCGCTCACGGACAAGATGGCCAAGGCTGGAAGATGCACAGTTAGGTAACATACTCTCCTAGCAGTTTCGAAGAGTCATCATGTGTCTAACTCTCCACCATCATCCATGGCCCTGTAACTTCCCAAAACACCTTAAATATATAGTAGATATCTGCTAACTACATCTATGATTAAAGATTATTTGAAGAAGACCATTGATAAGGCTGACGAGGCCTATAAAACCGGAGACAAGGCAGTAAAAGGCAGTATAAAAGGAGTCATAGATACGGCTGACAAGGCCTATAAAGCCGGAGACAAGAATGTCAAAGGTGGCTTAAAGGAGGCCAAAAAAATAGCCTTAAGAGAGTCAGATGTGGATGCTCTAGAGAAGTTGGGAAGTATGTGGAAGGAAGGCCTACTAACCGACGAGGAGTATAAAGTGGCAAAGAGTAAGCTTTTAGGAAGAATCTAAAATGGAAAAGGCCAACATTCATGGCTCAGATGGACGGCGGGAGGTAAATCCTGCTTGGTTCACGGGTCATGTATGGATGAAGGATGTTTCATTAAACAGTACAGCAGCAGATATGTATCATGTCCACTTTGAAGAGGGTTCAAGAACAAAGGTTCACAAGCATGATGGATCGCAGACACTCATAGTAACAGAGGGCAAGGGCAGTCTTGAGATATACCAAGCAGATGCCGAGGAGGGTGTTGATGGATCATTTAAAATTACAAAGACCGATGAGATACCACTGGATATTGGTGATGTTGTACATATACCCCATAATACATTACATACTCACGGTTCGATCAACCCAGGCAAGACATTCTCTCATGTGGCAATAAACAATCGGCCCTGTGGCGTAGGAGAATACATCACCACATGGTACAACACCAACAAAAATACCATAACTGGGAGAATCTAAATTAGTTGTTGAATCATATATTCGGATGTTTTTGTTTCAAAATCAAACCTTAAAAGTTCGCAATACATGTTTGAAGCTAAATGTGCCGAGTATAAACAAAGGACGGTTGTCAAAGGAGATGGGGACTAAATTGGAAATCTTGTAGTTTGGCACACATCTCTTCATTCTGTAAAGGGCAGTCGACATCTTCACACGACCATATAAATACCACATATCCAGTCTAGATCGTAAAATGTCCAACTTTTTCTAGGTTAGTATCTCTTGCCGTCTTGTCAAAGATATCGATATATGGTAGGTTTGCTTCCTTTTACGTCCCCCACCAAGGCAAAGTTGTGCAACGGGTATCTCTTCTTGTAATCCTTCATGTGGCTCCACGCAACATCATGGTTTCGAAAGTCAAGCCGCAAACCCTCAACTACAGACTCTCTTCCAAAGACATCAAATATCATTACACGATACGCCCGAGGTCGGTTTTGTGGCTTGGCCCTCAGCAACCATGCCATGGCAAATACAACTACCGCTCCCAATATCACACCGCCAGCAGCTACTTTGAATACAGTCTGAAATACGCCAGGTATTGTATTTCCAAATATCACCAAGAATACATTGGGTATTGTATTTCCAAATATCACAAGTACAATATTTACAAATGTTATTGATGCTACAACCATCAGCATATATCCCTTCCAGTTAAGCAAGGGAGAGATATTACTGTACATCGTCTTTATGGTACGCTGTATGGGGTGCATCTAGTCCGGATCCTCATATGCTTCTTTGCGTTGTATGCTTTTTACTTTTTCTAATGATTTCATCTTTTGTTCTAAATCAGATATTCTAGCTCGGTACCCTTCAGCATACTCCAACTCTGAGGGTACCAATGTAGCCGGATGAATAAAGCCCTGACTCCGTATAGACTGGGCCCTCTGTACAGCAATATTGCGCACTGCATCCCAGTCTGCCGTCGAGAACCCATCAAATGGTCCTGTAAATTTACCCATCTTCATACTGAACACAGCCGATTCAACTATGGGTATGCAAAAGTTAATGGTGGCCGCAGAGTTGAGAGTCACCGGCATTAGGGGCATATTATGACTTCCCCGGGTGTTGCCTGCCACCAGATGTGGATTGCTAAATACGCTACCAGCCTCTTCGGTAGCAGGGAATCTTTTCTGTGTCCTTACAACACAGATGGGATCATCTTTGCCCACATATGTTCCTGCTATATTGTGTAATCTGTCAGTTGATGCTGCCATTATGGGTTCACCATCCTTGGTCTCAACAGAATCTATAACGTAACGACCCGGATACATCAAGGCTGCCTCTAGTGTTGGTTTATCCTGCCACAACTCCAAATCTGCCACGGTGCCCTCTTCTACATCCATAATTCTAAACCTAACCCCTTGTGCCAGTGATTTGTTGACTATCAGCCCTGTATTACTCAGGGAATCAACAAAGAGTCTGTACATGGGATAGTTGAAAGCGCCAGGCTCTGTCTTATCAGCAGCAAAGACAACAAATGCCTCATTTGGTCTCTCTTCAAACTGCATCTCTGCCACACCTGGCCCCATTCCTTTTACATTACCTGAAAACGAGTCACTCAGTAGATCTTGTCCTGCTCCATACAGCCCTTCATCTTTTGCTACCTGTGTACCTGCCATAAATGCCTCCCATGCCAATGCATGTATCTTTGTGTTATCCACACCATGAGTATGGCTCATTATTATGTGAACATCATCACCACAGTATCCAATGTAGTGATCCAGCAAGAGATCTTCAGAACCTCTTACTACCCGCCGTACAGCATCAAGTAGTCCGTCACTGGGTCTTGTGTGCCCCCCAATACCACCCACATCTGCTTTTATGGCGGAGATTGTTACATCCATACTAAACAAAACAATTTACTATGATTTATTGTTAAATGTATCTGTACTACGCCGTTATTATTTTGATTTATTCCTGCAAGAATATGTAATAATCAAGGTCATATTCGCTATTGATACACGTATGATTGTTAGTAATGCAAGACTATACAGAATACTGTCTCTTATTTATCACACATCTTTAAGAGAGGAGCCATTAATTACAAAAAAATCAAGATGGATTGGTATATATATACAGCATAATTCTAGATTTGTATGGCAGAAAAAGACCACCTGAACCTGATAATCACAGGTCACATAGACAATGGCAAATCCACGACAATGGGCCACTTTCTGATGGACTTGGGCGTGGTTGATGAGCGAACCATTGCATCACACGCAGCCGAATCAGAAAAGACCGGCAAGGGTGACACTTTCAAGTATGCCTGGGTTATGGATAACATTAAGGACGAACGTGAGAGAGGCATTACAATTGACTTGGCATTTCAAAAGTTCGAGACAAAAAAGTTCTTCTTCACTTTGATTGATGCTCCCGGCCATAGGGACTTTATTAAAAATATGATTACTGGTGCTTCGGAAGCAGATTGTGCAGTACTTGTCTTGTCTGCAAAGGAGGGAGAGACTGATACCGCAGTAGCTCCTGGTGGGCAGGCTCGTGAACACGCCTTTCTACTACGGACATTGGGCGTAAAACAACTTGTTGTTGCCATAAACAAGATGGATGCTGTAGACTACAAGGAGGAAGGCTACAATGCGGCAGTCAAAAAAGGCACTGCATTGATAAGATCCGTCGGATACAAGGTAGATGCTGTGCCATTTATTCCAGTCTCGGGTTGGAAGGGTGACAACCTAGTTAAGAGATCTGATAACATGTCGTGGTATAAAGGAAAGACGTTACTTGAGGCATTCGACGACTTTAAAGCCGATGAAAAGCCCATAGGCAAGCCATTACGAGTACCAATACAAGACGTATATACAATTACAGGAGTCGGAACCGTTCCTGTCGGTCGAGTTGAGACAGGCAAGATGGCACCAGGTGACAAGATCATAGTGATGCCATCAGGCTCGGTAGGCGAGATAAAGTCAATAGAGACTCACCACACTGCAATGCCGTCAGCTCAGGCAGGCGATAACATAGGCTTTAACCTTCGGGGAATAGACAAGAAAGATATCAAAAGGGGTGATGTTCTGGGTACTCCAGACAAACCGCCACAGGTTGCCAAGGAGTTTAAGGCACAAATTATAGTCATACACCACCCCACAGCACTAGCACCAGGATATACCCCGGTGATGCACTGTCATACGGCACAGGTAGCCGCCACTATTACTGAATTCTTGCAAAAGATGAATCCTGCAACTGGCGCTGTTGAAGAGGAGAATCCAAAATTCCTAAAGGTTGGGGATTCGGCAATGGTAAAGATTCGCCCAGTGAGACCAACCCCAATTGAAACATTCCAAGAATTTCCTGAGTTGGGCAGATTTGCACTGCGCGATATGGGCGCTACTATTGCTGCCGGAGTAGTAAAGGAAATCTCCGAAGAGTATAACCCGTAGGTAGATCTGGATGGCCCAGACCGCCCGAGTTAAACTGACCAGTATTAGTCTACCAAAACTCGACGGTGTATGTGGCGAAATTATGGGAATCGGTAAAAATACCGGTGTTCGTATGAAAGGGCCCACTCCTCTGCCCATAAAAAGACTCCATGTTGCTACGCGTAAATCGCCCTGTGGGAACGGGACTGAAACTTATGAAAAATGGGAGATGCGTCTGCATCGCCGGGTGATTGACATTAGTGCCGATGACAAGGTGATTCGCCAGTTAATGCGTCTGCGCATACCCGATGACGTTTATATCGAGCTGTTGCTGACATGAGTGATATAATGTCGGAGAATGAAAATGAAAAATTTGAGGTGCTCTATTCGTGCCTAAAATGCGCCACCGTCACATCCAATGACGAGCTCTCGCGATTACCAGAGATAAAGTGTATATGCGGATTTCGCGTCTTTGTCAAGCGTCGACCCGGAATAGTCAAAACTATTCGCGCCGTTTAAAGTTCAACTACCTGCGCATCAGATAGAACATGTATTATGGCTATGCCAGCTTGCATGCAGTCTGTTACAATTCCAGTGTCACATCATCACGAAAATGCTGCTTCCCGTACGAATTTGTCTTGACAGGTCGTATGCCATCTGGTTTTTAGGAGTAGGCTTGCTGCACATATCAGACTATTACTCTTTGAAATCATCCAAGTTCTGCCTTTGTATTGTCCCAGCACTCTCTGCATAGCTGCCCGTTCATATTCCATTTCGGCTTTGGGTTGTATCGTATAAACCCCAGCTTGGTACCACAATGTGAACACGTCGATTTCTCATTTTTATGGCCGGTCTCTTTCTTTTCAAAACAGTCCTTACATAGTAGTCCATCCATGTCCCATTGCCAGCGCGGCTCCCACATGTCCGCGACACGACGACGTACACCGCAAACTACACATGGTTGAATTATCTTTGCCTCATAGAACTCTGTGGTCTTTGTTACGTAACAGTCTCCGCATAAAGGTCCCTTCACACCCCACTCACGTTTTGGTTTGTTCTTGTGTTTTAGTTTGGCACCACATATCTTACAATACGAGGGCTTTCTACTAAGCAATCCCATTATACAATTATGAAGTAAACATATCTTTAAGCCCTTTGCCATAGAATCATACTTTGGTAAGGAGTCGCTATGTCGCATAGGATATAATTAAACATATAATAAAATAAGCAGAGAGGCGCCTACCGCCTTTCTAGTAACTCTTCTAGAGCTTGGCTTGCATTAAGCATGCCATGCTTCTTAGCGTATGCCTCTATTGTTTTGTACTGCTCAATACTAAAACAGACTGGCATGGAACGATGGACCATACCATACATGTAAGATTGCTAGTTAATATCTGTTACAGGATCTGGGCATTGCTGCAAATTCGACTGATGAGATATAACAAAATATTATTTTCGTTTTTGAGACGCCATTTAGCACAAATACAAGTTATTGGCATACTCAAAACAACCATGCACATGCTTAAGACGAAATGAAAAATCATTGTTCTGAATCTATACCATGAAGCATAATGCCATCAATCGGATTTGCAATAATGCCCAGAATCTGGTTCCTCGTCCAAAGCCGGATTATGGGCTAAATTCCTCAAAATTATGCGACATTAATGGATTGGATGGTTCTACATGTGAATGTGGTTTTTGGGCAAAATTCAATTAGATCATAAATAATAGCACGAAATCTGGTATTATTGCTACAGGGTCACAAGATACTCTCTTTAGCAGTTAATGAAAATGTGACAAAACAGTCAAGGTCTATACCAAGACCACAATGCTGCGCAGCGAGTTGCCCATATTGGTCATCATCAACACACTACATGTTAAGTATGAACTGATTTTGTGGTATTGCCTATCTTTACGGGAGAGACCAGCCATAGGAATCCCTATTAGTGCTAAATTGCACCACAAATATGTGAAAAAGACTCAGATATTGGTAATTGGTCACAATGATAACGGCTGCCTGCCACTACACAGAAAGATAGCTTATGATGTGGGATATCTTGTGGCAGAGAGGGGGGCCATACTTTTAACTGGTGGGATGGGCGGAGTCATGAGGGCAGCATCATCGGGAGCAAAGGACGCAGGTGGCACCGTAGTGGGGATAATACCGCCAAAAGACGCTGATGCTGCCAATGAGTTTTGTGATATCGTAATACCCACAGGTCTTGGGTTGATGCGTGACTTTGTAAACGCATATGCAGCAGATGGCATAATCATAGTTGGAGGGGGCGTGGGAACATTATCTGAGATGTGTGCTGCCTACATGCACAACAAGCCCATGGTGGCAATCCGAAGTAGTGGGGGCATGGCAGAAAAGTATGCTGATGAATATTTAGATCACCGTAAACATGTTTTAATTGTTGGTGCCGACTCGCCATCAGAATCCATTGATACTTTATTTGGTATTCTCGACAAGGGATCGTAAGAATGGGTCTGGTTCATAGAACGGTCCGTGTTGCTTTGCCAGATCATCCAACGAATCTATTATTCTCTGTATGCCCACCTCTGCGGCAGTCTCAAAGAGTGGCCTTTTAAGACCCAGTCCCAGAGCGGCAGCTTTGTCTATCTCGGCAATATTGCTAACTTTGTTTGTAATTAACCATGCAGCGTTATTTGTTATGTTAGATATCATATCTATGGGATTACACTCTTTGGCCAATTCTGCAGATATCTCGACCCTCTCATACTTTGTATCTGAATACTTGTAGAACCCCTCTCCACTCTTCTGGCCCAATCGATTCTCCTCGAATAGTTGTTGTATTGTAGGGTGTTGTCGTAGGACTTTTTTATCCCGGGCAAACATCTCATTGCTGGCCTTGTGAATTACGTCTAGCCCTGTAAAGTCCGCCAGCTCAAATATTCCCATGGGAAAGCCCATATCAAACCTTACAGATGAGTCTATCGCCTCTTTGGAGATATTCTGCCTGTCCATCGTGTATAGCGCCTCATGAACCATTGGTATGAACAACCGATTTATGATAAAGCCCGGTACGTCTTTACGACATATGACAGGAGTCTTCCCTAAAGTTTTAACAAAATTCTCCATTGTCTCTGTTATACTATATGATGTACCAGTGCCAGGTATGACCTCCACTAGTTTCATCAGTTGGGGCGGGTTAAAGAAGTGTACTCCTATAACCATGTCTTTGCGGTTTGTAGTCTTAGCAATCTCTGTTATCGGTAGTGTGCTGGTATTGGAGGCAAAGATTGTGTCTGGAGCAGCGATATCATCCAACTCGGCATATACCTTACGTTTTAGGTCCATATTTTCAGGGACGACCTCTATAATCAAATCAGAGTTATCAAGTGCTTGGTTTATCTCTACAACCGGTACAATACGTGATAGTATGGAGGACTCTTCTTGCGCAGTTATCTTGTTCTTTTTTACCATTTTACTCAGACTCCAGCGTATCTTTGCCATGGCATTGTCTAGAAACTCTTCTTTTATGTCTCGTAGTTTAACATTGTAGCCTGCTGTTGCAGATATCTGGGCTATTCCATGACCCATGACTCCAGAACCTAGCACTGTCACGTTTTTGATACTCTTCAACTACATGGATGCAATAAGAACCCTTTATAATACATAGGTATATTGATAATACCCATGGGACTCTTTGGTAAGAAGAAGAACAAGGGTACTAAATGCCCCGAATGTGGTGTAGAGTTGCATACTACAGAAAGACTACAACGTCATCTTAAAAAGGCTCACGGTAATGTGCCAGAAAAGAAGATGGACCCTGGTGATGTAGGCGGTAGTGTCTGGTAATGGGTGAGATGACCTTTGGCCGAAAGTATACGCTCATCTTTGTAGGGATTCTAGCGCTGGCCGGAATTATAATATCCACAGTAGTATTTCCTTTCTGGAATCTCATTCGTGAGGACGTATATGAGAATGTTACAATACTATCAAACAATAATGGCGTATGTGTTGCGGACACCTCGGATGAGATACCAAAACATATCGAGAACTGCACATATGGTGCGGGTGACACTGTGACCATAAAATACGGCGAGGGCCTGGCATGGGCAGTAATAGTTGAGCCATGAGTTGTATATTTTGTCGTATTGTATCTGGAGAGATACCATCAAAGAAGATATCCGAGAATGATAACGCCCTAGCTTTCATGGATGCCTTCCCGTTAACTCGGGGCCATCTTATAATCATACCAAAAAAGCACCGTAAAAGATTACAAGATATGGTCACTGCAGAAGTATCGGATGTGTTTGAGCTGGCGGCAAAGTTGATATCCAGAACTGATGCCCTATCAGGGTCCACGTTGTTGGCCATACATAACGGACCATATGCAGGTCAAGAGATACCCCACGTCCATGTACATCTAGTGCCCAGATATGTGGATGATGGTGCCGGGCCAATTCATGGTATGTTTAAGAAGACCACATCATCTGAGAAAGATACCGCCAGAATATTTGAGAGACTGCGAGACTAAAACGGATACAATCTCTCGCCAGTATCCATGTTGTCTACCAATATAGCTTTAGTAGGGCATGTCTCGGCAGCATTCATGATACGATTCACTCCTGCGCCGGCTTCATTCTTTACAGTAGACTTTGGGTTGGATCTAGCGTTACGATTTATCTCAAATACATTGGGTGCTATCGTCTCGCAACTACAACACCCTATACACAAACTCTGATCCACATTAACTCGCAGGCGGGGTTGCGCATCAGGTTCCCGGGCATTGTCGGACTTACCACCGCCATTGTTTCTGCCCTCATACTCCTCCCAGAAACGGGTCTCATATGCCTTCCACCATGCCTCATCTTCCTCAAACTCTTTGGTGTATTTACTCCAATCCTCTTCTGGTATATGATCTGTGGGTCCAGCACCCCATTGAGCCCTATTCACGTTCTGTGTCTTTGGTTCTTCATCTACATGCTCACCGTCTGTTAATGTATGGTATGCTTCAGTGATGAGTTGAAACTGTTTTTCGTCCCCGCCCTTTTTGTCGGGATGATATTCCAAGACAAGTTTTCGATATGCTGCTTTTATCTGCGTCGGAGTTGATCCCTCTTTTACATTTAGTACGCTACGGGCCTTGCCTGTATTCATACAATAATTACAAACCTACTGCTCTAAAAATTATTCCATTAGGCGGTGTTGTCTATATACTGTGTGTAGATATTTCAAGTCTGGACGCGGCATCCTTCAAGATGGACTTGCCATTATCAACAGATGGGAGTATAACTGATCATATACCACAGCATGCATGATAGAAACCTTTTTGAGGACTCAAAATAACACATCACCATGAACAGTTATGATGACAGGCTTGATCGTGTGCTAGGTTTGGACAGCAATATTAGATTCGTTGCAGTCGCAGACATGGAGGGCGACCTTATCGCCCACAAAGCAAGGCCAGGACTAGCAATACACCTTGGACTCGCAGATACTAAAAAGACGTTAAAGCACTCGGTAACCGCGTGGAAGTCCCGCATGGACCATTATGACAAGATAGGTGCGGGCATCTATACACTTGCGGTCTATGAAAAGGTACGCAGGATTACAGTACCCCTTAAGAGTGGAAATATCCTTCTGGTCACCTTTGGTAACGATGGTGGGCAGCAGCAGATAATCGACAAGGTGCTCAACGAGGTGCTCTACCACGACTATACCAAGGCTTAGAGTTCTATTAGTTTAGAGAAGGCCCATTTGGGCATGTATCCTTTGGCAATGTGCCGCCCCAGCTTTACGCTGGATCATGTAAGGTTTTGTTTCAGATATACTTGGATTGAACTTAAGGATCCAGTTTTAGGGAAATAAACAAGCCTAACATTTCTACGACTTCAAACATCCATGAAAAATAGTTCTTTACGACATGTCAGGTGGGGAGGGTCTCTTTGCGCCCAACAGCAGACTTCTGGACTTGAGTGTCCGGCGGACCAATACAAATCCCATGGCGGTGGTGGCAGCACCAAATACAATGTTTAGAACGTTTGCATCTTCACCGGTGGACATCATTGTGAATATCAGTCCCATGACCATCATCAGTCCCCCCAATCCTGCAAATATCATCATTGTGAGTGGTAACTGTTTTGGAGGGGGGCGGGGTCCCGACTTCTTTGCTTTCTTTGGTATAACTCCATTCCTAACTGCCTCATTACATATCACACAGTACTTGTGGTGCTTGCCTTCTCCCTTGCCAGACTTTAAAAAGTAGTATTCGACACCACACATGTGACAGGGTGAGGCAATGCTGGTCAAACGGCCATACTTGTCAAACTCTTTGCCCAGCTCCATCATACAAGATTTACAGTAGTAGCCGGGTATGCGCCACATGCGTTGAAACTTATACTTCTTCCAGCCCAGTGTGCAGCCGCACCCACTACAGTGAGCCATTACTCTTCTCCTGTAGGAGTAGCTTTTTTGCCTCGGGCCACCTTGGCGATACCGTGTCTAGCCTCTATTATGGGCAGACCCACTATAAAGAACGTAGCAGCACTCACCCACACTATGGATATACCTACCCATAGTGAGTAGAACCCTATATCAAAGACATAGTCCGCAAAGAATAGGGGCATGGGCCACGCTATTATTAGAATCAAAGTCATAAGACCGCCACCCTTCAGACTGAATTTGAATGCCTTCTTGAGTGTGGCCTCATCCACTTCTAGCTGTTCCATCTCAGCTTCTGATATATCTACAAGCTTTATACGTTCTTTCATCTCGGCCCAGTCGAACTTGGTTCTAGTAGCCAGACTGCCAAAGCCGGCAATGGCGCCGCCGGTCAATATACCCGCGATATTACCAAATAGCATTGAGTAGTTATCTCCCAGACTAGCAAGGCTTACCTCGCCATACTGTGCCGCGGCAACGCCGGTCCAAGTTATAAGTGCCACAACCAGGCCAATTATTGCACCTGCCGTAGCCGCATACTTGTTGGTCCTCTTCCATGTTATCGTCAATGCTATGGGTATGACCGCCGAGCCTATGAGAACTCCCATGGCCAGATAGACGAATCCCAAGCTAAGTCCCATCGATAGTAGTATTACTGCCAAGCCACCCATGCCTATACCAAAGCCGATTATGGTATATCGAGAGACCTTTAACAGTTTCTGCCCCGATGCCTTCGGATTCTTATACGTCCTATACACATCATACGTCACCAACGACGAGACCGCAATCAGTTCGGCAGATCCTGCAGAGGTAACTGCCATAAACAGCATGGTCAGTACCAATACGGCTCCAACCTCACCCATCAGGACCGATGCGGCCGCGGGGACAGTCAGACCTAGTTGTACCTCCTCGGGTGTAAGATCAACGCCCAAGGCTACTGCAGTAAGGCCCATCGTGGTGGCTAGCGTAAATGGAATGGCAAACCAGCAAGCACCACCCAACAAAAAGCCCTTTACTGTAGACTGGGGCCGCGCCGCTATAGCACGTTGCCAATAGGCCTGGTCCACAAAGACAGTACCAAAGTTTCCAACTATATTTATGATACCAAATATGAGGCCGCCCAGTGAGGCCATCGTAAGATATGCTCCAGCAGCATTCCCTTCCACGGGATTTATGGCCGCAGCTTCGGTCAGTTTTTCAAACATGCCTTCAACACCCCCGGTCACCGGACTCACAAAGTACACTGTGCCTACAAATGTTAAGATCACCACGAATATAATTATAGTATGCATATAGTCTGCCACAAACGTCGCCTTAAGACCACCCACCAGCGTGTATATCATGACTCCTATGGGTATCAAAAATGCCGCCAGTGATATGTCCATGCCAGTCAGGCCGTTTACGACTGCTGCACCGCCTAAAAGAAGCATTGCGGTGACTATCATATTTGTCATTAATGCAAATACCAGAAAGACCCGGTGCGCCGCTTCACCATATCTGGCTCTAATTATCTCCAAGAATGTGTGAGCGTTTGGCGCTTTGCGCTTCAGCTCTATTGCCAGTATACCAAATAGTAGTACTTGTATGGATGCACCTGCTGCATACCAGAACGGTCCGCTGATACCATATTGATACGCTACTGTAGATGATTGTAGCAGGGTTGCCGCCCAAGTCCAGGCGGATACTATGGCTGCAGCCGTAAGACCTGTCTTTATTACACGACCAGCAGTGTTAAACCACTCAGAAGTTTGTGAGACACCCAGATATCTCTCCTCTATCTTGGTCTCAACTGTAATTACAATGGCAAATACAGCACCCAATCCCACTACTATAAACCAGCCCCAGGACTCATCAAGTACATCACCTATTGCGAATCCTTCACCAATGGCGCCCGCTGCATAGGCAGATGATGGCCCCACAGCGGCTACAATACCTAGAACCATCAAACACAATATGGTGCGATTTAGCATGTATACTATTACGTTATATCATACTAGATCTTTTACAGATAATTTTCTTTATATAGCTATTATTTGACGATGCGTAGTATCTACCAAAAAGAATGGAAAAACATGCAACCGATCGAAAGATATAAAGCTCCCATCCCCCTCCAGACCCTCATGTCAAAAACGGTACTTGTAAAGAGGGGAGATGAGTACCTGCCTGGCGTGCAGTTATCTGAACTGGAAGGGACATGCAGGTGCAAGCGCCCCGGCAAGTCTAGAGACAGACTACAGGCAACCTTGTTCAGAAAGTAGGGCAGAACGCTTGAGAAGATAGCACGTATCATGGGACGCGGCATTAGCACCACCATTATCTCAAAAATATTGAGTTTTACCGCATTCCACTACGCCCCATACCCCACGGCTCAACCCCATAGAGATAGAGGGAGATAAAGGCAGCCATAGCAGACGGATTCTTCGGCGGTCTGGACAAGATGCATGCTGGTGGGCCTACATATCTAACTCAACCGCCCCGCGGTGGGTTATGAAGTAATCACATCTCATCATTCGCCCGAATTTTTCCATTCTTTTTGGCAAATACTATGCGTACATACTCAACTCCCTACCTTTTGTAGGCGGGGAATAACGAAATTCGATTAGACGCCATGTCTAAAAACCAAGGGGCGGAGTATGTACTGACGATGTATTTTTGTCGATGTCGACAGAATTAACAAAGGTGCGCAAGTACGAACTCACATAATATACAGTATTTAGTACAGATTATACAGACGGGACATGGACACTACACTGGCAGGTTCTCCATCAGACACTATACTGCCATCAACACGCACCTCATATGTCTCAGGGTTTATCTGAATGTCCGGGGTCGCATCATTATACATCATGTCTTGCTTTGTTATGTTTCGGCAGTCTTCGACAGCTACAAACTGCCTATTTCCAGACACCTGACCCTTCTCTAGTGCAATTTTAGATGTGAATGTTACTGCAATCGAGTTGCGCGCCGTACCCAGCGCCCCCCACATGGGCCGATACATTATGGGTTCGGTGGTGGGTATGGATGCGTTTGCATCACCCATTATAGAGTATGCAATCATGCCGCCCTTGATTATCATCTTTGGCCTCACGCCAAAGAATTTGGGACTCCACATTACAATGTCTGCAAGTCTGCCCGGCTTTAGTGTGCCCACATGCTTTGATATGCCATGTGTAATTGCCGGGTTTATTGTTATCTTTGCCAGGTACCTTTTGATTCTAAAGTTGTCGTTGTCACCATCCTCCATAGCTAGGCGGCCTTGAGAGATCTTCATACAGTTTGCGGTCTGCCAGTTTCGCAGTGTGACCTCACCTACACGACCCATGGCCTGACTATCTGATGACATCATACTTATGATGCCCATGTCATGTAGTATATCCTCTGCAGCAATGGTCTCCCGCCGTATGCGAGACTCCGCAAAAGATACATCTTCAGGTACTGAAGAGTTTAGGTGGTGGCAGACCATCATCATATCTAGGTGCTCGGCAAGTGTGTTTACTGTAAATGGCCGTGTTGGGTTTGTGGATGAGGGCAATACGTTACTCTCGCCGGCCATCTTCATTATATCTGGAGCATGACCGCCCCCGGCGCCCTCAGTGTGGTACGTATGAATCGTACGGCCACCAATGGCAGATATGGTATCATCCACATAGCCGCACTCATTTAATGTGTCTGTATGTATTGCCACCTGAGTATCGGTCTTATCTGCCACTTTGAGTGCGGCATCTATTGTGGCCGGTGTGGTACCCCAGTCTTCGTGCAGTTTCAAGCCACAAGCACCTGCCTCTACCTGCTCCAACAAGGCACCAATCTGTGAATCGTTTCCCTTACACAGAAATCCCATATTTACGGGAAACTCTTCGGCGGATTCCATCATGCGATGTAGGTTCCATCTGCCAGGGGTGCAGGTTGTGGCGTTGGTTCCATCAGCAGGTCCTGTACCTCCACCAATCATTGTGGTGATACCCGAGCATATGGCATCTATCACCTGTTGCGGCGATATGTAATGTACATGGCTATCTATTGTGCCTGGTGTGCATATGGTGTGCTCACCAGCTATTACTTCGGTAGTTGATCCTATGGTCATATCTATATCATTCATGGTGTCAGGGTTTCCAGCATTCCCCACTCCTACAATACGGCCATTCTTTACACCAATGTCGGCTTTGACTATACCAAGTATCGGGTCTAGCACTATAGTATTTGTAATCACCAAATCCAAAGCATCTGTATCAGACACTCCACTGGCCTGGCCCATGCCGTCCCGTATACTTTTGCCGCCACCAAAGACGGCCTCATCTCCATACCGTACAAGATCTCTTTCAATCTCCATAATTAGATTGGTATCTGCCAGCCGTATACGATCACCGACAGTAGGTCCATACAAAGATGCGTATCGTCGACGAGGTATGCTGCTCGTCATGCCCCCTTATACCCCCGCTGAACAGCCAGTCTTTTGGCATCCTCATATCTCTCCTCTAAAGAACCATTCACTAATCCTCCAAAACCATACACCACCTTATTACCTCCGTATTGCACCAATGGTACTGTCTTGGCATCGCCGGGTTCAAACCGTATGGATGTTCCTGAAGGTATATCCAGACGAAATCCGTATGACTCTTGACGGTTAAATTTGAGCATCTTATTGGCCTCAAAGAAGTGTACGTGACTCCCTACTTGTATGGGCCTATCTCCGGTATTCTCCACCTGTATAGTTCTGGTCGGCATACCCTCGTTGGCTTGTATTGTTCCTTCTGATATGTAGTACTCTCCAGGTATCATCATGCATCACCGTATCGGATTGTGCACCGTTACCAGCTTTGTCCCATCATCAAATGTAGCCTCAACCTGTACTGAATCTATCAGGTCTGCAACGCCAGGCAGTACATCATCACTTGATAATACATTACGACCTGAGCTGGTCAATTCGGCTACTGAACGCCCATCCCGGGCACCCTCAAGCACATGATCTGCAATCAAGGCTATCGCCTCAGGTCTATTCAGTTTCAAACCCCTTCCTTGTCGCCTCCGGGCCAGCTCTGCTACTACAAATATCTGTAGTTTGTCTGTCTCGCGAGGTGTCAGCATCATTACTCTGTTAAAGAGTGCGTACTTAATAATCATTAATGGTGTCCGTATGATGTGATAAGGCTAGATACCATCTTGGATGATACAACAAACACAAAGAACTTGGATGTCATATCATTAGACAGGGCACAGATGCAAAAGAGTCGCATCAGACGTCAGTCGAAGAAGGGTTACGATATGGGTATCGATTTACCTGTCGGCATGACTTTATACAATGGCATAATACTGCAAGGCGATGGCCACATCGTCACCATACAACAGATGCCAGAGTTGGTATGTGTCATACAGATGCCCACTAATGGTGCACCATCCACACTCGTACTGTTGGGCCACATCTTGGGCAATCTACATCGCCCCATAGACATACAGAATAATCAGATACTACTCCCCATACAGGATGTATCTGAAGAGGCGACATTCCGACGCATATTAAACAGGCTAGACATAGATGACATCGCAGTTGAGATGCGGGTATTTGTACCACACAACAACGCCAATGTGAGTGACCATGCGTAATATACTAAACATGATGCAGTTGTGCGACAGCATGTTTCCAGCTGGCCTGTTTAGTACGTCCAATGGAATAGAGTCCATGTATTTGGCCAAAGATATAACGTCAGGTGTAGACCTAAAAGAGTTCTGTGCTGCATACTTACAGAATCAGGTGGGGCCAACCGACTGTACGGCTGCCGCTCTAGCGTACAAGTATGCCGCCACACACGACATTAAAGAGCTGGAATTGTTAGATCAAAAGATCACAGCCATCAAGACGGTACAAGAGTCGCGCAGAGTGTATAGGAGGTCAGGCATACAGACGGCGCGATGTGTGGCCAACTTTATACAAAATGACACATTAAAGTGGTATCTACAGTATGTATCTGATGCAGGTTCAGGCTCACATCCTGTAGCCATTGGCATATGTTGCTGCGCCATGAATCTGGAGCATATGATGGCGCCGCTGGCCGTATCGTACAGTTTTGTGACTTCAAGTATTGGGGCGGCCCTGAGGTTGGGCATGATACATCATCTAGAGGCTCAAAGTATAATGTATTCACTTCAGCCAAATATACTACAGGCCGCAGAGTACGGATATACATCAAAAGATATCTGGCAGTTCTGTCCGCAGGCAGAGATAATGCAGATGGTTCATGAGCGTATGGATGCCAAGATGTTTATTACATAATTGGATGATACAAAATGGTGGTCAATAGGATTCCCCGGGTTGGTATTGGAGGTCCGGTGGGCTCTGGCAAGAGTCTGTTGATAGAGCGGATGGTCCCCATATTGTATGACAGGGGCTATGTGACGGGCATAATATCAAATGATGTCATATCAAAAGAGGATGCAGATAGAATTCGACATACATTGTCTACAAATCTGAACATTATACCCAAAGATTTGGTAGTCGGACTGGCGACCGGTGGCTGCCCCCACACGGCTGTTCGCGAAGACCCTTCCATGAATCTGGCAGTAATAGAGGAGATGGAGCAGAGTCATCCTGAGCTGGACATTATAATTATAGAGAGTGGTGGAGACAACATCACCACTACCTTTAGTCCCGTATTGGCGGACTATTTCATATATGTAATAGATGTAGCCGGGGGAGACAAGTATCCCCGTAAGGGCGGGTTAGGCATACAGAGTTGTGATCTTTTAGTGATAAACAAGATAGATTTGGCCCCACACGTTGATGCAAATCTAGAGACCATGAGTAAAGACTCGTTGCGCATGAGAGACCAAAGGCCGTTTTTGATGTCCGACTGTAGACACAATACAGGTGTAGATAGCATAGTAGACCATATCATATCAGATATACTGTTTGATCAGGCACCAAAGGCGCATACACAATGACGTATCATGTAGGGAGGCAGGGGGTTCTGCAATTGGTGCTAAGTGGAGGTAGAAAGACCACCATAACAGAACAGTTTGTGCAACCACCATACCACATACAGAGAGCCATTCACTGTGATGACACAATATACGATATGGCGCATCTATACATGATGAGTAGTTCAGGTGGCATTCTTGGTAAAGATAGTCACACCATACAGATAACATTAAAGGGTAAGGCACGTGCCCGCCTGACCACTCAGGGAGCCACGCGCATATATGATACCCAGGGTATGGTGGCTACCCAGAGTATATCCATCACCTTGGAGCAAGACTCATACCTGGAGTTTCTGCCAGACATCACAATACCGTATAAGAACTCCAGATATGTACAGAGTGTCGATATTGTCTGTCATCCGTCGGCCACCATAATATACACAGACATACTGTCTTCAGGGCGGCGGGCTTTTGGGGAGATGTTCGAATATTCATCGTTTAAAAGTACAGTATCTGCCAAAAGTGATACAGATACATGGCGACTGTACGATGCATCTCAGATTGAGCCCACACAAAATAGCGTCTCCGAATATGGCATAATGGGTACATACGACATTGTATCCACCATGTACATACTAGCACCTGCCAGTATAATACCAAAAGTATACAGTGACATAAATGACACAATGTTACATCATAAGGACGTGTCATGTGGTGCCAGTATAACGCATAGTAAAGATGGCATAATAGTACGAATGCTCGCTAACAAAACTGAGGCTGTTCTACATATGATGTATAGTGTTGTGCGTGTAGTGCGCCATCATGCAGTTAGTCCAGTAGTATGACCGGCTGGCGCGTGGCCCGGATTACATTTTGAGTGACATGACCCAAAGTATCATCAGTACCTCCCAGGCCCCGGCGCCCCATGGCTATCATATCTACATGAAGACTCTCGGCCATCTCGACTATTCGTGTAGATGGGTCTCCAACCTTCACTATACGGTGCACGTCTCCAGCTTCTCTGGGAACCACCACACTCTGTAGTACCAAGTAACCCTCTTTTTGCATCTGATGCATGATATTTTCATCGGTCTCTTTATTCTCCTCGGGCCACTCTATCACGTATAATAGATATAGTCTGACGCCAGCCATCTCCTGAAGTAGATTATGCATCTTACTCATGGCACGTAAAGATTGTATTGAGCCATCTATGGGTACAAGAACACTAATTGAAGGCGTACCCATTACAGTGTCTTGATCATATATTACACCATTATGATCTTCAGAGTCCGTATGAGATATGACATGCCATATACTTCGTCTAGCCTCAAAGAGTGGCAGTACGATCACCACTATGGCGCCGGCCACCGCCCATAGAGCCGCCAACCAGACCCACACAGTAAATGATGATAATGTAAAGACATATCCGCTTAAAAACAGAGGCGCCGGCCAGACCACCACCACCGTCATTGTTGCCGCCAGCCCTATCCTTTTGGATATTGTCGAGGCACGACGTAACATATTCTCATCTGCATCCCTATCTATAATGGAGCGCATCTTCTCATCGAGTACAACAATCTTTTGTCGCAGCATCTGAAAGTCAAAGCGGTTGCGAGTCAACATGCTGCCAGCCACGCATATTACAAGACTAGTAGATATGGAAGATATATTTCCAGCCAGCATTGGAATTGTATCTCCTGTAGCTAATACAGTGATCTCGCCATGTATGGCATATGCTGATGCCAGCCAGACTGCTACGCCGGCCACCAATCCCACTATGGCTCCAGATATTGCCGTATGTGGGCCAGTTCTAGACCATAATAGCGACATGGCAATTGGTGCAACCGCAGAGCCTATCAATATGCCCATCAGAAGATACACATACTGGAGCGATAGTCCAATATGGAGTAATGCTAGCCCCAACAATCCCATGCCCATACCAAATAACAGTATTGTATATCGCGACACCCGTATGAGTTGGCGGCCTGTAGCCGAGGGCTTCATGTATGTTCGGTATACATCATATGTCACCAGTGATGAGACACTTACTAGTTGTGATGAACCCGCGGCAGTGACGGCCGTAAAGATTATTGTTAGTATCAAGATTGCGCCCACATCACCCATCAGTACTGATGCAGTAGTGGGCGCCACAAGTCCCTGACCCACCTGATCTTCGGTCAGTATCACACCGCTGGCTACTGCTGCCAGACCCAACGTAGTGGCCAGCGCAAAGGGAATTGCAAACCACGCCAGACCGCCCAGTATGAAGCCACCAGTGGCCGATTTTGGCCGCGCGGCAATGGCCCTCTGCCAATATGATTGATCCACAAAGACGGTTCCAAAATTTCCTACAATGTTTATTATTCCAAAGACCAAAGCTCCAGCCGAGGCCAAAGTGAGAAAGCTGCCTGCAACATTCCCCTCCACAGGGTTAAGTAATGCCGCCTCGGTGAGTTTGTCGTACATCCCAGGTATGCCCCCTATAGTCGGGCCAGTAAAATATATCGCCAAGACAAATATCAGAACTACCACAAATATGAAGCCGGCATTGATATATTCGGCAAAGAATGTAGCTTTTAGTCCTCCAAAGACTGTATACGCAACTATTCCCACGGGCAAGAGAAATGCGGCCAGTGTAATATCCACGCCGGTTAGGGAGTTCACCACTGCTGCGCCTCCCAAAACCAGCATTGCAGTAACTATAGTATTAGTTAGTAATGCAAAGAAGAGAAATACTTTGTGCGGGTGTTTCCCGTACCGGACATATATCATCTCGGGAAATGTATGTGTCATGGGAGCCTTCCGTTTCAGCTCTATTGCTATTATTGAAAAGAGGACCACCTGTATGCTAGCTCCGGCGGCATACCAAAAAGCTCCGGCCATACCAAACTCAAACGTCACAGTAGACGACTGCAACAGCGTGGCTGCCCAAGTCCAGGCTGAAACTATAGATGCAGCAATGAGTCCCGTCTTTATGGTACGGCCTGCCGTATAGAACCACTCAGAAGTCTTACGGGTTCCCAACCACTTGGTCTCGACCTTGACCATCATGGTAACAACGGCCGCCATCGCTAGTCCCACACCTATGAGGACCACATATCCGATAGTTGGTGATAGCACAAACTCCAATAGCTCGAAATTACGCTTAGCATGCCTAAAAGAGTTATCGCTGTAGACTGCCTCAGATACAAAGAATACTTCAAAATCCTCTAAATTTGATTATAATTAGTACGACATATTTGCAACGAGCGCCCATCTTTGAGAGAGTTCGATCATATGAACCATAAATAATCACATAGCTCCACAGCATGTATTGTATATGGTTGTGATACGACAGTCGGACGGCTTGATGAGTTCTGGTGGAATGTCAAAGTCTCCAGACGGCGCAACTTACCAGACATGAACAGGGCCGCTTCAGATAGATATGCAGGGTTGATGTGTTTCAGTCAGTGTATACTGCGCATCTCATATAACTTGACATTATCATGGTCAATCTCTCTTATGATATAGGCCAGTTTGAGATACGTGCCTGTTAGGTGGCTGTATGCTGTTGGTACAATCTGTAAAGCCGTTCCTCGCGTTGCTGCATATACCGCTCATTATAATTGGGCACATATTTTCTTACTTGCTCCAAAAACGACCGCCCCAACCTTTGGATTTCTTTGGTGCGTAGTACTCAGCAATGATCCTCAATATTTTTCCAGTGGCCGATGGCACCGTATTGGTTATAAAAAGATCGATATGGGTCCAGTTCACAGTATTGTATCGTGCCGTTACGACGCTCCGTTGGGATGCGGGTGAAATTTGTTGTACAACAAAGTTAATTTAGATCAACTAAGTAGTATTTAAAGAAGAGTGTGCCACCTAATGGTATGTTCAACCCCAAAAGGTCGGCACAAAAGAATAACACGGATACAGTATTTAACCATGACAAATCAAAAGATGGCCCACGACCCACGGCAAAGGGGGAAGAACGTATCCAAAAAGGTGACAAGTTCATGCCAGATTATACCATTAAAGAGATGGAAGAGCGTATGGCGAACCTCCAAGAGGGTAAGGAGAAGACCGTGTTGTTGGCATGCATCAAGAGAAAGGAATCCAAGACCATCGACACGATAGCAAAGGAGCTATATAGGCGGCCGGGTACGATACGCGGCTGGTTAGTAAGGGGAAGAGATAGAGGTTTGAACGATTTGGATGACCGCAAGCCTCCTGGCCGAGCTCGATTGTTGAGTGATGCCATGATGAATACGATACAAGGGTGGCTGTCCAAATCGCCCGTACAGTTTGGATTTAAGAGGAAACGATGGCAGGCCAAGATGATGAAAGGTGTGATATACGAAAAATTAGGTGTGAAGTGTAGTCTCGACACCATACGTCGTACGATGCATGATGTAGATTACTCATTCCGCAAGTCAAGGCCAGCTCCACACAAGAGCGCTTCAGAGGAGGAACAAAAAGAGTTCAAGGAGACTACTGGAGAACGTCTTAGAACAATGGCGATTCTCGGATATGTCATAATGGCCCTGGATGAGGCATCATGTATGGTGGGCGGGTGGAACGGCTATGGCTGGCTGCCAGTTGGCGGTCATGAGACCATTCCCATGAGCTGGTCAAAAAAGTCTGTACGGCTTATGGGCGTGTTAGGGGACGGTTGGTTCCATATCGCCATTGTAAATTCGACCGACTCAGAGACCCTCAAGATATTCATGAACAAGGTCAGGGAGGGCGTGAGGAATGTGGCAGTCGTTTTGGATAATGTCTCGTCTCACAAGTCGCAAACGATGAACGAGTACGAGAGAGATTCCAATGGTGGTATGGTGCGCATCTTCCTTCCCAAGTATACTCCTCAACTGAACCCCATAGAGATGCTGTGGCGTGATCTCAAGCGCGCCTTGGCAGGCAACTACTTTGACTCGATAGACGACCTAAAGGCGACAATAACTGGCATTGTGAATAATAGCGAGTTGGCTCCTCCAAAACTCATGGATTACATGCTGCCTGATGGTGTCCGGCAACCCACCAAAACATCCTGTAATATATGGGACATGACATCAGAGACGCCCGGTTTGGCAGTAGCCGCCTGACCATACATGACATGTAATATGTATTCTATCTGATATACAACATTTATAATTCTGCCCCTGGTTTGGGTGTGAGTGTATCTCTAGAGCCTACCATATGTGGTATCATGCAGGTTAAGGTCGCCTAAGTGCCGGATTTTGAATATTACTTCTAAGCTAATAAGATCGAAAAATATTGGATCTTACTGCATTCCACTATGCGTCACCTTCTCTCTTTGAATCTGTATCTTTTGGCGTATCAGATGTCACTATAGGCACACCATGGACAGTCCCCCACTCGCCCCAAGAACCATCGTAGCTGGACACGTTAGGGTAGCCCAACAGGTACCTAAGAACAACCCATGAGTGCGCAGCCCTCTCTCCAAGTCGGCAATACGTCACTACGTCATCATCGGATATCACTCCATGTGACTTATACAGCTCCAATAGTTCATCATAACTCTTGAATGTACCATCCTTGTTGACTGTCTGACTTGCTGGGACGTTGACGGCTCCGGGGATATGGCCTTTCTTATCCATCTCGTCTAATTCCAAATCTTTGTTAGATGTGGTCTTGCCCGAATACTCTTCAGGAGATCTTATATCGACCAGTGTCACATCTTTGCTATCAAGAGAGTCATAGACATCATCCAATGATGCACGAAAGTCACCCTCATTGTTGGATTTTACCTTATATTTGGTGAGCTGCACCTGCATCTCCTCGGTAACATACTCGCGCCCTTCTAATTCCCACTTTATTCTACCCCCATCCATAAGACAGAGGTCTTGATGATTGTATATCTTGAAGAGCCAGAATGCATAGGCGGCAAACCAGTTGCCATGATCTCCGTACAGCACAACTTTTGTATCTTTTTCTATACCGTGGTTTGACATCATCTGCTCAAACTCTTTCTTGTCCAGTATATCCTGAGGAAGGCTATCATCGTACGAGTCCATCCCAGGTAGCCATGTCTGCCCAAATGCTTTGTCCGTATAGCTGTCTTCTTTGATCAGGTCCCCCCATCGAATCAGTGTCGCGCCTCGTATATGGCCCTTCAAGTATGCCTTCTCGGGGCGATAGTTAACCTCTATTAATCGAACACCTTCTTTTAGACAGTTCTCTTCCACCCAGTCTGTATCTACAAGAATTTCTGGGTGTGCATAATCCATGTTACAGCATAGTCCATGTTTCATATAAGCTCATCTCCGTACACTCCTGCAAAGTTGTCATCATACGACTGGATATCTATTTTGTAACCATCTAGTTTCAACCGCCACTTTACCTCTGGGATAAATATACACTTTGAGGTGCAAGACTCTCATCATATATCTCACATCTGTACTACTCAGAGTTACACGTGTAGTCGCGCAGAGGCCCATAAACTGTAATTTTATAATATTTTAAGAGATTTAACAGACACTACACAGCACAAGAAATGAATTGATTAAATATCCGTTTTGTTATTACATATTATGGATGGAGCAGATCATGTAATATTATCAGCTCTGAGTCAAGATGCTCGACAGGGAACGTTTGCCATATGGGACTATCTGCGGGGCTTTGGATACAGCATAAGTCAGGATGAGATAGAGTCTCGCATCAAACAGATGGAGGCCGATGGCGTAATTCGTGGTTATACAATATCTGTAGATACAAAAAAGATACCTGGACGAATAGTACACATAGATTTAATGACGTTTCGAATATCTCAGGCCCTGCCCAAAAGATTGGAAGGTCTTAAAAAGTATCTTAACGAGGCACCTTTTGTTGCATACTCTGGAAAGACCTTGGGGGGCTATGACTGGATAACTGTGAAATCGTTTCTGACCAAAGATATAGCATATGAAGAGAACGATATATTCAGAAATCTCTTTGGAGACATACTACAGACGTATGAGGTATACGACTTTGTCCCGCAGACTGACGCTTCCATGTATGCATTAGTGTATACAAAGGCCGAATATAGAAAATTTATGCAGGAATGGGCACCACCATTTTTGGGCATATAATCTGTTAACGTTTAGGCCGACTCTTTTCAAACCGTATGGTCTCATCTATCATAGAATGGACTTTTAATCGCATATCCATCAAAAAAGCAACCAAGGCGGCTCGCTGTTGAGGGTCGGTGTCATGAGCGGCCTCCACCAAGTCATCAAACCGAGAGAGTGCTATCTTTAGTGCAAATATGCCTCTCTTTGTTATGTTAGACTCTTTGGATTTGGAGTCGCGTCTACGTTTGGCCACAGTTCCAGGATCTTGGATGTCTGTCTTTAGATGTCTTATCTGTTTTACTGTAAGTCTATTATTCACTATATCATCGACAAACATATCAGAGTTGGGAGATCCCACCAGTTCCAGCGCCTGACTCACATTCATACTCTTGTCTATGATGTGACTCTTTACGCTGTCTGGAAGCCGTAACAGCTGTATTCTATGTGACACATACTCCTCACTCTTTCCTATACGCGCACTCAAGTCCGCAACACCACCCCATCCAAACTCTGTTACATATTTCTGATAGGCTTCAGCCTCCTCTAATGGGTCCATACTCTTTCTTTGTAGGTTCTCAGATAGTTGTATCTCAAATGCCTGCTGATCGCTAAATTCGCCTATACGGCACGGTATAAACCTGTGACGCAGTGATCTGCAGGCAGAGAATCGTCTATGCCCGGCCACAATCTCAAAACCTTGTTCTAATGCTCTCACCAATATGGGTTGTAGTACACCATGCTGTCTTATGCTCTCCTTGAGTGATATCATCTCTACGGTGTCATCAGCAGAGTATCTGACAGGAAATTTCGAGGGTCGAATAAATCGTATCTCGATGGGTTCAACAACTAGATCATTGTAATCTCCCAGATCAATAGGCATCTTGCTATATATTAGGGTGCTAATTGTATTTAAAAATTTCATTCACAGGTAGAATGTCATGGGTGGCTTCAATTAGTTTTTTATTATGTTTTTTGTCAATTTATCAAAATTTCAACGTAATGCTACATTCGAGAAGAATATCGTAGTTGAATAAAAGATGACATCTAAAAACTATACTGATCATAAGGAGAGATAAAATCAAAATTAACAGACACGTTCGTACAATACATTATCCGGTAGCTGGTCTAGATGCCAGTATAATCAATTATTATAGAAATATCGATAAATTACGTGTTATTTTCTAAATGTGTCACTGTTTCGCTTTTTGAAGTTGATCATACGTAACGGCTTATGTGTTGAATAATTGATTTGGGGTTTTAATTACCAATGATAGACATTTTAAACTAGTTGTTGGTATCAAATACTAATTATTGGTACTAAATATTAACTGGTGATACATAGTATTTCAAAAAACAAAATACTGGTCTAAAGATGGAGGTTTGATTTGATCAAATATTTATTTCATGTTGTATGTGCAGACTGTTAATGAATTATATATTAATTAAAATTGGATTTTAGGGGTAACAAAGACTGTTTAATTAGATAAAGATAATTTTATTTTCTAATAAAATGTGTCATGCTTTTAGTACAGCAAATCCAATTAATTCTTCCAATCCAGACCGTGCGCTTCCTGCAGGTATTCCCTCTAGAGCAGACCGGGCTTTTCCTGCATATGTCTTTGACATCTCTTCCATCTTATCAAATACATCGCGAGGGTCAGTGCTCTTTCTCACCAGCATGTTGAATATTTTATCTTCATTCTTCCAGTCTAAGAGATCATCGCGTATCTGATATGCTATCCCCATATTTCGACCATACTTGGTTACATCAGATATCTGACGCTCGTCTCCACCACCTATTATGGCCCCGATCTTGGCTGCAGCCTCAAATGCCGTGGCGGTCTTGTACTGTATTGTCTTTAAGTAGTCTTCAAAGGTGGCATCATCTCCGCTCACTAATCGCTCCTCAATCATCTCACCCTCACTCATCAACATGGCAGTCTTAGCCAAATTATCCGTTATTCGGGCGTTGTCCAGCCGTGCAGATATGGATAGTATCAGGCCCAACACAAAGTCGCCGCTAAGAATACTAGTATCATAACCATATTTGACATGGAATGGTTTCTTCTGCCTTCGGCGCATCTCATCATCAATTATGTCATCATGTATTATGGACTCTGTATGAAGTAACTCTACGGCGCATGCTGCAGACATGGCATTTTCATCCGCCTCACCAAAACATTCTGCCGATAGTACTAGTATGAGTGGCCTTATACGCTTTCCACCATCTAGTGAATACAATAATGGTTCGTAAAACTCTGAGTTGGCATACGCCTCCATCTCCATATTCAATGACTCGTTTATTCGTGTAATGTATGGCGCGTATAATTTTAAAAGCGGATTAGTACTGATATTTTTTCTGTTCAATATGTAAATTGAATTGCCGTTTATCGGTAATTAAAGTTTGGTGCTAGTATAATTTGGTGCAGGACAGACTCTAGCAGTAATGATGACATTTAGCATAATTTTCTTTAATGTGTACGCAGTGGGTTGTAAAGTCAGTAGTGCCTGTCAAAAAATAGCGCCTGGAGTGGAAATGGGAGTCTTTAAAATTTATGCGGTAAAGTGGAAATATAGATCAAACTAGCGGAGTGGAAACAGTACTCATTTGAGTGGGGCGGAAACGGTGGTAAAATTTAGCGCTGGTGCCATTTTTTGCTAGGCGCTACTAACTTTACAGTTCAGTGCGCAAGTCCTACATAAATTCAGACGGGATGAAAACTGCCACAATTTAGGGAATAGTAAAGGCGGGCGTGGCAATCTCGACGAACTGGATTACGGGGTCTGGATAGACACCCAGGCCCACCATAAATATTATTGAAAATATCATTACAGCTATGACTGATTTTGGTTCCCGGACCCGCTTGGCATCCTCACCCTCAAAGTACATCTTGCGCATGATCCAACCATAATACGCCAAAGACAGGGCGCTGTTCAGTACGGCGGCAATAGCAAGCCAAGGGCCCCACCACACAACACTTCCAGATTCCAGTGCTGCGCCAAAGAGCATCAATTTACTCCAAAAGCCGTTCAGTGGGGGAACACCGGCCAGTGCCAGTAAAGATATGGTAAGTCCCAGTGCCGTAATGGGCATGCGACGTCCCAGTCCCTTTATCTTATCCAGATGTGTTACGGCCAGCGCCACCACCATACCCGAGATGGCTATAAATGCAGCACCCTTCATGACGGCGTGATTAAGTACATGATACAGGGAGCCCTGTAGTCCAGTCGCCGAATAAGGTGCCACAGCCAAACCAATTAGAATATAGCCAGCATGTCCTATACTCGAATAAGCCAGCATCCTGGACAGATTCTTCTGCATTATGGCAGCAACGTTGCCTATGGTCATGGTCATGACAGCGATGACACCTAGAGCCAGCGCCCAGTCCAGATGCAAGGCTGCCATGCCCATTATAACTATGCGAATTGTAGCAGCAAAGCCGGCCTTCTTGGTGGCTGCGGCCAGCAGGGCAGTTATAGGTTGGGGAGCGCCCTCATACGTATCGGGCAGCCACATGTGAAATGGTACCAGGCCCATCTTAAAGCCAAACCCAGCAATGAACAGACCGACTGCCAGTATAGCCAGAGGTATCATTGATGCATCCAGTGTCGTCAAGCCAACTATAACCTCAGATATGTTGGTGGTACCAGTTAGTCCATACACCATCGATATGCCATATACTATAATGGCCGAGGACATGGCGCCGAACAAAAAGTACTTTAGAGCTGCCTCATTTGATATGGGGTTTCGCTTCATAAAGCCTGCCAGCACATAGGTGGGTATACTCATCAACTCCCAGGCTACAAAGAGCATCACAAGGTCAGTAGAGTATGCGACCAGCACCATTCCTATGGCAGATAGTAGTATCAAAGAGTAGTAAACTGCCGGATACTTTTGATTTCGCATGTAACTTATAGAGCCTGTAACGCTAAAGACGGCCACTATAAGCATTGCAATGGCAAAGAGGCCACCAAAGGCATCATCGGCCAGTACGTCTGTAGAAAAGACTGCGCCCGGCTGTATCACGCCTGACACAAACTGATACCCCACGTATCCTATGGATATAAAGAGGGCACCTAGCGCCAAGGCAGCATACATCTGTGTGAATCGCTCCCTACGCGCCACATCAAGCACTGGCAGTATAACACCAGCCACGCCCAGCACACCTAGTACTACCAAGGGGGTTGCATTCATCTCAATCATGTATCATACACCTCACACCATCAACATCAGGACCACAAATAGTAGTCCCGCTCCAAATACAAATAGGTATGATTGCACGGTTCCGGTCTGAGTTCCCTGTACCACAGTAGCACCCCATCTGGTGGCCCTCTCAAGTCCCGTATTCATGCCGTAGTCTATTGCCGTACGCTCAAAGTATCGGAATAGTCCTCTTGCCAGCCAGAGTGGCGCCACCACAAAGCACCAATATACCATACTGTTCAGGTACCACCGGTTTAACAGTAGTTTGTGTATGCCATAAAAGAAGAGATTAGAAGATATCAGTCGTTGAGGACTAACTAATCGTCCAATGTAAAAGATATACCCAAGCAATATTCCTATACCAAAGGCTGCAAGCGATGACATCAAAGCCACAGGGTTTAGACCTCCCAATATGCCAGCATCAGACTCTTCTGCATGTTCGCTGTGTATGTGGAATGAGTGATCCAGATACTCATCAAACAGGTGGTGCAGTGAGCCCTCCACGTACAAGCCGGCCACTCCTATTATTATAGTCAGGGCTGCCAGTATGCCGTAGGGTACCCACATTGAGAGGTGTGCCTCATGTATGTGGTGGCCTTCAGACTCCATTTTTTGGACGTGTGCACTCTTCTCTCCATGAAAGACCATGCCAATCATACGGGTAGTATAGAATGCCGTAATTATGGCTGTTAAAACAGCAATTCCGTAGAGTATCATGCCAAACTCAGCACCAGATTCGTATACTGCAGCAAATATAGCATCTTTGCTCCAAAAGCCAGTAGTAATGAATGGTGCCCCCATCAGGCCTAGCCCCGCGGCCCACATGAATGCATATGTCTTCTTCATGTGTTTGCGCAGGCCTCCCATATCAGTCATAAAGCGGCTACCCACGACATGTAACAGTGAACCAGCAGCCATAAAGAGTGATGCCTTGAACATGGCATGGGATATAAGATGGAAGAATCCGGCGGTATAGCCATCGACATACTGATGAGATAAGCCAGCGACACCCAGCGCCATCATCATGTATCCAATCTGTGAGCCAGTAGAGTATGCCAATACTTTTTTGATCTCAGGGTTTGTCATGCCTTGCGTGGCCAGCAAAAGTGCCGTAATGGCGCCAGTCCAGGCCACAATGGCAAAGAACTGCTCGCCGAGGATTCCCGCAGCTCCCAGTGCAAACATGATAGGTCCAATCCGGGCCACCAAAAAGACACCTGCCTTTACCATGGTCGCGGCGTGGATCAATGCAGATACTGCAGTGGGTCCGGTCATTGCTTCAAGTAGCCACTCATTCAGTGGGAACTGGGCCGACTTTCCCACGGCACCACCAAATAGTAACACAAAGGCAGGTACCAGTAGTCCTACGGCATCCATCTGGGTGGCCCACGTGGTCGTCTCCACCAACTCCCGGAACCCGAATGTGCCAGCATACAAAAATATCAAGAGCATGCCAGACAGCATCATTATATCGCCCACCTTTGTCATGATGAATGCCTTCATGCCCGCATGTGTGGGAGAGTAGTAGTCCAGCAGCCCCAAGGCGGTACGGCCACGCTGACCCACATGGTCCTTGTGTTTGTCTCTATACCAGAAGGAGATCAACGAGTAGGAGGCCAATCCCACGCCCTCCCATCCAAAGAATAATTGCAGTAGATTGTCGGAGAGGACTATGATCTGCATCGAGCCTATAAAGAACATCATCCAGAACCAGAATCGTATAATGTCTCTATCGCCCTTCATGTATCCGGTACTATACACCATTATCAGGAAAGAGATCCATGCGACAACGTTTGCCATTATAACGGATACGGGGTCTGCCAAGACACCTGCTTCCAGTCCGATGGCCTCAATCCACATTATCTGATGGTGCATTTCATCACCAGCTAGCGCCATGGGTAGTAGGGAGGCGGCAGACAGGGCAGATGCCAATGCAAATCCCACAGCCACATAGTTTGTAGCCTTCTTAGACGCACGACCTACGCCAGGCATTATAAGGGCGGCAACAAACGGCAGTATCCAGACTAGCCAGATTAGTTCATGCATCAAATGCGCAACACCCCCTCCATGTACGGAATTATACCTTCAAGGAAGATATCTGGATATATGCCCAGTACAATGGTAAAGCCGGCCAGAACCATCATGGGTGCGGTCATGTGCCAACCGGCATCGCGAACCTTCTCTAGATGCTGTGGAGTTTTGCCAAAGAAGACTCTTTTTAGCATCCATAACATATAGGACATTGTAAGGACTGTAGCCACAAGGCCCAAGCCGAATGTGACTGCTCGCACCATCGATCCTTCAGATATGGCAGTCTCCAAGGCGCCATAGAAGAGTATCCACTCGCCCATAAAGCCGCTAGTGGGCGGAACTCCCATTATGGTTAGAGCACCCACAACGGCACAGACTGCTGTAATGGGCATCTTTCCTGCCAGACCGCCCAGTTTTGATATGCTACGCGTGCCCGCCTTTACTATCAGTATACCGGCGGTCATAAAGAGCAGTCCCTTCCCCAGGGCGTGTGTTATATACATCATCTCGGCTCCAGCCATACCAAGTACAGACAAAGATCCTATTCCAAACAACAGATATCCCATCTGGGATATGGACGAATATGCAAAGAGTCGTTTTATGTCGTCTTGCATCAGGGCCATGGCGCCCCCATACAACATTGTAACCAAGCCCCATATGTGAAACCATATGGCTATATCTGCAAATGTATTAGGAAGAAACTCAACTACCAATCGAAATATACCATACGCGCCTATGCCAATCATGGCCGGTGACAGTAGGGCGCTTATGGGGGTAGGTGCGGCACCGTGAACCCAAGGGAGCCATATATGAAACATAAAGACTGCCAATTTTACGCCCAATCCTATGGATATGGCTATTGCCGATAGTAGAACTATATCTGGCGGTATGGCAGACTCGGATATATCTGAAAAGTCAAAGCTCCCAACCGTCAAACCGATCATAAGAAAGCCCAACAATAATACGACGGCGCCTACATGCGTCCAGAAGAGAAACATCAGACCAATCTTGCGACGAGGTCCATCACCCCACAGAGAGACCAAAAAGAAACCAGGTATCAGCATTATCTCGAAGAATACATAGAACTGTATCATGTTTGTAGACATAACGGTTCCCAGCATGCCCATGGCAAATACCAGGTATAGTGCAAAGTACAGCCCCACCTGCCTGTTCAATGCAGACTTTTGTATCGTGCCATCTGCCATCTCCTCAAAGCGGTGCACCATGTATGGGCGGGAGTAGATCACCAAGATTGTACTGAGCACATATATTATTATGGCAAATGGTGAGGAGAGGCCATCCAAAGAGAAGCCAAAGCCGCCAAACGCTTCAGTCCATGGGTAATACTCAGAGTAGTCAGAGAGGGCACCCCAAACCACCAAGATGGTACCATACAATAGAACAACAAAGGAGAACCACATGGCCGGACCGGCGCCATATCTAGTCCCCAAAACATACGCTACAGGAGCTAAAAAGAGAGGTAAAAATACTGCCTGAAGCAGTCCAAACTCTATCATCCTCGCAAGCTCCTAAAGTTGGCAATGTCTACATCCTTGTACATGCGGTACGCCACCACCACCAACGCCAGACCCACTGCAACCTCAGCAGCAGCGATGGCAATGGAGAAGAGTGCCAATGTCTGTCCCCCACTGTCATCCACATATCTAGAGAATGCCACAAGGTTCAAGTTTGCGGCGTTTATAATAATCTCCACTGCAAAGAGCATGCGTATGGCGTTTCGTTTTACTGCCAGGCCATATATGCCAATACCCAACAGTGCCACAGAGACCAGAACAAATTCAATTAGAGCCATTCTCTACCTCCCGTCTAGCCAACACCAAGGCTCCAGTTACGGCCCCAGACAGTATCAGGGCCATGACCACCAAAGCAGGCCAATAGTACACCAAAAAGTCTTCGCCTATCTCCCGAAAGTCTATGGGCGGCGAGTCAGACTCCAACTGATGAATCCCAGATGACATTATCAAGGCGCCCACCGAGACTAAAAAGACAAGCATTAAACCAATACCTGCCATCTTGCGGCGCTTATCCTCGATCTTTTTGAATATCAGTTCGCGTCGTACCAACATTACAGTAAATAGTATCAGTACGGCTATCGAGCCCACATAGACGGCCAGCTGAAATAGTGCAACAAATGGCGCATCCAGTAAAAAGAAGAAGCCTGCCACTCCACCCAGTGAACCCATCAAGGCTATTGAGCCGTATATCAGCGAGCGCATCTCCAAGGCAGCAATGGCCGAGCCCACAGTCAGAACCGAGAGCGCCAAAAATACAGCATCAGCCATGGGTGGCACCCCTATCAGTTATCTTTATCTCCGCATCTTGCGATACGTGTGGCTTCACCTGTAGTTGGGCCGGGGTGTAAATCAAACCCTCCTTTGTGAACGATGACAGTTCATAGTCATTGCTCATGTATAATGCATAGAAAGGACATGCATCCACGCATAGTCCACAAAAGACACACTTGCCATAGTCTATCTGAGGCATTATGCTCTTCTTGTTCTGCTTATGTGTCTCAGGAACCTTTACCATGGCGATGGCCTCTGCCACACCCTCGCATGCTATAGAGCATAGCTGGCAACCTGTACAGTGATCGTGAAACAGCATATGGCGACCCTTTAGGCCAGCAACACCAACACCGGTGACGGGATCATATCTGTAGCCATCACCCACAAACTTTAGCTTCTGTTCAGGGTATCGTAATGTGAACCGCTTGCGCGCCAAGTGTTTCACACCCGAGTTTAGAGCTTTGATTATTCCAGTCGCAGTTCCCATTATATTATACCTCCAGGTCCAAGTACTCCAGCGTAAAGCAGCGCCAAGGCTATAAAGATGTTGATAAATGACAGGCCGATGAGTTTGTACCATCCTAAAGATAGCAGCATATCTATTCGTATGCGAGGAAATACGCCTCTAGGTAATAGAATAAAGAATATGACTGCAACTGTCTTTAACAGGAACCACAGTACACCATTGAGCATTGCCTGGTCTAGTAGTGGCAGACCAGGAATGGTAGCCGTTATGGGGCCTAGTTGTATACCATCAGTTATAATCTCTTCTGGGAAGGGTGGCCACAACATGGGACCACTCCAGCCGCCCAAGAACATTACAGTGAAGAGGGCGGCAAATGCGTACAGTTTAAGATATGTTCCCAGTTGCACCAAACCGTACATCATACCTGAAAACTCGGTAAGCCAGCCGGCTACAATCTCGGACTCTGCCTCAGGTAGGTCAAAGGGTATGCGCTCCAGCTCGGCAAGTATACAGATAAAGAATACAATGGCACCCACCGGCAGAAATACAATCCAGGGGATAAATTCCTGGGACTCTGCTATTCCGGTCAGACTCATGGTTCCGGCCAGCATCACCACTCCCAATAGTGATAGTATTAGTGGGATCTCAAAGGAGATCATCTGATGTAAGGCTCTAATTCCACCGATAAATGGGAACTTTGAGTTGGCAGACCATGCAGACAACACTGTAACGATGGGGAAGAATCCTATTACAGCAAAGACTGCCAAGACTCCTAATTCGACATCGGCAACCACCCAGCCAGGAGCAACAGGTATCAGACTGACAAAGGCAGCAGCAGTGCCAACAAACGCCACCGGTGCTATCCAAAATATTGGCTTGTCTGCCTTGGCGGGGATTATAATCTCCTTTGATATCAGTTTGAGTCCATCACCGGCCAGTTGTAGTATTCCTTCCACCTTACCACAGTAGAAGGGTCCCACGCGCAGTTGGAGCTTGGCCAACATTTTGCGTTCTACAAAGATAGTACCTGCAGCTACTAGCGCAGCCAGACCAAATCCTGGAAATACGGCTATACGGAAGAAGTCAGTATACATAAACGCCTTTACTATGGGAATGGCACGCGAGGGGTCGGCCAGCCATGTGAGTGCCAGAAATGGGGTAAGCAGCTCGCCGTTAATTACAGGCATCTCTATATAGAATAGGACAATCTGTATCGCAGGAATTCCCACCAGTGTCACCAGGACTATAATCCAGAATACGTTATCCAGTATGCTCTTTAGAAAGTAGCTCAGACGAAAGGTGGGGGCTATAACAGACATTATCTGTCTGCCTCCACAGGCCAGTAGTTCAAACTCCAGTATACAGAGGGCATGTTGCCTAATTTTTCGCCCTTTAGTAGATATGGCATTGCTATCAGATTACGGAATGAGCCGACACTGAGTTTGACCCTATAAGGTTCGGGTTTCTTTCTTGACACTATATGACATCCCAAAGCTCCTCGGCCAGACTCGACGCGTTTGTACACGTATGTGTCTCCACCTTTTGGGTTTGGTTTTAGTTTTGTACGGACCGAGCCAGATTTTGGCATCTTTGATAGGGCGTCACGTATGATACGACAGGACTCCATCATGTCTAGCCATGGTACCTTGGAGCGCGCGTATGAATCACCTGACTTTAATACATTAGTCTCAAAGTCTAAAGAATCATAGACATCGTATGGTTCTTTTTTGCGCACATCATAGTCTACGCCGCTGGCGCGTAAGACAGAACCAGTAGTGCCCAATCGTATGGCGTCATTACGAGACAGTACTCCGGTGTTGGCGGTACGCGATATAAGTATGGGATTGTCATAGAAGACATCTGAATATTCAGCTATGCGCTTCTCAAAGTATCTCACTTGACGCAGACATACATCCTCAAAGTTGGCGGGCATGTCATTTCGTACACCGCCTGGAATAAAGTAGGCATGTGTGACCCTAGCACCGGTCAGCTTCTCTAGTAGATCTATAAAGAGTTCACGATCACCAGAAGGCCACATGAACATTGTAGAGTGGCCCAAGAATATTCCATATATGGCCAGCCAGTATAGTGTGTATACACACCTGTTCAGCTCAGCAGCAATTACACGGACATACTTGGCGCGTTCAGGAACCTCAATTCCCAACAACTCTTCGGCACCTAGTACATATGGGTATAATATATTACAAGAGTCATGTATCACAGGTCGCTCCAGATGTGGTATGTTGGTGATATAATTTCGGTATTCGGCCATCTTCTCTTCACCACGATGCACGTATCCCGGATCGGGATCACAAGCCACGATATAATCACCATCTATCTGTACAATTATCCTCATGTGACCAGAACCTGGATGTTGAGGCCCCACGTTGAGCGTCATTATACGCTCATCTACTTTTTCAAGTTGCAAGCCGGGAGGTAGTTGTGCAGACATTGTCATCAGCGACCCTTTATAGCAAAGTCTTTACGCATGGGAGGCAAGTCTGCCCAGTCTTCGGGGAGTAGAAGGCGACGGTTGTCTGGATGGCCTTCAAAGTATACGCCAAACATCTCAAATATCTCACGCTCATGAAACTCAACTGAATAGAATACTTCCCGCAGTGTGGGTAGTCGTGTAGAGTCCTGGCCGGGCCTAGGGTCATCTTCCCGGGGAGTTCGTGTGGCCAGTGCCAGAACACACTTTGTCAGGTTCTCGTTTGTATACGAGCCTAGATGATATACGACCTCTATCTGATTATCGTTTGGGAAGTCCACACCCGATACAGACTCGGCATGATCAAAGCCCATCTCTTTGGCAAGTGTTGCAGCGTCTATTATATGCTCCTTTGGAACTAAGATTGCAGGGCGGTCCACATCATCAGATATTATGGTCGCGTCTGGAAACTTCTCCAAGAACGGTTGAGCCGTAGGCACAGGAGCGCTCATCAGACGTACTTCCTCGCCTTCATTCGCTTCATCTTCTCCTGTAGTAACATACATCCTTGTATTAGTGTCTCGGGTCTTGGTGGGCATCCGGGTACGTAGATATCCACAGGTAGGACGCCATCTATTCCCGGTAGTACGTTATAAGAGTCAAAGTATAATCCGCCTGTGATTGCGCAAGCACCCATGGCTATGACGTACTTTGGTTCAGGCATCTGATCATATACTAGTCTGAGCCGGGGCGCCATCTTGCGGGTTATTGTACCTTGTACTACTATCAGATCACACTGACGCAGTGACCCAAATGCCTCTATTATACCGAATCGTTCAACATCATATCTAGGACTTGATGCGGCGCCAAACTCTACACTACAGCAGGCCGTCTCTATATGGACGGGCCATAATGACCATATACGGCCCCAGTTTATTGCGTAGCCCAGAGGCTGATCAATTGCCTTCTCTAAAAGATCGCCCAACTTACCAACAAATACATTAGCATTATGTGGTGTCAATAACTCTCGAATCATTACCATATATTCCTCCTTTGAGACTGATATAATGCAAACGCCATGGCGGCAAACATTATACCCAAAAATGCAATCAGTGGCAGTGTGGCGGATTTAGGCAACATCAGTATGGAACCGCCCCAAGCGTACAGGAATATCGCCATTACATCAAATACAACGAACATCAGTATATATGCATAGTATTGCATCATAAAGTGGGTACGGCCCTCGCCCTTGGGTACCTGTCCACATTCCATGGGTAGAAACTTGACTGGATTGCTACGTTTACGGGGAGATATCATTCTGGATATTATCAATGCAGGGCCAACGGCAACAACTGCAAAACCAAACATCAATAGTATGTTGCCATAGTTCCCTGCCAGCTCACCTACCAATCTAGATCTAAAATTTGAAATTTGTTATAAAAAGTTATGCGGTTATATCGTCTGATAACAAAGTTGTAAAAACTACAACATTAAATAACCCGTACGAAAAGTGCCAAGTGGATGTTTGGTACATCAATATCTTGTATGGATGGGCGCATACAAGAGCCTATTCGCAAATGGATCACAGAAAAGTTCAATGTGCAACATGTGGATGTCGTAACACAGCCTGGGGTGGACGGTGTACTTGTAGGGAAAGATGGGCCGCATATAGATCTGATCAAACATATGGTAGCCATATCTGTAAATGCCCATGGCTCATCTACAATAGTTATATCTGGGCATTATGACTGTGCTGGTCACCCTGTCAGTGATGAGCAACACATACAAGACATTAAAAAAGCCGTATCAGTCGTAAAATCGTGGGAGAATATGTCAGGCAAAGAGGTTATCGGCATATGGGTAAACGATGACTGGCAAGTAGAACAGGTAGCTTAAGTGAAAGGGTCCAGACTTGAGGTGTGATGTTTTGGCGACATGCCTTCGAATTTTTCAAGTAAACCATCTATAATCTTGTCTTACTGTATTCCTACGTGTACTAACCTCGCTATTATTGCGCAAACTTCCCCTCCGGCCGCCCGGTACTGATCCTGATATTTTCAGAGTAGGTTATTTTTAACTAAAACCGCCATCTCTAAGGCAGGCATTATTACGCCGGGTGAGCGTTTTTTCCGGCCCACAGCCGGATCTGCCACCACAATATTCGAAATATGAGCGGTGTTAGTTAGCTCGCCGTAGCACAATTTTTTCATCGTTCTCCAGGAATCTGATGGTAAAATTCCTGAATATGCTGTCGCGTCCAAGAACCATATACGGAAGTGTTTGTGGCTTTGTAGGCATGCTGATTGGCAGATTGACAAATTCATCGAATACAGTGTTTTGATTTTTGATTAGTTGGCATTTCCCTACTATTGTATTAACGCTGGTAAACTCACCCGTGGGGGGATTGAACGGTTACCATCATATGTCTTAGAAGAGGAGCCAAGCTTCATAATACGTAACACAACATGCAACACAATGACACTAAACGTAGGAGATAAGGCGCCAGACTTTGAGCTTGTAGATACAGAACTAAAGATGCGAACACTACAAGAGTTCCGAGGAAAAAAGGTAGTTTTAGCCTTCTTTGTGGCTGCCAGCTCGCCAGTATGTGAGAAAGAGATGTGCACATTCCGCGACTCATGGGATGAATTATCAGATATGAATGCGCAGGTAATCGGCATAAGTAATGATGGTCCATTTGCCAACAAGGCATTTGCAGCAGAGCACAAGTTGACATTTCCGGTACTAGGAGACTATACCAGTAAGACCATACGAGATTATGACATATTGATGCCAGACTTGTTACATGTGAAAGGGTATAATGCAGCAAAACGCAGCGTCTTTATCGTAGATGAAGAAGGCACAGTCACGTACAGATGGGTCTCAGATAGTCCACTAAAAGAGCCCAATTACAATGAGATTACATCACATCTTCAAAAGTAGTTTTTTATTCTATTTCCGCTATCATGTCGCCCTTGGCGACGCTTGAGCCAACCTTTACCCGTATAGATTTGACACTACCGGATGTGTGCGCTTTTACAGATACCTGCATCTTCATAGATTCCAGAACGCAGATGGTGTCACCTTCAGATACCTCATCATTTGCCGCAACAGCAATGGATACCACTTTGCCAGGTATCTGGCTTTGTAGAGCAGAGTTTGTCATGGCCGCACTGGCTCCGCCCGAGTTCATGTACACAATATCATCAAGACCCGTGTGCAGTTTGAGTGTTACAGGAGAGCCGTTCACATGAACAACCATCTGACCCCGGGACTCTTCTGCATAAATCACCTGAAAGTATTGCTTATCCAAGAGAAACTCAATCCCATCTGGGTTAATCGATATTATACTGATATCATACGTGGCATTATCTATCATTAATGTATTATGATCAACAGATACAACAGAATGCTTTACATCATCTATCATATAGTCCATCTTATAGACTCCCCCAGCCTGGTGATTTTGTAGGTTTTATGGTACTTGTATGATGTCTTCCCTTTAGTGCCGCCGCTGCCAATGCAGGGATGGCCAGCTCTTGGTTCTCACGTTTTAGGTCTTGCCGATGCCGATTTATAATATCATATCGTTTTAAAAAGTCAGTACTGAGTGCACCATCCATATATTCTGGTGTATTCAAAATTGACTTGTAAAGCGGTATAGACGTTTGGACGCCGCTTATGTAAAAGTCATCAAGTGCCACCAACATACGAGTGCGAGATTGTTCGAACGTCTCACCCCATGTGCACAGTTTTGCCATCAGAGAGTCATAGAACGGTGAGACTGTACAGCCAGGATAAAGATAGGTGTCGCAACGCACACCAGGGCCATGAGGCAGGACCACTCGAGGTACCGCACCAGTGGATGGCGCAAAGTCCAAAAATGTATCTTCGGCGTTGATACGACACTCTATGGCATAGCCGTTCATGTGTAGATCATCTTGCGCAAATGGCAAGGGTTCACCATTGGCAATATCTATCTGAAGTTTCACCAAGTCCAGACCCGATACCATCTCAGTTATGGGATGCTCCACCTGAAGGCGCGCATTTATCTCTATAAAGTAGAACTCGCCAGTGTCCGCTCTAAGAAACTCGGCAGTTCCCAAATTGGTGTATCCAACTGCTTCAGAGGCCTTGACCACCAACTCACCCACGATTTTGCGAGTCTCAGAGTCCACCACTGGTGAGGGCGTCTGTTCTATGAGTTTTTGGTTACGTCGCTGTATGGAGCACTCTCGCTCAAAGAGATGTACGCCGTTACCGCCATCATCTCTGGCCATCTGATACTCTATATGTCGAGTCTTTTGGAGAAACTTTTCCACTAAAATTGCAGACTTGCCCACAGCAGCTATGGACTCGCCAGTTACAGACTCAAAGGCATCACGGAGTTCTGAATCGTTATTCACCAACCGTATACCCCGGCCACCGCCACCATATACTGACTTTAACAGTACAGGATAGCCTATCTCAGCAGCAATATCTGCGGCTTCATCAGCATCCTTCACAAGACCCGGGCTGCCAGGTACTGTGGGAACTCCAGCATCCAGCATTGCAGCCTTGCAACGCATCTTGTCACCACAGAGGTTCATTGATGTTGCAGTTGGACCTATAAAGTTGACATTATTCCTCTCACACAGGGTAGCAAACTCATCATTCTCAGACAGAAATCCATATCCGGGATGTACTGCATCGGCACCCGACTTTTTTATTGCGTCAAGTATTCTGTTTTGGTTCAGGTATGAACGTGCCGGGGCCGCCTCACCTATATGATATGATTCGTCTGCCTTTTTGACATGGAGTGAGTCTCTATCCTCATCCGAGAAGACCGCTACAGACTTTATTCCCAATGCCTTGCAGGTACGCATAACTCGAAGTGCGATTTCGCCCCGGTTTGCCACCAGAATCTTCTCTATCATGTCAAATCACAGATTTATGTTCCCGTGTTTTCGTGGTAATTGCTTATCACGCTTGTTAGATAGCATTGTAAGTGCCTTTATCAACATGGGTCGTGTCTGCGCCGGGTCTATTACCGCATCAACAGTCCCGTGAGATGCGGCCACATATGGGTTGTCAAACTTCTCTTCAAAGTTATCTTTGAGTTCCTGTAGTAATCTTGCTGGATCTTCGGCGTTCTGTATGTCTTTGCGATTCATGATTTTGACTGCAGCCTCAGCGCCCAAGACTGCGCAGCGGGCAGTAGGCCAAGCATAATTCACATCCGTGCGCAGATTCTTACTGCCCATGGCTATATAGGCACCACCATACGCCTTTCCAATTACCAGAGTTATCTTTGGAACTGTGGCTTCACAGTATGCGTACAACAGTTTGCTGCCATGACGGATTATACCGTTGTGTTCCTGATCTGAACCGGGCATATAGCCAGGCGTATCCACAAATGTCACAATCGGTATATTGAACGAGTCACAGAATCTAATGAATCTAGCCGCCTTGTTTGATGAGTCAATATCCAATGCTCCAGCCAGATACATTGGCTGGTTGGCCACAACCCCTATGGCCATACCGTTCAACCGTGCAAATCCAACGACGATATTCTGTGCAAAGAGCTTGTGCACCTCAAAGAACTTTCCATCATCAACAACTCCGTTTATTATATCCTTCATATCGTATGGCTGTAAGGGGTTTGCAGGTATCAAGGAGAGCATATCCGGATTGGTCCTGTTGGGATCATCACTCACAGATATGGAAGGTGGTATCTGAGAGTTGTTCTGTGGTATATACGAGAGTAAATCCCGTATACAATCAAAGCATTCATACTCGTTCTGGGCAACAAAGTGGGCAACTCCACTCTTTGTACCGTGCGCCATGGCACCGCCCAACTCATCAAAGCTTATCTCCTCGCCAAGTACCGTCTTTACCACATCAGGACCTGTAACAAACATCGAGCCAACTTTTTCAACCATCACTATAAAGTCGGTCATCGCCGGAGAGTATACTGAGCCCCCAGCAGATGGACCTATACTGGCGGTTATCTGAGGAATGACACCAGATGCCATCTGATTGTGATAGAATATATCTGCAAAGCCATCCAGACTCATTATGCCTTCCTGTATTCGTGCGCCTCCCGAGTCCATTATTCCAATAATGGGGCACCCAGTTCTAATTGCATGATCCATTAATTTGGTGATTTTTTTAGCGCCCATCTGGCTTAATGTTCCGCCCAATACTGTAAAGTCATATGCAAAGACAAAGACTTGTCTATTATTGATTGTTCCATATCCCCCAACCACACCATCGTTATAGTGGAGGCGTTTCTGCATGTCAAACTCATGGTAATGGTGGGTAACCATGGAGTCTACCTCAACAAATGAATTTTCATCTAGTAGTAATGTTATGCGTTCGCGTGCAGTCAGTTTTCCCTTGCTGTGTTGCGCGTCAATGCGTTTTGTGCCACCACCTAGTAGAGAAGTCTCCGTATTGCGCTTGAACTCATCCATCTTATCTGCATGCAATGCACAATTTCTCATACTGCATCATATATAGATTTTATTTAACACCAAATTTGGGTATAATCATTTACGAAGTTTGGCGCGGCCGCCATGCGCCGTACGAAAGACATTCATGCCGATGTTATAATTTTCGTATAAATGATCCAGTGTCTTTAGATCCTCATTAGCTCGAAACAGCTCTTGCTTGTTGGCATTCGGGTCCTGTTTTAAGGCTCGCAGTCGATCTTCGGTCTCTTGACGGACCAAGAGTATGCCAGCTTCGTAGTTTGATGTGCCATTATACTCGGGACTCAGTATATTTTGTGGGTCATAATCAGGGGTCTCATCTTTGAACTGCTCAACGCGCTTATCTATTTCAGCTATTTCCTGAGGGGTATACGCTGGTCGTATAAACTCTTCAGGAGCATCATCCTCTTGCTTGTCAGGCTCTTTGGAGTTTTTTGGTTCGTCTCCCATTATACATTGTATGGCGAATAAGCTAAATTTTAACTTTTTATGACATGGATATATTTTGAGATGATACTGTCCAACTCTGTTGATGATGGGGCCTCGGCATATATGCGAACCAAGGGCTCTGTACCGCTAGGCCGCACCATTATCCATGTGTCGGGTTTTAGTGTTATCTTTATGCCGTCTGTGCGATCTGCTTCTGGATGCATATTGTGTAATTTTTCTAGAATTTGAGCAGACTCTTCAGGAGTGCAATGAACCTTCTCTTTGGTTGTAAATGATAAAGGTAGTTTAGAGATGTTTGCAGATATTGTATCATTTGAAGATGCCAGTGCAGATAATGCCAGAGATAATGTCATTAAGCCATCTCTAACCTGGTTGTGAGCGCCAAACATAAAACCGCCATTCTCTTCAAATCCCACAAGCGCACCAACATCAACCATACGACGTGAGACCTCCACGCTACCCACTCTAGTACGAATTACATTCGAGTCATATTGTTCTGCTAGCGTCTCAACGACATGAGCAGAATTCAGGCATGTGACTACTGTGGAGTTTGGTTGTCTTTGTAAAATATAATCTAGTAGAAATAGCGCAGACTTATCACCGGTCAGTATGGAGCCATTCTCATCACACATTATGCTACGATCTCCATCTCCATCAAATGCCACACCAATGTCTGCGTTGTTTCTCTTGACAGTATACGATAAATCTTGAAGATTTTCTGGTGTTGGCTCAGACCCCCTACCAGGAAAGTCACCATGAACTGTATCATGTATCGATATTATATTGCAGTTAAGACTTTTACATAAGAGTGGTGCTGTGACCGCCTGTGCACCATTGCCCATATCCAGCACTACTGTATAGTTCTTCTGTCTTATGGCATCGATATCAAGATGATTCAGTATACCGCTCACATAAGTAGAGATGGCCCTATCCTCAGGGATGTCAGTGCCGAACTTTGGTCCACTCCGTCTATCTGTGGAATTAAAATAATTCTCTTCAATCATATGCTCGTCGTGACGCGACACTTCAACACCATCAGATGCCACCGGTTTTAATCCGTTATATTCGGGGGGATTATGGGATGCGGTAACCATTACGCCACCAGCATACTTTAGATGCTTTACGCAGTACTCAAGGCACGGGGTGGGAACAAGGCCCGCATCAGCAGTATCAAGACCTGCATAATTTAGTGTCGAGCGGACCACCTTGGATACCATATCACTTGTGTGGCGCCCATCACGACCCACCAATATTGGGCCCCGGCCAAAGTATTTTGCCATCGCCAGTGTAAGATCATGTACCATGTCCAGTGTAAAGTCCTCGCCAAAGACGCCGCGGACGCCGTTTGTCCCAAATAATTTACCCATGAATCAAACAGGCATACACAATATAATAATAATACAGCACATCATCAGTTGACTGTAGTACAAATATGATCATTCATCAATAGTTTCCATAGTAAATACAAAATGAGTATCAAACCAAACCGACCTTGGTGCTTGGGGGAACTGGTAACTTATTGTGTGATGAACAGTGGCGTTAAGCGTGTGTGGTGCCGGGCGCGGGAGGCCGCCAGCACTTGAGTTGTTACAGTTTCGACATCACGTATCCGCGCCGTTCCAGATAGGCTCCTCCGTCTTGATGATCGCACGCTGCGCGTATATAGCTATGAGGAGGCCAAACGTCATGCCCACCGCTCCAGGTATTATTACAGGGAGTATAACTTTCCAAGGCATGTTAGTACCATATATGCTGGTGATGTATGCCATACTAAAGAGATACGACAGTACCATTAAGGTACCCGCATAGAACATGACAAGCGCCATCTGCTTGAGGAACTTCTTGTCTGACCATATGCATGCCAATGCAAGTGGTGGCAAAAACACCAATACCGCCCACCAAGCTATGAGTGACTGGCTTAACCAGGTGAAGTAGAATGCAAGGGGTGGCAAAAACACCAATACCGCCCACCACAAACGGCTCACTCTAGGCTCATCAGGACGATACGTGGCACGCCATTCAAACAGGCGCCGAAAGAACACTTCACCCTCGGCGGAGGGGGCAGCCCTATCAGCGCTTGAGTCCAATGGCCTGGATAGGTGGCAGTGCGTATATGTGTGTTGGAGTACGATCCGGGAATTACATCGTTAAGTCAGCACTCCGCGATGCGTACTTATCGGTATAATCCCCTGTTTTTATTTGCAAACGCTTTTAAAACCAAATCCGAGTAATTACCCTATGGCCAAAGGGTATTATGTAAAGTTTGAAGTGCCCGACGATCTGGTTAATCCAATATACGAGGCCCTTCGGATATCTTCTAGTAGCGGCAAAGTCAAGAAGGGGACCAACGAGGTGACAAAGGCGATAGAGCGAAATACTGCCAAGATGGTCATAATAGCCGAAGACGTAGACCCGCCCGAGGTAGTGGCACATCTTCCCATATTGTGTGATGAGCAAAAGATCCCTTTTGCATTTGTGCCCAGTCAACAAGAGATGGGCAAATCACTTGGATTGGAGACAAGATCTGCCGCTACAGCAATTATGGACTCTGGAGATGCGAAACATATTGTTGATCAGATCATAGAGTCACTGGCGGCCATGCGAGGCGCTAACAAATGAGTGCTGAGACGGATCAGGTAACCCCCGCCGAGGTTATACAAATAGTTGGTAGGACCGGCATCGCAGGTGAAGTCATACAGGTTCGTGTGCGCATACTAGATGGTAAAGACAAAGGCCGCATACTCACCCGTAATGTAAAGGGGTCCGTACGTGTACAGGAGACACTAATGCTACGAGAGACCGAGAGGGAGGCCAAGAAGATAAAGTAGGTGCATTATGTATAATGAGTCTTTTAGTAAAATCCTGTAACTTTTGTAATCGGTCAGTTGCAAAGGGTTCAGGTACAATGCTTGCAAAGAATGATGGGAGCATACTGTGGTTCTGCTCATCAAAGTGCAAGAAGAACGCCCTGGTATTAAAGAGGGACCCTAGAAAGCTAAAGTGGACCAAGAAGTATGTAAAGGGCGGTATCAAACGGGGTGGTTAAGATCACATGTCCGAGAGAACACTATTCATCATAAAGCCTGATGCAGTATCACGGGGATTAATTGGTCAAATCATACAACGATTCGAATCTAAGGGTTTTACAATAATTAACCTAAAGATGCTTCAATTCAACAGTGAACTAGCAACAAAGTTCTACAATGTGCACAAAGAAAAGCCGTTCTTTGAGGAGTTAGTCTCGTTTATAACGTCTGGCCCGGCAGTTGCTGCCATAATAGAAGGAGACCACGCAATAGATGCAACACGACTGATGATTGGGAGTACACGGTCATATGAGGCGCAACCCGGCTCTGTACGGGGAGATTTTGGACTTGGTATATCCGCAAATATAATACACGCATCAGACTCGCTGGAGAGTTTCAAGTACGAATCCGGTGTGGTGTTTTCGTGACTTGGTCATACGGCAGCCCATAGTAGCAGTACTAGGGCACGTTGATTCGGGAAAGACATCATTACTGGACAACATAAGAGGTACTGGAGTTCAAGGGAGAGAAGCTGGTGGCATTACACAGCATATTGGTGCTAGTTTTCTCCCCAACGACACGGTACGAAAGGCATGTGGTCGTTTATATGATCGTCTAAAATCAGACTCAATGATACCCGGACTCTTGGTCATAGATACGCCAGGCCACGAAGTATTCAAGAACCTAAGAAGTCGTGGGGGTTCAGCAGCAGATATAGCGATTCTAGTGATTGATGCCGCCCGAGGTTTCCAGCCTCAGACACAAGAGAGTTTCAAGATACTGCAGTCCAGAAAGGTTCCCTTTGTAGTTGCGCTCAACAAGTGTGATCAGATATCAGGTTGGAGAGATACGTCAACATCTTTCATCTCCGAAGCAGTCAAAGAACAGGACCAAATGGTACGCACAGAACTAGATAAAAGCATATACGACATAGTGGGTACACTCTCAATTCTAGGATACAAGTCCGAGGCATTCTACCGGGTAAAAGACTTCAAGTCCGAGGTGTCGATAATACCCATATCCGCCAAGACTGGTGTGGGCATACCTGAGCTGCTTACAGTTCTAGTGGCACTCACACAACAGTATATGCAAGGTAGGCTAGAGCAGAAGGAGAAAGAGTCGCGGGGCATAGTATTGGAGGCAAATCACGAGACAGGGCTAGGTGGGACAGCCAACATAATACTGATTGATGGTACCATAAAGAAAGACGATTACATACTCATGGCTAAGCGGGATGGCGTCATAGTAACAAAACCAAAGGCCATACTGCTGCCAAAACCACTAGATGAGATGCGGGATCCGCGGGATAAATTCCAGACGACAGATTCAGTGACGGCCGCAGCAGGACTCAAGATAGCATCTCCAGATCTGGAGGGAGTGCTGCCAGGAAGCACACTATACATAGCTAAAACCGACAAAGATATCAAAAGGTATAGTGAGATGATACGCTCGGAGATGGAGTCTGTATTTATAGACACGCAGGCGCGGGGTGTAACGCTAAAGTGTGACACCATAGGATCCTTGGAGGCAATGGTTCAAATGTTAAATGAGAAGGGAGTAAAGATAGCAAAAGCAGACATCGGCCCTGTAAACCGTCGTGATGTAATGGAGGCGCGAGCCACCAAAGATGTCGATAGACGATTAGGAGTGGTCTTGGCATTTAATGTCAAGGTGCTTCCGGATGCTGCCGAGGAGGCCGAGATAGGGCATGTGCGCATATTTCAAGAACGTGTCATATACAAGTTGATAGACGACTATACAGAATGGGTACGACAAGACATAATGCATGAGGAGGATGCCGTATTTGCAGAGATAACGCCACTGGCCAAATTCACTTTTCTTAAGGGATATGTCTTTCGGAACAGCAATCCAGCCGTCTTTGGGATACGAATAGATGGTGGCATATTACGCTCAAAGACGCCCTTTATGAATCAGAAAGGCCGCAAAGTTGGGGCCGTCCATCAACTACAACATGATGGCAAGACCATACAGGAGGCCCATACAGGACAGGAGGTGGCCTGTTCGGTCCGCAATGTCACAATAGACAGACAGATATTCGAGGAGGATACATATCATACTCTGCCCACTTCCAAAGAGGCAAAAAATCTGAAAGGTAGATTCATCGACAGGTTAAGTCCCGAACAGATAAGCATGTTAGACCACATAATAGAGGTACAACGAAGGCAGGATGCCGCTTACGCGTACTGAGCGAACTTTTTACATACATCACGTATGCCAGACGCGCCCACCATGCCGGTCATTCGATGGATGGGTCGGCCTTTGTGAAACAGTATAAGAGTTGGTATGGCCTGGACAGCATACTTGGAGGGCATTATAGGATTTTGGTCAATGTTTAATCGAGCAAACTGTATGGTGTTATACTCGCCAGCAACAGTCTGAAATACAGGGTGGAGGGCTCGGCAAGGTCCACACCACTCCGCCCAAAAGTCCAGTAAGACCAAACTGTTCGTGTCTAGTATTTTATCTAGTGTGCTGTCGGTAGCATCCATAATTGTGCGCGTAGTGTTAAACATTCTATCTCGCATCTTTTTAGCCATAATTCGCGCTATCTCTGGGTCAGCATCCATGACATACACATGACACATGCCATTATAAATCCAACAAGAACTGCAACACTATACCATTCTTGTCACAGTTAACCTCCATCTCATGATATGTGGGAGCCTTCACCTCGACTCGGAATCCATGTTTGGACAGGTCTAATGGCTCACCAAATGCCCTAGCCTTCATTATTATATGATCAGAGTCATCAAATTCATCCACGATTATCTCTTTGATAGCAAAGTTATCAGCAAGTGTCACAAATATGATATCATCCAGCCACTGATACAATAAACGATGTACTGCATCATCTCTTATGTCAAAGTGGCGCACCGTCTTGTTTTGAACTGTATCTCTATCCAGCATTATATCTATTGTAGATAAGGCAGCATCAGTCAGCGCCCCCCGCATGTCAGTGTGACGAACCTCAACTAGTGCATCGCTGGAGTGATCAAGAAACTTGTATGGCATGTATACACGTGTAATGTATAGTAGTATTAAATTCACCTCTATGTTTAGGAGAGTATTAGTATGGGAGCTAAATTTGATACAGTATGGATGGCATGTGGGTTAAAAAATATCGACCTACAGAGCTCTCAGATATTGTAGGGCAGAAGGGCATCATAAACAGCATACAGGGTCTTTTAGAGAATGTATCACAGATGCCGCATCTACTCTTCTCTGGTTCTGCGGGTGTTGGTAAGACTACAACTGCCCTGTGTATAGCGCGACACATACTAGGGGATAACCGTTCCAACTACACTCTAGAGTTGAATGCCTCAGATGAGAGGGGCATAGATATGGTACGGGAGAAGGTGAAACGATTCTCCAGATATGCAGGGATGGGGGACATACCCTTTAAGATAATAATACTAGATGAAGCTGACGAGATGACATCAGGTGCGCAGACTGCCTTGCGCCGCATAATTGAGGATGCCGCCGAGTATTGTAGATTCATCATAATAGCCAATAATGTATCAAAGATAATAGAACCCATACAGTCTAGATGTGCCAACTTTAGATTCACATCCATATCCAAAGAAGATATGACAGGTAAGCTACGACAGATAGCCAAATCCGAGGGCGTATCCATAGATGATGATGCCCTAGATATGATATACGACTACTCTGGTGGAGATATGAGGCACTCCATAAATCTAATGCAGGCGTCTGTAACCGACTCTAGTGTGACTACAGATGGTGTACGGGCCATGGCCGGACTAGCAAAGGTTACCGACGTTGATCGTATACTACAGATGGCCATAGACGGCAAGTTTACAGAGGCGCGGCAAAAGACTGTCGAGCTGATAAAAGTGTACGGAATGTCCGAGTCAGACTTTTTAAAGTATATAACCGCCGCAGCATTCAAGCTGGAGCGTATAGATCCCGCTTGGGTGGTGCGCATAATAGCCGAATATGACTATCGTATATTATCTGGTGCCAACTCTGAGATACAGTTATCGGCCATGCTTGCGGAGCTGGCATCCAACAAATCTATATCATAATGCCAAATTCACTACACATGTAGTCACGTACTGTATCTCGAACTCTCTTGTTGTCGGGACCAAATATGTAAAATTTGTCTATGGGTGAATGACTTGATATTATAGGTGAGGAGTCGTTCAGGTGCCTGGGTACGCCATCGCGTATTACAAGAATTTGGTCTTCGTTGTGGTGTACGGGTATATGAGATGTATGCACCACTATATCATGTTCGGGCAGATGTAGTGTATGGGCAATCTCCAAGGCAACCTTCTGTTGTGTAGTATGATTCATCTTTGCCATCTTTAGGCGGGCCTTAGGGTCTGGTATGTCACTACCAGGATAAATTTCACAGACCCGTTTTAGTAGGTCGCGGCGCCGTAGACGGCCCATTATCTTTGCTGCTGTACCATCCGATGACAGTATTCTGTCACTCAATGATTGGTCATCTAGTTTTGTATAGTTATCTAAAAAGTCTGGCGAATCCACCAATAACTCATCAGGGTCTATCACGCTACCCACGGCGCGCAGCATTGAGTCTACACACATTCTGTTGGCTATCACTATAGTATGATGTTGGTACACCTGCGCATGCATAAGGTAACGGCCCAGTCGGTACTGCTCAATTGCTCCCCACCCTTTGATGTTTACGGCCACCCATCTCTCACCGGTATCTTTGGTGGTGGTTATCGTATGTAGTAGTTGATCAAGATCAAAGTGACCATAATCAACTCCCAGATGGTACGAGTCCCGGCGCAGATAGTCCATGCGGTCTACATCCAAAGGGCCAGATATCACATCAGCGGCCAGCATACTCTCCTGAAGTGTCCAGCCAGGGACAGGCTTGTGAGCAAGAATGCTGGCCACTTGGGGCGCCAACTCTCCTAGGATGCCAGACAGTTCGGGGTCTTTTGTTATCATCATCTGAGATATCTCCTCGTGACTTATCTCCTGATGGTTAATACTAGACAGTACAGGCTCAAAGATGTGGGAGAATGGGCCATGTCCCACATCATGTAATAATGCGGCTAAACGAACGGCCCGTATCATTTTATCATCAAATTTTAGATGTTTCGCCATACGACCTGCCAAATGACATACTCCCAATGAGTGTTCAAATCTAGCATGGCTGGCCGACGGATATACGGCATTGGCCTGAGCCAACTGTTTTATTCGGTGCAGGCGTCGAAATACCGCCGAATCAATTACACGAATCTCAAGCTTGCTCAAATCTATAAAGCCATACAGTGGATCATGGACAGACTTGTAGGTCAAACTAATGCTTCACCAGGTTTAGTCTCTGTAGTGTCTCTATGCCCGTCTTGATATCTCCCCTATACAACCCCCAATCAGACTTTTTAGCATCAAGTACAGCATCATCATAAGAGCGGTCAGTCATCAGGTATAGTATCTTTGAGGCATATGAGAGGGCGGCCACATCAAAGTTGCAGGTCTGCTGACAGACATCCATAAATGACTTTATTGCCGCATATTCAGGCTTGCTCTTTAGATCATTAGATATATCGACTCCGTCATCATTCAAAGAGTAATCATATGATTCATAGTGACCACCGGGTGTCATATTCTCAGTTACAAATGATGTTGAGACCAACCTCTCCAATATACGACCCAACTTCTCGCTGAACGGCCCATAGTACTGCAGTTTGTATGGCGGCATCTCCAGTGTGGGAATTTTGTGGCCTGCAACATATACCAACTTTTGTAGTGCTATTCTCCCTATGTGAGCATCTCCCTTACAGTACAACAGTAGCAAGATGCCATCAAATGTATCCATGTTTTGTATAAGGGCAGGATTGTTATTTACGTTGTTGCGGGAAATCGCGTCCGTCTAGAGATGTTCCAGAATAGATCTAAACCCTAAAGATAAAATGCATGATGTGGGTGGCAAACAGGTTATGGTTTTTTTAGTAAAATGTGATATGGTTCGCATGGCGCTTGTAGGACTCCGAGATATAGGGAATTTTAGGTACCATCAGATGTAATGACATATTGATAATATGTTTGTGTATGATCATAAAGTATGTTATACATCAATTATACTCAAAGCGCGGGCAAAGACTTCATCCCATGCCTCCCAAGTGAGCCGGCCAGTCTGTGTGTTTTGTCTAGATGGATGGTACGATGTCAGTATGCTGATCTTTGTGCCATCATACTTGTGTAGTGTATTGTGACCAAATTTAGCAGGTTTGATGTTTAGAGCCTGGCAGGTAGCTCTGTATCCGATCTGGCCCAAACATAAAATCAGCCGCACGTTATACAGTATATCCAACTCACGCTGTAGAAACGGCAGGCAGTTACGCAGCTCTGTTGCTGTAGGCTTGTTCTGTGGGGGAGCGCATCGAGCCGCGGCGGTCACATATGCGTTGCGCAGTGTCAGGCCATCAGACTTGTCAATACTAGTAGGAATAGATGCCAGTTTGTATTTGTACATGACGCGGGCCAGCCAGTCTGCAGACGAATCGCCTGTAAACATCCGTCCTGTGCGATTTCCGCCATGGGCGGCCGGGGCCAGACCCACTATCAACAGTCTTGCATGCACATCACCAAAGCCTGGCAGTGGCCTGCCATGGTACGTCTCGTTAATGAACCGGCGAGTACGGGTCTTGGCAACATTACGAATATACGTTGCCAACCGCGGGCATCTAACACAGTTTAAAACATCCTCCTGTAACGATATTATTCTAGTCTCAGATTCGTCCATTTTTGTCGTGTCAATATCTTGGTTCATCAGGCCAAAGGGGCACTTATGCGGCTCAGCTCACCACATAATCCTGATGAGCCATCTTTGTCATTTTGAAGAATTCGCATGTTCCAAGGACCAGATATGTTACAACGCTCGCATACTACAGATGAGTTTCTACCAGTGGTAAAGCCGCCAGAGGCAGCATCTGTTGTACTCCGGCCCATCGACTCCCAGTCATCTTTATCATACATGCCAATCCATCACATATCAGGTCCAGCTCTTGGGGCTTCTTTTACGCACCTCTTTACCATCGACGATTATAAAATCATCTTCCTCAAAGACAGTGTGCCATCGACCATTGTCAGGAAATATAGCATTCATATCTTTGATAATTTTATTTGTGGGAGGACGGTTCATTAAGGCTCCCCAGCGCATGTTGTCTATCTTGGGCATTATGTCATTTATGTCACGAATAGTCATTGTACCACCAATATGCCTTCTCGGATGAGAAACTGTAATGCTTGTAGGAATGATGCGTCATCAATGGAGCCATCTGCCCACCAGCCTGCATTGTTCCGTACCCAGTCAGGTATTACAGATTCAGATGTCTCCAGAGCATCATCAGATGTATACTCTACAACTATAATCCCCTCCCGGATGAGAAATTGTAGTGCCTGTAGGAATGATGCGTCATCAATGGAGCCATCTGCCCACCAGCCTGCATTGTTCCGTACCCAGTCAGGTATTACAGATACTGGCACATCATTACTAGGAGGGCCAATCTCCAAGAGTGCCGTTCCCACACCTGCATATGTGGGGTCATAGTCTAGGCCAGTACCATACACTATAATGTCTAAGCGGTACTGCCCCGCATCAGGAATCACAATATTTTGTGTGTCTATCCCTTCAACAGACAGTATTCCAGTATTATCCTCACCATGAAATTCACCCAAGATCTCATCACCATCTATAAGCCAGTATCCATAATAGACATCCTTGATGAGAGTGCCATCATCAAAGAAGGCTATCTCAAAGGGTATCTCATCACCAGCACCATATGATGCATCCCACTGTACTTTAACATCTGTGGGGATTTGCTCAAAGTTGACAGCATCGACAAGATAGAACTCTTGAGAGTTCACGACTATATCTTCTTGAGGTATCAGTTTTAGCGTCATCAGTTTATTTGAATAGTGATCAGGGCCCAGTTGCTCATTTATGCGACTCAAATCGGCGTTGGTCACCAAAAAGTGAATGACGTTCATATCTGTATACGAGTAGGGGTCATTGATCAAAGCTCGCGAGCCCAACTCAACGCCGTTGACATAACCCTTGAACTGTTTGCCGTCCGAGTACGGCGTAAACTCTTTGGGGACTCGAACCTCCTCATGTACAACAAACACCTGTTCTACATAGTCGGGGTCCCAGTCAAATGGCATCTCAAAGTATATTGAGTTATCTGAATTGTCAAATGAAAAGTTAGAAACCTCATCATAGTATGTCTTTATTACTGTAGGATACTCATTGGCATTGGCATCTTGTATAGTAAAGAACTGATCCTGCGCAACGCTCACAAACGTATCATAAGATAGAACGTCCGACAACAACGCCTTGGGGCTCGTGGCACCCTCTATATCTATACGAATATTGTACAGTCCACCCTTTTCAAATATCGGCCCTGCAATGACAGGTCTTTGTGAGCCCTCCGCGTACAAGGCGCCAGGTGCGCTGACATGTTCAGAGCCATAATAGACGGTACATCGCCAGAGATCAGTCTCAGTACAGTTTCCGCGAGGTCGTATCTCAACGTCTAGTACGCCATCGTTGTCATAGAATAAGCTTCGTGCCAAGAGTGCGTTGTTCTGGTATATCTCAACACGGTACGTCACTTGTGGCAAGGTTTGATTAGTTAATACATCAAAGAATCGAATCTTCATGTTTGCAGTATCCAGATCACCAACTGTAATATCAGAGGGACTTAGATCCGTACGGACGGTGACCTCCATGCCGCCAAAGCTTATCGGCGGGGCCTGGTCGCCACCCAGTCCGTGTCCAAATGCCAAAGGTGCAAGGCCAACTACACATAATACTGCAAATGTAACACCTAAAAGGCCTCTAAGCATATACTAAATCCCACATATACCACATATAAAGTTGAAAAATATAGGGAATTACATACATGAATGAACATTCATGCCTTTTCTTGGCGCCCCACATAGTGACCTGCGCAGTGTTGGTTTGTTACCGCCATGCCACAAGCGCCTTTGGGCGACTTCCGCCGCCACATACACGCCTAATTACTGGAATTTTGCACCAACCTGTTTGTGTGAGAAGCCATTAGAAGTATAAATTAAAAGATTTAACCAGTTTTAAAAAAATAAATTATTTAATAGATCATTAATATTTATAAACTTTATAAAAATGTCCGTCTATTATTCTATATGAGATATGAAGATCTAGCAACTAAACTAGATAGGATGGCAGAAAGGGAAGATAAATTAGGTTTAGAAGATGGCGACACATTACGCGATTGGGCAAAACTCGTTCGAGAGGTGAGAGAAGATTTCAGACGCCTCGGAGAAGATATCTAAACTACGTCGTCTAATTGAGGACAGACTTCAGAGCGCAGATAAAAATACAGCTGAATATGACCGCATTACACAATGTATGGCTGAAAAATATAATGATATAGATTCACTACGTCGGGAACGTCAACGCATCCGTGCTTTTATACACAATGACCTTGAAATTGTACGATTATATCAAGAGGACATTAGGAGATTAGAAGACGGAGACGAGATTTAATGGTATGATAAGTACTGTAGTACCATCTTTGCGGGTGACTAATATTTTCAAAGTCTCCAAACCATATTGCCCACTCATTGCAGAGTTTTAGGAAGCGAGTAGGTAGGATGCTGCCCCGCGCGGTCCGCATGGCTGCCGGACCGTCCAGATCGCGTTAGGTAGTAAATTATGAAGCGCTATCGGCCCAGAATGATGGTGTATCACAAATCTACACAGGCCCGCTTGGAGAGCGGAGAGATCAACGTCGCTACGGTTATACATCTGGTGGCGACACAGAATTATTTCAGGGATAGTATCCGGACCCGAATATCAGGCCGCCATGCATGACAAGCCATGTGCGCTTTATTTCGTCCTGGCCCGTTACGGGGTTCGTATGCTCATAGCTGACCCACATGCCGGTTCCTTTGCTTATTACATCTATAATGTTTTGACCGGGGATTACGGCCACAATGGCATCCCAGTCGTTGGTGTTATCTATCAGATTAGAGTCCACGCCCTGCGCCACTGTGGTTCCGCTTTGGTCTACTGCAAACACGTACGTGGAGACCGGCTCATCAGGCATTACATTGATTGAGGCAAGCACCGCATCTCTGCCGTCGCGCTCGTACTCCAGTATGCGGCCGTTCAGCGATGTCTGTACCTGGGCATCCAGTGCGTAGTAGCCGGAGCCAAAGACTATCCCGTCGTGCAGCTGTAGGTAGCTGCGCTTGAGCTGCTCCAAGTCGGTAGCTGGATTATGGAATGTATACATGACCCATAGGCTGCCCTTCGCCCGGAGCTCTGCAAGGACATCATATACGGACCTCTCCGAGGTGTCCAGTATGGTCTCGGGCTGTCCCACCCTGGCGGGTACGACACCGTCAGCCAGTCTGGTCCAGGTTGCAGCATCTATTACAAACGGATATAGAGCATCAGTCCTGATGGGTGCGTCGGGGGTTATGATGTCCACCCACGCGTAGTACTCAGCAATGATCCTCAATATTTTTCCAGTGGCCGATGGCACCGTATTGGTTATAAAAAGATCGATATGGGTCCAGTTCACAGTATTGTATCGTGCCGTTACGACGCTCCGTTGGGATGCGGGTGAAATTTGTTGTACAACAAAGTTAATTTAGATCAACTAAGTAGTATTTAAAGAAGAGTGTGCCACCTAATGGTATGTTCAACCCCAAAAGGTCGGCACAAAAGAATAACACGGATACAGTATTTAACCATGACAAATCAAAAGATGGCCCACGACCCACGGCAAAGGGGGAAGAACGTATCCAAAAAGGTGACAAGTTCATGCCAGATTATACCATTAAAGAGATGGAAGAGCGTATGGCGAACCTCCAAGAGGGTAAGGAGAAGACCGTGTTGTTGGCATGCATCAAGAGAAAGGAATCCAAGACCATCGACACGATAGCAAAGGAGCTATATAGGCGGCCGGGTACGATACGCGGCTGGTTAGTAAGGGGAAGAGATAGAGGTTTGAACGATTTGGATGACCGCAAGCCTCCTGGCCGAGCTCGATTGTTGAGTGATGCCATGATGAATACGATACAAGGGTGGCTGTCCAAATCGCCCGTACAGTTTGGATTTAAGAGGAAACGATGGCAGGCCAAGATGATGAAAGGTGTGATATACGAAAAATTAGGTGTGAAGTGTAGTCTCGACACCATACGTCGTACGATGCATGATGTAGATTACTCATTCCGCAAGTCAAGGCCAGCTCCACACAAGAGCGCTTCAGAGGAGGAACAAAAAGAGTTCAAGGAGACTACTGGAGAACGTCTTAGAACAATGGCGATTCTCGGATATGTCATAATGGCCCTGGATGAGGCATCATGTATGGTGGGCGGGTGGAACGGCTATGGCTGGCTGCCAGTTGGCGGTCATGAGACCATTCCCATGAGCTGGTCAAAAAAGTCTGTACGGCTTATGGGCGTGTTAGGGGACGGTTGGTTCCATATCGCCATTGTAAATTCGACCGACTCAGAGACCCTCAAGATATTCATGAACAAGGTCAGGGAGGGCGTGAGGAATGTGGCAGTCGTTTTGGATAATGTCTCGTCTCACAAGTCGCAAACGATGAACGAGTACGAGAGAGATTCCAATGGTGGTATGGTGCGCATCTTCCTTCCCAAGTATACTCCTCAACTGAACCCCATAGAGATGCTGTGGCGTGATCTCAAGCGCGCCTTGGCAGGCAACTACTTTGACTCGATAGACGACCTAAAGGCGACAATAACTGGCATTGTGAATAATAGCGAGTTGGCTCCTCCAAAACTCATGGATTACATGCTGCCTGATGGTGTCCGGCAACCCACCAAAACATCCTGTAATATATGGGACATGACATCAGAGACGCCCGGTTTGGCAGTAGCCGCCTGACCATACATGACATGTAATATGTATTCTATCTGATATACAACATTTATAATTCTGCCCCTGGTTTGGGTGTGAGTGTATCTCTAGAGCCTACCATATGTGGTATCATGCAGGTTAAGGTCGCCTAAGTGCCGGATTTTGAATATTACTTCTAAGCTAATAAGATCGAAAAATATTGGATCTTACTGCATTCCACTACGCGTCATTCTCCTTGTTGGCCTCGTAGGTGCGTATGGCATTACTTACTGCAAACTGGACATCGGACTCGGGTATGTTGGACGAATAGTATCCGGACCCGAATATCAGGCCGCCATGCATGACAAGCCATGTGCGCTTTATTTCGTCCTGGCCCGTTACGGGGTTCGTATGCTCATAGCTGACCCACATGCCGGTTCCTTTGCTTATTGTATTAACAATATCCTGTTCTGGGATTACGGTCATAATGGCATCCCAGTCCGGTACATTATCTATTAGGTTGGTGTCGACGTTCTGTGCCAACGTGGTCCCGCTCTGCTGGTCGGCTACAAACACATACGTGGAGACCGGCTCATCGGGTATTACATTGATTGAGGCAAGTGCTGCATCTCGGCCATCGCGCTCGTACTCTAGTATGCGGCCGTGCAGCGTCGACTGTACTTTTGAGTCCAGCGTGTAGTAACCTGAGCCAAAGACTATCCCGTCGTGCATCTCAAGGTAGCTGCGCTTGAGCTGCTCCACGCCAGTGGCAGGATTGTGGAATAGATACGTAGCCCATGTGGAACCATTCGCCTCGAGATCCGCCAAGACATCTTCTACAGACCTGCTGGAGGTGTCCAGTATGGTCTCAGCCTGCCCCACCCTGGCGGGCACTACACCATCAGCCAGTCTGGTCCAGGTTGCGGCATCTATCACAAACGGATACAGGGCATCGGTCCTGATGGGTTCATCGGGGGTTATGATGTCCACCCACGCGTCATTCTCCTTGTTGGCCTCGTAGGTGCGTATGGCATTACTTACTGCAAACTGGACATCGGACTCGGGTATGTTGGACGAATAGTATCCGGACCCGAATATCAGGCCATCATTCAGTATAAGCCATGTGCGCTTAGCTTCTTCCTGACCTGTTACAGGTTCTGTATGTGTGTAGCTGACCCACATTCCGGGCTCGCTGCCCGTTACATCCAGTATCTCCTCTACAGAGAGTACCTGAACAATGGCATCCCAGTCGTTGGTGTTATCTATCAGGTCAGAGTCCACACCCTGGGCCATCGTGGTTCCGTTATGCGGGTTGACGACAAAGCCGTACGTGGAGACCGGCTCCTCAGGGACGGCATTAACTCTAGCAAGGGCGACATCACTGCCCAAGTTGTTGTATGTCAACACGTTGGTATACGCCAGACCCGTCACTCGGGAGTCTAGTATGTAGTATCCGGAGCCAAAGACTATCCCGTCACGCAGCTGAAGGAAGGTGCGCTTGAGCTGTTCCACTCCGGTGGCAGGATTGTGGAACGTGTACGTCAACCATGTTCCATCGTTCTCCTCAAGATCTGCCAAGACATCTTCTACGGACCTACCAGAGGTGTCCAGTATGGTCTCAGCCTGCCCCACCCTGGCGGGTACGACACCATCAGCCAGTCTGGTCCAGGTTGCGGCATCTATCACAAAGGGATACAAGTCGTCCGTAATGACAGGCGCGTCAGGTGTGATAATGTCCACCCACGCGTTGTTCTCACGGTTGGATTCGTAAATGAACCGGGCATAATCGGTCACCGACTGGGTGTCGGCATCTGCAATAGTATATGGCGATGCAAAGGAGATACCATCGTAAATGGCACCATAGGAACGTTTGGTCTGATATATGCCGGTGTTGGCATCAAAGAAGGAATACTGCGTCCAGTATGAGTCTCCATCCTCAAAATGGCTCAAATCGTAAGTGCCACTTGCTAGTTGTACATCTGGCACTGGTCCAACGATGGCAGGGACCGTGCCATGTGCAAGTATGTGTGTGCTGCTTCTCACGTACGGATAGAGATCTAGTCTGTTGAGCGCACCAGTATTGATTATGTCAAATGCAGCATCTCCACTGCTTCTATACGTATAGACGGCATCGTTTGACACGGACTGTGACCGAAGATCCGGCAACGAGTAGCTTGCGCCAAACAGATATCCATCATGCATGATGAGATACGTACGTGTGAGTTGGTTGGTCTGGGTTGCAGAATTTCTGTCCAGATGCCACACCCAGACACCGCCATCCTGCAGTTCTGCCAGTATAGTCTCCAAGGTCTTGTCGGCCGCATTAAGATATGTATTGGTGGTTCCCACCAAGTTGGGCGCCCTGGCGTGAGCGACTACTTCCAAGCTTGTCGCATCCAGTACGAAGGTTGACTGTACTGACAGAGGATCAGGTTCGGTCGGCGTTACCATCCCAAAGGCATCCTGGCCATGGGCCTCATACAGTATTTTGGCCGAGTCTGCCTGTGCCTGCGCCCTGGAATCGCTGGGATAATATCCGGAGCCAAAGACATAGCCGTCATGCAGGTATAGCCAGGTACGCTTGATCTGTATTATATCAGTGCCAGGGTTGTGGAATGTGTATTCTGCCCATGTACCCTCATTCTCCCCGAGATCCGCCAGGACATCATCTACGGACCTCGCGGAGGTGTCCAGTATAGTTTCAGCCTGTCCCACTCGGGCGGGTACCACCTCGTCTGCCACCCGCATCCAGGCAGAGTAGTCTATCACAAACAGGTACAGTTCATCCGTAAGGACCGGATTGTCAGGGGTAATACTATCAAAGAATTCTTCTGCATCGCCATATGAGTCATACATCTTTACTTTTTCCTCTATGAACAGCTGTATTTCGGTATCCGGTAGGAGGTGTCCCGCAGCAAAGATGTAGCCGTCATGCAGATGCAACAGTGTGCGCGTTGTCTGAAACTCCAAGTTGGCGGGGTTTGTGTCTATGTTCGTTATCCATATTCGGTCATTTTGCGCCAGATCGGCACGAATTTGGCTGTAGGATTTGTCTGCCTCTCTCAGGGTTTGTGCAACCTGACCCACCTGTCCGGGATCCGAAGCATGTGCCACTATCTGCAGAGTATCAGCATCCACTACGTACAAAATTGCCGTATTAGCGTCTGCCAATCCCGCAGACGTGATTGTATCAAATGCAGCCTGTCCCTGTGCTGCGTAGTACTCAGCAATGATCCTCAATATTTTTCCAGTGGCCGATGGCACCGTATTGGTTATAAAAAGATCGATATGGGTCCAGTTCACAGTATTGTATCGTGCCGTTACGACGCTCCGTTGGGATGCGGGTGAAATTTGTTGTACAACAAAGTTAATTTAGATCAACTAAGTAGTATTTAAAGAAGAGTGTGCCACCTAATGGTATGTTCAACCCCAAAAGGTCGGCACAAAAGAATAACACGGATACAGTATTTAACCATGACAAATCAAAAGATGGCCCACGACCCACGGCAAAGGGGGAAGAACGTATCCAAAAAGGTGACAAGTTCATGCCAGATTATACCATTAAAGAGATGGAAGAGCGTATGGCGAACCTCCAAGAGGGTAAGGAGAAGACCGTGTTGTTGGCATGCATCAAGAGAAAGGAATCCAAGACCATCGACACGATAGCAAAGGAGCTATATAGGCGGCCGGGTACGATACGCGGCTGGTTAGTAAGGGGAAGAGATAGAGGTTTGAACGATTTGGATGACCGCAAGCCTCCTGGCCGAGCTCGATTGTTGAGTGATGCCATGATGAATACGATACAAGGGTGGCTGTCCAAATCGCCCGTACAGTTTGGATTTAAGAGGAAACGATGGCAGGCCAAGATGATGAAAGGTGTGATATACGAAAAATTAGGTGTGAAGTGTAGTTTCGACACCATACGTCGTACGATGCATGATGTAGATTACTCATTCCGCAAGTCAAGGCCAGCTCCACACAAGAGCGCTTCAGAGGAGGAACAAAAAGAGTTCAAGGAGACTACTGGAGAACGTCTTAGAACAATGGCGATTCTCGGATATGTCATAATGGCCCTGGATGAGGCATCATGTATGGTGGGCGGGTGGAACGGCTATGGCTGGCTGCCAGTTGGCGGTCATGAGACCATTCCCATGAGCTGGTCAAAAAAGTCTGTACGGCTTATGGGCGTGTTAGGGGACGGTTGGTTCCATATCGCCATTGTAAATTCGACCGACTCAGAGACCCTCAAGATATTCATGAACAAGGTCAGGGAGGGCGTGAGGAATGTGGCAGTCGTTTTGGATAATGTCTCGTCTCACAAGTCGCAAACGATGAACGAGTACGAGAGAGATTCCAATGGTGGTATGGTGCGCATCTTCCTTCCCAAGTATACTCCTCAACTGAACCCCATAGAGATGCTGTGGCGTGATCTCAAGCGCGCCTTGGCAGGCAACTACTTTGACTCGATAGACGACCTAAAGGCGACAATAACTGGCATTGTGAATAATAGCGAGTTGGCTCCTCCAAAACTCATGGATTACATGCTGCCTGATGGTGTCCGGCAACCCACCAAAACATCCTGTAATATATGGGACATGACATCAGAGACGCCCGGTTTGGCAGTAGCCGCCTGACCATACATGACATGTAATATGTATTCTATCTGATATACAACATTTATAATTCTGCCCCTGGTTTGGGTGTGAGTGTATCTCTAGAGCCTACCATATGTGGTATCATGCAGGTTAAGGTCGCCTAAGTGCCGGATTTTGAATATTACTTCTAAGCTAATAAGATCGAAAAATATTGGATCTTACTGCATTCCACTATGCGTATAGCGCCTGTATTCTGTCCACCTCTGCACTGATCCGAGAGTCAATGCTGCTTTGATCATACACGGTGCGATCGTGTGTAGTGCCATAGGCATCTACTGCAGGAGCAAGGCACGCTACAAGCGCAATCAGGGCCACTGCGAGGATGCCCGTATGCCGCCAGCCTCCCTGACGGTGTGATCCCGTAACACTCCGTTGCCACCCAAAAACCATGTACACATTATTATGTTATCATTATAAAAAGGATCCAGCGCTTAGCTCGGAACGGATCCTGCAGAAACTTTGCTGCCATCTCATGAACTAATCGCCTAACTCGGCTAGCATCTTTCGGCCAAACCATACGGGAAGTCCAAGTCTCATAACAGTCATAATTGTAAATATCAAAACTCTTTGGCTGTTCAATGTGACAACAATATGTTAAACATTAATGTGTACATGGCAAAGATTTATACGATAATATACCGTACTAAATAACTTGACAAATAAAACAAATTTTCTTCACAAGATGTGTAATATACAAATACGAAGATGATAATCATGTGGGGAGAAGATATTCAAGAGTTACACAAGATTGGTTACTCTCTAGATGATGTAAAGGCTACACTACAACAGAGTATCAACCTAAAGGTGGGTGACACGGAAATAAGTGGAAAAGAGGGCGAGGTCATCAACATGCCCATATGGGCCGGGGAGATACTTGAGGAGAACGAGATGGTTACATTAGATGCACCCGACACCGTAACCGAGTTGAAGCAGGCTACTGTAAAAGAGCAGATGGTGGGAGATTATCATCTGGCCACACTAGATGATTTATTCTATATACGGCTGCAAAGCCAGATGAGCAAACTGCGACCGCGGGACCGGGATGGTGTTGAGAGCATGATGATCGGACTGTTCAGAATGCGGCGGGGAAAGATAGTACGACTGGCCGACTCCACAAGACTGACCGCGGACATAAAATCCCGCATAAGTATAGAGGAGCGAGTATTCTTCGAGTCCATAAACCGGGAAGGTGAGACCCTAAAGAAGAGGGTGGGTGCCGATGAGTGATACCATATCCGAGGAGCCCGAGTATACAGAAGATGGCCTAGCCGATGAGGTTCGAATGTTCCTGACACATCACAAGGATGTAAACAATAACTACAAGTATCTAGAGCAGATAGACGGCATGATGCCCAAGGGCTCAAAGTATATAGTTATAGATTATAATGATCTAGTAGAGGAGCCAAAGATAGAAAAGTTCTTTCACACAGAGCCGGACCGCATACTTAATGCCTTTTCGCAGGCCATAGGCGAGGTCCTAAGGACACGGTTCCCCGGATATGCTGAGAGCATACATGGTGCCATACGCGCCCGTATAGCCAACTTTCCCTTACACAGAAGCCTGCGAGAGATAAACTCCGAGACCATATCACGTATTACAAGTGTCTCGGGCATGGTAGTTCGGGCATCCGAGATAAAGCCACTGGCAAAGAAACTTGTCTACAAATGTCCAGATGGGCACAGTACAACTGCAACCACAACACAAGGCATGTCAGTGGATGCACCGACAGTCTGCTCCAACCCTGACTGCAAGCATCGGAATTTAGAGATGAGCTTCAAAGAGAGTGACTTTATTGATTTTCAGATACTGCGCCTGCAAGAGTTGCCCGAAGATCTACCTCCAGGCCAGATTCCCCATTATATTGATGTAAACATAAAGCAGGATTTGGTGGACAGTGCACGTCCTGGTGACCGAATTGTTCTGACAGGCATAGTCCGCATAGAGCAAGAGCCCGTCCGCGGAGTCTCCCAGGGTCGTAGCGGACTACACCGTCTTAGAATAGAGGGAAACAATATTGAATTTCTGGGAGGACGGGGAACAAAGACATCCCGCAAGATGGAACGCGAAGAGATATCACCCGAAGAGGAGAAGATAATTCACGGTCTGGTGCGCAGTCCAGGCATATACGAAAGACTCGTAGAGTCCTTTGCGCCACACATAAGCGAACATGAGATCATCAAGGAGGCCATCGTACTGTTACTGGTGGGCTCCAACCGAAGACAGCTACCGGATGGCTCCAATACCCGGGGCGACATCAATGTGTTTTTGGTGGGAGACCCGGGAACCGCCAAGTCCGAGATGCTAAAGTTTTGCGCTCGCATAGCTCCCCGAGGGCTGTACACTAGTGGTCGGGGCAGTACAGCGGCCGGGCTAACTGCGGCAGTGGTAAAAGACAAGTCAGGAATGCTCATGCTTGAGGCAGGGGCCGTTGTGTTGGGGGATCAAGGACTTGTATGCATAGATGAGTTTGACAAGATGAAGAATGAGGACCGTTCAGCCTTACATGAGGTGATGGAGCAGCAGTCAGCTAGTATCGCAAAGGGAGGAATTGTTGCCACACTAAATGCCCGTACATCAATACTGGCAGCAGCCAATCCGGTGGGGGGCCGCTATGATCCATTCAAGACTATCGTAGATAATGCACACATACCCCTGCCATTACTAACTAGATTTGACCTGATATACATAATACGGGATATACCAACCACAGCCAAAGATAAGAGTATAGCAAAACATATCATAACACGGCATCATAGTCGACGGTCCATCAACCGCAACATTATAGATCCGGACATACTGACAAAGTATTTTGCATATGCAAAGAGATTCACCCCCGAGCTCACCGATGAGGCCGTAAAGGTGATAATTGATCACTACCTAAAAGTACGCAGTAGCTTTGAGCAGGATACAGGAAACATACAGGCCACGCCAAGACAACTAGAGGGAATCATACGTTTGGCGACGGCGCGCGCCAGGCTACTAATGAAAGACTTGGTGGAGGAGGAGGATGCTACACGCGCCATATTCCTAATGGATTCGATGTTGACCGAAGCCGGATATGATGCTAGTGCAAATACAGTAGATGTCCGGACGCTATACGGCAAAGGCAGCACACAGGTAAACAAACAGCAGATGTTCGCAGATATATTGCGTTCATTAGAAGGTGATGAGAAGCAGCCTGTTCCTGAAAAGACACTACTGGATGAACTAGCAAAGACCAACATGTTCGATAGTGTAGAGGCCAGGCAGTTCCTAGACAAGATGAGGAATGCGGGAATGATTTATGAGACCAAGCCTGGGCACTATAATAGAGTTCCATGAAGGTCAGAGATCTAGAAATACCAGATGATATAGTTGCGCATCTGAACAATAATGGCATAGAGACGCTATATCCGCCCCAAAGGATGGCCGTAAAGGCAGGATTGATGGGTGGCAAAAGCATACTGGTATCGGCACCCACAGCCAGCGGAAAGAGTCTGATTGCACTCTTGGCCTTACTGTCCATGCTAAAGCGCGGGGGACGAAAAGCCGTATATCTGAGTCCCCTAAAGGCATTGGCCGCCGAAAAGTACAATGAGTTCAAAGGTATGCCAGACCCCATAAGACCATCCATATCCATAGCAGACCTGAATGTTCGTGACCGTCTGTTGGGAAACATACTATGTATGACCAATGAGCGAATGGATTTGGCACTTCGCCGTGACGAGGGCTGGGTAGACAGTATAGATTTAGTCATAACCGATGAGATACATCTAGTCGGGGATGTCCATAGAGGCCCGGTCCTTGAGATGGTGCTGACCAGACTAAGAGGTAAACGGCAGATTGTTGGACTCTCAGCTACCATATCCAATGCCAAAGAGATAGCCCAATGGTTGGACTGTAAATTGGTAAAGAGCAGCTGGAGACCGGTCAAACTGACTGAAGGTGTATGCGAGGGCCCCACAATACGGTGGTCGAACAACAAAAAGTCCCAGATAGAGACAAGTTCCCGGGGGCTGGCCATAGACTTGGCTTTGGACAGTGTAAAGAGTGGCCATCAGTCGTTGGTATTTGTCAATACACGACGGGGCGCACCCTCCCAAGCAACCAAAGCCGCAGCAGCCGTAAGAAAGATGCTAAATAATATAGATAAAAAGAGACTAAATGAAATATCAGGCTCCATACTAAGTGGAAATGAAGACACAGAGTTGATTGTGCGTCTTTCACAGCTGGTGAAAGATGGTGTAGCGTTCCATCATGCAGGCTTAAACTCGACATGTCGGGACATAATAGAGAAGCATTTTCGCGCAGGGCACATCAAGATATTGACGGCCACGCCAACTCTGGCGGCGGGAGTAAACTTGCCTGCCCGGAGGGTGGTCATATCAGATATAACCAGATATGACATAGACCATGGAAGAAATATGCCCATAAGTGTCATGGAGTACAAGCAGTTCTGTGGCAGGGCAGGTAGGCCCCAGTACGATGAGATAGGTGAGGCAGTAGTGGTTGCAAAGAGAGATGCTGATGACATACTAGATGCATACATACACGGCGAGCCCGAGCCCATACACTCACAGATATACGGTCAGCTGGACATACATCTCCTCAGCCTGATTGTGTCACAGCCAGGCATTACACTACAACAGATAAACGAGTTCTTTGATGGTACATTGGGCGGCATCTACGGCGATATAGAGGTCGACTATGATTTAGAAGGTCTGTACAATCTAAAGATGATAGATACATTAGATAAAAACAGGTATGCAGCTACAAAACTAGGAGAGCTCACCAGCAAGCTCTACATAAAGCCCCATACGGCCAGCAAGTTTTTACGTGTAATAAAAAAGTCACATAAAAAGAGAAAGAATACGCTGGGATTTTTGCACGCAATATCTGAGAGTGAGGAGTTCTTTCCAAAGATGACTCAACTAAGTGATCAGTTCGAGGTGGCTCATACATTCTTAGAGACGCATAGAAGTGAGTTGATAGGGAATGATGTATACTCATATGACATATCCCGATCACTACTAGGACTATACGGTTGGATAGAAGAAGAGACCGAGAAGAGCATAGCCGAGAATTACAGTTTGGAGTCTGGAGATATACGGCGGGTCGTAGAGATGAGCCGTTGGCTACTAAGATGTATGGCAGAGTTGGCACGATACGCCAAGACAGGTCATGCTCAGAGTGAGTTGGAGGAGCTGCGCATACGCGTAATGAATGGTGTGCGGGATGAATTAGTACCTCTGGTACAGGTCAGAAATGTGGGTAGGGTGCGGGCGCGGGCCCTATACAGGGTGGGAGTCCGGAGTGTTTCAGATATCAAAGACATGCCGCTGGAAAAGATACAAGCCACATGTAAGGTCGGTTTGAGGATGGCCAAATCCATAAAAGCAGGACGTTGACGGCAGACTTTTTGACCATAATAGTTGGCGGATGCATATCATTCGGTATAGTGTATGGTATAACACCCCCACTGATATCCATACTAAACAAAAGGAGCATGCATGTACCTGACGTAAACAAAAAAGATAACATAATGGTGGCTCGGCCTGGAGGTCCGGCCATATTGGCAGGCATAATAGGTGGGATCATAGCACTATATCTGGGAACGGGTCAGCTGGCTGTTCTGGCAACTATACCAACCATAGTCATGGCATGCATCATAGGGTATGTGGACGATCTCAAGGTGATGCCCGGCTGGTTCAAACCCGCATTACTGGTGGTAGCAGCCATACCATTGGTGCTATTCGGCCAATACAGTACAGACTTGGAGTTTCCCCTCTTTGGTACTGTGAATATACCCATACTATACATTGGAGTCATACTGGTTATGATGCCAATAATGGGAAACACGGTAAACTCCATAGATGTAATGAATGGTGTGGCCAGCGGATACATGATAATTGCAGGTGTGGCCGTTGCCATCATACTGGCATTATTAGGGCGCTGGGAGGCATTTGGACTGTGTATTATTTTGGTAGCGGCATCTTTGGCATTCTACAAGTATCACCGTATGCCAAGTCGCATATTTCCAGGAGATTCGGGAGTCTTGGTATTGGGAGTCACCTATGGTTGCGTAGCCATATACGGAGGAGTGGAGGTCGTAGCTGCGGTTGCCCTGCTGCCGGCCATAGCAAACTCATTCTTCTTTCTGTATAGTGTAAGGAGGATAGTAGAGCACCGCCAGATAAAGCGCAGTCCCGTATATCGCGATGATGACATGGTACTACATGATACAGGTGACCCACAAGCCCCAATAACCTTGGTGCGTCTGATACTGCGGCAGGGGCCCTTGAGTGAGGGCGGCGTAGTGAGACAGATACTAAAGTTGAGTGTCTTTGCGGCCATTCTGGCTATAATATCAGGTATAATGATGATGATATAATGAGGATTTATGCATTCTTGGGTGGCATGTGGGGCCTGATAATAATAGGTGGAGGTCTGGCCGTCACAGTACTGGGACCATTGGATTTGGGCGTATACAGCATAAATGCAGTGGTAAAGGGAGGAGTAGCCATACTTTTGGTGATATTGTGGGTGTTCATACTAGTCAGACTGACAAGATATATCTTTAAGTGATCTTCCAAGGCTTGCCGTGTAATGTAATTTTGTCTGGCAGGTTGGGTATATTTTTTATTACATTTATTTCGGCATCCCTGTCTCGAAGATCGTCGGGGAGCAGTATGGGTATGCCGCCATCTACAACATAGAACCGGCCACATTCTGTACAATACAACAGAGCAGTCTGTATGGTATCAGAGTCATCATCGCCGTATAGCTCCAACGGGTAGTGTTTGTCCATGGGACAGGCCAATATGTCTAGTAGTCTTCTGTTCATCGCAAATCCAAGTATATGGGAACTCCACGTTGGCTAGATAAAAGCGCAGCTTTGGCTATCTCACTGACAGATATGGCTTGATGGGCAGTTACAACAGGTTCAGAGTTTGTCTTTATGGCCTCTAAAAATGAGTCAATCTCACGTTTTAATGGTTCGCCTTCTGTAACAGGGGCGGTCTTGTCGTTTATCTGTACGTGTCTTGTTATAAAGTCGCCTGTAATAATGGCATCTGTAAGGGCTGCGCGAAACATACGGGAGCGGACCGGGGAAAGCCAGTTGCAGGCCAGTATGGCGGTGCGGTTGTCAGCATATCCCAACATTACGGTGGCAAAGTCTTCGTGGGTGTGACGTATGTGGCCGGCCCGGGCAAAGACGACTTGGGGCATCTGATCAAAGAGCCAGTTTGCCGTATCTATGTCATGTACGGCGGTATCATGTATTATACCCACATCCTTTATGTGTACAGGTATGTTGCTCTCACGATGAAACTCCAGAAGGGCGATATCCCCATGAGTCTTGTTCTGTATTATGTTGCGTGTAGTCTGAATGGCCGGGTTGAATCGCTCTATGTAGCCGCATGTAAGAATGACTCCCGCCTTCTTTGCCATAGATTGTAGTTCACGGCCCTCTGCAGGTTCGTATGTGAATGGTTTCTCCAGTAACAGATGCTTTTTGGACTGCAATAGCATCTTGCCTATCTGAAAATGTGTCTTTGTGGGCGTGGCCACTATGGCCGCATCAAATGACTCGCCATACAGCATGTTTTGCACATCAGTATAGTAGGGTACCTTATATTGTGCACCAAACTGCTCTGCTAGCGTATCATCTGCATCACAGATTGCAGTGAGTGTTCCGGCGTCATGGAGGACACGGGCATGATTCTTGCCCCAGCCACCAACACCCACTAGAACGGTGCGAATCATCAGTATACGGGTGTAAGCCACCCATCAGGAACCTGGCGGCGACCAGACACCGCATCTGCATACATCTCTTTTATACGTTCAGTTATCTTGCCACGATTTATCGGTCTGCCACCCACGCTCTTTATGGGAGTCACCTCCGCAGCAGTGCCCACCATGAATACCTCATCAGATAGGTACAACTCGCTGGGAGCTACGCGTCTATATATGGTACGTATGCCTTCCTGTGCTGCCAAATAGTCCACAGTATCCCGAGTTATACCATCAAGAGCAGATGATGCTTTGTCTGGTGTTATAAGCTCGCCATCCTGAACCAGAAATATGTTGGCTCCGGGAGTCTCACTTACATTTCCATGTAGGTCCAGCATGACTGCCTCATCGTAGCCGGCCATCTTTGCCTCCATGGTGGCCGTTATAGAGTTTAGATAGTTGCCTCCCACCTTTGCCTGAGTCGGCAGGAATTGATCATTGAGGCGACGGCATGATGATATACTCACGTCTATGCCATCGCCATCAAATATACTCTGTAGCGGAAATGCTATAACTGCAGATATTATGGGGGCGCTCTTGTCAATCTCCAGATGAATGCCCCATTCCCCCACAAAGTATAGTGGTCGAATATACGTATTCTGCTGTAGGTTGTTCTTACTGCACGTACCGGTTATGGCATCGGTTAGTTGCTCATCAGTATAGTGTAATGCCATCTTGTAGAATGCACCTGATCTGCGCAGACGTTTTATATGATCATGTAATCGAAAGACATACAGGTTATCCCCGGTCCAATACGCCCGTATTCCCTCAAAGGCAGATGTACCATAGTGAAGGGCGTGAGTGGTGACAGGTACCAAGGCATCTTTACGATTCATGAATCTACCATCAAACCAGACTATATCACTTGGATGAATACTCATATAATTTACACATTTTATACAACATTATTTAATGTTGAGAGGGAGTTTGCAGCACATACTCAACCCCTCTGAGTTTTCAGGCCGCTCTGCGGTGAACCATGATTGTGGATGTTAGCCGCGGCAGCAGTCTGCGCGCGTCAGAGTCCTGCAAATGACCAACGGATGTGTCCCGCAGGTCTTATCTCAATTCCCAGTCGTGCCGACCATCAGTTAGATGCGGGTGTCAGGCAGGGTGTCTTGGATATAGGCTCGGCGGATGGCCGACAAGCTGATGGTGTACTAATAGCGATAATTTCCCACTCATTTAGCAAAATATTTAAGCAGTGGAAAAAAGGATGGAATATGGTAGCTGAAAGTGTCTCAACGTTGACACACATAGAGAAGTTAAAAGATGACTTGATGGTATGCAGGCTAGTACCAGAGAATAAAGAAATTCCAGAGTATAAGGCAGGTCAATACATCATAATAGGAATGCCAAATCCTAATGAGAATAACAGAATGGTTCGTCGAGCATACTCAATAGCATCACACCCAGAGAATAAAGACTACTTTGAGTTATACATACGCTGGGTGCGAAAACCACTTCCAGGTAGATTGACGACTCAGTTGTTCAACTCCAAAGTGGGTACATCACTAAAGTGGATGACACCGCGAGGAGATGATCTCTTAATTAATGAGACACTGCACAATGGTGAAAAGGATGAACGGCGCATAGTCTGTCTAGGTGGCGGAACGGGATTGGCACCATTTGTGAGCTTTGCGCAGCACCTGCATGAAGTTGGAGATAAGCGTGAAATTATAGTATTGCATGGAGCCAGTTATACGGATGAGCTGGGATACAGAAGACTCTTTGAGGATTTGGAGCGTGAGAGTGAAGATGTGGGCAAAGACAAGTGGAACTTTACGTATAGAGCCTCCATAAGTAGGCCCACCGAGAACCGTGACTGGAGAGGACAGGTGGGGCGAGTCGAGTCATTTCTAAAGCCCAACAGTAATGGTGTTTCGGCATTGGAAGAGTTGGTGGGAGAGAAGATAACCAAAGACAATACAATATTTTACATATGTGGTTGGCAAGGAACGATTGATGGTGCCATGAACTACTTGGAACCAAAGGGTTTTGTAACTAGTCGTAAAAAGCGTGATGATGGCAGCTTTGAAGTCAAGTTCGAGTCCTACGGGTAGGATAAAATATCTTTGATTAGTACGTACTTTGGGGACGTAGGTTAGCTTGGTATACTGCCAGTTTCGGGTACTGGAGAGCATGGGTTCAAGTCCCATCGTCCCCACTGTATGATGTAGATTGGTAACTGCTCTTTATCTAGCCCATCTAAACCCGGTGACAAATGCCCATGTGGATATAATTCAAGACCTAATCAAAGAGGCAGATACAATAAAGGTGATGCCGGTGGTGTTCAAGTATGATAATATCGAGTTAAACAGCCGTAGCTTTCCATTTGATTACAATACTCGAAAGAGAATGTTAGAGTCGGTCTTTGGGGACACTATCTGTATAAGTGACGACTATACCTTTGAGGCACCGTTCAAAAAGTATATTCCGCCAGTAATATCTAAAAAATCCTGGTCGTTGCGATCAAAGATACTCAATAATGTACATGGTGACTTTTTCTCATATACAGGAGACAAATCTGAAGGTGTAATGTTAAGACTGTACAGGCTACGGCCCCGGGTGGGCGAGCGACGTCCCATATCGGCCACATCAGTAAAATCACTACTGTACAGATCAGCAACTACTGACAGTATCGACGCATGGAAGAGTCAAGTACCAGAGCCAGTAGTTGACATAATACATGAAAGATGGGACACAGTACGCCAGTTTGCGGCATCTCCAGACGATACCATACGAGTTTTGGGTATGAAGTTTCCAAAGAAGGGATGGTAAATTGTACATATGTTAATATCAGTTAGTATACTTCATATCAAGTGCGGGCCGGTCGTCTAGACTGGTAGGATGGGTCCTTGGCATGGATCAGATCGTGGGTTCAAATCCCACCCGGTCCACTTACATATGACATCAAGGCGAGTGCCCGCCAGCTGCACCTATCGCCGCAGAGGCTGACGAGATAAACTATCCAACCGTACCAACTGTCTAACTGCGGCGAGCGTGGCAAGGTTTCCCACTCTAACGCCACAGCAGTACCCATAGTAGATTTATGATGTCTTGACGACCCCCAGTATTCGCCGGGTCGCCAGAACACCAGTCTTTGTAATTATTATATACCTGCATGCGGTACAAGTGTTATGATGAAGCATGCAGCTGGAAAGGGTACGGAGTTACGCAGGTCTGATAGCGCGCACCACACTAATACGGACAAGTACGACTTGGCAAGCATGCTGTCTCGTGTGGACCAAACCAATTGCCATCCCGAACACGAATCAGATTCGGCTCAGGGCAAAGAAGAATGGTAGATGCAGGCTACGTGTCGGAAAGGGGCGACATAGTTTGGATTGATTTCATGCCGCAGGCTGGCCATGAGCAGGCAAGAAGAAGGCCCGCCGTGGTGATAAGCCCCAGCGCGTATAACGAGAAGGTTGGGTTGGCGCTATTCTGCCCCGTTACGTCCAAGATCAAGGGCTACCCGTTTGAGGTAGATCTTCCAGATGCAGGCAGTGTCAGAGGAGTGATTTTAGCAGATCAAATCAAGAGCTTGGACTGGCGTGCTAGACGCGCCGAGTTTGCATGCCGCGCTACACGCCAGGTTGTTGACGAAGTGGTGGGGAAAATTCGAGCCATACTGGAGCAAAAGGGTCGTTGAAAGTTTGGCTGCATTGTTCCACTATCCAACATACCCTACCCGGCCCACCATCTTTCAAATATTCGATTCAGACTCATGCATATATGACTACAGAGATTGTACGGTAGAAGTTTAGAGTTATACACCACTTGAACCATTCCTGCAGTTTATAGAAGTGATAAAGAGTTTGACAACATAACGTATGAATGCTCAACAACGCCAATACCCGAGTCCATACATGGTATGGTGAATTGATTGTGTGTGGTATTAGTATGTTAGTTCTAGACTACTGTTTACCAAGTGTGTAGTGGGAAGACGATGCTGTAAAATTTTTGGGGTATATGTAGGTGTTTTGCTTTTTGAAGTGTCCAGACGGACCGTATCATAATGGAGTAATGCGCTGTACATCATGTAGTGTATTTTTCGTATCTGTATTGTATGGTATTGTCATCCATCACCCGAAGCTGACCTGACCAGATGGTCGAAAAAGCTTCTTTTGTTTATCCAGTCAGTGGCCTTTAGTGTAAATAATACAGAATTTGCATCCATGCCCTTTTGGCTGCGATTTCCCCCACCATCATTGCGTACGGATACGAATCTCCGGTTGACCCGTTCAACGCCGTTGTTGTCCACAGATACATCCTTGTTGTACAGGTGAGTGGACATGTAATACCCCTCTCTATAGTGTCTCTTTTGGCGCCTTGCGATGGTGTTGTACTCGTCATCCTCGTATGTGCCCCACATCAGCTCGCTGCGCTCCTTATCCAAGCACCGGGCGGCAACCCTCCTGGTGTGTATATCCTCTATCTTATCATACATGTAATGCTTGTAGTCCAGACGGTGTAGCGCCGTCAAAAATTCTAATGAATCTCCTTTGAGGTTGCGATGTTCCATACACTTCTTTGAGAGTCGGCGCTGGTGCTGCATGCACATCTGATGATCACCGCCCGTATGCAGCCATATCGTATTGGAGTCCTGTCCGACAACGCCGGTATAGCCAGGTAGCATCTTGCCGACCTCACCAATATTGGCCGATGATACCACCTTGGCCAGGCAGTGCTCAGCACCGCGGGCCACCATTATCTTGGCGCCGTTGGAACCGGGTACCTTCCACCACATCTCATCACACGCCAGGTATGGCTCGGACAGTATGTCCTGTTTAATGGTACGGTATTCGGGAGCCATCCTGCGGCCAGCCCTTATCTTGGTACGGTATGCCCACGAGCGCGATATATCTTGCTTTAGCGCATCATCACAATATTCTGCAACCTTTCCAAACGAGAGGCCATCTAAATTTAGGCCGGTGGCGACTGCCGAAACGTTTGATGAGACCCGCTCATACCTGTGCATGCAGGGCGGTTCCGCCGATACCTGCTTTTTACAGGTGCGGCACCATCTCCGGGTATATGAAGATGCTAATGGAGACGATAACAGGTCAACCGTCGAAAAAACAACACTTTTGGAGTATCACGTCATGATGGTGGCTTAAAGCCATGCTGCTTTAGTATGTCTCGTACTGCACCTATCTCCCAGGCGTACTGTATATGTACACAGTCGCTATCCTCGCAGTATTCACATATGGGGTCCATATTTTCCTTATAGTATACGGATACTATACGGCCTTGACGGCCTATGTGATTATCTAGTATTTTGACGTGATCCTCATACATGTTTATGTGTTCAAATCTCTTGTCCTCAAGAGATGCTAGGGCCTTGCGTATTATATTATCTGTGAGTTGCGCAACATTTGTGAACCCCTCACGTTGTAGCTCGGCTGTATGGAGGGCTTTGGTCATTCGGTCAATCAAGTCCTGGCGGACACGCACGTTTCCCCAAGATGTGTTCTTCGCCATGGTACTGCATAGTTGTTACATATTTGTATCATAAAAGGATTGTTGTTTATGAATTACCCCTCAAAGTTGGAACATGATCTAAACCACATCATGGTTGGCCAGCCATACTTGCCAAAGAAAGCAAAAAATGTTTGATTTAAATTAGCAATCTATGTATTCACTCCCAATGTCGAACGAAGCACGCGATACCATCTTTATCGGTAAAAAGCCGCTGATGGCGTATGTTACATCTACGCTCATTCAGTTGACTAATGTACCGACGGTAAATATCAAAGCAAGAGGCATGAGTATTGGTCGCGCCGTAGATGTGGCTCAAATCATATCTCGCAAGACTGAAAATGCAGGATACTCCATTGGAGACATCAGAATAGGATCCGAGTCGCTAGAATCAAACGACGGAAAAGCACGTAATGTGTCAACCATCGAAATCGAAGTAAAGAAGAACGCAGAGTAACTCTGCATTCTGTTTTTTGTTTTATATTGGTTATTTTTATTACATGTCACGATGCAAAGTTCGATAGTGTTCTTCTAGCGTACGCATCTCGGATAGTCCAACTATCTCATTAAATTGATCAAATGACACAATATCAGATGGTTTAGATGAAACAGTACCACTCTTGTGTAACTCATGCAACATTCGTAGGGATGCAGCTGTAGATGCGTACAAAACGGAGAGCGGGTACAGCACCAGAGAGAACCCCATATCATGAAGTGATTTGGCCGGTTGTAATGGGGTCGCACCACCTTCAATCATGTTAGCCACTAGAGGTGCGTTAATTGATGAGCCAATCTGCTTCATCTCAGATATAGAGAGGGGAGCTTCGATGAATATTACATCTGCGCCAGTCTTGTAGTTGTCAACTCCTCTCTGTATTGCATCTTCTAATCCCAAAGTGGCCCGGGCATCTGTGCGGGCTACAACCACAAAGTCTTTGCTCTGGCGCGCATCAAGAGCCGCCCCCAGTTTCTCTGTATATTCGGAATGCGTAGTGACATCCTTGCCCTGCATATGACCGCACCTCTTTGGCCATATCTGGTCCTCCAAGAACATACCCGCAGCTCCCGCCGACTCTAACTGCTGCACAAGCCGCCGCACATTTAGCGCTCCGCCATACCCAGTATCAGCATCCACTATAACTGGTGTAGAGACCGCCGAGCATATACGGCGAGCATTATCCAAGGTTTCGGCAGCACCTACAAACCCATAATCAGGCATTCCAAACAGTGTTGCAGATGTACCATATCCAGTCTGAAACATTGCATCAAATCCCACAGATTGAGCCATTCTGGCGCCTAGAGCATCATATACGCCTGGAACCACCATTGGCCTCTTATTGCGTATATCATCTATCAATCCCAAGATAATACAATACAGTGTGTAGTTAAATTAAAAGTTGTGATGATCTATAGTCCTGAAATCAGTTCGCTATTTAAGACATGAGCTGGGCAAGTGATACGTTTGGAATAAGGGCAAACGCTACAAAATCATGGCAAAACTTGATCCAGTCAAAGTAAGATACATCATACAACAAAAGGATCTTGGAAGAAGCACCAAAGAAATCGCAGTAGAAATGAAGGTGAGTGAGCGATGGGTCCAAAAGTTATACGCCAGGTATCGCAAAACGGGAGAGATTCCATCCCTCAAAAAGCCTGGCAGGCCCAAGGCTATCATTACAGACCGCATGCGCAAGATGGTATCGATATGCGTCGAACAGTACCAGATAGGTGCGGTAGGAATAGAAAAGGAGTTGGACAGATGGGGAAACCATATACCACACAACACCATTCACAGGATAATGAGGGAGTCCGGACTGGCTACCAGTCAGCCAAAAAAGTCACGCAGGCGCAAATGGATACGGTACGAGCGCACGCACTCAAACTCAATGTGGCATACCGACTATAAGCTGCTAGATGATAATAGATGGTTCATAGCGTATCAGGATGATGCCTCACGGTTCATAGTAGGATACGGCGTGTTTTCTGAGGCTACTGGAAGGCACGCCATAAACGTACTGCATGATGCGATATCAAAGCACGGCACGCCTGCTTCAATACTTACCGACCGCGGCAGTCAGTTCTATGCAAGCGAGTCGGAACACAAGAAAAAGGGCGCTTCGGAGTTTGAGCGGAAGCTGGTCAGGCTAGGCATACGGCACATACTGGCACGGGTAAACCATCCCCAGACAAACGGAAAACTGGAACGGTTCCACGGAGAGATACAGCGCAAGCTGTGTAGGTTTGAGGACATACACAGGTTCGTAGCCTGGTGGAACCATACACGGCCTCACATGTCACTGGACTGGGACAATCTGGAGACGCCTGCCGGGGCGTTTATACGCAAGATGCCGCCTAAAGGAAGCACGGTAGTAGATGAGCAATCCGGGGAGGTGTATGATGTCACGTAAGGGGCGAACTAATTTCGGGATTGCACATAAAAGTTGTGATGCACAAAAAGTACATATTCAACCCCCCGATCTAGGCCTGATTTCGATGTGATGTGTGCATACGGCCTTGCTAACAGCGCAAAACGGTGTTAATTCGCAATATGTGGCAACAATCTATATCGCACGCCTAAAATTAGCAGGGAGGTTGAGTATGTACTACATCTATTACATGTTAACAAAGAATGAAGGGGACTTATCCTTGTAACTATATTTTAGGGAATTATATACAAAAGTGACGTCGGTTCCTCCCGCAAGGACGGGTGATGATCTAAATGACCCTTATTAGGACCGAAATCCAGCTCACACCGGACGTATACAGGCCGTCATAATTCGTTTTTGGTCGGTTTTTGACCAAGTCCTAGCCGTATTGGGTGTGTGCAGAGGCAAAAATCCATACTGTATCATAGTGTCGGGTAGTAGAGGCAAGTAGGATCCGACAACGTATGCCGGTTTTCGGGCGCCCATATCACCATCTGCATGTCGCCAATCGATAGATTTAGATCAGGGACTTACACACATACATTCAATGGCAGCAACCAAGTCAAAGAAACCTGAAAACAACAGCAGGACAAAGTACGGCACATGCATCCCCAAAGGTGATGCCCTGCTTCCGGGAGTTGACATCAAAATACTACAAAAAATGCATGCAGACATGTCTGGCCGCAAGAACGTAGGTAAGGAGGTCCTCATCCTCAAGGCGGCCATAAAATGGAGGGACTCGGCGTCAGCGAGATAGCCAGACAACTGGAGCTGCCCCGCTCTACAGTCCGAGACTGGTTCATACGGCTGCGTGACCGCGGACTAGATGGCATCCATGACAAGTCCGCTCCAAACCACAAACCGATACTGGCCGGCGTTGCATTCATTATAATCGGAGTATGGTTGTCCCACTCTCCGCAGGCGTACGGTTTTGAATCCGCCTTATGGCAGACATCCATGTTGCGCAAAATGATACTAGACCGATTGGGGATGGACGTCAAGCCCAGAACTATTCGGAATACGCTTAGTAGAGGCAAGTAGGATCCGTCAAGTGCCGCGCTAAAACCTTTACACTAGATCATTGACACTATGACAAGTGAGACGGGTAGTCGAGTTGTTGCAGGACCGGTGCTCAAGTGCCACACCCTATGGTGAGTTGAACTCAAGATGGTATCGTTGTGGTGTGATTTGACCGACGTTTCAGATAAAACTAGAGCAGTCTCACGCTTACGGCAGCATATGGTTACTCTCAGTATTAATAATTCCGTCTCGGCTTTGGTATGACGGTATCTGGCATCAGGCCATAGGCAGGCCGGTTACCTGAACGGGTTTAACCTCGCCAGACTCGACCAGTCGTACGAGGGAATCCTCCAGCTCATCTTCGGTGGCAAAGTATCTCCCGGCCAGTCTGGCCTTGATTATACGCCACTGTATCTCAATTGGATTCAGCTGTGGAGTGTATGCAGGCAAGTATATCAGAACCACATCGCCGCCAGTCATCTCTAGGTAATCCCGGATGAGTTTCGAATTATGGGATTTTGCGTTGTCGGTTACGAATACGACCTTGTCATACTTTTGGCGGAGTGCCTCCAAAAATATTTTGAACACCGAGGATTTGGTTGAGTGGGCCGGCATTATGTGCAAAATGTTCCTGCCCAAGGCGCCGAATACCTTTACAGATCTTTTAGAAAAGGTGGTCCGTATCGTCTCGCGTCCACCGCGCGGCAGCCATCCCCTAGTCGCGGCGGCAGCCAGCCGCATGGTCATCTCATCCTCGTAAAAGAAGGCATGCCCATCCTTCGATAAAGAATCAATTCTTGATTCTGTTTTCGTGATGAATGCTTGACGCTCCTCGATACCGGCAGATTTGTTTGGAATCTCTCTTGGCATCCGCATCGAAAGTTCCATCCTGTATAGCGTATTCCGAATAGTTCTGGGCTTGACGTCCATCCCCAATCGGTCTAGTATCATTTTGCGCAACATGGATGTCTGCCATAAGGCGGATTCAAAACCGTACGCCTGCGGAGAGTGGGACAACCATACTCCGATTATAATGAATGCAACGCCGGCCAGTATCGGTTTGTGGTTTGGAGCGGACTTGTCATGGATGCCATCTAGTCCGCGGTCACGCAGCCGTATGAGCCATTATACCCCCAAAGATAAGCCCTAGAATGAATAGCCCTACAAACTTCAATGTGCCAAACTTCTTTGTCGGATTTACACTTTGTTGGCAATTCATACAATATTTCATTGTGGCCGGCCCCTATACCTTTAGGGCTTCAATATCTTTGTCCTGTTCTTTGATAAGATTAAACAAGTCCGGTATGGTCTTTGTGTCGTTATGGATATAGTGTATGTCACTTTTGATTTTGGCTATGTCGGCTTTCATGTCTTGTATGTCTGCATTGATTGGTTCTAAGTTGGTGGCCATGTCTTTACGTATTGCCGTAAACTCTTGTTGGTTGGCCTTGAATCCATCAGTGACTAATTTTCCCATTGCTTTGAAGGCGTCTCGAGTCTCTTTGTCCATACACTATATATTGTTTGGAGTGTTAAAAACCTGTTGCCGGACACGGCACGCCCTGGACTTGTATCGAACTAACCTACTTGGCATATTGTCTTGTATTCTGTTACACTGCATGTCATGCCCCCACGTACACAAAGCCGCAACACCCCACACACTGCATTTTGTGTATTGCTCCAGTATGCCTATACTGTTTAGGTGTACGGTTGGCGGCCCCGCACTTTGGGCATATTGAATAGTCCGGGTTACACTTCATGTTTTAACTCCAGTCTTGCGCAACTGATTATTTTCTTATCACTTGTAAACTCTGCACTGCCCAAGATACATGCCCGTCTACTCATGGCTATTAGCAGTCTTGGTTGTTGTGTACAATATGCGGCCCGCCAGCCGTCCCCGTACTGTCCCTTTAGTACAGTACAATAGGCATGTATGGCATCTTGCTTTGATGTATATACTGCCGTGTCAAACCCCGATACGGTTGTTACCTTATACCAAGTCATTATTTGCCCAAGACTAGTGTGTTATTACCTGCCCAGTTTTGTCAGTGCGTCTGCCACCTGCGGCCATAATGGGCTACTGTATGTGGCGGCGTTGGTTGTAGCCTGTGCGCTGGTCATCGGGTCTGTATGCGAACCATGTCCAAGTCCTGCTAGTGCCCTATTCCATCGCTCCACATGGTCTGGGCCATGATGTGATTGGGACGCCATGTCACGCACGGCCTGTATCAGTGATGCGGGGACCGTATACGGTTGTTCCTGTGGTGGGTCTTGCGCTGGTGGGTCTTGCGCTGGTGGGTCTTGCGCTGGTGGGTCTTGCGCTGGTGGGTCTTGCGCTGGTGGGTCTTGCGCTGGTGGGTCTTGCGCTGGTGGGTCTTGCGCTGGTGGGTCTTGCGCTGGTGGGTCTTGCGCTGGTGGGTCTTGCGCTGGTGGGTCTTGCGCTGGTGGGTCTTGCGCTGGTGGGTCTTGCGCTGGTGGGTCTTGCGCTGGTGGGTCTTGCGCTTGGGACTCTAATGTTGTCAGTACGGTTACAATCTGCGGCCACAACGGACTAGAATATTTCTGGGTGTTATCCTGAGCCTCTGTAGCTGTCATCGGGTCGTTATGGTTGTACAAGCCGAATGCGGCCAATACCCTATTCCATCGCTCCACATGGTCTGGGCCATGATGTGATTGGGATGCCATATCCCGGACACTTTGTATAAGTGCTGGGTCTATGGTGGGTGTCGAGCTCTGGCTTTGTGCGTATTGGATTTGCGGTTGTGGGGCCGTATCGTCGTCGGGTATGGATGCCGTATCGCTGGATATTGTACCCAGTGTATACCCGTTGCCATCCAGTATGGTTATGGTTACCGTATCGGCGGACTCTACCGTATTATCCTCGACGGTGGGAATGGTAAGCGCCAGGGAACCCGATACGGGTATGGTTACGGTGCGGTTACCCGATTCTGCACTAGATAATATGTTGCCGGTGTGCGATATGGTGATATTTACCGCAAGCGGTGATGATGGTGCGGGGTTCGCATCCATGTAGAATGTTATGTCATCGCCCTCATGGTTCACCGCCGAACCGGTCACCGAGACTGTTGGCTGTGGGACACCATGCCCCCCAACACCGTGTAATGACGGGATGATCTCCGAATTCAAACCCCGTGGAGCATCATCATCGGTGATGTGGACGGTTATAATGGAGCGGACATCAGTCCATCTGTCTGAAAAGACTATATTATATTGGTGGTTCAGCGTGTCGTCGTCCTGGCCCGACTTTATCTTTAGATATTGTGGCGTGTCCCAGTTGTTAGCGTCGAACGTAAAGTGGGTGCTGTTTGTAGGACAATACGAGTGAATCTCATTTAATGTAACAAACGGTCTATCCCTCGATCCTTCATTCTTTATTGGATTATGGACGGTTATGTTCCCCTCACCACTACCAGTATAACATGATATGCGGTTTTTGTCCTCTACGGGGGACGGCCAAGAGATACCCGGGGTATAGAAACGTTCGGGTGCAACGGAGAGCTTGAAGCCTATGGATTCCGCGCTGCCGCCCTCTGTAAGATGCACATGTATGTGCCTCTCGGTGCCGCCGCCCGATTGGTGCGTGGTGAACTTTACATAGTTTTGGTCATCGTCGTCGTCTTGTATGGTGTATGACATCGACGATCTTGCCGAGTCTATTGTGTAGCTGTTGTGCGGCACCAGTGTGACCACAACACGGCCTGCCGACTCGTCGAAATGGTCGTTATCGGTGGTGATTTTTACTTCTCCATTGTTGCCTACAAAAGCCGACCTGATGATGCCGAGCTCGGCCTTGTTCTTTACAAAGTCGCCCTCTTCCTCCACATGATAGTATACAGTAATGATGCTGGAGCTGACCTTAAAGTTGACAGTTATGTTGCCGCCCTCCATCACCGTAGTGGTGCCTGTTATGCCGACGGTCGGCCTAGTATCTGAACCCCCGGCCACCTTGAATACGGGGGATATGCCGTATATCGGCATGTGTATATCTATGCTGCAATGCCTATAGTCCAGGGGTTTGTCGACTGTTGTGGAGCCACATCCCACCACATGGGGTGGGGCGTGCAAGCCAGGAATGGCATTGCCATCCTTATCAAGGGTTCGACTGGGAGGATCCGAACCAAGAGGTTTACCGCCCGACCCGGTCGCAACCACCGAGCTGTCGCGCTTGGTATCGGGGTTAAACTCTATACCCAGGCGCGCGCCGCTCTCCGTCCTGGGCTCTGGTGTGCCCCAACTGTTGCTGTAAAAGTCCGCATAGTCGTTGGCCACCTTCTTTCCACCGACCCAGTATATGGGCGGGCCCTGGCCGGATATATCATAGGCGGTGTCGGTGTTCGCATGTCTTGAGTTGACCAATGCCTTAAAGTCGCTGGCATAAGCGGATAGCGGGGATGTCCTATCGGTGTACTTTAGAGAGTTTATAGAGTCCTGAGTAATGGGGCTGTTACCACCGAGAATGATTCGGGCTATGGTACGATCACTATGGCCAAACGGTTTGTAATATTTCCACTGGTCGGACAGTTCACGGATGGTCGCACTGGCCACAATGTTCTGTATTATGGTGTTGTAGTGTGATACTGATGGGTTTGTAACACTGTACTGTTCCGAAGTCACAAACAATAACCTAAAGGTGTCCCCCGGACTCAAACCCGATGGGACATACTCCCAGTCTGCCGGCACGGTAACTATGGTGGGACTGGCGTTATATTGTGGTGTAAAGGACTGCGTGAGTGCATCGGCTAGCCCTACACCCCCCCCCCATGACGGCCACTATGGCCAACACTGCCAGTATATGATAGTATGAATTAATCATCGTGTATAAGAAAATGCTAAACAGTGTTACATGGCACTGTACACAATGCCGCCGGACAAAACCACAACACAAGAGGAAGGAGAATTAGAATGCCCCGCAAGTACGTAACCCCCGTGACCATATCCCCAGAAACCAGGGAGCAATTTCTCTCACTCCAATGGGACGTACAGAGCAGAGCAAAAAAGAAAATAACCCAAGATGAGTTAATCCGCATGATGATTACATCATACAGGCAACACATGAACGACCCACCGGAGGCCACTACATGACCCCCAAACATAAAACAGGCATTGAAAGCCTATTCTGGCGGCCGCCAAAACCAAAATCAGAACCCCAACCGGAGGCCACATCATGAAGTACATCAAACATACATCTCCATATTGGAGACTCATATCGGCACTGCGGAGACGTCCACGTCTATCCATAGGACTTGTATGTTTTGTACTCGGTTTTATTATCGGCGGCATTGTATTTTGACATAAACATTTTATTTTACAACGTTGTAATAATAAACATGAAATTCTACAAAATCATAACAACCGACCCCGACATAACATGCCACCCTCATAATTCAATATTCGGCGCCATGGCCAATTACAGATACCGACTATTCACAAAGTATGGCCCCACATATCATGATAAACTAACCACACACAACGCCACCATCATAGCCGGCCCATATGATACAGTCGATGCCGCTACACATGACAACCACACATGTAGTGTAATCGGACCAGTCCGAGACACCACACACGATGACAACATCACCCCGATACCACCACGCCCCAAGCGCGGCCGCCGACCCAGAATATGACCCAAAACCCCCGGCATGTCCGGACGTCTAAACACCACTGGACATGATGTTTATATTATATCACAAAAATTATGTATTGTTGCAATCGGCATTATATCGTATAATGTCAGCCTGGAGCCGACTGTTGGCACCCGTGCCTTATTTTCATACAACCCTCTAAGGCCATGAACCCGGCCGCCATTCACAAAGAACCCCCAACCCTATAAAGGCACACCGCAACCCGACAGTATAACTTATAATGTATTTACAACCCCCCCCCCAACAATGAAACGCAGTATAACACTAACAACGATCGCAGTGATGATCGCCGCCCTCATAATACCAAACATGGCAACCGCCGCACCCGAAGATGAATGCAACGACTATGAAAGTGGTTCTATGATATCATTCTATTGTACTATGACAAAGGAGTTAGAATCAATGAGAGTTGCACTAGAATTACAAGTGGCAGAACTAAGAGAGTCTATTAAAATCAGAGATCAACACATCCAACGCCAATATGAAAACATAGAAAGCATGAACAATACGGCACACCAACTAATCACATACAACGATGAATTAAAGGCCATAATATCAAACTTAGAAAGCCAAAACAATGAACTAAACGATAAGGTAGAAAAGAAGAACAACGCCATACAAAATAAGAACGATAGAATAGAAAAACTACAAGAAGAACGCAATCACTACAAGAATTTAGCACAGGAGAGACTAGACAAAATACAGAACCTCAAAGAAGAACGAACCAACACAAACACATCAATACAGAACATAATAGACGCCCTGGAGACCGACCCCAACCAACTCATATCTAACATAATACAACAACTCAAGAACCTACTCAAGTAATCATAGATTTTTTAACCCACACATAGCGGCCACCATCCCCGACCGCATAAAAGAAAGCCCCTTCCCCAACCATCCTGCATAACCACTCTGGAGCATTGCCACCGCACCCCCTCTCCCCCATACCCGGCCTTGTCCAAAAATTGGTTTAGTAATGTTTAATTACTAATAGATCTAGTTTGATTAATAATATAATCATAAGGTAATATAGATATATTATGATTATAACAAATGAGTAAAAGATATGGAAAATCAAAAAAAGCAGGCAATCCAAAAAGGAACAGAAGTAAGAACAACCCAAAAGGGAAGAGAAATGATCCCAAGATAAACTGGTCCAAATACAACAAAAAACGTGAAGCTGAGGGGGACAATCATGATACATGGATGCGCAAAATTGCAGATAAGGCACGGGAATTGATGGGCATACGGCCAGGCGTACGTGACAGGCGTGTGTCAGCCATTTTACTGTCCGTCATCAAGATAGGTAACCGGCTAAGCTACTGGGACCTGGTAAACCACCTCAAAAAGTATCCCGACGACCTAAAACGCTGCGAAATAAGTAGACGGTACAGCAGATCTTGGTACCAACTCCGTATATCGGAAATAGATCCAGCTGTACTACAACGTATAATTGCGTGGATGGGCAAGCCTGATGCAAACGGTCCACTAGCTGCGGATTCCAGCGGATTTGGTATGTCCAAGTATGAGGACTGGGAGAACGCAAAATACGGCGAAATCAGCGTAAAGCAGTTCAAAAAATTACATGTCATAGTATCCCTGCATGCCAAGATATGTGCTGCCACAGTCACGCCGGGTCTGGCCTGTGACTCGCCACAACTAAGACAGATGGTCGGGTTCTTGCCGCATGGTGATGGAAATGACGTAATGGCAGATGCGATTTATGGGGGAGTAAAGAATTGCAATGCAATTCGAGACTCTGGAAGAAGACCGATAATTGCGCCAAAATCCAACTATACAATAAAGGGATTCAACGCAAGGGCACAAATGTTACGGTTCTTCGAGAAGCATCCTAGAACATTCTACAACAAATTATCGCGTAGAAATAATGTAGAGAGCGTCTTCTCTGCCATAAAAGACAGGTTTGGAGCCATAGTGAGAGCCCTCAGAGAACACACACAGGAGACAGAACTACTCTCAATGGTTGTTTGTTATAACATGGTTGCATAATAGCGCCATGTTATGGGGTTTTTGTTCGCCCCACAACGTGGGGGAGGCTGCGCAATACTGCACGTGGACCGCCATAGACGACGGGCCGGCGAGCACTAGGAACGTAATCCGGTGTCTACCCTGCGCATTCCTGCCGGTCCAGGTGCCTCCGTAAGTATCAAAGAAGGTCGGTAATTTTGGTTTTTTGGACAAGGCCCCCATACCCCCTCAGTTTATAGGCGCAAACACCCTCAATAGTCGTGCTTGTCCCAGTCAGAACCCAGCGAAGCCCTGACGGATATGATGCTTTCCTGAACCTCGTATTCGATTTTGCTATCTGGTACGAATTCAGTAAACAATCGTCCCAGCATTGTCTTTATGAAGATGGACCAGTAGACTCCCATCCCGTGTCGTATGGTAAAGATGTGTACCGGGCCATCTATCTTGTGATCAGAGATAACGTCCGTCGTCTGCATATAGTCCTCCAGTGTCTCCATGCTGCGCTTTAGGTCGTATTTGCCCTTCATCAGTATGACCAACTCCTGAAAGAACGAAAAAATGCCGTCTGCCAAGTCGTAGATACTCTTTTCGTCAGTGTTCGACATGAGCATATAGATCATCTTCTTTGGTACCGTAACCGTCTCGAGATTCCGCATATACCTGTCCCAGCGCGCCCATCTCTTAAGGACACTGTTTGTCACGGAGTTGACGGAGATGCCAAGACGGACAGAGTCCGACTCTAGTGTCGCTAGCACATCGGCCGGTATGCGCAGCGTTATGTGTTTTGTGTACTCTCCCTGTCTTTTGTGTGGTTTTTGTTGCAATCACAATACTCTCAATAGTTCATTATATATGGTTTGCAATGCAAAGGGTTGTTTACGGTCTCTACAAATGGATACAAATGCACATAAACAAACACATGTGCATACATTGTAGACGTCCAGGTTTTATCTATGTATTCTGTAGGATAATAAATTGGCGAGATATAAAACAACCCTACAAAAGTATGCACCAACACTGCTTATTGGATCCGTAATGATCCTGGGATTGTTGTCTACACCTAGTATGAGTGTGTTTGCAGATCACACTAAAAACCCATATGATCACCCACACTTAGATTATGATTATACCCCACCGATTTTAAATTTCAAAACTAATGAAATTATCCTCATATTTGACAGACCTGTCTACCCCCAAATCTTACTTGACAAGGTAAAGATATGGATTTCCGGCCATGATGCCATGATTCTGTCAAACGCTACTGCACACAGTGATGATGGGGTGACCTTTGTCATATCGCTGGCAGATGCGGATGTACAGACACTTCTCTCAGCAGATATAGGTAAGATAGACATTCTTGAGGGAGCAGTCGAGACCACGGACAATCTGGATAGCAAACGCACAATGTTTTCACTTGATGTGGTAGGCGTACATGTTGGGCAGGACGCATCAGATGAAATTGCGCCCATCATCACACTAACTGGTAATAGAACCGTCTCTATTCCCAGGGGCATAGATTATGATGATGCTGGCGCAACATGCGAGGATGACACTGGCGGCGCGGTAAGGATGCTTGTGTCAAATCCAGTAGACATATCTTCTCAAGGAAACTATACCGTTACATACCGATGTATTGATGATGCTGGAAACAAGGCGAATGTAACTAGAACCGTCATTGTATCTGACAATACAATGCCGTCCAGTTCCCATGATTCTAACACTGGTGTTTTAGACGCGCAAGACATCACATCTTTGATGGCAACCTCGATTGGCCCAGACCACATTACGATTGAGTGGACACCAATAGACGGCTCTAGTTGGTATAATATAATTGTCGTAATCGAGGATGCTGGTATAGCGAGTACAGCGCGCGTAGATGTGACAACATATAACATCACGCAACTACTACCGGACTCTACATATTCTATACTTGTTGTCAGTCACCCCTACGCACCTGTTGATGGTTCACCACTTGATGTGCGGACATTGTCTGACCCATCAAATTCTATGTCTTCAGATGTCACGGAACCTGTGGTTAGTCTGGTGCAGTCACAGCAATTACAACAGCAAGACACCACCGCACCGGTAATAACACTACAAGGTTCAGCCCAGGTAACCCTAACGGTAGGCGATGTATACACGGATGCCGGCGCCACATGTACAGATGATACAGACGGCGCAATATCTGTATCAGATGACTCTGCAAATGTAGACACTCAAACGGCAAATAGTTATACAATCACATATTCATGTACGGACACGTCCGGCAATGCGGCCGCACCCGTATACAGGACCGTAACGGTCGAGGAACCGCCAACACAGAACCCACAGACAAACCTAGTGGAAATAGACCAGACCGTAATTGACGCAGTAACAGACTGGCGCAATGAGCAGGCCGTAGGAACCCCACATTATGAAAGGTGGGATCGTGTTCTGGCAGCCTTTGGTATTACAAATCGCAATGATCCCATGACGGCTACAGAAGCCCAGACATATGCAGACAAATACATGGCCTCACGTTGGGACCCAATAGTTGACATACTAACAGACCTGGAGACGGCCGCAAATCAACAAGTTGATACAACCGCACCCATAATAACATTGAACGGTGCATCCCAGGTAAACCTAACCGTAGGTGATACATACACCGATGCTGGCGCCACCTGTACTGATGATACAGACGGCGCAATATCTACACTAGACGACTCTGCAAATGTAGACACTCAAACGGCGGATTCTTATACAATCACATATTCATGTACGGACACATCCGGCAATATAGCTACACCCGTATATAGAACCGTAACGGTTAAAGATCCGCCCGATACAACCCCGCCTGTGATAGCAATAATGGGCCCCATATCGGTTACAGTCACTGTTGGTGAGACGTACACCGATGCTGGCGCCACCTGTACTGATGATACAGACGGCGCAATATCTACACTAGACGACTCTGCAAATGTAGACACTCAAACGGCAAATAGTTATACAATCACATATTCATGTACGGACACGTCCGGCAATGCGGCTACACCAGTACACAGGATAGTTACAGTGGCCGAACCGCAAGCACCCGTTACCGTTGATGCGTCGTTGATCGCAACCGTACAGTCATACGCTGATGAGACCCACCACGGCGCAGACCATGTAAATAGGTGGTATAGGGTACTGGTATCTTTTGATGCCATTACACCCATGACCGTCTCTGAGGCGCAGGATATGGCAGACACATATTCCGCAAACAGATGGAATCCCATAGTAGTGGAGCTGCAAAAGCCCACAGCATCACAAACAGTAATTGATGATGTCATATCATATGCGGCCGAGACCCACCACGGCGCAGACCATGTAAATAGGTGGTATAGGGTACTGGTATCTTTTGATGCCATTACACCCATGACCGTCTCTGAGGCGCAAGGCTATGCTGATAAGGGTTGGAACAGATGGACGCCGATAGTGGCGGCGCTAAAGACGTTGCAGTAGTGATGTCTTCCTACATACTGCATATATTGCCCTGGAGCATGGCCACCCCCACCCCTAAGATTTTTTAACCCACGCATACATAGTACAGTATGGATAAAGACACACAAGACGCCATCAAGACACTTGACAAAAACACACAAAACGCTTTTGAGACACTAACCAATCTAATGGTTAAAGAGTTCAAATCAATACGCGCTGACATGGCCGGCATGGCCACCAAACAAGACATCAAAGAACTAAAAGATGAACTCCGTACAATAGTCCGTGAGGAAGTACAAGACATCCGAGAGACCATCGAGGAACGATGCAAACCCACCCAGATAGGTTAATCACAATCCAAAAATAGAACCCACGTGCATGATACATGATGCCAATCCACCGCCGCAAATACCCAGAGCCATACTTTTCACTAACCCCTTATCATCTCATGCGCCCACCAACCCAATTTCACAAATACGCCTTCACACCGGCCGAGCAACATGCAACTGCATACTACCCCCGCACATACAACACCAATACATCACCAGATAATGATCTACCCAGCCAACAGTCATCCAGGCGAGACGTCCTATTTTATGATGAGGACTTTTACGGCCCCTGACCCATTAACAAACCCTATACAAACGGTAACTTTATTATCTTCTGGTTCCCCTGTCAACGAACAGTAGCCCCAATGTCGCCCCAATAATGTAAAGCATTAGTAACAGTGCAAGTGCTAAATGCCATAGACTCCATACCTCAGGATCAGGTGCCTCTACGATAACCGCCTTTATGCCTGTTACATTCTGCACGATGCTATTCTCGTCCGTGCCGAACGTGTACTCCTCCCATAGTACGACAGGGCTGTCATCATGGGTCGTTAATATACTGGATATGTGTCTTTGATTGGGTGCAGGTTCAGGGTCAACATATACCTGAAAGAAGAAGCGGCTTGTAGATACTTTATCCTTTGAGACCCATACGATATACGTATCAGAGTCATCGCCCAGGTGAACATTTACATTCGATTTTTCATAGTTGGCAATCTGGTTGGTTCCGTATGCGGAGCCGCCGTAATATATCGTTGAGATGTCCCCCTCCGTTGCCAGTCTTGCAATCATTACATGTTTTGGTCCGTCCCATCCAATTATAATACCGGTACCCATGTCTGTTCCCTTTCTGGTTAGTTTACTTGCATCCACGTTTTTGTCATCAGAGAGTCCAAAGTATGTCGTTACAGGATCCTTAGGGGTTCCCATCTCCGTCTTGTCAAAGTCCATCATATGGCCGCCACCCTGAGCTAAAGCAAAGAACGCCAGCATCCCCGGCATGACAAACACGATACGAAATATGTTGGGGTTCCCGTTAGACTTTTTTAATACACATTCGGCAATCACAAACATCAGAGTTGCATAACCCACTATAATAAAGAACCAAAAGATAAACTCCATTATTATATCACAGGTTCCATGCGCCAAGGCCAGATATGACCCAAAACCCCCACCCCGGAGGAGGCCGCCAGGCTACAGGCCGAGGCAGATGCGGCCGAGGAATTGCGGCTACAAGAGGAGGCCGAGGCCATAGAGAGGCAGGCGCGTATAGACAGGGAGGCAGCACGTGTGGCAGAGTTGGAACGGGTACAAATGTGTGGTGATTACGATTACATGAGTTTCACATATGGAACCTCGTTTAACATTGCAGTTGCGTTGTACACTGGAGAGTTACAGTGCAGTCTTGATGAGTTGCCAGATAGGTATAGGGATTCGGTGGCAGGTCAGGACCAACGAAGTATAGAGGATCATGTCGAGTCCGGCTATGATGTATTAGACCCTTAGGCGCCAAAGTCATGGTGCCAGTTGTGGCATGAGTGCAGTATGTCCGGAGAGACTGAGGATTTTCGATTCTTTTTGATTATTGTGAAGTCATTCATATTGATTGATCTTGGTTGTTGTTTTTCATTATAGTGTGGTGAGGTCATGAGTTCGTGTATTGTGGTGGCATGAGCATCTAAACATATCTGTTTGATGTCGGCCGCATTGTAGCCGTCATACATGCGAGCCAGTTTTGTATAATCCATATCAGTAGTTTTCAGTTTGGAAAGATGTAGTTTGAATAATTCAACCCGTGCATCCTGTCCAGGGAGAGTAACTAATATCCTGCGTGGGAACCGGCGTATGAACCCGACGTCTAAATCCCAGGGACGGTTGGTCATAGCAAGTATGACAAAGTTGTTTTGAGTATTGACACCATCTAACTCACTTAACAGTATGCCAATAACTCTTGATTCGGTGGCCGAGTCTGAACCCTTACGTGACATCAGGCCGTCCACCTCATCGATGACCATTACGATAGGTCTGTCTTGACTGAGTTGTCTTGCATCATCAAAGATTGTTTTGAGTTGTTTTTCGGCGTCCCCGTAGTATTTGCCGTATATACTACCAAGCTCGACGGCCATAACCGTGGCATTGAGTTCGGCGCCAACTGCCGAGGCGAGTAACGACTTTCCGCATCCGTGAGGTCCATAGAGTAGTACGTTATGTTTAGACTGTATATTGTTGTATAGGTCCGGGCGTTGCGCCGGATATATTATACCGGCACGTAAAGCATCTTTAGCTTCCTGTAGGCCGATAACATCAGCAAACTTTGTAGTTGGTTTTACATCGTGGGTTGAAATTTTGTTTTCGGGTTTTACAGGTGACTCTTTGAGTTCGGATTGGAGCGCATGGATTCTATCAAAGTACATTTGATACTTATCCGTGAATAGCCGACGCTCTGGATCCGCATATGTTAGGGCGGCAATAGACTGTTCATAATGATATATGGCTCGTTGTATGTCACGGGGTGAATCGAATCGTATTGCGAATGCGTAATGACGGTCGGCATCGTATATGGCCTGGTCGGTCTGTTTTATACGGCCGTCGAAATTTGGGTTAGGGTGGCTGCGGTCAGTGTCGGATGTTGACATGATTGTAGTATGATGTTGGTGTAAATAAATACACACATCTAGGCGTGATACACTTGATACATCAAAGTGATACAAGTGTATCATTAAATACTAAACCCAATATTGTATACATATGACAGAAAAGACAGAGAGAGTCATGGTGCCGGTGACACCGGCAATCAAAGAATATGCTACTAGTAGACTAGAGTCTAACAAGACTCCACTAAGTGCTACGTACAAAGACTTACTGCAAAGAGGGTATGATGTAGTAACATCCGATGATGTCATCCCAGAAAAAATTAAACCTATGTCCGGTAAGCGACCTATGGAACCCACAGATGAGATGTGGAATTTTGCCGAACAAGAAGCTCATGGTATAGATGCAGACATAGAAAGCATAATGCGCGCCATATTCTATGAGGGTATGGAAAAAAGAAAGAATGACCGCACCACAGATAACATGATACAGAGTGCCATTAGGGAGCAACGAATAGCCGCAGTGTTACCACCACCGACCCAGGCGCCAGAACTCCCAGAGAGTACACCAAAGAGTATGGAGAGTAAACCCTCTCTAATACAGATCATAAGTAGAAAATTCAAGCGGTAATACACAAGATACACTTGATACATTTTTTTGATACGTTTGATACATAGGGCGCCGATGCCGAATATAGGCCCAGACACCATCCCTACCAGGGGTAGATATGGGGGCGCCGTATGACATAGTATATGGTGTTATGTGGTGTGATTGTGGCCACAATCATAACCACGTATACACTCAGGTCCACCCATAAGGGGCAGATTTGAATAGAAAGATTTAAAGCTGGTATCAAATTTGGATGATTTAATGGGAGATTCTGCACTACTCAGAAAGGAATTAAGAAAAATATACCAGAAAATCGATCTTTTAGAAAAAGAGAATACGGAACTCAGGGCTCAAGTAATTCAATTGAAAGAGGAAAAGGCATCAATGATTGACCGATACGAATCTGAGATTGAATATTTGGTGCGACGCCTCAACTATTATGAAAATGAAAACGCGCCTTCATCTACAGGGTCAATGTATAATGCCGAGAGAAAAAAGTTCCAGAAAGAGGAAGCCCTTCTGGATTCTGAGAGTGCCGATGACAACGCCGATGACAACGCCGCAAACAAAAACGATACTTCCACCAAGAACGATCCTAATGTGGACCTGAATAGTCGCAAAGCGGGTCCGCCACAGGGCCACAAGGGCATCTCGCATCATAACCGTTCTGAATATACTAAACGATACGACATACACCGGTGCGCCAACTGTGGCAACGAACACGTGATAATATTGCGACCGGTTGTACGACAAATGTATGATTTTGATGGAGACAGAATAAGTATAGTGGCTGGTACGATTGTAGTGGGACGGTGTAAATGCGACAGATGCGGACACGTTACAGAAGCCGACAGTCCCCTTATTGCCGGTACGGCACTCGGTCCCAAGGCTCGCGGTTTTGTAGTGGAATACTTTGGTACACGTGCAACTGATGAGACAATGTCTGTCTATTTTAGAGACATGTATGATTTTGAGATATCACCAAATACCATATGGAACGCGCGCAAAGCCATTGCAACACTGACACTGGAAAAAACATACCAAAACATACTGAAATACATCATATTGGCATTGTACGTCCATTTAGACGAGACAGTACTAAAGATATACGGTAAGAGGGGGTATGCCTGGATGGCATCAATACCTGATGCCACATATGTACTGGTGGCCGCAAGTAGGGCCGGTGCAATACCCGAAATACACTTTAGCGCACTTTTGGATAAACCCGTAATAGTGGACGGATACGCAGGATACAACAGTTTCCGCATTGTTCAGCGGTGCTGGGTGCACATACTACGTATGGCCGAGAAAGCCGCCATAAAAGCAAAGAGGGGAAGCGTTCCGTACATACAGTACCGGCGGCTCCTGTGCATGTATAGACGCATCAAATACATGGATACGGCCCCTCCCGAATACTGCCTGTCTCTGCAACGACAGCTGTGCAGTATCGCAGATGGATACGGGGGCCATCCAATGGCCGCCACCATACACAACGCGTCACCGAACCTGTTTACGTTCCTGCGGTACAAAGGAATGCCTCCTAACAATAACCCCGTTGAGTTGGATATACGTGACACCATAGTGTTGCAGCGCAACGTGCGCCACAAATTAATGACTAGCACGGGCATGCACGTATTTTCAATTTTGGTGAGCTATACGCGCACCTGCCAGAAGCGCGGCATTGTACCATGGAAAGGCATAGTGGAATTGTCCAAGAATCCAGACTGGAACATATTTGAAGAATCCGCCGCTATGTCAGGTAATGTAACGATAGCCGCCTAGTACAAGACTGTTTCAGATGTGTGGATAACTGGCATACCTGTGGGTACAGAAAGGGATGGACCTGAGTGTATACATAACCACTACCATTAACAATTAAATAATAATACGTCGTATAATGAGTATGCTAGACAAACCACGGAAAAAAATGGGACGGCCAACAAAACCCGACGCCGAAAAAGTCACAGAGGTATTTTCAACTTGTGTTAATACAACAGAGGCCGAGAGGTTAAGGGGATACTATGAGCGACATTCGTTTAATTTTAAAAATAAGTCTGATTTCGTTAAAGCCGCATTGATGGCATTCATCAAACATAAACCCACACTGCAAGCACCCAACACATCAACAATTCAAACAGTTTAGACTTTTCTTCTAAGAAAAATTATATATGTAGATGTTTTAAACAAATTATGAAAAATAAACGGGGTGTGGCCGGGTTGTCATTCCTGTTGTGTCGGGTGGGATGGATTCGCAAAGGAAGGGAGGGTTTGTTGTATTATGATAAGTTTGTCTGAACGCATCAAACAAGGTTTGGCATATCCGACCACACGAAAGATTTTCTGTCTGTTTTGTGACAAAAGTTTCAACCACACAAAAATAAAGCCTCGACCTATGGGAGGCTGGTATTGCCCAGAGTGTAACTATGTTTGTCATACAGAATTGTTAGAATATGAGGAGGTTAGTCGGATTGAGTAGTAATAGAAAGGTGGTGCCTTTTGGACTAGGCGGCACCGGACCATACACACAAACCAACCCGATTCGAGGAGTCCATACATATAGTAGATCGAGTTCCTATTTAAAACTAAACAAGGCCTTGTCCAAAAATTGGTTTAGTAATGTTTAATTACTAATAGATCTAGTTTGATTAATAATATAATCATAAGGTAATATAGATATATTATGATTATAACAAATGAGTAAAAGATATGGAAAATCAAAAAAAGCAGGCAATCCAAAAAGGAACAGAAGTAAGAACAACCCAAAAGGGAAGAGAAATGATCCCAAGATAAACTGGTCCAAATACAACAAAAAACGTGAAGCTGAGGGGGACAATCATGATACATGGATGCGCAAAATTGCAGATAAGGCACGGGAATTGATGGGCATACGGCCAGGCGTACGTGACAGGCGTGTGTCAGCCATTTTACTGTCCGTCATCAAGATAGGTAACCGGCTAAGCTACTGGGACCTGGTAAACCACCTCAAAAAGTATCCCGACGACCTAAAACGCTGCGAAATAAGTAGACGGTACAGCAGATCTTGGTACCAACTCCGTATATCGGAAATAGATCCAGCTGTACTACAACGTATAATTGCGTGGATGGGCAAGCCTGATGCAAACGGTCCACTAGCTGCGGATTCCAGCGGATTTGGTATGTCCAAGTATGAGGACTGGGAGAACGCAAAATACGGCGAAATCAGCGTAAAGCAGTTCAAAAAATTACATGTCATAGTATCCCTGCATGGCAAGATATGTGCTGCCACAGTCACGCCGGGTCTGGCCTGTGACTCGCCACAACTAAGACAGATGGTCGGGTTCTTGCCGCATGGTGATGGAAATGACGTAATGGCAGATGCGATTTATGGGGGAGTAAAGAATTGCAATGCAATTCGAGACTCTGGAAGAAGACCGATAATTGCGCCAAAATCCAACTATACAATAAAGGGATTCAACGCAAGGGCACAAATGTTACGGTTCTTCGAGAAGCATCCTAGAACATTCTACAACAAATTATCGCGTAGAAATAATGTAGAGAGCGTCTTCTCTGCCATAAAAGACAGGTTTGGAGCCATAGTGAGAGCCCTCAGAGAACACACACAGGAGACAGAACTACTCTCAATGGTTGTTTGTTATAACATGGTTGCATAATAGCGCCATGTTATGGGGTTTTTGTTCGCCCCACAACGTGGGGGAGGCTGCGCAATACTGCACGTGGACCGCCATAGACGACGGGCCGGCGAGCACTAGGAACGTAATCCGGTGTCTACCCTGCGCATTCCTGCCGGTCCAGGTGCCTCCGTAAGTATCAAAGAAGGTCGGTAATTTTGGTTTTTTGGACAAGGCCGTGTCCGGCAATAGGTTTTTAACACTCCAAACAATATATAGTGTATGGATAAAGAAACAGAAAACGCCTTCAAGACAATGGGAAAATTAGTCACTGATGGATTTACGGCAAGCCAACATGAGTTTAGAAAGATACATGGTAGGCTAGATAACATGGAGGGTGATATGACCGCCATGAAGGCAGACATACAAGACGTGAAAAACGACATACATTATATACAAAACGACACAAAGACCATACCGGACTTGTTTAATCTTATCAAAGAACAAGACAAAGACATTGAGGCCCTAAAAGCATAGGCGCCCGGACACCACCATCAAACTAAAAGTAATAACCAAATGCCATTATACACAATGAACAAGATACAATCGCAGTCATAGTAGCGGGCATACTAGTTTGTAGGACTCATATTTGGGTGGTTTTGGCAATTCTCTTCTACAAGGCATACCGCATGTACTATATATTGTTTATATGTAACACTGTTTAGCATTTTCTTATACACGATGATTAATTCATACTATCATATACTGGCAGTGTTGGCCATAGTGGCCGTCATGGGGGGGTGTAGGGCTAGCCGATGCACTCACGCAGTCCTTTACACCACAATATAACGCCAGTCCCACCATAGTTACCGTGCCGGCAGACTGGGAGTATGTCCCATCGGGTTTGAGTCCGGGGGACACCTTTAGGTTATTGTTTGTGACTTCGGAACAGTACAGTGTTACAAACCCATCAGTATCACACTACAACACCATAATACAGAACATTGTGGCCAGTGCGACCATCCGTGAACTGTCCGACCAGTGGAAATATTACAAACCGTTTGGCCATAGTGATCGTACCATAGCCCGAATCATTCTCGGTGGTAACAGCCCCATTACTCAGGACTCTATAAACTCTCTAAAGTACACCGATAGGACATCCCCGCTATCCGCTTATGCCAGCGACTTTAAGGCATTGGTCAACTCAAGACATGCGAACACCGACACCGCCTATGATATATCCGGCCAGGGCCCGCCCATATACTGGGTCGGTGGAAAGAAGGTGGCCAACGACTATGCGGACTTTTACAGCAACAGTTGGGGCACACCAGAGCCCAGGACGGAGAGCGGCGCGCGCCTGGGTATAGAGTTTAACCCCGATACCAAGCGCGACAGCTCGGTGGTTGCGACCGGGTCGGGCGGTAAACCTCTTGGTTCGGATCCTCCCAGTCGAACCCTTGATAAGGATGGCAATGCCATTCCTGGCTTGCACGCCCCACCCCATGTGGTGGGATGTGGCTCCACAACAGTCGACAAACCCCTGGACTATAGGCATTGCAGCATAGATATACACATGCCGATATACGGCATATCCCCCGTATTCAAGGTGGCCGGGGGTTCAGATACTAGGCCGACCGTCGGCATAACAGGCACCACTACGGTGATGGAGGGCGGCAACATAACTGTCAACTTTAAGGTCAGCTCCAGCATCATTACTGTATACTATCATGTGGAGGAAGAGGGCGACTTTGTAAAGAACAAGGCCGAGCTCGGCATCATCAGGTCGGCTTTTGTAGGCAACAATGGAGAAGTAAAAATCACCACCGATAACGACCATTTCGACGAGTCGGCAGGCCGTGTTGTGGTCACACTGGTGCCGCACAACAGCTACACAATAGACTCGGCAAGATCGTCGATGTCATACACCATACAAGACGACGACGATGACCAAAACTATGTAAAGTTCACCACGCACCAATCGGGCGGCGGCACCGAGAGGCACATACATGTGCATCTTACAGAGGGCGGCAGCGCGGAATCCATAGGCTTCAAGCTCTCCGTTGCACCCGAACGTTTCTATACCCCGGGTATCTCTTGGCCGTCCCCCGTAGAGGACAAAAACCGCATATCATGTTATACTGGTAGTGGTGAGGGGAACATAACCGTCCATAATCCAATAAAGAATGAAGGATCGAGGGATAGACCGTTTGTTACATTAAATGAGATTCACTCGTATTGTCCTACAAACAGCACCCACTTTACGTTCGACGCTAACAACTGGGACACGCCACAATATCTAAAGATAAAGTCGGGCCAGGACGACGACACGCTGAACCACCAATATAATATAGTCTTTTCAGACAGATGGACGGTACATACTCAACCCCCCCCCCCCCAGCCGTCTTGCGATATTTCGTATGCAAAAATCATATTTAGAAGGACGGCGGTGGTTTGTGGTGAAACAGCAGATAATCGTCATGCCCATAAGTCGCTAGTACACATGTGTGCGGCACGATAAAGTCAGGCTTTGTGTAGTATGAAATGGGGCATGTTCTGGTCGGGGGCATACATGATGTGTCTATCGTACGTGTCAATGTCATAGTGTTGGTATTGTGAGTTGGTTTCTTGTGTGATGTGTCGTTCGACTCTTGTGTAGATGTGGGTGCAATAGCCGTTGTATTTTGGGGTGGCATCATGGGTACGGCAGGTACTGTATATGCGGTATCCCTAAACAGGACGGGTAAAGATGCTTCTGGTATGGTAATAGTCTCGGGTAGTGCGGGTGTAGTAACCGGCATGGGCAAGACCGGTCGCCCGTTCAAAACATGACTCAACCCCACTTCTTGTACGGGCGTGTTGACATCATCAAATATGTTGTGTAGCGGTTCAACAAGTATCTTGATGAATGACTCTCCAATGTCCAGATTTAGTTTGTCGCATGTGGCGGCAAAACTTTGCAATACGGCAAAGACGGCCATCCCTATCTCGGACATGAACTTGCGGCGTATGTTGCGTTGGGGAATGATATAGTCGCGTACGTCCAGCTCAGAGTTGTTGTTTGTAGGCGGCATGCCCGAATATCTAAGAAACGTAAAGAGGTTGTCCGCAGCACTAGCCAGCGTACCGGCAAACTGCACATTGCCGTATCCGGCCGCCAGCTCACGTATTTCATCTGCCAACACATTACATGTGTGCATGTCTGCGCCACCACTCTTGGCCGTATCCTTTGCTATCCTTTTGGCCTTGCGAAATATGACGTTTAGTTTATGGTATAATTCCTTGTATAACGGATTCTTCTTGTCGCGTATACAGACATCTTCTGCATCACGCAGTATGTGAGCCCAGCACCGCTGTATTATACGGAATAAATTAGGATATACCGCGTATCCGTCCACTACGACTGGTTTGTCAAGTACATCCTTTACGTATGGATAGATGTCTTCGGCGCCCCTGCCCAGGCGCGGCACTATCAGTGTAGCGGTATCGCACCGTATCACCCACACGTATATTCTTCTTTTGCGGTATCGGTATATCGACTCGTCGAGTTGAAGGAATTTTGCCTTGCGAAACTCTTCTAATATGTACTGTATTGTGGGAGCCAGAACAAGGCTGAGGGCTTTTCGCGCGTTCCATACCGAGTTGTGCGATATTCCCTTGCCGTATAAACACGAAAAGTAGTGCGAAATGTCCGAATCTACCGCTCTGCGGGTGGCATACACCAGTATGTGTTTTAGGGCTTCAGGTCCAAAGGCTGTGTACGGTATACCCGGGAATGTGGGCTTTGAGATGTGGTCATGCTCACACATCATTGAATAGCCAGTATGGTTCACATATGATATAATACGCGTATCCCCCTCAAAGTCCAGTATACACTTGGAGATGTGTGTCATACGTTTCAGGTTATTTGAGTTGCACTTGTAACATCTGTGTGTTGTGTACAGTATGGTGTCGGAGATGTCAAGTGATATGTGGTGCCCATCATGTCCTACTGGTGGGCCTATCGTGTCTCTTTTTTGTACTGGCTGACCGCTCCGTATGGATTCATCATTGCGCAACTCTTCTCGCTATTTATTGTATGTGGTGTGACCCGGAGTATTTTGATTCTCGTAGCGTTTTAGGTGTACAGACAATTTTTCACACATGTCGCTCTTTTCACCATATTTTTCCGTCAAATGGCGTATGGTTTGGTCTAATGCCGTTATCCTCTGTACATATTGGCTCTCTGCGTATTGCATGTCGTATTTTAACTGCGATATCTCTGCATCCTTCTGTTTAATGATATCATGCAAATCAAGGTTCTCACGCGATACCGCAACCACCTCCTTCCGTAATAGTGTCGATTCGCCGGAGGATGATTCTGTTCCCTGTTGTATGATGCGTTCCAAATTACGAATGACATTATTGGCATGGTACAGTTGTGCGAGCGTGCGTTCCCATTTTTGAAATATATCATTTATGAATTTGTGATGTATGTGGTAAATGCTGTTAGATTTGTTGTACGGCATGGTGTTTATCGACGGCGTAGGATATTGTGAAATTGTTATGTGCGGTGAATAAGGAATGCCGATACGTGTTGCCATATCATAATGATATGACTGCGATGATATCATTCCGGATGTGTCCTCCAGATACACACATCATGATGTATGTCGTTAAATACTGTCTTTGTCCAATGATATGTAAGTGCCAATACCTTCATTCTTCGAAACCTTTGAAGGTATTGGTACAAATTTGTATTTAACCACGATATCATATTGTGGATACTAACAGATATTCAACAAGGTCAACAACCCCGCATGGGCATATAGAACACATCCCGTATGGTTTATCCTCAAGTATAGTCTATTGTGCTTATTGTGGTGGGGGGGGTTGAGTATGTACACAGTTGGGGATTAGGATTCCTCCCGCAAAGACGGGTGATGATCTAAATGACCCAGATATACACCACCATCCGGCCCAAACCGGGGGTGCGCGTATCACCGCAATTCGTTTTTGGTTGGTTTTTTACCAAGTCCTAGCTAAATTGGGTATGTGCAGAGGTAAAAATCCATACTGTATCATAGTGTCGGGTATTCGCTGTACATCATGCAGCGGATACGGCGTTCTGTATGAGTGTCAGCCACTTGTCTGTACCATACATGTCTATGCCAGCGGCCTCGGCGGGTATCCTGTATGATATGCCGCCGTGCGGCTTGATGTAGTTGTGGTGCAGTATTGTAATGCGTAGTGAAATGTAGAGATATTCAATATTTTTGGGACGATGTTGGGCTTGGTCGACACGAAAAAATATTGAAAGTTAATGCCGAGTACTATGCGGAATATTAGAGATTCTTCCTTGTTTATACCGCGGGCGTACTTGAAGCGACCGGCAAACTCCCCGTTGAGTCGCTTCTGCTTGTTTGTATTGCATATGCGATTTCGGATGTGGATGTCGCGTATGTGGATGGACCGTACACCCTTCAGTGTAAGGAACACCTTGAAGGCCATACGGTACTGGTGTATACCATCGGTAATGAACAGTCGGGGGATCTTACATGCCGTATCCCTGGCAGCCCGCAGTAGAGGGGCGGCGTCGTACTTTTTCTTGGTGTATAATATGTCCCACGCCAGTACAAACCTGATGGCAATATACATGACGGCGACCATATACGACTCCTTACCCTGCACTTTTTGATACTTCTCATCACAACCCCACTTGTCCCCCGTACACGGCGGCTTGATAGTCTTGGTATACTCCTCTACCGCCTGAGAATAGTGCTCCAAATTTCTGGTTATGGTATCTACATGCACCTCCACCCTCAGATGTTTGAGCGTCATCTGAATGTTGGCCACTGTAATCCCCATCCCATACAGCATCAGGATCAACGTGATGCATAGGCGCGGCACCTGGCGGTACTCAAAGCCCAAGTTGTCCTGAAAATCGCCGCTTGCATACCGTACACTTGTACCTCTGCCTTTTTTCGTGCTTGCCGTGGTACCATCCGTCGCGTATATACTCCTCTTTTTTGCAGCCCGGACACACCAGATTCTGTTTCTTGATGTCCACCTTCTTGCCGAGGGCGGCCTCCGACGATATGAGCAGTATGTGTTGTACAGCCGCTATATGCTCGCACCTGCACCCTTTTCCGGTGGTGTGATGTATACACTCGCATGTGGGACTTACATCCGCAAACTACACCCGGTATAATACGTCCTCGGTACCCTGAGAGGCCACATCCCATCGGTTCCCGCCCAGATACTTTATTTGGTTCCCCTTCTGGTAGATGTGTAGTCCACGGCGCGTTATACTCTGTTCTGATGCCCTACCTTTCCGGGATTTCTTATGTTTCATACACATTCTAATTTGTTCCCCTATTTAAGATCATCGATAGATTTCCTGACTCAGCACCCGTCCTTGCGGGAGGAATCCATTCAGTGGACTGTCAAGAACTGGTGACCTGTGGTATGCTGTCAAAAGAGTGACCTAGCCGCCACTTGAATCACTTGTAATTTCGGTAGGAGTCTTAGAATAGACAGGTCACTCTTTTGACAGTTTTGTTTAGGTCACTATTTTTTGACAGTTCACCATTCAGAATGAATTTAAATATAGTTTAATGCCACCTACACGTATGTCCCAAGACATCAAAAAGATGAGAGTACGCATATTTGATGAGTTATCAAAGATAAAGGACCCAGAGATTGACACATCCATCACGGATTTGGAGTTGATTGATGAGGTGGATATACAGGATAGTGATGTCAAGGTGGACTTACATCTGACCAGTCCGTTCTGTCCGGCGGTCTTTGGCTTCAAGATATGTCAGGACATACACGACAACCTTTTGATGATTGATGGTGTAGAAGAAGTAAAGGTCAACGTATCTAATCACTTTATGGCAGAACAGATAAACAATCAGGTAAACAACAGTCCAAAACCCAAAAAGTAGATTTTAATCACTCAAGCCTAACATGTATCCACGCAATAGTTGTATTCCCATGGCGGGGTCAACACCCTTTGGACAGACCTGGCTACAAGATCCAGCAAAGTGACAACGCCATATTCCATGTGAGTCGTCTATTATACGGAGTCTCTTGTCCTTATCTTTATCGCGGCTGTCGGCCACATAACGATACGCCTGCGCCAAAGCCTGCGGACCTGTAAATGATGTATCAGTTGCCATGGTAGGACATGCCGAGTTGCACAGTCCACACTTTATGCAGTTGGCAAACTGTATGAACTTGTCTAGTTCGGCGGGACTCTGTATGTGCATTCTGCTAGATTCTGGTGGAGTATTGTCCATGTATGGCATTACTTTGCGATGGTTCTCAAATAGTCGGTCAAACTTTACTGCCAGATCCCGAATTATAGGAAAGTTGCTCATCGGCTCTACTGTAATGGTATCACTATCTATTTCAGAGACTTTGGTGAAACATGCCAAGGACGGCTTGCCGTTTATCTTCATGCCACAACTGCCACAGGTGGCCTGCCGGCAAGAGTATCGTACTGCAATGGAGTGATCAATTTGATGTTTTGCGTGTAGTATGCACTCCAGAACGGTAGTCCATTTTTGGACTGGTATTGTGAACTCATCAAAGTCGTCAGTTGCTGAGCGCTTTACACGTAGTTTTATTGTGTCGTTCATATCATCCCCATATTTGCCATAACAATTGTACGTGAACCATACGCAATTAAACCTATCATGCCAGCTATGCAGCCATACGAGACGGCCTTCTCATAAGAGTGGCCCTGATGCAACTCCAACAGTATTACACGCAGTCCGTTAAAACCATGTATTGAGAGTAGTATCAGTATTATCTCCAATAGGCCCGCATATGGTACAAACTGATAGTTTGCCAGTACATTGGCAAACTCTAGAGACTGGTGATAGTCATCAGCCATGCGCATCAGTATGTGAACAGCGACCAGCCCCACGGCTGCAAGTGCCGTGCCGTAATGTATCTTCATGATGTGACTTTCGCGCATATCATACACCAAACAGTACAGTAGAGCCATACACCATGGCGATTGCGGCCAGTACGATTGCCGAGTATATGGCTATCTTGTGACGTGTATTCTGGGATGCTGGCTCGTACGGGTAGTCTGGACGGGTAGGTCTTCCCACTCCGACACCGCCGTGTCCTAGCATTACACGTATCCCATTGACCGTATGAAAGACGCACATACCTATCACAATAATAAGAACAATATGAAATTCTGGCGTATCGGTCATTGCCATCAATTCATTCCAACCCACTTCGCCCCGGAGAATGCTGCTGGTCTCGTATATGTGGGCTATAAAGTACACCAACAGGCCCAGTCCGCTGAGCCTCATCAACCAGTACGCCACACGCTCGATTCCGTATCGGCCCGGATTTGCCATTCCGCCTATACCTTCCCGATTATCTTTGTTGGTGTCCATCTAATACTTCCTCTCCACTGGTTCGTACTTTGTAATTGTTACGGGATGTGTCCTCATGATGGGTTTGTCAGGTCCCATATACGCTAGTGTATGATGAAGAAAGGAGTCATCGTCCCTGTCAGGATAGTCTATTCTGGCGTGAGCTCCACGAGACTCTTTACGGTTTATGGCGCCCACAAGTATCGTCTCAGCAGCCCTAAACATAGAGTCCAGTTCCATAACATTGACAAAGTTGGTGTTGTACTCTTTTGCAGAGTCGTCCACATGCTTCCAGGTCTGAGACTGTAGATTGCGCAATATCTTTAGGCCTTCAACAAGTTCATCATGGGTTCGATACACATACGCCTTCTCGGTCATCACATCTGATAATTCCTGACGTACTTCATATGGATTTACCTCGCCCCGACCTCGAAATATACCATCGTATATTCTCTTCTCTTCGAGTTTCACCAAATCATGGGGGAATGGTTCTGAGGGTATACTACCCAATGCATACTCGGCAGCCATCTTGCCAGTTATCTTGCCCCAAACTATACATTCGGATGTAGAGTTGGCGCCCAAGCGGTTTGAGCCATGGACGGAGCTGCATGCGGCCTCCCCGGCGGCCCACATTCCGGTTAGTTCGGTGGCGCCATCGATGTTTGTATGTATGCCTCCCATCATATAATGACAGACAGGCCGTATATCCAGAATTTCAGTGGCAGGATCCACACCCGAAAATTTTATAGATATCTCACGGATTCCTCCCAGCTTCTCCTTTATGGTCTCATCTCCTATATGTCTAAGGTCGAGTTTTATGCATTCTACACCAGTCTCGTTGATAAACCCCCGTCCCTGATTTATCTCAGTCATTATTGAGCGAGACACTATATCTCGGGGAGCCAGCTCCATCTTTCCGGGGGCATACTGCTTCATGAATCTCTCGTTCTTGTTGTTTAACAGGTAGCCTCCCTCTCCCCGGGCGCCCTCAGTTATCAGTATGCCCGAAGGCAGTATTCCGGTGGGGTGAAACTGCACAAACTCCATATCTTTAAGCGCCATGCCTGCGCGGTACGCCATGTCTAGACCATCAGGTGTGGAAGATAGCGCATACGTTGAAAAACTATACAGTCTGCCCGCACCCCCGGTTGCCATTATAAGCGCCTTTGTGGACATCACACTAAACTGCCCTGATGAGAGCTCAATCACTGTTATGCCGCGAACCTTACTGCCATCATGTATTATGGAGGTGCCAAACCACTCGTTATAGTACTCGATGTTGTCAAACCTTTGGCAGGCATCATATAGTGTCTGCATCTCAAAGAATCCTACTTTATCAGAGGCATATGTAGCCCTAGGATACGAGTATCCTCCAAATGCACGCTGATCAATCTCTCCGTTCTCTCGACGAGACCAAGGCATGCCCCAGCGGTCCAGATTGTACACCTCTTGAGGCATCTCATTGCAGAGCCGCTCGGCAACGTCCTGATCCGCCAGAAAGTCACTGCCCTTGACGGTGTCATATATGTGCGACTCTATCGAGTCTCCATTCTCAGGGTATAGAACTGCCGCAGTGCCACCTTCGGCCGAGACCGAGTGGGAGCGCATCACCTGTAATTTGGATACCACAGCTACACGTAGTTTGGGGTCTGTGCTGGCCGCCTCAATGGCTGCCCTCAATCCCGCCAAACCAGAACCACATATTATAACATCATAGTCCAAGTCTGCCATCATACTACTTGTAAAACAGGAGGTTAAATATCGTACGCGAACTACCAGTCTGATGGCAAGGACATATTTTCACGACAGAGATGAGTATCAGCAGTGTGGTCAAGACATATCTTGGTGGGCCGGTGCAATCCAAGATAGGTTTGCGCACCGATACTATCATATCTGGTGCCCGTCGGCGCCCACTAGCCTCTGGTGCTCCACCATTATGCACCTGTTGTAGACCAGTGGGATGCCCTCCTGCCGAGCCAGTTTCTCTGCCTCGTCACTGTATATTCCCTCTTGTAGCCATATCATTTTAGGCCTCATGACCAGAGCCTCGCGGACGACCGCCGCTGCCTGGTCAGACGGTCTAAATATGTCCACAATATCTATTTGGCCCTCCACCTCGGCAATGCTGGCGTATGACCTCCTGCCGCATATACGGTCAGCGTTTGGGTTGATGGGAATCACGTCGTATCCACGCCCGGCCAGATACCTAGGAATCTGGCCCGCCGCCTTGGCGGTGCTCCGGGACATGCCCACCACTGCCACCCTGCGGGCGCTCATCAGCATTGTACGGATTTGTCTGTCGGTGTGCCCGTCGCGTTTCATATACCGGCTATGCGTACAAATGCATATAATCGCTCCGCCCACTCTGCTGAGAAGCTCCAGATGGTTCTGCATAAGCATATCTGCGCTATCCGAATGTGAACCTAGGTGTCTAGGCAGCACATGGCATATGCTGCTCTGATTATCACTCACTATCCAAGTTACACATCATAAGCCGATAACTTGTCGTTGTGTGAACATATAAGACTCTCAAGCCTTCACATTTTTACACTAAAATCTTAGAGGGGCGCCTTTTGGGATACCAAGTTATCACCACATCAGTATCAGATATCATACTAGAGGATGATTTTTAGATAACATCACAGACGCCGCGCATGGAGTTTCATGTGTCCTTTCTGTATGCCGTCTGTAGATAGTGCCCTTAAGGCCGAAAAGTTTTGGCATAGTCCAACAGATGCCATTATACCTGCCAGTTCCTGCGAGGTAGGATTGCCCAGTATTTTGAGACATGTTGCAGCTGTATCATGATGTGTAGTAAGTCCACCAACGGTTCCCACGCGTATGGGCAGGTGCAGCTCGCCACATAGTCTATCATCTTGCATATACCACTTTGAGAGAGGGCCATAAACGCCAGACTCGGCCGCATACATATGCGCCGCCGCTTCTATGGCACGAGTATCCTGACCGGTTGCCATCGCCACAGCAGTTATTCCATTCATTATTCCCTTGTTGTGTGTCACGGCACGAAGTTTGTCAATATGGGCAAACTCGTATGCAGATACAATATCTCTAGCGACAGAGTCACTTGTCTTAAAGTGAGCCTGCGCAGATACCACACCAGGAACAGCATTAGACAGTATGCGCAACAGCACACGTCCGCCGGTTATCTCTTCTATTATGGGGGCCAGACCCTCACAGATGGTATTTACTGCGTTAGCCCCCATCGCCTCACCAGTATCAATTACAATCTCCACCTTTAGCATCCTTGACTGTACATCAAGCATACTACTGTATACATCCACAACAGACATGTGCCCGGAGAGTATACTGGTTGCAGCATCAAGTATATCAGATTTTCTTGATAGAACTTTTGCAGTTGCATCTGCATCCGGATTCAAGACCTGCATCTGTCCTATTACATGTGAATTACCACCTGTAACTGTGACGTTATCGGTTGCCTTTGCTCCTGCAGATGCCGCAGCAACAACTGAGGGCTCCTCTATTACCATGGGTATGATATAATCACGTTTGTTTATTCTAAAATTTGTAGCAATGCCCAGTGGTAGTGTAAAAGTTCCAATCGTATTCTCTATTAGGCCATCTGCCACATCTACATTTAATTCGGCTCGAAGGGCATTTCTTTCAGTCTTGTTCAGATTGGCAATATTTGAGATTATATCCAGACGTTCATCTGGTGTTTTCTTATAAAAGCCTGGTATGGCAGTCTTTTTCATCTCCACGCATTACACAAAGATTGAACTTTATAAAATTATTAGGAATTACATACATAGTTCACAGAACTACCATACACCTGTTGGCGAGTTCGCCATTCAGAAATGCCGCTATTAAGATGTCGCTGAGGGTCGCCTGCGCCATCAGCCCCGTCTCTAGTAACTGGAGATATAATGTGGCTACCAATGTCTTTCAAGGCCAGCCCAACCTTGTCGTACGACTTGTATAGTCTGATGTTGTGTTGCGCACGCCTTGACCATTATACTATACTTGTATTATACAATATGCCATAGCCCGTGTTCACTTCGGAGTGCATCGTTTGTTATGTATGTAACATGTGAGTATGTGCTCACCTTGTATCGTAGTATCTTTATGATGTGTTTGCACCCTTGTACCATACAGTGTTACATTATCTAAAGGTGTCATGCTTTTTCAGTTTGTGAATTAAGGGTGTAATTCCCAAATTATTTCTAAAACTCATAATATTTGAATTTGTAATGTAGTTATGCAAAAATGTTTTATTTTTTTATCATACCATACACATTATAATGTCGTATGTGATAACCGGCAGTCCCGGAACTGGAAAACACACAATTGCAGATGCCATATCGCGTATATTAAATTTAGATATAATTGACATCAATATTATAGCCAGAGAGTCAAATCTCATATTTGATGGCGAGGTAGATACCGACAGACTTGCCGATATCATAAATATACAAAAATCCAGTATTATAGTAGGCCATCTAGCACCATATGTAATATCAAAAAAACATATAATTAAAAAAACAATAGTATTAAGGCGCAGTCCCTACGAGCTATACAACATATACAAAGACCGTAAATATTCACGCCAAAAGATACTAGACAATTTAGGAGCCGAGATACTAGATATAGTATACTCAGACGCACGTAATACATTTGGTGTGGTAACTCAGATAGATACAACCAACAACACCATACAAGACAACATACAGAGGGTTTTGCAGGCCATTAAATACAATATTAAATCAGATGATGTGCAATGGCTACATCAAATATCAGAGAATAAAGATATGCAACGATTCTTTGAATTTAATAAATAGGTGATAATCTCTACAGTTACATGTTTGAGATAATAAAATCAGATCTGGCAGGACGTATAGGTAGACTGCACACAAATCATGGCATAGTGGACACACCCGCCTATATACCAGTGATGCATCCAGTTAAGCAGACCATATCAGGGGATACGCTAAAGAAGATGAGGTTTCAGATGATCATAACCAACGCATACATAACAATGAAGCGGTGGGGGGATGAGGCCATACGGCGCGGCATTCATGATATAGTCGGATTTGATGGTCCCATAATGACAGACTCGGGAGGCTATCAGGTGTTGGAGTATGGGGATTTGGATATATCACCCAGTCAGATGGCCGAGTTTGAGATGGGTATAATGACGGACATCCCCATTCCACTGGACAAGCCAACGGGATTTGGCCTTCCGCATGATACAGCATCATCATATGTATCCAGAACACTACAGGCCTGTCATGACACCATACAGTCCGCCAAAGATAATGGCCAGTTGTGGGTGGGCCCCATACAAGGCGGCGAGCACCAAGACTTGGTAAAACATTCAACAAAGAGTCTCCTGGAGTACGGCTTTCAGATCATGGCGCTGGGCAGCCCGGTAGAATTTATGGAGTCGTACGAATATTACAAGCTGGCATCCATGATAGTACAGGCGCGAAGCATGCTCCCGCCATCAGTACCCCTACATCTATTTGGTGCCGGCCATCCCATCACAATACCACTGGCCATATCTTTGGGGTGCGATACATTTGACTCTGCATCATACATGTTGTACGCAAAGGAGGGCAGATACATAACACAGGACGGGACACGCAATCTAAGTGAGATTCGCGTATTTCCGTGCAACTGTGATGTCTGTACCAAATATACTCCGGCGGAGCTGATATCTGCAGAACAAAAAGAGAGAACAGACCTTTTGGCACTACACAATCTAGCAGCCATAAGACTAGAGGTGGATGCCACAAGACAGGCCATCTATGAGGGACGCCTCTGGGAGTACACATTAAAGAAGGCCAGAGCACATCCCCGCCTCTTTGAGGCGATACGAGTCTTGACTGGAAATAACGCAATGCTACATGTGGGTACGCCTCGATTCAAAGACAAGGCCATCTTTCTGTTTGATCATACAGACCAGTACAGACCCGAAGTAGTAGAGTTCCGCCGTATCATATCCAAGTTTCAAACCAAAAAAGACACATTATACGTACTGCCAGAGCCTCAAACCAAACCGGCATACCTGTTAAAGAAGTATGCAAAGATACCCGATGATGCTCAAATCTGCATATACAACCCATATCTGGGTATAATACCATTGGAGTTGTCGGACATGTATCCGGCCTCCCACCACCTTGATGCACGAGTCTCTCATACACCAGATAGATATGGTACATTTGGAGAGGCGTTAATGACATTCCTGAACAACAACAGCTTTACGTCCATACACTACGACCACAAGGATGCCTTTCTGGCGTACTTTCTCAAAGATGTAAAGTGCGCCAAGCATCACACTACTATATAAAAAGAAAAAAGCGAGATTTCCCTCTATGCGCCGCCTTGGGCAGCTGCAATCTGGGCAGCGCCAGCAGCGTTCTGCTCATCCATCTGTGCAGAGATTACTGCCTTCTTGCCATCATTGTCAAGAGCTGCATCCTCGGCCCAGCCGTTGGCGAATACGCCACCCTGGTGCAGAGGTACTGGCTGGCCAGATGTGTACTTCATCGGTCTCATCCAAAAGATGGACTTTGTAGGACACACTCCAATGCATGCGCCATCAGAGATACATCTCTCTGGATAAAAGACGAATGCCTTGCTTCTGTTCCAGCCTTCAAGGGACTTCATTCTAAGGACATCGGGTGTCAGGGCTGTACAAATCTGTACGCAAAGTGCGCAGCCTATACATCTCTGAGCGTCAATGTCTGGAAGTATTGCTATTGGCATACTGTATGATGCGCAGTGATAATATTTAAACTATAATCAAAATCCAAAACCCCGTTATGATAACACGTAGCAACTGTCATGTGTGATAATTAAAATAAAAAGAGTTTACGAAGTGAGTATAACTATTTCTTTGTCTGTCTTACTGCTTCGATTTGACCTGATGTTACCCAATCAAGCAACTCTGCTGCAGACGGATTGAGTTCTGATTTTTTATTCATTAGGTTCTTAACCCATATCCAGTTTATCTGGTTCAAAAGTGGAGGGTTGTTCTCATCACCAGCTCTCACTTGAGCAACCAATGCAGGGTCTTGTTGGTTAATCCATTGTTCGTAAGTTCTTCCCATGAGTTAGTAGATTTCGCATTAATAATTAAATCTTATGAGTATTACATCTTTGTTACAATCTTATGTTACATCAGTACAGAATACCATAGATATATAATCGCCAAAATGAACGATTAAATCTTGAATGTTACTGTATTGGGAGCTGCCAGACAGGTAGGACGCTCGGGATTTTTGATTCAGGAGGGTAATACCAAAGTATTGATGGATTATGGCGTAATGTTTGAGCGCAGGGGTGAGCCACCAAAGTTTCCCATAGAGGTACAGTCCAGAGATTTGGATGGGGCAATAATCACACATGCACACCTAGACCACTCGGGTTTTATGCCATCTCTGTTCCAGACGGGCAGTGTAGACATATTTGCAACTGCACCGACATTTGATCTCACCGAGCTATTAATCACAGATATGCTAAAACTGAGTAAATCAAAACAGTATCCCTTTGATGCAAATCAGTTATACAACATGATGCGCAGCGCCACAGATGTACCGTATGGAGACAAGATTCAGATTGGTCCTGTATCATTTGAGCTACGCCAGTCCGGCCACGTAATTGGCGGAAGTACCATATTGATGGAGGCTGATGGCAAAAGGCTATTTTATACAGGAGACATCAAGGTTTCAGGTTCTAGACTACTGGGTCCTGCAGACTTGGATATAGGAGCCATAGACTTGCTGATAACAGAGAGTACATACTCACAGTCAGAACAGGTACCGCGGGAAGAGTCTGAGAGGGCACTAGTTGACTTTGCCAATGAGATAATAGACAACAAGGGTAGATTGTTCATACCATCATTCTCGGTCGAGAGGGCGCAAGAGATGTTGTGTATACTAAGAGCGTACGGCTTTAAACACAAAATTGTGATGGATGGGATGGCACTCAAGGTCAATGAGATACTTTTGAGGTATCCAGAGTTTCACCGAGACCCAAATGTCTTTCAGGATGCAGTCAATGGTGCACATTCAGTGAAACACAACCGTGATCGTAAAAACGCCATATCAGACCCCTGCGTCATAATATCACCAGCAGGCATGCTAGTGGGAGGAAATGCTGTGTTTTATCTGCAAGAGTTAGCACTAGACAAGAAGAATGGCATAGCCATGGTATCATATCAGGGCGATGGTACTCCAGGTAAGCGTCTACTGGATGAGGGCGTGGTCACCGTGAGGGGCAAGGATGCGTCGGTGGTAGCCGCAGTCCGCCAGTTCCAGTTTTCAGGACACTCGGATAGTAAGGATTTGTTTGATATGCTCAAAAAAATAGAGGGGAACCCTCAAGTCATGACAGTACACGGTGATGCCGAGTCATGTACAATGTTTGCGCAGCAGATACAAGAGAGATTTGGGCTGAAGGCCTTTGCCGGCGAGGCATCCCAGACTGTAACTGTATGATGGATGTATACGGTACTTTATACAGCGGGCAGGTATTCTTGTGGAGAGAGGTAGACAGATTTTGGTATATCATAGATGGGCAGAATGTACTAAAAGCAGACAGTACAGGTGTGGTGGATGCCACATGTACCATAACAGACTTTTTTCGATGCAGTGATGATATTCAACATATACATGATACATTCAGGCAAGACAGACTGTTATCAGAGTTATTAGATAGGTATGCGGGTCTGAGAATTACACATCAAGACCTCTTTCAGTGTACAATATCCTTTATAGTGTCGGCCAACTCCAACATACCACGAATTCGCAGAAACCTCCAAGAGATATGCCACAGATTTGGAGATGAGATAGAGTATGACAGTATGATGTTTCGTATATTTCCAACCCCAGACGTTCTGGCTGATGCAGGCATACAAGAGATCAAAGATTGTGGTGTGGGGTATAGAGCCAGATACATTCAAGAGGCATCACATATGATACGTGATGGCTCATGCAATGACCTACAGAGTATGTCGTATAAGGATGCGCAGGAGAGATTGTGTATGCTATCAGGGGTGGGCCGCAAGGTCGCAGACTGCATACTGTTGTTTGGCTGCGGCCACCTAGAGGCAGTCCCCTTGGATCGTTGGATCATTCGTATAATACATGAGTATTACAGTATAGGTGATGGTACCGCTCCACGTACAGCACAACAATACGATAAACTACATGATGATATAGTAGATATGCTAGGCCCATACGCAGGTTATGCGCAGCAGTATCTCTTCAAGATGGCTCGGGACGAGTCTGAAAAACCCTTAAAATGGTAAGCGTCTGTTTTTTAAACGGGCCCGTAGCTCAGTATGGATAGAGTGTTGGACTTCTAATCCAATGGTCAAGGGATCGAAGCCCTTCGGGCCCGTAGTTTTTAATTTAGTTAAATGTGGCTAAAGTACATGAGTTATACCATCAAGACTGATTCGCTCTCCAAACGCTTTGGAGACATACAGTCTGTGGACAACATAACAATAGATGTGGAGCAGTCTGAGGTATACGGCTTTTTGGGATCCAATGGTGCAGGAAAGAGTACCACAATGAAGATGTTAACCACTCTACTGCGGCCCACATCAGGCTCGGCGCGTGTAGCCGGATATGATATAGCAACCCAGCAGTCCAGCGTTCGAGAACATATAGGATTTGTACAACAAGAGAGCGCCATAGATGAGTATCTGACAGGACGCGAGAATCTCATCTTGCAGGCCCGACTAAGCCGTCTAGAACCTGCAGTCGCCGAGAGGCGCATAGATGAATTGATGGAGACTACAGGTCTGGCGGACAGACAGCATGATGCCACAGTCACATACTCGGGCGGCATGAAGAAGCGTCTGGATATAGCATCTGGACTATTACACAGACCCACCATACTGTTTCTTGATGAGCCCACTGTAGGCTTGGATATACAGACTCGCCATCGCATATGGGAGCACATACATACAATGCACAAAGAGTACGATATGACCGTCTTTATATCAACACACTACATGGAAGAGGCCGATATGCTCTGTGATAGGATATGTATTATAGACCAAGGCAAGGTAAAGGCGGTAGGCAGACCAAGTCAGATGAAGGAGAATCTAGAGCAAGAGGTGATAAATATGCGTTCAGATAATGCAGTTCTGCTCTCCGATAATATATCGAGTATAGATGGCGTACAAGATATACGACGCATAGTACTCAGCAATGATCCTCAATATTTTTCCAGTGGCCGATGGCACCGTATTGGTTATAAAAAGATCGATATGGGTCCAGTTCACAGTATTGTATCGTGCCGTTACGACGCTCCGTTGGGATGCGGGTGAAATTTGTTGTACAACAAAGTTAATTTAGATCAACTAAGTAGTATTTAAAGAAGAGTGTGCCACCTAATGGTATGTTCAACCCCAAAAGGTCGGCACAAAAGAATAACACGGATACAGTATTTAACCATGACAAATCAAAAGATGGCCCACGACCCACGGCAAAGGGGGAAGAACGTATCCAAAAAGGTGACAAGTTCATGCCAGATTATACCATTAAAGAGATGGAAGAGCGTATGGCGAACCTCCAAGAGGGTAAGGAGAAGACCGTGTTGTTGGCATGCATCAAGAGAAAGGAATCCAAGACCATCGACACGATAGCAAAGGAGCTATATAGGCGGCCGGGTACGATACGCGGCTGGTTAGTAAGGGGAAGAGATAGAGGTTTGAACGATTTGGATGACCGCAAGCCTCCTGGCCGAGCTCGATTGTTGAGTGATGCCATGATGAATACGATACAAGGGTGGCTGTCCAAATCGCCCGTACAGTTTGGATTTAAGAGGAAACGATGGCAGGCCAAGATGATGAAAGGTGTGATATACGAAAAATTAGGTGTGAAGTGTAGTCTCGACACCATACGTCGTACGATGCATGATGTAGATTACTCATTCCGCAAGTCAAGGCCAGCTCCACACAAGAGCGCTTCAGAGGAGGAACAAAAAGAGTTCAAGGAGACTACTGGAGAACGTCTTAGAACAATGGCGATTCTCGGATATGTCATAATGGCCCTGGATGAGGCATCATGTATGGTGGGCGGGTGGAACGGCTATGGCTGGCTGCCAGTTGGCGGTCATGAGACCATTCCCATGAGCTGGTCAAAAAAGTCTGTACGGCTTATGGGCGTGTTAGGGGACGGTTGGTTCCATATCGCCATTGTAAATTCGACCGACTCAGAGACCCTCAAGATATTCATGAACAAGGTCAGGGAGGGCGTGAGGAATGTGGCAGTCGTTTTGGATAATGTCTCGTCTCACAAGTCGCAAACGATGAACGAGTACGAGAGAGATTCCAATGGTGGTATGGTGCGCATCTTCCTTCCCAAGTATACTCCTCAACTGAACCCCATAGAGATGCTGTGGCGTGATCTCAAGCGCGCCTTGGCAGGCAACTACTTTGACTCGATAGACGACCTAAAGGCGACAATAACTGGCATTGTGAATAATAGCGAGTTGGCTCCTCCAAAACTCATGGATTACATGCTGCCTGATGGTGTCCGGCAACCCACCAAAACATCCTGTAATATATGGGACATGACATCAGAGACGCCCGGTTTGGCAGTAGCCGCCTGACCATACATGACATGTAATATGTATTCTATCTGATATACAACATTTATAATTCTGCCCCTGGTTTGGGTGTGAGTGTATCTCTAGAGCCTACCATATGTGGTATCATGCAGGTTAAGGTCGCCTAAGTGCCGGATTTTGAATATTACTTCTAAGCTAATAAGATCGAAAAATATTGGATCTTACTGCATTCCACTACGCACAAATGACACATTACAGATACATGTCAGTGATGGACCGCAGACTATACCCATAATATTTCAAAAGGCTCAGTCATTAAACATACAGATACAGTCTGTATCGATGACAGGTCCCACACTAGATGATGTATACATATCATATACGGGACATCAGATACGCGAACAGGGTCCGGAGCCCCGTCGCAAGAGGAGATGGTAATGCGCAAGTTTGCTACTGATACATATGCCATATTCTGGCGGGAGATGATGCGGTATCGTAAATCAAAGAGTGGCGTATTGATAAGACTGATACAGCCGGCAGTATGGATTGTAGTTATAGGGCACACCTTCTCGGGTACAAAACCTCTGATACAGGCAGCAGGGTTTGATGGGGAGTATATCGAGTTTATGGCGCCGGGGGTTATTGTGTTGACGGCCATATTTACCAGTATATTTGGTGGGGTCAACACCTTGTGGGACCGTCTATATGGCTTTATGAACAAGGCTCTTGTATCACCCATATTCAGATCATCGTTGGCATTAGGTAAGATGCTGGCCATAGCAATAGTGGCAACACTGCAAGCCTCACTGATTATCGCAATATCGTTGATCATTGGTGTTGGTTTTATCGATTATGCAATGATCATCCCCATTATGGCCATCGTAACGTTGTTTTCCTTGGGATTTTCCGGGGTGTCGGTTATTGTGGCAGCCACTGCCAAGTCACAGGAGGCATTCTGGGGGATAATTAACTTTCTAGGAATGCCTCTATTCATGATAAGCCCGGCACTATTTCCGTTGGAGTTGATGCCAGATTGGTTGTCATCATTGGCTCAAATAAATCCCGCAACATACACGATTCTGCTGATTCGAGAGATGATGACCGGAGTAGAGTCAGGCATACCAGTATCACTGAGTCTAGGAGTGCTGGGTGTCTTTGTTGGTGCGATAATACTGGTGGCGGGCTGGACTTTTACCAGAGATGTCAGCAGGCCATTCTAGTGCGCAAATTATAAGCCTCTGTGTTGTTTAGCTGTATGATGGATATCACACTAAAGGTAAAGCCAGCAAAGTTTTGTAGTACAGATATCATAAAAGGTGTAATATCAGTATCATATCCGGGCCGCTACGATGGCATAGTCATAAATGCACAGGTACTAGACTCAAACCACCACATCGTATACACATCATATAATGGTAAAAATATATCCAACATTGCCCGACTGTTCATACCGCATAGTGATGTTATAGACAACTCTGCAGAGTTTGAAGCCGAGGCCAAGTTTGAAGCGGACCGCAGTTATGAAGTAAAGTTTCGAGCTTCCATAATAGAGCAGCACAAAGAGGTAGACAGTACAATTGTGTTTGTTGAATATACACCAGGTTCTTCCAAAATCAGGTGATGATACACCAAATCCCTTTTAGATAACCTGCAAGTCCTCCAGAGGGATGAGGGATTATATCGCGCAAAATTTTGGGGATAGAGCCCCAGCGGAGGCCGCCAAGATACAGATGTATCATGCAGGATGCCGCAGTGGTGTCAGGCTATGTATGCTTTTGCCCAGAAAATAAGCCTGTTCTGGCCATCAATTGTATAATTTAAACCACATTCAAACTCTGAGAATAACATCCTGGTGGGAGTAACATACAGAGATAACTTAGATTCTAGAAAAGAAGGTGTTTAGCGCGTCACTGAATTGCTTGTTCAGGTCCTGTAGGCGCGTATGGTCCATGGACAACGACTCTGCATCGAACCATGGCTCTGTCAGGTAGAGGTTGCGGTTCATCTCCACCTGAATCCACGGTACCGGATTGTTGCCATAGGTAGTCGTTATGTATCCTCCATGGAAGGGGTTGTTGATGGATATTTGGGTTGAGTCTATACCATACGACTCGGCCATGCATGAGGCCAATAGTTCTATCATCTCTGAGGAGGATGTGCGACCGTCTTTGTTGGACAGGCAGAATACCGGCCGTTTTTTGCCTGTGGCATCAGGAGATATCTTGGGAGCGATAGCTTCCATGGTATGACAATCCAGACACAGCTGCAGGTCCAGCTCCATCATACTGCGCTGTATCGCTCTGTGATATGGCATGTAGTATAGTTCCATCAGTCTTCGTTGGACACCCTCATCAGGTTCCATCCCCTCGAGGTATATGGGCCGCCCGTGGAACGTGGAGGTCTTTATCATGCCATCGGGGTGGTCTGGTGGAAGATCATGTAACGAGCGGTTTAAATCAACAAAAGTTCTTGCTATTTCGGTTTTGATGACGCGACTTACCCTATCTCCTAGGTCGTACAGCTGGACGGCAAAGGGGTCAGCATCATGTAAAATATCACAGGGAGATATACAGAGACGGCCGTCAAGCTCTGCGGGTATGGCAGTTCCACCATGTGGGATAGATATTGTCACGGGCAGCCTGCTCATGGAATGCCCTCTGCAGTCCCGTCGCGCCTAATGTCTGCTACTCCCTGAAAGCCTTCTCTGGTTAGACATCTCATCGCCGCATGTATCGTCCCCAGATAAAACGAGTATCTGTCCAGTACGTTCACTTTGTACCCGCGCTTCTTTAGGTATGCCGCCAGGCCGTCCCCGGCACCGTCAGTCTCTAGGCTTATCTGGCCTCCAAGAGAGCAGTGAATACGCGATCTTGCCATGGCATCATATATGGAGTTCTCCTCATCAAAGAGTCTCGACAGGAACAGACTCATCGTACTGAATATTCTCTCGCTTCCGGGGCTGCCCACAGTGATCCACGGCTCACTGCCATTGAATACTATACTAGGACAGACTGACGACCATGGTACGGCATTGGGCCTCAGATAGAACGGATGTACTGGATTGCTAATCTCAAATGCCGACATGTAATTGTTGTACAAGAACCCCAGTCCGTCTGCCGCTGCCTTGGATCCATAGACCAGTTCTATGGACTGGGTCATGCTGACCGCATTTCCTTCCTCGTCCATGGTAGACAGGTGGGTGGTATCCTCGGGATCTGCCGGAGGTTCCCGCAACGGAAGGGTGGGATCAACGTTGTCTTTTATAGATCTGGCCAGTCTTCTTGCAAAATCAACGCTCAAGTGGGTCTTGTTGGCAATATGGTGATATGTGTTGGGATCAAAGGGCCTCTGTGTCCTGTACAGGAGGGCCTTCCTGAACGTCTCGGCCAGATAGTGATAGGAGTTATGGCTCTTCTCGCCTACGTACTTTCTTGGAATGTTGTCTAGTATCATCAGGACCAAGAGCATCGTATCACCCGCGCCAGGTGGGGGTATCGTAGAGACGCGGATTCCCCTATACTTCCGGGAGATGGGTCGTCTCTCCACCGGTGTGGGGACCAGGACTAGATCCTCTTTCCGGAGTAGGCCGCCGTTCTTGCGCATGTCTGCATCTATCTGATCCGCCATATCTCCATGGTAGAACGAGTGGTATCCGTACTTGCCAAGATGGTCCAGCGTTTCGGCCAATTCCTCCTGTATGAACAGGTCGCCCACGTCGTAAGGAGTCAGCCCATCCTTGAGAAAGTACTTTGCTCCTGACCGGGATTCCACAGAGAGGAATTTGTCTAGGTTGTCCACCTGACACCTGTGCTGCAGCTGGGTGATTCTGTATCCGCGCCTGGCTATGCGTATCGCTGGCCCCACAATCGTCTCCCAGTCTAGACAACCGTAGTGATCGTTCAGGTAGCCGATGGTTGCAATAGTGCTAGGTACGGTGGAAGCTCCATATCCGAGGAACCGCTTCTGTTGCGTGGTAAATCTGGAAGAGTGTGCCAGGGACGGCGCCCGACTAGAACCATCTATCGCAACGGTTCTGCCATTCACATGTATTAGGGCGATGGTCTGCCCACCTATTCCTGATGCTTGCGGCTCGCAGACCGCCAAGGCCAGTGAGGCTGCGCAGGCGGCATCCACCGCATTGCCTCCGCGCCGAAGCATCTCGGCCCCAGCGCAGGTGGCATCTGGAAATGCCGTTGCAACCATTCCGCGCCTAGATAAGGATGCTTTCTTGTCAGGAGTCATACGAAACGACTCTTCGACACGCTTTAGGGTGGTCTCTACTGTACTGGGCATCTCCTACTTCACCGGCTTGCCTCTGGGGTGTGGAGTATTCGTGAAACGCCAAGGCAAGCAGCACCTTCCCGCCAGATGGTCTTCCAGAATGTGGTTGTTGGGGCCATACTGTTCGGCTTTCAGCTGCTCAAACCCATCCAAGACGGGCATGTCATTTATAGTGTACTCTATGTCGATGGGGCAAATTATGTGACTGCCCGTCTCAAGTGCAGGGACCACCTTGTTGATGGTCTCTGGATTGCAGTGCTCTATAGTGGCCGCACCATAAATTTTGATTACATATTGAAGGTCGATGGTCTTTTTATTATACAATACGGCTGCCTTCAATGTACCAATTAATGTAATTACTTATAAAAATGAGAGGATCAACGCTGTCTCATAATCATACCTGAGCATCATCCCTTCCAGAACAAAGACGTACAACGAAAAGTACGTCAAATAAGTGATATTATCTTAAATACCCCAGATGAGTACTATATACATGGAGATGCAACATCTACACAAAGTCAGAAATGGCATGCTGTGGATATTTGTACAGGAACACATGGCCAACAGGTATAGAAGTAGGCTCTGGTTTATACTGCCAGTGTTGTTTAATCTGCCAGGAGGCATAATAGCATTCCTTGCCATCAGGCACGATGATCTAGACAAAGCAAAAAACTGTCTACTGGTGGGGATACTACTCATCATTCCGCTGGCCATATCATTGACTGTAGCAGTAGCAGCTGGAGAGGCAATCATTGATGATGTAATAGCTGGCGAGCTAATAGTCGACTAGTTAAGTATAAAGTATAAAACCCAAGGCTGCCAAGCGGGCAGATGTAACTACAGATATCGTCACACAACATGAACAAGACCACACCGTGAATAAATAGCGCAAATAGTATCATACAATTATGAGTATGTTATGGGCGTTACCATCAATCATATCACTGGTTGTCGTATCATGTATGGTAAATGCCAACGCTCAATACGATACCACCCAATATATCACAGGCATAACATTTGATACCATACAAGATGAGTCATATGCAGGCGAGCAGATATCATTTACAGGCACATTATACAGTGAGGATGAGCCCCTACCAGACAAGAGTATACAGATATGCAGACACAACATGTATTCACCTGATGAGTGTTTTGCAAGTGGCACGACCGACTCACAAGGGCAGTTTGTCATACCATGGATTGTAGAGTCCGATACATCAGATTTTGACATATATGCTGTATTTGATGGTGATGCAGACTATCGTTCCGACAAGAGTGGGACATATAACTTGAGAATTCTAAAGCATGGTGGATATCTTGTGTTGGATACAGTACCGCATGAGGCGTATGAGGGAGATATCATTACATTCTCAGGTATGTTAAACCTGGATGGTAGAGACACCAAGGGTGCCATCATATACATAAAAGAGAGGGATACTGCCAGTGAAGATGACATTCTAGGCAACGCATATGTCAATGAAACAGGACACTTTAGCACAAATTGGCCTGCCATCAATACAGACTCGGATGAATCAATGGAGGTATATGCGGTCTTTGAGGGCAATGACATGTACCATAAAATATCCACATGTGATATGGGCCCCACAGTGACTAGTCATCAGTCATGTCAAGATGTAAAGATACTTCAATCTCCCACTCAAGTTACCGTAAGCCCCATAACAAGTGAGAGATACATAGAGATATTCAAACCCTTAAAGTTTGAGTCAACGCCCAAGGTGGCAATCATATCAGATACAGAAGATCATTACACAGAGATCATAGAGAGTATAACATCACTTACGGCCAAATTAAAAGAGAGGTATGGTGGGAGTTGGGATGTCGAGTTTGGCATAATTACAGATAACGAGTTATTCCATCAGGTAGAGCCGGATATCATAATGCATGTGGTGACACCCAAGACATGTGAATACCATACGAATGAAGATATAACATCAAGGCCCGTGCAGGTAACAGTCTGCATAGACGATACCAGTATGGACATCAAAGATACGGCACTGCATCAATTCAAGCATGCCATAGGTATGGGCCATGCATTCAACATGCCAAGTGATATCAACTACACATCAGAGATTACACTGGCAGGCATTGTTCTAATGTATGGTACAGATGGGTTTTTGACCCCCAATAATCCAACACCAGACGCAGTATTTACTGCAAAGGACTACCAGAATGAGTTACATTTGGTGGAGATATCAGATAGTAGTTATTCGTCGGATCTGGGGGAGATTAGGGCGGTACCGTCTGCGTACGAGCCCGGAGACAGCATACAGATACGCGGGTGGTACTGGGACGAATATGGAGGTACAGCAAAGATAGTGATAATTGATCCAAATAATATGATAGCAGATGTGTTTGATGTAGATATTTTAGACAGCCATACCGATGTAACCGGCCAAGATGCAGGGACATTATACGATGGTTTTGATAAGAACATAGCAGGATATTACACATCTGGAACATACAAAGTCCGGATGTATGATAATGATGGTAATCTTTCAGCGAATAGTGCATTTGAGGTTACTGGTCCGGATGTCGCCCCTCCGGATTCCGGAGTGGTGTTCACCAATGATTTAGTGTACATACCTAAAAGCGGCATACACATCACAGTACTATATTCACACGAGTATGAAGGGTCTTCAGATATAACCATAACAGATTCAAGTGGATACGTTGTGGAGAGTCTTTACATTCACACTGATGATGGTAGAATCAAGACGTATACTCATGGGTATGATAATGCAGGTACATACAGCATACAGGTGTATGACAAAGACGGGGAGTTCATAGCCGATACTACATTTTATGTTGTTGATGCACCATCAGTATCTTATACAGGCAAGATATACACTGATCATATACAGTACATGTCTGGCGATACAGTACTGATTGATGGTCACTATAACGACTCGTACGATGAATCCAGTACTATTATGATAACCAACCAAGACGGACAGATTGTAGAGATACTAGATGTCGATGTCACAGATAATCTCTTTAATACTCAGGTGCAGGCGGGCAATGATGGCACATATGGCATATCTCTGTATGATTACACAGGTGGTTTTGTTACAGATGTACAGTTTCATGTTATACCAGCACAAGCAACACATATTGGCATACTAAATGCCTCAACGCCCGAGTGTGATAGAAAAATCGGATGTTTTAGGCCACAGATAGTCCACATAAGTGAGGGGGAGACTGTAAGTTGGACCAATCATGACACTGTTCTGCACAGCGTCACTAGTGGCAGTCTGTCAGAAGGGCCCGATGGCAACTTCGATAGTGGTCTTATAATGCCGGGGAGTATGTTTATCCATACATTTGATGAGAAGGGTACATATCCATACTTTTGTATGGTCCATCCTTGGAAGTCAAGTCTGGTTATAGTCCAGTGATGTGTCACTGCAACTTTTGTATGGTATCAGCTAGACCAGCTTGAAATTGTGGATGTACAAATTCGTATATCTCCGATATGGCATCATTAGATACGGATGTAGGAGTGCAGAGAAGCTTTACCAGATCAGGGCCCAGAGCCATCTTGGCTGCAAACTTTGGAATGGCACGAGGGCGGCCAACATTCAGCAGTCTGGCAGCATACTCCAGAAACTCCCGGAATGTGACCTGCTCGGGACTGGCCACCACATATAGTGGCAGTTGTAGTCCGCTCTCATATATTGACAGTATGCTCCCGGCAGCATCATCCACACTCAAGAATGCCTTTTGGTACTTGCCTCCTCCCGGCATCAGAAATGGGTTGTTGTTCTGTAGTTTGTCCACTATGATATTCTTAAACCAGCCTCCGGGCCCGTACACATCACCAAGAATTGCAGCACTAAACTTTATGCCTGAATTTTTGCACTGCTCTTGCAGATATGCATGAGACTCTAGGCGCATGCTCGCAAACTCGGTATCTGGGTTATATGGCGTAGATTCGGATATGGTTCCTTTGACATTGCCGTATATGCCTAAACCAGAGACATATACCAGAGATTTGGTTTTATCAGATATCGCATTCCAGAGATTTTTGGTGCCATCGACGTTTACTTGATGTAGCCTTTTTGTGTCACGCTCCAATGGTGTTGCAGAACCAAGATGAAATACACAGTCAAAGGTATGCTCGCCAACAGATAGTGATGGGTCAGTGAGGTCACCGTGTATAATATTTGGTAGATTAGAGGTTTGCCTCTCCAATCCATATGTGTCATAGCCGGCCTGCTGACACTTTTGAGTCAAATTGTGTCCTATAAAGCCCGACGAGCCGGTTATCAGTAATTTCTTCATTTGTGTATGGTTAGCACATATGCGTCATAAAGATGTGTCTGTAGTATCACATATGGGAGATAAACCATGTAATGCTTAGAATCTCTGCTTTGTTACGATCAGCTCACCAGTCATCCATGGGTGGGGAATGCAAAAGTAGCCGGTCTCGACATCCTCTGTAAAGAGAAACTCATAAGACTCTCCTGGCATTATGACCCCATCGCTGCCAAACTCACCACTGTATGAGTCTTCTACACGGTGATCAGGAGTTACTGTATGCGCAGTATCGTCCACATTGTTCCATATTACGTGGTTGTCTATACCAAGTTGTATGTTCAGTTGCTTTGGAACAAAGTTAGCATCCTGGTTGGCATCCGAAGAGCCTAGAATCATCTCCACCTCTGTTTGGCCCACCGGATGTAGTATATGCTCATCAACGCTGGGCTTTAGTAGACTCTCGGGTAGATAGAATACTTGATAAAATACCAAGCTGGCGGCCACGCCAACAATGACTGTAATCAGTCCTATACCATATGCAGGACTAGTAGTACTAACTTGGCTCACGCTTTTGCGTACTTACAATCTAATATAATCTTTCTAGAAAAAAAGAGTCGTCTTGCAGATGTAGCCTCAGATGTCTTATAATACGATGTATGGTGTGCATGATGGGCGGGCATAATTTCAAGAAACTTACACCAATCCCTCTTTGGGGGGCGTATCCTACTTTGTGATGGGTGGCTTTTCAGGTACGGCCTTCTCGGACTCAACTTCAGGTACCTTTTCGGCCTCAGCCAGTTGTGGCATATCAGGCTTTGGCGGTGGAGGCGGTGGAGCCTTCTTTGACTCGTTCATGCTATACCTGTACAGGTGGAAGAACCCAGCAAAGGTAATCATTATCATGCCCACCAAGAAGAGCTCGATATTCTTCATGCCAGTCAGGGCAGCATTATACGCAGCTATGTTCAAAAAGACCTGGAATGCCAATAGTGCCACTACAAGCCAGTTTATCCACTGCTGAGATAGGCGAATTGTGGATACCTGCTTGGGACCCTTCTCTTTGGCAATCTTTGCCTTGCGCTCAGCCTCCTTGGCCAGTTTTATCATCATGTACGTGAATCCAAAGCTCATCGGAACCAAGAGTATCATTACAAGATACAAGAATACAGGGTCGATTACCAGCCGGTCTACCAGTGCCAAGGTGGTGTCTGCAGGTATGTAAAAGCCCCAATAGGTGGTCACCATTATCTGCGCAATTCCTGTAATACCAAATGCTGTAATCATGGGACGATCCTTCCAAGAGAACTTTTTGTATCTGTCCAGAAATGGGACCAAAAGCAACGAGGCTATGAAGAGGCCGGGCCACAACACGCCGGTAACAAATTTGTCATACTGAGTGCGCAGGAATGCGTACAGGCCAGTCAGATACCATTCTGGAACTGTGATCCCCGGCGGCACATTGGGTTGGAACTTGAAGCCCAAATCTATGGGGAAGACACCGCCCGTCAACATTATGGCGCCGCCAATGGCAAAGACCATCGGGACATCAAATACCAGAAACCTTGGAAAGTGTACAGCCATAAGGCCCAACATCACCAAAGGCAAGATAAAGACATGTTGCGCATAGAATCTCAATACAAAGTCCGAGAATCCACTGCCGAACATAGCGTCGCGTATGAGCGGCCCGGCAACAGGTATCGAGTTGGTTAGAGAAGCGGCAATGCTGATGGCCAGCTCGGCGCGTTCACTAAATATTATATCATAGCCGGTAAAGGCCTCCAGTATCGTCACAGTACCTAGTATGACGCCAGTAACCCATAGTATTTCGTTGCGTATCTTGTAGCGGCCACTAAAGTATTGATAGTACATGTGGAGAACCGCCAAGAGCACCATTGCGTTTGAGCCGTGATAGTGAATGTTGCGTATATGGAAGCCAAACGGTACTTCGTTGTTGATGAATTCGACACTGTCCCACGCCCTATCTAGTATAGGTTGGTAATAGAACATCAGCAGAGCCCCGGAGACTCCAAGTATTACAAATACGATAAAGGTGAGCATGCCCAAAAAGCCAAAGGGGCTCACAAACCTAGCCGGAAATGAGAACTTTATGGCAGTAAATATTGTTCTGTCCAGTCCATCCCATATCCAGTAGAAGAAGGCGACGGCGCCTGTTCGTCGGCTAAGTGAGACGGCCATATCCTACTACACCATTTTCATTGATACCCCACACCGGGGGAAGAATCCACAAGAAGCCATCTGCATCAGCCTCAAAGTCCAGTTTAGGCAGTGTATCCGAGGGGGCAGCCTGCAGGGATGCTGGTCCGGCCACAGCAGTGCCAGTTATGGGATCATATATCGAACCATGGCATGGGCATTCACCCCTCTTCTTGTCTTCAGATGGATAGTACTTCCACAGACACCACAGATGCAGGCAGACCATTGAGAACGCTCTAAAGGCCGATACATCATTGGCAGAGCCTCCCATCTCTTCTGGCAGTCTTATGAACTGCCACTTTCTAAATGCCTCCTCGTCGAGTACCCTGTCGCCGGTCTTAGGATATGTAATGACCTCGGCATAATTGGTTGGGAACGTCTTTACATTTGCCTGTGTACCATCAGGTAGCTCTACGGGAACCTTCTCCAGGGTTGCTCCGCTGGGATTTGGCATAAAATTTCCCCAAGGCACAAAGGGTGCAAACGCCAATCCCGTTCCAGCAGCACCCATCAGTTTTAGAAAATCACGGCGTGACAGACCACCGGTTTGTTGTACCTCTGCCATCTATATATATACGAGTCGATTTGGTTATAAATCTTGGTTCTGTAACGGGATGAGGGGAACCCGGTAACGAAGATGGGTGGGGCGGATTGTGGCGTGCTGCAAGTGTATGATTTCCGGATTTACGGCACATGTACTAATATATCATATGTAAAATGTAGTATAATAATGGGAGATTATGATCCTTATGAAACGTTGGGAGTCCAGCGGGGGGCCTCATATGAGGAATGCCAGCAGCAGTATCGTATGTTGGTAAAGCAGTACCATCCAGATAGAAATGACTCTGATGATGCTGCTGAACGCCTTCAACGCATAAGGCACTCTTGGGACTATATACAAAGACAGCACAAGTCTAGTGATAAATCAGACACACAGGATACAGAGTATCCACAGTATTACAACAGTGATGGAACGATGAAGAGTAATTCGGCACGTCAGACCAGAGCCAATCCGTACAAGCCCGGAAAGGCCGCCCGACGTCAGGCGGCACTGCAAAAGAAGAACAAACCAAAATCAAACAATGCAATAAGATGCACATCCTGTGATGGACGTGGGTACATAACGCGTAGATTTCTCTTCATAGAGAAGATAAACACATGCAAGGTGTGTCGGGGAACTGGACTTGTACACGGCAAGGTCAATCATACAGTAAAAAAGGATCGTCGTTTAAGCCCAAAAGACAAAAGCTATTAAGACTAGTATTAAAGATATAACTTTGTATTGGCCAAACATAAAAAACGCAGGTCGCCACCAAGGTTTCCAGATAAGCCCTCAAAGCCCATAGAAAAGGAAGAACCCCCACCCGTCGACCCTGGAGAAGATATCACAAAACCACAGCCAATAGATGAGGGTGCCCTGCCTCCCACAGATATAAAAGACTTTGATGTGCAAGACAAGAACCGCAAGCTGGACCAGTTGTTCTGGCTGCGAATCATACTAGCAGCAGTTGCAGGAGTGACAGCCGTCTTTATCTTTGAGTCTGTAGAGGGTGAGGAGAGGCGCTGGGCCGCCATTGGATACATGGCATTACTGTTTCTGGCCACCATATTTGTGGCAAAATCCATGCGTATACCGCTACCAAAGTCAGACAGAAAGAAGATTGTCACGCAGGGTATATTCAGTTATATCTTTCTGTTTCTGTTCATATGGGTCTTGACGTATACGGTAGTCTTTGCACTTGGTACACCAACAGTAGTATCGCCGTTTTAGTTACTAGTCGAATCTAGCCGTTATCACAATGGGCTCGGTAGGAGACTCTCCTCCATATAGTGTTGTATGAGTCATTATCGAGTATATGCCAGGCTCGTCAATCAATACCCTAAATGTAGTAGATGTGTCGTTCCACCCACTGACCGGGAAGAAACCACCACCCTCGCTAAATACGCTATACCCTAGCCAGTCATCCGAAGGCCAGCCTGCAAAGTGTCCAAAGACACCCGGATTGGCATTACTCTGTACTATGTCACCTTCAGGATTTACAACAAAGACTCCTATGCTGGTATTATTGGACTGCCAGGATACCTCTATCACACCCGAGGTGACATTCTCGGGCACATCCACATATTGATGGCGCCACTCTCCGGCCATGTATCGCCCGGACATATCAAATGAACCCCGTACCATTCCAGGTGAGTACAGTAGTGTATCATTGTCATCATTGCCCGATACAAGGTGTATCATACCGTCTGTAACTGGCTGCGTGACAGCGTATGACACAGGTACGTTTACCGTATGTGTATCTGATATGAACGTGACAAATCCCTGATATATGCCGCTGTCCACGTTGGGTGGAACCGAGATGGCAGCGTTTATTGTATATTCGGACTGTGGGGGCACCACAATACTGCTGGACTCCAGCCACACATCCGGCCAGTGTACCCTATCATAGTATGTGGCGGTAATTGTATAGTCCATGGCAGTGGCGTTGACATCGGTAATCCCGCGCCAGTATGATGCCTTTACAGGTACCGGATATACTCCCACAACGGGTATGCCATCAAATATCTGATGCGGATGTGATACCCTCATCTCTTGGACAGTTCCCCAGTTTCCAGCTCTATTCACCATGGCCAGCTCGCCGGCCTCTATCTCACCATCGCCGTTACTATCAATCCAGTCGTATAGATATAATGAGGATATTACAAAGTCATCAGCGAATACATCTGCAGTAGAGTTGAGAAATTCATCAAAGTCAAAGTTGACATTCAAGACCAAGAGTGAGGATTCTGGTATGTCGTTGGGAGCAAATATATCAGATAGTGTAGATGTCTGTCGTACATCCGACAACAGTACGTAATTGGGGGCATATACACCATCATCGTTCATTACAATATCTTGTTGGCGGGGTATAGTGGTTAGACTCACATCTCCTTGTTGTAATATTGAGACGGTCTGTGGTTGTACCTGTATTGTGATGGGTTGGTTTGTGGGATTTGTCACTGTAAATGTAGTTGCACTCTTTTGGTTATGTTGTAGATGGCCGGCAAACCAACTACTCATGGGGTACGACTTTGGCGGCACCGCAATATGATCAATTCCAAATATTGTATTGTTAAATGACTGTATGGCAGGTAGTATCGTCTCACGAATGTTTGTATACGACATATCATTAGTAACTAGGAACGGCCCATCACCGGCCACATACTCAGATGCTCTGGTTGCATTTACAAGTCCAGCCCCCTGTACAAGGGGGTCATTTCCCATGTCGTTGGCAGTTGACATTAGTATATTCTTTATTGTAAATGGCGTATACGGCATGTCGTTTGTTGTTAGCTGCTCGATTATAATGGCAGCGACTCCAGCAATCAGGGGTGCAGACATGGATGTACCTCCAAATAGTCTGTATGGTTCATCTTCGGAGTCCACATCAGTTTTGGTTACCATACCAAGTGAGAAACCATAAGCTCCCATGGATACAAGATCTGGTTTTGTATCACCTATTATACCCGGACCCCTACTGGAAAAGTCCACCAAATGATTATCATGTATGGTGGAGTTACCAAATCGAGGCTGTCCCTCAAATATCGGAGTGTTTACGTATGCAGAGCTGGTACTCGCTCCGGCTGATAATACCAATGATGCAGCGCCAGGTAAGCTGATGGTACCATATCCGTGACCTGCATTTCCGGCGCTGGCTATCATTACTACACCAGGATGGTTCTGATGCAGGGCGCCGGGCGTGGTCAATATGTTGGCTAATGTAGATAGCTCGTCATAGCCGGGCGCCTCCTCTACATTGGGAAATGTAGGTACACCCCAGCTGTTAGTTATTATATGAGCGCGTTCCTCGCCGGTGTACTCCCACCCATCACCATCATTCTCCATACCAGCAGTCCATAGCCAGCCGTATTCGACACTACCATACCATAACGCCTTGACGGGTAGTATCTTGGCATCAGGAGCAACCCCTGGAATTGTATAAAGTTCAGTATCATTGTATATGTCATACGATTGACTGCCTCTAGATGATATGACGCCAGCCACTGCCGTGCCATGGTAACCAAAGTCAGTCATTATACCCAGATAGTTGCCGTCCACATCCAGAGGTTCTAGTAGTGTCGCATTTATGGCTCCAGTCATGTAGTCGTCAGGGGTAGTAGTATTTGATATTGCACCATATACATCCAAGACTCGGGCGCCTATCACGCCAGCGCTATAGTCTCCATAGCCATCATCATTGTGATCATACACTAGTACTTCGTTTCCGCTGCCCAGTATGATGGGCGTCTCATCAGTAAAGTCAAAGTCTAGTTTTGGAGAGTCATCTGAGCCTATACGTAGCATAAAGTCTGCCCAGGATGTAGATATATCAGGTATTACTGTATCATATATGCCAGCAGTCTGCGAATCCACTATCAACAATGGTACCACCAGAATTTGATTCCCACTAAGTAACAGTGCGACACCAAAGTGATACACTCCGCTCTGGGACCGTATAAAGTCTCGGTTGTTGTTACCGATCTTCAAATCATCATCCATCAAACCCGTCAGTATTGGCGAATTTCCCAGCATTGGGTAAAATGTATTGTATACAGATAGTTCGGTTCCCGCTCCTTGTTGGTACACATCCAGATATACACCGGTGTCATCCACATACACTCTTGATGTGTGATTTCCAATATCTTCGATATTTCGTATGATACCGTTGTCATCTATGTTGGATGCAAAGGTTGCATTTGTTATCACTATGCCCTGCCCGTCAGGGTCCAGCATCATAGGATAGTTGTTCTTGTCCCTGGCTATTGCATGTATCAGGTCTGGATTTGAAAAGTCCACGCCCGTGTCCACTACGGCCACTACAACACCTCTACCGGTGGCATTGTACATATTATTGGCAACTGTGGAGCCTGTAACATGTCCTATATCTGCTGCCTGGTTGTGCTGTGTCAGTCTTATGTCACGCATGGCGCCAAATAGTACATTTGGCCAAGAGTCATCCTGCACCACTATACCAGTATCTGTGATGTAGCGGTATAGATTATACGATTGAAACGTGCTGGGATCAAACTGTACTATATTTGATGTATAGTTGGGTGTATCTTGCGCAAAATCAGGGTACTCGAGCGCCAATACAGGGATAGACACTCCAGATATGATAAGCAATACAAACGCAAACCACGTCCACATAAACTTGCATATATATTTCACATTATTATGTGCTTGTGAACATGGAAGATCAGTTCACATCAAGTAGATCGTTCAACATGTCTAAGATGTTCTGTATCATTTGGTGCAGGAGTGAGACCTCCGCCTCCAGCGCCGTGATTCTTTCCTCCAGCGTTAGATCCGTTGCTGGCTTGTATACCGGGTCCGGCGCGGTGCCCACCAGTGCATCACCACATATGGCCGCCACATCTGGGTTAGTCCAGAAGATGTCATCATCTTTGGTGTCTTCGATAACAGGCGTCTCGTATATGGTTGTGCCGTTCTTGAGCAGTTTCACTGTATCATCTTCATTGTCTATTGCCTGTTTTGGAAATGTGAATTTGTAATACTCACACATACCCAAAGTTTTGGTTGGTAAATTATAACTTGCAATACGGCCATTTGTGGTTTGTATTCCGTAGCCGTCGAATGTGTCATTACTTCCAGTATTAATTAGGGTTAACCATTCGTTACCGCTGTCTGTACCAGATGGGTTGTTCTCCACATGCCAGATGGTCAGTTCGGCATGGGCTTGACTGATGCCCACAACGCCCACCGCCAGCACTAGGGCTAAGGTTGCCATCATGCCCACCCTCGGTGATTGGGTGATCCTGTTTGTGTTTGTCGTTATAAACATTGAAACCACCTGCGTATTATTCTATTTTAAATATTCTATCGATAGATTCTATCATTCTCGAGATCCACATACTACGCATCTATCCCTCGTCCCGGTATGGGTTGCGCCTCTCCATATCGCCGCGCCTTCTCCCGCCGCTCCCTCCTGGCACCATATGCTGTAATTAAATACCTACTCATACTATAGAGATATGTGCAATCAACGCTCACATATTCAGAGATAACTAAACCTATAGTCAAACATTTTAATCCAGTTAAGATCATATTATTCGGCTCACATGGACGTGGTGAGGCAAACAAGTATAGCGACATGGACATTATGGTTGTGTTAGACAAAGTTACTGACAAATGGCAGCACATGGCCGATATACGAGGCGTACTAAACGACATCGACGTACAATCGGACATAGATGTATTGGTATCTACTCCAGAGGATATGGAACGATACAAGGATGATACCGGGTACATATTCTTCTATGTAATACGAGATGGTGTTGTGCTGTATGAGCGTTGAATCTGCCAAAGAATGGTTACAGCGTGTAGTTTTAGATTTAGATCTTGCCGTAGTATGTGAAACCAAAGATCCTGGCCATGTCATGTTATACGTCACAACAGTCGATTGAGACGGCCATAAATGCAGTCATCGTCTTTGAGAACATACCCGGATGTGACATGCGGCATAAAGGCTGCGCAAGATATTCTACATATGATAAAGAATGATATAAAACGCCGCACATAACATATCATCGGCTACGAGCCAGTGTGGCAATCTGTAGTGCTACAATCACACCTATCAGTGCAACAACAGGAAAGAAGATTGAGTTTAACTGTGAAGATGCCTCCTCTATATTCGAGACAGATTCAGATACTGAAGTTACACTGGTATCAATTCTATCACTGGCCTGCTCCAGTGTCCCTTTGAACTCGGACACTTCTGCCTTTAGTTGTTCAAGTTCAGTAGACGTCTCTGCAAGTATTGTGTTTAGATGTATAATTTGATCAGATATATCGCCAATGTCTTGCTTCAAGACGGTAGTAGCTGCAGAACCATGCGATATTGTGCCCTGGCTAAACGCAACGGCATGAAACACGTATGTTCCTTCCTGATGTGGTGTGTAGTCGGCATAGAATAGACCCCTATGTAGAGCCTCAAAGCTGTCACTGATATCATGCACAGTATCATCTGGTAGATGGACATGGGTAGTTCCCAGTAAAGAGTCAGGATTGTTCCCCACTAACAGCCCATCGCTGGTAGTCTGGACAAAGACGCGCAGTGTGTCACCGACCGCAGCCATATCGGGGGCAAATATCAACATCTGTATACTGCGCTCAACTGGAGTCTCTACCAGTTCTGAAGACTCGGCAAACCGTACATTAATCAAGCTGGACTCATCACTCTGTTGTGTACTTATAGCTTCAATTGTATACGTCCCATACGGAAAAGTTACGGTGGCCTCGGGCCATGTCAATACAATATACTGATATGAGCCGTCCGGCTCTGCAGTTATCTGATCAAACCTAATAATGGCATCATCAGGTCCAAGCACCCGTATTACTACACTATCATGAGGAGAAGTCTGTCCAAATACAAATAACGGCTGGCCGGTAGTGTACACCTTACTGTTAGTATATAATTCTAAATCAGCATACGATATAGATACAAATGGTACCAATAACAGTATCATCAGCAAAATATACCACTTCATAAAATATCATGCGCAGTATCATCTAATATTGGTTTACAAAAAAAGGAAAAAATTTAGAATTATTGTACGGTAATTTCTGTCGTTATAGGTGGTGAAAGTGCAGTCGGGTTATCAAGGGATTCCCAGACAAAGGCAGTCACAGTGTATGTGCCAGCCATATCGGGAGTCCAAGACTCAGCCGGACTGAATGATTGTGAAGGAGTGAGTGAACCTGTAATCCAAGCTAGACTTACTACTACACCATTAGCATCTTGAACCTGTACCAGATATGCAAATGCCTGGTTTCTGTTCTGACCGTTTGTCAGATCAGCGGTTATCTGTACCTGCTGGTCAACAGAGACAGTATCTAGACTGTTTCCGAACGAGTCAACCACTCTCAAGTTAGAGGCGGGTGCTCTCTCCAGTGGAGGTACAATAGTGCCAATCAATGTGGTGGCCGTGACATCGAGATCATCTCTCGTACTGTATGGATCTGGAAGTGTGCGGTCTTCATACTCGGCGGTAACAGTGTCACCCTCAGCAGCTCTGAGTCGGTGTCCAGAGGACTCCGTCTCGATTGTGAAGGATACAGTACCCTCGAATATTCCAGTCGCCTCATTCGTCTCCGTTACAGTCAAGTCAATACCACCAGCGTCTGAATCAGACCAAACGTTGATGTCAAAGTTATCGACAGCTTCTGGGTTTAGGTTCATGTCTGGGTCTATAACTCGAACTATGCCAGTGCCACTAGCGGGGTAGCTTGACTCAAGCCATTGTACCTCACCAATGTTCCAGCGAACTAGAGCAGATGTGACGATAGTAACATCCTCGCTGTATTCGTATGATACAGAGAGTCCGTCATCGTTAGTGGTTTGGAGTTTCCCACTTGTGGGTCCATCACCACCTGTCTCACCATCAGCGTCACTCTGTACGCCGTCACCATCAGCATCGTGAGCTGAGAATCCAGTCAGAATTATCTCACCAGTAAAGATGCCGGTATCTGTGCCAGTTTCAACCAATTTGTATCTGTCAAGGTCATGACCACGAGTAGATATCTTTAGTGGATCTGTTGATGTGTCACCAATCTCGTCCACCAAGTCGCTGTCATAGTTGTGGTCAGGAGCTACTATAGTGATGTATACTTTGTCAGTCCAGGTGTAAACCTTCTGGTCTAGTTCTATGGTAGCACCAAAGTCAGAGGTGACAACATCAAGTCGTACATCCTCATCCTCATCGCCAACATAGTTAGCGCCAGCTGGACCCCAGTCTACATACTCTAGTGTGATAGCCTCGTTTCTCTCTAACCTGTCACCATCCAACTCTGCAGGAATCTCGATTATAGTCTGGAATATACCAGTACTATCACCAGTCTCTCTAAAGTCGGTTGGCTCTGGATCAAATGCAGTGTCCTCTCCGCCACTGTCACCCATGGTGAGTGTAGCAGCATCAGAGTCCCATTCAATCAGGTCAAGGTCGTAGGTCTCGGCTTGGTCGTTGTCTAAGTCAAAGTCTGGTTCTATGAGTGTCAGTATCATGTCAGTACCAATAACATATTGGCTCTTGTCAGATTGTAGCACACCATTTCGTAGATCGAAGGTTGCTGAATCTGTGACAGTATTTGGATCACCAGATGCGTCAAGTGGGTCTCTGTACTCTACTTCAAGCGTATCGCCTTGTAGTATACAGAAGTGATCACTTGTGGCAAATCGGTTGTCATCATAACCTTCATCGGATAGGTAGTATGGATAGCCATCAGGGGCGGTGTTTGGACATTCGCCGTTAGAGGGGCCGTCAGTATACGCAAGTTCAATGTCAATCTCAAAGACTCCTGCATCAGGAGCAATCTCCTGGATTGGTCCGAACTGTCTTACAGTATCAGAGTCGGTCTTGAGGAAGCCAGCTCTATCACCGGTCTCCTCTGGACCTCCAGCATAACCTAACACAAGATAGGATGAGCCTCTCTTTACCATTACTTTGACGGGACCAGTGTGATCTGTACCCTCAACTGCCTGACTAATTGTATCTTGGCCAGTGGCAGATACATCATAGTCAGTATCAGTTACTCGTATATGGATTGTTAGGTCACCAGCGTTGATATACTTCAAACCGCTGTCACCATCAAATCCTGTAGAGTGTATGGGGAAGAATGATTCGTTATCTGGATCGGACTCATGGTCTCTATCATGACCAAAGTTCTCAGGCAAACCAAACGGTACCGGGTAAACGGTTCTGTCTAGTGAGACTGAGCCGGTGTGTGCGCCTACAGCAGAGCTGTCGCCCACTTCAATGATTTCACCAGATGCATCTCTAAAGTCTACATAGTTGACTTCAATGTCGTATCCGGTAGTAGTCTCAGGATCACCTTCATCACACCATTCTGCTGGTATTTGGAAGTCACCCACAAAGACTCCGGTTGCGACACCAGTCTCAACTAAGGAGAAGCCGGTTGCGTGAAGGCCATCGCCATCACCATTGAAACCACAGTCAGAAGTACCAGGCCAGTCTGCATCATCAAAGGTAACGTCTAGCAATCTACCTAGATCACCAAACGTCTCTTTAACTCCTAAGTCAGCACCAACCTTTCCGTAAACACTTGAATCGCTATCACGTACTACAGTATAGATATCAATGAGTTCTGAATCTGTGTTCAAGTCTGGGTCATTTAGAGTAACTGTGACAGTGTCGGCAATCTTATAATTGCCAGAATCAAATGTTACGACACCAGAGTGTGAAGGAGCCTCCTGTCTGTCAGATACCTGTGTTGCAACGCCATCGGCGCCCAAGTCAAGGTATGTAACTTTTGGTGCATCCTCATCGGTCATATCTTCAAATACTATGAAGATAGGTGCATCGCTAATAGGATCAACACTGTCATAAGTGTCTTGATCTAGAACATTCAACTGATTCACCATGATATACTCCAGTGCGCCTTCAAAGACACCTGTGTTATCATCGGTCTCTTCAGCCTCTATTCTGATAATTTGGTCTGCAACACGTTCGCTGCCTTGGACTCCATCATCAGTGTATCCAAAGGCCATAAAGTCGGCTACAACAGGTGCATGATGACCATAAAGCATGCCATTAACCACAAGGACAATGTCATCATTGTCATTACAGTTGTCTAACATACCAAGAGCATCATCTACGTTAAGGTAGCCACTAGCACCGTCGTCATCCACAAGGGTGGCGCTACATGCATCACTACCAAAGTCTGGAATCTCGTCAAAGTCTAGAATGTCATCTCTGTCTGAGGATGTTATAGCACCAGCTGCCACAAGACAGTCTAGTGTCATGTCAATATCATTGGTCATGCAACTCTCTGCTACTACGGCATCAACGCTGTCGGCGTTGGTCAATGTAACACTAACCGAATCTTCGGTTAGAGACTCAAAGTGATAGTTAAAGTAGACAAAGCCTTCAAAGTCAGACCCATGGTCAAGCAGGTTTAATGGTTGACCGTCATAGTGTAAGACTAAGGTGTTGCCATCAACACTGACACTACCCCTCTTTGAGAAGGTTGTGGTTTCAGTACTCATGTAGTTATCATCGCCAGTACTATACATGGAATTATCATCCAGTGTGATTGGACTGCCAATGACCAGTGTTGGGATGATTGAGCCACCATCAGCTACCAACATGTCCTCATCAGAGGCACCATTCTTGTTGGCATCATCATCTTCAATGATTACTGGAATCTCTTCGCCAGAGTTCCATGTATCATCGTCCAGTTGTATGTCAATAGTGGCAAAGCTGTTAGCGACTGCAATATCAATTGGGGAATCATTATAGTCAATGGTAGCAGTGGTACCTCTTCTAGCATCATCGGTTATCATCAAGTTTGCTGCATCATCATCATCACTATTGGTGAAGACACCAGAGTTAGGTGAATCCTCCGCAAGGAGTATTGTATAATGTGCCATCTCATCGCTAGTTAATTCATGATCCATGTTGCTTACAACTTTTAGAACGCCATTGTCGTTTGCATCTTGTCTATCAGGGTTTATTATCAAAACACAGTTATCGTCACACATTAGACCTGTATCTTGCAAGACAACATAGTTGTCTGTACCCCTGTAAGAAGCACCGTAGTCGCCCACGGTATTAAAGTACCAATCATCTTCAGATGTTGGGTCAATGTTTAACCACGCATCAGTAACTTCAAGATGGACATGAGCGCTCTGAGGATATGCACCTCTATCTAGCATCAATCCAGCGTAATCTTCTACAGTATCATAACTTAGTGTGACAGTCTCTGTATCAGCACCATTTTCTAGTTCTACATCGATATCGCTACCTTCAGTAAAACTGAATGCATAGATGTTTGGACGGCCTGGAGGTTCAGCGAGTACATTTCTGTTTTCACTAAACACAAACTTGAAGTTGTCCGTGATGCATTCAATGTCATCCACTGTAGTACACTCATCAGTATCTAACTCGGCTCTATCACCAAAGTTAAACAGACCTATATCTTGGGCCTCCATTGCTTTATCTTGCTCTACAAAGTAACCATACCAGTTACCACTTGATGCCTGATACATTGGGAGTGGATTATCATCCACAGTCACAATGGGCATAAATGACTCTCCGCGGTTCTCATCAGTTCGGTATTGATCATCATTAACTATGACTTCAATAACCTGAGCACCGACAAAGTAATTCTCGAACATCTCGCTTTCGGCAGATACATACAATGCATTGTCCGCATATGCGGCAGGTAGGACACCTGGAATAGCAAATGTAAGTCCGCCAGCGACCATGATCGCCATAAGTGTAATACTAGTTGATTTTCGTATTATTTCGTTTTCCATTTTATTGCGCATTCTTTGCCTTATTTGTATTTAAAACTAATGAACCAATCGACTGTGGGTATTAAACTGAAATCATGTCGCGCTTGGTCGTGGCTAACACCCATTAATATCATCCTCCATTCATTTTAGATTTTGGTGCTTTATATCATTGGTCGCCCTCTTGTTGTAGTATGACATCATGGGCGGTTCATAATTGTTGATGTCCAATGAAAAGTGCAGTCTGTCGAGTTATACTACTCTACATAGTCAAACAGCTTGAGTAGTACCAGATTTCATCCTCAAGGTACGATATACTAGGGGCCTACACGGTGGAGTGTCAGGCATGTCGGAATATGCTGGTGTAGGGCCTCCCGGGGCTTTATGCCAGTGGGACACACCCGAACCAACCATTCAGCGAACAAGCTAGTCATCATATTCAGGATATATTCCGGAGGTGAATATATAGTCAGAGCTAGTCTTAAACCATGCCAGATACGACTCATCATCAGAGCCAGGGATGGTAGGATTTGGCCAGTGATACTCAATCCATCTACCATATATCGACTGGTTGTCATCATACAGGTCGCCAAGGGACACACCCCTACCATCTTTGACACTCTCCATATCAGATCCTACCAGTTGTGGTGATTGTCCGTGCGCAATCACAGTGCCGTTTACATGTGTTATTGTAACGTATAGTTCATTATCATTGTACAGTTCGTTTGTACCATCATGTATTGTGTCTATTGTTAAAGTAGGATTCATTGTAAATGAGGAGATAGTATGTTCCACCATACTTTGGGCCAGATGGCGGCGGTCCACTTCATGTTGAGTCAGCTCATCGTATGGCTCCTTATAGTCCGGATATATACCCACAGAGAATGTGTAGCCGCCTCTATTCATCAGGAGTGTCTTCTTCTCTTGTACGGCACCTCCTGCATCTGGATTTGGCCAGCTGTATTCAATCCATTTGCCATAATAAGTACTGGTTTCAAACAACTCCCCTAGATTAAGACCATATCCATCTGTTATGTTATACAGGTTCTGCCCCACCATATCAGGGGTGTAGCCATGTGCCACTATATCTCCGGTGTGATCAGCTATAACCACATACAACTCCCCATCATGGAATAACAGATTATTCTTGTCATGTATTACATCAATAGTCAGACTCATATCTATCCCAAACATCGTTATGGCGTTTTGAAGCATCATTTGAGCCGTTTCCATACGGTCTTGATCAAACTGTGTTAGTATATCCTCATACTCTTCATCAGGAGCTTCTGGGTACATCCCCACGGTGTACATATACTCGCCAAGGGTTTTGATCCAAGCAACCTTCAATACGCTAGGTTCTGATGAAAATGGATTTGGCCAATTATACTCAAACCACCTGCCGTACAATGAGATGTTTGCATCAAACAAGTCTCCCAAATGGATGCCTGCAGTATCTCGAATGAACTCCATATCGGCGCCTATCAGTGTAGGGTAGTTACCATCTGCTATTATAGTTCCATTTGTGTGTATTATGGTAACGTATAGTTCTTGATCATGAAATAATGGGTTGTTCGTATCATGTATCATGGATAATGCCAAGGATGGTTGTGTGGCATAAGCCTCAATAGCCTCATCCACCATATGTTGGGCCACTCTCTGACGCTCTCTGTCATCTTCGGTCAACTCTATGTCGTGCTCAGGTATGTCATCCAGATATATTCCAGCTCCAAAATTGTAGCCCCACTTTGTCTTTATCCATGCAAGATTTACTTCATTTGTAGAGTGTGTGGGGTTTTCCCAATCGTATTGTATCCACCACCCATGAGGTGAGGCTTGCGCAAACAGCTCCTCCAAATTTTCTATATCGTATAGATTTGTTCCCACCATATCTGGAGTGGAGCCATGTGCCACTATGGTACCATTGAGATCTACTATAAACGCATAGATACTTCCATCACGAAATAGTAGATTATCCATATCGTTTATCATAGATATTGTATCGGTAGGACGGTCCTCAAATGATAGTATCGTCTGCTCGACCATCTCTTGGGCCACCATCTTCTTACTCTTGCCAAATTCATCAAGTTCTGGATATGTTGCAAATGCTGGAGTTACAACTACAAGCAATATGGAGATACAAATTATTGTTAATTTTATAGACATAATATAGAAAGGTAAAGCTCTGTTTTATGTTTTAAGGAATATAGATACTTATGCAAACCCGGTCACTGCAAGTGATTTAGGATACAGTCATGATTTGTATGGCGCGGTCTTCAACACCGGCCACCATTATGTACAGATTACCATCAATTAAAAATGCCGCAATATCATCAGCGCCCTTCAGAGAGTCAAAGCCGTCTATACGATCAAAAGCATGTTGTACCGGAAGTGGGTTTTCAGGATTCGACACATCAATGACTTGAACTGCATCATCAAGTATGCTGGACACAACAGCAAGTGTACCGATGGGAGAGGGCACGATCTCTACTTTGTTGGCGCCAGCTAGAGCCTCAAATCCATCAGTGTTATCATATATGGCAGACACGGGGGCGGGCGACTCCGGATCAGATAGATCAATTATCTGTACTCCACGATCCCACTTGGCAGCTACAACACCATAAGGTACACCGCCGATATGTACAATCTCCACATCTGAGGCCCCATCCAGAGCATTGAAGCCTCTATTATCATCATACATGTAACTGGCAGGCCAGGGTATGGTAGGGTTGTTGATGTCCAGTACTAGAACGATATCATCATTCTGACTGGCTATTACAGCATATATACGGCCATTTACAACCATCATGTCAATACCACTAGGTCCATCCAGGCCTATTGCAGTCTCAGTCTCCTCCCGACCAAAGTCATCATCCCGAACATAGTCCACATCCCGCTGTACTACACTGAGTGGAAGTGGAAAGTTGGGATTGGTCAAGTCGAGTATCTGGATTGCATCCTCCTCATAGCTAGCGACCATCGCGTAGATTCGACCTCCCAGAGACAGTACATCAATATCGAGGGCGCCATCCAGCGCCGTAAAGCCATCCTCCCCATCAATTGCAGGCTCGAATATCTCAGGTGATGCAGGGTCTGTTATGTCTAATAGTTGTATAGCATCATCCTCATAACTGGCAACTGCAGCGTATGTTCTGTCATTTACAACAAAGACTTCCACGTCGGTGACGCCGTCCAGTTCATCAGCGTCTACATTATCTAGTAGGCTAACTACAGGTTGGGGTACACGAGGGTTTGTTATGTCAATTATCTGTATAGCATCATCATGATAGTTGGCAACTATACCATATGTCTTGTCGGATATTGTAAATACATCCAGGCCCCAAGAGCCTTCCACTACCAATTCAGTGTCATCAACATCAAAGGCGCCACTGACCAAAGCCGGTGAGGCAGGCCTACTCAAATCTATTATCTCTATACCATCAGAGTTATGGTTGGCAACTATTGCGTATGGTGTACCATCAATGGTTACAGTATCAACGCCTAATGCCCTATCTAACTTAAAGTCATAGTCGTCATCATCCAGTGTATTGCTGACATGACGGATGTTTGCCCGACTGTCAATGCTTATTATCTGTACGGCATCATCATCAGTTCCGGTTATTACAGCATGTGTGGTTCCAGATATTTCAATTAGGGATATCTCTGTAGCTCCAGCCAAACCAGTGTAGCGGCCGGTATCATCCACAACTGTAACCTCGTCCAGTGGCATCGTAGGGGTCGTTATGTTTACAATTTGAATAGAGTTATCGTTGTGGCCAGTTACGATAGCCAGTATGCCCTCATTGGTCTCTACGGTCTCGACATCAGTTGCTCCACTCATGAGGTCTATCTGTGTAGAGTTGGGATATGTGCCAATTGGTAGTGGACGAAAAGGGTTGATTATATCTACAAGCTGTATGGCATCATCCCTATACCCGGCCACAATGGCATATAGTCTGTCAGATACTGTTGTTATATCAACTCCCTTGGCGCCACCTAGAGCCTCAAAGCCGTCTATACCATCTGTCGCACTACTGGTGGGCGATGGTCTGTACGGATTTGTGATATCTATTAGCTGTATTCCATCATCATCATAGCTGGTCGCTATTGCGTATGTACCTCCGGCCAGAGTAAATGTCTCTATATCTTGTACGCCGCGCAGTGTATCAAAATTACTGCCGTCCAGCATAACACTGGCCAGTGTTGGGTTGTATGGATTTGTAATATTGAATATCTCTATGCCTAGTTTACCACCTATTATAGCGTAGGGCGTATCAGATACTGTAACTGTTGTTAGGTCCAGATACTCTTCTATGTCTATGGGCTCTATGGTTTGGGCGGGTACCGGCCAAGTGGGAGCAGTGATATCTATTATTTGTGCACCGTCCCCACTAGTTACAATAGCAAATACCCTCTCAGATACCATAATGGTCTCAACGTCCCGAGCCCTATCCAGAGCATCATATAGGCCAGGTCCATACAGCACAAAGGCATCAGAGCCAGCCAGAGATACTAAAGAGGAGCCATCATCATCAGACACACGTATGGCAGGGGTCTCTGTGAGGGCGTCCTCAGATATTGTCCAGTCACGTATGCCATACATTATAACTGCACTGGCGCCCCGTAGATCTTTTAGGACATCATGTATGGGGATGGTTGCATTTATCTCCACTAGAACTATTTGGTTAAATGTATCAACAGATGAGTCGGTGTAGTGTATCAGCTTTCCAGTTATAGGCTCATCAGGTATATTATCTGGATAGTATATGGGGTACGCATCAAACCTCTCATTATCGACGTATAGTTGAGTATTCAGTACCACCTGAGTTATCTGGGACACAGTGGCTATCTCAGCATATGCATGCACATACATCATACTCACAACGATAACGCTCAGACAAAATATCATACTATACGTTTGGTTCATTCTAGTACAGTCACCCACATTATACACTAGAGCATCTGGTGCTTTAAGTCTGTTATTAAGAAGTGTGTATAGTCAAGAGTTCTCGTGCTTAAACACATCAATGGGGGCATGTCAAACTCTATAGTGCAGTATCCACCATTATACCGATAAACAGTACAGCCAGGTAGGGACTTGAAAATTTGAAGAGTGTCCAAGCAGACTTTTCAGATGGTCGGACCACAACCCAGCCCGATAAGGCAAGCATCAAACCGCCCGATGCCAAGGCAGTGGCAGCATACACTACACCAGACACGCCGGACAGAAACAGTGGAACCAGACTAAATGCTACCATTGCCATGGTAGAGGCGGCAATCACCCGGGCAGACATACTCTCAGACTGGACCGCCGTGAGCATGGGAACGCCGACCTTGTTGTAGTCGTCTTTAAAGTGCATGGTCAGCGACCATATGTGTAATGGAATCCAGACAAAGACCAGGCCCGCCAGTACAAGTCCCATACTCCATAAATCGGCCATAGTGACAGCAACCCAGCCCACCAAGGGTGGTGAGCCGCCGCACAGTCCTCCCAGTATGATATTGAGTCGGGAACGCCTCTTTAGCGCGTATGAGTATATCAAGATGTTGTTCAGCAGACCGAATGCTATAAACGCCGTGGCCCACATACCCTGCTCCATACTAGTCGTATATGATATACACCATGCCAGCAACAGTGAGATGCCTCCCAGTATGTATCCAAAGTTTCGCGCCTTGACGGCAGGATATATCCTTTTAGATGGCAAAGGTCGTAGTTTTGTGCGCTCCATTATACTATCTATATCCCGATCATGGTAGTTGGTCAAGGTGTTGGCCGCTGCAGAACCGGCAGCCACCGAAAATATGGCCAGCAGCCAGGTCCAAATCGATACCTCTACACCATGTATGTTGGATGCCACCACCAATCCTCCAAAGGCTGTAAACACCAAAAGATACCATATCTTTGGTTTTGTCAGCTCGTAGTATACGGCAAGTCTAGAGGAGGTCTTTTGCTTCTGCAATGTCAAGTAGCACCACCTGAGGCCATATATGGCATTGCCTTTTGACGTGACTTCATCTCTATAAACGACTCTGAAGAGAGTACGCCATCTATACGGCCTATCTTTTCGGAGACCATGTGATGCATCGACTCCAGAGACTTGGCGTATGCTGTAACTAGTATGTCAAAGCGGCCAGTCACTTCAGCCACCTCAAAGACACCATCAATATTGAATAACTCTTGCATTATATGATTACGTTTCTTTGTATCCATCTTTATACCTGCCAGTACCTTTACTGTATATCCTAAGGCAGCATTGTTCACCTCTATGGTAAAACGGCGTATGAGCCCCCGAGACTGTAATCTGCGTATGCGAGAGTACACCACAGATGTATTGACGTTTATCTTTGATGATAGTTTAGGGATGGATATTGAAGAATCATTGGCTAATTCAGACAAAATTAATGTGTCTATATCATCTATACGTGACAATATGTGTAATATCGGTGATTCGTATATAATTTTTGACGATTGAGGTATCTGTTTTTGCTTTTTGAAGTACTCGATTCTGGTGGGACTTTGCCAAAAAACCGGCCCAAAACACATCCTGACTGTCCGCGCATGCCCGGTTTGGGCCGTATTGCAGTCCGGATCTGGACAGTCTAGATAACCACCTGTCCTTGCGGGAGAAATACGCACAAATTATTCTTAAATAGAATATGCGTGCGCTAAACGTATGTTTAATTGCACGATACTGGCCGCATTGTTGCCTGTAGCAGCCTTGCTTGTCATCGCAATCCCGCCAGCTGAGGCAACCTATTGCATAGATATGGTGCTCATGCATCATGATACGGGCAATTCGGTATGTGTTGATGAGGATTATGTCGAAAGTATGATACAGTTTGGATTCTACATACCTGACATTCCGCTACCCACAGTAGTGCCAGGCGAGGCCCCCTCGCATGCATGTCTCTCATACAACTATAGAGGTACATTTGATACGGCCATGCAGCAAGATGTCATAACTTTTCAGGAGACACTGACGCTGTCCACAGCGCCATCAAGCACGGAGTCTACAGCAGGTACATCCTCCCCGCTATACTCTACCACCAACATACAGGAGGCCAAAGTTGATGAGCCAGACATCATAAAGAACACGGCCACTGACATATTCTTGTCTGGTAGTCAGCTGAACGTCATACAGGCATATCCACCTGATGGGATGGCCGTTGTAGGGCACAGTCCGATAACCGGGCCCACTCTCTTGCATGAGGACATGTTGGCTGTGTTCAATGTGGGTGGCGATACAAAAATAACAATATTGAATGTATCAGATAGGACAAGCCCACACATTCTTGATCGTATATTAATAACCGGAACAGTGACAGAGGCCCGGCTCATAAACAACACCATCTATGTTATAACTCAGGACTCTTCAGATAGGATACCTGTTGTAAAATATGGAACGGATGCAAAAAGCCCCGACACGCACTACTTTCCATTCTATATGGTCGATACCAGAACCATGATAACAGCGGTCAGTCTGGAATCTGGTTTTGATGCAATTTCATTCCTCACGCCATTTAACATGGAGATATACGTCTCTGAATCAAACATGTATCTTGTTATGCCAGGGACCGGTTATTCGTCCGGTATAAGCTGGCCTCCCGACCAGTCTACTCGGGGAGCAGTATGTGCCACCGACACTCAGGTTGTAAAGATAGGACTCTCTGGAACCGACCTGTCATATCAGGGCGCAGGTACAGTACCGGGTTATCCAATAAACCAGTTTGCAATGTCCGAGAAGGACGACACGTTCCGTATTGCAACCACCACCCGGTCTGGCGTAAACTCTGCTTTCAAATTGGACAGCAATCTGGATATGTTGGGCGCCGTATATGACATCGCCCCGGGGGAGACGATGCACTCTGCAAGGTTTTATGGTGATACGCTGTATCTGGTTACCTTCCGTCAGGTGGATCCGTTCTTTGTAATCGACTTTTCAGAGAGTCCTATACTTGTTGGCGAGCTGAAACTACCGGGATTCTCCGAGTATCTGCATCCCTATGATGAGGATACCGTAGTCGGAGTGGGACGCGAGACCATAGAGGCACAGTGGGGACCTGTAATCGACGGCATAAAGGTAACTGTCTTTGACGTATCTGATCCTGCCAATCCTACCCTGTCAGACTTTGATGTTATAGATGATCGTGACGCCTACTCGGAGGTTCAACGGGATCATAAGGCGGCGCTCATATCTACACACATAATATCCATACCAGTCATACATGATGGTGTAACTACCTTCCATGTATACAATATTGAAAACAACATACTTGTAAAGAGGGGCATAGTGAAGCATGATGATACGGATTGGGCCCGCTCCCTGTACATAGGGGACTATCTCTATACGGTTACGCCAGGATTGCTGAAGGTTACTGACTTGAACGGATTTGTGCCTGCCGGACAAATAATCTTGGACTAGTACCAAGATGTGATGATGGCCCATACTCCAAAGCACTCGTGTGCGGTGGTGATACCTGCCTATTGCCGCATGTTGGCCCAGATGCATTCTGCACAGTTGTTTTGTATAATGTGCTTTAGCGTCGGTGCGTGGCTCACCAGCGGCACAACAAGGCATATATCCAAATATCAGCATGCATGTCACAATGGCATGCATGTCTGGTCTGGGTTGGCATCATTTGGTGCCATGTTTCACCGGCAATGCGCAGCAGACGGCCAATTGCACATACCCGGCCCGTACAGGACTGTGGGTGCCAGGTCGGCAGTGGTCGCATTACTTGTAGTATTGACCGTATCTGCACTCTCAATGGAGTCCACCACTGGATTGTTGGACATGGGGCATGAGTCCGAGGCATCTGCATTCACATATTCGCCCCAATACGCCTATGCAGACATGGTATCTGTCACACAGGCTCCGCATGTTGGAATCTTTGCTGGAGATGGTTACATAGGGTATGCGGGCAGCATCTCCAAGGGTGATGCGTGGTCCCTTGAAGGCGCATTTGACATAGCATTATTTGAGTCAGATGGTCGCACATATGCTGCTGTGACATCATACCATGACAGTAGTGTCCAGATACTCGATATAACACACCCGTATGGTATCACCTCTCTTGGAAGTATAACGGATGATGATGACTTACGCTTGTCCGGTGCGCTGTCCATTGCCACATTTGTGGCATACGGCCGCACATATGCTGCCGTTGCAGAATATGACGGCGGCGTCCAGATACTTGATCTTACTGATCCGTACAATGTAATTCCTATTGACAATCTGGCTGACGATGATGCGCTGTTCTTGTCTGGCGCATATGATATAGCCATATTCCAATCGGCTGGCCGCACATATGCTGCAGTTACAGCATACAATGATAACGGTGTCCAGATACTTGATCTTATTGATCCATACAATGTAATTCCTATTGACAATCTGGCTGACGATGATGCGCTGTTCTTGTCTGGCGCATATGATATAGCCACATTCCAATCGGCTGGCCGCATATATGCTGCAGTTACAGCAGACCATGATGACGGTGTCCAGATACTTGATCTTACTGATCCGTACAATGTAACGCCTGCCGGCAATATAGCCGACGATGATGCCCTCTCTCTGTTAGGGCCGCGTGGTGTCATGACATTCCAATCGGCTGGCCGCATATATGCCGCCGTTGCAGCGGTGGGGGATGACGGTGTCCAGATACTTGATCTTACTGATCCGTACAACATAATTCCTGTTAGCAACCTGGCAAACGAGGGAGATTCTCTGTTAAATGGTACAATAGGAATTACCACGTTCCAATCGGCTGGCCGCACATATGCTGCAGTCACAGCATACCATGATAACAGTGTCCAGATACTTGATCTTACTGATCCGTACAATGTAACGCCTGCCGGCAATATAGCCGATGACGATATCCTCTCTTTGTCAGAGCCGTTTGGTATCATGGCATTCCAATCGGCTGGTCGCACATATGCCGCCGTTGCAGCATATGGAGATGACGGTGTCCAGATACTTGATCTTACTGATCCGTACAATGTAACGCCTGCCGGTGGGGCCAACGACATAACACGCCACCTACACCGTCCCGCAGATGTGGCGGTATACAGTATGGCTAACCGGACATACGCAGCCGTATTGTCCGATGATCGACGCGGCAGTCTCCAGATACTCGACCTGACTGATCCATATGCCATTACAGCTGCTGGTACAATATCTAATGACTCAGGCCTCCGTTTAATCTATGTATCAGGTCTTGTGGTCTTTGAATCAGGTAACCGCACATATGCGGCTACAGTCACGCCATTCGGCGGGGTGCAGGCACTCGATATTACAAACCCATATGATATCATCCCTGCAGGCATTGTAGCCAATACTGAGGACGCGCTTGTCTCCAACGCCGATGATATTGCAGTATTTAGAGCAGATGGTAATATCTATGCCGCCGTTACATCATCAAACCAGGGTGTCCAAGTGCTGGATATGTCAGATCCGTACAACATAACTCTGGCTGGCCACATAACCCATGAAGCAAGTCGCATTATCTATTCTGCAGAGACAGTTGATACGTTTGAATCTGGCGATCGTATATATGCAGCCGTGGCAGGATATAGCGGTGGTGTCCAGATACTGGATCTATCAGACCCGTACAACATAACCACCGCTGGCATTATTGAGGATAATGAAATGCTAAATCTTGATCGCGCATGGGATATCTCTGTCTTTGAAACGGGTGGTCGGACGTATGCGTTGGTTACGTCAGCCTATGATACGCGCAGCTTCCATCCTCCTGATTACGTGGATGGCGTACAGATACTTGATCTGACTGATCCGTACAATATTGTGCCTGCCAGTGGCATCACCGATAATGCGGCCCTTATTCTATCTGGGGCAGATAATGCGGCCATTTTTGAATTGGATGGTCGCACTTTTGCGGCAGTAGCATCGTATTACGAGGATGGCGTACAGATACTTGATCTGACTGATCCGTACAATATCATGCCAGCAGGTAGTATCGATGGGAGCACAGTGCCCCTTTTGGATGTGGGGAGCGGCATTGACATATTCAACTCAGGTGGCCGCATATATGCTGCGGTTGCATCTCTGGGCGCCGACAGTGTCTGGACATTCGACCTGACTGATACGCACAACATCATTCCAGTTGATGTAATCACCGATGATGTGGATCCTGCGTTGTCTGGTGCGCGCGGCCTGGCCGTCTTTGAGTCAGATGGCAGTACATACGTTACAGCTACCTCGGATGAAGGTATACAGATGCTTGATCTTACTGACATATACAATATTGCCGCTGCAGATAGCCTCTCGTATAACCATATCTTAAGACTAGGTGGGGCATATGGCGTGGATACATTTACATCAAAAGATCGTACATATGCAGCCGCTGCCTTCCCTAACACTGACACCCTGATCGTGCTGGATACGACAAACCCATACGGGATTGTGACAGCAAGTCACATTACTGATGATGATCAACTGCGCTTATCTGGCGTGGTGGCAGTCACCACCTTTGTATCTGGCGAGAGGACGTATGCAGCTACTGGATCATTTGAGGGTATCCAGATTCTGGACCTGACCGACCCATACAACATAACCTCAGCTGGCGGTATCGGAGCCGATACTAGCCCGCTCTTAAGTGGTGCTCGTGATGTTACCATCTTTGAGATTGATGGCCATACGTATGCGGGGGTCGTCTCATTCAACGATAGTGTATGTATAATCGACCTGACCGACCCATACAACATCACCCTTGCCAGCAGTTTAGTACATCATACTGGTGCTGGGTATGGAGGCGCATTTGGTATTGCCGTCTTTGAGTCGGATGGTCATACGTACGCAGCCGTCACGTCACTGGGGGATAATGGAGTGCAGATACTGGATGTGAGCAACCCGTATGGCATAGTTCCGGCCGGCAGCATATCTGATGATCCAAGCCTGCTTTTGTCTGGCGCATTTGGCATTGCCGTCTTTGAGTCAGATGGTCATACGTACGCAGCCGTCACGTCACCGGACGGGATACAGATACTGGATCTGACAGATCCACACAGTATTGTGCCGGTTTATGCCATTGCAGACCAAATATTCCGGCCCCTCTCTGATGCGCGGGATGTTGTAATATTTCAGTCCGACGGCCATACCTACGCAGCCGTAGCCTCGTATGCGGACGGTGGGGTTCAGATACTACAGATTTCCACAGGTGACGGCTCGGGTAGCTGAGGTGTAGTGTATAGTTTGGACATGCTTATCCGAATGATTATTGAAATCCCTATGCGAGGGTTGCTCACAGATGGCGTATTCGGGGCGGCGGAGACGCACTGATGCAAGTCTATTGCAAACGTGATATGGATTTTATATTTTGTTCTTCTTGTAGAGCATCTCAGCCAATAGGACGGCCCCCTTGGCAGAGCCCATCTTTTTGTTGTGTGAGAAGAGCATGTATTTAAGCCCCTTATCGAAGAGTTCCTCTCTCTCCAAGCGGCCGATTGTAGTTGTCATGCCATCACCCACGGCTCTCTCCAGACGCGGTTGTGGGCGTGTGGGGTCTTTGTGAACGGCAAAATATTTCTCTGGTGCAGAAGGCAGTCCGATTGTAGATACATCAGAGTTGTACCTGTCGTATGTCTGCTCAGCAGATTCAGGGTCTACATCCTTGGAGGTCTCTACAAAGACAGATTCGGTGTGACCATCAAGTACGGGAACCCTAGTACATGTGCAGCTCACGCGTATGTCAGCCTCATCTATCTTGTCTCCGTTTAATTGACCCAGTATCTTGCGGGTCTCAACGCGCACCTTGTACTCCTCCTTTGGTATGTAAGGCAGTATATTATCTGTAATTCCCATGGCGGCCACTCCGGTCATGCCGCCACCAGATATGGCTTGCATGGAGGTCATCATCACCTTCTTGGCGCCATACTCATCCAAAAGTGGTTTTAGCGTTATAACTAAACCCGTAGTTGTGCAGTTAGGCAGAGGTGCAACCCAGCCATTCCAAGAGCGGTTCTTCTTCTGTGTTTCCAATAGCTCGGCATGGTCATCATTAATACCAGGTATCAGTATGGGAACATCATCCTCGTATCTGTACGCAGAACTTGTAGATATCACAGGCAAATCCTTAGCAAACTTTGTCTCTATATCCTTGGCAGATGCATCCTCCACTGCAGAGAATATCAAGTCCAGTGTCGAGACATCTATCTCATCAACGGCTCTAACCTTCATATTTTTTATATATTCGGGAATCTCGCCATCCATATCCCAAGATATTATGCCAGTGTTGCCATCCCGTATGGCTTCCACGTATGTTTTGCCCGCAGAGCGTTCAGAGGCCGCAATCTGTGTTACTTCAAACCACTCATGTCCGTCCAGAGACTGGATAAATTCCTGGCCAACAGCGCCCGTGGCACCTATTATGGCTACGCGTTTCTTCATGATATGGTAATTTAAAAATCGTTTAATAATTCTACTCTTTTCTGTAGCATTGTATCTGCGCCTGTACAAGGCCATGCGCAACTACCTTAAAGCCGATACAATACGTACACAACATATCATGACAGGGACTACACATGGGGGGGCACGTAGTATGGGGCTGGAAGATATCACAGACCACAGCACCAGTGTGAACCCGCTGGGTATGCATCATACAATATACAATACATTAAGAGATGTATTAGACCAATCCACCGAGTATCCGGATATTTACAATACATCATTGGAGCAGGATATATCCAAATATTTGGGCATAAACCCTCAGTATGTAACGGCAACAAATGGCGCCACCGATACAATATACAACATATGCAGACATATGGCGCAAAAATCTGTCCTGATGCAGTTCCCCATATTTGGAGAGTATGTAACTGCTGCCAAATTATACAACTGTAACATAACATTACAACAGACAGACAACATAACAAGAGACAAGGATAAATTTATTCAGGCAATACCGCAAGATGGCTGCGTCTTTGTCTGTAACCCATCGGCCCCCACAGGTAGACTGGCAGGCCACAGCACCATACATGACATAATAAAGGCAGGTAAGGATGCCAACTGTACAGTAGTAGTTGATGAATGCTTCATAGAGTTAACTCCAGACAGAGATGAATCCGTACTAAAGTATGTAAAACGTTATGCCAATCTAGTCATAATACGGACAATGACCAAATCATTTGGTCTGGCAGGACTAAGAGTCGGATACTGTATTGCAAATGATACGATAACAAAAGAGATACGACAGTACCGTATACCTTGGTGTATAGGTACGGTTGCGCAGACAGCTGCCAAAGAGGCACTAAAACATCCAGAACATATTACAGACGCACATCAAATAATACGCACGCAGATGCCGTTTATGTATAATGTATTATCTGAATCGCCATACATGGAACCCATACGCTCAGATGCAAACTATATGGTCATTCGTACCAAACAGCTAGCCACTACAATACAAAATAAACTCCTCAAACGCAAAATACTGGTTCGGGACTGCACTAGTTTTGGCATGCCGTATCATATACGCATATCCACAAAGACCCATGACAAAAACAAAATACTATGCGAGCAATTGATAGAATCATGCCGTGTATAATGATACAGGGAACCATGTCTGGGGCCGGCAAGAGCACACTTGTAACGGCGCTCTGCCGCATACTATCAGACATGAACTATGATGTAGCGCCGTTCAAATCACAGAACATGTCCTCATTCACGTATGATACATTAAAGATGTCTCGTGCCCAAGCCATACAAGCGCAGGCGGCGCGTTGCGCAGTAACACCAGAGATAAACCCCATACTATTAGTACCGTATAATGAGACATCAAGTGAAGTCTTTCAGATGGGAGAGAGTAGGGGCGTTATGGACACGCATACATACTACAAGTATGCAGAGGCCGAAGGTATACGGGCAGCCACCGCTGCTTTTAAAAGTCTACAACAGAGACATGATGTCATAATACTAGAGGGGGCCGGCTCGCCGGCCGAGATAAACATACCATTTGACATGGCAAATATGACCATGGCAGACATAGCCAACGCCTCTGTGATAATAACCGCAGATATTGAAAGGGGAGGATGTTTTGCGCAGATGATAGGTACAGCATCACTACTACCCAAACATCACGCCAAAATGGTGGCGGGTTTTATAATAAACAAATTTCGAGGGGATGTCAGCATACTAGATGCCGGGATACAGCATGTCAAAAGAGTCACCAGTATTGATACCATAGGAGTAATACCATACACAGACGTACAACTGCCCTCCGAAGACTCTCTGGACTATCATGATACCACAGTATCCACAGAGCAGGCCATCAAGTCCATATCAAAGACTATAAAAGATAATATCAATATGCAGTACATTCTGGACTATATAGCATGATAATAATACCAGATGTATATTGGCCCATACCATGTGGCATAATATTAGGAGCAATACTGTTAGATATTACACTGGGTGATCCGCCAAACAGGTACCATCCAACTGCCTGGGTGGGCAAGATGATAGCAGTAATGGTACCCTACAGACGGCAGAGATATTGGGGCGTAGTAGTTGTTGTAGCATCGTGTTGTGTGGTGGCAACGGCGGCAATCATACTTGTATATATTGCCGAGTTGTTGATACCATTCTTGTACACTATAATATCCATACTTATACTGAAGAGTACGATATCAATACGAGGCATGGAGAGACATGCCATACTAGTGTATAATCATGTTACAACCAATGATACGCAGGCCAAAGCTGCTTTGGCATGCATAGTAAAGCGAGACACCGCCAATCTATCTGCCAGTCAGATATGCTCAGGTACAATAGAGAGTGTCGCAGAGAATACAACAGATGGCACAACCGCCCCACTATTCTACATGGGACTCTTTGGTGTGGTGGGAGCCCTCATATCTAGAACCATAAACACCATAGACTCCATGGCGGGATACCGCTCATATATCTTTGAGAAGGTAGGATGGTTTGGCGCCCACTGCGATACAATACTAGGATGGGCCCCGGCGCGCATAACCGCATATGTCATGGTCTTGTCGGCCCTCATACTACGGTACGACTACAGGGGCGCGTACAGCACAATACGTACACATCACAATAAACCAGATAGTCTAAACTCCGGATATACAATCTCTGCCATGGCCGGGGCGCTGAACATTACACTGGAAAAGCCAGGCAAGTATTCAGTTGGTTCTGGCCGGGAGGCTAATGTAAAAGATATCAGAGACTCCATTCGTATAATGAAGTGTACGTCCTATATCTTTGGCGGCATAGCCTGTGGTATAACATATGTAATGGCTCAGGTGTGGCAATGGGTCTTGTAGATGCAATCTCATTTCTGAGCATAATACCTGTGAGGCATGGTAGTTTAGAGAAGGTATCAACATCGCAACACTGGTTTCCGGTGGTCGGACTACTATTAGGTGTCATAGGTGGGGGTGTTGGATGGATAGTATCATTGTACGCAGAGCCTCTCTTGGCGGCAGTTGCAGCTCTAGCAACACTCTCCATAATAACCGGGCTACACCATACAGATGGCTTGGCAGACTTTGCCGATGGTTTGATGGGTCGGGGCGATTCCAAGAAGAGACTACAGATAATGCGGGACAAGATGGTGGGTACTGGTGGTATAACCGCAGTGATACTATGCATCGCTTGTTTCTTGGCATCAGCATCACAGGTAGGCGGCATGGAGATATTTGTAGCCATAATTGTAGCTGAGGTGGCCGCCAAATACTCCATGATAGTAGCATCGTATTTGGGAAGGCCTGCGGGTGGGGGTTCAGGGGCCACATTCTGCGCAAATATGAACAGACGGCAGTTAATCATATCTACGGCATGGTGGGTCGTACCGGTCATATTTGCGCCACAGATGGTATGGCCCATGCTCGCAGGCGTACTGACATCTATTACAATACTATACATAGCAAAACGCACCATACATGGTATGACTGGCGATGTATTTGGCGCCATAAACGAGGCAAGTAGGGCAGTCTCCATAGCAGTGGTTGTCTCAATATGATCGGTCTAATAATGGCTGGGGGCAGTAGTACACGAACAAATAGCCTTGAAAAGTTATCCGTGCCCAAGGATAGGCCCATCATATTACGTGTGGTTGATGCCCTAATGCAGTCTCCACAGATAAGTACCATACATGTAGCGGTCAGCAAGTGTTCGCCTAGAACATATCAGATACTACAAAAATACGACATAGATATCATAGAGACCAGAGGTAAAGGGTACTCTGTAGATTTATCATATGCGCTTGATCAGTTGTTATATCCAGTTATGATACTTCCTGGAGACTTGCCGTGCATAGATGCGGATATAATATCACATATGTCAAAACTATACGATGAATATCACTGGACAGAGATACTGATTACAGAAAAGTATGCGGCCATGCTGCGTCTCTCGCCGGGTATAACTATTACACATAATGATACATTATGTAGATACACAGGAGTATCCATGGTCAAGCCTAGTCGGAGATTCTCCACTCCCGCAAGACGCATAATAATAAATGACATGCGTGTAGCCGCCAACCTAAATACACCACAAGACTGGGCGTTACTCGACGCTACCCACAATCTGGCCGAATACAATAGTCTTGGAACCGGTAGATTTTGTTAGTGCGTTGCCACAAGAGTTGCATATCACCGGCGTAGTGGCATGTGAGTATACCACTTGTACCTCTTGGCATTCCTGACATGACACCTTCTGAAATTTACTGGAAGGTTCGGGAATAAGTTGATGATCTTTTTTCATGCGGCCACCAACTCGAACTTTTTAATTCGGATACCATACTTGTTAAACTTCTTTTTACATGTAGTGCAGGTTAACAGGGGAGTAACTTTTTTTGTTACCTTGGCAGGCTTTGCTAGTTTTGGAAACTTTTGCCCGCCATACCCATGCTTGCGCTCAGCGTGGCGTCGTTCTCCTCGCGCAGACCCTCGCCTCTTACCTGCCTTATAGATGGATATCTTCTGTTCTGTGTGCGTGTCGCATTTAGGACAGTAGCGGCGGATGGTCTTTGGTATGTTCATAATACATTCTGTTTAGAAGAGTAATTTAAGCATAGATGAAACCTATCACATACCAAAGTCAACTCTGAATACTTTTAAGTCACTAACGAGTCAACGCTGTAATTTTTATAGGTCTTTCCATATAGATATAGTATGGGCATACGCACAGGTGCTGACTATATAGAGAGCCTGCGTGGACGCAACCTGAAGGTACGTATTCTAGGAGAGTGGGTGGATGAACCTGTGGACCATCCCATGGTACGCCCCTCCATAAATGCAGTCGCTGAGACTTATGATTTAGCAGTTCGGGAGGAAGAGTTAGCCACTGCCGAGTCCAAGATAGCTGGCAAAAGGGTGAACCGCTTTCTACACATTGCAGAGAGCGCCCAGGATTTGGTACGACAGAATTTAATGCAGCGTAAGTTAGGCCAGAATACTGGTACGTGTTTTCAGAGGTGTGTGGGTATGGACGCGCTCAATGCATTGCACTCTGTAACCTATGAGATAGATGAGAAGCACAACACCAACTATCACAAACGATTCTTGGACTTTGTGCGCATGGTGCAGGAGACAAATGAGGTCATTGGCGGCGCCATGACAGATACAAAGGGTGACCGCAGCAAGACCCCATCCGAGCAGGCCGACCCGGATATGTATACGCACGTAGTAGATGCAGACGAGAAGGGCATATACGTGACAGGTGCCAAGGCCCATCAGACCGGTTGCATCAACTCACACTGGATCATAATAATGCCAACCATAAGGCTCGCCGAGGATGACCGCGACTACGCCATAGTGGGTGCATTTCGAGCCGACGCACCCGGCATAATATACGTATATGGTAGGCAGTCCTGTGACACCCGCTCCATGGAGGGTGGCGATATCGATGTAGGCAATGAGCAGTATGGGGGACAGGAGGCCACACTGATTATGGATCGTGTCTTTATTCCATGGGAGTATGTGTTTATGCATGGTGAGTGGGAGTTTGCCTCGATGTTGGTAGAGAGATTCACATGTTATCATAGACGTAGTTATGTCTGTAAGACCGGAGTGGGCGATGTGTTGATAGGTGCTGCGGGCGTCATTGCAGACTATAATGGTGTGCCCAAGGTGTCACATATACGGGACAAGTTGGTAGAGATGAACCATCTGAACGAGACAATATTTGGTTGTGGCACTTCATCCTCATTTCTGGCGCATCCCATGAAGTCTGGCGTATATCTCAATGACGATATGTTGGCGCAGGTCTGCAAACATAACGTCACGCGGTTCCCGTACGAGATTGCGCGGCGTGCGCAAGATGTAGCTGGAGGTCTTCTAGTCACACTACCTGCTGAGCAGGACTTTAAGGATCCAGAGATAGGCAAGCTTTTGCGCAAGTACTTTGTTGGGCGCAAGGGTGTGGATGTAGAGAGTCGCGCCAGGATACTTAGATTGATAGAGAATATGACGATGGGCAGAAACGCCGTGGGGTATCTCACCGAGTCTATGCATGGTGCTGGCTCCCCACAGGCGCAACGTATTCAGATACAACGTCAGATGCAGCTTGGCTACAAGAAGAATCTAGCCAAGAAGCTGGCGGGCATTGATGATACAGAAGAGCCGCATGAGAACTCGGAGTACTTCCGGCGCATCTTTGGCATAACAAACGGCAAATAGATCATATTATATCATACTGCAACCACTCACGGGGCTGACAAGTTATTCCTCATAAAGGAAGGGGGTTATGTGTAATTATACAATGTTGGGCGGTCCTAGCTCGTTCTGGTCAGTGCAGTCCAAATTATGTACGTTAGGTCGTGCTACTACATTTACAGAGTATTTTTGGCACTACATTGTAGTGTGTTGATTTGCTTTTGAACAATATTTTTGCCGCTTGTTTTGGCTTTATTTTGTCACCATATACACAATGCATCAAAAGCAAACATGGGATATTATAACAAAATTAGCATTGAGTAATATGATCTTAGCCTACCAAATACCAACAAAAATAGCGTGATTCAGTATGCACAAAAAAGTTCATTATTTATACACAAATTTATCCACTGCCGTATACATTAGAAAATTTAATCCTTAGTCAAAAAAATACATATGTTATTAAGATCATTAATTGCGCATAAAATCTTGTAAAGAATTTATTATAAAAAACTCAGCGCGTATAATGCCAGTTGCTGCGCCCATCCACAAGGCTCTGTAATACATTTACACTGTTAGAGTTAAAATTAAAAGAAATAATTAAAACACAAAAAATATTATTTTAATATTGCCAACACAGATGAGCTTGGTTCTAACAAAGGTTGTAATTTATTCACGACCAGACTCTACTCTCGGAACATCATCAAACAGGCACGTATATTTACGGTGAGAAGCTATTTTAAATGACATTACATTTGTTAGTATGATGAATCCATTTATTGATGACTTAAAATCAACAAAATTCATAGATCTCAAAGACGACCTTTACAATATAATAAAAGAGCGGGTCTGGATAAAATCCGATAAACCATTTAAGCTGGCCTCGGGCATAACAAGCTCCGATTACTTTAATATAAAAAATCTAGGGTCTGATGGGCTTGCGTTGGCCGCCGCCCTCTTATACAAGATGGTACAAAAAACAAACACAGCATCAATTGGCGGGCTAGAGTCAGGAGCAATTCCGCTATCGGTAGCCATATCATGTATGAGTCTTGCCCAGAGGAGTACTGCACCCTTAGAGTGGTTTTATGTGCGCAAAAGTATCAAGGGTCATGGAACAGGAAACACAGTGGAAGGAAGACCAGAGCCTCCGGTCATGATACTAGATGATGTAATTACAAGTGGGGGATCATCTCTCAAGGCCATACGCGCAGTTAAAGATCAAAATATAGACTATATCGGTACCATGTGTGTCTTGTTTCGTGGGGAAAAGGAGCACAAGATGGCACTAGAAGAAGAGGGCAGTTTCCAATACATATTCTCTCATAACGACTTTCAATGATAGCTTTTTGTATAATGATACTCAAGAGTGTATAGTGCAGCAAACTGAAATTTCAGAGTTAGTCCAAGCAGTGTCAGGTGAGAAAAAGTCTCAAGTTGTAATAAAGGGTTGCTCTTTGGCATCAGTGTACACCGGAGAGATAATACCAGATATCGATATTGCAATATACAAATCGCGCATATCGTATGTGGGTCCGGATGCATCACACGTTACAGGAAGAGAGACTCGCATAATAGATGCCAAAGGCAAATATGCCGCTCCTGCTCTTGCAGACCCACATGTACACATAGATCAGTTTGTACTGCCCAATAACATAGCCAAATACGCCATACAACATGGCACCACCACCCTGTTTTCAGACCCGGTAGACATAACTAGCATATGTGGATATGATGGCTTGGTCTGGTTTGCTGACATATGCAAGATGGCACAAGTCCGAGTCTTTAATTGTATACCAGGCGGTGTGCCAGTAGACCCAAGACTAAGTAATGCAAAAGGCATAACATCAGAGCAGATAGGCCAATTGATGGGACGAGATGACATCTTTGGTATGGGGGAGGTGTTTGCATGGACCAAGGTAACCAAACAGGATGACACCACAATACAAAATATGGCAGCAGTGCAAGAGTTAGGAGGTATGATCAATGGTCATACAGCAGGCATGTCGGGTACAAAGTTGGCAATGTATGCAGCGTCTGGAATAGCATCATGTCATGAACCCATCAATTATGACCAAACCATAGAACGACTAAGGATGGGCATGTATGTCATGGCGCGCGAGGGCTCAATAAGACGAGATCTATACGACATACTAAAAGAGGTCTCATCAAAAGGTATAGACACAAATAGACTGATGTTGTGCACCGACGGATTAAATCCAACAGACATGCAGGCAGGCCACATGGACCATTGTGTTCGAGAGGCCATAAGGGCAGGTATAAATCCAGTACAGGCCGTCTCCATGGCGAGCCTCAATATCTTTCGATACTACAGGATGGATCACATGTTGGGCGGCATATCGGTCGGACGACTGGCAGACATAATACTACTAAACGATATAGAGTCATTCGACATACACACCACCATAATAGATGGCCACAGGCCTGCTAAACATAATCAGACCATCAAAGTGCCTCAATGGCTTTATGAGACAGTGGGTGTCGACACGTTATACGAGACGGACCTAGCCATTCATGCTCGGGGTGATGAGGTTGCAGTCAACACCATACAACTGCGGACCGAAATTATAACAAAACTGGGAAGGGTCACACTACCCATACAGGATGAAAGGATATGCACCACCGATACAGTGTGGAAGGTGGCCGCTATAAAGCGCGATGGTACACAAAAGACATTAGGGTTCTTGGAAAATTTTGGTACAGGGCATGGCGGCATAGCCACCACTGCTACATTTCACGACAATGACATCATTGCAATAGGGAATAGTGATTCAGATATGGCTACAGCGATTAACTTACTCATCAGATCAGGTGGGGGTACAGCCACAGTGATACAGGGGGATGTCCATGCACATATGCCATTGCCCATAGCAGGAATAATATCCGATACGAAGATGGATGATGTAGCCGAGCAGTTTGTAGAAGTACGAGAGTCGTTTAAAAAATTAGGATGTACATATGAGGAACCTCACCTGATACCACTATTCTTGCCATTTTTGGCACTGCCCCATATAAGAATACAGAGCAATGGGCTGATTGATGTCAAGAATAATACAACAATACCTGTCATTACATCTGAGAAGTAATTAAATCACCTCAAAGATCTAAACCGATACAGATTCTATGAAAAAAACACACCTCGGAATATTAAAAAGAGGGAGAAAAGGCATCACAACATCAAATGGCATCAATACAACAAACACCGCAGGGGCCAGTTCTCGTACTAAAAGAGAGCGCCCTGCAGCAGAAAGGAAAGGACGCACAGCAGAACAACATTGCTGCAGCAAAACTAGTAGCAGAGTTGATACGCACCAGCCTAGGTCCTAGAGGTCTAGATAAGATGTTGGTGGACTCGTTGGGAGATGTTACAATCACCAATGATGGAGCCACCATACTAAAAGAGATAGACATACAGCATCCTGCCGCCAAAATGATGGTCGAGATATCAAAGGCTCTAGATAATGAAGTCGGAGATGGTACCACCAGTTCGGTGATATTTGCAGGGGCCCTGCTTACAAAGGCCGAAGAGTTACTAAAGAAGGGTGTACACTCCTCTGTTATAATAGAGGGTTATCAATCCGCTGCCGATAAGGCTCTCAGCATATACTCAAGTATTGCTAAACAGATAGACTCTAACGATACCGAAAGCCTCCTAAAGGTGGCAGCCACCAGCATGCAGTCAAAACTGATATCAGATGACAGTGATCTCTTGTCATCCATAATAGTAGAGGCCGTATTAAGGGTGGCAGTCAAAGATGGTGATCAGCAGGTTGTAGATTTGGACAACGTCAAGGTCGAAAAGAAGGCAGGCGGTTCAATTCAAAACTCCCGACTCGTAAGCGGCATAGTCTTGGACAAAGAGGTAGTACACAGTGGTATGCCCACCAAGATAGCCAACGCAAAGATAGTACTGCTCAATGCAGCTATGGAGATAGAAAAGACCGAGATGAGCTCAGAGATACGCATAACCGACCCCGCTCAGATGCAGATGTATCTTGAAGAAGAGAATCGCATGTTAAAGGAGATGGTCGACAAACTACAACAGGCAGGAGCCAACGTACTACTCTGTCAAAAAGGCATAGACGATATTGCGCAACACTATCTAGCAAAGAGTGGAATACTAGCAGTACGTCGGGTAAAAGAGAGCGACATGACAAAGCTGGCAAAGGCAACAGGTGGTCGTGTCATATCCAACGTGGATGATCTTGCACCGGACGATCTAGGAACAGCCCAGCAAGTAAAACAAGAGAAGGTAGAGGCGGACAACTGGGTATTCATCGAAGGATGTAGTAATCCACAGTCAGTCACACTACTCCTAAGAGGCGGAACACAGAGAGTTGTGGATGAGGCGGACAGATCAATACATGACGCCCTAATGGTAGTCAAAGACGTAATTGAAAAGCCGGCAATTGTAGCTGGAGGTGGTTCACCCGAGGCATACGTATCCTCACGACTAAAAGATTGGGCAGACATCTTTGATGGACGCGAACAGCTAGCCGTCAAAAAGTACGCCGAGGCTTTAGAGGTCATACCCATAACGATAGCTGAAAATGCAGGTATGAATCCCATCGATACCATAGCCAATCTACGAGCTCAACACAGTCAGGGACTAAAGTGGACTGGAATTGACGCAAAGAACAGTACAATCACCAACATGCTAGAACAGAGTATAGTGGAGCCGGTAATAGTGAAGGAGCAGATTATAAAGTCCGCCACTGAGACCGTATGCATGGTGTTAAGAATAGACGATGTTATCGCCGTATCGGGTGCGCCCGGTGGCGATAATCCTATAGGATAATCATTTTTTGAATTTTTTTGTATCATATCGGAGTTGATCTGGGTGGAACCAAGATTGAGGGGACGGTTCTTGATCATAACCACAACATACTAAAACGCCAGCGTGTAAGCACGCCTGATTCATACCCACAGATACTAGAGACGATACAACATATGATACATCAGCTAGACTTTGGTACACATACAATCGGCATTGGAACGCCGGGGACTGTGGGGCCAGACGGACGTATGATTGGCAGTAATCTAAAATACATTCGAGGAAGGCATCTGAAACGCGACATAGAAGATAACTTAGACACAAGTGTCAGTATGGGCAATGATGCAGACTGCTTTGTGGCGGCTGAAGCAACGCTAGGTGCAGGTACCTCATACAATGTAGTATTCGGCAGCATAATGGGGACGGGAGTTGGTGGCGGTATATCAGTAAATGGTAATGTAATTTATGGCAGTGTGGGGATGGCTGGCGAGTGGGGTCATAGTACATTATACCCAAACGGCACACCATGCTGGTGCGGCAAAAGAGGATGTGTTGAGGCATACATCAGCGGCCCAGCACTGCAACAGATATGGTACAAGGAGAATCACACGCACATGAGTATACCAGACATCATAGAGCAACAACCGTCAGGTTATACAGAGTGGAAGGATACATTTGTCGACAACTTTGGGTTGGCACTCTCAAATGTCATGCAAATACTGAATCCCGACTGCATAGTGTTGGGTGGAGGCCTCTCAAACATTGACTTTCTATACAATGAAGGGAGGGATGCTGTAAAAAAGTTGATGCCCGAATGTAACACACCCATACTGCAGAACAGTCTAGGAGATTCATCAGGTGTGATAGGGGCAGCCCTACTAGGTGCTACTGAGGCTCTATAGTGGCGGGGGGTTTGCTGGATATCGCATAGGTGACCCATGTGACCTCATCTATCTCATTTGTTATACGATTACTCATTGACTCTAAAAGTGTGTGATCCAGTCTGGCCCAGTCTGCCGTCATGGCGTCAATCGACTTTACTACACGAATCATCACTACATGGCCATGCATACGGGAGTCTCCCACCACGCCCACAGCCAAGTCATCCCCAACGGCAGCGTAGGCTTGCCATATGTCTTCGTACAGCCCGGCGGATATAATCTCCTCTTCGACTATACGGCTAGCTTGGCGACATATGCGGAGTTTGTTTGGGGTTATGCGGCCCATTATGCGCACGGCCAGTCCCGGACCTGGGAAGGGATGTCGCTGTAAAAATTTCGATGGAACTCCCAATATCCCTCCCACAGCGCGAACCTCATCTTTATACAGGTCGCGGAGAGGCTCTATTATACCCAAACCAAGCCACTCTGGAAGACCGCCAACGTTATGGTGTGACTTTATCACGGCTGCCGGGCCTCCAGAGACTCCACTCTCTATAACATCAGGGTACAAGGTTCCCTGAGCCAGCCACTGAAATGGTCCATTCTTCTTGGAGTACTCAGTAAATGCCCGTACAAACTCCTCGCCGATAATCTTTCGTTTGTCTTCAGGATCATCGATACCCGACAGTGAGTTTAAAAAAGACTCTGAGGCATCAATAACATCTACAGGTATTCCAAGATCAGCGAACATCTCTTTAACCTCAGATGCTTCATTATGTCTCAATAGCCCGTTCTCCACAAAGACACAGCGGAGATTATCCCCAATAGCCTTGTGCAGTAAGACGGCGACCACACTAGAGTCAACACCACCACTGACGCCACAGAGTACACGCCCTGTTGTATGTGAGAGTCTCTTGATTGTGGATGAGGTAAATGCCTCCATTGTCCAATTTTGTTTGGCGCCGCATATTTTGACAGCAAAGTTGTACAGTATGTCCACCCCTTTGGGTGTGTGAGCCACTTCAGGGTGAAATTGAAGTCCAAATATGCGGTTGGAGTCATCACATATTGCGGCAGCCGCCGCAGATGAGGTGTGTCCAATCACACGAAAGCCATCTGGAATAGTCTCGGCCTCATCACCATGACTCATCCAGGCTGTCATTGAAGAGTCCAAGCCTCCAAATAGTCCATCTGAGTCATGTATCATCAGAGTAGAGTGACCATACTCTCGGGATGCCCGCTTCACCACACCGCCATATCTGCTCACTATAACCTGATGGCCATAGCAGATGCCCAATATGGGTATGTTAGAGTCCAGTATGCCCTGTTGTGGCATCGGGGCATTCTCTGCATAGGTACTTGATGGTCCGCCAGAGAGTATGACGCCTTTAGTGTCTGCAGACAGCACCTCAGCTGTATCTGTATCAAAGGGCAGTAGTTCAGCTCTAACGGCGAAGTCACGTATTCGTCTACATATCAGATGGCTATACTGCGAGCCAAAGTCCAAGACTGCAATTCGATCTGACTCTTTACTGGACATGTTCTAGCATCCTAGATAATGCCCATCGTATAGTACTATTAATCTCACGGGCCCTTGCTTCTAGCCTATAATTGTATATTATTATTTGATCAAGTGTATCATCCGGAGTCTTTAGCTCGTATCGTATAGCTGAATCTTGAGAGAGTCTTCCACCTTCAACCTCAACGGCATCCTTGTCCATCATACCGCCAATTATACGTGATATAAAGAATGTCTCAAATGGCGGGGTCTTGGCCGATACTGGCACGTACAATTTTATGGTGATTTTATCTGCAGATGTGCTTATGCCGCCGATGGCAGAGTCGTTCACCATTATGGGGGAGACATCATCAGTCGATGATACGGTAGGTTCTGGTTCGGCTTTGGGTGGTTCTGGTTCGGCTTTGGGTGGTTCTGGTTCGGCTTTGGGTGGTTCTGGTTCGGCTTTGGGTGGTTCTGGTTCGGCTTTGGGTGGGGGCGTATACTCAGAGGCGCGTGTAAAGCTGGACTGGGTAAGGGTCGCATCAAGGGCATCTATATTCAATATGGTCATGTCAACCTCTTGGCGCAATTGTTCTAATCTCTCCTGCAACTTTTCCCGCAGTTCGACAATACCCTGTACTTGCTCGGCGCTGAGTCTCATTGTATAGTTGATGATATCAGATTCTATATATTTCTAGTATCAGGAGGCGCAATTCTATCAAAACCGGATACATCACATAATAGCGTATACAGTCTGGAGTGGGAGTTTTGTGCCAGCCATTCCAATAGAGAGGAAGCCATACGTAGTTTTGAGAGTTTTGATGCAATTGTAGCCTCGGTCTTGTCGGGTACAGACCATGTAGATACAGGACCATCCAAATCCATGCCACATAATATTATAGAGCGAGCTTCAAAGTGATCAGCCAAAAATACTGTACGATCCCCATCGGTGAATCCTCCAAAATTATGCAGTCTGCCAAATGGTACACCCTGAGTGGTACCCAGACATCGGCGAAACGATCTTGCCATGTGTAGTCTTTCGATGTTGTCACCGTGCGCATGTACTACAAATATGATATTTGAGTCGGCCAAACTCCTCAGACAGTCAGGTTGCCCATCCAGGTCTGTTACGACAATATCAGGTGTTATTTTGGATTGAGTCAACATTTGGAGCGCCGAGTCTGCCACTATTATGGGCATTGATGTATTTTTAATGATTGGGATGACAGATGGTAAAGAGGGGCCTGCGCCCACACACAAAACCGTCTTGTTGTTAATTATATTATGTAATATGGTGGTATCAAAGCGCTCATCAAGTATATCATTCAGTATGGTCGCAGCAGTCTGATCTTTGTTGGGATCATAGTCAAACTGTCTACATATTTTTTCATACCATATAGGCCAACCTGAAATCATACCAAATTATAAAAGTTCACATATAATTAATCTAATCGCGATAATGCCAACCACATGCAAAATACATTACTGCAGATGTCATAGAATCTGTGGATAATATGCCAGGTTAATGATACGTAGTACTCCATTAATATTCAATATTTTTCGTGTCGGCCAAGCCCAATATCATCCCAAAAATATTGGATTTTACCGCATTCCACTATGCGTAAGTGGTCGCCAAGCATAGGCATGAATGTATTTTTAATTAGGGGGATTTTGACGAAAATTGCATTACAAAATTAGGTTTATGTCACGGGCAATACCGCCGGACCATCTGCAGGCTTGGACAGTGACATCACGATATATTCTAACAGGTTAACGTTTCTCATCATGCATGTCCCTATCATACCGAGTAATGTCGCGTACGTTTCATGATCAGACTCAGCGATTCCCATACATTACTCTCCATAACAAAACAAAGCACCGTGTAGCCCTCTCGACCATACCAATGGTAGACTCATTCTTATAATCTTATTAAAATATCACATTATATGCTGGGAGGCGTTAATGTGGGACACTCACATCCTGTAAGAGTCATGGGAATAATTAATGCAAGTCCTGAATCATTTTATAAAAAATCAATTAAAAGTAGAGCTGATGATATAAAAAAAGAAGCAAAATTAATGGAAGAGGGTGGTGCCAAATACATAGATGTGGGCGGCATGTCCACAGCCCCATACATTGACAGTATGGTATCAGAGGAGACAGAAAAGAGGCGTATACGAAACGCCATAAAAGCCATATCGGAAGTTTCCAGTCTGCCCATATCAGTAGATACCATCAGAAGTGGGGTTGCGCAGGCGGCCATTAAATCTGGAGCCACCATACTAAATGATGTAACTGGATTTAATTATGATAAAAAGATGCTAAATATAATATCACGATACAGTCCCGATATAGTACTGTGTGCTCATAGTAGTCAAAAAAGCATTGGAACCGCACAAGATACGGCAAAAATACTCGAAAATACAATGCAAAAAGTACAGAGATACGGAGCCGACAAGACGCGTATGGTCATAGACCCATGTATCGGCTTCTTCCGGGATAGTGACAGTCCGTGGTGCACCCAAATTGACTACAGTTGGGTTCAACGAGACATTGACATAATACAGCACCTACGACAGATAACAGAGGATATGCCAATTTTAGTCTCAGTATCAAACAAGTCATTCATAGGTAATATACTAGATGATCGCAGTGCAGATGGTCGACTGTACGGTTCGATAGCCGCCGAGGTTATATCAGTGGTAAGTGGGGCAGACATCATTCGGACTCATAATGTGCAACAAAGTTTGGACGCCATCAGGGTGGCATCTGCCATCATTCAACGAAAGTACGATTAGGCATCAGTGCAAAATTTTAACCCCTAAATATGGTAGATATCTTGCATACAATGTATGGCTGAATATATAGACTGGAATAACTCTTTGGACATACTAAACAAGGCGTATAATGCAGGGCTCTTTGTATTGGTTATAGGTCCAAAGGGTACGGGTAAAACAACACTTGTGCGTCGGTTTGCTGAGAGTCGCAATGTCCATCTTGACTCTATAAATTTTAGTCTACGGACTCGGGAGAGTCACCTTATAGGCACAAATACTCTAGATGATGGCACAGTCACATTCAACGATGGACTGTTGGTACGTTCCATGAAGAGTGGCAGCATGTTATATTTAGATGAGATAAACGCCGCCGAGGCAGATGTGCTTATCAGACTAGATGAATCACTCGATGACCGGCAACAGTTGGTACTAAAAGAGTCATCAGGTGAGACCATAAAGGCGCAGAAGGGATGGTTTGCAATAGGTTCCATAAATCCACTCTCCCACTCTGGCACAAAAGAGCTCCCCCCACAATTACTAAGTAGATTTCCGGTTAGAATACGATTAGAGTATCCACCTGAAGAGATAGAGTGTGATATAATAAAAGAGTACACAAAAAAAGATAATACATCTGAGATACTTCAGGGAGTAAGGTTGGCCAATACATTACGTGAAGCTGCCGCCGTAGAGGAGCTCTTTTACTCACCAAGTATTCGGGAGACTATAGCGTTTGGTCGCTTATTGGACTTGGATACGCCTCCCATAGAAGCTGCCCGAATGGTATTTGGTAATGTATATGCGCAGTGGGGCGAGATGGAGTATCAGAAGGTCAACGATATCATAGTATCGATGTTTGGATAGATGGCCTACACCGAACAATCCCTTATAGAGTTAGCCACATTCTTAGCCCGAAGCTGGTCTGGAAACCGAGACATTACAGTGGACATATCCGAAAAGGTTGGCACGCGGACCCGCATTGCAGAGAACCGCATAATACTATACCCCATAAAAAAACGAGTAGGTGATGACTTTGCTAGATATAGACAGTTTCGAATGGATTTGTGGCATGAGGCCATGAAGGTGCGTTTCTGTCAAAAGATCTTTAGCAAAGACCATGCATTTGGATTCATAATGGATATGCTAGAAGAGAGTAGAACAGAGGCATTAGGCAGAAGGATGTGGCAGGGTATGGATTCGGAGATTATATTTTCGTACACGTATAGATTTCTAAGCAGGCCTCCATTGGGGACCACATACGGAAGGACTCGCATACTAGAGGTATTCTATCAGCATTTCATGTTTGGGGCATTTCGGGGTGAGGTTCAGGCCAACCACTTCCAAAAGGCGTTAAAAGCAACAAGGGTAGCAAAGAGGGCAGTTGAAAAGGCACTGGACGAAGACCATCAAACTATTTGGATGGAGAAGAAGGCCGGTGAAATAATTCGTATTTTAGATATAGATTCTCTACAGACAGTTCCTATATCACTGCCCTTTGTACGTCATGACACGCCAGTAAATCAAGATGACATAACACGATTCTTGAAGGCAGTCATGAATAACAAAGAAGGTGACTTTGGAAAGATAGACAAAGATGCCGTATTACGTGGGGAGTTGGCATCAGATGAGTATCGCACAGTTATAGAGGAAGCAGATAAAAACAGAAGAAGTGATGTGCCGTCTTTAGCTGGCAGTATAAGAGTACCATCTACAAGTGATATAGATGAATCACCCATATACGATATAGATCTGATAAACAAGCTAAAGACAAGATTTCGATTATGGAAGAGTGGATATGCCGAGACACTTCATAACGCGGGTGATGAATTTGATATAGAGAGTTACATAGACGGCAACAAGCCGTTTGTTACAGATGTGCGTCGAACCATTAAAAGTAGAGTAGTGATACTGTTGGACCACTCCTCTAGCATATCTGGTGACGCACTAGAGTACAAAAAAGCCACACTGGGGTTGTGTGAGGTGCTCTCTTATCTGGATGTGCGCTTTGCAGTATACGCGTTTAGTACTCAGGGGAGAGAAGTGGTATGTTGGCTAATCAAAAATGACCAATCCAGATGGAGGCGCACTCATGCAAAACGTCTTGCGCAGGTGGTGGCAAACGGTTCCACACCATTGGCCCAGGTATACCAAAAGATGTTGCCAGATCTGCAGGCCCAGCTACCAGACATATTTCTAACACTGACAGATGGGGAGCCGTCCGATTCGGGAGCCGTCCGAGATATAATAAAGACGATACGAGCTCAGGGTATACGAATGGTGGCATTAGGGTTAGGGCCCAATACTGCACGTGCTACTGTGATTGCATCCAACCTGCGCCATTTAGGATACGAGCGTACTTTGGCTACTAGCCGCCTGCAAGATATACCTCGTAAGGTGTTGAGCATACTGGAGAGATGAAGTGCCTATCGGTTTCGCAACCGTTTGCGGAATTAATCATATCCGGTTTAAAGAGAATCGATTTAAGAGGATGGAACACCAAGTATCGTGGCGAGATACTGATTCATGCGCCTCAAAAGATAATGACAAGTGAGTGCCAAAGATTTCAAATAAGCAAACCCATCACCGGTGCCATAGTGGGTCGCGTCTCATTGGTGGGCGTCAAAAGATATCACAGTATAAGCGAGATAAATGATGACTTTGATCTACATCTGGCGCAGAATGGTTTGGAGCGCAAAAAGTATGGTTTTCTACTGGAAAACCCACATCGGTTTACAGTTCCCATTCCTAAAAGAGGGCAGCTAGGACTCTTTGAGGTACATCCGCCATCATTCACAGATGATGTCATAACATCAGATATTATTGATGAGCACTACAGGTATCAGCACATAGGAAGACATTGATGAAAGACCTCTGTGATTATGTGGTTTTGTGATGGAAGTCTTAGTTGCTACCTCAAATGATACAATGCAGAATTTAATGGATATGGTGCGGTTTGTGATATCCTTTACCGTGTATGTAGAGGAGTGCGTCCACAACGGTATGATTGTAGGTTCCGGTTCTCGGACAAACTCTGGTCAACCCGGAAGTAGTAACACCACTTTTTTAAATTACCACACCCCACTGTATAGTATAATGGTTAACCGTACATATACATTCGGCGTTAAATTCCGCAAGGGATTCAAGAAGGAGATGTTGATACAGCAGGCTGGCATGGACAGGTTTGTACATAACAAACTGTTAGAGACATTTAAGGAAGAATATCGTAGGACGGGTAGAGTAAATGCGACTCAGGGTAGGATAAACGCGTGGTATACGGATTTGCGGAATAATTCGGGTCCGCGTTGGTTGCGGCAGTCCATATCCGGGGTGACGCGCCAAATATTATATGATCTGGGAAGACATTACGAACAATATGTCGAGACAGAACGGCTGAAGGCGGCGGACATCAAGCCCGAGTGGGAGTTCGGTGAGCCGCACTTTAAGAGGTATGGCGGGCATATCTCCATCCCGTTGACGATCACGCATGATGGCACAAATGGTCAAGCGCGGTTCACCGATACACGTACTGTACAGATAGCCAAGATGGGCGAGATTAAACTGTCGCGGGAGTTCCCAGTATTAAATTACCGATACAAGACCGCCCAACTACTTCAACTACCTGACGGCGGGTGGAGGATTACCATATCTTGTAAAATACCTGATGAGACGCCAACTATAACCGAGCAGACGGTTATCGGTATAGACCGGAATGTCGGTAATGTGGCCACGCCCGACTATACGATAATGGTACCCGAAAAGGTGGCACGCCGTGTACACAATGCAGAGAAGACGGCCTCTAAGGCACAAAAGATAGCATCACGCAGGCAGAAGCCGGATTACGTGAATTGTAAGCCCGGTTCTAGGCGCTGGGCGAAAGCCTGTAAACGCGCCGCCAAGAATAAACGCAAGGCTGCAAACATCCGTAAAACCACTGCGCATAAGATATCCAAGGTTATTTCGGACAACACCTCACATGTGGCCCTGGAAAATCTACCCATACAAAACATGGTAAAGTCCGCCAAAGGTACCGAGGAAGAACGCGGCAAAAACGTTGCGCAGAAATCCGGACTCAATAAGGCCATTTTACAACAATGTTGGGGACTGTTGGCATTACTGTTGGCGTACAAGTTGGCCGGAGAGATAATCTGGGTTACGGCGGCGTATACCAGTCAGAGATGTAATTCGTGTACATACTCAACCCCCCCCCCCCACCACAATAAGCACAATAGACTATACTTGAGGATAAACCATACGGGATGTGTTCTATATGCCCATGCGGGGTTGTTGACCTTGTTGAATATCTGTTAGTATCCACAATATGATATCGTGGTTAAATACAAATTTGTACCAATACCTTCAAAGGTTTCGAAGAATGAAGGTATTGGCACTTACATATCATTGGACAAAGACAGTATTTAACGACATACATCATGATGTGTGTATCTGGAGGACACATCCGGAATGATATCATCGCAGTCATATCATTATGATATGGCAACACGTATCGGCATTCCTTATTCACCGCACATAACAATTTCACAATATCCTACGCCGTCGATAAACACCATGCCGTACAACAAATCTAACAGCATTTACCACATACATCACAAATTCATAAATGATATATTTCAAAAATGGGAACGCACGCTCGCACAACTGTACCATGCCAATAATGTCATTCGTAATTTGGAACGCATCATACAACAGGGAACAGAATCATCCTCCGGCGAATCGACACTATTACGGAAGGAGGTGGTTGCGGTATCGCGTGAGAACCTTGATTTGCATGATATCATTAAACAGAAGGATGCAGAGATATCGCAGTTAAAATACGACATGCAATACGCAGAGAGCCAATATGTACAGAGGATAACGGCATTAGACCAAACCATACGCCATTTGACGGAAAAATATGGTGAAAAGAGCGACATGTGTGAAAAATTGTCTGTACACCTAAAACGCTACGAGAATCAAAATACTCCGGGTCACACCACATACAATAAAGAGCGAGAAGAGTTGCGCAATGATGAATCCATACGGAGCGGTCAGCCAGTACAAAAAAGAGACACGATAGGCCCACCAGTAGGACATGATGGGCACCACATATCACTTGACATCTCCGACACCATACTGTACACAACACACAGATGTTACAAGTGCAACTCAAATAACCTGAAACGTATGACACACATCTCCAAGTGTATACTGGACTTTGAGGGGGATACGCGTATTATATCATATGTGAACCATACTGGCTATTCAATGATGTGTGAGCATGACCACATCTCAAAGCCCACATTCCCGGGTATACCGTACACAGCCTTTGGACCTGAAGCCCTAAAACACATACTGGTGTATGCCACCCGCAGAGCGGTAGATTCGGACATTTCGCACTACTTTTCGTGTTTATACGGCAAGGGAATATCGCACAACTCGGTATGGAACGCGCGAAAAGCCCTCAGCCTTGTTCTGGCTCCCACAATACAGTACATATTAGAAGAGTTTCGCAAGGCAAAATTCCTTCAACTCGACGAGTCGATATACCGATACCGCAAAAGAAGAATATACGTGTGGGTGATACGGTGCGATACCGCTACACTGATAGTGCCGCGCCTGGGCAGGGGCGCCGAAGACATCTATCCATACGTAAAGGATGTACTTGACAAACCAGTCGTAGTGGACGGATACGCGGTATATCCTAATTTATTCCGTATAATACAGCGGTGCTGGGCTCACATACTGCGTGATGCAGAAGATGTCTGTATACGCGACAAGAAGAATCCGTTATACAAGGAATTATACCATAAACTAAACGTCATATTTCGCAAGGCCAAAAGGATAGCAAAGGATACGGCCAAGAGTGGTGGCGCAGACATGCACACATGTAATGTGTTGGCAGATGAAATACGTGAGCTGGCGGCCGGATACGGCAATGTGCAGTTTGCCGGTACGCTGGCTAGTGCTGCGGACAACCTCTTTACGTTTCTTAGATATTCGGGCATGCCGCCTACAAACAACAACTCTGAGCTGGACGTACGCGACTATATCATTCCCCAACGCAACATACGCCGCAAGTTCATGTCCGAGATAGGGATGGCCGTCTTTGCCGTATTGCAAAGTTTTGCCGCCACATGCGACAAACTAAATCTGGACATTGGAGAGTCATTCATCAAGATACTTGTTGAACCGCTACACAACATATTTGATGATGTCAACACGCCCGTACAAGAAGTGGGGTTGAGTCATGTTTTGAACGGGCGACCGGTCTTGCCCATGCCGGTTACTACACCCGCACTACCCGAGACTATTACCATACCAGAAGCATCTTTACCCGTCCTGTTTAGGGATACCGCATATACAGTACCTGCCGTACCCATGATGCCACCCCAAAATACAACGGCTATTGCACCCACATCTACACAAGAGTCGAACGACACATCACACAAGAAACCAACTCACAATACCAACACTATGACATTGACACGTACGATAGACACATCATGTATGCCCCCGACCAGAACATGCCCCATTTCATACTACACAAAGCCTGACTTTATCGTGCCGCACACATGTGTACTAGCGACTTATGGGCATGACGATTATCTGCTGTTTCACCACAAACCACCGCCGTCCTTCTAAATATGATTTTTGCATACGAAATATCGCAAGACGGCTGGGGGGGGGGTTGAGTATGTACGTAATTCGTGTGGTTATACACATAAGGACAACCGGGATGATAGAAAATTCCTGTGTAAACGGTGCGGTCATACGGGTCACGCCGACTGTAATGCGGGCTCGAATATAGAGGCTGCCGGTTTGGAAAAGTTAGGCTCGGAAGCCATGCATGGTCAACTAAAATTACGAAATTTGCCGGACAATACCGGTAGCACCCATGTTAAGGGGTGTCTGGACGTGGAGGGTTCTTGCATTAGATCCCCTGAGAAGCGTCAAGCACAGACTGGAGGACGTACCGTCGTCCTTTGGCATGACGTGTAAAAGGATATACTATGGCCTTTGACCAGAGTTTGTCCGAGAACCTAGGTTCCGCCCATAAACCATCTACACATCAAGAGATAGTCTGTCAGTCCAGTTGCTTCTCTTGAATGGGGGGTTGTTGCGTAATTCCATCTGATCTTGTTTTCGCATGTGCCCCGCCGTGGTTTTATCGGCGGAGTATTCGGACCTGGACGGTCACACGCACGATACCATGTCATAGGATGGTATCTCTATCCCACGTATCCGGGCGCACCTGAATCGGTTCAGCACCTTGATATTCCATATGATGGCACGGATCTTGCCGAACCGGCGGCGGTTGTCTGGCCGGACAAACCGGCAGTGCAGTTGGTGACGCTTGGACTCCTCGCCACCGAAGATGCCCTCTATCATCCCCCGTTGGTGGTACTTTTCCTCATCGAATATTTTGGCCGCCTTGCTTCTGTGGGGCTTGCCGCGGTTAACATGGATGCTTCTCTGTTTGATGTTGGGTATAATCCCCATCTCGAATAGCACCTGGCAGTTGTAGTTTGAGTCGTACCCCCGGTCCGCGTGAAAGACGGATGAGCCGGGCAACAGATGCTGCCGTCTCATCTCGTATAGCATGGGCGGCAGCATGGTCACATCGTTGATGTTACTCGGGGTTATGCCCGACTCCAGTATTATTTGCAGTCCCAGGACGGCAACTATATGATACTTTAGGTACTCCTTCTGGGCAATCTCTACGAAATCTTTCTTTCTTTTGAGAGGCCGCACGACTGTCTCGTACCTGGTGGTCTCCACCCCGCTACTATCAGCACCCAGTGGGCCGGTCGCGCCATCCGCCTCGGCCATGCACAACCTGGCCGTCCTGGCAAGCATCCCGGCCAGCCAGTCGTACGGGATAGTCTGTAGGTGCCTGGCTATGGTGGTGTGATCCGGTACAGGCTCACCGTTCCACCACGGTAACTTTATTACCGATAGGTCACTCTCCATGTCGCGGGAGGTTTTGTGCCAGGCGACCATCAGTATGCAGATAAAATCTAGTTTGTCCTTGGAGTGAACGGGGGGTCGTCCCCGGTTGCTTGTCTCTTGGCGCGGGCACGGGTGCCCCCGCATCAAATTTGCCACGGTGTAAATCATGAATGATGTCTCGTTGCTGTGTCCTAAATGGTAGTATTTCCAATAGTCCGGTCGTCTAGTATGTTCGCTCATTACCAAATGAGAAGGATCAACGATCAAAAAACCTATCGAATTGATTTCAATGAGGTCAGGATCGAATTATGCAACAACCCCCTTGAATGGTGTAAAATGATATACAGTAGGTTTTTAGACCTTATGATCAATCCAGATATGTACATAGCCTACATCTATGCACAACGTCTAGATCTTTGGGGGGTTGCAGTATGGGATATTGTCACGGAGACATAACGCCTCAGCAGGGATTCAAGATTTACTTAGATGACTCTACATTATTTCTACGCGATAATTTGAAGGATATTCTAGGGTGATGTTTGCAAACATCCAACTGATAATTGTATTACAGGATACAATACGGTAGACCAATTGCATATAAAGTCATATAAAAAACCAGTTTTACGGGAAACTTTGAGAAAAGCTCTGCAATAATAGATTTGTCTATATAATGGTGTTAATATACAAACAAGGTATGGCACAGACAAAACCTCATGTCAGCGTAGAAAACGTAGTTGCATCAGCTACAGTAGATCAAAGTATAGATCTCAATGAGATAAACGACAAGTTTCCTCAGACAGAGTACAATCCAGAACAGTTTCCTGGACTTGTCTTTAGACTGCATAATCCTCGGACGGCCACGCTGATATTTCGTACTGGTAAGATGGTCTGTACTGGTGCAAAGTCAGAAGAGATGTCCTTAGAGGCTGTACGAACGGTAGTGCAGAGGCTCCGAAAGGGCGGCATAGATATAAAAAAAGATGCGGTGGTGACTGTACAAAATATGGTCGCCGCCATAAATTTGGGTGGACGCATACATTTGGAAAGTCCGCCCGAATGTTGCCTCGAAGTATGTACGAACCAGAACAATTTCCAGGGTTGATACACAGGATGTTAGACCCAAAGACGGTGATACTGCTCTTTGCCTCGGGCAAGCTAGTCTGCACGGGTGCAAAAAAAGAGAGTGACGTATATAGATCAGTTCACAACCTACATGCCATTCTAGAAGAGAAGGGCCTTATGTTATACGACCAAAAAGAGTAGATTAAATCACAAATGTTTGTAATATGGTCACTTTAGTTTTCGCCCACACAAGTTTTGGTGATGATACAGTACGGTTGAAATCAAGCGCGTAATAGATGAATCATCAGATATACGTGCATTCCAGTTGGTTGATGTGACGCGCCGTAGAAAGTCGAAAGGCCATCTGTCTGAGTTACACTAGCAGTACGCATCACCCGGTGAAACCGAAAAAAAGACTGACAATATGTGGGGCGCGGGTGTTGACGGTGTTAATCATCTTGGCATGAAGAGTATGTCCACACATGATGTAAACTACAAGCGGAACATGAATTATATGATGCGCAAGAACCGTACCGGTGAATTCATGCGCCGCGTCGAGGAGAAGAGTATAATGGAGCATCGTACTGGAAGCGGCTATACAACTTTCGTATATAACTCCCAAAATCGCTTGTACAGGACTTTTATATTTGAAGTAGATATCAATCATATGGAGATGAAGATATAATGGCAACTGCATATGTATTGATAAATTGTGAGTTGGGGTCAGAAGAGTCCGTAATTGCAGAACTTAAACAGATGAGTGACGTAGTTGAAGTACACGGTACATTTGGGGCTTATGACATACTAGCCAAAGTAGAGTCAGAACAGGTTGAAAAGCTCCGAGAGACCATAACATGGAAAGTAAGAAAGATACCAAAGATTCGTTCTACATTGACCCTTATGGGTATAGAAGGACAAGAATAGGTACTCGAACTCACGGTTCTACTTTTTTTTTCATGTATACAACTTATGGATAATTTTTAATGGATGCCATCATACTGTATGTATGTACGATATGATAGCCATGGGCGCAATTGTTTCTGGAATAGTGGCATATCTACTAATGCGCAGATACCAAGATCAGTAGTGCCCCCCTCATACGTGGGGGATTCTATTTAATAAAAAGGAGTTAAAGGGCCTCTGATCCCTTTTTCTTAGTAGTGATATTCGCAACATCGTCTATGGTAGAGGTTATAATTATTCCATCACCAGCGGTTCCAGTATAAGCAGCCTCAGTTATTGCATCTGTGACAGCTTTAACATCAGAATCATCTACTATCGATACAATACTGGCAACCGTATTGAAGTCTGCCTTCATGGTACCTGTACCTCTTCCCATCCTAACGGTGGGTCTAGCACCGGATCCTCGTCCTTTTCCATCAAAGGCTATAAATCCGCCTACTTTTCCTTCGAGTGCATCCACAACAGATTTCAGCTTGTCCGCTTGAACGATAGCTTCTATGCGTTTCATATTATGATTTAGAATAGGTTCTTTTTAAAGTTGTGGTTATTGGGGATTCATCAAGACTGCGACATCTTTCATAGATATCATAGGAATGTGACATGTTTAAAGAATGATATTGGTATCTGACGGCCAAGATGTGGCGCGGCATGATTTCGGTATACTGCACAGTGTTTTCGAGTCGTGAAATCATAAATAACTCTGTGCCATATACTGCATTATGGAGGATGACATAGGAGCAAATGCCCGTATGTTGTTGGGGCTCGGTCTTGGCGATAAGCGTATTTTAGAGCAGGTGTATAGGGCCAGTGTAAATGGGGAGATAATCAGTAATCATGAACGTCAATATGTGGCATCCCTCATGGAGAAGCATGCTGTTACTGTCCCTAAAATGGACACACCGATAATACAAAGCTCTGCAGTGAAACAGGTGGATACAGCCTCACAGCCCAAAAAATCCCGTACAACACTGATGGCGGCAGTCTTGGGTGTCGCTGCTGTAGCAGTGATAGCATCTGTTGTATTGATGATGCCAGGCACACTTGTGAGTTCGCCATCAGGCTATGTGGAGATTGATCAAAGTACATATCAAACAGGGGACTTTATGTTGGTCACAGGAATGTCTGATTATGATATGGGGGAGGCTGCTCGTGTAAATATACTTGATAGTAACAGCAACAATGTATGGTCCGAAGATGTCACTTTAAGGTCTGATGGTTCCTACTCCACCATAATACTGGTGGGTCAAGACGGCTGGATTGCTGGCGAACACACGATACAGGTTGCGCATGGTGCTGTCGAATATATTATGGACTTTACATATGATAATTGACATATATTTGTGATCAGTAAAAACCATCACATAACAAGAACTAGGATATTGATTTCATTACTCCAGCAAGGTCGCGTAGAGACGATGCGGCAGTAATCATCTCACGCAGGCGTGTCGCACCATCAACACCCTTAACGAATCTCATGGCCTGTGACTTTATAGAAGAGAGTTTTATCTTGTATTGCGCAGACATCTTTAGGTACTCAAAGAATGCTTGTATTCGGTCATGTGTTGTAAATGTTCCATACGAGCCAGACTTTAGATACTCGTTTATCTGCCGAAACAGAAATGGATTTCCCATGGCGCCCCGTCCGATCATTATATAGTCACAACCAGTTTCCTCTATCATATTTGCCGCATCTATAGGAGTTGTAATATCACCATTCCCCACGACCGGTATCCGCACATTGTCTTTGAGTAGTCTTATTAGTGACCAATCTGACCTACCTGAGTACCCCTGAGACGCTGTGCGTGGATGGAGTGTGATCATTTGTACGCCTTCATCCTGCGCAATACCAGCGATATTTAGGAATAGATGTCGGTCTTCATCAGTAACGCCGGCGCGCATCTTTAGTGTTATAGGTTTGTCTGTCGACTCTACCAGTGTACGGAATATCTGTCGGGTTACAGATTCGTGTTGGAGAAGTGCAGCGCCTGCCATCTGTCGGGTTATGTGTGGCGCCGGACAACCCATATTATAGTCTATAATGTCAAAGTATGGTTCCACTATGCGTACAGCTTGGGACAATACATCAATATCTGAGCCAAAGAGTTGCACCGACAGAGGTCGCTCCAAATCCGAGTACTGCATAAATTGACAGATATTCTGATTAGACTTGCGCAGTATCTGGTTCTGCGCTACTATGCTGTGTATGTTTGTAAACTCTGTGACCACCAAGGATGCGCCCCACTTGCGACAGAGTAGTCGTAGGGCGGGATCACTGACTCCAGCCATGGGGGCCAAAAATGCCCGTCCATCAAAGTTGGGCAGCTGGCATCTCATTCTGGGCAGCCGTCATTATCTGCATCCCCGTCATAGTCTTCGGGGGCAGTAGGACACATATCGGCTTCATCCAGAACACCATCCAAATCTCCGTCGTGAACGAATCTAGACTGTTCGGGTAGGACATCTGGGCAGCCGTCTGCATCGTTAAATTTATTCCAGGTTTCGGGACTGACGGGGCACATATCTACATCATCAGTGTATCCGTCCGAGTCTGAATCCGACTTGCCCGGGCCACCACTGCCGGCTGCCGGCACATCAGGACATCCATCCCAGTCCAGATAGCCGTTATGGTTTTCAGCCTCATCGACACATGTATCCCAGCGGTCATCTATGCCATCATTGTCAGCATCTGCAAAGACAAATTGTGTCACAGCCTCATCTATAGAATCCGGGCAGCCGTCTGTATCCTGATACAGGTTGTACACCTCAGGTTGCAGAGGACATAGGTCTTCACCGTTTACAACTCCATCCGAGTCAGGATCTTGGCTCAGGGATGGTCTGTCAGGACAGCCATCATCATCTGCCATCATGTTGTATGTCTCGGGCCGAGTGGGGCATAAATCCAATATATCTATGATACCATCAAAGTCAGAGTCAGGGTTTATCGTTCCTGCTGGGGGTATATCCGGACAGCCGTCTGAGTCTTGATACATGTTGTATGTCTCGGCCACCGCAGGGCACAAGTCTGCATCATCCAAGAGTCCGTCCGAGTCTGAGTCCAGTACAGTAGTTATGGGGAAGGCATCAGGACAGCCGTCTGAGTCCATATGCTTGTTATAGTTTTCACGGTGATCAGGACACAGGTCTAGATGGTCAGGAATGTTATCATAGTCACGATCAAACCAAGTATTCACCGTTGTTACCACAGTGTCTGGACAACCATCCCAGTCCAGGTAGTTGTTGTATGTCTCGGCCTCATCAGTACAGGTATCCCAGCGGTCATCTACGCCATCATTGTCAACATCTGCAAAGATAAATGATGTACTGGCATCTTGTGGTGCATCATCTGGGCAGCCGTCTGTATCCTGATACATGTTGTACACCTCAGGCTCTAGTGGACATGCATCACTAATGTCGGGTATGCCATCTGCATCAGCATCCAGACTAGAGATGTATCTGTCAGGACACCCATCGTCATCCTGGACACCGTTGTATATCTCGGCCCTAGTGGGACACAGGTCAATACTATCTATTATGCCATCAAAGTCCGAATCCATATCAACCCTAACATCAGATACAGCGTCCGGGCAGCCGTCCGAGTCCAGATATTGGTTGTACACCTCGCGCTCAAACGGACACATATCCTCACCATCAGCTATACCATCTGAATCATAGTCGCCTAGAGCAGGCAGAATCATTACATCTGGGCATCCATCATCATCCTGAAAATTGTTATAGTTCTCCCTCTGATTGGGACATGCATCATCAACATCTAGTATATTGTCATAGTCGGCATCAAGCCAGGTGTTGATTGTAACGGCGGTCACATCCGGGCAGCCGTCCCAGTCCAGATAGCCGTTATAGTTTTCGGCCTCATCAACACATGTATCCCAGCGGTCATCTATTCCATCACCATCTGTATCTGGCAGACCATCATCGGTTGTCGAGGTAGACTCTACAGTGTCCGGGCATCCGTCTGTATCCATATACAGGTTGTACACTTCAGACTCGTTTGGACACAAGTCCAATGAATCAGATATGCCATCCAAGTCGGTGTCGTGTAGGGTCATATAGTCGTCCGGGCATCCGTCATGATCATCAACACCGTTAAACGACTCGTACTGTGTTGGACACAAATCCATAGTATCAACTATGCCATCACCATCACTGTCATGGCCTACTTGCGCGGCTTCTGGTGATGTGTCTGGGCATCCGTCCGAGTCCATATACTTGTTGTATGTCTCTTGTACTGAGGGACAGTCATCCACATGGTCTTGTATGCCATCATAATCAGCATCATACCAGGGCACAAAGTCTGCAGGGCAACCGTCTATAACAAGTCCATACTCTTCATCATAGTCTTCCAGTAGATTTGGACACAGGTCTATATGATCCGGGACTCCATCACCATCAGTGTCAGGAATTGCATGTGTAGTATTTACCAGTCCCAATAGTAGGACTGCTGCAAGGCCATACACTGCATACTTACTCTGGGCAGCCGTCATCATCCTCAATACCGTTATAGTCTTCTGGTATATTAGGGCATTGATCATCGTTGTCTATGATACCATCAAGGTCCGCATCATGTATAAATCGGGCTTGTTCGGGGGTGACATCTGGGCAACCATCAAGATCATTGTATTTATTCCAGGTTTCAGGGTGCAGTGGACACAAATCCACCACATCAACATAGCCATCATTGTCTGTGTCTACTATGGTCAACGATGTAGAGCCGGCAGCTCGCACATCCGGACAGCCGTCCCAGTCCAGATAGCCGTCATAGTTTTCGGCCTCATCGACACATGCATCCCAGCGGTCATCTATTCCATCACCATCTGCATCAGGAAATGTAAATGACGTCCATGCAAATTCTACAGTGTCCGGGCAGCCGTCTGTATCCTGATACCTATTATAGGTCTCAGGCATGTGGGGGCACAAGTCGTGTCCGTTTGATATGCCATCAGAGTCGCTATCAAAGGTCGAGGGATAGTCGTCAGGGCAGCCGTCTGTATCCTGTATTCCATTAAAGTTCTCAGACTGACTGGGACATAAATCCAAGATATCAATTATACCATCAGAGTCGCTATCGGCGGTACTTCTAAAGTCCGCAAGCCAATCCGGACAGCCGTCCGAGTCCATGTATCTGTTGTATGTCTCAGGCGCATTTGGACACTCATCTGCTGTATCTAGTATGCCATCAGAGTCACTGTCAAGTACCGGCCCCCTCAATGGCGGCAGGTCAGGACAGCCGTCCGTATCTAGATAGTCGTTGTAGCGTTCAGCACTGTCTGGGCATTGATCAACCGAGTCATATATGCCGTCATAGTCAGAATCCATTGGCTGGGCCGTACTGGTTCCTTCCTCATCAGGACAACCATCCCAATCCAGATAGTTATTGTAGTTTTCGGCCTCGTCCAGGCACGAGTCCCAGCGGTCTTCTATACCATCGCCATCAGTATCTGGAAATAGGAATACTTCGCGGGATGTATCTACGCTGTCCGGGCAGCCATCTGTATCTTGATATCTGTTGTATGACTCAGGCTGGGTGGGACAAGAGTCATGCATGTCAATTATGCCATCACGATCTGAGTCGTGTGAGTTGTCGTTGGTGTCCGGGCAACCGTCACCGTCTTGGTAGTCGTTCTCAGTTTCAGGCTGCGAGGGGCAGAGATCAATGCTGTCTATCAAACCATCATTGTCAGTATCCGAGGTGGAGGCCTCCTGAGTTATCATGTCTGGGCAGCCATCTGTATCCTCAAACATGTTGTATACCTCTCTCATGTACACACACGCATCTACATTGTCTAGAATACCATCATTGTCTTGGTCTCCCACAAACGGCAAGTCCAACTTGTCCGGGCAGCCATCTGTATCCTCAAATTTGTTAAAGTTTTCACGCCGGTCCGGGCACATGTCCACATCATCGGCAAATCCATCATAGTCTGTATCTGGAATGGGTGTATGATCCGGAGGCCGTACGTCTGCGCAGCCATCCCAGTCCAGGTAGTTGTTAAAGTTTTCAGGCTCATCAACACACGAGTCCCATCGGTCTTCTATATTGTCACCATCAGTATCTGGGAAAGTAAATTCAGATGTGGGGTTTGTAACATCGTCCGGGCAGCCGTCAGCATCCATATACCTATTGTATGTCTCCTGAAGCATGGGGCACATGTCCACATTATCAGACAGGCCATCACCATCCGAATCCCGCAGTACGCTGACATCATCCGGGCAGCCGTCAGCATCATCTATGCCGTTGAATGTCTCAGGTGTCGTGGGACACAGGTCAATATTATCCACAAAGCCATCAACATCAGTATCAACTATGGTAAACGGGTCTGCGGGGGACGAGTCAGGGCAGCCGTCAGCATCATTAAATAAATTATAGTTCTCGCGGACCGTGGGACACAAGTCCAGATGATCCTGAATGGCATCATAGTCAGCATCATACCAGGGGACAAAGTTAGAAGGGCAGCCGTCTGTTACGTCCCCATCGTAGTCTTCGGGTATATGCGGGCATTGATCTTCGCTGTTTGGTATGCCATCATCATCTATATCACTTACAGGGGCAGCATATGCGGGTATCATACCTATGGTGAGTATCAGTATTCCTAGAGCCCAGACATGATACGTCATTGTTCTATGGATCCGGGCAGCCATCTGTATCCTCAACTCCGTCATAGTCTTCAGACTCCAAGGGACACGCGTCATTGGAATTCAGTATGCCATCCAGGTCAAGATCGTGCTTGTAACGGGACTGCTCTGGAACTACATCCGGACAGCCGTCAGCATCTTCATACTTGTTCCAGACCTCTTTCTCGGTGGGACACATATCGATATTGTCTGGGAGGCCATCATCATCAGTATCGTTGGATTGCGGTACATCAGGTACTTCATCGGGGCAGCCATCTAGGTCTTGATATCTGTTCCATATTTCGTTGCTGTCTGGGCACAGGTCCAATATGTCCGGGACACCATCACCATCAGTATCCGGTAGTCTCTCATCTGTATCTGGACAACCGTCTGTATCTTCAAAGCCGTTATACACTTCAGGTTGTAGTGGACAAGAGTCATCCCGGTCATCTATACCATCACTATCCGAATCCACAATCATTGAGTCATGTATGACATCAGGGCAGCCGTCAGCATCCTGATACCGGTTGTACACCTCAGCAACTAGTGGACATTGGTCTATATCATCAATAACACCATCAAAGTCACGATCGCGAATCACACTGTAGTGATCCGGACAGCCATCAAAGTCCAATACGCCGTTGAATGTTTCAGCCTGGGTGGGACACAAGTCAACATAGTCTGCTATGCCATCACCATCCGAGTCTGGAACTGTACTGCCATCAAGCCTAGTATCCTGGCAGCCATCCTCATCCTGATATCCGTTGTAGTTCTCACGAACTAGTGGGCAATCGTCAATTGAATTTGGTATGCCATCAAAGTCAGTATCATAGTCTATTATAAAGGGCTCAAAGTCGGGACAGCCGTCCTCATCCTGATACGAGTTGAATCGCTCACGCTCGGTGGGACACTCATCTACACTATCAGGTATCCCATCAAAGTCGGTGTCGGCCTCGCCGGGCGCATCAGGACACCCGTCCGAGTCAAAGAATTGGTTCCAAACCTCTGCGGTGGTGGGGCATTGGTCTATTGTATCTGGTATGCCATCAGCGTCCTCATCGGCCAACAATGAGTCTGGACAGCCATCAGCATCAAGATAGCCATTGTGAGTCTCAGGTTGTGTGGGGCATTTGTCATCTAGGTCTCCTATGCGGTCATCATCAAAGTCCAAAAATCCAAGGCCTGGATCCTCTTCGGGACAGCCATCATCATCCTGAATGTGGTTGTATGTCTCTCGTAGTAGTGGGCAGGCATCTATTGAGTCAGGTAGTCCGTCTTGATCCCTGTCTGGTGTGTTAAATGAGTCTGGACAGCCATCATGATCATATACTCCATTGAATATTTCGGGTTGTGAGGGGCAGTGATCGTTTAGGTCATCGATTGTATCATTATCGCTGTCGGGTATTACAAACTCCTCTCCTACAAAGTCAGGGCAGCCATCGGCATCCTCAAAGTAGTTGTAGGTTTCGGGGGCATTCTTGCATTGGTCTTGTGAGTCGATTATACCGTCTCCGTCCACATCCAAGCTGGACTGGTATGGTGGGATATCAGGACATCCATCATCATCCTGATAACTGTTGTAGCGTTCCGGCTCTAGCGGACACTCATCTACTCCATCAGGTACTCGATCTCCATCGGCATCATCTGGAGGTCCTAGTATGTTGGGCAGACTGTCTGGGCATCCGTCATAGTCAGCATAGTGATTTATGGTTTCAGGTTCGTTGGGACAGATATCATATCTGTCTGCAACACCATCAGCATCAGTATCGGCGAATACTCCACCGTTTGTGGTATCCGGGCATCCATCTGCATCCCGGTAGTTGTTCATGGTCTCTCTTTCAGTTACACAAAAGTCAAACATATCGGGTATTCCATCCCCATCGGTATCTATCATACGGGGGTCTTGGAGCTCATCAGGACAGCCGTCCGTATCCATGAATCTGTTGTATACCTCATCTAGGGTAGGGCAGTGATCAAGGGCATCTGGTATACCGTCTTGATCCATATCATTACTTATTATGTAATCGTCCGGACAGCCATCTGTATCCTGAATGCCGTTATAGTTCTCGGCTTGTGTGGGACACAAGTCTATCAGGTCCACTATACGGTCTTGATCACTGTCCGGGAGCCCAAACTCTCCTGAGCCAGGAACCGTATCAGGGCAACCATCCTCATCCTGGAATTGGTTGTAGCGCTCCATCTGGTCCGGGCACTGGTCGAACTCATCCTCAATACCATCGCCATCCTCATCGTACCAGGGCACATAGTCGGATGGACATCCATCTAGTTCTTTCTGATAGTCCTCTTGCAGGTTTGGACACTTGTCTACTGAATCATCTATACCGTCTTTGTCTATATCGGATTCAGCGTATGCACCACCAAGTGGAACAGAGAAGACTACTGCTAGTAAAGCAATGTAAAACCCAAACGAATTATGCCGCGCTAACATAATTTAAGAGACTGCCAATCCTGTTATTAAACTTGTTGGGTAAATTTTTGTGAGTGTATTAAATGAAAATCATGTCGCGCCTGGTCTTGGCTGTCAACCATTAATATCATCCTCCATCCACTTTGGATTCTGGTGCCTTATGTCATTGGTCGCCTTCTTGTTGCGGAATGCCATCATGGGTGTTTCAAAGTTGTTGATGTCCAATGAAAAGTGCAGCCTGTCGGTGTTATAGTATTCTATGTAGTCAGACAGACTTGAGTAGTGCCATATTTCATCCTCAAGGCTACGGTGGAACCGTTCCAATTTACCATTGGTCTGTGGATGATACGGCCTTGAGTTGATCAATCCTATGTCGAGGTTTAACAATTCATTCTCAAACAAGGTGGGGGTCCAAGAACCAGTTGGTTTCTTGCGGCCACCCCTTCCTACAAAACACGAGCCGTTGTCAGAGAGTATTGTTGCTGGAACGCCAAACCTGTCTACTGCATGTCGAAGTACCGTTACTGCGTTCTCAGAGGTGGCCTCCGTAAAGAGTGCAGCTCCGGTAATACATCTAGAAGCGTCATCCAGATATGTAATCAGGTTCAGTCCTTTCATGCGCGGATCCTTCATTGTGTGCCAGTCAGTATGCCACATGGCATTTGAATAAATGCGCTCATATCTGACCCATTTGCGTTGTTTGGACTTTGCGGGAGAGTCGACTACCAAACCCTTCGACTTCATTATGCGGTATACGTGATGGTAGCTTATATTCTGTCCCTCTCTTTTCAATCTCTGGGCAGTTCGCACATACCCCTCAGGCTTGTTTTTGTGAGTATTTAGTACCGTTTGTATCGTCTCATCGGATGGCATCAAATCTGGAGGTCTTCCGGCGGGGCGTTGGGTGTGAATCACTCCGGTCTTTAGATATTCGGCCCACAGCCGCTGGATGTGTCTTTGCGTCACGTTAAGCTCCTTGGCTACAGTTTTGGTATCCCTGCCTTTCTCAAGTTGCCTTATGGCATATCGTATTGATTTATCGGTCATCTTTGGCTTCATTTTCTCATTTGATTTGTGTAGCTTAATGTATTCTTATTGTGTACGCTTAGCTTTACCTAAGCGACATGATTTTCGTTTAATACAGGTAAATTTTTGTGAGTATATACAAAGACAGTACAGCCCAACTTACTAAAATGCAAGTGTCTAACACACCACATTTGCACGGTAGGGACCCAAACTAGATGGTTCACTGATGGGATGTAAACCATGCAGCAAACGACTCCAAAGATAGATGTCTGTGTGAGAGCGAGTCTTTGTCCAGCTGGGCCAATGTATTATGCAAGCCGTCAGGGACAAATATAGGATCATAGCCCCACCCCGCACCCATAATCTCTTTTGATATCATGCCTTGTATATTGCCTGAAAAACACTTTTGTGTGTGGCCATCACTGTACGCGACCACAGATGAAAATGTTGCACGTCTATCTGACTTTACCAAATTCAGTATGCCCTCATTTCCTATGGTATCAAACACAAAAGAAGAGTAGGGTCCAGGAAACCCATTCAGTTCGTCTATAAACAGACCTGCATCTTCGACTATTACCGGACTGCTCAGTAGTGTATAGGCATGCGCAGCCTTATGGCGGGCTATATCGTATAATGATGCAGACTGTATCTCGGGTAGCGTTACTTTGTTATATCGGACAGTTATGTGTAGTCTGTCCAGTATACTATGCACCTCTTGAAACTTATGATGGTTTGATGATACAAAGTACACATCAGACAACTCGGGCATACCTCCCACGTTGCTCTATATCCGACGTTATCTTGAGAACACGTCTCCATTGGGGCATTGTCTTGGCGTATCCACTTGTTAGTTTATCCCACGCCTCGTGTACTATATCAGCGTGGGCACTATTGAATATCTCTTTTATGAGCCGCATGTCAACAGCCCAGTCTTCGGGCTTTGTAGTACGGGACGAGAGGCCCATATCTATCAGGTATAATCTATCACCGTACAGAAAGTTGGAGGTGGTAAGGTCGCCATGCATTATACCAGCAGAGTGTAGTAGTCCGGTGTATTGGCCCATCAGATCACAGTGGGATAGAATCTCACTGTTATTTAGAGAGTGAATGGACTTGCCCTCAATGTACTGCATGACTATTGTGTGTTGTTTGGTGTTGACAAAGTATACCAGAGGCGAGTGTATACCCAGCGACTTTACCAAATGTAGCATGTTAGCTTCGCGAATGGTTCTCTGGCGGCGAAGTCGCGTATCCAACTCAATATTCCTGTATGATTTGGGGTTGCGCGTCTTTAGAATGGCATCCCTGCCAAACCATTGTGCGCGATATATGTCGGCTTCGGCTCCTCGTTTTATCAGTTGCACATCGCCCAGTTGGTGTGAGGCATATTTAATCAGTGTAGGTGTATATATTGAAGAATCTCCACGCCGATGGTCTGGACTTTATAATATTATACATCTTGGCAGTATTATTTTTTTAAGGCGCTATACTCTGCTGGTCTTGCGCAAAGAGCTTTATAGTGTATTCACACATATACAACACAGAATGGAAGAGGGTGAAAAGAAACTCCGTCAGGAAGACTGCCATGAAGACAAATTGGGTGCTGGTATACTGACATTGACAAACAGACGCATAGCTTTTGACAAGACCCGGGCCAGAATTATGGACTTTTCAAAGCACATGGGCGATACCATAATTGACGTATCATTATCGGATGTCAAAAAGGTCTGGAAAGAGGGGCTACTGATGAAGAAGACGTGTATTTTGGTGGGGGAAGACACCTACAAGTTTGGCGTTCTAAGTCCAGGAGGATGGACAGATGCAATTCAGGATGCCATGGATGCAGAATAATGTATAACTACAGAGTCCAGCCTCCATGACTGTTGGATGAACGTGTCCTGTATACGGGCCGGACTCTTTACTGTGGACTCCAGCATTCCAGTGGCAGCTATCTGTATGCCACAGTCACCAGCATACTTGGGCGGCACTGCATAGAACGTACAGTCATGGCGGCTACAGGCCTCATGCAGCATACTTGAGAGTCTCTGGTTGGCGGCCACTCCCCCCACAATCATCAACTCTGTCTTTCCTGTGAGAGACAGGGCCCTCTCTACGGCTTCGGCGATCATGGCAAAAGCGGTCTCTTGTAATGAGTAGCATGTGCGATCATTCCCCACTGACTTGGCAAGGGACTTTGCTGCAGATAGTAGTCCTGAGAATGAGACATCATTGCCCCGTACAGTATAGGGCAGCGCGGCGTATACTTCATCCTGCTGCGCCATTCTTTCTATCTTTTGGCCACATGGGGAGGCCAAGCCCAGCGAGCGACCAAATTGATCCAGCAGTTGACCCAGTGTTATGTCCAGCGTCTCTCCAAAGACTCGCCACTGTCCTGACAAAAATGCTAGAATCATCGTATGACCTCCAGAGACCAACAATACAAGCGGGTCTGTGGCGCCTGTCAGTATCCGCCCTAAATCTATATGCCCTATGGCATGGTGTACCGGATAGATGGGTGTCTTGTAATGTATAGAAAGGGCACGGGCCATCACGGCACCCACCCGCAGGCAGGGACCAAGACCCGGTCCGCCAGCATAGGATATGACATCTACATCGTTCATGCTTATGCCAGCCTCTTTTAGGCACTCTGCAAGGACACCGGGTCCCTTCTCTACGTGGTGCCGGGATGCTTCCCGGGGATGTATTCCTTCTCCTTGAGGTGGGCGATATATGCTGCGCACATCAGATAGTATGGTATTGTTGTGTAGTATTCCGCAGGAGATGGTGTGCGCAGTGCTCTCAATTCCCAGCGTGATCAGTTTAATTTCTCGCCCCCGCAGATACTATCTTTATGACATCACCATCTTTTATTGTGTGATCGGCGCCTATTCGCTGATGTGTCTTGCAGTCTATTCCGTATAGAAATCCTTTTCCGATATCAGTGTGTACCATGTATGCCAAATCCTTGGCCGTAGAGCCTTGTGGCAGTAGTAACACATCTGGAAGAACGACACCATCCTTGTTGGTAAGACGAGTCTCATCCTCCACAGGATATGCAGCGATTAGTTTCATCTTGTCAAATATGGCAGAATTCAGTACCTTTTGTACACCTGTGGAGCCGAGTTTATCCAGTACGGACTTTACTATGTTTAGTGCCCTTCTTTGTGGGTCGGATATTTTAGATGAGACATATTCAAAGGAGTCATCTCCTGGCGTATACGAGATTATCTTGGCCTTTGCGGCGCGCCGAAGTATCAGTTCGGTCTCGGCACTACACGGAATTGCATCAGGTATAACATTTGGGTTATCAGCCAAGTCGGCCTTGTTGGCGGCCACCAAGATTGGTTTTGTTGAACTACGCAGATGGCGCGCCATGTCATGTATATCATCATCAGACCACTCTTTTGGGGATTTAGAGATTAGATTCAGTTCCTGTAGTGTGGACTGCACATCACTCTGGCGCACGCCAAGTCCGGTAAAGCGATTGGCTATGCCTTCTGCAACCTTTACCCTCTTTTGGTTCACTTCCCGGCATAGCTTGTCCCACTCTCGCTTTATGATATTTAGAAACCACATGTCAAACTCTTCTTGAATGAATTGTACATCCTTTAGGGGGTCATGTGTGCCGGGTGGCACGGGCTGCCCCTGTATGTCGGTACTGCCAGCAACATCAACCACATGTATCAGTATGGCAGCTTGGCGAGCATCATCTAAAAATTGATTCCCCAGTCCTTTGCCGGCGTGGGCTCCGGGTACCAAGCCTGCCACATCTATCAGTTTTATTGGAACCAGACGTGTGCCATCATTGCATATGTCACCAGAGTGTTCCATCTCAAAGTGTTTGCATGGGCATTCAACCCGAACATGGGCCACTCCCACATTTGGGGATATGGTTGTAAATGGGAAGTTTCCGGTTGCAACATCACTCTCAGTGGCTGCAGCAAAGAAGGTCGACTTGCCCACATTAGCCTTGCCGAGTAGCCCCACTTGCATAGTTATACGTCTGGTTTTAGAGATTTATGGCTTTTTGTGTTTGGATTGTATACTCTTGGACAGATGCGTGGTTGTGTTGTTGAGTTTGGGCATACGCCTCATTTGGCGTTGGGCATTGTATTGTTCATAAATATACAAAATTATCTTTGATGTACATCATGGAGTCAGACGAGAAGGATACACGCTTAAAACGTGGGAGTGAGATATATGAAGCAAATCTTGTCAAGAAGCCATATCTAGAAATGTTTGTTGTTGAATCTGAAACAGGTGGCAAATCCTACAAGGTGTGCAGATTTAAGAAATTCTGGCTATGCACATGTACTGATTTTGCAATAGGGGAATGAAGGAGCACCACTGGTATTGCAAGCATATTATGGCAGTTCGTAAGTCTCTAAATTACAAAATTATTACAAAATAATTATTTTAAAAATACGGAACAATGATGAAATTTATCAATGTAGAGAGGTAAAAATCGTCTAGTGCCAAAACTAGCACTCTTTAGTACTATTAATATATGAAAAAACAGCAAATGTATCATGACAGATATAATATGGGGGAATGGCTCCGATGTGCTATCTCACAACTTGTTTGTTCTAAACGTAACTCACAGAAAGGATGGAAACAAGAGTAATTATTCAGACAATGAAAGAGTGACCATAACTTCTGCGAACTTGCCGGGCATGCCGTATGATATGAGCAGTTGGACCAAAGAATTACTAAAAGAGTCCGTGATTGATGCTTTTCTAAAATGTGAAGTTGAGGGGAGGGATGCATCCGGGGTACTTTTGGGAAAAGTGTCGCATTCAGGCGCTGGTGGATACTGATGTGGACATCCAAAATAGTTGATTATTCGCAGATAAATAAGACAGACCTAAGGTGTCTTATATCTGGGAAAAATCCGATGATAATAGTTCGCGGATTTTATAACAAGAAAGAATGTCAAATTGCAGTTGATAACATAAAAAAATGCAATAATAGTTCGTTTCAAAATGGAAAACTAAAACATATAGGTCCATTTCTCATGGCTCATACAACCAACAAGAAAAAATATTTTGAAGGTGCTAAAGAAACACGAAATATATTTAAAAAGATTTTTTGTGGCATAAACAACCCAATATATCGCATATATCATACAGTTGGTCAAATGTTGCCAGAATATTCTGTCTCTCTTGCGCATGAATCTCAAAACTATTATTCACAAGCTGTAATTCGAATACACGAAAAAGGAATGTCAATACCAATTCATAAAGACAATGTAACATACGAAGGCAGAGAGTATGCATTATCAAATATTGACCATCAGATATCATGCGTACTTCATCTTCAAGAATCAGAGGGTGGAGGAGAGTTGATAATACATAACAGACGATGGAAAAGATCTGATGAGCGCCTTCGAAACATTGACTTTGGATATTCATTGGAATTGACTAAAGACATCTCTACTTGGCGGGAGTCTAGCATTAATACGGGTGATTTAGTTATCATTAATCCTGCATACTATCACCGGGTAACAAGAATAACTGGAGATACTCCAAGAATTACTCTTGGTATGTTTCTGGGACTTTACGAGCAAGATTACAAAATTGTCGCGTGGGCATAAGATTTAGGTAAGTCAAACTGGAGACTGTGCGTAACCTGTATTATATTCAAAAATGTGTCAATAAATTAGAAAATATGGGAGTTGGTGTGTTTTTAGCAAAATTATTTTATACTGTTATTGTTTAAGTATGCATTTCACGCGCTGAAACACAAGTTTACACTCAGTATAGTATCATATTTTTATTATTTTGTATACGAACTAATCTTCCAGTGTGGTTATGGGAATTTTGTTTGATAGGCACTGTCTAATGTAATTAGACAGTGCATATCCATGTATAAAATTTTAAAAAAATTCTTGCAATAACAAATGTCCAGAAATTTATAAAAAATGGGCAGAGCAACAAGAAATTTCTAAAATTCACCAAGGCATTATTGACAGATGATATTATGTGTGAGATTAATGGTTCTAAAGACAAGGACAGTTCCGACCTTTTTACAAGTCACAATCTAGTCGCTTGGTTCGGCGACGTTGGACAATTTAAGATTAACAGCATGGTCTAGGACGAATAATACCCCCACAATTTAGAGTATGAGCAGCATGTAAATTTAGGTTATGGTGTACATTTATTACTGGATCTTGATTAAATCAGACCTTTGCTATAAATTATCAAAATGCTTCATTCAACCTTATTTTGTTTGTAAGGATTTTATATCTAATATTTTTTTAAGCTCTGTAACAAATTTCTTTTGTCTTCTTTCAATTTGAACTTGACCCCATTGTTCTTCACTAGCAATTTCTTTTGTTATTTGGTAGTTTGACTTACCATATGTCTTCAATTTAACTGCAAAAGAGTTATCACCCAAGCGTGAGTTTGGAACTTCGTTTAGTAAGGTTAAATTTCCCAGACGATTAAAGTATTTTTGATGTATGCTTTCAGCGTACTCATCAGAGCATTGATCATGAACTTCACAGATGTATTTTAGCCATTTGCCAATAGTCTTTGGCATGATGTGTTCAACTGTTACTGTATTGTGAGATATCGTGTCACTACGTTCTGCTTCGATAAGTTCTAAAAGAATCAGCGCTGGTTGGCGGCGAGGCTTATACGCCATAAGCATTGATTCCAAGTCTTTGTCGGAGATATACGAATGTGTAGCGCAGAGTGCATCTATGATCTCATTTACATCGCAATCTTTTTTGTAGCAGTTCCGAGCGATTTTGAATAAACTATTCTGATATTCGCTAACGCTTGCATTTCCTATGGTTTTGGCTACTAGATGGTACTTTAAACACACCTCTGACAATAGGTTAAATGACGCATAATCTCTTTTATCCCAATACTTGGTAAACCCCACCATTAAAAGAGGATACACTGCAACGGCGCCAAGAGCGTTTATCCTTTTGATATGTCTTTCAGAATCATAGCTTCTTCCAGCATGATCACAAAAATTACCATTTGGTTTGCGTAGAGTTTTGACGATTGTAGACCATTCGTTCGCGTCAGCTACCCATTTCAGCATCTCACCTGGCTTAACTTCCTTTTTTAATTCTTTAAAAATATCTTTGACAGGTACATTATCACGTTTAAAACTAAGAATATGTTGGATAAATACATCTATGGTGTAGTTAGTAGATTTACGGGTGTTTTTAGCTATTTGACTCCATTTTTTGTCAACATCTTCTATTTGTCGTTCATCCACATTAAGTTGCTCTAATTCGGCAAAGATGTGATTTCTAATTAGATCGTATTGGTTTAGAGGTATGCCTCGATTATTTACTAGGTTGAACATAGAGTATGCATCAGAACTGTTCGTAACAAGAACTTGTATTACTTGAAAGTCGTGGAGTAGTTTTTCAATCAATTTTTTCACAGTGTTCAAGCCTTTCTTATTTCCATACTGTGTAATTTTTTCATGAAGCTTGCGATATGCTTTAGACATATTATAATTGGAATCATTTTCGAAGTCACTAGGTGATCTCTTGATATTGGAGCTGTCGTTCACTAATTCTTGAAAATACTCGTCATTGAACTTGCTTAGTATTAGCTTAGGTTTTGTTTCATTAAGCAGGTGTTTTTCCAAACGATTGATCATATCATCTTTAGCATCTTTAGTCTTTAGATAATTTTTGGCAGCCAGTAAAAATAGAAATACTGTAGTTATTCTCTGTTGACCATCAAGTATCTTATCAAAACCGTCAGTATAGATTGTTCCAAAAAAATGTTTATCTTTATTCATACTCATTGCATCTTCCAGATCTTCCCAGAATTGATCAACTTGTTTATCGCTCCATGCATATCCCCTCTGATATCGTGGCACCTCGTACTTATCGTGATCTAGCATATGACGAATAGTGTGTGTTGCTACAGAATATGTCATAATCGATATTGCCTCTCATATTTCATTGCCTTTGTCCAGGGAACCGGACCGCCCGTAATTGGGCCGCGAGTGGCAGGAGTACACCTATTAGACAGCCCCGCATCTTGTTTACAAAGATTATCAATAGTCAACTCGTGTGAGTCAATTTCGATGGCCATATGCCTCCCTGCCATTTTGTTTATTATTAAAACTGCAATATTCTATTGCATCACACCATTCTGTCAGAGTATTACTATTACCATCCAAGAGTCTAGATAATGTCAGGTTTAGTTCCAAATTACTTTTACAAAACTTTATCATTTTTAATTCGCAGATCAGCTTTTTTGTTCTGTTTTAAACATATTGCAGTTGTTCAACAAATTAAAAAATAAAAACAGTTAAAAATATGCGTACAAGTGATTAAAACATGGCCCAAATTACCATGCCCCCCCCCCCCAGCTAATGGCGTAGCAGGGCGCGCTAAAGCCATACCTTTTAAAGAGATAGACCGTGAGACCGGCTTAATATCATTTGATGTCATACGGGGAAGACAGGGCCATCGCCAATTTTATACTGGCGCGTGTTCCTTTGCCACCCTGTATAATCACTTTAAATTTAATGAAGATCCACAGATACCGCCCACTTTAAGGGCCCAGAGGAAACTTCGTCAGTCTCGCATACCCAATATGGTCGATTACATATTGAATAATCTTGACAGCTACATATTCTCAGCCATTACGGTGTCTGTGGGCGGTCATTTGATCTTTTTCCCAGCTCCTGGGCTAGGAGAGTCTGCTCGTATGGGGACCTTGCGCATACCCATTGATGCACCCATACTCATAAACGATGGCCAACATAGGTGTGCTGCAATCAGAAAAGCTTATGAGACAAAGCCGGAGCTGCGGGGTGAAAAGATACCAGTCGTATTCTTTGAGGATGTGGGTCTCAAACAGAGTCAACAGATGTTTGCCGACTTGAACAAACACGCAATTAAACCCACAAAATCACTGGGCATACTATACGACCACAGGGATGAGTTTGCCAGATTTGTTGTCAATATGGCAAATGATATTGAAATATTTAGTGGGAGAACCGAAATGGAAAAGACCAATATCGGGTATCGCTCAAAAAACCTCTTTACATTAAATGGTATATCAGAAGCAACACAACATATGCTTAAAATTAACACAAAGTCCATCTCATCAGAGAAGCAGAAACAAGCAGCCGATTATTGGCGCGAGGTGGCCCAAAGTATTCCTCAATGGGATTTATTATTAAAGAACAAAATTATGCCGTATGAGCTTCGTCAGGGATACGTTCATGCCCATACCAATGTTTTGGTTGCGTTAGGGATGGTGGGGCATATTCTTGTATATCATTATAATAGTTCATGGAGGCAACGTATCAAAAATATGCGCAAAATTGACTGGTCACGAGACTGTAAAATGTGGGATGGTAAGCTGATGTTACACGGCAAGATGCTAAAAAATAAGACTGGAATAAAGGCAGCTGCTGGCGAAATACTAAGGGCGTGTGGCGTTTCAAGATCCATTGACTCGTTTGGTGTAAAGTGGTAGTGTATAATGGCAGAGTCTGTCTTTAAATCTAGAACTATACAAGATATCTACCGTGAGATACAGGACGTATACCTATCAGATACGCGGCCATGGATACTGGGCTTTAGTGGCGGTAAAGACTCTACCTGTATGGTACAATTGATATGGAATGCATTAAAGATGCTGCCATCTGAAAAGTTGCATAAGGCAGTCTTCATAATATCATCAGACACACTAGTAGAGTCACCAAAGATTGTACAGCAGATAGTAGGCGCCCTAGACATGATGGAGTCGGCGGCCAAGGAGATATCTCTGCCAATATCCACGAACTTGGTCCGTCCACTGATACAGGACAGCTTCTGGGTCTGTCTGTTGGGCAAAGGCTTTCCAGCACCCACCAACATGTTCCGTTGGTGTACAGAGCGTCTCAAGATAAAGAATGCCGATCGTTTCATAAAGGAGAAGGTCTCAGAGTACGGTGAGGCCATAGTAGTACTTGGGACTCGCCGGGACGAGAGTGGTTCGCGCCAGCAGTTGATGGACTTGTATGAGATAAAAGGCAGTCTACTCTCACGCCACTCCAAATTCCCACAGACGTATGTCTACACGCCAGTAAGAGACTTTACCGCCAAAGACATCTGGAACTATCTACTTCAAAACAAGAATCCGTGGGGGAGTAACAACCGCGATCTGTTGGCACTCTATCAGAACGCCAATGCTGCGGAGTGTCCATTGGTGGTCGACACCAACACACCATCCTGTGGGAATAGTAGATTCGGGTGCTGGACTTGCACTGTAGTAGACAAGGATACATCATTAAAGAATACGATAGAGAACGGGGAGGAGTGGATGTATCCACTCTTGGAGCTTCGCCAAGAGCTCAAGGACACTCAGGACCCCAAAATACGAAAGAGTGTACGCAGCTTAAAGCGCAGGGATGGTAAAATGAAGCTTGTAGAAGAGATGCGCATGAAGGCCTTCCAAGAGAGGATTGCGCAGTCTCGCGCCGAACACGGTGAGGATGCGCCCGGTGAGCCGGACCCATACGAAGTACTCGTGCCAGGGCCATACACCATGGAGTTTTGCATTCAGTTTTTGGAGAAACTGTTAGTTGCGCAGAACAAGGTTCGGCAGGATGGCCCGGATGAAAACATGTCATTGATACAGGATGATGAAATACATGAGATTCAGCGCATATGGAGAATGGAGCGAGGTGACTGGAGAAACACCGCATATGAGACATACAAGAAAGTCACGGGTAGAAGTTTGGACCAAATCAAGAACGACGCTGGTTCATTTGGCAGACTGGAGCAGGAGATATTAGAGGAGACTTGCGCAGAGGCAGATGTTCCGGCACAGTTGGTGGCTCGCTTGCTGAATACGGAGCTAGAACATTATAACATGACGCGCCACTCTCGCATATATGCCAAAATTAACTCCATACTAAATGAGGAGTGGCGTGAGGATCTAAACCAAATAGTAGATGATCTACGACAAAATCAGCTGGATAAGCAGAGATACGGTAAGGTCAGGTGATAATAAAATACTTCTAAAACGTATAACGCTCAAGAACTATGGTCCCTATGCAGGCAGGCACCAATTCGACTTTACCACCACACCCTCCAAACCAATAATACTGATAGGGGGACGAAATGGTGACGGAAAGACTACTCTGTTTGAGTCGGTCAGGCTGTGCCTATACGGCAGTTATGACTTTAGATATCCACGAAGACAATACAAAGAGAGATTAGACAAACTCATGCATCGTGACCGCACCGAACGTCTCCGAGACTCAGAGAGACAGACCTCCATCTCTGTTGAGTTTCTCATGTATATGAGCGGTCATATAGACGAATTCATGGTGGAACGCCTCTGGCGGCGCTCAAAGGATGGCATAAGCGAAGAGGTTATAGTCAAGAGACGTGGTGAAGGTGATGATACATTCAAGGATATAAACAGTATAGGAAGAGAGCAGCTACAGACCTTTGTAAATGGATTAATACCTCCTGAGGTACTTGATTTGTTCTTCTTTGATGGTGAGGAGGTGATGATGATGGCGCAGAGATACGACATAAAATCCCCTTTGAACTCACTACTGGGAGTAGACATAGTAGAGCAGCTACAGACGGATCTAAACACCACCCTCACGAGAAGTCTTGTGGGCGATGATAAGCATCTTGCAGCAGAGTTCAAAGAACTAAACAAGCAAATGAGTGAGGCTGAATCAAAGATAGACAGACTATACGATAGGGAAGTAGAAAAGAAGACCGACAAAGATAGGATATTAGTACAGATTCAGGAGGCAGAGGCCATCTTCAACAAGATGGGAGGTAGTTTTGCGCAAAAACGTCATAAAATCCAAGCTCAACTTGATATAAAGAGGAACCAGATAGAGACTCATACAAACTTTATCAGCGGTCTTTGTGCATCTACCCTCCCCTTTGGAATTATACCTGAACAGACAGGTATGATGTTAGAACAGATTCAGACCGATAACCAGATAGCTCAAAATAGGATAAAGGCCGATATCATAAATGACATATGTCAAGACGTGCAGACCACACTGTCTGCCTCAGAACAATTATGTCATATGGATGATCAGCATAAAGACAATATCATAAACAAGACACTATATGCGATAAAGAGGTCATTACCAAAGAATGGTAACGCATCTGAAGTCTTTGGTTTCTCCACCCGCCAGCAGGAGCGAATTCGAAACATCATACATGACTCCACAAAGAGCATACAGCATGCTCAGGATACCGTATCCAAGTATGATAGCCTAAAAGAAGAGATCACCATACTCGAAGAGTCGATAATTAGAGCCCCATCTGATGATGAGATAGGCCCACTCGTCACCCGTATAGGCAGAATGCGTCAAGAGTTGGGGCGTCTTGAAGGAGAGATTGACACCATAGAGGGCAGTAAAGCGTCGGGTTTGGCGCTGATAAAGCACATAACCATAAAGATGCGAGATATACGAGCAAGCCAGTACAAGAATGAAAAGAGTCAAAGAAGTGGCCAGCTCGTCTTGACCATTCAGCGTGCTCTTGACATATACGCTAAAAAACTACGAGAGAGAAAGATGGCTCTCTTAGAGTCATACATCACTGAGACTGTGATCACTCTCATGCATAAACAGAATTTCATAAAATCTGTAAAGATAGACCCCAACACATTTGACGTAACATTATACGATATGGACAGTAATGAGATACCCTTGCAGACAATCTCGCAGGGAGAACGACAGATGTTATCCATGTCCATATTGTGGGGCCTGGCCCGAACTTCGGGGCGCCCTCTACCCTTCATGATAGATACTCCATTGGCCAGATTAGATGCAGAGCATCGCTCGAATCTAGTAGATAGATTCTTTCCATTGGCATCACACCAGATCATACTCTTCTCTACAGATACAGAGATAGGACAGGATGAGTACAGTCGGCTCTTACCGTATCTGTCAAAGTCATACACCATACAGCATGATCAAACAATGGGGCAGACGCAGGTGAGGACAGGATACTTTTGGGATGAAAGATGAGAAGATTTAGTCGGCTCCGGATGAGTAGCAGGAGTCAGAATAACTTGGCAGTAATAAAGAAGCGTACGGGTGTAACGCCCAATATAGCAGGTAGGTTTGCCATCTGCCTATCCCTCAAGGATCCATCTCCTCCAAATCCGGACGAGTACGACGAGAAGGGCTCAGAGATTGCTCCTGCAGTTCTCTTTGGAGACTATGAGGATATCTTTCTGGCTCTAATGACACTGCGGCTGAAACATGATGGACTAGATGTAGACACTTACCTAAACCGTATGCTTCGAGCTCATTTCAACCGGGGTGTTGTGATGTTGTTTGCGCGCATACACGACATAGGAGATTTTTACAGGGTTGTCCAGATGGAACGGGGTCCATGAAACATACCATATATCTGGACAATCATGCCACCACCCGAATGGATCCTCGGGTGCTTGAATATATGATGCCATATCTGGCAGAGAAATTTGGTAATCCATCCAGCTTGGATCACTCACTGGGACATGAGGCATTTGTGGCCATAGATGAGGCCAGAGGGAGAGTAGCTGATTTGGTGGGTGCATGTCACGATGAGATAGTATTCACATCAGGAGCCACTGAAGCTGACAATATGGCATTGATGGGCGTGATGGCCAGGCATCATAAACGTGGTAAACACCTTGTGACATGTACAATAGAACACAAGGCCGTGCTGGATACGGCAAGACATCTCCAGAGACTCGGATACTCGGTCACCTACGTGCCGGTGGACCGTTTTGGCAGTGTAGATATGGAACAACTCAGAGAGGCCATTACTTCTGACACTGTGTTGATATCCATAATGACTGCGAATAACGAGATTGGTACCATACAGAATGTGTCTGAGGTGGGTAAGCTGGCACACAAACATGACATACTGTTTCATACTGATGGAGCTCAGGCTGTAGGCCACATTCCTGTGGATGTACAAAAGATGAACATCGACTTGATGTCCATGTCGGCGCACAAAATGTATGGGCCAAAGGGGGTGGGAGCGTTATACATACGCAGCATAAGGCCGATAGTACGACTAGATGGCATAATTCGTGGGGGCGGTCAGGAGTGGGGATTAAGATCTGGTACTCATAATGTGGCGGGCATAGTGGGTTTTGGTGAGGCCGCTCGCCTGGCACAGAGCCAGATGAAGCTTGAAGGGGAGCAGCAACGCACATGGACCAGAATGATGCTTGAAAGATTCCAAAAGTTCGGCGCCACACTGAACGGTCATCCCACAAATCGACTACCGCACAACCTGAATGTACGTTTTCCCGGCATCGAAGGCAAGGCAATAATAAATTCAGTGTCTGACAAGGTGGCCATATCGGCCGGTTCTGCATGTACCACGCAGATGGTAGAGCCATCACATGTGCTGCTGGCCATAGGACTCACCGAGGATAAGGCTCATGAGTCTATACGACTAGGTCTTGGCAGGTTTACAACTAATACAGAGGTAGATGACTCTACATGTACAATATTAGAGGCTGTAGAAGACCTAAAGAGATCAACTGCATGACACATGATGTAATTCGTTCGCAGCGTACGTGCTAGTCAGACTGATCTCAAGATATAGTTGCGCAGGTTACTTCAATTTAATGGTCAGGCAGGCCATGTAGCCACTGTTAACTCGGAATGTTTTTGGCACATATCATACAGTACATTATACCTTATTCACTCAAAGATTTCTCCTGCAATGCCGGGTGATTGATCTAAAATCCAAGATCGTATCCCAAAAATAGACCTGAACCGACACGTACTGGCCGCTTGGCGCGACACTTCAGTTCCGCATCTCCGATGATCAGCCTTTTCATAGATCTGGTGTCCATGCCTGTCGATACTCTGTTCTGATGCCCTGCCTTTCCGCTGCTTCCTCTTGCCTGCCATGCATGCCATGCCTACTATGATCCTAAAAACTATTCAAGCGTGTAGAGACACTTTTTCCGGCATTATCCGGCCTTGCAATAGAAACCGCCGAGATTATATCTTAAATAGCGAATTGATTTCAGGGCTATAGAATATTATTCGATACAAAAAAAGTTTTTAGGTGTCTATTAGGTAGTAATCAAATGCGAGTAGTTTGGATATTACCCTTCATTGCGCTGTCTATCTTTGCTGTGAGTATAACCATGAGCCCTGTGGCGTTTGCCGATGATACAGTTACCGAGGTTACCACTGCCCAAGGAGCTTCGGTAGTTGGCTGCGATGCCACCAATACATGCTTTATGCCACATACAGTTACCATAAACGTGGGGGACACTGTCAGGTGGCCTAACAATGACACAACCATACACACCGCTGTCAGTGGGGTGCTGACCGAAGGCGGGCCGGATGGACGATTCCACAGTGGGGAGATAAGATCAAATCAAAGTTTCTCGTTTACCTTTGAAGAAGCAGGGGAGTATCCATACTACTGTGTCTTGCACACCTGGATGTCCGGACTTGTCATTGTACAAGAAGCTGCAGGGGACGGTGGGGAGATTGAGCCGCATACGGAAGATGGGGATACAGTTATGCCTGCAGATGGGAGTTTGCAGGCGCAGATAGACGAGCTGACAGCTAAAATTGAAGAGCTAAAGGCGCAGATGCAGGATGCCGATGACAGTATACAGTATGATGATGACCGCTTTGTCACCATATGGCAGACACAATCCCCTGGCGAGTCAATCACAATACCCATAGGAGGGGCAACTGGCCAATATACAGTAGATTGGGGGGATGGTAGCATTACCACACATGCAGAAGATGCCACTCATGTATATGGAACTCCTGGAAATCACACTGTGCAGATATATGGTAACTTTACCAGAATACATTTGGGGGAAGATCACATTAGCGCTTCCAAGATACTCTCCATAGAGCAGTGGGGCACTACAAAGTGGGCCACAATGGAGTCGGCGTTTAAGGGCGCAGTCAGGATGGGATATAATGCAGAAGACGCACCTGACCTCTCGGAAGTCACAGATACATCCTCCATGTTCTCCAGTGCTTTGGCATTCAATGGGGATATTTCATCCTGGGATGTGTCGTCGGTGACGGACATGTCATCTATGTTCCACTTTGCCGTCGTGTTCAACCAGCCTCTGAACTCTTGGGATGTGTCGTCGGTGACGGACATGAACAACATGTTTACGGGCGCTGCCTCGTTCAACCAGCCTCTGGATTCATGGGATGTTTCATCTGTAAAAGATATGTCGTTCATGTTCTTTCGCGCCACATTCTTCAACGGTGATGTTTCAACCTGGGATACATCTTCTGTGACAGATATGGCATATACGTTCACTTATGCCTCCACATTCAACCAGCCTCTGGATTCGTGGGATGTTTCATCTGTAAACGACATGTTCATTATGTTCAGTGGAGCGTCGTCGTTCAACCAGCCTCTGGACTCTTGGGACGTGTCGTCGGTGACAAGTATGGAGCGCATGTTCAGCCATGCACACGCTTTCAACCAACCACTCGATAACTGGGATGTCTCATCAGTGACAAGTATGGGGCGCATGTTTGCTGATGCGCCCTCGTTCAACCAGCCTCTGAACTCTTGGGACACCTCGTCGGTTACAGATATGGAGCGCATGTTCAATGGTGCCTCCTCGTTCAACCAGCCCATTGATTCATGGGATGTGTCGCAGGTGAGGGATATGGCGCGTATGTTCCATAACGCCGCCTCGTTCAACCAGCCCATTGATTCATGGGATGTGTCGCAGGTGAGGGATATGGAGCGCATGTTCTTGTTTGCTGCAGCTTTCAACCAGCCTCTGGATTCATGGGATGTGTCGCAGGTGAGGGATATGGAGCATATGTTTGCGCATACAAATGTCTTCAACCAACCTCTTAACTCTTGGGACACCTCGTCGGTGAGGGATATGAACAATATGTTTGCACTGGCATTATTCTTCAACCAGCCCATTGATTCCTGGGATGTGTCGTCGGTGAGGGATATGAACAATATGTTTGCGCATGCTTCCTTCTTCAACCAGCCTCTTGATTCCTGGGATGTGTCGTCGGTGACAGATATGTCGTATATGTTCCTCAGCGCCGATGCCTTCAACCAACCTCTTGATTCCTGGGATGTGTCGTCGGTGAGGGATATGGCATCCATGTTCTGGTTTGCCCACGCATTCAACCAACCTCTTGATTCCTGGGATGTGTCGTCGGTGACAGATATGGAGCGCATGTTTAATCATGCCTCCTCGTTCAACCAGCCTCTGGACTCATGGGATGTATCATCTGTGACCAACATGGAACGAATGTTCGACTTTGCTCATGCTTTTGACCACGACCTGAGCAGTTGGCATACTACATCCAATGGTGATGAGTCCGGTAGCGACGACACGTAGATGCACATTATTACTCAATATGGTTGACATTACACGGTATAGTGAGGATGTAACTGTCTGGTCCCAAGCTGTCATGGTATGTATTCATACTGGATCATTATTCTTAAAGTCATGCGGTTCTACGAGCTTTACTATTTTATTTATCCCAACAATAGAAAAGCCATTAACGATCGTATTGTCGTTTAAATAAAAAAATGCAATGCGCCGTCATTGCTCCAACATACTGATGCGCCTCTCTAGCTCATCAATATCCTGCCGCAAGGACGAATCGCCGCAACTAAATCCGTTGTGGCCATGGGCGCATGTCTCCGAGTATCTGGGAGCCGTGGGGGTTATGATACCCTCGCCTGACACTTCAGTGACCATTCCCGTCAGGGCGGCAGCGACTACGGCAGAGATCGCCAGCGCTGCAGCCACTGCAACTTGATATGCCATGTGTATGATAGTACATAGTCGTATATATAATTTTAGAAATAGTATGCTATTTCTAATAAAAATTATTTAAAGGTCTAATTACATATACAATGTATGAACTCGTTGGATGCAGTAGTGGCAAGAGGCGTACGGGTATCTTTGGAGAAGGATTTGGGCTACAAGACGTACGAGAAGGTGGTAGGGGAGGTGGAGAAGATGTACGGCATCAGCATGCTGGCGGCGGTGGCGGACTTTGGCAAGATTGATATGGTCTTGCGCCGTCTGTTTGGTCGTCACGTATCGGTTCTTGAGGCAAGGATCTTTGAGCGGGTGCTGACCGCCACACATGGTACGGATGCGGAGGCCGCCGTGTCCATAATCGAGCCGACTGTAATCTCTGGCCTGCTTGGGGCGTATGGAGATGTGGCAAAAAAGTCCATACTAGATGCAGTGGTGTCCAGCGCCCTAAGTATACCTGATATTGTAACACGTCTTGATACGCCAAAAGCCTCCACGTATATTCGGGTGCGCCAGATGATACAAGATGGGCTGCTGCGGCATGCCGGATACTCCAACGCCAATGACGGCCGCCGGGTGAGCACATACCGTACCACGATGACGGGCTTGCTGTTTGAGAGTACTGGTGACACACTGCGGGTCGATGCGCGTCTACCAATGGAGGTGGCGCAGTACAGCTATGCGTTCAACTCGGTAGCCAGATGACTCTGAACATCCCGCCCGCATCGTCTGTCCGCCTACAATACTGTCTGGTCTTGTGTGCGATAGCGACCATTGCGATACTGATACAGGTCAGTCCCATTGTATATGATGCCGGTCAATACGTGGTAATCCGCACCGCCATCATGGTCATACCGCTGGCGGTCGCGGCATGCTGTATGCTGGTGTATGTGCGGTATGGAGGGTCCCGCATATTCAGCAGATCGTTTTTGATGCTTGGGATAGGAAATCTTGCCGTATTTGTGGGGGAGGCGTTATACTACTTTTATCTGGATCCGACGGGGACTTTGGATGTCTGGAGTGAAGTGGCCGAGGCTCTGTTTTTTGCATCGTATCTGTTCTTTATCGCACACATAACCATCAATGTAGGGTATTTTAGTGGACGCGTGTGGCCGGGACTGCTGCTGACGACGACGGTCTCGATTCTGTTTGCGGCCGGATTCTTTGTGTGGGTGGGTGCTGACGATGCGGGTTTGTGGTCGCTGGCATCGGTGGTCGGCTCTGTGACGTTGGGGATTTGGGCGGCGTTCGCATTTGGTGTGTTCCGGCAGACCATACTATCTGCCCCCTGGGCGCTGCTTACATTGGGCATACTGTTGGGATCCGTAGGGGATATTGTGTACAGGCATGCTTACATGCTGGGTTTGTATGATTTTGAGAGCATGTCAACCCCCCTGTGGTTGACCTCAAACATGGTGATCATGTATGGGTTGTATAGACACTGCCGCTCAATATGATATGCTTGTCTCAAACCGATATGCTTGAGGTGTCAAATCCGTGTGTTAAACATCACACGAACGTGTTATCTCTCCCTCAAACCTTCATGCTACATTCCAACGGTTATCCATCAGGGGCATCATATGGTCACGCCCTCCAGAATACCTTTACTATAATCCATCAAATCTATGAAAGTCTGTTGGGCTAGTGCCAAATGTTAGTTTTTATAAAAAAATATCAGATATCCTTGAGGGATATCCATTACCAATGTTAGTTACCAGATGAATTTGTCAGTATATCTTCTACTCTATCTATCTGAGTTAGAATTCTATCTATCATTCCAGATACTGTAGATGATGCAGCGCCGTTTGTTATTAACTGGCGGAGTTCTATACGTAACTGGTTTTCAACCTGTACCATAAACTCACGTTCTCCAGCGTCAATCAGAGGCAATTCAAGAAACTCGTAGTGATCAAGGTATGCTTTTATGGAAGAACTTCTTGCGGTGGTAAGATCACCGAGACTGTATGCAGACCTTGTATCTTCGAGTAACATTCTGATTGCATCTATGTGACCTTGTATTCCAGCACTGCCATCATCTCCAGTTATGCTATTGATGATGTCTATGATTGCGGTTGTCTCTTCAGTAACCACCGATGGGGCGGCCTGTCGGTTATACGCTGCATTAAGGGACTTGTAGTGGCGGCTTAGATCATCGGAATCTTCTATATCCGACTTTATCTCATCAAATATCTCCTGAGACCGAATGACAAAGGCGGTGCCATCTTGCAGTTCGGCAAGATTAGTCAAGGAGCCGCCCTCAAAGGCCACACCATACTCTACAATGGATGTCTCAAGGAGTGACTTTATCAAGAGTAGTTTGAAGTTTGGATCATTGCTAAGAGTATCGCCGACCACCAAAGTACGCGCCTCCTCAACTAGCTCTGTTGCATCATCAATCGCAGCCTGAGCTTGTGCTCTGGACACAGTAACGGTTGCTTCATCTTTGAGATCACTCAGTCCATTAAAGAATCGCTGATCAAATGCAGGGTCTGCGGCCTGCAGTTGGGGCTTCATGGCATCATACAGCTCGGCTATAGGGTGGGTTGCGTGAGTCTCTGCTAGCTCGGCGTTATTCTCGTCTAGATTGAGCTCCAATGCCCAAAAGTGTCCGAGTGCCTCTTCAAGTCCAGCAGCAAAGTCCAAGTTTTCTTGGGTTATGCCTCCTGATATGATATCAATTCTGTCAATAAGTTCATTTGTGAGATCTGCAACCGTATCTGGTGAGACGGTGTTGGCATATGCTGGCCAAAGACTTCCATAGATGCTTTCAATGTTGCTAGCATCACCGTCGCTAATCTCTGAGCTTATCTCGTTGAATATCTGTTGCGACCTCCAGACAAAGGCAGAACCATCTTGTAGTTCGGCTACATTTGCCACTACTCCATCTTCAATGGCCACACCATACTCCACTATGGATGTCTCAAGGAGTGACTTCATCAGTTTAAGTTTAAAGTCGCGGTCAGCACTGAGTAGATCTCCTACAACCAGTGTACGCGCCTCCTCGACTAGCTCTGCTGCATCATCAATCGCAGCCTGAGCTTGTGCTCTGGACACAGTAACGGTTGCTTCATCTTTGAGATCACTCAGTCCATTAAAGAATCGCTGATCAAATGCAGGGTCTGCGGCCTGCAGTTGGGGCTTCATGGCATCATACAGCTCGGCTATAGGGTGGGTTGCGTGAGTCTCTGCTAGCTCGGCGTTATTCTCGTCTAGATTGAGCTCCAATGCCCAAAAGTGTCCGAGTGCCTCTTCAAGTCCAGCAGCAAAGTCCAATCTCTCCTGTGCCAGCTTGTCGGCCACACCATCTAGATTACGGATCAAACCATTGGTCTGACTCTCAATTACAGATGGGTCTGCTTGTTCATCATACGCTCCATTAAGTGAGTTATAGATGGCATCCAAGTTTGCGGCATCATCAGAGTCAATCTCCGACTTTATCTCATCAAAGATCTCCTGAGACCTAACTACAAATGCAGTACCATCTTGCAGTTCGGCAAGATTAGTCAAGGAGCCGCCCTCAAAGGCCACACCATACTCCACTATGGATGTCTCAAGGAGTGACTTTATCAGTTGGATCTTAAAGTGGGGATCATTGCTGAGAGCATCGCCTACCACCAAAGTACGCGCCTCCTCGACTAGCTCTGCTGCATCATCAATCGCGGCCTGAGCTTGTGCTCTGGACACAGTAACGGTTGCTTCATCTTTGAGATCACTGAGCGTGTTAAAGAATCGCTGATCAAATGCAGGGTCTGCAGCCTGCAGTTGGGGCTTCATGGCATCATACAGCTCGGCTATAGGGTGGGTTGCGTGAGTCTCTGCTAGCTCGGCGTTATTCTCGTCTAGATTGAGCTCCAATGCCCAAAAGTGTCCGAGTGCCTCTTCAAGTCCAGCAGCAAAGTCCAATCTCTCCTGTGCATCTGCAAATGCCATCGGATAAGAGGGCAGGGCTACAAGTATACTAGATATTAGAAGTAATATAGTCATATTATTTTTCATTACAGGTTAAATTTTTTTATATTTATTTTAAATAATCCCCAAATTATACACCAATATTCTCCAATTATAGAACAAATATTTCAAACAATAACATAGAATTATAATTTTAAAAGCGTGTATGGTGGAAACAGATGTAATTTGGACAAATTTTAATCTCCAATAATATTTGATACTTTGATTATATCCCACAAGAATAGACGGCGTACAAGCACCGTATCACGATACGGCAAGATTTTCGGCCAGCCTGAAAGTTTGCCATGATACCACATCACTCTGAAGGGCCGGCAGACCATCTCAAAGCAACTTTTTGTCAAGAGTTTAATCTCAAATTCTATGGTTATTCTACAATCATAAAATTTACCTTTTCTCTTAAATATGCTCGACTATGTATGGTGCGTAGTACTCAGCAATGATCCTCAATATTTTTCCAGTGGCCGATGGCACCGTATTGGTTATAAAAAGATCGATATGGGTCCAGTTCACAGTATTGTATCGTGCCGTTACGACGCTCCGTTGGGATGCGGGTGAAATTTGTTGTACAACAAAGTTAATTTAGATCAACTAAGTAGTATTTAAAGAAGAGTGTGCCACCTAATGGTATGTTCAACCCCAAAAGGTCGGCACAAAAGAATAACACGGATACAGTATTTAACCATGACAAATCAAAAGATGGCCCACGACCCACGGCAAAGGGGGAAGAACGTATCCAAAAAGGTGACAAGTTCATGCCAGATTATACCATTAAAGAGATGGAAGAGCGTATGGCGAACCTCCAAGAGGGTAAGGAGAAGACCGTGTTGTTGGCATGCATCAAGAGAAAGGAATCCAAGACCATCGACACGATAGCAAAGGAGCTATATAGGCGGCCGGGTACGATACGCGGCTGGTTAGTAAGGGGAAGAGATAGAGGTTTGAACGATTTGGATGACCGCAAGCCTCCTGGCCGAGCTCGATTGTTGAGTGATGCCATGATGAATACGATACAAGGGTGGCTGTCCAAATCGCCCGTACAGTTTGGATTTAAGAGGAAACGATGGCAGGCCAAGATGATGAAAGGTGTGATATACGAAAAATTAGGTGTGAAGTGTAGTCTCGACACCATACGTCGTACGATGCATGATGTAGATTACTCATTCCGCAAGTCAAGGCCAGCTCCACACAAGAGCGCTTCAGAGGAGGAACAAAAAGAGTTCAAGGAGACTACTGGAGAACGTCTTAGAACAATGGCGATTCTCGGATATGTCATAATGGCCCTGGATGAGGCATCATGTATGGTGGGCGGGTGGAACGGCTATGGCTGGCTGCCAGTTGGCGGTCATGAGACCATTCCCATGAGCTGGTCAAAAAAGTCTGTACGGCTTATGGGCGTGTTAGGGGACGGTTGGTTCCATATCGCCATTGTAAATTCGACCGACTCAGAGACCCTCAAGATATTCATGAACAAGGTCAGGGAGGGCGTGAGGAATGTGGCAGTCGTTTTGGATAATGTCTCGTCTCACAAGTCGCAAACGATGAACGAGTACGAGAGAGATTCCAATGGTGGTATGGTGCGCATCTTCCTTCCCAAGTATACTCCTCAACTGAACCCCATAGAGATGCTGTGGCGTGATCTCAAGCGCGCCTTGGCAGGCAACTACTTTGACTCGATAGACGACCTAAAGGCGACAATAACTGGCATTGTGAATAATAGCGAGTTGGCTCCTCCAAAACTCATGGATTACATGCTGCCTGATGGTGTCCGGCAACCCACCAAAACATCCTGTAATATATGGGACATGACATCAGAGACGCCCGGTTTGGCAGTAGCCGCCTGACCATACATGACATGTAATATGTATTCTATCTGATATACAACATTTATAATTCTGCCCCTGGTTTGGGTGTGAGTGTATCTCTAGAGCCTACCATATGTGGTATCATGCAGGTTAAGGTCGCCTAAGTGCCGGATTTTGAATATTACTTCTAAGCTAATAAGATCGAAAAATATTGGATCTTACTGCATTCCACTATGCGTAACACCATGATGATCAAGAATCCGCGTATATACCTGATAGTCTTTGCAACACTGCTTATCATACCTGCCCACGCAGCCGAACATGACTTGGTGGTTTCGACATTGGTTATAACAGAGACGGGGCTAGATGTTGGAAAATCCCTTCTTCAGGAAGGCGATGTGGATGGCGCCAAGTATGCAGTAGAGTTTGCATCAGCAAACTTTGCGCGTGGTTTGCAGGATCTTCGCAGTTACAATTCGGAACTTACCAACCAGATACATCTGGATTTACTGGACCTAACCCTAGCCGTTACGGATATCCCTCAGCAGGATGCAGCTCAGTCCATAGACTCTCTGCTGTCTATGATCAGCAGATATGACATACAAGATGACTCATCAGATACAATAATTGTTAACCTGTTGACCACAGCTGACGAGCAGTACATAATCGCGTACGCTGAAAATAGTGCACCAGCACAGAAGATAACAGAGGTTTTGGTGGGAGAGTCGAGTCGAATGTTTGAGCAGACAGCTGATCTGAACGTCATGGTGGATTTGGAGGTACAGTCATTCTTTGATGATCTGGAACGCTCTGTTGAAAATGGTGATAGTTTTTTGACTGTGGGAAATCTTGTCAGTGCCATTCAGCGGGATCTTTTGGGCATGATGACTCTCACTCATGATGAAGGCGCCTTATATGACAACATTCGTAACCTCTACGCACAACTACTTGTTGCAGTAGATTCAGGGGACTATGCGGCCGCTGAAGAGCTGGCAATAGAGGCATACCTTGAAAATTTTGAGTATCTTGAACCAACACTGGAGATAGTAGATGCAGAATTCATGTATGCGTTGGAGATCGACATGAGAGAGGATCTGAGAGACATGATAAAGGAGCGTCAGGGGTCACAACAGATACGGAACTTTCTTGAAACATCCATACTTCCAAATTTAGACATCGGTGAAGAGAAAGCACTGGCATATCTGAATAGCGATGCAGATGGGACCGCCTTTGCCCAACAAAGGGAGATCAGAGAGAGGGGGGATTCCACCGATGAGCAACAGGCAGAGGTGAGGGCCGAGATTGATTTTATACGAGCCACCTTACAAGAGATGCTGGCGCACTACCAGAATGGCGACTATGATTCAGCGTATGCCGCCGCTCGGGTGGCCTACCTTGACAGCTATGAGTACGTAGAGATACCATTGCGCCCCATTGCACCGGACTTTACGTTGGAGGTGGAGTATCAGTTTGCAGAGCTTCGAAATTTAATCAAGCAGCGGGCGGACTACGATGAGGTTCAAGCGATAGTTATTGGTATAGAACGAAATTTGGATGAGTCAGAGCGTCTTGTAACTGGGAGTGGGGATATAGCGCCGATGATAGCGTTCTCTGCATCATTTGCCATTATATTCCGGGAGGGGTTAGAGGCAGTTCTGATACTAGGAGCAATCCTGATGTATCTTGAAGCATCCAGAAACTCCAGACTAAAGCCGTACGTCTATTATGGTATTATTGCAGCAGTGGTGGCAACGGGTGTAACGTGGCTGGTTGCATCATATATTATAGAGATATCCGGGGCCGATAGGGAGCTTATAGAGGCAATCGCTGCCCTGTCTGCGACAGGAGTCTTGTTCTATGTGAGCTTTTGGATTCTGAACAAGATAGAACATAAAAAGTGGATGGAGTTTGTAAAGGCCAAAGTTTGGCAGGCGACCACCACCGGAGGAACCATGGTCTTTGTAATGCTGGCATTCTTTACCGTATATAGGGAAGGGTTTGAGACCGTACTCTTCTATCAGGCAATGTTTGGCTTTGCCAAGTATATGGAGAGTTTCGTGGGACTGGGCTTTGTCATAGGATTAGCATCCCTCTTTGCCCTATACTTTGTGATGAGAAGGTTGGGTAGAAGATTGCCCCTACGGGTCCTGTTTGGGTTGACGATGGGCATAGGCGCGTACCTCTCCATTGCATTCTTGGGTAATGCCATTCGGGAGCTGCAGGTACTAGATATCGTTCCGTATACCAGTATGCTGGGTATCATACCTAGACTTGATATCAACATGGCCACAATGACAGGAATCTATCCCACCTTAGAGACTGTGGTGGCGCAGATAGTTCTGCTGAGCATCTACATGTCTGCCTCAGCATATGTACTGATACTGCGGCCCAGAAAGGCAAAGCAGCTGGCGCAGATGAGGAAGTCTAGAGCGAATGTCTCAGAGTAGACGTATAAGGGTGGGAATAGACGTTGGCGGGACCTTCACCAAGGCAGTAGCCGTGGATACTAGTGCCGGTATAATAACCGCAAAGTCCACAGTACCGACCACGCATGACGCTGAGAGGGGCGTTTCAGATGGCATCATCAAGGCATTACGTAACGTCATACGGGAGTCCAGTATGAATATAGATGAGATTGAGATAATCTCGCATAGTACCACGCAGGCCATCAACGCACTGTTAGAGTCAGATGTGCATAAGGTGGGTATAATAGCCATGGGTGTGGGACCCACAAAGCGAGACGTGGTCAAGAGAACCCGTTTGGACAATGAAAAGACAGAGTCTGGTAAGGAGTTGAGAACATGCCACGCATTCTTAGATACCGCTCATCTGATATCCGAAGACGAGGTGGCCGAGGCCATAGAGAGACTGCGCAAAGAAGGGGCAGAGGCCATTGTTGCGACAGAGGCGTTTGGTGTGGATGATCCCTCCAATGAAGCCTTTGTGATGGAGATTGCAACAACATTAGGCATTCCCTCCACCGCATCGCATGAGATATCGGGAATTTATGGATTGGAGATTAGAACATTGACATCTGTGATCAATGCAAGCGTACTCCCCAAGACGCTGGAGGTGGCCAATTACGTAGAGGCCGCTATACGCGATATGAATGTGACATCACCCTTGATGGTCATGAAGGGGGATGGTGGGGTCACCAGCATGAACACCTTCAAGACAAAACCCATTCTGACAATATTATCAGGGCCGGCAGCCAGCGTTGCGGGCGCTCTTCTGCATCTTAGGATCACAAATGGCATATTCATAGAGGTAGGAGGTACCAGTACCAACATATGTGTCATCAGAGGCGGCAAGCCCGAATTTCACTACGTTACAATAAATGAGCATCCCACTTGCATCCGATCCATGGATGTCCGTATAGTCGGGGTCGCAGGTGGAAGTATGGTAAGATTAGACGGAGGGAGTGTATCATCTGTGGGGCCTCGAAGTGCACATATTGCTGGACTAAAGTACTCGTGTTTTGCAGATCCAGACGATCTAAAAACAGGTCAGATAGTCATGCTGCAACCAAAGCCTGGCGATGATGAGTATGTCTGTATAAAATGTATACACTCAGGTCCACCCATAAGGGGCAGATTTGAATAGAAAGATTTAAAGCTGGTATCAAATTTGGATGATTTAATGGGAGATTCTGCACTACTCAGAAAGGAATTGAGAAAAATATACCAGAAAATCGATCTTTTAGAAAAAGAGAATACGGAACTCAGGGCTCAAGTAATTCAATTGAAAGAGGAAAAGGCATCAATGATTGACCGATACGAATCTGAGATTGAATATTTGGTGCGACGCCTCAACTATTATGAAAATGAAAACGCGCCTTCATCTACAGGGTCAATGTATAATGCCGAGAGAAAAAAGTTCCAGAAAGAGGAAGCCCTTCTGGATTCTGAGAGTGCCGATGACAACGCCGCAAACAAAAACGATACTTCCACCAAGAACGATCCTAATGTGGACCTGAATAGTCGCAAAGCGGGTCCGCCACAGGGCCACAAGGGCATCTCGCATCATAACCGTTCTGAATATACTAAACGATACGACATACACCGGTGCGCCAACTGTGGCAACGAACACGTGATAATATTGCGACCGGTTGTACGACAAATGTATGATTTTGATGGAGACAGAATAAGTATAGTGGCTGGTACGATTGTAGTGGGACGGTGTAAATGCGACAGATGCGGACACGTTACAGAAGCCGACAGTCCCCTTATTGCCGGTACGGCACTCGGTCCCAAGGCTCGCGGTTTTGTAGTGGAATACTTTGGTACACGTGCAACTGATGAGACAATGTCTGTCTATTTTAGAGACATGTATGATTTTGAGATATCACCAAATACCATATGGAACGCGCGCAAAGCCATTGCAACACTGACACTGGAAAAAACATACCAAAACATACTGAAATACATCATATTGGCATTGTACGTCCATTTAGACGAGACAGTACTAAAGATATACGGTAAGAGGGGGTATGCCTGGATGGCATCAATACCTGATGCCACATATGTACTGGTGGCCGCAAGTAGGGCCGGTGCAATACCCGAAATACACTTTAGCGCACTTTTGGATAAACCCGTAATAGTGGACGGATACGCAGGATACAACAGTTTCCGCATTGTTCAGCGGTGCTGGGTGCACATACTACGTATGGCCGAGAAAGCCGCCATAAAAGCAAAGAGGGGAAGCGTTCCGTACATACAGTACCGGCGGCTCCTGTGCATGTATAGACGCATCAAATACATGGATACGGCCCCTCCCGAATACTGCCTGTCTCTGCAACGACAGCTGTGCAGTATCGCAGATGGATACGGGGGCCATCCAATGGCCGCCACCATACACAACGCGTCACCGAACCTGTTTACGTTCCTGCGGTACAAAGGAATGCCTCCTAACAATAACCCCGTTGAGTTGGATATACGTGACACCATAGTGTTGCAGCGCAACGTGCGCCACAAATTAATGACTAGCACGGGCATGCACGTATTTTCAATTTTGGTGAGCTATACGCGCACCTGCCAGAAGCGCGGCATTGTACCATGGAAAGGCATAGTGGAATTGTCCAAGAATCCAGACTGGAACATATTTGAAGAATCCGCCGCTATGTCAGGTAATGTAACGATAGCCGCCTAGTACAAGACTGTTTCAGATGTGTGGATAACTGGCATACCTGTGGGTACAGAAAGGGATGGACCTGAGTGTATACTATAAAATGCGATAAAGGTACTTATGCCATCACAAACACCTGTGCTGCAAACGCTCTAGAGATGGTGGAGGAGTCAGACTACTCATTTGCAAACAGGGAGTCAGCCAAGATTGCCCTAGGTAAGTTAGGAGAGATGCTGCATGTCTCATACTTTGAGGCTGCGCAGTCCATAATACAGAACTCTTCATTTCAGATCACAAAGACTGTCATCAGAATTCTCAAGGACTTTAAGATGGATTCATCCACGGATATAATCGGTGGTGGTGGAGGCGCGTCGGTCTTGGTGCCGTTTGTAGCTAAACAGCTGGGGGCGCCATACCGCAAGGCCGAGTATGCCGAGGTCATCTCGTCTATAGGCGTGGCGCTATCCATGATCCAGGAGGAGATGGAGGTCTCGATGGCGGACCCAACACCTGAAAAGATATCACTGGAGCACAACAGGATACGTGAAATTCTAATAGATAAGGGAGCGACTCCAGAGTCAGTAGTTATTGATAGCAAGTTTATTCCAGATAAGGCAATCCTTCGAATAACAGCAGTTGGAAATGTTGAGCTGGATGGCAGTGCAGTTATGAGGAACGTCTTTACGCAGGACGAGGCAAGATTGAGGGCTTCAGAGATTATTGGAGTGGATGTGGAGATGGTCAGTCTCATCTTCAAGTCAAGTCATTACTTTGTGTTTGGCGCGCATATTATAGAAAAACGGTTGATGGTTAAGAGGAAGAAGCACAAGATTGTGGTACTTGATATGTTCGGCAGATCAAAGGTCTCATTGGATCATGGGGAGGTCTTTTGTGTGAACAAGACAACTGTTACTGACACTCTAGATGGGTTCTTTAACTCAAAGCATTTTGGTATCATGCCAGAGGTCTATCTGGTGAATAACCTCAAGGCAATGGACTTTTCTGGTCTCACATCCAAGTCGCATATTCTGGATGCTGTAAGAGGTGAGCTTGCAGAGGGCGAAGACGGGATGGTCATAGTAGATGTTTCATGATGTGTAATTGTTAAAAAAACTCAAGATTACTTTGTTATATTTATGCAGGGGTAGGTGACCGCATATCCTTAACCAACAGAAAAATACATATACATACAAACGATCGATTACAGACATGATCCCAAAGCTCTGGCAAATAACGCTTCCAATTCTAAAATACATCAGTGACGGAAAGGCTCACGACCAGCGCAAATTCCTTGATCTCCTGTCCAACGAATTTAACCTCACAAAAGAGGAACGAAATAGACTCAAACCAAGTGGAGGTGAGACTATACTGAAAAATAGATTAGGGTGGGCTGTTTTTTCTTTAAAGAAAGCAGGACTGTTAAACAAAGAAAAAGCCTCCGTGACAATCACGGAAGATGGCAAAAAAATCCTAGAGCAGAAGTAGGTGTTTTGCTTTTTGAAGTTCCACAGGTTGACCGCTCCCACGCTGCGAGGTACAGATACATAACGCCGCCACGGTATTGCAGTACCGCAAATGAGACTGCCCATGTTGCAGTCCTCATATGGAGGATTTAATGCCAACTAGGTCAACTTTTTTTTGATCATTCCTTAAATCCGTTAAACGTCGTATTTTATTAGAATGGTAGTACAAGTCTCACCGGAAGTGAAATGGTAAGACAGGTACACCAAACAGAATTGGTAGAAGCGATATTTAACCATACATGCGGGAATTCTAGTCACAATACATCAGATACAGACTGTATAGCATCTGTGGGCATTCCCTGCAACGTAAATGACTGCCCATGCTGCGCATCATGGATGGGGATTGTAGAGCGGCTGGTAGACGTGATCAATCACATGACCAATGTGGCCGCCACACTAGTAGCCGAGAACAATACCAAAGATGACACCGTGCAGATGCTGCAGGCAATTGAGGCCGTACTGGAGTCTGACAATAAGAAACTGAAAAAGGCCAACAAGAAACTGAACGCAGAAAACAACCACATCTATACAGTCCCGGCCAATGACCGCAAGAGCACTGGCAAGCCGGGCAGGAAGCCGGGGTGCAAGCCTACCATAAGCAAGGTTCCCGAACATATAGACAGAGAAGAGACAGTCGACGTAACTGTATGCCCCAAGCAAAAGGACGGCGAGGCGCATACACTGTCTGAAGGTGTGACCGACTCGTACTATAGGTACGGAAAAGTATTACACATTACAGTAGAGATTGTCAGATACAAGATCAACAGGAGATGGTGCCGCACCTGTAAAAAGCAGGTATCGGCGGAACCGCCCTGCATGCACAGGTATGAGCGGGTCTCATCAAACGTTTCGGCAGTCGCCACCGGCCTAAATTTAGATGGCCTCTCGTTTGGAAAGGTTGCAGAATATTGTGATGATGCGCTAAAGCAAGATATATCGCGCTCGTGGGCATACCGTACCAAGATAAGGGCTGGCCGCAGGATGGCTCCCGAATACCGTACCATTAAACAGGACATACTGTCCGAGCCATACCTGGCGTGTGATGAGATGTGGTGGAAGGTACCCGGTTCCAACAGCGCCAAGATAATGGTGGCCCGCGGTGCTGAGCACTGCCTGGCCAAGGTGGTATCATCGGCCAATATTGGTGAGGTCGGCAAGATGCTACCTGGCTATACCGGCGTTGTCGGACAGGACTCCAATACGATATGGCTGCATACGGGCGGTGATCATCAGATGTGCATGCAGCACCAGCGCCGACTCTCAAAGAAGTGTATGGAACATCGCAACCTCAAAGGAGATTCATTAGAATTTTTGACGGCGCTACACCGTCTGGACTACAAGCATTACATGTATGATAAGATAGAGGATATACACACCAGGAGGGTTGCCGCCCGGTGCTTGGATAAGGAGCGCAGCGAGCTGATGTGGGGCACATACGAGGATGACGAGTACAACACCATCGCAAGGCGCCAAAAGAGACACTATAGAGAGGGGTATTACATGTCCACTCACCTGTACAACAAGGATGTATCTGTGGACAACAACGGCGTTGAACGGGTCAACCGGAGATTCGTATCCGTACGCAATGATGGTGGGGGAAATCGCAGCCAAAAGGGCATGGATGCAAATTCTGTATTATTTACACTAAAGGCCACTGACTGGATAAACAAAAGAAGCTTTTTCGACCATCTGGTCAGGTCAGCTTCGGGTGATGGATGACAATACCATACAATACAGATACGAAAAATACACTACATGATGTACAGCGCATTACTCCATTATGATACGGTCCGTCTGGACACTTCAAAAAGCAAAACACCTACAAAAAATCCTAGATAAATTTGGAAATGTGTATTGCGATCTTCGTACATACTCAACCCCCCCCCCCACCACAATAAGCACAATAGACTATACTTGAGGATAAACCATACGGGATGTGTTCTATATGCCCATGCGGGGTTGTTGACCTTGTTGAATATCTGTTAGTATCCACAATATGATATCGTGGTTAAATACAAATTTGTACCAATACCTTCAAAGGTTTCGAAGAATGAAGGTATTGGCACTTACATATCATTGGACAAAGACAGTATTTAACGACATACATCATGATGTGTGTATCTGGAGGACACATCCGGAATGATATCATCGCAGTCATATCATTATGATATGGCAACACGTATCGGCATTCCTTATTCACCGCACATAACAATTTCACAATATCCTACGCCGTCGATAAACACCATGCCGTACAACAAATCTAACAGCATTTACCACATACATCACAAATTCATAAATGATATATTTCAAAAATGGGAACGCACGCTCGCACAACTGTACCATGCCAATAATGTCATTCGTAATTTGGAACGCATCATACAACAGGGAACAGAATCATCCTCCGGCGAATCGACACTATTACGGAAGGAGGTGGTTGCGGTATCGCGTGAGAACCTTGATTTGCATGATATCATTAAACAGAAGGATGCAGAGATATCGCAGTTAAAATACGACATGCAATACGCAGAGAGCCAATATGTACAGAGGATAACGGCATTAGACCAAACCATACGCCATTTGACGGAAAAATATGGTGAAAAGAGCGACATGTGTGAAAAATTGTCTGTACACCTAAAACGCTACGAGAATCAAAATACTCCGGGTCACACCGGCCTTGTCCAAAAATTGGTTTAGTAATGTTTAATTACTAATAGATCTAGTTTGATTAATAATATAATCATAAGGTAATATAGATATATTATGATTATAACAAATGAGTAAAAGATATGGAAAATCAAAAAAAGCAGGCAATCCAAAAAGGAACAGAAGTAAGAACAACCCAAAAGGGAAGAGAAATGATCCCAAGATAAACTGGTCCAAATACAACAAAAAACGTGAAGCTGAGGGGGACAATCATGATACATGGATGCGCAAAATTGCAGATAAGGCACGGGAATTGATGGGCATACGGCCAGGCGTACGTGACAGGCGTGTGTCAGCCATTTTACTGTCCGTCATCAAGATAGGTAACCGGCTAAGCTACTGGGACCTGGTAAACCACCTCAAAAAGTATCCCGACGACCTAAAACGCTGCGAAATAAGTAGACGGTACAGCAGATCTTGGTACCAACTCCGTATATCGGAAATAGATCCAGCTGTACTACAACGTATAATTGCGTGGATGGGCAAGCCTGATGCAAACGGTCCACTAGCTGCGGATTCCAGCGGATTTGGTATGTCCAAGTATGAGGACTGGGAGAACGCAAAATACGGCGAAATCAGCGTAAAGCAGTTCAAAAAATTACATGTCATAGTATCCCTGCATGCCAAGATATGTGCTGCCACAGTCACGCCGGGTCTGGCCTGTGACTCGCCACAACTAAGACAGATGGTCGGGTTCTTGCCGCATGGTGATGGAAATGACGTAATGGCAGATGCGATTTATGGGGGAGTAAAGAATTGCAATGCAATTCGAGACTCTGGAAGAAGACCGATAATTGCGCCAAAATCCAACTATACAATAAAGGGATTCAACGCAAGGGCACAAATGTTACGGTTCTTCGAGAAGCATCCTAGAACATTCTACAACAAATTATCGCGTAGAAATAATGTAGAGAGCGTCTTCTCTGCCATAAAAGACAGGTTTGGAGCCATAGTGAGAGCCCTCAGAGAACACACACAGGAGACAGAACTACTCTCAATGGTTGTTTGTTATAACATGGTTGCATAATAGCGCCATGTTATGGGGTTTTTGTTCGCCCCACAACGTGGGGGAGGCTGCGCAATACTGCACGTGGACCGCCATAGACGACGGGCCGGCGAGCACTAGGAACGTAATCCGGTGTCTACCCTGCGCATTCCTGCCGGTCCAGGTGCCTCCGTAAGTATCAAAGAAGGTCGGTAATTTTGGTTTTTTGGACAAGGCCATAAGGTAATATAGATATATTATGATTATAACAAATGAGTAAAAGATATGGAAAATCAAAAAAAGCAGGCAATCCAAAAAGGAACAGAAGTAAGAACAACCCAAAAGGGAAGAGAAATGATCCCAAGATAAACTGGTCCAAATACAACAAAAAACGTGAAGCTGAGGGGGACAATCATGATACATGGATGCGCAAAATTGCAGATAAGGCACGGGAATTGATGGGCATACGGCCAGGCGTACGTGACAGGCGTGTGTCAGCCATTTTACTGTCCGTCATCAAGATAGGTAACCGGCTAAGCTACTGGGACCTGGTAAACCACCTCAAAAAGTATCCCGACGACCTAAAACGCTGCGAAATAAGTAGACGGTACAGCAGATCTTGGTACCAACTCCGTATATCGGAAATAGATCCAGCTGTACTACAACGTATAATTGCGTGGATGGGCAAGCCTGATGCAAACGGTCCACTAGCTGCGGATTCCAGCGGATTTGGTATGTCCAAGTATGAGGACTGGGAGAACGCAAAATACGGCGAAATCAGCGTAAAGCAGTTCAAAAAATTACATGTCATAGTATCCCTGCATGCCAAGATATGTGCTGCCACAGTCACGCCGGGTCTGGCCTGTGACTCGCCACAACTAAGACAGATGGTCGGGTTCTTGCCGCATGGTGATGGAAATGACGTAATGGCAGATGCGATTTATGGGGGAGTAAAGAATTGCAATGCAATTCGAGACTCTGGAAGAAGACCGATAATTGCGCCAAAATCCAACTATACAATAAAGGGATTCAACGCAAGGGCACAAATGTTACGGTTCTTCGAGAAGCATCCTAGAACATTCTACAACAAATTATCGCGTAGAAATAATGTAGAGAGCGTCTTCTCTGCCATAAAAGACAGGTTTGGAGCCATAGTGAGAGCCCTCAGAGAACACACACAGGAGACAGAACTACTCTCAATGGTTGTTTGTTATAACATGGTTGCATAATAGCGCCATGTTATGGGGTTTTTGTTCGCCCCACAACGTGGGGGAGGCTGCGCAATACTGCACGTGGACCGCCATAGACGACGGGCCGGCGAGCACTAGGAACGTAATCCGGTGTCTACCCTGCGCATTCCTGCCGGTCCAGGTGCCTCCGTAAGTATCAAAGAAGGTCGGTAATTTTGGTTTTTTGGACAAGGCCGTGAACCATACTGGCTATTCAATGATGTGTGAGCATGACCACATCTCAAAGCCCACATTCCCGGGTATACCGTACACAGCCTTTGGACCTGAAGCCCTAAAACACATACTGGTGTATGCCACCCGCAGAGCGGTAGATTCGGACATTTCGCACTACTTTTCGTGTTTATACGGCAAGGGAATATCGCACAACTCGGTATGGAACGCGCGAAAAGCCCTCAGCCTTGTTCTGGCTCCCACAATACAGTACATATTAGAAGAGTTTCGCAAGGCAAAATTCCTTCAACTCGACGAGTCGATATACCGATACCGCAAAAGAAGAATATACGTGTGGGTGATACGGTGCGATACCGCTACACTGATAGTGCCGCGCCTGGGCAGGGGCGCCGAAGACATCTATCCATACGTAAAGGATGTACTTGACAAACCAGTCGTAGTGGACGGATACGCGGTATATCCTAATTTATTCCGTATAATACAGCGGTGCTGGGCTCACATACTGCGTGATGCAGAAGATGTCTGTATACGCGACAAGAAGAATCCGTTATACAAGGAATTATACCATAAACTAAACGTCATATTTCGCAAGGCCAAAAGGATAGCAAAGGATACGGCCAAGAGTGGTGGCGCAGACATGCACACATGTAATGTGTTGGCAGATGAAATACGTGAGCTGGCGGCCGGATACGGCAATGTGCAGTTTGCCGGTACGCTGGCTAGTGCTGCGGACAACCTCTTTACGTTTCTTAGATATTCGGGCATGCCGCCTACAAACAACAACTCTGAGCTGGACGTACGCGACTATATCATTCCCCAACGCAACATACGCCGCAAGTTCATGTCCGAGATAGGGATGGCCGTCTTTGCCGTATTGCAAAGTTTTGCCGCCACATGCGACAAACTAAATCTGGACATTGGAGAGTCATTCATCAAGATACTTGTTGAACCGCTACACAACATATTTGATGATGTCAACACGCCCGTACAAGAAGTGGGGTTGAGTCATGTTTTGAACGGGCGACCGGTCTTGCCCATGCCGGTTACTACACCCGCACTACCCGAGACTATTACCATACCAGAAGCATCTTTACCCGTCCTGTTTAGGGATACCGCATATACAGTACCTGCCGTACCCATGATGCCACCCCAAAATACAACGGCTATTGCACCCACATCTACACAAGAGTCGAACGACACATCACACAAGAAACCAACTCACAATACCAACACTATGACATTGACACGTACGATAGACACATCATGTATGCCCCCGACCAGAACATGCCCCATTTCATACTACACAAAGCCTGACTTTATCGTGCCGCACACATGTGTACTAGCGACTTATGGGCATGACGATTATCTGCTGTTTCACCACAAACCACCGCCGTCCTTCTAAATATGATTTTTGCATACGAAATATCGCAAGACGGCTGGGGGGGGTTGAGTATGTACTGCGATCTTCAAGTAATACCATATTTGGACGAGATACAAACTCCTAATTGTAGACATTGCGCAAGTTATTCAGTTAGTGTGTTTTTAGAGCATAATGGAATTTCAACCAGTACACAACATAACGAATGTTTACACATACAACCAATACGCCATTTTAATTTAAAACCAACATTTATTGTGAAGAATTTACCCGGCAAGCAGAGAAAGTTAGAAAATAACAACACATTAGATGTATATCAATGACGCAGGTCTTGTGACGGCAAAAGGCGATTGGAACACTTACAATATTCCTACGCCTATTTTTTACCTAACAATATTGGAGAGACCGATCGTCGGATTAACCGCCAGCCAAACGAACATGTCATACTGCAACTCACAGCTAGATGAATCAAGACAAACATCCATCTGTCACCAGATCTTCTCATTCAAACAATGAAACCAGCTGGGATAGAACGGGGCATGCATGATTTCCATACACTACATGAAACCACGCGGTTGCAACAGGCCGTGTACCGTAGAGCGGGCCGGAATCGCCGCTAACCGCCTTTGCTGGATAGTCCATTAACATCCTGAAGTTGGACTCCGTGTTGTCGTTTCTGCCCACTATTGCTATCTGTATGGAATCTTTGGAGAGCTATTCCGACATAGATATTGCGCCGGCCATCCTGCGAGGTAAACGTTTGGGGCACACATACACTTGCAACGCGGGCGGCTCAATAGCGTTTAGGATTGTTTTGCACTACCAGACCGTACGACGACCTGATCGCGTCGAGGGTCGCCTACTAGACTGGCGCGTGGGCGTCTTGGATGTATTTCGACGATTTTCAGCCCAGTCAATGATCATCCCCACAGCCAGACCGCCTAGCGCTCCAATTACAGCACCCGTCTTCCTGTCACTGGACATCAAGGCGGCACCCAGCGCAGCACCTACTGGCGCAGTCAATGAGGCATATGGGACGCCTACATCCTTCACGAGATGTCCTATGGGGTTTACACGTGGATCCTCCCTATCGACATGTGCCACCCGGGGGCCCTTGACATGCACGTTGTGGGGACACCGTGTACCAAAGAACTCTTGACACTTACTCGTATCAACATCATCTGGCAAGACAACATTCTGCCCATAGGGCACCCCTGCATAGTCTATGTGCTTTCGTGCTTCTTTAGGCGTTATCATTAAGATATAGCATATTATGTTTCTATAAAAGACTTATCCACGTTGGTTCCTCCCGCAAGGATGGGTGGTCAGATTGTATTCGGAATATGGGCGCTTGATGGCGTATAGTTGGGATCATAAATAACCCACCAGGAATTTTACGTCGGCAATATTTTGTTTAAATCTCTGAACAGGATGTTGCGCGGGTCGAACTTTATTTCAAGCGACTCGTACACCGACATGATTTTTCTCCTGAAATAGCTCTTGGCAGGCCTCCTGAAAGTGCGCCGTATCTTTGCCTTGCCGTTGCGCCACAACCATTCAGCCGGGTTCAAAAACGGTGAGTATGGAGGCAAGAATATCAATTTGACAATGTTGTTGTTCTTTTTCAGGTATCGTCGCACGCGTCCGGAATTGTGGTATGCGGCATTGTCGACGACCACCACCACCTTGCCAAAGTGGTGCCGCAGTTTATCCATATATCTGATGAACGACCTGTCGTTGGCCTTGCTGGCTGTCATGTAGCACGTCTCGCCATCCAGCGTGATGCCGCCGTAGATGGTCTGACGCTGGTTACCAAGCTGTGTTAGTATTGGCTTGGCGTTGCCGCGCACATAGACCGCGCCAGAACCAAAGATGTTCAAGTTTTGGTGGCTTTCATCTGACATTACAAGCGTGAAACCCTCGTTTTCAAGTGTTTCCACCTCCCTTTTGGTGTCTTTTTGCCAGATCTCGAGATCCTCTTTTAGCGGAACACGGTCAGATATCCGGGGAGTCTTCTTGACGGCAAAGCCCAGCGACCTCAGCAGGCGGCGCGCGTGTGGCTCGCTGTATTTCACGCCGGTCTTTTTCTCTATTAGCTCAACGAACTCATAGGCGGTAAATCGTTTGGCATCGTCGACTATCTTCTCCAGTTTATCGCGCTGCACGAAGGGAGGACGGCCCGGCCTCGCATCGTCGGCGAGGCCGTCTAGACCTTCGCGGTCGTAGGCGTTAAGCCAATCATTGACTGTGCCGCGGTCAACGCCGAGCATCTCTGCAGCGAATGTGGGGCTCTGCCTGTTGACGCGCACCATGTTCACAGCCACGACACGGGCGTACTTGCGCGTACCCCGGGTTTGTCTTAGGGCCGTCCTTATTTTTTTGATTTCGGTTTGGTCATCCATGCATCAGACTAAAGTTTTGATCATTTATTTCTTTCATAATGCGGGGTTACTTATGTTTCCAACTATACTATATCTACTATTCCCATGATGCGCCGTCCATGGGACAATGTAGATTCTAGGCGCTGCTGTCTTTCAGTTCCAATTACCACCCGTCTTCGGGAGGAACACTAGGCTACAGAGGATATAAAGCAGTCTAAAAACTATCTAAGTGAATAGAGTATGACTACAGTACGGCAGACACAAACAAGTTCCAGGGGGATGGCTGGACCACCCGATGGCGGCGCTCCGGTGGTTGAGGCAGAATTGTGGGAGATGGCCGACACTCTGCGGGGCAGTATGGATGCCGCCGAGTACAAACATGTCGCCTTAGGTCTTATCTTTCTCAAATACGTATCGGATGCCTTTGAAGAAACCCGGGCCAAACTGGAATTAGAACCGGATGCAGATCCCGAGGATCCAGACGAGTATCGCGCCCAGAACGTATTCTGGGTACCGCCAGAGGGGCGCTGGCCAAAAATCAAGGCCCAAGCCCGCCAACCTACCATCGGTCAGATAGTGGATAACGCCATGGCGGCCATCGAAAGGGAGAACCCAGCCATCAAAGACGTACTTCCCAAGAACTACGCCAGGCCATCTCTAGACAAGACGCGCTTGGGCAGGATAATCGACCTCATCACCAACATACGGGTGGGTGATGAGGAGTCCAGGTCCAAGGATGTGTTGGGCCGAGTCTACGAGTATTTCCTGTCTCGGTTTGCCAGTGCTGAGGGCAAGAAGGGAGGCGAGTTCTACACCCCGCGGAGCGTGGTCAGGCTGCTGGTCGAGATGCTCCAACCATACAACGGGCGCGTCTACGATCCCTGCTGCGGATCAGCAGGGATGTTTGTGCAGTCGGTGGAGTTTATCCGCGCCCATGCCAGTGGAAACGGCAACGGAGGCCGAGCCACAACAGACATATCTGTATATGGTCAGGAATCAAACTACACCACCTGGCAGCTGGCCAAGATGAACCTGGCCATTCGTGGGATAGATGCTGGCCAGATAACCCATGGGGATAGCTTCCACAATGATCAACATCCAGACCTGAAGGCGAACTTTATCCTGGCCAACCCACCCTTCAACGTCTCTGAGTGGGGCGGTGAGCGCTTGCAGGATGATCAGCGCTGGACCTACGGGATTCCCCCAAAGGGCAACGCCAACTTTGCCTGGGTGCAGCACATGGTGCACCATCTGGCTCCCTCTGGCACAGCGGGATTTGTGTTGGCCAACGGGTCTATGTCGTCCAACCAGTCCGGTGAAGGGGATATCCGTAAAAGCTTGGTGGAGGCCGACCTGATGGACTGCATGGTCGCTCTGCCTGGACAGCTCTTCTATTCGACTCAGATACCGGCCTGCCTGTGGTTTCTGTCCAGGGATCGCGTACGAAGGAGCCGTCGCCGGCGGGGCGAAGTACTGTTTATCGATGCCCGCAGGATGGGTCAGATGCTGGATCGAACCCATCGTGAGCTGACCGGTGATGACATTGACAGGATATCCCGCACGTATAGATCTTGGCGCGGTGACCGCAAGGTAGGCAGGTATGCTGACACACCTGGATTCTGCAAGAGTGTGAATCTGGAGGAGATCCGCAAGCATGGCCACGTCCTCACCCCGGGCCGTTATGTTGGCGCCGAACCACAGCAGGATGATGGCGAACCATTCGAGCAAAAGATGTCCAGATTGGTGGTGCAGTGGGGGGAGCAGCAGGCAGAGGCTAGGAGGTTGGATGCCTCCATAATGGAAAACATGAAAAAATTGGGATTTAATGTCCGAGGCGGCAATCTATGAGCTTGGATCTCTCGTCTTTAGAGAATGCCGTTATCCAACTGCAGGAAGTTCTAGATCTGTGCGATTCTGATGTTGCTCATGCTAACTCACTATATGGGAAGCACTGGCGCACAGCCGCAATCAAGACATTCGAGTACACCTATGAGCTCTCAGTCAAAATGATTACCCGCCATTTGGAGATAACGCTATCCAACCCCTCAGATATCAAGCATATGTCGTTTAGCAATATTATTCGTGCAGCATATGGTAAAAACCTGTTGCTCTCGGACCATACAGCTTGGCTGGAGTATCGCAAGCGCCGAGGAACTACCAGCCATACATACGACGAGATCAAGGCGCAAAAGATCCTCCAGCACATACCACGTTTTCTGGACGAGGCTCGACATTTGCTAAAGCGGCTACAGGAGGAGAACAAGCGACTTGAATGACCTAGTTGACATAAGTCCGGACCACTTGAAGGTGGTGCAGGAGATCCTGCGAGAAAACCTGCCGTCCGGGGTGGCGGTATGGGTGTTCGGCAGCAGGGCCAGCTGGGCCACCAGTGACTCTTCAGATCTGGATCTGGCGCTTGAAGGTGACATAGATCATGATACGATACTGGCACTAGAAATGGCCTTTGAGGAGTCTAGCCTACCTTACACGGTGGATGTTGTGGACCTCCATCACATTAGTGATAACTTTCGACGTATCGTGGAAGCGCATAAGATAACATTTCCTATGATGGAGGACAGTAACAATAGAGACGGTTGGCATATGGTTCCATTGATGGATATCATCGATCTCAGAATAAGCAGTGTAGACAAAAAGACAAAAAACAATGAGCAGTTAGTGTGGCTCTGCAATTATACAGACGTATACAATAATAGTTTTATTTACGCTGACATGGATTTTATGCCAGCAACTGCAACTGAACATGAGATCTCAAAGTGTCTACTGTCCCGTGGCGATGTAGTCATAACCAAAGATTCAGAAAAATACGATGATATTGGCGTGCCTGCTCTTATCCGTGAAGATGTACCAAATCTAGTCTGCGGTTACCACCTAGCAATACTCCGTCCTACTCCAAAGATCGATGGAACCTACCTATACTATGTGCTAAGCACAAGAATGGCCCAACATCAGTTTCAATCATACGCAAACGGGATAACGCGATTTGGGTTACGTAAGGCCGATATTGGCCTAGTGGAGATTCCACTTCCGCCGTTGGATGAACAGCGTGCAATAGCTGGCATACTAAGAACACTGGATGACAAGATTGATCTGAACCGACGTATGAACCAAACGCTGGAAGAAATGTCGCGGGCGCTATTCAAGTCGTGGTTTGTTGACTTTGATCCTGTTCGTGCCAAGATGGACGGGCGCTGGAAACGAGGAGAATCGCTTCCGGGCCTGCCTGTCTATCTTTTCAAATTATTTCCTGACAGGCTGGCTGACTCGGAACTGGGCCCAATACCGGAGGGATGGGAGGTAAGGAAGTTGGAGACAATCATAGAATTAGTCTATGGTAAAGCGTTAAAGGCAGCAGATAGGAATAAAGGCAAGATTCCAGTATATGGCTCGAACGGTCAGGTTGGATGGCATGATAAGAAGCTAGTGAATGGACCGGGTATTGTAGTAGGAAGAAAAGGAAATCCAGGAATTGTTAATTGGGTGTATGGTGATTTCTTTCCTATAGATACAACGTTCTACATCTTACCGAAGATTGATTACGTTCAGCTACCATTCTTATTCTTCGCATTATCGGAACAAGACCTCTCATCTGCGTCAGCGGATTCAGCTGTTCCGGGTTTAAATCGCAACCTCACTTACATGAATTTGCAAGTTATTCCTGCCAGGTCTGTCCTCCAAGTGTTTGATATTCATATTACCAAGAATTTTGTTCGCCGCCATCAACTAGAGATGGAATCACACATCTTGACGGCTCAGCGAGATGCTCTGTTGCCAAGACTCATGTCAGGTGAATTACAATTTCCTCAGCCAGCTGGCGTTGCAAGGGCATGAAAATGGCTTACATAACTCTAACAGAATCTGTGCTTGAAATAGCGGGGGCCGGTGGAGCGATTGCGCATCATAACTGATTCTTACACTGGGAAGTTATATATGCCACAACATCGAGTGGAACTACTATCGGAGCAAGACCAAGATCCTGTCCACATCTATGCAGTCACACTCCCCCGCAATGGGGCTATCAACCTTTTCAAAGATCTGACTTGTCCCAATCTTGTAGGTAAACGTTGCTTCCAGACTACAGTAGGACCATTAATTAGAGATCTTTACACTCCTACTCCTCCTACAATAAGTAATGCAATGTGGTGGACTATCAGATCCAGGAAGGCCAAGCATTGACCCGTTTTGACGAATCCGTCGTCGAAGAAGCTGCCTTGGAGTGGCTGGCAGAACTTGGTTGGAAGATCCTTCATGGATCCGATATTGCCCCCGGTACAACCAATGCTGAGCGCAATAGCTATGATCAGATTATACTGAAGAGGCGGCTCCAAAATGCACTGCTCCAGCTGAATCCAAACCTGCCGGATACCGCGTTGGAGGATGCACTTCACAGATTGACCCGGCCGGACGGAGCCACGATAGAGGCGCGCAACCGGGCCTTTCATTTGATGTTGGTTAACGGTGTAAATGTCGAGTACCGTGATGATGGCGGTGTCATCCGGGGCGCACAGGTGCGTATTCTCGATGTCGACCATCCTGACAATAACAACTGGTTGGCAATCAACCAGTTTACTGTCACCGAGAACCGCAACCGACGCAGGCCAGACATTGTCCTGTTTGTCAATGGCTTGCCATTGGGTATAATGGAGCTTAAGAGCCCCACCGACCCCAATGCCACCATCCGGGTGGCCCGACAGCAGCTCCAGACATACAAGACGGAGCTGCCTGCCCTTTTCTCTATGAATGAGATTCTCATGGTGTCAGACGGTATAGCGGCGCGTGTGGGTACCATAACATCCGAGTGGGAATGGTTCAAGCCTTGGCGAACCCTACCAGGAGAGGAATCTGCCCAGAACGTGCCCAAGCTTAGGACCATGCTGCACGGGGTGGCCGAGCCGAGCAATTTCCTAGCGCTGATACGAGACTTTATCGTCTTTGATGATGGCGGTGGTTTTCTCACCAAGAAGATGGCCGGATACCACCAGTTCCATGCGGTGCGTGTCGCCATAGACGAGACCATCCGCGCGGCGACCATCCGGCGTGATGATGACACTTTGGATAGCGCTGATAGCGGCAAGTCGGGAGCTGGCCACGGGGGATCTACCGGCGACCGCCGCATCGGCGTGGTCTGGCATACCCAGGGATCCGGCAAGAGCCTGACCATGGCATTCTACGCGGGTGCAGTAATCCGAGAGCCCGCCATGGAGAACCCTACGGTCGTGGTGATCACCGACCGCAATGATTTGGATGACCAGCTCTTCGGGACGTTCTCCAGATGCCAGGATCTGCTCCGCCAGCCCCCAGTCCAGGCAGGGAGCAGAGCAGACCTGCGCCGTAGGCTGTCGGTGGAGTCGGGCGGTGTCGTCTTTACGACCATTCAAAAGTTCTTTCCTTCCGAAAAGGGCGACCGCCATCCTATGTTGTCGACACGCCGTAACATAGTGGTCATAGCTGATGAGGCCCACCGCAGTCAGTATGACTTCATAGACGGCTTTGCGCGCCATATGCGCGATGCCCTGCCCAACACGTCATTCATCGGGTTCACTGGCACGCCCATCGAACTGAGCGATGCCAACACCAGGGCAGTCTTCGGCGAGCACATCAGCATCTATGATATACGGCGCTCGGTGGAGGACGGCGCCACCGTCCCCATCTACTACGAGAGTCGCATGGCCAAGCTCTCTCTGGACGAGGGAGAGCGCCCCGCCATAGACGAGGACTTTGAGGAGATCACCGAGGGTGAGGAGATGGAACGCAGGGAGCGCCTCAAGACCCGGTGGGCGCAGCTGGAGGCGATCGTAGGCGCTAAAAAACGCCTCAGGTTGGTGGCCGAGGACATCATAGACCACTTAGAGCGACGCTACCAGACGCTGGAAGGCAAGGCCATGATAGTATGCATGAGCAGGCGCATCTGCGTTGATCTCTACCAGGAACTGGTGCGCCTACGGCCTGACTGGCACGACGAAAGAGACGAGGAGGGCATCATCAAGGTGATCATGACGGGATCCGCCTCGGATCCGCCCGGATGGCAGCAGCACATCCGGAACAAACCACAACGGGAGGTGTTGGCTAACCGCTTCCGCCGCGCAGACGACCAGTTCCGGATAGTGCTGGTGCGAGACATGTGGCTCACTGGCTTTGACGCGCCCAGCCTTCACACCATGTATGTAGACAAGCCCATGCGCGGCCATGGACTGATGCAGGCCGTATCTAGGGTAAACCGGGTATTCCGCGACAAGCCCGGTGGCCTGGTGGTCGACTATATTGGGCTGGCCCAGGATCTCAAGCGCGCCTTGGCGACCTACACGGAAAGTGGCGGAACCGGGGAACCTGCCATTGACCAGGAGACGGCCACGCAGATAATGCTAGAAAAGTACGAGGTCTGTAGCGCCATGTTCCACGGGTTTGACTGGTCAGGATGGGCCAAGGGAACGCCAGAGGTGCACCTAGAAATGTTGCCCGGAGCGCAGGAGCACATACTGTCTTTGGACAACGGGAAGGCTCGGTATATAGAAGCGGTGACGAAGCTTACCCGGGCATATGCCCTAGCTTCCACCAGAGAAGAGGCAGAGGAGATACGCGATGCGGTAGGATTCTTCCAGGCGGTGCGCGGAGCTCTGGCCAAGAAAGCCACGACTGAAAGGCATACTGGAGAGGATCTGGACGGAGCCATCCGCGAAATAGTCTCCAGAGCCGTCGAGTCAAAGGGCGTCTTGGATATCTTTGCAGCCGCCGGGCTGGACAAGCCGGATATATCCATACTTTCAGACGAGTTTTTGGAAGAGGTGCGCGGAATGCCCCTGCGCAACTTGGCCGTGGATATACTGCAGAAGTTGCTGCACGGGGAGATAGTCGAGCGGCGACGCAAGAATGTCGTCCAGGCCAGATCCTTTGCAGAGATGCTGGAGCGCGCCCTGCGACGCTACCACAACAGGTCAGTCGAGGCGGCACAGGTTATCGAGGAGCTGATACATCTTGCTAGGGAGATGTGTGAGGCAAAAGCGCGGGGCGAACGATTAGGGCTGACTGACGATGAGATGGCCTTCTATGATGCGCTGGAAACCAACGACAGCGCCGTCCAGGTGCTAGGTGATGATACGCTGCGCACCATCGCCCAGGAGCTGGTCGGGACTGTACGCAACAACGTAACCATCGACTGGACCATCAGGGAGAATGTACGGGCCAATCTACGTGTCCTAGTGAAGCGTGTCCTTCGCAAGTATGGTTATCCTCCAGACAAACAGGAGAAGGCCACAAGGACCGTTATGGAGCAGGCTGAAGTTCTGGCGGATGGATGGATTGCCGAGTAACTTGAGCCAGTCAAATGTTATTGTGCAAAACCGGATAAAGTCCACAACTGGTTGTGGTCTTGCAGACGAAATTATCTAGCATACAAGCGGCCAGCTAGAATTGGTAGGTGCCATCCGGTTGACTTGCGGGCATCGCATATCCCGCGACTCTGTCCTGCAGGATACTCATCCGATTCAAAAGATACTGCGCGCGTAACGGTTCGAGCAACAGGGAGAGCAGCTCGTCAAGTGATTCCAGAGTGCTGGACCAGCTCCTGCGAGTGTTCTGGCTCCCGAACCACATTTTCTGTCTTTACTCTTGAGGCATCATCCTTTGGATACATGTAGATGGATCTCTTGCCGCCGGATAGTACAGGTACTCCCTGCCTTTGGAGATCTTGACGGTCAGGCCCGTAGATACAGCCCCTTTTCATCAACGAACATATAAAGTGCTATGACCATGGTAGCGTGTGGCAGATGTGCGTGCGTTTGTGAGCTATGCGAATGATGATGATCTGGCGGCATCAGATTTAAAAAAAGGGCTATCTAGGTTTGACATAAATGTTTTCTACGCTAAAGAGGACATTCCACATGGCAGCATGTCGAGAAACGTCTTAATTGATGAAATAAAAAAATGCAAATGCTTTCTTGTTTTGATTTCGAAGAACTATCACATGGCCAGATACACAGATCAAGAAGTAGGCATGGCCATATGCCACAACAAAAAAATAATCCCTATCTGTATTGACGAAACGGAGCCGCAGGGGTTTATAAAAGATTATCAGTATAAAAGGTATAGTGTAGTATTTTCAGATGACGAACTAAAAGAAATTGCCAAATCAATATCACATTATACAAAAAACGATCAGGCTGTAATTGATTTTCTATCACAAAAAACATATGGTGCAAGATCAGCGCTTGGATTGATCAGAACTACACCAAAAAAATAGAATATCTTGACTCCACTCTTCAGATTCCACATATGCGTGCTGCCCAGATAATACACTATTTAGTCGTCAGTAGTAGTAGCCAATGAGTTTGAATCGGGTGGTTTTGGATACTCACTGATCCACGCAATGGTAATTTGAGTCAGACTGATCAGCCACTTTAGTTGTATGGCGGTGTATTCGGGCGGTATAGGTGGAACGAATCGTGGCGGCCGGAAAGGACAACTGTGCTCCTTAGCAAGTTTGTCAAATTTTGCTATCAATTGGTTTCCTTTGTCTATCATACTCGTAAGTTTGTGCCTAGGTAGGTTGACAAGCGTATGCGCGCCGGTATTCCGGACGTTTTGTATGATCTTCACAGCAGCAAAGAATAGCTCGGCATCAGGTCCCCAAAGATTGTCACTTTTGACTTTAGCCTCAAACTTGCGTACTTTACTAGCGGCGTTACGCATACTCTGGATTCCAATTATCGCGTCTATGCAATTTTCGATTTCTTTCAATGCTAGTATGAATAAACCGTCCCACGCCGCAACATCATTACGCCTTCGGATGTGGGCGTGCATCAGGCATATTCCGTCTAAAGAGAATGCCGGGCTTGAACAAATTGGCCTCGTAGCATCCGGCATATCTGGCTGTGGGGCGTAATCTGTTCCATACCACAACACATCCCAATACAGCACCAGCCCAAGGAAGCCCATGGAAATACGACGTATAATTGAATACGCATCCCCAAAGCGGGCAGATTCACTGCCCAATATGATCACATCTACGACCATACTGTCATCCGTATCCAATCCTGGTTTGTGTTTGACATGAAATCCACGATTCTTCATAAACTGGACGATCTCGTTCATTTCGGAACGTGTTTCGTTCATATCCGTACTAGCATGCAGTATGGTCACATACTTATCTCTGTCTCCATCTGGATTTGTGCATTGGAACACATCTATAGCGAAGTCTTCTGTACGGTGACTTCTGGATTCTTCCGGATCAGGTGGAGAGCCAAACTTTGGCACATCAACAGTCATGCAGTCGCCTCATGAATTTGATGATCTAAATGTATTATTTGTACTTTGACTGAAACCAGCAGATGAGAACATGATCTGTGTCATGATGGTATCCAAGAGACCCTTCACCACATGTAAGTCGATATCGAGTTTGTGAGGCGGCTCATTACCCGTTATGAACGTGGCGATGTTTCAGGTTGACATCTTCCGCGTGGCAAGGAGTGGGTAGATGTCATACTGCATAACATGGATGGTGTTGTTCAGATGGTCACGGACCTCCACACCCGTAATCAATGCAGGAGTTGATGGTGCCGTATATTGAAGGTCATCCGTCTTGCATATGACGACTGATATTGCAGAGTCGCCTCTCACACTGCAACCATTCTTGAGAAGATCCACAATATACTTACTTTCCACCCTCACACAACACATGCCAACTTACTAGCCCCTCCACCATGGTAACTTTATTACCGGCAGGTCGCTCTCCATGTCGCAGGGGGTCTTGTGTCAGGCGACCATCAGTATGCAGATAAAGTCCAGTTTGTCCTTGGAGTGGACTGGGGGCCTTCCCCGGTTGCTATTCTTTTGGCGCGGGCACGGGTGCCCCCGCACCAAATTTACCATGTGTAAACCATGAATAATGTCTCGCTGCTGTGTCCCAAGTAATAATATTTCCAATAGTCCGGTCATCTAGTATGTTCGCTCATTATCAAATGTGAAGGATCAACGATCAAAAATCTATCAATCGGGCTTCAATTGGGTCAGGATCGAATTACACACAACCTCCATCAAGGTCATCATAAGAACTATCATCAGAGTCATCCACCCATCCTATTTTGTTGCCCAGTTCGTTGATAAGCTGTGTCCCCAGCAGGATAGTAATCTTTATCCTGTCTTTCATGTTTTGATCTAAAAGATCATCTTCGGTCGAAAATTCTCGATGTGCCGACAAATTTGCGACCGATAAAAACGCGCAACACCACACCGTTATTTTTCCATCCAGCACCTTGCTTTCGACAAGCGAGGAGCAAAGTGTGCCGATATTCGGTTTGTCAGGAATGGTTATTTCATTTTTCTCGCAGACGATCTCCATCGCAGTTTGCAGCAAAGTCCTAAGGTCGCGCAACGCTCTGGGGTATTCTTCATTGTCATAACTCTCCAGAAATTTTGAGTATGATTCGGAGAAAGTCGTGCCAAAGTCGCCCCAAACGTGGTTTAAATTGAAAGATAGTGTGTTTCTCCCTACGTGATTGAATGTAGTCACGTGTCTGGACAGGAATTTGTAAAGTCTGGCATATTCAATGTCAACGTGCTGCAAGTCTGGTGCGGCGTTTGTCGCAATCATCTCTTTAATTATTTTTAGGGATATGTTACGACCACCGCTGTCCAGTCCGCTCATATTATGAAAGAATGCCCAAAAATTCGGACCGTGATTATCGCTAACAAAAAAACAATAACTGAAAGTCCTCGTGAGGTCGCCGACATGCCGGAACTTGTAAACGATAGGCTTGTTCAATTCGGCATATTGCATCCCGTTCAACAAGAGTTCCATTTCCTTCAATGCTAGAATAGGATCTCTATAGGTTCCATAGACCCTTATCTCAGTCGTACCGAAAAGGGCTTCCAAGTTTACCGGACGGTGTTTCAAGTTAAAGTTGTGGATTACTTGCGTCACCCACCGTACTAGGTAGCCATCTTCGTTGATGCGTTCCGCGATATTAGTATATTCATAGAATGACGCACTACCCTTGTTATACGATATGTCGACATGTACGTCGGTTTTTTGTATTTTGTTGGCCTTTACGAAGGTATCGAGTAAAAAGTCTAAGGTGTGTTCGCCTTCTATATGGATGCGGTATGTTGATCCATTAAGCGATTCTTTTTTATTTATGTCTGCGTCTTTGAGACTTATGCCTAGGTCGTCGCACATATAACTTGCCCCGTTAATAAATAGGTGGTATTGTTCGTCATGGCCTGCATACTCATTCATGTGAGTGAACAATTCTGTCTAATATGTATCGCCCAAAGTAATTTAGAGGTATCGTCAAACAGTCGTCTAACTATTGAAATCGACCACTGTAACAATTTGGTCCATCTTCGAATTGTTAGGGGAATTCAAAGCAATTCGATCACCGTCGCCTCGTCAACAACACAGAAAGCCATCCCAAGACCCGTACCGAATGCAAACGTATAGATCACTCATATTATCTCATCCCCCGCCCCCATATGCAAAGCCACTAGCAAAAAAGGTCGAACGCGGCCAAAAAAACGAGACGGTCCTCAATGGGACCACGTTCATGCCAGAAGTCAACCTGAAGAGGCTGACCGGGAGCACAAAGACACGGTTCACATCAACGAGGTGGCCTTCGACGGCATCCACCATAACAATCAGATGGAGAGCTTCAACGGGACAATCCTTCGACACTGTGAGAAAGTATGCCGTGGTCTCAAACGCGAGGACTCGGCTATCATATCGGGGCTGCGATTGTACCACAACTTTGTCAGACCTCACCAAGGACTACCTAACTATATAACTCCAGGCGAGGCTGCTGGTATCACCGTTGAAGGCACCAACAAGTGGTTGACACTCATTCAGACTGCCGCAAAGTCGACAGCCTACCCCTTCATTTTTTCATGTCTCCGATTCCCACTATTTTTCATGTCCTCATAACTTCCCAGAACCTATGGACCATCTGACAAATATATCCAGGGCTCTACGGTGCGCACTCACCACATGGCAACCAAACAACCAGATTCAAAGATGCAAGTCAACTGCCTTTTCCAAGACCAGAGTGTATAGTAATACGGACGGGTACGGTCAAGGTTACATTGGAACAGTATGGTGGTTCTTCATATATCATATCATCTGACGGCAATCCAATGAGATGATTAGTCTAGCCTAATTTTAGGTAAGCTGTATTACCCACTTTTTTTAACTTGCACATCACATGTTGCTATTCTTTCCTGCAATATGCCGGTCTGCTTCAAAAGGTACTGTTTGCGCAGCGGCTCCGGTAGCAAAGGAAGTAGTTTGTCAACTACATCCAGATAATGCTGGACTCGGCCTTGTGAATAGTCTAGTGCTTCAACTACATTCTCCGGTTTTGCCTTTGATGTATCGTCTTTCGGACCTATATAGATGGATTTCTTACCGGCCTGAAAGTACAGATATTCCCTGCCTCTGGAGATCTTGACGGTTAGGCCCATTACAGATGTACAGCGTCCTTTCTTATATTTAAATATGCTATCTTGTTATACGATAACAATATATAGTATGTTATCTTATAATAAGATAACATGAACCATAACAAGAAGAACGTAACAGAAAACCAACCTTGTGCGCAGCTGCATTGCAATCGCACAAACAGCAATCAAGACTCCGGCAAGATTGAAATAGATAAAACGTCCAAATACCACTCGAATGAAGTCACCGAGAGGTTGACCGATGTGGGAAAAAACAAACAGTCAACAAAGAACAACACTGCCAAGATAACCAAACGAACAAGACTCCTTGCCAACATTGACATAAAACGATGGTATGACAATCTGGCGCGCGGTAGTCACTTGACTGCCGAGGGCCGCTTACGTCGGCTGGGAAGGTTTTGCGAGGTGCACGATATGACACCGATAAGTTTGGCCGACCTAGCCATGAAAGATCTGAGGGTCGCAACCGACCTGCTATAGTTGGGATCATAAATAACCCACCAGGAATTTTACGTCGGCAATATTTTGTTTAAATCTCTGAACAGGATGTTGCGCGGGTCGAACTTTATTTCAAGCGACTCGTACACCGACATGATTTTTCTCCTGAAATAGCTCTTGGCAGGCCTCCTGAAAGTGCGCCGTATCTTTGCCTTGCCGTTGCGCCACAACCATTCAGCCGGGTTCAAAAACGGTGAGTATGGAGGCAAGAATATCAATTTGACAATGTTGTTGTTCTTTTTCAGGTATCGTCGCACGCGTCCGGAATTGTGGTATGCGGCATTGTCGACGACCACCACCACCTTGCCAAAGTGGTGCCGCAGTTTATCCATATATCTGATGAACGACCTGTCGTTGGCCTTGCTGGCTGTCATGTAGCACGTCTCGCCATCCAGCGTGATGCCGCCGTAGATGGTCTGACGCTGGTTACCAAGCTGTGTTAGTATTGGCTTGGCGTTGCCGCGCACATAGACCGCGCCAGAACCAAAGATGTTCAAGTTTTGGTGGCTTTCATCTGACATTACAAGCGTGAAACCCTCGTTTTCAAGTGTTTCCACCTCCCTTTTGGTGTCTTTTTGCCAGATCTCGAGATCCTCTTTTAGCGGAACACGGTCAGATATCCGGGGAGTCTTCTTGACGGCAAAGCCCAGCGACCTCAGCAGGCGGCGCGCGTGTGGCTCGCTGTATTTCACGCCGGTCTTTTTCTCTATTAGCTCAACGAACTCATAGGCGGTAAATCGTTTGGCATCGTCGACTATCTTCTCCAGTTTATCGCGCTGCACGAAGGGAGGACGGCCCGGCCTCGCATCGTCGGCGAGGCCGTCTAGACCTTCGCGGTCGTAGGCGTTAAGCCAATCATTGACTGTGCCGCGGTCAACGCCGAGCATCTCTGCAGCGAATGTGGGGCTCTGCCTGTTGACGCGCACCATGTTCACAGCCACGACACGGGCGTACTTGCGCGTACCCCGGGTTTGTCTTAGGGCCGTCCTTATTTTTTTGATTTCGGTTTGGTCATCCATGCATCAGACTAAAGTTTTGATCATTTATTTCTTTCATAATGCGGGGTTACTTATGTTTCCAACTATAGAGGACCATATCACCATGATGGAATCCAAAGGATATTCACCGGGATACGTCAACGAGCAAATCAAGACCGTAAAGTCGTGGTTCAGACACTTTGATGTAGAGATAAAACGCAAGATACGGGTCTCTGAAAACAACTTTACGCCTACACTACAGAACGAGAGGGTGCCCAACGCGCAGGAGATGACTGAAATATACAGCCGGGCAGGCTTGCGCGAGACGGTCATCATATCATTGATGGCCAAGTCGGGACTGCGTCCTGAAGTTATAGGGAACCATAATGGTACAGATGGACTACGTATGAGGGACATGCCAGACCTGGTGATACAGCAGGGCGTGGTCAAGTGTATACAAACCCCCAACCGTATCATAGTGCGACGCGAGCTCTCAAAGGCCAGACACCAATACTTTACGTTCTCGACTACATCTGCGACAGACCAGATTGTGTCATATCTGAATGACCGTCTTTCACGGGGAGAGCCGTTGCACGGCGACTCGGCCATAGTAGCACCAGATTACATCTACAAGACCAACAGAGGGCACAACCATTCCAAGGGGTTTTTGCCTACGCCACGACTAAGCAATCTTGTACGCGATACGTTTCGGCCTCGATTCACATGGCGGCCATATGTATTACGACCGTACTTTGACACGCAGCTGCTCATCGCCGAATCAAAAGGCAAGATGGCTCACGACTTTCGCGTCTTCTTTATGGGACACAAGGGTACAATGGAATCCAGATACACGACCAACAAGGGTGTCCTGCCAGAAGTGTTGATGGCCGAGATGCGCGAGGCCTTTACACGTTCCGAAGAGCATCTGGACCAGTCCGATACGGACGACACCATACAGCAGAGACTACAGGTACAGCAACTGATACAGGGCGCCACTCCGCAACAACTTGGCCATATACTAGAGGCCCTACAGGCCGGTAAGATGGGTCAAATTGTAGCCAACTAGTGACAGATACAGAACAAGCCGAGCATTTCATACATATGGGTTGTAGGTTTGTTGGGGTACTACCCAACGGTAAAGTGGTACTGGAAAAGAGGGACCCGAACCCACAGTGGGAGCGGGTCTAGAGGGATTCGAACCCTCGACAGCCGGATTAAAAGTCCGGTGCGCTACCTGGCTGCGCTATAGACCCTGACAAAAAATGTATTGTGCGCAATTTAGTCCTTTAGTGGATTGTATAACAGTAGTTTAACTTTCCATAGTATGACATTGCCAGAGTGTGTTTACACATTCAAGGCGTATATGCCGTACATTACACGATTTGCACTGTCAAAGAAGCCGATGGTTCCAAAGACAAGGACACTTCAAAAGAAGCACATATTCTGGCAAACAAAATACAAGAATAAGTTCAATACCATACTAATTTGAAGTTAAGATGAATCACTTGTGGACATATCAGATACTTACATGTCTGTGTACCAACCCACGGCACAAACAAAAAAAGTCCCAACTACTTACAAGACATTCAAGACTAAAGGCTAGGTTAAAGTCGTATTATCTTTGGAGAAAACACAAAAATAAAAGATTTGGTTCGCTGGATAATTTTTCACAAAGATATAAAAATCGTGTATACTTATTTGACTCATGGCAGGGCAGTCGCTGAATCTAAAGGTATTGGAGGCATACACACGAGATGTAGGCAGGGGAGTGGCCCGTATAGACTATGACTCCATGGATACGCTGAACGCGTCCACCGGAGATGTTATTGAGATTAAAGGAAAACGCAGAACGGTAGCCAAATGTCTTCCGCTATACCCATCAGACGAGGGCAAGGGTATAATACGTATTGATGGTTTGGGTAGAAACAACTCTGGAATAGCCATAGGCGATACCATATCGGTACGCAAGATAAAGGCAGTTCCCGCAGAAAAGGTAGCTGTAGCTCCTCTAGAGGCAATACCACCAATTGATGAGAGGTATCTGGCCGATGCGCTGGAGAGCGTTCCTCTTATAAAGGGAGACAATGTTATGGTGCCTTACTTTGGAGGCAGATTAACATTTCAGGTTATTGGGGTAACGCCTGGATCAGATGCAGTCTTGGTGATGCAAAAGACAGTATTTCATATAGCTGAAAAGGGTGAGACGCTTCGTGGCGTGCCACAGGTAACATATGAGGATATTGGTGGGCTGACTGATGAGATTAAAAAGGTTCGGGAGATGATCGAACTACCACTAAGACATCCTGAGATATTTGAAAAGTTAGGGATAGAGGCTCCCAAGGGCGTGCTGCTGTACGGTCCGCCAGGAACTGGTAAGACGTTACTAGCAAAGGCCGTAGCCAACGAGTCTAATGCTCACTTTATATCAATATCTGGTCCAGAGATAATGTCAAAGTTTTACGGCGAATCCGAAGCCAGACTGCGAGAGATATTCAAAGAGGCTAGAGAGAAGGCGCCTTCCATAATATTTGTAGATGAGATTGACTCTATAGCACCAAAACGTGAAGAGGTCACCGGTGAGGTAGAGAGGCGTGTAGTATCTCAGATGCTCTCGTTGATGGATGGGCTTGAAGCTCGGGGCAAAGTCATAGTGATATCTGCCACCAACCGACCCAATGCCATAGATCCGGCCTTGAGACGTCCGGGACGATTCGATCGCGAGATCGAGATTCGAGTGCCCGATAAGAAGGGGCGCAAGGATATACTATCAATCCATACACGCAACATGCCTCTACTCTTGGACAAAGAGAGTAATGAGTTTGTGGAGCTGGACAGGGTGGCGGCGGTCAGTCACGGATATGTGGGTGCGGACTTAGAGTATCTCTGCAAAGAGGCTGCCATGAAATGCCTAAGGAGGCTTCTGCCAGAACTAAACTTGGAAGATGAAAAGATACCCAGCGAAACACTAGACAAACTTATTGTTAACAACTCGGACTTTCAAAAGGCCCTAATTGAGGTGACCGCTTCGGGGATGCGCGAGGTATTCATTGAGAATCCTGATGTCAAGTGGGATGATGTGGGCGGCCTGACCGATGTCAAGCGTGAACTACAAGAGGCAGTAGAGTGGCCCATGAAGCATCCTGGGTTATACGATAAGTTAGGCCACCGTATGCCAAAAGGAATTCTATTACACGGTCCTAGTGGTACTGGCAAGACACTATTGGCAAAGGCAGTAGCCACCGAGAGTGAGGCCAACTTTGTCTCAGTGCGCGGTCCAGAGTTGCTATCAAAATGGGTTGGTGAATCCGAGAGGGGTATTCGTGAGATATTTCGTCGTGCCCGACAGGGCTCCCCCTGTGTCATATTCTTTGATGAGATTGACTCGATAGCTCCTGTGCGCGGGGCCGGTGGCGAGACGGCAGTGACCGAGAGGGTGGTGAGTCAGCTACTTACTGAACTAGACGGTATGGAGAATATGCACGGTGTTATTGTTTTGGCGGCTACCAACAGAGCAGACATAATAGATACCGCACTGTTGCGACCCGGCAGGTTTGATAAAATAATACAGATACCACTACCTGACAAGGATAGCCGGCGAAGCATCCTAGAGATTCACGCCAAAGATATTGCAGCTGCCGATGATGTCGATTTTGAAAAATTATCAGAGATAACCGATGGCATGAGTGGGGCCGATACCGCCTCCATAGCCAACACTGCCGTATCATTAGTCATACATGAATTCTTAGATGAGGACGTTGATGTCAAGGAGATTGAAAAGCGCTCTGCCGATGCAAAGGTTACAATGAGTCACTTTGAAGAAGCAGTAAGAAAAGTTCGTGAACAGAAAGACCTGAAACTACAAGAGACATTGGTGGCTCCGTACTACCGTTAACACCATGTCATCCCGATTACTGGGATATCGTGGTCGAGCGGCAGAACTATTACAAAAGTTCAATATATCTGTGGGTGACTACATAACCATAAAGTCTGATGTATCCCATATCGGAGTACTTATGCCCCGGTATCACTACTCAGATGATACACACATCATACTAAAGCTAGACAGTGGGTATAATGTGGGCATATCCATACAAAATGTCGATACCATAATACAGCATGACACGCCAAGCTTGCCAAAAGATAACACAACATACCCAAAGGCAGATGCCAGCCTGCCCAACATACTACTACTCTCTACCGGTGGCACGATTGCCAGCCGTATAGACTACAGAACAGGGGCAGTAACCCCCACACTAGATGCAGCAGACCTGAGTCAGTCAGTTCCCGAACTATACCGCATGGCAAACATACACCCCCAAGAGATACTATCCGAATACTCTGAGAACATAACTCCCGAAGACTGGTTGAAGGTGGCCATTCACATACACAATACAGGCGCCAAATACGATGGTGTCGTGGTGGCCCATGGTACAGATACAATGCATTACACATCAGCCTTTCTCTCCTTTGCGTTGGCGGGATTTCCCGCCCCCATAATACTAACTGGCTCGCAACGGTCATCAGATAGAGCATCCTCGGACGCAACACTAAACCTGATGGGGGCAGTCTCGGCGATACATAACAAAATACCCCGGGGGGTATACATTGCAATGCACAGTGGGACTAGTGATGATATAATATCAGTACATGCAGGAACGCGTGTCAGAAAGCATCATACCAGCTCCCGGGGGGCATTCCGTACTATTGGTGGTGCGCCACTATACAGTGTACGGGAGAACCAAATATACGGAGATGCACAGCACGACTACTACCATGATGTCTCGTATACGCCTAGAATAAACATAAGCAGGGATGTAGCTCTGATAAAGTATCATCCCGGATTTGATGTGTCCATACTGGAGAATTTAATCAGTTCATCGTGTCGTGCAGTAATATTTGAGGGTACCGGCTTGGGGCATGTGGGCAGAGAGGCATATGATATAATAAAAAAGATGCGCCAAAATAACATGTTTGTGGGAATGACATCTCAGTGTATAGATGGTCGTGTGGGCATGACCGTATATGAGAGTGGGCGAGACCTGTTGCAGTTGGGCATCACACCATTATACGATATGCTCGCAGAGACGGCTTTAGTAAAGATGATGTGGGTGTTAGGAAATGAGTTATCTTGGGATATAATGAGTAGGCCGATAGCCTCGGAGATGAAGATATAATGGAGTTTTGCTTTAGTGATGCAGGTGTTCGGGTGGGTTTGGAGATACACCAACAACTAGACACCGGTCGAAAGCTCTTTTGTAGTTGTAGTGGCACGGCTCCACCTGGCAAGATGCAACAATTCACACGTAAACTTCGGCCTGTAAAGAGTGAGATGGGCAGGTATGATCCAGCTGCGATCTTTGAAGGTAATAGAGACATGGAGATACTGTATCATGCAGATGCCAACAACAGTTGTCTAGTAGAGTGTGATGAGGAGCCGCCACATGCTGTGGATACCAACTCCAAAGAGATATCGTTGGTGGTGTCTGCCGCACTAAAGTCTACAATATATGAGGAAGTATACACCATGCGCAAGACTGTAATAGATGGCTCCAACACCAGCGGTTTTCAGAGGACCATGCTGGTCTCTAAAGGCGGAGCCCTGAATGTGGGGGATATGTCAGTGGGCGTACAGTCAATATGCCTTGAGGAAGACTCGGCGCGTGTACTCGGTGAAAGAGATGGCATAAAGGAGTATAATCTAGATAGACTAGGCATTCCACTAATCGAGATAGCACTAGAACCCATATCTGGGACGCCGCGTCAGGTTCGTGTAGCCGCTGAAGGTTTAGGGCGATTACTACGGGGAATAAAGATGGTTGCCCGGGGCATAGGGACAATACGTCAGGATGTCAACATATCCGTAAGAGATGGCATGGGGGTTGTAGAAATAAAAGGTTTGCAGCAGTTGGATCAATTGGAACATGTAGTGGAGTATGAGGCCCGCCGTCAGGCCGGGTTGGTCCATATAGCTAAAATGTTAGGCGAGCGGGATATTAAAAGAATAACAGATAATGACATGTTTGATATAACAAGTATTGCAAAAAAATATCAGTCTAAAATCATACAAAAGGTAATAAAACAGGGTCACACAATATCATGTATACGCATACGTAATTTTGCAGGTATTTTGGGATATGAGCCATACGAGGAGATACGTCTAGGTCGTGAGATAGGACAGTTGGTAAAATATTATGGTGTGGGGGGAATATTCCATACTGATGAGTTACCCAACTATGGTATTACAGAGGAAGATGTCAAATTATTGTACAAGCATATGGACATGACTACACAGGATGCATTTATCATGGTGGCAGCCCCTGCCAAAAAGATGGCCCATGTTTTGGATTTTATATCGGATAGGATACATACAGCAACTAAAGGGGTCCCGTCTGAGACCAGACTTGCTGTGCCACACGGAAAGACGGTATTTCTGCGGCCTCGTCCTGGCTCATCGCGCATGTATCCAGAGACCGATATTCCGCCAATTATAATATCACAGGATGACATAATTAAAGCAGAAAAAAATATTCCCGAACCATGGGAGCGCATACTGTCAGATACCGCCTCAAAATATCAGATAAACATACAACTGGCAGAACAGTTACTGGACTCGGATTATATGGATGTATTTACTGATATAATAAAATATACAGACGTCTCACCTGTATTTGTGGCATCCACACTCTGCTCTACAATTACCGAATTAAGTCGAGAAGGATTAAATCCCAAATTATTAAATAATAATATAATACTGGAGACGTTCAAACTGCTGCATTCTGGTACAATATCCAAAGAGTCTATTTTAATAATATTTCGTGATATTATGGCGGGTAACTCTACTGATGTGCATACAGCAATTCAAAATACAGACACATCTTCACTGTCCGATACTGAAATAAATAATACTTTACAACGTATAATAGACGAAAATTCCTCCCTTATACAGAACCAAAGGGAGCGTGCAATACGACCATTAATGGGAATGGCCATGTCAAAACTACGGGGTAAGGCATCTGGTCAAAAGATAAACAGCACACTAGTAAAGATGCTCAATGATACCATACATGATATCTAATCATAAAACATTACTATAATTTACATCAAATGTATTTACAACCCTCTACATCGAAGAGCATACATAATCAGGTCTAACTAATTCATAAAATAATTATACAAAATTACTTCATATATGATCAGCGCATAGTACATGTGATATAGACTAAAGCATAATCATGTACAGGTTATATTATTGTCATCTTGGCACTGTATTGTCATTAAAATTCATCAATAATACCATATATCAGGGATGATTTTGTATGTATTATTTGATCAAAATCACACATATTGGTCATAATAGTAAAGCCGAAAAAGTCACAATATACAATTACATTTGTGTGTATAATGGAGATAACTAAATTTACATTACAGCCTGTGATGCCTGATGGAACATCTGAGACTTGGCACATCCTGCAGCCAACTCGTCTCCAGCGCCACGTCTCATAAGACCACGGTACAGGCCGTCTTCTAGTTTTACGCCTTCACGCTCTTCCCACTCTTCGACAGTTATAGAGTACTTCTTCTGTATGCGGTCTCTGTACCATTCGGGTATTACATTAAATGCGCAGAATGGTATTACACGTAAATCTGGTGTCAAGTAATGAATGTCACATCTTTGTAGTCGTTCCAAATCCTCGTTGTACTTGTCCTGAAAGTGCATCATGCCCAAGAATAGTCCCTTTACGTGCCAGGAGCCGACTGAATCAAATGAGCGCTTCATCAGTATATTGGTAAACATCTTTGCCAAGTCTAAACCTGCAGGTTGTTTCTTGGTGTCTACAAATGACTTTAGCTTGCGGACCACCTCTAGCATGGTATAGTACTTGTTCTTGCCAGAGCGAATCTCTTCGGACTTGTCTTCGAATAGTTCTAGCATGCCCTGTATATCACAGAATTTTGTAATGGGAACAAACTTCTTTGTGTCTTGATCCTCAAAGACGTATGTTCCGGCACCACATGCAAAGTGTATTGAGAGTTCATACTTTGGTTTGCTGGAGAACGCCTCTATTACGTTGGTAAGAGGCATGCAAGATGGTACTGGGAACCAATCATCTATGGTTACCTCACCATCTGTCTGCTCTTCAATACGTTGAATACAATCAGGAATGGTAATACGATACTTCTCTCTTTCTTGCTTGCCCATTCGGCCAGTTAGAGAGACAGGTTGAAAGTTTACTGCGTGTACAACATCCATGTTCTTTTGGGCGTATCGTATAATGCCGCCTAGTTCATGATCGTTGATTGATTTTATTACTGTGGGAACAAACACAACTGTAGTTCCTGTCTTACGACAACTATCCAGTGCATATGGAATCTCCCAGTGGTTCTTTGGGTTTGTACGGGGTGTCACACCATCAAAACTCAAATACAGATTATTGCAGCCTGCAAGTCTGACCTCTCGGGCAGCTTCTGGGTCCATGGCGTGTCTTATTCCGTTGGTGTTCATCTGTATGTGATCTACACCCTCTTCTTTCATGATTTTAATGACATCTGTAATGTCTTCTCTAAGCATGGGTTCGCCGCCGGTTATCTGTATGGAGTTACCTGCAATGGGCCTCTCTGCCTTTAGTGTCTTCATCATTGCCCGTACTTGGTCGTGCTCTGGTTCGTACATGTAAGCACCCTCCAATCCTTTCTTGACGTAAAAGAAGCAATACCAGCATGTCAAGTCACATCTATTTGTAACAATCATGTTGGCCAGACCACTATGTGAAAGGTGGTTGGAGCACAAGCCACAATTGTTTGGACAAGCGCACTTTTCAATCATTACATTGGGCGCATGTGCACCCTTGCCATCCATCCAATACGTAGAGAACTTGTTATACATCTCATATGACCCAAAATACAGCTCTTCGCATTCACCATGAGTAGGGCATGTCTTTGTCATGTAAACGCGACCATCCCTTTCAAAGATCTCGGCATCAAGTATCATGTTACAGTCTGGGCAAATGCTCTGTGTAAACCGAATAGTTGACTTCTTTGCCAGATTCTTTACGCTTTGATTGGATATCTGTATTAGAGACACTAATCAAATAACGTGTTGATTTGATATATAAGAAATATCCAACTTATAACACTCTGAAAAGTGGGTTCTGTCGCAAACGCGATTGGGAATTATAGCGATAAGTAGACAAGTTTATATTATCAAGTATTCTACGGTATACTATGAGTAAAACACAAACTCAAACACAAGAAGCACCGGGGCGATCGCACCGTGAAGGGATAACACTATAGTTGGAAACATAAGTAACCCCGCATTATGAAAGAAATAAATGATCAAAACTTTAGTCTGATGCATGGATGACCAAACCGAAATCAAAAAAATAAGGACGGCCCTAAGACAAACCCGGGGTACGCGCAAGTACGCCCGTGTCGTGGCTGTGAACATGGTGCGCGTCAACAGGCAGAGCCCCACATTCGCTGCAGAGATGCTCGGCGTTGACCGCGGCACAGTCAATGATTGGCTTAACGCCTACGACCGCGAAGGTCTAGACGGCCTCGCCGACGATGCGAGGCCGGGCCGTCCTCCCTTCGTGCAGCGCGATAAACTGGAGAAGATAGTCGACGATGCCAAACGATTTACCGCCTATGAGTTCGTTGAGCTAATAGAGAAAAAGACCGGCGTGAAATACAGCGAGCCACACGCGCGCCGCCTGCTGAGGTCGCTGGGCTTTGCCGTCAAGAAGACTCCCCGGATATCTGACCGTGTTCCGCTAAAAGAGGATCTCGAGATCTGGCAAAAAGACACCAAAAGGGAGGTGGAAACACTTGAAAACGAGGGTTTCACGCTTGTAATGTCAGATGAAAGCCACCAAAACTTGAACATCTTTGGTTCTGGCGCGGTCTATGTGCGCGGCAACGCCAAGCCAATACTAACACAGCTTGGTAACCAGCGTCAGACCATCTACGGCGGCATCACGCTGGATGGCGAGACGTGCTACATGACAGCCAGCAAGGCCAACGACAGGTCGTTCATCAGATATATGGATAAACTGCGGCACCACTTTGGCAAGGTGGTGGTGGTCGTCGACAATGCCGCATACCACAATTCCGGACGCGTGCGACGATACCTGAAAAAGAACAACAACATTGTCAAATTGATATTCTTGCCTCCATACTCACCGTTTTTGAACCCGGCTGAATGGTTGTGGCGCAACGGCAAGGCAAAGATACGGCGCACTTTCAGGAGGCCTGCCAAGAGCTATTTCAGGAGAAAAATCATGTCGGTGTACGAGTCGCTTGAAATAAAGTTCGACCCGCGCAACATCCTGTTCAGAGATTTAAACAAAATATTGCCGACGTAAAATTCCTGGTGGGTTATTTATGATCCCAACTATAGTAGATTTATTCAAGATGTTTCCCGATAACAAGACAGCCGAGAAATGGTTTGAATCCAACATATGGCGTAATGGCCGTACCTGTGGTAGGTGTGGCGGATGTCATACCTGTGAAGCCAGCCATCCAACAATGCCCTATTGGTGTCCAGACTGCCGTAAATATTTCAGTGTGAAATTTGGAACCGTAATGGAACACTCCAAAATAACATATCAACAATGGGCCATAGCGACCTACCAATTCATGACCAACGTAAAGGGTATTAGTTCAATGAAGTTACATAGAGACTTAGGCATAGCTCAAAGTTCGGCATGGTTCATGGTACAGAGGTTACGTGAAGCATGGAAAGACTTGGCTGGCGTAGATGGCATGAAGGGGCCAGTTGAAGTTGACGAGAAATATGTTGGTGGTTCTGAATCCAACAAGCACGCCAACAAGAAAGGAAAAAATCCCAAAGTACCGGTTGTAGGTGTGAGGGACCGGGATACAGGTAAAGTAACGGCTGCCCCGGTCCCCGAGACCACCCAAGCCAGACTGGTTGACTTTGTACACAATCATACGGAATCACCAGACACCAAAGTGTATACGGATGGCAACCCAGCATATTCCACACTAAAAAATCATGAAAGCGTGAACCATAGTGCAGGCGAGTATGTTAGGGGACAGGCTCATACCAACGGCATAGAATCGTTCTGGGCCTTACTGGAAAGAGGTTATGACGGTATATTCCATTGGTTCTCGGCAAAGCACCTGCACCGTTATGTCAATGAGTTTGCAGGACGATTAAACATACGCAATTATGATACACTGGACATGATGATATTACTGGCAAGGGGTATGATGGGCAAGAGGCTTACTTATGCGGCGCTGATATCTTGAGGCGACGACTTCGTAAAACATCATATCCCCACCATACTGTTTGCATGGCTGGGAATACAACCAAGACGTAAATGTTAGTATTATCAACTGGACCATAATATTGAAAGTATATTGCAAGTGCCGACATTGCACCAAGACACATGCACAAACTTTGGATATAATGTATGTTGCGCACACTCAAACAGAATGACATACCTAGTGTAGTATTTTTTTGATTAAATAATGTTTCCTCCTAAGCGGTTTTGTTGGCCCCTCTAAACTTTGCCATTGCTACAATGCTAAGTATAGCAGTGCCTACTAGAAAGCCAATTCCAATATTCCCCGACACTTCTGGGTATGGTTCAGTATTAAGAAAAGCAATTGCAACGATGAAACAAATAACCGCCAACCCAACACAAACAACACCATCACTAATACAACTCATAGTTTAACCCACATCATTTCAATACTCCCAACTCTTTTAGCCGCACCCTTGCCTCTTCCATAGTATCTTTTCCTTTTACTCGGTTGCAGTGGCCGCATAGTAATTGTAGATTGGCATCATCGTCGGGGCCGCCTTTGGCTCTCGGTATGACATGGTCAACCTCCATATGTCTGAATTCTATTTCATGTTTGCATAAGTTGCATCGACCTTCTTGTATGCCGAATAGTTGATGTTTAATGTTTTTGGATCTATTACCTTTCCGTATGGGAATGTCTGTACGATGTATTAGTATACCTGCTCCTTTGGTGTATTTGTCTAAACCAGCTTCACTGACCAGCCTAGCATTAAGCAGATCTACGGCTTTGGGCGAGATGTCTATTCCTATCCATTTCCGGTTGAGGCGTTCAGCAGCGGAACATGTAGTTGCGCAACCACAGAATGGATCTAGTACAATGTCACCTTTGTTAGATGATGATTGTATAATACGTTCCAGTAACTGTAATGGTTTTTGTGTGGGATAATGCAGTCTTTCTTGGCCTTGAACGTTTGGTATGTCTGCCCAGATATTTTGTAGTGGGACACCTTTAGCATCATCTAGATATATTTTATAACGAGGCATACCATTTTTCTTATTTGGCATGTGGATTAGGTTAGCTCTTTCTAATTCTAACATTGATTCTAATGGTCGTTTCCATATTCTATAATGGCCTTTATACTCATACTCATATCCACCACCAGCTAAACTTTCTGCCGTAAGTGATGCATGAGTGTACAATCCACGTTCATCTTTATTCCCATAGTTTTTTGCAATGTACTCTTTAGAGTATGGAGTGTATACAAGATTCCATGTATAATTTTGAGTTTTTGTGTAAAACAGTACTTGGTCGGAAATTTTTCCATATCGTTTACCGTCATTATGAGAACTGAACCGTTTCCACGTTATATCATTCCGAAATGAACTAACACCAAATACCGCATCCAATACCATCTTCAAATAATGACTCATTGTTGGATCACAATGTAAGTAGATAGAACCCGTGTCCTTGAGTATTCTATGTAATTCTAGAATCCGCACAGCCATGTAAATCAAGTACGACATGGCGCTCTTGCCGCCCACATGTCTAGTCATGTCTAACACTTCATACAATGACCTATTGGTCTCGGCTATTTCGCCCCACCATGCCATATCAATATCATCAAGAGTCCATGTATCCTTAAAGGCGGCTCCGGCAGCTTTTGAGCCTATGGGTGCCGCATAGTTATGTTTGGAGTTGAACGGCGGGTCAAGATATATCAAGTCTATATAATCATCAGGAAAGCCACGCAGAATCTCTAAGTTGTCACCTGTAAAGATTGTACGGTTCTTGATGGCCGACAACTAAGAACCTCCAAATAGAGTTGTAGGGGTTGGTACACATGCTACACTCGCTTGGCTAATTGGACAGTCGGTCCTATATTGGACAGTCGGTCCTATATTGGACAGTCGGTCCTATATTACAACTTGCTAAATCTACATCTAGGTATTCTGAACCGAACATGTTTGGTTTTTGTCTACTTGTCTATATAATCATAGCTTGTCTACTTATCACTATAATTCCCACGCGATTGATGCGATATCTTATATGTCATCCCAAAGTCGAACGACGCGCACCTTCACAGACACCACACCTTCGACTTTGGCCCATGCTTGACGCTTCGCAAGATGAACTGTCCTCGTCCACGTGCAGACACAACGAACGCGTCTGGCTCGTGTATGCCTGGTTGACACGTATCATCCCGCCCACCAACATATACGACAGTATGGCAGCAAGCAGACCCTAGCCCTGGTTCAGGATAGACTTGTTCAAGCCGCGCCTTTGCGCAACGTTTGTACCGGCCCGGCGACATCATAACACTAAATGGCAAACTCACCAATGAGTATACAAAGTTCTATAAACTATGTATATAATTCCCCCTTAAATATACAATATACGATATCATCATGTTGAGCTTTTCAGACAAGACTTACAAAGCATTAAGCCAGGTGGGATTGACCGACTCGGAGATTCGAGCGTATGCCACACTACTCAAGATAAAAGAGCCTACAGCTTCGGAGCTCAGCAAAAGCGCAAATATTCCATACTCAAAAGTGTACGATGTACTATCATCACTAGAAGAGAAGGGATGGGTGAGCTCCAACAATACACGACCCACCAGATATATTGCCAGGTCCCCATCCACTGGACTTGATACTACAAGGCAGAGGCATGATGATCATTTTACCAAACAACAGGCCATAATACTAAACGAGATAGGGCCACTGTACGAGTCCAGTGACTCCAGCGAGAAGCCAGACATACTGGTGTTGTCCGGTAGCGCAATTGAGGCCAAGATGTTGGAGGTAGCTCACTCGTGTAGGCGCGAGGTTATGATTGCCATACCAGAGACAGGTCAAATGTTAGTACCTCGGGCCATGCCACGCCTCCAGGCTCTACATGACCGCGGAGTCAACATACGTGTTCTGGCACCTCAAAGTATGAATACAGAGTTTTTAAAGTCACTATCGCGTGTATCAACCACAGTCAGGGTAAAAAAAGATCTCTTTGGGGGCGGCATAATTTCAGATAATCAATACGTCATGATACTATTGGCGCCTGAACATGTGGGTGCAGAGGTATCAGATACTGTGGCCATCTGGGCGGATCATGCTGGACTAGCCAAGTTTGCCACCATGTACTTTGAATACTTATTTGAAGGCTCAGAGGCTATACCATTATGACTGATGAGAAGTTATTTGTCGGGACTGCAGAGGCCGAACATGTGGAGATGTACATCAAAGCCATTTGGCACATAACGGAGGCAGGTGATGAGGTCAAAGTCAACAGCATAGCCAAAAAACTGAACGTTCGACAACCAAGTGTTGTTCAGATGCTAAAGAAGCTAAAGGGCATGAATTTAGTTAACTACTCCAAGGTGGGTGTCAGCCTGACAGATGAGGGCAAAAAAATAGGCACCAAGATAGTCAGAAATAGCCGTCTCTTGGAAGTGTTGATAGATAGCGCTTTGCGTATCGAGATTGACGAGGAGATGGTGTGTGGTGTTGAGCACCATATGAAGGCACAATTCACTGATGCCCTATGTACACTATTAAAACATCCTCGAGTGAGCCCGCACGGAAAGATGATACCTCCGGGCGAGTGCTGCCCCAAATGAATTGCATGCCGGCCCACAGGTACATACCATTAAGGATGTCATCAGGTTGTGATACATGATGTTGCACTTGAGAGTTAATGCAAGAGTCCTCCAGACTTTTAGCATTGGTGCTTTTGAATTTCAACTGCAACATCTCAGATGGAATGCAATTTCAACCATAGAAAAGGTATAATGGGGAGTTATCGACATTATACAACATGGCCTGCTTTTGTGGATGTGACAAATACGTAAAGAATCCAGATGGTTACAGACTTGCCTGTGTTAATTGTGGTCATGGCCCCCAAAACCATGAAGATGAGTTCCGCATGTCTGCCCGAAAGAATGAGGCAGGTAGCCAAAAACGCGATGTCGACTTTGGCTGATGGAGAATCATCCACAAATGTGGGAGGGCTCTGTACTCAAGATCCACATCATCACATCAGTGGGTAGCATCATCATTGCCCGGTATACACTACACACAATAAGCTTGATAAATGGCGCTCTGATATCTCACAGAAATGGTTGAAGTAGATGTGTCGTGTAGTTTGGAAAGTTTTAGGAGATTTGCCTTTGCCAGTACTTGCAGATCTTTTGCACCCAGAGTATACTTGAAAGATCCTCAAGTATTTCCCGAGCGGGATGTGGGCGGCGTCATATACGTTGAGGCAGTGGACAAGGTCACCTTAAAGAAGATACGTACAATAACATTTGTGAACGTAGTGGATGTTTTAGGCGTCATATACAACTCAAATAGTGGCAGTACATCCATCAAATGGCGACAGACCAAAGAGTCTACGGGTCGAGCGACAGGGGAGGCATCCACCAACTCACTCAAACATTTGGCCGAGTCTGGCGTCTTGTCCATAGCAGAAGTAGAGACTTACGTGGAGAAGTTGGCAAAGGCCAAAAACCAGAGAGATGAAGACGCGCAAGATTGACGCGGACTCAGTAGCGGTTGTTCCTCAAGACGCACATGATATAATGATCCTACGCCGAATAATAAGCAAGGGGGACCACGTATCTGGCCACACACATTGGGTACTAAAACAAGATCGTGAATACTCCCGTCCCGACAAGGGTGAGCGTATCAAAGTTATGATGTCCATACATGTAGAGAGGCTAGCCTTAGATGATACATTAGACCGACTTAGGATACACGGCCTTGTACATGAGTCTGATAATGAACACGTACCACATGGCACTCACCATTCGTTGTTGGTAAGTATTGGTGATGCCATCCGCATAACAAAAAAGATGTGGACACGTACGCACAGAGAGATGCTAAAGCCGCTGAATCGAGAGGGCTTTGTGTTGGTGGCGATTGATCGGACAGAGTGTGGGGTGGCTAGGTTGTATGGGACACATATACAACATACAGCCAATATAAGATCAGGATTTGGTGGTAAACAGTACCGGACCACATCTGATACCAAGCGATACTTTGGCGATATAGTACAAGCCATTAACACAGTATATCAAAAGGATGATAGGGTGATACTGCTGGGACCTGGCCAAACAAAGAATCAGCTCTCCACATATATGAAAATCGCCACAGTAATAATTGAGGGAGTTGATACTGGGGGTGCGGATGGCATACACCTATTCACCAGATCAGAGTCCTTTAAAGATACGATGGCCGAGTCGCAACTAGTTCAGGCATTAAATATTCTAGATGAAGTGATGGTCATGGCCGGGCGGAGTAGCCGCCGCTTTACCACCGGTTTTAAGGAGACTGCTGCTGCGGTTAAACTGGGAGCCGTCAAGTCTTTGGCTTACTCCAATGGCATATTTGGCTCTGTGGATGAGGACTCGGTGGTGTCACTCTTGAATGAGGCCGAACAGTCTGGTGTCCGGATATATGGTGTGGATTCCAGTACTGATGTGGGGTTGCGCATAAGCAACTTGGGCGGCGTCATCTCCATACTACGATATACATTAAATTAACGCGTCACATCAAGGAGCCATTCTGTGTAAGAGTCATTTACAGACTCGGCGGGTATCTGTAGTATTTCAGGGGTCTCATATGGGTGATGTCTTTTTATATACTGTACCAAGTGGTCGACGCTCTCTGTGGTGGTTTTGTATAGTACCATAAACTCTTGTGTATCCTCAACGTCTCCCTTCCACATGTATATGGATGAGACCTGCGTCACACTGGCACAGGCGGCCAGCTTCTCTTGTATTATGTCTGTAGAGATACTCTTGGCGGTATCCATATCAGAGAATGTGGTTATCACTATGACCATATTGGTTCTGTTCTTTGCTGCCATTCTGTGTTAAATTGTTTCATCCCATATATTTACATGGAAACTGATAAATGGCCTTTCATTAAAAATTCTACATATTGTGGAACTAGACTTTATCACCGAAAATGCCATCATATACGTACTGTTAGCTTGGGTCGTCATATTGGGGGCGGCAAAAGCGCTCAAGTTGGAGAATCGGGGTGTGGAGTTGAAGTTTTACAGCTTGGTATACAAAAATAAAGGCATACAGGATGTCTTAGTTCGCATGTTGGCTAGGACCCGACGGGGCATAAGCGTCTTTGCCAACGTCAGTGTGGTGGCTGGCTTTCTAATGATGGGATTTGCCTTTTGGTTTTTGCTGAATAATGTAGCAAACTTCTTTGTTCAACCTCAAAGTTTTGCCGAACTTACCGTATTGATACCCGGGGTCACGCTGACCTCCTCGCACTCTATAATGTACTTTTTGCTCTCCATACCCATAGTGTTGGTGATGCATGAAGGTGCCCACGGCATAGTGGCGGCTCTGGAAAAAATAAGAATAAAGACCGGGGGTTTTGCCATCTTTATAGCAATGTTTGCTGGTTTTGTTGAGCCAGATGAGGATGAGTTCAACAAGGCCAAAAAGATATCCCGTCTACGGGTTATAGGTGCGGGTGCCACATCAAATGTCATATTTGCACTGGCTTTAGGGCTCATACTACTCACAAATCCTCTGTTTGCTTTGGTGATGCCCGAGCCGCTCCTGAGTGTCTTCTATGAGACGCCTGATGGTGTCTTGGTGTTGTCAGTGATAGAGGGATCCGGGGCCGAGTTTGCTGGCATACAGGCAAATGATCTCATTACGCATGTGAATGAAGTGAGGACGTTCACCGTCATCGACTTTGCCACGTTGAATTTGGCGCCCGGAGATATCGTGCCCGTATCTGTTCTTCGGGATGACCAGCCTATGGACTTTGTAGTCGAAATAATGGAGTCGCCAGATGAGCCGGGTCGCGGCCTGATTGGAATTATGCGGGATACAGCACTCTCATACAAACCTGTCCTGAACTTTATCACATGGGATAATCATCAACTTTCGATGTTCTTGTTATGGCTTTGGATGATATCCTTCTTTATCGGCATAATCAATATGCTACCGCTTCCCATACTAGATGGTGGAAAGTTTATTCATACCATAATTGAAGGACGAATCTCTGAGCAGGCGGTAACAGGAGTCATGTATGGCGTGTACATATTTACATTCATACTCTTTGGACTAAATATAGCACTGTCATATCTCAAATCTGGCTGGTTCACCATATGATGTGTAATGTATCATGACAATTACTATACTGGCGGCCTATCAGTCCTCACTGCGGCGGACCACAGGCTGCCTTGCACTCTGGTGCGGTCCGACCATATGGGCGGATGTGCCGTGTGATGCTGCCCCGTTCTTGCAAGAGAACACAGAAAGTGAAACAATTTCATAGTGCTTGGCTTCATTTGTAAACCAGGAGAGTGTACGACTGAACAGCTACGATCCAATCAAAAAGAAGGTTGAATCCATGGAGCAAGTAACAACTAGGCCCATGTTCGGCTACCAATGTTTTTTGATAAAAAGGAAGTTTTTTGTTGGGTTTAGTAGCAAGAATAACCAGCAGATCATCGTTAGGCTTCCTAAGGACCAGCAGGAAATTGCAATAAAATCAAATGCAATCAAACCGTTCTCTCACGGCGCCAAGATGGGATGGATTGAGATCGACCCAAAGCTGACTACAACCGCCGGCGCCATGAAGTGGATTCTCATAGGATATGACAATGCTGCCAAGCTAGCCAAATAGAAAGGAACTGTATCTCACTCATATTTCAAGTGTCGGGGGTGACTGATCGGCTAGTGTGCAGCCCCAACGACTGTGCTATCCGGAAATCATGTCGCTTAGACGAAACTAATAACGCGCGGCGAGACTGTAGCAGGCTACATGAATCGCACGAAAAGATGAAGAAGCTTACGGGCAGGCTTAAGCGTTGGATTCTCGGCAATAGCACAAAGACATAGCCAAGATTAAATTACGCGTAACATCCTGTGTATATTATGTTAGATGATGTAGAGTTTCCCGAACCTGGAGAAGTCGTACTAGCAACCGTCGTCAAGATAATAGACCAGGGAGCATACGTCACTTTAGATGAGTACAACAACATACAAGGCTTTCTTCACACACAAGAGATAGCTCCTGGCTGGATTAAGGCCATAAATCGCTACGTCAAAAAGGGTGAAAAGAAGGTACTGCGTGTCAAAAAAATTAACCCCGGGCGGGGGGATATAGATTTATCATTAAAGCAGATCACCAACGACCAACGAAAGAAGAAACTGCGTGAGATAAAACGGTACGAAAAGGGGCAGACACTACTAGCCAATGTGGCAGAGAGAGCATCCCTGACCGATGATCAAGTTGTAGAACTAGAGAACAGACTGTACAAGAGGTTCGACACCATATATGATGCATTTTTGAATGTGGCCCAACAGGGTACAGATGCATTACAGGGTACAGAGATATCAAAAGACATTATTGATGCCATACAAGATGTATGCTCAAAGATAAAACTGCCAACAGTGGAGATTCGGGGAGTCATGGAGTTGACCTGTAACAAGTCTGATGGTGTGGTCAGAATCAAAGAGATACTTACAGATTTAGATAAACGATATGCTGGCAGTAATATCACTTATCTGGGTGCTCCCAAGTACAGGGTGGCCATCACCGCGGGTGACTTTAAATTTGCCGAGAAGATGCTAAAGCCCATTATATCCGAGATAAAGGGCGGGATTGAAAAGAGTGGGGGAACTTTCTCATTCGCCCGCGAAGAGTCAAAGAAGAATCGGGAGGACTAAGATGCGGTTTCAGCTCAGGCGATGTATTGAATGCTACATGTATACAATTAGAGGGAGCTGTTGCAACTGTGGGGGCGATGCGCCTCTTGCGCATCCTGCCAAATTCTCTCCTGATGACAAGTATCGTCGATACAGACTACCGTCTAGATACGATGATAGTTAGTATTATTCAGGGATATAGTCCGGATTTACCTCATAGATGAGAATTCCAAAGACTATACGGTCCATGTCATTCTCAAAACTAGGTGACGCATAGGCCAATCTGAGGGGGCCATCCCCATCGGCCGGATACTTTATGTTCTTTGTGTATATGGTGATTGTCCCGTCTATATACTCGGTGAATTGATTATTCGTGTTGGGATCCAAATACAGTACAGGTGAAAATGGCATCATCATGCCCAGCATTGTATTACTCCAGTAATAGTCGGTTCCACTAATACCATCTGAGAGTGTATATTTGGATACTGGCTCGCCAGCTATTCTCATAAACCACTGCTTCTTGGACTCATCGCCACCTCCCCCCAAGACATAGAGGGGTTCACCATCGGTCTGTAACCTTTCGGCTGCAACAAATATCATTATGTAGTCTGCATACAGGTCTTTTAGCATGGCATGCGCCTCATCAGGATGGCTCAAAAACATGGTGGCTATATCTTCAATGCGTTCCTTACCGGTGGTGGCATTGTCTGCAATACTGGCCCGCTCGCCCAGAGTTTGAGTCCAGTAGCCATAGTCCCACCAGGATGCCACTACGGCGTCCTTGGGAGTGTTATTTTTTACCCATTCGTACGCATGTAGCCAATCGTTGGTGGTTACACCAAATACTGTGGCACCACTCAGGATGCTGGGTGCGGACTGTGAGGCCGCTATGGTGTTGGTGTCCGGTATTATTAGAGGTAGAACCAATAGTACGGCCACGCCTGCAACAAGACCCATTCGTATGGGTATGGCTGCCTGAGATCTGGAAGAGTCCGTCATTATACGTCTCACCAAGACCGATACTCCCAATGCTGAAAGTACTATCACTGCGATGGACCCAAATACTTCTAGGCGAATAAAGGCTGAGCTGATATACACGCCAAATATACCCATCACCAAGGCAAATGCTATCATGTCTGAGTTTATCTTGTGGAACTCTTTGGCGCGTTTGTCCAGCAACAACCAGATACCTATGCCGGCAAAGACCATCAGTACCGAGTGAAATAGGAACGACTGCATGATACTGGTCGTCTGGTGTTCGGATACCGAGTCGGTGAGGGGATCTGTGGCCACCAAGAAAGGATTTACCGCATTCAAATATCTGAAACTGGGCGTGGATATCACTCCCACCTCTGTGGCCAGTGGAATGGCTCCTGCACCTGCTGCGACTATACCAATCAGTAGTAGCGCATAGTTGCGTCGGGCATTCTTGCCGTTGGTGACTTTATGTATTGCAGAGCATATAACCAAGAATATGGTGGGGCCCAGTATAGCTATGCCTCCAAATCCCAAGACAAAGCTCAAACCTGGACGCTCAAAGAGCATGCTTGTAGATAGTAGAGATGCGGCAAAGAAGGGCACGGCCCAAATCAAAAATGATCTATCTTTACGTATGAATGGCAGACACATTATGAATACTCCTATGGGTATGACAAAGAACTGCGAACCGCCCCAGGCCGAGAGGGAGAATGATACAAACAAGGCACCAAAGAAGAGTTTTGCGGCAGCTATGGGGTATCGATCAGTCTTTATTCCACTCAAAAACAGATAAGTTCCCAACAGTCCATAGAATAACCCTAATGGCTCAGACTTGAACCATCCAGCAGTACCACGTATTATGATGGGTAATGATACTGACATCAACATGGCTGCTATGAGGCCGGCGGTGGTTCCGCCTATAACCCGTACCAACGCAAAGATGACTATTACAGAGAGGGATCCAAATACCACCGGAAACATTATGGTAAAGTCGTAGAGGGGCGAACCAAATCCAAATAAAGTATAAGTGACTGCTGCTGTCTGATGCAGCACCACCTGAGAAGAGGATGATACATCGCGGCCATCCGGATACCAGCTTAGATCATCATTCCATGCATAGTATGCCTCCCAGCCATTATCCACTAGATACTGTGTGGCTCTATAGTTGAAGAATGGATCAAACTCGTGCAGTTCAAAGCCAAACTCCAAAGGCTGGGATCTTATTATAAATGCAGTACTGAACGCCAAGATCAGTATACCCACTATAATTAAATGTCGTAACTCAAATCGTGTGCGTGTTTCAGACAATAACAACTCTCTCTGTCTTGGCTTTATTACTATTTTGGGCCATATGGTTCACCGCCCGCAAGTTTGGATGATGTATAGTTTACTCGTTGGTTTTACGGTGTACAATTGGGGCATATTTGCCTTTTAGTATGGCTGTATCAATCACATGCCCTTTCATGGCACTCCTCAACTCTTCCTTGGAGGAGCCTTCCTTTAGATTTAGTGATTTGGTCAAAGCGTACAACTTAAAGAGGTATGTGTGCTGGCCATCTGGTGGTGCCGGACCACCATATTTAGTCTCATCAAAGTCCGTCTTGCCTTGCGTGGCCCCTGACGGTATGCGCCCTTCGGGTATCTCTGTTGTGTCCGCACTGATATTCCACATTAGCCAGTGCACCCAAATTTTGCCTGCTGGTTTTACGGCGTCAGGGTCATCCATTATAAGCGCCAAGGATTTAGTATCATCAGGTACTTCAGATATGCTTAATGGTGGATTAACGTTCCTTGCTTTGTATCCGTATTTGCGGGGAATAGAGCGACCATTATCAAAAGCGGTCGACGCTAACTTCATGTCTTGTATATCATACAGGCCTATGTTAAACTTTTTGGGGAATTACATCCTTAAGTAGACATAGCCACTCTTTTGAGTGACATTGGCTCCGGGTTCCGTCCACGAGGGGTAATTCCCGCACCATCCAGAGGGGCCCCAATGAGACGTTCTTTGTTGGTCAGGTTTTGATACCCAACCTTTGGACAGCCTATACCATACAATCATGTCGTTAGCACTTGGGGGAAGTGTGCAAGTGCCAGACTCGAATGATACATCACTGTAGTACGATACTGTTGTTGTGTAGTGATATTACACTTTGGCCGGCGGCCTTTATGGCCTTCTTTAGCTGTTTATCGGTGGTGGCCACTATGCCCCCATGAGTCTTTACATAATCCAATAAGGCCCAGTCTGCATACTTCTTTCCCAGTTGTATATGCTGCATATTGCGTGCCAACTTTAAAGCGCCAGATGCATCATGACATTTGGCAGGATTCTTCATTAGGCCGTTTAGCTCAGATATGACCACATCTGGAACCACATATGATGCAGAGTCAACTACATATTTCATATCTTGAATGCGTCCGGTGGCCATGTGGATTAAAAACCCTGTATCGCAGATTATTTTAAGCAACAGTACCTGCACCAATAAGCCGCCAACGATCAGCTATCCTTCTACTGATCGCCACATTCTCATCCTCAAATATACACGCTGGTCTCCTCAGGTCCAAGTGAACTATTCCCTTCTTTATCTTTGTCACTTTACACAGTACGGGCGCCGTTCCTATGTTTAGTCGCAACATCTCACCCACCATTATAGGGGATACCTTTGTCTCATTTACAGCACCCACTGCCGAGTCGAACAGATTGGTTCGCATGCTTAATGTAGAAGAGTTTTCAGGTAGCGTTCCGGGCTTTCCTATCACCGAACCTATAAGCGAATCACTGTGTGTCATGGCCGGATCCAGTTTTGTTCCTATTGCCACCAGTCCTCCTGGCTTTACCTCATCAACAATTCCTGCTCCTGTCCCCAATGAGACTATCTCTGTATGTATGGACTCGTAACCCCTCTTCTTGTTTCGTATTATACCTGGCTTTATCTCTATTTCATCCCCTATACGAAATACTCCCTGTGTCAGACTGCCCCCTATCACACCCCCACGTATGTCTTTGATGGGGGTTCCAGGCTTGTTGACATCAAAGGAGCGTAACACATGCATGACCGTATCCTTGCTCTCATCTCGGGTGGGAGTCTGTATTGTGGACTCGATGGCGCCAATCATGGCATCTATATTCAATTTTGACTGCGCCGATATTGGTATTATGGGTGAGGACTCGGCGGTGGTACCTTTCACAAATTTTTTTATGTCTTTATAGTTGGCAATGGCATCTTCATAGCCAATTAAATCCACCTTGTTTTGTAGTATTAGTACCTGTTTTATCCCCAATGTGTGTAGTGCCAGCATGTGCTCCTTTGTCTGGGGCCTGGGTACTTTTTCGTTGGCCGCCACCAGCAATAGTGCTCCATCCATCAAGGCCGAACCCGACAACATATTGGCCATCAAGCTCTCATGTCCCGGACTATCTACAAAGCTGACCACCCGAGATAGCTCGCAGTCTTTGTTGCAGTTGGGACATTTAGGCTGTGTTGAATATCCTGTTGGTTCAGGACACGATTCACATTTGTAGAATGCTGCATCAGAGTATCCTATGCGTATTGTAATGCCGCGCTTTAACTCTTGACTGTGCACGCTTGTCCACGACCCTGTAAGTGCTTGTATTAGAGTAGTCTTGCCATGATCCACATGACCAGCAGTGCCTATGTTAACACAAGGCTGGTGTCCATACTTTTTTGCGTACCACTCAGGTAGCATATCGCGCCAGTGCATCTATAAACTCTTAACGTTTCACGTTCATAAATTAACCTATGTTTTGTCGGACTCCAGTATTCCATCGAATCTGCAGTTTATCTGATATATCTCTTCAGATATGGTGTTACCCCGCATCAACTTTCTAAAACGTTGACCAGACTCGGCCTCTTGGAGTCCTACGCCCTTTGTCAGTAAGACAGCCTTACGGGCCGCACCATGAATGTCACGTCTCATGGGTATTCCAGACTTGTCGCTGCCGCCTGTAATGCGTATCTTGCCATCAAGGCCCATTATGGCAGCATCAGCCTCGTCTCCCAACTGTAGACCTAGCAGTGGATTAGCATCACTGTCTTTCAACTCCCGACTCATGGACTTTCCCTTTGTGTCAGATATTGTGATCTTGAAACTTGCCAATAGTTACGTGCAATCTCTAAGCTCTAATTAACGTTTTGAAGGGCGGTGTAGAGAGTTATCATGCTGCTACACATGATAAATGCGTCACTCTCGGAACAGTATGGGCGTACCCGCACTCTAGTAGTCGTTGGCCACAATACGCCACGCGCCATCCTGAACCACCCACGCCGCATAGTTGGTGTCTATTAGATCACCGGCAGGGTTAAGCTCGGTGGATCCTATCAACCCCACGTATCTGGAGGCAATGTCGGGCAGTACGTTCATCACGTCGACGGGGTCGGCGCTCCGGGCATACATGATGGACAGGCCCAAAAGCCACACCGAATCGTACTCGTATACGGCGTACGGGCTTGGCTCCATCTCCAAGTATCCCCCGATTATCGAGTATATCCTCCCATCCAGTATGTCATCTGGAACCGAGGGCTGCACTACGGTAAACGCCACCTTCTCGGCGAATACGGTGGCCTGCGGACTGTCCAGTACGTTGGGCTGCGCCGTGTTCTGGTCGGCCCCGAACCACCGGACATCGCCCAATATCTTGTGGCCGGATGCCGCGTTCATGAATCCGGGCGCCCCGCCATATCCCACGTATAGCACGGCCACCTTGTCCAGCCGATTCTCCTCGTCCATGTCGATTACAGTGGCGGCCAGAGCTTTGGCGGCATCCTCAAATTCCGCGTTGGACTCATACGTGACAGTGTCCGCGGCGCTCCCGCCCATCTCTATGAATGCGTCGATTGTCGCGTCCAGCAGATCTACAGACCAAGTCCCCTCGATTCCCACCGGAGCGATGGCCCTTACTCCTTCTTCATGCATGAGGCGGGCGATGGCCTCCCCGTGCCTCCTCTGATCCGGCAGCAGGCGGAATAGCGAATCTCCCTCTATGGTCAGGGAGGGCGTCGAAGAGCAGCAGCTCATCAGCAGCATGTCGTGATCGTCGGCAAATCGGATTACCTCGTCGGTGACTATGTCGATGGCGGGTCCGTCCACTATGCCGATTCCCATCTCCTCGAACGTATGCAGGCGGTGCAGCAGTACCTCCGGATTGGTCATCGAATCGAACCTGACCATCTCCATACGCCACGGCTCGCCGCGCCTATCCAGGTACTCGTTAAAGTCGGCCACGGCCAGTATAGATGCTTGGGTCACATCCGCCCCGTACCGGTCAGCCCCACCGGACAGCGGTGCCACCGAGCCGACCAGCACTGTCCCTCCGAAGTCTCCCAGATCAGCAAGCCAACTCCAGTGGCCCGGCTCAAACGGATAGGTATCATCATCAAAGGACACGGCGCGCAGCGTCCCGTTCTCTGGCCAGTACGCCTCCAGTTGGTACGGGCCGTTGCCTATAACCGAGTGCCCGTTCTCGTCCATCCACGATATGGTGGAGTTATACCTGGACAGGACATACTCGGTGCCGTTTCCGGCGTACCTCACCTGCACCGGCACGTATCCCTCGCGCACAAAGCCCTCCAGGTATTCTCGGAGCAGCGCCGTATCGTCGGAATCCAGCATAGACAGCCAGCTTACACCGTGGCTCTGGGCATCGGCCACACCGAACGCAGTCCTCCCGTCCATGGCCGCCGCCTCCATGGCAGCGAACAGGTCCCAGGGAATGTCGGTCCAGACGGAGGCGAATCTTACAATCTGATCTTGGTCGCGGTCCCAGTAGTCCGTGTACACCTCGACCGTATGGTCGTCCACGACCCTGATTCCGCGCAGCTTGTCCACGACGGCGTTGAATCGCGGTTCAACAGCCGTGTCGTGATCGTGGCCGTCATGATGGGCCACATGCTCGATAGTAAAGTACAGGTGGTACAGTATATCGTTTATGTCCATGGGGGCACCGCTGTGCCAGTTGCCCAGGGCCAAATCGAACGTGACCTTGCTGGTGGCCCGGCTCCCGGACGGAACGGTTTCCCACTCGTGGGTGAACGGGTTCCAGATGATGGCATCCTCCGGCATGGCCATGCTGCCGTCCGGCCCGGCGGTATCCACCTGCCACTGCGCCCTGACAGGCATCAGGTCTCCGGTGAAGGGGTTGGAGGAATAGGCTGGATCGCTCATCGCATACCATATGGCGATGGCATCCGTATCAGTGAAGCCTCCCACCGGATTCCACGCACTCTGTGTTATGTATCTGGCGCCAATGGCAAGATCCCCGTCCGGGGCCTGCGCATTCAGAGTGTTGTACCTGCTGATCAGACCCTTGCCCGGCGCATTTACCACGCCGGTGACATCACCGTTTACCAGATAGCGCGAGTTCTCCACGGCGATTGCCAGGCGCACCGCGTCGTTCATCCCCTCGCTCAGCGCTCCGCGGAGCAGACGCGCCCTCTCCTCGGTGGACTCGTAGTCCTCCAGGTATATGGCGCGCGTGAGATCATCGAGCAGACGGTTCTCGTAATTCCAGTATTCGGGATTTGCTCTGCCGGGCATGTTACCGGCCCACGGAGCATACAACCCTGCCGCCAAACCATTGTTGGTTTTTTGGACGCTGAACCCTCCCCACACCTCCACCATCAGGTGCCACTCAAAGTCGGCGGGATCCGTCCCACGAACCACGTTAAAGGCATTCTCCAGATCGCCGAACTGGTGCTCGACCACAAACCCGATGCGCTCCAACTCAAGTGTCAGCATCTCGCTCACCAGAGCGGCCACCGGATACTCCAGTACGAACATGGTCACGGACACGGGGTTACTGTCATGGTACCACGTGCCGTCCACCTTGTATGCGCCCTGCGCCAAAAGCGCCTTTGTTATCGTACGGTCCGCCAGCACCGGATCATACGATATGCCCAACTCGTCCAGCTGCCTGTATACCAGCGGGTAGTCAGGATGCAGCGGATATACGGCGGATGGTATGGCGGCACCATACCCGTATAGTCCATTCCGTACCACGCTGTCACGGTCCAGCAGATGGTTCATGGCGTAGCGCACCTCTCGTATGGAGAAGGGGTTGAACGGTTCACCCGCCGCGGGATTCAGATATAGCGTGTAGAGGGCCGCCCCGGCGGCACCGTGGACCTGAAGGTTAGGATCTCCCAAGGCCTGTTCCACTAGACTCGGCGGAATCGGATCAGTGTGCAGGTCGAGTGTACCGTTGCTCACGGCGCTGAGCGCGTCCAGGCCCCCAGGATACTCGGTGAATGTCAGGCTGTCCGAATATGCGGCAGCAGATCCGACCACGCCTCCAGCCAGCACGAGCACGACCAGCGCCATATGGGGTGGCAACATAGCCACGAACAGGCTTTTGGACAATATAAAGTGTTGATTTATCGGTTATCGTGCAAACGCGGGCGTTATTCTAAACTTGCCCGCTTCAGTCCCCGGATCTTTGTACAGAACGGCCGGATGGCTGTATAAACGGCGACATGATATTCTCTGTATGGATTGTGTATTCTCAGCCCCGTACTGACCCCCGCAGAATGATAAGCGTATAGTAGCTAAATTAGGTAGTGGGATTCAGCCAGATACAAAATATACACTTGGCCTCATCTAACTGTACAATACAGAGTCATTCCATAAAGGATAATAGAATATAGTGGTAATTGTATACATTATGATAAAGTTGGGAGAGGCCGAGCTGGCAAAGTATCCATTTTTAGCAGATGCAGGCCAGCATCTTCCCGAGTACGGATTTACTCTAGAACAGTTGGCCCAAGATCCGGACTTGGCTGTTGTGAGGGAGAAGGCATTTAATCGCATATACACCACAACTCAGACGGGAAAGATATACAAACCAAGCCCCAAAGGATCAACTGCCCTGCCATTAGAGGTGCTGTCGTTCATCTTGGCCATAGTACTACTAAAGCAGAGTCGCGCTAATTTTTTAATTAAAAAATTTGCAATGCAGGAAGCCCGGGGAGCCGAGCGGTTCTTGGAGAGGGATTTGGGTCAGGGTACCACCGATATACAGATAGAGACAACACGAAAGATAATCTGGGATTTGGCGCATATTGAGATATCCAAACGGGACAGATACTTTGTAATTGCAGTGCCGGATTATCTGCATCGGGCCGTACTGTTTCATGCTAGAGAGTGGAAGTTGATAAACCGACAGGTTAAAGATGGATGGGTATACCTTAATCCCCATGAGACAGTGAGGCTCATACGGCAGGAGCTTGTAAATTACATATCCGACAAAATATCTTCTGCTGCCACACCACCGATGGTATCCGGCCTACAAGATATGGTGGACAAATTAATATTATTAAATAGTAAATTCCAGCCGCAAATTGCTTATTCTGACAAGAATCCGCCCTGTGTACAACATGCCATAGATACACTATCTGATGGAAAGAACCTCTCCCATGCAGGTCGGTTTATGCTGGCGACATATCTGCTGTCCCGTGGATATAATGTAAAAGAGATAGCACCATACTTTAAGAATGCCCCAGACTATAACGAATCAATTACTCTGTATCAGCTAAATCATCTGGCGGGAAAGTCAGGTAACAACACCCAGTATGCCTGTCAATCTTGCGCAAAACTCAAGTCAGCAAACCTATGTTATGCCACATCCGAGTGTGAAGGAATACATAATCCCATGCAGTTTGGCGTTAAGAGATGAATTCGGCCGATGAAGAGTTTATCTCGCAGTGCTTGCGCAAGTACTATTATGAGTATTTTGGAATAATTGACATTCCATCAAAATTAAACCGTCATGAGTTTGGGTACCAAAAACCCAACTCTCCAATGATACGACATATACAACTTCAGGATGCCGCCGAGCTGCGCAGCACACTGATGCAAGAGTTGCCTTTGGATGTCTTTCTCTCTTCGGCCCGCTACCTCTTTCCTAGTCTACCAATGGCAGAGAAGGAGTGGCAGGATGCCGATTTAATCTTTGATATAGACGCCAAAGATTTGAATCTTGAGTGTCGTCCATCCCACACCGTCCAGGTCTGCGCAACATGTGGTAAGATAAATAATAAAGGGTGTGCATGTGACTCTCCCCAAATTAAGGATGTGTCTGTAACATGTGACAGATGCATAAATGCATCAAAAAAAGAGGTAAAAAAATTACTTGACATATTATATGACGATATTGGAATAAAAGAGTCACAGACTGAGGTTTATTTTTCCGGCAATGATGGATTTCACATTCATGTGCACGATTTAAAATTTTTAAATTTAAATTCTTTAGAGCGCTCTGAGCTGGTCGACTATGTAATGTGTAATGGCATACTCCCAGAGAGGTTAGGGATGAAGAGGGAGGGTGCAACATCACTGCCACAGCTGACTGATGCAGGGTGGCCGGGTAGATTTGCCCGTCACGTGTTTGGTTCAAAGATAGCACGCCCGAAAAAAGTTAAAAAAATTACAGCAGACGGCTATGCACGATTTACAGATACATTAAAGAGACTCCCACATACATTAGGGGCCTGTATAGACTCTGGTGTGACTACGGATGTGCATCGGATATTTCGCATGCCCGGAACCATAAACGGAAAGAGTGGTATGACAAAGATGGCCTGTCCGGATATAGCCAAATTTAATCCCTACAAGGATGCGGTCCTCATAAATGACAATAAAGTCACAGTAAACGCATCGTGTCCAATCCAGTTTAAATTAATGAATAAAAAATTTGGTCCGTATAATAATAAAGATGTAGATATACCCTCATACGCGGCCATGTACCTGATGTGTAAGGGGTTGGCGCACAGGGTGTAGTGGTTTTATTTTTCGGAATTTTCTTTTATTTGCTCTATTATATCGTCTATTTTATTCCAGATTTTATATAATGCATCAGCGGGGTGGTCTTTATCCAACTTCACCTGTAAAAACGCAGACTCCAATTCTTTACGCCTATCTTGAATCATACGGCTCTGCTCTTTTGTAGATGTACTTCCCATGGAGCGGCGCTTGTACGCCGACTCTCGTGTGGTACACTGATTAAATATATTAATTATTATTTTTGCATCCAAGGTCGTAGTACTTGCTATCTCCTCATGGGTAAGCTCAATCAACTCTTTGTCCTGTGAACGTGCCACAGCCACCAGCGCACCCACCTCCATATGCGCCTGACGAAAAGGTATATTTTTTTCTACTAATTTTTCTGCAACGTCTAATGCCAATAGGTGGCCGGTCTTGGCGGATTTAAACATGCGATGCTTGTCTATATTCAGATTAATCAGTATTAGAAACATTGCTTGTAGTGCCCCCTGTGCACTACTTGATGCACTCCATACAGCCTCCTTTGTCTCTTGCAAGTCTCGACCATATCCGGTTGCCAGTCCCTTCTGTATGGTTAGAACAGATGTCAAATATCCAATCGTACTGGCAGCCTTTCCCCGTATCAACTCTAACACATCAGGGTTTTTCTTCTGAGGCATTATACTGGATGGTGATGTTAACGCATCCTTTATTGTAATAAAAGAGAATTCACTACTAGACCATATGACAAAGTCTTCGGCCATTCTGCTGAGGTTGACCATCATTATGGCCACACATGATGCAAACTCAGACATGTAGTCACGTGAACTAGTTGCATCTAGAGAGTTCTCCTGTATATCAGAGAATTCCAGTATGTTGGTTGTCACATCCCTGTCTATGGGAATATTGGTTCCTCCCACCGGCCCCGAACCCAATGGATTTGTATCTAAACGTTTGTACAAGCTCGAGAATCTTTCATAGTCTCTAAACAGCACATCCACATACGCCATAAAGTAATGTGACAGTACTCCCACCTGTGCATGTTGCAGGTGTGTATATAATGGAACAATGGTCTCTTTGTTGTCTGTGGCAAGCTCCAAAAGTACCTCTATTAGTTGTAGCGTAAACGTCTGTATTATGGTGGTGTCATGGCGCAGTTTCATCTTTATAGCAGTCACCACCTGATCATTTCGTGAGCGCCCGGTCTGTATCTTTCCTCCGGTATCATCTCCCACCGTATCTGTGATGTATCCCTCCAGCACTTCATGCCAGTCTTCGGCTTTTTTACTGATGATACTGGCGTCAATTCCTTCCTGTTTCAGCTCTTTGAGGGTTACCAGTATCTTGATGGTGTCGGACTTTGATATTATTTTGGACTTGTATAGCATTATTGTATGAGCTGCAGTTCCTGCAATATCAAAGGCGGCTATCTTTATGTCTGAACGTACGGAACTTACAAACTCCCGGGCTACATTATCTAAATCATCATCAAGGCTGCTTCTATACATGCCATGTATAATTAATTGCCCAATATAGGCATTTGATTTTATTTTGGCATAACAACTTTTGTTTTTTGTATTAAATTTAGTGCGTTTATTGTATAGAAATGTCACAGATACTCTGATAGATGCACATTCTCAATGTTGGGTATACGGGCAACCTCAAAACCTTCGGGCCGGCGGTCCAGCGGTATTGTGGCATCTATGCCCATCTTGGCTGTCTTGAGGTTTTTTTGATCACTAGACGGATCCAGACTCGAACCCCGCACATTCTGTTTGATTATTATGTCCTTGTCTGCCTGAAATCTGGTGGCCAGAGCGTACTCGACAGCTTCGGCATCATCTACATCAATATCATCATCCACCACTGTTACGCACTTTAAGGACCTGTGCGCATCAAATGTCTTCTCTATTATCTCTCTTGCATCAGACTCGCTCCTCTTCTTTATACTCACTACTGCATGTAACCAGTTACAACCACCATTACTCAGGGATGCGGATGTGGCTATCGTACCGTCTAATGCACCATTTATCTTTGACTCCACAGGCATACCCATCAACAATCGGTGTTCTGCGTATCCGGATAGTACATCATGATATATTGGATCATCCTTTGTATGTACAGACTCGACCTCAAAGACAGGCTGCTGACGTTTGTAGTCGTATGTCTGCAGCATCTCCACCATCCACTCTTCGTGTGTTACATCCTGCAGTATGCGCCCTTGTATGACTATCTCGGTCTTCTCGGGTACGTGCAGGCCCGACCACTCCAATGGGGACATCTTTAGTGTGCCGCCGGCTATGGCATTGGCTATGCCCATCTCATCGCAGCCCCACTCGGCCTGATAGGCTCCAGCAATCAGTATGGATGGATGCACCCCCACTGCTACGGCCACCCTCAAATCCTCGCCGTGCTCTTTGGCATCCACATAACATCGGTGTAGATGCCGCCCATCCACCATTCGTATGGAAAAGTGCTTATCGTCCATGGGCATCATTCTATGAACCGAAGAGTTTTGCTGGTGGGTGTCAGGGTTTGATGCAAAGACCAACGAGGATGTTATGAATGGTCCGGGCTCTTTCTCAAAGTGCGTTACTATGGGTAATACATCTGTGGTCTTGTATGTATTCTTCATAAAGTGGCCATGTCCTGTAACATCAGGCGGTGTTGCGTCACGGATGGCCATCATAATACGCTGGTGTATCTGAGTATCAGCAACACCGAGTGCTGCGGCAAACATCTGACGATTACCCACAATGTTGGTTACCAATCTACAGTTATCATATCCATCAATACTCTCAAAGAGTAGTGCTTTTTTGGTCTGGGCCGTCAATGCAGCAATCTCATACTTTACAGAGACATTACGCTTTATTCGATGTAGTAGTCCTTTATCTTCGATATCACAGATGTGTCTTCGTATATCACCGCTCATAATGCCATCATATCGAGCTCACTCATAATACCCTTTGCCATCTCTGCAGATATATTCTGTATGTTAGCCGACAATAACACGATACCGTTTAGTCGTGTAGCCAGGCGCTCTGCTGCCAGCCTCATGAATAGGGATTCAGACTTTGAGGGTATCACCTGAGTGGTGGTGGGTACAGACTTGTTATACAATGATGCCACAACCGCTCCTAACCGCTCCTCGCCTTCGGATATGGAGACAAAGCAGCCGTTCTGAAACTGTAGTATTCGTAAAGAAAAAGTACGTCCCTCCACACAGACGGACTTTTCTCCAAGTCCGTGTGGAGGGTTCAATACCCTTAAACCTGCGCAGCTAGAGACTCTACCTTTGAATCGGCTTCTGCCTCTACTCTGGCACGTAACTTAGCCTTGTACTTGAGGTTTCTAGGCTTTGTTCGTAGTCTGTAACCGCAACATGGACACCAGAGACCTTCCCATTTGATAAAGATCTCACATATCTGGCAACGACGTTGTCCTGATGCATATCTTCCGGTTCCAACCGGCTTTTGGGCTTTATGTCTTACGCATATTCCTTTGCATGTCATCTTTGTACTTATATTAGAATTACATGGTATTTAAAATTGAATTAGAAATTTTCACTGAATATGGCAATATTTTTTACATATATTGGAAGTTATAAATTCACAAAAAAAAATAGTGCATGTAAAACCATCAAATTCTACATTTTTAACATCTTCCGTGGAGACAAACAATTTGGTTATATAAATCTACCTTTGATATAGTGTCTTTTCGATATTCAAGTTCAAAACAATCTCTGCTATGTCTACAGAGTACTCTGCTATACGTCGAATATTAGCTGCTATCTCGCGGGTCCGGAATACTATCTCGCTATCCCAGATGCCATTTGTTATCTTGTGCAGTTTTTTATCAAACTCGGATATCTGCGCAGCCTTGATGATGGTTGCCTCGGCCTGGTGGTAGTCGTCCTTGAAGAGTGCAAGACACGCATCATCTAGTACGGAGAGCGCAAATGTGTTCATGTCTTGCAGTATGGCTATGGCTTCAGGATCTATTTTTTTATCGAATTCCAGGACGTCTCTAGCTATCAACACGGCGTGGTCACCCATTCGTTCGATACATTTTACCAGTATTCTGTATCCAAGGCAGCTTCGAGCGTTCTTGAATCCTATCTCCTTTAGTATGTGATCGTTTTGTATGGCTATCTTTAGTTGTCGTATTATGTAAAAGCCGAATCGGTCTATCTCATCATCCATGTTGGTGACTTCGGTTGCCAGCTCCTTGTTGTTCTCCTGTACTGCTGATAGTGCATCCCGGGAGACAGACTTTGCCAAATGCACCATCCTCTTGAATGCACCCTCAACTGTCAGCTCCAACAGGTTGATGAGTACCTGTATTGTAATTATGGTGGAAGAGTCAGATATTATCTCAGAGCCCATCAGAATTCTTCTTACCGACTCTTTGATGTGCAGACGCTGGTTTGGCCGCAGCCTGTTGGTCTTTGGTTTGACATGTATGGTTTTGAATCCCATAAAGTATAGTGATATGAGTTTACGGGTTATGGATGGGGGCTTTTCGTTGGGATCAATCTCTATTGTGGCTGCCTCCTCGTGTGCGGTCTTTGGCTGGACGCTGGGCGGATATAGTATGAGGTTGGTCGAGCCACTCTTGGATATGCGAATTTGATCTCCCTGCTTCAAACCCAGCTCCAAAATCCAATGCTTTGGGAGTGATATTATATATGAGGATCTGCCGGTGTACTGTATCTTTCTGGTTTCGTACTTCTCCGTCATTATACATGAATGTATATTGGTCTATATAGAATAATCGGGTCTCCCGCAAGTTCTGGTAATGTGTGGAGAGTTTGAGTCTTTGATCTTTTATGATTATAATAGACATCACTACAGTAAGAGGGTCATGTATGAAGTGACCAATATTATGCTGCATGTAGGCCTCGGCCATCAGTTGTATAATGTGTGGCATCATACAAACTTGTGGGAGGGACCAGCAATCGTAAATATTGAGGCACATTACATATGAGTGATGGACAGTAATCATAAAATCAATTGTACTGTTGATGCACTGTATGGTGCTGGCGCCTCGGCATGCATCCCCTCAGATATAACAATGACGTATTATCGAACGGGTCGTATTCGTGAGGTGTATCATAATGGCACGCTCTTGTGCACTCTGCGTATAGATGGAGGACTTGCCATCACTCTGGACTTTGCGCGTATACTACTGCAATATAGGGATTTTGATGAGTACTGTATAGAAGTAGACGATGATGCGGCTCCCTTTGTTGCTGAAGGCAAGTCGGTCTTTGCATCACATGTAGTACGATGCGGCAAGTATGTCCGGATATCATCAGATGTGCCTATATTGTATGACAATGATGTAATAGCCGTGGGGCGGGCGGTCTTGTCTGAACCAATGATTGCAGGGTCCCGTAGGGGCGTAGTGGTACGAGTCAGGGATAGTTTAAAAAGAAGAGGCCGCATATTCTCAACATGATGCGCTCGGGTAATCGCAATATGCGCCGGATGATGAACCGTATGGGTGTCAGTATGGATGTCATAGATGATGTTCAGGAAGTCATAATTCGTACCACCACCAAAGAGATAGTCATACAAAACCCTCAGGTAAACATTGCAGATGCCAAAGATTCCACCACATTTATTGTGGCTGCCGAAAGTTATGAAGAGCGAGAGTTGGAGGCTCCCGTATACTCAGAAGATGACATCGAGTTGTTGTGTCTGCACGCCAATGTGGACCGGGATACAGCTATTTCTGCATTGAAAGATTGTGATGGTGAGGTGGCCACCGCCATGGTGCGCCTAAAATCTGACTAAATTACGACTTTATGTATTGTACAACAATGATATTGCATGGTGTGCTACCTGCTGCGCATAAAACCCAAGGCCACCAAGCATGCTGGTTGCGCAGACTCATTTAACAGTACGATGCATCTGCCACTGTATGATCTTGGGGCTTTAATAGCATTTAATTAGCGGATATGCGAGCGATACAAGTGATGGCGGTTGCAGAGTCGCAGGTGAAGGGCATTATCAGTGCTCTAAAGGATTTGGAGACAAGTATTGACTCTTTGGATGCAACCATATCCGAGATGAAGAGAGAGATGTCGTCTCTGGTTCAAAAAGAGATAGACAGACTATACGAAGAGACCCGGGCCATGGCGACGGTGGAGGCTGAGCAGATTGTCGAGGCGGCAAAAAAGTCTGCCGATAAGAAAGCCGCAAAGATAACCAAAGATGCCAACGCCAGTCTAGAAAAACTACGTCAGGATATCGATTCTGGTTTCAAGGATGCGGTGGATGTGGCGGTAAATGCCATAATGAAGGCATAAATTCATTAAAATTATTAACACCCACACGATACATGTATCATCAACGCAATAGAGAGATATCGTATTGGAGTAGCAACGGCTCAAGGTAGGCCCTATTACTTATTTACTCGCTGGTTGAGAGGCTTAAATATAAAATTCGATGTGCTAAAGCCCGACGAGATACCAAACTATACCGGTGATGTTATACTCACCACCAGAGAGGAGTTCCCATCAAAGAGCGATAAAATAGGGAATTATATACAAAAGTACAGTAGTGAAAAGTCTTATAACCCCACACATCTTATGAAAGATAATAGGCCGGGACGGTCTATGGGGACGACACAGCAAAACAGTCAAACAAACAATACTGACTGTAAGAAACAGGCGCCTAGTCAAGAGGGAGTTCTTAGAACTCATGCCAACCAACAAACCCCGAATGGCAACAGCCAACGATATGTACAGGAGAGAGATGGTAAACACACCGACAGCACTTTTGTATGTAATTCCCATAAAATACTCTTGTATGACGATGAGATGAAGCATGGCTCCACCATCACTTTGGTGTTGTTACTACAAAGGTGCGGCATAACAGGTGATGATTTGATAGTGGGCATAGACCCGGGCAGGCGCATAGGCCTGTCTGTCTTTTATGGCAGTGTAGAGATAGAGAGGCAGTTGTTCATATCCATAGAGAGAATGTCATCGCACATACGTCACATATTCAAATACATCAAGTCTACAAGGCATCTGATACGTATAGGTGATGGTGATATGACTACAGCGTGGAGGATATGTAGAATGTTGGATGTCATCGATACGCCGTATAGTCTTGAGTTTGTAAATGAATCCGGAACCAGTCCTAGAACCAGACACTGCAACAGTAGAGGTAAACAGGACATGTTGGCGGCAAGAGCCATAGCCCAGAGAGATCCGTGGGTGATGGCATAATAGACTCGGCCATACTGATTACCTATGATCGTCGTGATGCCACTGATGAGGCAGTGGCATTATGTGAGGCGGCCGGCTATACAATATCACATATAATAAAACAAAAGTTTCTGAACCGGCCAAAGTATGGTATCAGTGAAGATATGCTGTTCAAACTAAAAGATCTGGCAAATACGTTAAATCCTGACGTTATCATATATGATGAGGTTCTCAGGCCCAGCCAAAACTACAATTTGGCATCCAGATTACATAGAAACGTACTGGACCGGGAGACGCTCATACTAGAGATATTTGAGCGGAGGGCATCTAGCGCCGAATCACGCCTGCAGGTAAAGATGGCTCAGATGCGGTATGAATCCAACCGCGCTCGTGAGAAAGTTCGTCTGGCAAGGGCAGGAGAGCAACCTGGTTTTATGGGCATAGGCAAGTTTGAGGTGGATGTATACTACAACGACATACAACATAGAATGAACTCTGTACGGCACAAGTTGGAGAAGGCCGGCAGACAGAGGAGCCTTCACCGTCAGGGTCGAATACGAATGGGGCTAAAGACAGTCTCACTGGCAGGTTACACCTCGGCGGGCAAGACTACTCTCTTTAATATTTTGACCGGCGAGAATAACAAGAGTAGTGATATATTGTTTACAACCCTGTCGACTACCACCAGGCGTTTTTATGCCAACAACGAGCCGTTCCTGCTATCCGACACTGTGGGTTTCATAAGCAAACTGCCTGCCTACATGATTGATGCATTCAGGTCCACACTTGAAGAGATGATTCACGCTGATGTGACGATAGTGGTACTAGATGCGGGCGATACGGAGGTTAACCTACTGCGCAAGTATCGCAGCTGTATGAGTACGCTGAATCGTTTGGGTGTGGAAGGTCATCGCTTGGTCTTTGCGCTAAACAAGTCTGATACAGTAACAGAGTCTGAGATGGCCTCTAGAGTTGATCGTCTAAATATACGGGACAAGAGGTGGGCGGCCGTATCGGCCCTTACTGGCCAAGACGTAGAGTCGTTACGTGAATTAATATTTGCAACGGCTGGTACAAAATCAGTATAATGTCAATAGAGGTGGTCCGTATAGGCCAGAGGTTGGTACGAGATGATCGTGTAACTACGCATGCAGCACTAGTCTCAAGAGCGTTTGGAGCTTCACGCATATACATGAATGAGACCAACTCAGAGATACTACAGGTTATAGACAGTATCAACAAGAGTTGGGGTGGTTCCTTTGAGGTGGTTCTAGAGGATAATTTAAAGGACATAATCAGACAGAAGAAGGACTCGGGTTATACAGTAGTACACTTGACCATGTACGGGTATGCACTACATGATTACCTGAAATTTAACACCATACCAGAGAAGATGCTGATTGTTATAGGTGCTAGCAAGGTTCCGCGGGAGATATACAGTATGGCCGACTACAATGTGTCAGTGGGGCTGCAACCACATTCGGAGATTGCAGCTTTGGCGGTATTTTTAGACCGCATACAGTGTGGAGAGCAATTCAAGAGGGAGTTTCCTGGGGCCAGTAAACGCATAATTCCCAGCCGAACGGGCAAATGTGTAAGTGATTTATAGCGGAAGATAGATTATATATTGTGATTCAAAAGTATGACGATCCATTCATTAGAATATCCGCCATGATTGGGGGCGACGAATACCAAAAGGTAGCTCGCTCGCTTCTAAAGACTGAAGATGCAACAGATGAAGAGATTGCCAGCTCTACTGGACTTCGAATAAATATAGTGCGCAAGGTCCTCTATGGACTGTTTGGTAAGTCGCTGATTACTGCCGTCCGTGTCAAGGATGAGAGGAAGGGTTGGTTTGTATACAGATGGCGAACCCGACGCAACGAGGCAGAGTTATTCATAGAGAACCAGAAACGACAGGTGATGGAACGTCTACAGCAACGTCTTGACTTTGAAAACTCTACTCAGTTCTATCATTGCGGTAATGAGGACTGTCCTCGGGCCACCTTTGAAGAGACTTTGGGCGATATGTTCAAGTGCTCAAACTGTGGCGGGGTTATGAATCCTAAAAACAATGATCGTATAAAGAAAGCTCTCAAAAAGAAGATAGACGTCATAGAGGCAGATATGCAGCAGACGTTCTAGACTCTAAAGGGATTTTTATCATGAGGGTTTCTCTTGCCAAGGCTATTCATATCATCCAAACATAGTTGGTGAAATACAGTACAGCCGTTGTGTTTGGCATCAGATATTATCCTAGAGATATCATCGTCCAGTAGTCCTTGCGCAGCCAAGAATGACTCATCGTCCAGACCCAATGATTTATACGCATCGGTCCGGGCGTCAACGGCCTCTGATAGGGAGGGATTTACAAGTAGCGCCTCACCATACCAGTGTATGGACTCTTGAAGTTTGCTCTGTCGGCGGAACATTAGTGCCATGTTCAGTAGTGCAGTCACATTACGAGGGTCCTGTTTTAGTGCACGCTCAAAGTATTGTATGGCATCTTTGTATTCGTCCAGCTCAGCGGATGCCAACCCCGCGCTATTCAAGGCCCATGTATCTGTGTTGTCCATACCCAATAATGTATTGCAACACTCCAGAACATCATCATATCGGTGAAGATTCTCCAGTGCGTATATCTTGTTGTGTAGGGCATACGCATCGGTATGATCACGCTTCAAGACCTCATCACAGTATTGTATGGTTTTGGTGAACTCTTCTAGGTTTAGGCATGCCAGTGATATGTTTTGTAACGCCAGCATATCTGTGGGGTCTTTACTGAGTAGTGCTTGGCAGTAATGGTACAACTCCTCAAATCTCTTTGCGTTGTACAGTCGATTTATTACGTTGGATGGCTCCAATACATCTGACATGTTGTTTTATGTGTGGTGGGCTGAATTTAATTTTTGGATTCGGTTGCATTCAATACTGCGAGGGCCTGTTTGTAGTGTACCTCATCAATCATCCTGCCATCCAAAGTGGTAGCACCCTTTCCTGACTGTAATGTATGCTCGTATGTATCACAGACGCGCCGCGCCCAGTCCATCTCCGATGGTGTGGGGGCAAACAGGGTGTGTGTCGTGTCAATCTGCGCAGGGTGAATTAGTGACTTGCCAGAGTATCCCAAGCTACGGCCAAATTTACAGTCGGCCTCAAAGCCCTCAACATCATGTATGTCCTGCCATATGCCGTCTATTGCCGCTACACCTGCTGCTGTAGCATCAACTGGTACCTTGGAGCGAGAGTAGATGGCGGTCTCTGTACTCTTTGTGTACTCAACGCCCATATCGTTTAGTAGGTCGAATATTCCAAACACTACGCTGCATACACGTTCACTGCACGCAATATCATATGTATTCAGGACGCCGGCTGCCGACTCTATGGAGGGTAGCATCAGAGTCTTGCATCCCGCAGGCTCCAACTCTTTTGTTAAATCCAGTACTCTGTGCAGGTCTTTGGTATCGTTCACTTTTGGAATTACAACTCCATCAGGGGGCGTTCCCTTCATTATATGTTTGAGATCATCAATATACAGACTTGTATTTGGGTTGTTTATTCGTACAAATACAGAGTTTGATCTGTCTTTGGACAACAAATCTGATACTAGACGTCGGGCCTCGGACTTTTGGTTTAATGGAACAGAGTCCTCCAAGTCCAAACATATTATGTCTGCATGTAGCATGAGAGATTTTGCAAGGAATTTAGGGTTATTTCCTGGTACAAAAATAAGACTACGAAAGAGATTTGGCATGAATTGATTAAACACCCTCAGGTTTTAACAGTATCTTGCCAAACATACCTTTACCATTCAGCATTTTAGTGTGTGCCTCTGCAGCTTGCTCAAAGCTATACACAGAGTCAATGACAGACTTTATCTTGCCACGACCCATCCAAAAGAGTCCTTGCTCCAGCTCGGCTTTGGTTCCCTGTGTAGCGCCTAGTATGTTTGTACCTTTGAAGAATATGTGACGCAGGTCGGTATGCGCATCGTAGCCGGTAGTGGCTCCGCACGATACCAAGGTGGCTCCGTACTTTAGCAGAGTGAGTTGTTTGTTCCAGTGGGTCTGTCCTATGTGATCAAATGAGAGATCAATTCCCGGCAGTGTACCCTTCTTTTTAGCTATCTCTTTACTAATGGCGCGTACCTCTTTATGCCAGTCATCCTTACGGTGATCCACTGCATAATCTGCTCCCAATGCCGTTAGTTGATCTAGTTTGTCTGGGCTGGCAGTAGCAATAACATCACAATTGTATAGTTTTGCTATCTGAATTCCAAAGGAACCAACTCCGGATCCACCACCCATTATCAGAACGGTCTGGCCTGGAGTTATATTTGCTCGACCCACCAACATGTGCCAAGCCGTAAGGATTGTCATTGAGGCGGCGGCAGCGTCATCATATGAGACGCCTTCGGGTATCTTTGTAACGTTCACCTCAGGAAGATGTATGAGTTCGGCATATGCACCCCATACGGGACCGGTCTGGAAACCCCATATGGTCCTGCTGGAGCAGTCAAACTCTCTTCCGCTAGTACACTCTTGACACACTCGGCAAGTCATATTGGCATGGGAGACCACTCGGTCTCCTACCTTGATGCGTTTTACATCCTCACCAACGGCAATCACATCACCAGCGGCATCTGAGCCAGATACATGGGGTAGTTTGACAGGTACGGGTGCTCCTCTCATACCCCAAATATCGTTGTAGTTTAGCGCCGCAGTTTTTAACTTAAAGATTACCTCATCAGGCTTTGGCTTTGGATCATCGAGATCTTCCACATTCAGTATTTTAGAGTAGTTATCATCAGGGGCGTATTCATGGTATACAACAGCTTTCATTAAGATGATTCTATACTACCCTTAATTATAGGTAGTGAGATTTACATCTAAAATCATCATCATATAAAGTGTATATCCTGATGTATGTCGTGTATGGCTCGTATGGCCTTGGGTAGATTACTCTTAAAGTCTTCAATGATGATTATTATTCTTGAGGTCTCTTCCTGCGCATCCATGTTCAATATGTTGATACCGGCCTCTCCCACTTGGAAGGCAATCTTGGATACTACATGTTGTACACGCCACATATCATCCCCAATCAGTGTGATTGCTCCTCGATTATACACTATGGTAGCTGTGGGATCAAACTTTAACAGGTACTCTTCGTTTCGTCTAACATAGTTGCCATCACTGAATAATATTCGGGAGAACCACATGTTGTTCTTGGTGTATGGTGAGAGTGGTACGAACTCGTTGTATCTCTTTACCTGTTCTAGTGAGTTTTGTAGATCTAAAAATTTACTGGACCTTAATCTCAGAATCGCACAGTTTCCCAGACCTGTGACTATCTTTATTGGATGATTGTCATCGTTGTTCACGCTTCGTTGAATTATGGTGGTGTGGGATGAGTCTTGCATGTCGGTGATTTGGAGTGGCACGTAGACGTCATTATCCAGTATATCTTTGATGGCCATAGTATCTAAAATCTTCATTCCAAACATTCCAGCCATTCTAGCCTCGTTGTACGAGAGATACTTTACTTCAAGCAATCCTGACTTTACCATTTTGGGATCTGCAGATGCCACGGCCCGGTTCTTCTCCCAGACTATGCGGACGTTATAATGTCTTTGAAGTAAGATTCCCATATCAGCAGCAGTCCGGTCAGTACCACCTCGTTCATAAGTACTCATCTTTCCGGTCAGCGTCTTTCCAATAAATCCACCCATACATGTCACATCATGCTCTTTGATTATGTCCAGTGTAGGTTGTAGTTGTTTCTTGGACTCGGCCGCTAAAAAGTTCGTATACTCGTAGGCTTCAGATGTAATTATGGGCCACTTCTCATATGGCACAAATGATGACTTTATATCGTTACTCTGAAGTATGTAATTCATGACACAACTCATCAATAGTTCGCCCGAATAGCCCAATGCCTGGGCACGGTTGATGTCACTAAATTTACGTTCTTTGTAAGACCTTTCAAGTGCGTCTTGACATCTGGATAGAAAGGTTTTGATGGTATCTTGACACTCTTGGCGCAGGCTCTCATCGACCATGAGGGATATATCATCGTATAACTTTCGTACAGGCTCCAAGTCTGGCGGTATGCCCCGTTCTGCATTGTAGCCCACCCACATTACCACATCGGTTATAGAGCGGCTCTCTCCCCGCTCCAAGACTAGAGGGGCAGAGAAGACTGCCATCACTTTGGAGTCGACAGATAGTTGTTTTATATTTTTTATTATATTTGGGATGTACTTGCCGCCATCACCAATTGTACTACCACCGTACTTGGCTACAACCAAATCCATAATTATATCCATATAGACCATTAAATTAAATATTGGTATATTAGTTGGGCTGCCTTCCCAGCCCCTGGTGGAGTAGTGTTATGTGTGCGGGGCTGCTGTAGTTTCTCCAGTATCAAATCATGTAGGTTATGAATATCTGCATGCGTGTAGCCAAATTGTTCTGCGTTATCTTCTTGCTCAAAGTGACCCGATATGGGTATGAATATGCCTGGCGTGCCGTATGAGGTGGCCTCATCCATTGTGGAGCGGCCAGCCAGAGACACTACTACATCTGCAGCATATATCATCTGGTGTAGATTGGTAGTTGAATCTCCCAAGATTGGACCCCCTACAAATATTGTATCGGCTACATCTGTAATATCTGCTGCGACAGGTCTCATGGCATCCAGAAGAAACTTGCCCGCCTCTGTACCGCCCACAGTTACCAGGACCGTCTTTCTACGCATATTGTACTTTTGTCGCAGGTACTCTCTAGGGTGGTGTATCTGCCTCACTATTGGACCCACATTGTGGATGTTTTTATGATCAGATGTGATATTTGGTGTTATTACAGCATCGCATTCGAGGATCATATCTGTCATTTTGTGATTTAGTCTTCTCTCCACCATGCCGGATATGCCTTTTGTAAAGCGGCTCTGTAGTACGTCGGTGATCAACACTTTACATCCTGGGTACATGGCCAGCGCGGCAAAGTCTTCATCTGATACTATCATCTTGGGATTGTATCGTTTGATCAAATCCAAGGATATACGGCGGCACCTATAGTGATATTTCATGTAGCGAATGAGCCATGTGGTTTTGTGTCGCAGGTGACCCGATACTATATCGAATTTAGGTGGCGTATACACATCAAGAACTGTATGGTCACATTTTGATAAAAAATTGGCAGCAACACCCCCGCTTACAAATATCACATCCACATCCTTGCGCAGCTGCTCGGCTATGGCCGAATCTCTACTGGCATGTCCCAATCCTATGGGACTGGTAAAGAATAGAATAGTTGGGTTATGTTTTGTACCTGCCATGCACCATGGTATATAGAAGCCATATTGACTATTATACAATGTTGTTCACTGGTATAATTCAAGGAATCGGAAGGGTGCAGAGCATATCGCCCAGCGACAGACGTAGTGTATTATGTATGGACATTGATCTGGGTGGTTGCGCAGGGGGTCTAGAGCAGGGCCACAGTGTGGCCATAAATGGTGTCTGCCTGACAGTTGTGGACATACATGATACGCGTTGTACATTTGAGATGATACAAGAGACCGTGCAGACTACAGGATTAAGATCGTTAAAAGCTGGCGACAGCGTCAATATAGAGCGAAGCCTTCGCGTGGGCGATAAGATAGAGGGACATTTTGTGTTGGGACATGTGGATGGAACTGGTGTAATAGATGAGATTCAAGAACGCCCCGGCGAGGTCAGTATCAAGATTCGCGTACCAGAAACACTGTCAAGGTATATAGTCAAGAAAGGGTCCATAGCCATTGACGGTACAAGTTTGACCATTACGGATATACAAGATAATATGATACAGATATCACTAATACCACATACCATGGAGGTCACAAACTTTGGTACACGCCAAGTAGGAGACATCATCAATATAGAGACGGACATACTGGGCAAATACGTTCTAAAGGAAGATAATATACAAGTATAATTGTACTTACCAAAAAATATGTAAACTTTATAACATCATGACATATAGAAGAGACCATGCCCATCCAAGATGCCATAAATGATCTGCAGAATGGTCGCTTTGTCATGATACATGATGCAGGTGAGCGCGAGAATGAGTACGACATGGTGATAGCTGCGCAGTTCATCAAACCCGAGCATATATCCAAGATGAGGGTTGATGCTGGAGGCCTACTGTGCTTGGCCCTAGAACATAACTTTGCCATGTCACTGGGACTAGAGTATATGCATCGCATACTTGAGGACTCTTCCATACCATCACAGATGATACTAGGACGGGCCAAGTATGGGGATCATCCCACATTCTCCATTGGAATAAATCACATAGATGCATACACAGGAATAACCGATATAGAGCGGGCGCACACCATACGCCAGATGTCTAGATTGTATAAAACCGATGGTGATATGCGTTCACAGTTTATACAGTCGTTTCAGACACCTGGCCATGTACCTCTTCTGATAGCTGCTGATGGACTGCTTTATACACGACAGGGCCACACCGAGATGTCTGTATATCTGGCTGGTATGGCAGAACTATTACCGATGGCAGCAATCTGTGAGATGATGGATTCGAAGACGCATATGGCGTTAAAGGAGGATGAGGCGCACAAGTTTGCCCAAAAAAATTCTATAAAGATAGTCGAGTCGACTGAGTTGTTGGAGGAGCTCACAGTACAATGAAGATTGCCATTGTGGTCTCTGAATTTAACTTGGAGATTACAAGTCGTATGTTAGAGGCTGCGCAGGATAGGGCGGCTGAGATTGGTCTAGATATTGTAAAAGTTTGCCATGTTCCTGGCGCCTACGATATTCCATATATGGTAAATGTGTTGTTTGGTGGAGGCCAGATAGACGGTATAGCCACGCTGGGCGCAGTAATAAAAGGAAAGACAAAGCATGATGAGATAATATCACATGTTACAGCATCAACACTACAGAGTCTGTCTATAAAGTATGACAAGCCAGTATCATTGGGGGTTACCGGGCCCGGTATGACCGAACGGCAAGCCTATGCCCGAATTAGACCGGTTGCTCGACACGCCATAGAGTCTTTGGTATATCTACATAAGGAAGCGGCAAGGGTGAGATCATGATGCAGGTTACAGTAGCCAACATACGCGGGTATGGGCCCTGGACTTTAACACTGGGCCATGACCGGGAACACCACCTACAGATGCTACAAGCTTCGCTGTATCGCAAGACGCAGCAGTTATTCTCAGAGAAGGGAGCATTGGTCTTTCCCAACAGGTATGATGAATACATCATAGCGTCCAGTGGCATGGATGCTGAGGAGCACTCTAATATTTCAAATATAATATCAAACGAATTTCAGGTGAAATTGGATATGTATGTTGGTCACGGAGATACACCACAGAAAGCAGAGCAGTCTGCCCACATGCATCGCTCAGCGGATACAGCCAAAAAACATTCAGATGACATAGTAACTGTAATGCATATAGATGTGGACAACCTTACTGATAGAACACATAGTGTCTCTCCCTATGGCATAAGCCAGATTATGCTAAAGTTACATTTAGAGATGTCAGAGTATTTTTTGGAACGGGAGTCACTCTCATTTTTTATGGGTGGAGATAATTTTATGGTGTTAGGGTCAGACCAGGGAAGAGATGACAGTCAGGGATTTTTAGATAAGATCAAACAAGGGATGGGAATAAATCTAAACTGTGGGATTGGTGTGGCATCTACAGGCAGAGAAGCAGCCCGGCGTGCAACAAAATCTCTTGATACAATAAGGGAGATTCGTGAATCAGGCGCAGAAGAGATACCGCGAATATATGAGGCAGATTGTTAATACAGAATGTATCTGCCCTTTTAGGATTAGACTTAGAGTATAAAGAATCAGTAGACATACGTATGCAAAATGGCATATTCACAGATATAGGAGAGGGTTTGGATAGTACAGGTGAGAGCACACATGATGGTCAGGGGCTCTTGGCAGTGCCGGGTTTTGTAAACTGTCATACTCACATAGGTGACTCCATAGCAAAAGACATATCATTAGGTTTGGATGTAAAGGGGGGCGTACATCCAGTTTATGGTGTAAAATCCCGGGTATTAAACAGAACAGAACCCAAGCATTTAGTACAGTTTATGCAGAATACCTGTCTATCCATGTTGGCCGGTGGAACTACGACCTTTGTTGACTTTCGAGAAGGCGGAATCTCCGGAGTACATATGGCACAAAGTGCGTGTGATGTAACTTCCATAAGGGGGATAATATTGGGTCGCACAAATAAATATCAAGATAAAAATCAGATTAAAAATAACATAATGCCGAATAATATAAAAAATGATCTAAAAAACGTTATTGTTCAGGCAGATGGTCTAGGAGTTAGTGGTGCCAATGAGAACAGTGATGCAGTGTTAGAGTTGTACTCGGAGACATCAAAGATTAGGGCAATTCATGCCGCCGAAACTGCAGAGAGTGTACAGGACTCTTATGATATGACAGGTAAAGGTGAGGTGGAACGGGTCTTACTAATGAAGCCTCATTTTTTGGTGCATATGGTGCATGCCAGTGATACCGAGTTAAATACTGTATCTAAGGCCCGCATAGGTGTGGTGGCATGCCCACGGTCCAATGCAGTTCTCAGTGGTGCGATTCCGGATATATCTAGAATGATAAATATGGGTTGTACAGTGGCCTTGGGTACAGACAATATAATGGTAAATTCTCCAGACATGTTTCGAGAGATGGAGTTTGCATGGAAGACCTCCAATGGAAGACTGACTCCTCATGACACATTACGGATGGCAACGGTCAATGGAGGTCGTGTTTTAGGTATGAGATTGGGAGCCATATCTATGGGGTATATGGCCGATCTTATATTATTTGAAAAACATCATATTAGCATGGAGCCCATGCATAATCCTTATGCGGCCTTGGTGCACAGGGCCTGTGCCGATACCATACGGGCGGTGGTTGTAGATGGTAGTGTTGTCCATGGACGTATGTAAGAGACCGCGCATAATAATTAGCGCCGCAGTTACAATTGATGGTAGAATAGCCACCAAGGCTGGGGACTCAAAGATATCCTCAGAGATAGATATGGTGCGTCTGCATAAACTGCGCGCCAGCATAGATGCCATACTTGTCGGCCGAAATACAATGATGCATGATGACCCGTTACTGACTGTACGACACGCAACAGGCAAGAATCCCATACGTATAATATTAGACCCGTGTGGCGAGGTACCATCAAACTCACAGATTTTAGCTACATCTGATGCGGTTCCCACAATATTGGTGTTAACAAATAATGCCAGTGTAAAAGATCAGAGACGGTTGGCAGGTTTTAATATAAAAATAATACAGACTGGGACTGAGCGTATAAACCTAAAATGGTTGGTAACCGAATTATTTGAAAAATACAATATTAAAACAATTTTAGTTGAGGGTGGAGGCAGGACCAACTGGTCGTTCATAAAAGAGGATATATTCGACGAGATAATACTGACTGTATCGCCACATATAGCTGGAGATGGAATAAACTTCATACATGGGGATGGGTTTGCGCAGATACATGAGGGTCCATCTTTGCACTTAAAATCGGCGCAGACACAAGGTGATGAGATAGTTCTGCATTATACGCGACACACTACTCCACATAGTGATGATGAATTAAATTGTCATAAAATCTGACAGATTTTATATTAACAAACTCCATCATGCCGTGTTTGGAGAGTTCACGACCAAAACCACTATTCTTTATTCCGCCAAATGGTATACGAGGGTCTGAGACGACAACATTATTTACGCTCACTATGCCCGACTCTATGCGTCTTGACAGACGTTCGGCCTTTGCCAGATCTCTAGTCCATATACTTGCCCCCAAGCCAAACTCAGTGGCGTTTGCCATCTTTATTGCGTCCCGCTCATCATCAATTATTGCAATGGGAGCGATTGGTCCAAACGTCTCTTCGGTGTGTAGTAGCATGTCATCTTTTATGTCCGTAATAATTGTGGGTTCATAAAAACAGCCCCGGTTGCCAATCTGCTTTCCGCCTACTAGTACATTGGCTCCCTTGGCGCGGGCATCCTCAACCATCTCAGAGATTGTCTCCAAGCCTCCCTTGGTGGAGAGTGGTCCAATGTCTGTATCCATGGATGTGGGATCTCCCACTGTAAGACGGGATGTATTCTTTACAAACTGTTCTATGAATTCGCCAGCTATATTCTTGCCTAGAATGAATCTCTTTGAGGCTACGCAGCTCTGACCACAGTTGATAAATCTCCCTTTGACTGCACCTTCGGCGGCATCCTCAATTATGGCGTCATCCAGTACGATAAAGGGATCGCTACCGCCCAGCTCCAGAACACACTTCTTCAACTGTCCAGTAGCCCTCCTACCCACCTTGGCACCAGCCTGAGTGCTACCGGTAAATGTAATGGCAGCAACATCAGAGTCGATTAGATGGGTGGCCGTATCTACAGAACCTGTCAGTGTTTGAAGTACACCATCAGGTATACCAGCCTCGGCAAATGCCTTCATAACCTCAAGACCTGATTGCAGTGTAACCCTAGATGGTTTCATCACAATGACATTTCCTGCCATCAAGCAAGGTGCTGCAAATCGTAGTGCCTGCCAGTATGGAAAGTTCCAAGGCATTATGGAGCCTACCACGCCTAGAGGTTCAAATGCCAAAAAACTCTTTCGTGCGTCTGTGTTGAGTACCTCATCGGCCAAAAAACTATCACCATGATCTGCATAATATATCATGGTTTTAGCGCATTTTTCCACCTCGCCCACAGACTCTTTCATGGTCTTTCCCATCTCAGCGGTGGCTACTTTCGCTAGTTCATACTTGTGTTTTGTCAGGTACTCTGCCAAATTGTAGATGTATCCTTGGCGCGATGCATAGCTGCGCCTCCATTCAGGAAATGCCCTTTTGGCACGTTTTACAGCTTCATCAGTTTGTGTTTTATCCATTATGTCATATTCAGCTATGGGTTCATCGGTAGCTGGATTTACAGTTATGATTTGATTCACGCGCTCTTCCTCCGGCCCCTGCGAGTTCGAGTCTGTTTTTTAGTATCCAAGGATGTCTTGCTCTTGGGAGTGGTGGAGGTTGATCTCTTAATTGGCATACCAGCCATGCTCATACAGTTATGAATAGCCTGGTCCAGTGACTTCATGCCAGCCAATCGTATATCAGAGTACCATTTTAGATACTCACCATACATGTCCAACCCCATTAAAACTGCGTTTGAGTACGTTCGTATATTATACTCAACAATATCTTTGGATAATTGATTCTGAGGTAGTTTATTCGTCTTTGCGAGCTCCAATGTGTGTCCTGCTTCAAAAGTGTCTTCTATAATACGTATGTACTCCCGGTAGAGATCCGAATACATCTTTACGTATAGTGGTATCTGTGTGTCAATCTTCTTCATTACACGGGCGGCATTATCCTTAACTATATCACTGGTAAGTTGTTCTTCTGACATATCATACTGTGATATTCTCCCGCTAATATATCTAGAGTCGGGTTGTTACCACAAGGGTTACAACTAAACATGATACCACCATGCAGAGCAGGCTGCAGCTGTAATGCCAGAGCAAACTATACAAATATTTTACACATTAAGGTGCTAGAAATTTAGATCTATTGATTATTTAATGTAATAATGATCAAATTTGTGATATATGATGAAAGATTGCACCCTATGATTATACAAGACATTGCAGTGTGCCATCACATGCCAGAGTGTAATAAACTTGATCAAGGTCCAAACATTATGCATGATAATTTCAGCTAAAATTAATACAAAAATTACATAAACATAGTATTGTCTGGGCCTCGTTAGAATGAGACTAGTTAAAACCGAATGAATTCGTTCACAGACGAGAGAATAAAAATAAATAGTAGTTAAGATCATTTAAAAATCAGTGCATAAAACTATAATAAAATGCAGGATCCAGATCAAAAAAGAATCACACACTAAATAATATTCTAATAATGTCTGCGCAATCATAATTGTCGCACATCAAGCAAGATACATGAAATTATCAAAGTTATCATAGGATGAACTATGGTATTCGTATGAAATGTAGATTTTCCCTTAAAAATAAAAACCATAAAATCATGTGGTGTCCCAAATATGCACAAATAAGATTAGATTGTTAAATTTGATCACAAAATTTTAGTCACGTATTGTAGAATCATTTTTTAGTACTTTCATATAATTTCAAAATAAAATAGAAACAATAGTCTGTTATTGGATACAGGCCATCCTAAATTACTATGCCATATTGCGCACCATTCTCTAGTATAATACATGAGGTGTCATAAAATGGTACCTGCAGTATAAAATTGAAATTTTACGATCTAAACTTAATTATGACATTCATCAGTGTGTACCTGTCAGAGGTACAATATGATATATTTATATATCAATACTACTTATAGTAATAATAGTATCATGAATGAAATAACAAACTTACGTATCCACATTGCTCCAATGGGTTTTGAGGTGGATCGCATAGTAATTCCTGCAAAAGAACAGAGGGCGGACCGCCTCTGGCTTCTTACAACAGAGATGTCCAACCAGGTAGGCCCGTTTAAAGAGATGATAACAGAGCAGTTACAGGCCCACAACATAGAAGTTAAAGAGATGATACATGACAGAAGTGATCCATTTGATATTATTCGGGCAACACGCCAGATAATACAACAAGAGGATGGCAATAATATAGCTGTAAACCTCTCGTCTGGCTCCAAGATACAGGCGGTCGGATGCATGCTTGCTTGTATGATGTTCAATCATAATCGGAATGTGAGTTCCTACTATGCTGAGCCTAAAAAGTACAGCCAGAGTGTAGATGGGCCTCTCTCGGAGGGCGTGCAACGCATAATGACCATGCCCGGATATGATATACAGATACCCGACAAGATGTTGGTCTCTGTATTACACATCATACAAGAGCGTGGTAGAATTAATAAAAAAGATCTCTTAAGAAAGATGCAAGACGTTGGCCTCGTGGTAATTTATGAAGAGTTAGACTCGAGTATAAAACAAGACAACAATGTGATATTGATACAGGCAAAACGTGGTGTAGAGACAGTGGCAGGGCTTACTCGTCTAAACAACAAAATCATTACACCTCTTTTGAAGTGGGGATTCATAGATGTGGAACAGGTGGGACGCAACAACTACATCACGCTGACCAGCAAAGGGAATAACGCCATAAAGTTTCTCCCAAAGTTATGACTACAATCTCTCGGCGACATACCAAAGTACTATGCCAACGCCTATAACTCCATACCATTTGAAGTTGGCCTTATGTGTAAACATGGTCGGTGAGCCCGTCTCGTTCTCACTGGCAAGGCGTATTTTTCTCATCTCAAATGCTTGTCCTACCAACCCTATCACTAAGCACGCTATACCACCAAAGCCTAGATACCAATCCATGACTTGTATTGTAGTGACACTAAATTTGTATTATACGCATGGGGTAGATACTCTGACTTTTTTTATAATGTGTCATGCCTGCCACACATCTCTCTAGTATCGGTGTAGACGCCCATACATTGTACCATCAGAGTGCTTTTGGTGTATACCTAACAGACTACACCACATAGTACTTGTGTTATACGTAGAGACTGTCACTTTATTTGATACGTTGTGACCGCATCTTCTTTATACTACCTTTTGTACAGACTACTGGTATGATGTGTGATAATGAGTCAACCAAAGAGATCTGTTGGTTTTGTAGGAATGGTCGATGCAGTGATTGTATGGGTTCCATGCCGGTGAGCGCCCCCTCAGAAGGTCCCCATGACTGCACGTTTGATACCAAGATGGTAGAGTGCAAGTGTACTCATTAAAATTGCCTTGTATGCTCATCTAGATGATGTATGATGTATCATACTGGGACGAATATGCTCGTAATAATGAGTCTAGATACAGTGAGGAGTTTGCCACCACCATCTCAGATATGCTGTATGATCTGCGGTGTCATAGCGTCTTGGAGGTGGGGTGTGGTACTGGCATTGATCTATTAAAAATAAACCAAGATGTCCTGATGTGTGGTGCCGACTTGAACAGCCAGGCATTATTCATTGCAAAAAGGCTAAACCCTTTGGGTAACTTTCAAAGATGTACTGTTGAGCAACTCCCTTATGCAGACTCGTCAATTGACTTTGTCTTTAGTCATGGACTGCTAAGTTGTTTGGATGATACCATACTAGTGAGAACCATGTCTGAGATGTATCGTGTTGCCCGCCGGTTCATAATGGATTGTGAGATGTTGGGTGATGATGGAGAGGTCATTGATGGTCCGTTTTACCAGCGAAACATGCAAGCCAGGTGGCAATGTCATGGCCTCCAACCAATCAGAACCCAGACTATACCAGGGGCTGCACATCTAGTGCCGCGCACATTACAGCTTTACGGTCTTGATGAATAGTACGTTGGTTGGTTATAAACCGATCTTAAATTAAAATAGTGATTGATCATAAAAATATCTAAATAATAAAATGTTATATAGACAAGTCAGCGTTGTTATAATTATGAATTTTGTTAAAAACCAGGTTAGGTGTAATTAGGTTGGCCCTAGCTAGTGCGATCACCAACGTAATAAAACGCAATGGTAGTACAGCCAAGTTCAATAAGAGCAAGATCTCCAATGCCATATACAAAGCCATGAACGCGTGCTCAAAGCCTGACAAGCAGTTAGCCGACAGTCTAGCAGATCAGGTTATAGAGAATCTCATAAAGGGTGGATACTCTGACAAGTCCGTTCCCGGCGTCGAGAATATACAAGATACTGTAGAGATAGTCCTCTTAGAAAACAGGCATAGCGATATAGCAAAGGCGTACATCTTGTATAGGCAAGATCGTCGAAAGATACGGAATGAAAAGATGCACATACTCAACACAAAGACACTAGACCCGGTTGCTAGAAAATTTGATGCCAACTGTTTACGTGTACTAGCATCCCGATATCTATTTCGGGATTCGAACAGTCGTATTGTCGAGTCACCCCAGCAGCTGTTTGAGAGAGTGGCAATACAAATCGGCATAGGGGATATGTTGTATGATCCCACCCTGTTTGACAGGGACGGCTCACATACGCAGAATATTGAGGTTGCGCAGCAGTATCTACGAAAGCTTGACAACTTTGACAACAAGTTTCACATTGGCAAGTATTATCTAAATAAATGGCATTTTAGATCACTTATTACTCACTACATATATCTAGCCCAGAACAACAAGATGCGTGTCAAGTTTCGCGACATACTAGAGCTACTGGCATCCAACAAGTTCGATGAGCTTGAAAACAAGATAACCAGTTATCTAGATATAATGACATCACAGAAATACCTCCCCAACTCCCCCACCATGATGAATGCAGGGGGCCGTTTAGGTCAGCTTTCAGCATGTTTTGTTTTGGACATGAAAGATGACATGGAAGGTATAATGAAGTCCACCTCGGATGCAGCGCTCATATTCAAATCCGGTGGTGGTGTGGGAATAAACTATTCAGATTTGCGCCATGAGGGCGACACTGTAGCCTCTACGTTTGGAGTGGCATCAGGTCCTGTCTCATTCATGAATATAATCAATACAGTAACCGAGGTGGTGAAACAAGGAGGAAAGAGACGTGGCGCCAACATGGGGATTTTGGAGGTATGGCATCCAGATATAGAAAAGTTTGTGAGCAACAAGACAAAACCTGGCGTCTTGGAGAACTTTAACGTCTCAGTGGGCATATGGGAAGACTTTTGGGATGCACTTCTTAACTCAGAGGATAAAAAGTACACACTGCGAAATCCTCGAGATCAAACTCCAGTGAAAGAGATCAACGCTCAACAACTGATAGACCAGATAGCACTCTCGGCATGGAAGAGCGCCGAGCCTGGACTGATATTCCTTGATCAAATCAACAAGTATAATGTAATGGCCAAGGCACGCATGACACCTTTGCGGGCCACCAATCCGTGCGGCGAACAGAGTCTGTATCCCAACGAGTCCTGCAACTTGGGTTCTATAAATCTGGCAAACTTGGTCCATAAGACAGAAGATGGTACATATGAGTTCGATTGGGAAGACTATGAGCGTATAATACGTCAGACGACTAGATTCTTAGATAATGTGGTGGATGTAAACCAATATCCTGTAGAACAGATTAACGAGGCCTCCAAGGAGTCCCGGCGTATTGGATTAGGTGTAATGGGCGTGGCAGATTTACTGTACAAGCTGCGTGTACCATATAACTCAGAGGAGGGATATGCACTACAGTCTCGTTTGGCCGAAGCTCTATCGTACTTTTCCATGGATGAGTCAGTTGAGCTGGCAAAAGAGAGAGGCGCCTTCAAGATGTATCCAAACACAGAATATCCTGAAGGTCGCATCCCCATAGCTGGACATTATGAATGCGAGGATAGTATGTACGATTGGAGTTCTTTAATTAAGAATATCACAACATATGGTATAAGGAACGTACTCACGACTACTGTGGCCCCCACAGGCACGCTGTCCATGATTGCAGATTGCTCTAATGGTATGGAACCCAACTTTGCCTTGGTGTATGAAAAGCGGGTCACTATAGGCAAGTTCATGTACGTCAACAAGATACTCAAAGAAGCCTTAGAAGAGGAGGGACTATACAATGATAGTATACTTGAGAGTATAATAAACAACTACGGCTCACTTCGAGGCATAGATGATATACCCGGGTGGATGCAGGACGTCTTTGTTACGGCCATGGACATACATTGGTCAGATCATTTAATGGCCCAGGCGGTGTGGCAGAGATGGATAAGTAATGCCATTGCAAAGACCATCAATATGCCGTATGATGTTACCGTTGAGGATGTAAAGGCGGCATATCTTTTGGCTCATGAGATGGGATTAAAAGGAATTACAGTGTATAGGGATGGTTCAAGGCAGAGCCAGGTTATGAATATGGCCGATGATGATGCTAAAAAATTGTTTGAGGTGGCCCCCAGTAAACTAATGTTAAAATTTGTCGCGGAGCATACAACAGATTCATACGCAGGACAACGTGTCCGCGATGCGCTAGTTCCAAAGATATACAATCGTGAGACCCACATCAACAATGTTGGGGTGTCCGAAGAGATGTTGTGTCCTACCTGCAAGAGTCATCTGATATTTGCTGAGGGTTGTAGCATATGTGTAGAGTGCGGCTTTAGCGGTTGCACTTCCAGTTAAATTATCCACTGTGATGTATCATGTGGTTTTAGCCGAATCAGCACTTGAGACTGTTCCTAATTCAATTGCAAGTCACCCTGCTGTAATGTATCATGCCCAAAGGCTGGGGCGTGATGTGTCCCAAATACTATTGGACAAATCCTGGCATTATGCTGCAATGAAGGGTATGCAAGATGTTCACAAGCGTGGACGGCCTGATCTGGTTCATTTCTCCATACTGTCGGCCATAGCTACGCCCCTATATCAGCGTGCATTGATGAAGTTGTACATCCACACAATACAGGATATGGTTATACGGTTTGCAGATAACATAAGAATACCAAAGTCGTATCACCGATTTGAAGGGTTATTCTCCAAGTTGCTATACCAAAACAGTATAGAGTCGGAGGGCCGTATGCTACTAGAGGCGCAAAAAGGTACCATGTATGATCTGATAAAATCGATAAATCCCACAGATACAATAGGTCTCTCTGTGCGCGGCAAACAGATTATCGATGAGGATGTAATTGGTAGATTGGGAGAGAATCCTTGTATTGTAATTGGGGGCTTTCAGAAGGGAGAGTTCACCAGACCAACTAGTGATACATTTGATTGCACGTATAGTGTGTCGCCCATGCCACTGGAGTCTCACGTTGTAATGAGTCGTATCTTATATGATATGGAGCGATGATACTCATCTCAATTCAACTGTGTCTGATTTCACCTACATCATTTTTATGTAGGTCAGCGATTGGTGTGACTTGTGCGGTCATAGTATAGCCTGGTTAGTATGTTGGCCTTCCAAGCCAATTACCCGGGTTCAAATCCCGGTGACCGCACTGTGGTGTTGTTGATATGAGACGAAAAGACCGAGTAGCAGCCTTAAAAGAGATGGCAGATATACTAGAGATGGCTGCTCTCTCTACTGATGCTATTTTGGCACAAAAATATGCGGCCATGGCCTGGCGCATAAGTACCAAACATCGAATCCGCATGCCATACATAATGCGATTTATGTTCTGCAAAAAATGTAAAAAGTTTATGCGGCCCGGCGTAGATTCCAGAATCAGATTGGGTAGCCGTCCACGAACAGTTAGAGTGACGTGTCTATACTGCAGTCACATATACCGCAAAATGCTATAGTTGTTAATGGTGTAGATTTGTAGTTATGTAGACTTTCATGTCTAGTGTGGTTAGCTGATCAGATTCGCAGTTTGGGATCAGAAGTCATGTATGATATGTTGGTTGCAGAGTCTATTCTCTCTTCATTGTGCCAGCTAGTGTCCAGTTACCATTATGGACACTCCACACCTCCAAAGAGCCTCCCAGCACATCGCCGTTGGAGTCCATCCTCATCAAACCCAGTGTACCTGAATACCTCTCGGCGATATACGGTATGGCCTCGCTTAATCGTTGAGCATCAGTACTCTGTGTATACTGCATGGCGAGTCCTAAAATCCATGCAGATTCGTATGCGGCCAACATATCATGTGTGGTGATCATGCCAGTGGATGACGTTAGTCTTTGACGTATATCATCTAGGTGTATTCCTACACCCTCCATCTGTAGTGTCGTAAAGCCACTATTAGATGCGAATATTCGTGATGCATTGTTTTGTATTATATCAGAGTTCCGCGCCAAAAGATCTGTCCCAAACCACCGTACGGTGTTAGCTTGAGGATATTCGGACATGATCTGCATAAAGTCTACAAAATGAGTTGGTAGTGTTACGACTGCTACAGTATCAGCTCCATAGTTGTCAGTGAGTAGTTTTATACGCTCCTCAATCTGGGGCGCCAACTCGCCTAACGTTAGTCCTTCCTGCTGCATGATACCCTCATCAACAGTACCACCTTCTTCTTCAAATGCTTCTATGATATGGTTCAGATATTCATTCTTCTGTATGGTATCAGTCCAAACTGGTAGTATCACTTGTATGTCATTATACGACATAAGGCGGGCCAATGAGGCTCCCAAATATGCATCAGTAGGGGCGGTCCTGAATATGTTATCCTCCAAACTTAATGAGTCAGTAGTTGCACAGCAACTTACTACCACTATATCATCACTGTGTCGGCTTAGATCATACAGAGTTGTCCTGTCCGGTGGGCCCAAATATACTGATGTGTCTATCTCATCGATTATCTCTGAAATACTCTGCTGGTGTATATCGCGAATATTCAGCGCCATCTGCCAATCCTCATGTATGTCTCTCAAGTAATCATTAAAGTCCTCCACACCAATCTTTGTGGCCTCCAGTATAGCAGTACCAAACCCGCTCAAAGTAGAGTTCATTGGAAATGGGGCTCCGATCACACCCGGATTAAACGAGTCCAGATGACAGTGGGCATCACGCCCCCCTGCATATGTTATGGTTGCAACTGCTTGAACTCCAAAGTCCGAGGATATCCGTATTGGAATCATTAAAGAGCCGGGTTGAGAGAGTATGATGGGGAATGATCCTAAATCTATAGTACTGTCTCGTATTAGCTCCAAACGGATGTCGCCCTCGCCTGAGTATCCATCATGCTCTAAGATCTGGCCGTTCTGTCTTATGGAGTCCTTTTTTATCATATACTCAGTAGTTCCACCGACAAACATGTCCATGGAGTATAGTATTATATCATCAGTACACCACAAAACCACTCTGTGTGTTGAGTCACCGCCGGGTATGACATCATATATGGTATCGGTCCAAAGTAAAAGACTTCGGACTTCATGTGTATTTGACTCTGTGTGTATAAACAGTGCATCTGGTATATTTAGTGGCTCTTGCTGGGCCATGGCTATCGGGGGCATCACGCATAAAAGTAGCACGATTACATACCGCCACATGTTTAGTGGTTACAGCGTGTAGGCTATTAAGCATATTTTCTGGTACAGAAAGATGGTCAGTCCGGTCGGAGTTTGATGTGTAGTATTACGTATAGTCAGTCTGTATCAATATTTGGGCGTCTGGTTTGGCTGGTCTGGCCCATATGGTATCTGACAAGTGCTATCATCAACGCGGAAGCCATAAGAACGCATCGTGTGTTATATTATACGTGGTGACGTTTAAGCGTGCATGTTACCCATCGATATAATTCCTTGAACATAATCATCATCTTTATGTGATGGCTCTTGTGGGGCCGGTTCTGGCTCGGTGACATCTCGCTTATGGCGATAAGTTGCCGTGTTACAACCTACTATTGTTGTAACTTTGTATCATATCATCAAGTCTCACCAACAATAAAGGCAATGCCGTTAGGATATATCTCCAATGTCTCTAAACTATATGGAATCTTCTCAGCATCTAAACCAGATTCACTTTTCAATATGTCTAAAAATGTGTCTTGATCTGCGTCTACACACTCACAATATACATAGCAATAATTAGGCTTACCATCAACGCCTTTGTGTATTTTATCATAGGATTTTACTATTTTGTATTGGTGTCCATCCTGGGCATTTATGAGTTCGCCAACTTGTATTTTCAAATCGGGTAAATTCTCAATGTCATTAAATGACTCAATCCTCATTTTGAATGTCTTTGTTCGCTCTCCTTTTGGATTTACACTTTTCCGCCTTTTTGCCATCATATATCCTAATAGCTCACAGATTATTATGTTATTGTCGTATATGGTTTGTTGCATTTGCAGCTGATGGGATATGATGGGATAGATGCGCCCATATCCGGGAATCATTTTATGTTTGCCGCATGATATGGGTTGACACAGACCCGGATTTGGACTGGTCCCCTACATGCTGGCGACCTGCGCGAACCGCTGAAACGCGCGCCAGGCGCGGCCACTTTGCCGGAGTAGTCACCATACATACATCACTGCTGACGGCTTACTATCATCCCAAGTTTGTATTTTGGGTGTGTCCCACTAACATAAAGCCCCCGGAGTCTCCTCCGGTGACTTTATGCCAGCAGCACAATTGGATACATCCAGGCGGTCAGCCAGGGATGGTGCGTCCCCTACCACCATATATGGTAGGTTCTTCACCTCCCCTTTAGGCTGCCGCCCTTCACCGTCCTGTGGAAACCACATGACGGCATGGTCCAACAATTGATGGACCAGCTGCTCCCAATCCCCGGCCACCCACCGATTAGAATCGGCCGCCGGTTCATAATATTTGAGGATGCCGCGCCATACAATGTTGATTGCTGCGACATCATCTCGGTCAATATGATATAAACAAAAAGTACACGCCTAGTGGAATGCAGTAAGATCCAATATTTTTCGATCTTATTAGCTTAGAAGTAATATTCAAAATCCGGCACTTAGGCGACCTTAACCTGCATGATACCACATATGGTAGGCTCTAGAGATACACTCACACCCAAACCAGGGGCAGAATTATAAATGTTGTATATCAGATAGAATACATATTACATGTCATGTATGGTCAGGCGGCTACTGCCAAACCGGGCGTCTCTGATGTCATGTCCCATATATTACAGGATGTTTTGGTGGGTTGCCGGACACCATCAGGCAGCATGTAATCCATGAGTTTTGGAGGAGCCAACTCGCTATTATTCACAATGCCAGTTATTGTCGCCTTTAGGTCGTCTATCGAGTCAAAGTAGTTGCCTGCCAAGGCGCGCTTGAGATCACGCCACAGCATCTCTATGGGGTTCAGTTGAGGAGTATACTTGGGAAGGAAGATGCGCACCATACCACCATTGGAATCTCTCTCGTACTCGTTCATCGTTTGCGACTTGTGAGACGAGACATTATCCAAAACGACTGCCACATTCCTCACGCCCTCCCTGACCTTGTTCATGAATATCTTGAGGGTCTCTGAGTCGGTCGAATTTACAATGGCGATATGGAACCAACCGTCCCCTAACACGCCCATAAGCCGTACAGACTTTTTTGACCAGCTCATGGGAATGGTCTCATGACCGCCAACTGGCAGCCAGCCATAGCCGTTCCACCCGCCCACCATACATGATGCCTCATCCAGGGCCATTATGACATATCCGAGAATCGCCATTGTTCTAAGACGTTCTCCAGTAGTCTCCTTGAACTCTTTTTGTTCCTCCTCTGAAGCGCTCTTGTGTGGAGCTGGCCTTGACTTGCGGAATGAGTAATCTACATCATGCATCGTACGACGTATGGTGTCGAGACTACACTTCACACCTAATTTTTCGTATATCACACCTTTCATCATCTTGGCCTGCCATCGTTTCCTCTTAAATCCAAACTGTACGGGCGATTTGGACAGCCACCCTTGTATCGTATTCATCATGGCATCACTCAACAATCGAGCTCGGCCAGGAGGCTTGCGGTCATCCAAATCGTTCAAACCTCTATCTCTTCCCCTTACTAACCAGCCGCGTATCGTACCCGGCCGCCTATATAGCTCCTTTGCTATCGTGTCGATGGTCTTGGATTCCTTTCTCTTGATGCATGCCAACAACACGGTCTTCTCCTTACCCTCTTGGAGGTTCGCCATACGCTCTTCCATCTCTTTAATGGTATAATCTGGCATGAACTTGTCACCTTTTTGGATACGTTCTTCCCCCTTTGCCGTGGGTCGTGGGCCATCTTTTGATTTGTCATGGTTAAATACTGTATCCGTGTTATTCTTTTGTGCCGACCTTTTGGGGTTGAACATACCATTAGGTGGCACACTCTTCTTTAAATACTACTTAGTTGATCTAAATTAACTTTGTTGTACAACAAATTTCACCCGCATCCCAACGGAGCGTCGTAACGGCACGATACAATACTGTGAACTGGACCCATATCGATCTTTTTATAACCAATACGGTGCCATCGGCCACTGGAAAAATATTGAGGATCATTGCTGAGTACTACGCCTTAACACGTCTCCACTCCTTCCAAATTTTTGTCCCATATGTTGGCTCCCACAACGTTTGCTTGCAGGTGGGACATGACGAACTTGTACCATTGGCAACGATACCAATTACGGGAAGGCCGTGCTTCTTATACACGCTTTTGGCCACCGCCCATATCGTACCCTGACTCAGCCCCATCTTCAACAAGTCGCGCGTCTCATTGGACATGCGTTTGTTACTCTTTTTCATCATTCTGTCGATGGTGGGCTCCTCCAACACCAACACAAACCCCGAGGCAGCCAACACGTGCATCAACTTGAACAACCAGTCCTTCTTTTGGTGGTTATATCTGGTGTTTACGCGGGCGCGCTCACGACGGTTCACCCGTTCATCTCGCCGTTTCTTGTTCTTTGGCTTACGGCCAACATGTTTAACGTGCTTTGGCGGGGTTTGTTTCTTAGTTTTTGGCTTACCACCAGTCACGCCTAAACTAGCGTGTTTCTGCCGTCGTGTCTGCGCACATTCCAGCGCCCCATTTGGAATGCGTTTTACATTCCCGTCCGTATCTGCCGTAACATGTTCAACTTTGTTGACGTCCATGCCTGTAATGCCTTTGGGCCGTACTGGTGTGATGGGTTGCGGCTCGTATGCCACTGATATGGCTTTGTCATTTATGGTAACCGCTCCCACACTCACGGCGGTTGCTAGTTTTTCTACCATGTAGGGTGTTAGTTGTACCTCCATGGTATGCTTACGCGGTATAATTGGAAATTGCAGCACCACATATGGTGATGTTTGTAATGGCAGGTTTGGGGCATCGGACAACCGTCCCTTGAAACCCTGACCATATATGGTACAAACAGTCGCCCCCTGCCGCAGTGTCGGGTTGGCACATCTTGGCCGCCGCTCGTTGGGATTGTATGCACGCTTCTTGTGGTATGCACGTATCTTGGCCTCACAGTCATCCTTCATGTATGCCGCGAATTGTGCCATGTATTTACCGTCACGGTGCTTGAGCAGCCTGTATATCTTCTTGGCCCTGATATCATATTTTTTGAGTTCATCCCCACTATATGCGTCCCGCACTTTTGGGAAGTCCCTGACAAACTCAGACCACAGACGATATCCCAAGCCGGTTTTATGTCTGGCATGCTGCAAGGCATATGCCAAAATTGGGTCGGGGTCGTATTTGGGCGGTCTGCGAGACCCTGTCAGTTCACGGAACTTGGCAGGGTGATATATCTTACCGTGTGGCATTGAAACCGCCATGGTCTGCCCACGCCTACGTTGCATATGGTATTGTACGCTGTTTTATTACTTAATACTTTGTTACAATTCATCGGCAACGCTTCACACGTTTTTTGGTATTTGCCTGTGGGACACACCCTTGTATTTTCAAAACCTTTAAATCAACTTTCAGTTGGATTTTGTATATGGCCACGGTCACAAAGTCGATAGAGATCAAGGCTCCTGTTGACAATGTGTTTACTTACTTTGCTCGCCCCGAACACGTATCAGATCAAATAAAGAATGATGCTGTTGGAATGGCCGTTGTTCCCATGGATATAAAGGAAGGCATGGGTGTTGGAACGACATTTCGCATAATCGGCAACTTTAATGGCAAACAACTGGAATGGGATTGTGAGACCACACAGTTTGATCGAAATGAAAAAATATCTGCAAAGCAGATTGACGGTCCCTTCAAAAAATGGAGTATCACCAACGAGTTCAAATCATTGGGTCCTAACAAGACTCGAGTCACCATGACCGTTGACTATGTCATGTCCTTTGGTCCGTTGGGAAGCATTATGGATAAGGCAAAGTTTGCAAAGTCAGCAGAGAGAGGTATGGAGACTGCGCTGTATAACGTACGCGGTTTATTAGAAGGAAATGGCTCAATTCCAGTATACATAACACTAGACGCATACCGCAGGTTGTTAGACGAAAAGAAAAAGATGAATGACTTGCCAGTATCTACTGTACTTACTGCCATCTTAGAAAAGTACGAGCAGACTAAAGCTGCCGTATAGAAAATCTCAAGATTAATAACGATATATCTTACTCATACATTTGGGTCTATGGCTCAGCCAGGTAGAGCACCGGACTCTTAATCCGGCTGTCGGGGGTTCGAATCCCCCTAGACCCGCAGATCTTCTGGCTGAATTCCACTTGTAAATTTGCCATCGATTTTATGCGGATGGGTCTTCATGCGACGGGGCAAGTTGCTCATGTGCCTCCAGACGTTACATAGTTAGTTATGATACCTGATTGTTAGTTGCAGATTCTGCATCGTCACTCCCGAGTCCGCCCAAATCTCATCTGGTATTGTTACAAATTTGTTCTTCTCCACTGCCTTACTATAAGCCATCCGTCCCGCGCATCTCTTTCTGAAGAACCGCCATCTCCTCTATGCGGCCTCGATCATCAGGCTCAACTTATGCAGTCTTTGCCGGTCAGCCTCATTATCTGCGCTGTGAGCCGCAATTCTAGACATGATGTCTAGTGCAGCGCTATAATCGTCGTCACTTTGCTTGGATAGTTTGTCTAGATGTCTCTTTAGCCTAGACTTTCTCTCCGATTCGGACAAGGTAGTCTTTCATCTCTCTGTACAGGTGGTTTCCCTTGCGGTACGTGGACGCATCCTCTTCCAGACCAAGCTCTTCGGCAAGCCTGGCGCACCGATCTGACTTGTCCATTAACGTATCCAATGTTACCATATGCCTTGTTGGGATCTCTTGTCTAACAAACATCATAATATTACGGTTGTACGAGATCCAGATTGGAGCATTCCGTTGCCATAAAACTTCGCAGTGGAATTCTCCCTGACCTTTGTTGTGAACACCTAGTCGTCGGTTGCAGGTCCCATGCTATCGGTCTTGGGTCGCCCTCGACCCGTCAAAAAATGGAGTATTTTAGGTTCCGCTGCGCCGGTGCCACTCCCTCCGCGTGAGATGAACTCCACAAACGGAAGAATGCGGGATTTGGCCACAGTTGGATGGTTGTGCCGTTGGACACCTGCGAGCACCAGTCCGTGCCGCCAGTCTTTTATAGACAAGTCGAGTACCGAACGTATGCACCCCTGTCTGAACATGATCCTGCGCGTGATGGTTCGACCCAATTCCGCGTTTACCGAGATACGCGACAATGATCAAAGGTACTTTGCGTGGTCGGTTGGAATCTACGTTGGATTCGTTCTGTTGACAGTCTACGCTGTTCTGTTGTACGATGCCGTTGGTGAGTACGGGGAGGACAAGGCCTTGTCTATAGTGGTCACCATATCAAGCGACATCATCTTCATAGCTCTGATTTACTTATTTGGAAAGGTGTTCAGCGGAAACAAGAGTTGGAGGAAAGTCTTCTCGACTATCTTTTACTCGCATGTCTTCGTTATTCCAATGTTCGTTATACTGATGGCGCTAATGCTTCTGGCCGGGGGTTTCATACAGCTGAATCCTCTGGATGGACCGGGTCTAGGCGAGTTTATTTCGTCGGTATCGGCGTCGGAATTCATCGACGGCTTCTGGGCCTTCATCACGTTCTGGATAGCCCTCTTTGTCATCATGGTCGCGTTTGCCGTCTGGGGGATAGTGCTCTTGGTAAAGGCGGTAAAGATCGTCAACGGATTCGGCACCGCCCAGGCGTTCGTTCTAATTGTAGTGGCGGGGGTGGTCACGGGCACCATATTTACAGTGGTGGGGATGGTCATGGAGGCACCATATTTGAGCCATTCAGCATGACATATCCATAAGCGAGGTATTTAGGAGAATTCTGGGGTGGTCACGGGAACGATATTTGCGCCATTCAGTATGTGAGACTGCATCCATGTTAATGGCATGCGCGTCGCGTAGGCCTAGGGGCGCGCCTACAGCATGCAGTCTGATTACAGTTCACCTCCAATATGGGAAACATCTAGCTGGCTCCACGCTTTTATGGTTTTGAATACCCATCTGCATCATGCGTGCTGCCATTTGTGCCATGCTGCCGGCCAGGCTAACGGCGGTTCTAGTCCTTCCCTTTGCACACGCGCAGCAAACACCGAACCAGCACCCGTTTATCGCCACTTGGAAGACCAACATCGCCAACCAGACCATCACCATTCCTCTAGTGGGTTCTGGCATGACCATTCGCCGGGGCGACGGCACCATCAGCACCTGCATCGCTGGAACTACAAGCCACACCTACGTTAATCCCGGCTAGAGAAACTCTTTGATTTCGATAACTGCTATCTTGTATTCCCATAGTCCTCGACTATACTGGCCGTAGAACCAACGGTCTCTTAAAGTCGGTAAAGCAACTATGCGGACTCTCCGTCAATTAAAAGTATGGGGCAGGACACACGCTCTATAATTTTTCTAGAGACGCTGCCTAGTTTCAGTACTCCCATTATCCCCGTCAACTTCCTTCTTTTTGCCATCACGATCAAGTCGCACTTTTCGGCAGCACTTATTCGCACTATCTCGTCGTCGGGATACCCGTGAACGACTACAGTATCGATCTCAATTCCGCTCTTTCCAAGCTCTGCCGCCTTTGCATCCAACTGCTTGCGCATCTCTCTTTTCATTTCGCTTCTTATCTGATTGAGACTCTCTGTAATCTTCTTTCTCTCGGAATACTCAAGCGACAGCGGAATGGGCATGTTTTCAACAACATGCAATACCGTAATCTTTGCATGGTTGTCTTTGGCCATCGCTACGGCATGCTGTAGGACTTCGTCTCCTGCGCTGCTGCCTGCATGGGGAACCAGTATGTTTCTATACATGCCAACCTCCAGACGCAGAAACAGATGCTTTGCGCCACTGTCGGTTTTGTAGATGTTTCGGCTCCCGAGACTTTGTCGTGGACCCCTGCGCTACCAGCAGTTTGAATTCACGTCTTTGTCTATGTGCCGGCCTTGTAATTTTTTTCACCGGCTTGCTGCTTGGTATGATGGCTAGGCCGACGATGGCAGGCCGAGCTACCAGCAATAGAAAGTAAGAGGGGTTCTTGGTTTTTGAGGCTTGTAGTTTTTGTTCTGGTTCATGTTGCAACATCATTATAGAATGCATGGCGGAAACTGATAATTCGTTTCTGCCCGACTTCCAGTTCAAACTCCTATCGCCACCATAGCATATCTTCGTATTTACTGTATTTATATTGGTAGCAACTCATTAGTTGGGATCAAAAGTGATCCCGTATTCTGTAAGGCATAAATGATCCTAGCTTCAACCCGGTGCATGAACGACCAAACTGTAGCCAAAAAAAATCAAGACGGCCCTAAAACAAACCCGAGGCACACTTGAGTATGACCGTGTCATAGCCATAAACATGGTGCGTGTCAAGGGATTTGCCGCATTGGTAGCGGCAGACGCACTAGACGTTGACCGCAGAACCGTCAGCGACTGGCTTGACACTTACAACAGCAAAGGCCGTGACAGCCCCGCCGATGACACGAGGACGGCCCGGGCCAAAGGCAGATACTGGACATGATACTGAACATGATCTTGTACAAGGATCCCACGCATTACTGATTGTACGCACAACTGGGATGAGCACTAAGGCCTGATGTTGATACAAAAAACACTAGATGCGCACCGGCGCCGGACTCAGGTGGATGGCGCATGCGGAAAGAAGGGCAGATTGCAGCCAAAACCACTGTAGATGTCCAAAATGTATTCTTAATGAACCGAGTTGTTCGGGCAGCTGGCGGCCTCAGCGCATGACGCCGACCAGCGTCCACTCACCATCATGCACACTCCATACCTCTATGCTGGAAGGAGAGAGATCCCCGTTCGAGTCCAGAACCATGGGTCCCAGCGTGCCGAAGTGCCTCTGCGCCACGTACGGGATAGCCTCCTTCAATCGTTCCGGGTCCATACTCTGGGAATGTTGGATGGCAAGGCCTAGAATCCACGCTGACTCGTAGGCGGCCAACATATCGTGTGTTGCAACCTTGCCAGTAGCCTCAGTGAGGCTCTGGCGCACGGCATCAAGGTTCGGACCTGTTCCTTCCACCTGCAGGGCGGTATAACCGGTAGCAGAGACGAATTCGGATATGGCCAGGTTGTTCGTGTACCTAGCGTCCCTGGCGGTATAGTCGGTGCCGAACCATCTAACCCTCTCTGAGCCTTGGTGCGTGCTCATGGTCTCCAAGAAGGGTAGATCTTCGGTGGGTAGCGAAAAGACAGCCACCCGGTTGTCTCCATGGGTGTCGGCCAGTAACACTATCCTGTCACGTATCTCCGCGCCCAAGTCTCCTAGTCTCATGCCAGCATCCTGAGTGATGCCGTCGTCTACTGCGCCGCCCAGCCCAGCAAAGGATGTTGCGACGTCATTCCGGTAGTTGTTGTTCCACGGGTCGTCCGTCCAGACCGGAAGAAGTACACGTATGCCGTTGTGCCACATCAGTCTCGCCAAGTCCGCCCCGAGCCGCGCATCGCTGGGGGACGTCCGGAACACTCCGTCCGGCTCGTTCAGGGGGCTGGACGTACCACAACAACTGAGTGCCACCACATCAGAATTATGCTCTCTTAGTGTCATCAGGCCGAGAAAGTCTGGCGGGCCCAGATATGCAGTTACGCCTTCGAAGGAGAGGTCATCGGCCAGCTCTTGAATCTCCGCGCCGACGGTATCCTGTATGACCACCTCTAGCATCCAGTCCTCGCCTATCTCCTCCAAGTATGAGTTAAAGTCTGTCACTCCTAGCATGGTGGACTCTAGCATTATGCTGCCAAAGCCTCCAAAATCAGCATCCAGTGGGAAGAGACCGCCCACCTTGGTTGGTGTAAACGCGCTCAAGGAGCATACCGTCTGGCTACCAGAGATGTGGCGAACATCCACAACAACTTTGGCACCGCCCGCGCCGTTGGTCGTCTCTATCGGTATCATCAGGGATCCGGATCCCGAGAGCGCCAGGGGGAACCTCTCTGCGCTCAGCCTGATGGGCTCAGACAGGACGATATCCGTCCTGATTTCATCTTGGTTTAGATATCCTGCATGATCCAAAGCCATGCCGTCCAGACGCACCGAGTCTGATCTGATGGCATACTCTCCACTACCTTCCGAGACATACAAGTTCAGCGAGTAGAGCAGCGCATCATCGGTGCATCCGAACACCAGCTTGTGCGTTGCAGTGCCATCAGAATGGGGGATAGCGGCATGGAACGTCTGTGACCAGAGCACCGCATCCTGACTTGTGGACATCATATAAGATGGGGCCTCCGTGGATACGGGCATATCCAACATAGCCGGGGCTGCCAAGGCGCCAGGGATGATGCCGCATGTAGCGGCCAATATGGCGCCTAGCAATACCGGATTCATGATCTTGTATCATTTCTAGATTCTTATAACTTTACTGGCTAAAACAAGGTTGTTGTGTAATTCGATCCTGACCCTATTGAAGTCCACCCGATAAGTTTTTTGATCGTTGATGCCCTGCACACGACAATGAGCGAACATACTAGATGACCGGACTATTGGAAATACTACTAGATGCTTTTTTCCAGTATCATTTTATCAGTAGGAGTACTCTGACAAACCTACACTCATGTGTATGAAATGCTCGACTTGTTCTACATCTGTCATTAGTTGGCTACAATTTGACCCATCTTATCGGCCTGTAAGGCCTCTAGTATATACGGCCAAGTTTTTGTAGAGTAGCATCCTGTATGAGTTGCTATATCGACAGTCTCTGTTTTATGATATCGCCTGTGTCTGATTGTTCTAGGCGTTCTTTAGAACATACAAGGGCCTCGCGCATTTCGGCTATGGACACTTCTGGCAGGACATATTTGGTGGCTGTATGTCTGGATTCCATTGTGCACCATTTCTCATGGAGATTAAGATCTAATAACACCTACATTATATCATAAATATTTTTAATGTATAATTGTCAGTTATTATTTGGCCCTACGACTACTATGCGCCATAATATCAGTCTAGAATTCATCATTAGGTATAACTAGAAGACCATTCAATATTGTACATGACAGAGCTTCCCACTAGAAACGACATAAAAAAAGGATTAATGGTAGAAGTAGAGACCAAGAAGGATCAAGGTACGGGTAGACTTACTGTTGGGACAGTCAAAGAAATTCTCACGGCCAGCAAATATCACCCATACGGCATCAAGGTCAGATTGCAGGGCGGTCAAGTGGGCCGTGTCAAAAAAATTACCACCGCTATTACAGAGAAACAAACACGTTCATTTACAAACTTGGACATAAAGTCCATTCCAAAAACCGAGAACAAGTACAACGAGCTCTAGGAGGATCATCAAATAGTATAATTGTCATATCGCCTTCCAAAACCGCATACAGCTCCTCATTGTTCCATTACAAAGTAATTCCAGAATACCAAGACGCATCTTCATATATCATATTACCTATAGTAATAGTGGTGGGGACCCCGCTAGAATGAGACCAGTTAAAACCGAATGTTTTTTGATACAGGAGGTCACAAAAAGGGTATGAATAAGAAACGAACTCCACAGGAGAAATCCAGTATTGTAATAGAATTTTTCAACACAAACATATCTACTGCCGAAATATGTCGCAAGCACAACGTCTCACCTGCCACGTTTCAAAACTGGAAGGAAAAGTTTCTTCAAGGGGGCAAGCAAGCTCTTGCAGAAAGGGGAGGTGCTACCACAAGCCATTCCAAAGAGATAGAAAATCTCAAGCGCATAATCGGAGAGATTACCATAGCCAACGACATTTTAAAAAAAACCTTGGAGGAAGCAAAGAGATGAAAGTACAGGTGGTTCATGAGATGAACAAGCATATGAGTCTCAACAAAGCGCTAAAATATTCTGGTGTGTCAAAGCGCGCCTGGTATTACACAAATAAACCCAGAATTATTCCAATCGACAAAGATGCTACAAATAAAATACGACAGATAGCAACAATGCGTCCCACTTACGGAACACGCCGAATGGCCGCCCAAATGTATAGGGAGACAGATATACCAACTAATCGTAAAAAAATACAACGTATATACCGCAAAATAGGCTGGATTGAGCCTCAAAAGAGTAAAAAAGACATAATTTATGCTTCACGACGCAGAAAGTTTGAACCGACAGGGCCAAACCAGCTCTGGGAGACGGATATAACATATATTCACTGCGGTATTGACGGGTGGTGTTATTGCTTTAATGTTTTAGACGTATTCACCAGACAATGGGTAGCATATGTCTTTGACACCATGTCGACAACCCACACTGCAATACAATCAATCTTAAAAGCCGTATCTTCGGTGGGAGGAATCGTTTCAGAACTACGGCTCAGGACTGATAATGGTTCGCAATACAGTAGCCGTGAGTTTAAAGCATCAATGCAAACACTTGGAATAAGACACGAATTCATATGGAAAAATACTCCAGAACAGAATGGGCATGTGGAATCTTTCCACAGAACCCTCAAACGAGAATATGTCTGGCCGCATGAGTTTGCACGCTTTCAAGATGCAGAGGTTGTTCTTGCAAAGGCATTTACTGACTATAATGAGTGTAGAATACATTCGGCACTGGAATATGCCACTCCGAATGAATTTGCTCATAGATGGGGGGATAGAAATAAATGACGATTAAGATCATTCGAAAATTAGTGCAGAAAACGGTAACAAAATGCGGGGTCCAGATCAATAGTCACGTTTTGTTCCTCAGTTTATAATTTTTTTATTTTTATCTTTAATGTACCATATTGCATCATATTGTGTGTTTAAATTCGGTCGGAGCTGCTGTCTTTAATACGGCTAATAAACATCATATGGTTAACCAATTTTTATGTATAATTTAATTTATCAAAAAAACAGACCATACATTGTACGGTATTATTTTACATTTCATTTAATAAAAAATATCAAAAACAAATTATAATATCGGTATGATAATGTGAACCTATTGAGCTCAAAACAGATAGAGAATAATTCAAAATTGTTTAGTGCCAATCCACAGGAGGTTGTAGTAGCCATGGAGGCAAAGCGGCTTCAGTATGCATTTATGTTTGATCCGTTATTGGCAATGAGTACCTCCAAGGTGGATCCACTGCCACATCAGATAGAGGCCGTATACAAATACTTACTAAAGAAACCCCGTATTCGCTTTCTGTTTGCTCATGATCCTGGTGCGGGTAAGACCATAATGGCGGGACTAGTAATAAAGGAGCTAAAACTACGAGGTTTAATAAATCGAATATTGATAGTCGTACCCGGGCATCTTAAGGAGCAGTGGCGTTGGGAGATGGAAGACAGATTTCATGAGACGTTCGATGTCATAGATCGTCAGCGTTACAACGAGTTGAGTAGCACCAATGTTTGGAATGGTTCTCAGATTATTACAGCGCTTGACTTTGCCAAACGTGTAGACGTGTTAGACTCCATAGATGGTGTTAACTTTGATCTCATAATAGTAGATGAGGCACACAAGATGAGCGCCTATTCCACTGGTAGGACCACTACAAAGACGCAGAGGTATCGTTTAGGAGAGACTCTCTCATCTGTAAGCAAACACTTACTATTCTTAACAGCCACTCCTCACAAGGGAGACCCCGCCAACTTTCGACTGTTGTTAGACCTGTTGGAGCCCGGCTACTTTTCGGCGGATGGTATGATAGAGGATGCCATCAAAAATCAGGACAATCCATTGTTTCTTCGCCGGGCAAAAGAGAGTATGGTTGATTTTGATGGTAAGCCTTTGTTTATGCCCCGCCAGGTACATACGCCTGATCTGAAGCTCTCTCCCACTGAGAGAACATTATACAATACTCTATCCAACTACGTACAGAAGCAATATAATCTGGCCATGCAGGCAACCAGGGGCCACAATATCACATTTGCCCTTATAATACTGCAGAGACGTTTTGCTTCCAGTACATATGCGCTCTCCGAGTCATTGAAGCGTAGAAAGGCACGACTCGAAGAGTTGGAGAGAAGTGCCACCAAGATAACCAGTGATAATGTTGATGTCACAACACAGATGGAACGGGTGGAGGAGATGTCTGAAAGTGAAAGATGGGACGAGGAGAAGAAGTGGGAGCTACTCAGTCTTGCCCAAAATACTAAAGAGTTGCGCCAAGAGATAGAGATACTGGACAAGCTGATACATAACGCCAGTCGAGTCATGAAGCGGAAGACCGAGACAAAGTTGAGTCAACTACAAAGCACATTACGCACGTTAAGTCAGGAACAACCAAACGAAAAGGTATTGATATTTACCGAGGCCAAAGATACACTAGACTATCTCGTATCAAATATAGAGTCGTGGGGATATACAGTAAACACCATACATGGTGCCATGACATCCAATACACGTAAGGAAGCAGAAGCCATATTCCGAGACAAGACGCGCATGATGGTGGCAACGGAAGCCGCTGGAGAGGGAATAAATCTACAATTCTGCCACATTATGATCAATTATGACTTGCCATGGAATCCCAACAGATTAGAACAGCGGATGGGCAGAATACACCGATATGGGCAGAAGCAGGACGTACATGTCTTTAATCTGGTGGCGGCCAACACCCGAGAAGGCCAGATAATGCAGGTACTCTTTGACAAACTATTAGAGATAAAGAATGCCATTGGGAGCGATAAGGTCTTTGATGTCATCAGTGATATAGTTCCAGGCAAGAGTCTATCGCAGTTGCTACTGGATGCCACCGTCCGCTCAAGGAGTCAGAAGGCCATAATAAGGGACTTGAACCGGATTTTAGATATTGATCGTCATAATGCCAAGAGCTACCTCAAGGACAGCCTTGCCAGCAAATACATGGACCAAACCATACTCCAAGACAGTCAGGAGTCGGCGCGAGAGAGGCAGCTTGTACCCCACTACACACAGAGTATATTTAATGACATCATACAACTGGGTCAGGGAGATATAACTAATTTAGGTGAAGGATTAGTCTCCATAACTCCTCCAAAAGATATGAAACTGGAGGGTGCCAAGACATGTCCAGTAGCAACCTTCCAAAAACAGATTCGTATGGCAAATCCCAAAGTAGACCTTATGACATTTGGCCATCCGCTCTTTGACTCGGTATTACGGTGGGCTGCACGACGCTATGCCGGTACAGCCAATATAGGAGCAGTCTTTACAGACCCAACTGGCAGTCTATCGGGTGTTATAGCTTTTTGTGAGATGTCCATCAAAGATGGAGTCGGTAGATTGGCAGGCCATACCATGACAGCCTATTATGTAGACCTGTCTGGCAATGTAAAGGAGGTACCAACTGCAATCTTGTTGGATTTGGAGCCTGGAGGAGAGATTGTAGAGGCTCCAGATATGAACAAAGTGCAGCGCTTAGTCTTAAATGCAGTAAAAGAGTCGCAGAATAAATTTACAGATACCATACAGCAAGATCGAAGCGCTCAAGCTGACACAGCCCAGAGATATGGAATCAAATCCATAGACAACATGTTAGCTACTATTAGTGATGATATTGAGGTCTTGCTTGGTAAAAAGGCCAAGGGAAAGAAGGTAGATTTGGTCATATATAATAAGCGTAAAGATCGTTATCGATACAGGCGGGCTCAACGAGAGTTAAAAGAGCGCATAAAGAAAGACAGCATGCTAAAGTCTGCCACTCCTTGTCTAATAGGCATTGCCCTGGTGGTTCCCAGCACTGCCAATACCACACAACAGTACAAGCAGGCAGTACAATTGGCCATGAAACATGAAAAAAGACGCAAAAGGCAACCAGAAGAGACCACTGCAATGGGGTATGGCTTTAACATACGCTCGGTGGATGCTGCAAAAAAGTCTGGGGATACTCCAAATACCAGATATATAATATCAAAGGTGAACACAACCAATACAGTTACCTTTACACGCAACGAGTGGCTTCGGGCCAACATGTTGGGGGATGACTGTTATCTATACATCTGTAAGAAGGGTGTGTCTTCAGGGCGTATACATGAGTTGCAGAATCCGGCCAAGGTTCTTGCAGCCACTAAAACTGAGTGCGGCTATAATGTAGACATATCCAAAGTATGCTAGTCTACATCTCTTTTAGCATTCTTATGAGGATACGCCGGTTTGCGTTATCTGTCTTTAGTAATTTTATAAATTTAGCAAACATCTCTTCGGATCCAGGAATTGTTTGTATATTCTCCAAGTGTCTCATAACTTTGAGATAATGATCTTTACCAGTCTTGGATTTTGTAAATCTCTGTATTGTTCTTCCGTATAATTCAAAGTATTTGATGGGAGATTTTTTGGCCAGTTTGGGCAGATATACAGCATACATATCATGATTGTCCAGTGTTTCTAGAGAATCAATGGCTTTTTGGTGCATGCCTTCCTTCACATATATCTGCACAGAGCGCTCGGGCGCCGTATCTATCAGGTTGTTGTAGATTGTATCTAGTGTTAGGCTCCAATCACTGGCTACCTCCTTCAACTTGAAAAAGTACTTCCAATCGCCGGTGGCTTCAAACAGGTATCTTAGCATCTGTTGGTATTCGTCTCTGGCGTTGACAAATATTGGTAGAACATCATCAAGTATATGTGAATCCGTCGGGAATGCGTTAACTACCCTGCGTGCATCTCTGATGGCGCGTTTATCATCTGTACGTTTTAGTATACTCACAAAGTATCTGCATGTATCTGCATCGTTTGCATAGTATGGCAATAGTGCATCGGCAGCATCATTCCATCTGCCAGCATCTTCGAGTATAAATGCCTGCATACTCGCTAACTGTTGGGGATCGCCATTCTTTGGATTTGATTGAGTTAGACTCATCCAGTATGACATATTCTCCTCTTCGGTGCAGATAGTCTTTAGGGACTCGACATAGTAAGACCAGTATGCTCGATATACGGGATTTGCGGCCCTCTCAAAGACATATTTGATGTATTGCTTTTTCTTGTCTGAACTTACATCTGCACGAATTACTGAGTCTGTCAGGTTCTCTATTGCTTCAATTGCGCAGTCCTTGTAGTAACCATAATCATCCTGAGTATCCTTTATTGTGGTGATTATGTGTTCGGCGATGCTACTGTATGCTCTAGCAGCTTCTATATGATCTCCAGCATTGCGCTCTTCGCGAGCAATCTCGAATATATCCTCAAATGTTACATCTTGAGTCTTAGTATTACTGTATAGGCTATTTAACATCCGGGTATAGTTGCGTGGCAGATGGACATTCTGCAGTCTAAGATGCTCTACAAAGAGGTTGTAAAAATTAGGGTCTTTTTTTAGTTGTTTAGATACAAAATTCAGTATTTTTTTATGCGATACGTGGGACATAAAATAGTCTACCGACTCCATTCGTATATCATGTTCCTCTTTTAATTTGTCCATGTTATCGGCAACGTGCAACATCGCTGCTATAACATGCCAACACCAATAGCCCATCTTACTGTCATGGCAGTCACAAGATCCACCCACCTCACCGTGTTTATTCCTTAATTCTACTGATATATCCTCATCATAGGTCTCTATTGTTACATTTATCACATCTTTACTGATCCATGCGTCCTTCACTACATCTTGATAATACCCATTGGCCTCAGTGTATATTTTTGAGGGGCAACTAGCCTTTATCTGCTTACTGTCTGGAAAGGTCTTCCAGTGTTTGTTAGCTATCATGTGTGGTATTTTTATGATCTTTCTAAATATTTTTTCTATATAGTAATATAGCAAATTATATGTCTGGGTAAACATGTGTGACAGATACTTCAAACCTTTTTAGGGATGAGCTACTTACCATACACAATGAACGAGGCTTATGTGCTACTTAATGTGTCATATAAGAGTCAGCAAGATGTCATTGAGAGTGCGGAGAAGATTCCAGTGGTAAGATCAGTAAAGTCCGTATATGGGATATGTGATGTTCTAGTCATACTTGAGTCTGATGATATGCAAAAGATCAAGGATGCCATTGACAATGATCTTCACGGTATGGATGGCATTACAAATATGACCTCTCTAATATCGGTAAACTGATCTCTTATGGCGCGTAAGTATGAGATAGTCATAGTAGGGGCGGGTCCGGCTGGGCTATCGGCGGGAATGTATGTATCTAGACAGAAAGTCTCCTGTATTGTAATATCCAAAGATTTGGGAGGTCAGATGAACTTGATTCCAAAACTTGAAAACTATCCCGGGACGATAATGTCTAGTGGGCCCTTACTAGCAAGAACTTTAGAGAACCAGTACCTGTCGTTTGGAGGGGATATGACATATGATACAGTAAATCATGTGTCTGAGACAGATGAGGGATTAATTATAAAGACCGGTAGGTCAGAGTATGAAGCCAAGGCTCTCGTGGTGGCTGCAGGTAAGGTACCCAACAACCTAGGGCTTGAGAACGAGTCCACATACCAAAACAAGGGAGTACACTACTGCACAAAGTGTGATGCCCCATTCTATCAGGGTAGAACGACTGCGTCAGTAGGTGTGGGGGCATATCTACTTGAATCAGGAATACTACTATCTAGAATGGCAAATCAGGTCTATGTCATATATAAGGGAGGACGATTGGGCGGTGATGCGGATCTGATTAAATCGTTAGAAAATAAGGAGAATGTAGAACTTATTCCCAACTCTAGCATAAAGGCCATAAACGGAAATGGAGCTCTAGAACAGATTACAATATCCGACAAGGGAGGAAATGAAAAGACCATTCCGATAGACGGTCTCTTTATAGAGATGGGCTCGAAGATTAACTTGGGTTTTGTCAAGCATTTAGTAGAGTTGAACCCTAAAGGCGAGATCAAAGTCAACAACGGCGGAAAGACATCACATCCAGCAATATTCGCAGCAGGGGACGCAACCGACATACCATACAAGCAGATTGTAGCTGCATGTGGCGATGGTGCCGCTGCGGGCCTCTCGGCCTTCAACTATGTTGAAAAGTTAAGAGGTAGACCTGGCGTGCGCGCCGATTGGAAGAAGCAGATAGGGGACACTGTATTTCATTATTAAGATGTATAATTTGAAACAGGTACATTGAGAGTATAATCAAGAGGTGTAGTATACATGCATATTTCTCGATTTAAATTACATCACAATTCATGCATACTATGAACGAGTTAAAAGTTCTGCAAGATGCTACGGCTCTCATATACCAGAGCGTAAAGGATTTGGCGGGTACCAAAAGTGCTCAGGAAAGTTTTGGTGTGGGGGCAGGTGGCGACATTAGTAAAAAGATAGACATTGTTGCTGAGAATGTAGTTTTAGACTACCTTCGAAGTATAGACTTTCCATGCATTGTACTGGGAGAGGAGTGTGGTCGTGTACAAATATCAGATGATCCTCAAGGCTATATCATAATGGATGCCATAGATGGTACCACAAATGCAGTTCGAGGCTTTCCTTTTTACTGCTCATCTCTAGCCTTTGCCAAAGAGTACACTCTGAGTAGCGTATCTGCAGGAGTAATCATGGATTTGTATAGCAGAAAAATGTATTGGACATCAAAAAACAGGGGTGCTTTTGTAGATGAAAGACGAATGAGTGTGAGTCGTGGAGACTTAAATGCTGATATAATAGGGATTAACGTTTCAGGAGCGACCGTAGATGTTATAGAAAAAGTGCAGTCACTCATGCCTGTAGGTCACATACGACATATGGGTGCCAATGCATTGGAGATGGCAATCTTCTCTCAGGGGCTGATGGATGCATACATAGATTTAAGAAAAAAGATACGGGTTCAAGATATAGCGGCAGGTTATCTAATGGTGCGTGAGGCCGGTGGGCTTCTTTTAGATGAAAATTTCAAATCTTTAGATGGTGACTTGGGATATGACACTCGATTATCATTTATAGCGGCGGCAGATGCGGATATAGCCAACAGTATTGCAGAGAAGATGGATATGGCGCCCTTGGCGGGATTTGAACACGCGTCTCAGCCGTGACAGGGCCGAATTCTAGACCGGGCTATACTACAAGGGCTTAACTGCATTTACAGAATCATAATTAAAAATCTTGCGAGTTGTATTGTACATGACTATACACACAATTATACGGTGCTCTACCTGATTTTAGAAATTATATGCCAAAGTAGCACACGTGACGTACGCATGCCCCAGATGCTTCCTTATACTTGATATATCAGATGTTTGGCACTTGTGACACCACATGATATATGGAGCCGTACACGCCAATACTCAGTAAGTCTACAAAAGGCATAAAACAGACAAGAGGTAAAAATGCATAATGGCGCGACGGCGTAATAAACCAAAAAAAGTCGAATACAAGCATAGCGCCGAGCATATAACAAAGAAGCCAAAGCCAAAAAGGCATCAGGGCTCATACTGGTCAGAACCTGGATACGAACTTTGACTTAGCAGATATATTCCAAACATTACACGTAATACCAAAAGCTAGATGACACCAAGCATATGAAAAAAGCTCACCATACCCTCAAAGACACATGACCATAGTGTGGTTCTAGGATTATGTGTCCCATACGGCAGTCGCTCTGGACAAACGCAAGTCCCAATAGATAAATTTGTCCATGTAGTAAGTGATTTGCGGGGGTTGCCAAGCCTGGTCAAAGGCGCAGGGCTTAGGACCCTGTCTTTCAGGAGTTCGCGGGTTCGAATCCCGCCTCCCGCATAATCACATATATAATTAATAATAAGTCAGCATCCAATGACAGACATGAGTAAAGCAATGGTCGGAATTACTGTAGTTAGTAAAGACCGTAAAGGAATTGTTGCTACCATCACCAACTTTGTCTTTACAAGGGGTGGCAACATAGAGAACATAAATCAGAATGTAATTCAGGGGCTCTTTGGTATGTATGTTGAAGCATCGTTCCAAGACTTGGATATAGACTCTTTTGATGCAGAGTTGCACCAAGTAGCCGTCGAAGAAGAGTTGGACGTGAACATATATCATACTGCCAGCACGCAAAAGAACATAGCCGTATTGGTAACAAAAGAGAGACACTGTCTAGATGCAATACTAGACGCCGCAGCCACTGATAGTCTACATGGCAAGATAGCCATAGTAGTAGGCACCGAAGGTACTCTGCAGTCACACGCTGATAAAGCAGGCATACCCTTTGTTGTCATTCCAGAGAGAAACCAAGAGAAGGCCGAGTCTCAGATACTGGCGCTATGCAAGCAGTACAAGATAGACCTTATAGTGCTAGCCCGATACATGCGCATACTCACACCCAACTTTGTCTGGAGATACCCTCGACGTATAATCAATATACACCCATCCTTGTTGCCTGCATTTCCTGGCGCATATGCATATCAGCAGGCCTTTGAAAGGGGTACCAAAATAGTAGGAGTTACTTCGCATTATGTTACGGAAAATCTGGATCAAGGGCCCATCATACTGCAGGAATCTTTCCATGTGGATCCCGCTGACACACTAGACTCCATAAAAGCAAGGGGGCAAAGATTGGAGGCTCAAACACTAACAAACGCTGTAAAGCTACATTTGAACAATAGTCTGGAGGTCTATTGGAGAAAAGTTCACATCAAAGAGGAGTAAAATCTTGAGGATAGATACTCAAACTGACCCGGTCTTAAGACAACAAGAAGAGTCCTGCGCCATAGTTCCTGTTGGATCAATAGAGCAGCATGGGCCGCATCTTCCGGTATCCACTGATTCAGACCTAGTGACTGCGGTAGCAGAGAGAGTAGGTTCAAGAGATAATTTTTTGGTGACACCCACCATTACGACTGGTGTCTCCTTTGAGCATGCGCCCTTCTTTAATATCAGCATTAGAGCGTCCACTCTGAGTTTGATTCTACACGACGTATGCGACTCGTTATACTCAAACGGAATAAAATATGTATTTGTAATAAATGGCCACTATGGAAACAAAAAAGCATTAGAAGGATTTGTCAAAGAAAGGCAGAGCAATAAGCCTGTTGTACGTGTTTTTTCGTATTGGGAGTTTACAGAGAGGCGTTTTGATCATGCAGGGTTCATGGAGACATCCTTGATGCTAGCAGTGTCAGACAGGGTCATAATGAGTAAGGCCCAAAAGGGTTTGGACACCAGCAATATGACAGATGAAGAGTTAACAAACATCAAAAAGATCTCCTTAGAATCATTCCCAAAGGCCACAGGAAATGGGATTTGGGGGGATCCACGTCAGGCAACCGCAGATGAAGGAAGAAGTATTCTAAACGAAATAGTCCAGAATATGCAGCAAGAACTTCAGAGTCAAATGCACAACTTCAAAAACAATCCAGAGTGTTAAAGATGGCAAGCGTGGCTGTATCAAGGCGATACATTCTGGTTTAATTAGTATATTTTGTGAAATACAGTACAGGTAATGAAATTTTTATATAGTGTAGATGATCGTTGATAACTAATGTCTGTTGATATGGCTGTAAAGGTATTGGATGAGAGCATAAACGAAGTTGTCTTGATCAAGCTAAAGGGTAACAAGACCATTAGGGGAACATTACTGGGATTTGATCAGCATATGAACCTCATGTTGGATGGTTCCGAAGAGGTAAGTGCTGATGGAGGTTCAAACAATCTAGGAAAGATAGTAGTTCGAGGCGACAACGTAATAATGATATCGCCTCCACCATCAAGCTAGGTGAAAAATTATGGTAAAAGGTACAACTTCCATGGGTAAGCTAACCCGTAAGCCCACTCACATTAGATGTAGAAGATGTGGTAAAAATGCATTCCATAAAAGACACAAACGTTGCGCCAGTTGTGGTCACCCTGATCCAAAAATAAGAAAATATTCCTGGATTAAATGGTACACCTAGATGCAAGAGGCCATACTAATTCTCTGCGCAGTGGCGGGCATAATGACGGCCACCTTACTAAGACGTGGTAAGGTAGACACAGAAGCATCGATACTTGAATTAAGTATCAAAAAACTGGAGACCGACACAAGTTATGCAGCTGAAAAAGATGTGTTGTTGCCTATATACAACAATAAATTAAAGAACTTAAAGTCCAATTCAACTAAGGAGTCGCATGTAATCCAAACTACAGAACAGACAACTGACAGTGTCAGTAGTGTGAAACAAGATGTAAAGTCAGATAGAATAGATACAACATCTACATCCAAATCTGTTATACGAGACAAATCAGATAATGTTACAAAGATAGCACCCACCGCCAAGACTGATGTTGGGTCTAAACCGGATACGACTGAGACTGTTGGTATAGATACCACATCTGAGCTGCAACAGAAACCCAAATCAGATATTCATGCCAAGCCAAGTGTTGTCACACCAGGAGTATTGCCTGCAGATGACTCTGGTAAAAAATCTAAACCTGATACAGGCAAAGTTATTGGTGCAGATACCACACCTGCGTCTAAACCAAAATCAGCAAAACCCGAACGTAAATTAAAGATACAAAGTAAGGGGGTTGTTACTGATACGACACCTGCGTCTAAACCAAAATCAGCAAAACCCGAACGTAAATTAAAGATACAAAGTAAGGGGGTTGTTGCGCAAGAGTCAGAGGACGCAACAGGCCTGAATGTTGAGCCGCAATCAAAACTATCCACGAAAGGTACTGTTGCGCAAGATCTACCAACCATAATAAATGTGGAATCCGAGGCAGATACTCCTGATGTTAAATTAAAAGATGCATCAAAAATAGATGTAACACTTCAGACCAACCCAGCAGAACTAGACACAAAAAGCGCCAACAAAACTCCAGATGAAGCAAAGAGTATAGTAGAGCCATCTAAAAATATTGAATCAGTAATTGATGATGATATAGACGAGGAGGAGTTAGAAAAAATTAAAAATAGTGTTAAAGAAGCTCTTGCCAAGCTTGAACGCGCAGAGAGTGAATAATGTCTGAAAATAAAATCATGAATGTAGTTGCCAAGGATGCATTAAAGTATGTCCAAGATGGAATGGTGTTAGGGTTAGGTAGTGGTAGAGCCGCTGCAGTGCTGGTAAGAAATATTGGAGAAAAAATATCAAAGGAGAACATACTCATACATGGAGTCCCTACATCGCTACAGATTAAATTAATTGCAGAGGAAGTAGGAATAAAGATGGTAGAGCCTGGTGAAATATCAAAGATAGATATAGTTTTTGATGGAGCAGATCAAATTGATGAATCTAAATATTATTTAGTAAAAGGAGGGGGTGGAGCTCTACTCAGGGAGAATATACTTGCAAATATGGCAGATCAAGTTATAATTATGGCCGATGACACAAAGTTTGTAAAAGATATACATGGTCCCATACCAATAGAGATACACTCCGCTGCCAGAAGTTTTGTAATAAATCAGATAAAAAAGAATAATGGTACACCACAGATTCGTAAACAGGAACGCGGCTATCCCATATTCACTGAAAACGGTAACATCATACTGGATTGTGACTTTGGAGTTATACAGGAACCATTGGATTTAGCTGCTGATCTTAGACAAATACCTGGTATACTAGAGGTGGGTATTTTTAATAAACCAGATATCATCTATAATGTGAGCAAAAATAAATTTTCAGAAATATTAATTAAAAAATAATTTTAAAAAAAATAAATACTAATCAATGGATACTTGAGAATTAACACTACGGGGCACCAATTTACCATATCCAGGCTTTTCAATTACAGTAAAGTCTTCGGCAACAATATTACCGCGTACAATAGTCTTTACTGGCCATCCACGTAGCATCATTCCTTCATATACAATATAATCAGAAAATCCACCAAAGAGATCTGACGTAACTTTTTGTTCATGTTTCATGTTTAGCATGGTAACATCAGCATCATGACCGCATTCCAGTGAGCCTTTTTGTGGATACATTGAAAAAATTTTAGCCGGATTTTCGCTGGTAAGTTTCGTAAATTGGTGTAAAGAGATACGGTTACGATTCACCCCCTCACTAAGCAATATTGGAATGGCAACTCCAATGCCTGGAAAACCAGCCAGAGATTCCCATACATCAGCGCCAACCTTAAGGGATAGTCTGTTGGCAACATGATCTGTTCCCACAGTGTTAATCTCCTCATTATGCATGGCATTCCAAACAGCTTGATTGTCTGCAGTTGATCGTATAGGTGGCATCACCTTTGCTAAATAATCATCACGATTCTCGTGTGAAAGTATCATGTAGTGGGGACAAGTTTCGACATATATCTTGGTCCCTAAATTACGTTCAACGCGTATCTGCTCAAGTGCAATTTTTGATCCTATATGGACAAAATATATTGTACAATTGTATTGGCGCGCATATTCACAGATAGTTTTAATGGCTTTTGCCTCGTATTTTGGATCTCGACTCTTAGACCATGCACTTAAACTATCTTGTTGCTTTGCTTTGGCAGTTTTCATGCCAGATGCACATGACTCATAATCCTCAGCATGAACCAATACAGGGCACTGTAATGATGCAGCAGTCTTGACTATCTTCTCAATTATATCGTTAGTCACATCGACTTTGGCTTCTTGTAATTTGAAGGTGTTTGGCGGTAAATCCATGTATACATGTCCAACTTCACCAGCTAAATTCATGTAAATTTTAAAGGATGTAATTCCGTTTGCAACGCAATAACTCATTTCATGAACTTGTTGTGCAGTAAATATGGAAGCATGTATTGTATAGTCAATATAGTGTGATGATGATGCGGCATCAAGTTGAGGCGGTAAATCTGTACTAAATTTACCTTGTAGTCGCAGCATTCTCATCATTGTAGTTACTCCCCCAATGGCAGCTGCATGGGATTCGGTTACCGCAGCTTCTTCAATGGGAGAGTAGACTCCATAGTGGACATGAGGATCAATTGGACCAGGTACAGAGACAAGACCAGCACCATTTATCTTACAATCACAAGAAGGAACATCGGTAGTAAACTTTACAATTTTGCCATCATCAATTATTATGTTCTTGTCAATTATTCCATGTGGTAAAACAACGTGTGAATCTACCACAACTGTATCAAACGTCATGATATAGTTTGAAACATTTACTCCATGTATTGCTTTTGATTAAAAAGCTGTTTAAAGACAAATATTTCATAGTCCGATGGTTTAAATCAAATACTCGAAAGTGTACATCACGGGCCGGTGGTTTAGGGGTATAACGCCACGTTCGCAACGTGGATGTCGGGGGTTCAAATCCCCCCCGGTCCATTATCAAATGGCTTCTGTTGCATTAACACGTGGCATCGATGCACCACGGCGCCGGTGCCCACATATTTCCGCACCGGTACCACGGCCTAATCGTTTGTCCCAGCATCCGGTCGTGCTCGCCTGCCGGCCAAGACAGGTTAGGCCTGCTTGACACCGGAATCCGGCGCCAAGATCGCGTCTGGGGCGCTCCCCCCACCCTGCAACGCACCGCGTCGGAGTTTCACTGTATGATCACAGCGATATGCTTGCACACGATCTTATTGTACTGATGGTCTGGACACTCGCACGATGTACTCTTGCCACCAAACCGGACTGTGTATTTAGCCGATTCTTGGGACTGGGCTTCGTACTGGTTGTGCGCCAGTCTCTGCATGTATCCCTTTCTGTTCACTATCTCTTGGCCGCGCCTCAGCCTCGTGAGCGTTACTGCGTCCCTGACGGTCCGCTCTCATCGGTAAGCCCCCACTGAGACATTGTAATACGAGGATGCTCCACAGTCCGGGACATTAGTCCCGTACGCAGTATCCACTTCGGGTTGGCCATAGCAAAAAGATCATATCCGACCTTAAATAGTCTCTACAAATTTGAAATGGTGTGAATGCCCCTTCATTTTATCTGACTGAGGAAGAATTGCATCATCAGTATTTAATCAAGAGATCGCGAAACGGCATGGTAAACTCAGTAAAGGAAGAGTGATGCAGGTACAACTGCCGATCATTCTGGGGCGCAAGCGCCACTGGATCCAAGCCCATGTCGCCCCGGGCTGACCACCACACGTTAATGTAAAAGTACCATCTGCGCTATATGTTTTAATTCTCGACAGGAATCTGACGTTCAGGACTCCGCCAATGTATCAATTAGAGGTATCCTAAAAAAAGCTCCTGACAGTTGTATTTTGACCACAAGTCATATGAATTTGGTTAAAAGTAGAGAAGTTGCGCAAAATTAGTAAAAATATGGAGAATGTATTAGGTATTAATTGATAAGGATATACGCAAAAGATAATTTTTAATTCTTTGGCAGTATATAGAAATAGAAATTACTTTTTTAATCATATATAATTAACCACTACACATGATTATGATTTCTTTGTATGTGGGTTCGAGGTCGTACGTTTTTTATTAGGTCGTGACATGCTTTTTAATTCTTTAACCTCTTTTTCAAATTTTATAAGTTGCTTGTAAACATTAGCGTTGGGACGTAAAGATAGCGATAGTAGTAATTCTTGAAGGTGTAATATTTTTTGTAAATTAGTAGCGCTAGATTTAATGTCAGAGCCGCGTGGTGGTGTGGACTCTATCTCGGTGAGCTTGGTTTGTAACGTCTCGATTTGTGCTTCGAGCTCGGCTATGCGTTCTGCCTGCTGGGGATCAGGTTGAGGCTCTGGCGGCGGTGTGGACTCTATCTCGGTGAGCTTGGTTTGGAGTGTCTCTAGCTGGTCTAAGAGTGCCAGATTAGATTGGGATTGGGATTCAAAGTCCTTGAGCTGTGCTTCGAGCTCGGCTATGCGTTCTGCCTGCTGGGGATCAGGTTGAGGCTCTGGCGGCGGTGTGGACTCTATCTCGGTGAGCTTGGTTTGGAGTGTCTCTAGCTGGTCTAAGAGTGCCAGATTAGATTGGGATTGGGATTCAAAGTCCTTGAGCTGTGCTTCGAGCTCGGCTATGCGTTCTGCCTGCTGGGGATCAGGTTGAGGCTCTGGCGGCGGTGTGGACTCTATCTCGGTGAGCTTGGTTTGGAGTGTCTCTAGCTGGTCTAAGAGTGCCAGATTAGATTGGGATTGGGATTCAAAGTCCTTGAGCTGTGCTTCGAGCTCGGCTATGCGTTCTGCCTGCTGGGGATCAGGTTGAGGCTCTGGTTCTGGTATTGATTCTATCTCGGTGAGCTTGGTTTGGAGTGTCTCTAGCTGGTCTAAGAGTGCCAGATTAGATTGGGATTGGGATTCAAAGTCCTTGAGCTGTGCTTCGAGCTCGGCTATGCGTTCTGCCTGCTGGGGATCAGGTTGAGGCTCTGGTTCTGGTATTGATTCTATCTCGGTGAGCTTGGTTTGGAGTGTCTCTAGCTGGTCTAAGAGTGCCAGATTAGATTGGGATTGGGATTCAAAGTCCTTGAGCTGTGCTTCGAGCTCGGCTATGCGTTCTGCCTGCTGGGGATCAGGTTGAGGCTCTGGCGGCGGTGTGGACTCTATCTCGGTGAGCTTGGTTTGGAGTGTCTCTAGCTGGTCTAAGAGTGCCAGATTAGATTGGGATTGGGATTCAAAGTCCTTGAGCTGTGCTTCGAGCTCGGCTATGCGTTCTGCCTGCTGGGGATCAGGTTGAGGCTCTGGTTCTGGTATTGATTCTATCTCGGTGAGCTTGGTTTGGAGTGTCTCTAGCTGGTCTAAGAGTGCCAGATTAGATTGGGATTGGGATTCAAAGTCCTTGAGCTGTGCTTCGAGCTCGGCTATGCGTTCTGCCTGCTGGGGATCAGGTTGAGGCTCTGGCGGCGGTGTGGACTCTATCTCGGTGAGCTTGGTTTGGAGTGTCTCTAGCTGGTCTAAGAGTGCCAGATTAGATTGGGATTGGGATTCAAAGTCCTTGAGCTGTGCTTCGAGCTCGGCTATGCGTTCTGCCTGCTGGGGATCAGGTTGAGGCTCTGGCGGCGGTGTGGACTCTATCTCGGTGAGCTTGGTTTGGAGTTTAGTGATTTGGTGTAAAAGATTGTTATCATGTTCTGAGATATTTGGTGAATCAGGAATAAATTCATCAATTTTTCTTTGAAACTCGTCTATTTGAGATAAGAGTGCTGTATTGGGTAGGTACGCGCCAGTAGGTTTAGTCTTAGTTTTTGATGTAGATGGAGTGCTGGTAGTATTTTGTTCTGGTTCTGGTTCTGGTTCTGGTTCTGGTTCTGGTTCTGGTTCTGGTTCGGGTGATTCTTGCGCAGCTGTGTCAGGTTCAGGTGTAATGTCCGCGCCGACCGCGGTGGTTGCATCGGGTTCGGGTTCCACATCAGGATCACTTGTGGGCAACAATCCCGGTGGAGAGGTTGGTTCTGGTTCGGGTTCGGGTGTGGGTTCGGGTGTGGGTTCGGGTTCGGGTTCGGGTTCGGGTTCGGGTTCGGGTTCGGGTGATTCTTGCGCAGCTGTGTCAGGTTCAGGTGTAATGTCCGCGCCGACCGCGGTGGTTGCATCGGGTTCGGGTTCCACATCAGGATCACTTGTGGGCAACAATCCCGGTGGAGAGGTTGGTTCTGGTTCGGGTTCGGGTGTGGGTTCGGGTCGGGTTCGGGTTCGGGTTCGGGTGTGGGTTCGGGTGATTCTTGCGCAGCTGTGTCAGGTTCAGGTGTAATGTCCGCGCCGACCGCGGTGGTTGCATCGGGTTCGGGTTCCACATCAGGATCACTTGTGGGCAACAATCCCGGTGGAGAGGTTGGTTCTGGTTCGGGTTCGGGTGTGGGTTCGGGTTCGGGTGTGGGTTCGGGGTTCGGGTGATTCTTGCGCAGCTGTGTCAGGTTCGCGCCGACCGCGGTGGTGCATCGGGTTCGGCTTCCACATCAGTCCGCGCCGACCGCGGTGTCAGGTGTAATGTCCGCGCCGACCGCGGTGGTTGCATCGGGTTCGGCTTCCACATCAGGATCACTTGTGGGCAACAATCCCGGTGGAGAGGTTGGTTCGGGTTCGGGTTCGGGTGTGGGTTCGGGTGATTCTTGCGCAGCTGTGTCAGGTTCAGATGTAATGTCCGCGCCGACCGCGGTGGTTGCATCGGGTTCGGCTTCCACATCAGGATCACTTGTGGGCAACAATCCCGGTGGAGAGGTTGGTTCTGGTTCGGGTTCGGGTGTGGGTTCGGGTGTGGGTTCGGGTTCGGGTGTGGGTTCGGGTGATTCTTGCGCAGCTGTGTCAGGTTCAGGTGTAATGTCCGCGCCGACCGCGGTGGTTGCATCGGGTTCGGCTTCCACATCAGGATCACTTGTGGGCAACAATCCCGGTGGAGAGGTTGGTTCGGGTTCGGGTTCGGGTGTGGGTTCGGGTGATTCTTGCGCAGCTGTGTCAGGTTCAGGTGTAATGTCCGCGCCGACCGCGGTGGTTGCATCGGGTTCGGCTTCCACATCAGGATCACTTGTGGGCAACAATCCCGGTGGAGAGGTTGGTTCGGGTTCGGGTTCGGGTTCGGGTTCGGGTGATTCTTGCGCAGCTGTGTCAGGTTCAGGTGTAATGTCCGCGCCGACCGCGGTGGTTGCATCGGGTTCGGCTTCCACATCAGGATCACTTGTGGGCAACAATCCCGGTGGAGAGGTTGGTTCGGGTGTGGGTTCGGGTGATTCTTGCGCAGCTGTGTCAGGTTCAGGTGTAATGTCCGCGCCGACCGCGGTGGTTGCATCGGGTTCGGCTTCCACATCAGGATCACTTGTGGGCAACAATCCCGGTGGAGAGGTTGGTTCGGGTTCGGGTTCGGGTGATTCTTGCGCAGCTGTGTCAGGTTCAGGTGTAATGTCCGCGCCGACCGCGGTGGTTGCATCGGGTTCGGCTTCCACATCAGGATCACTTGTGGGCAACAATCCCGGTGGAGAGGTTGGTTCGGGTTCGGGTTCGGGTTCGGGTTCGGGTGATTCTTGCGCAGCTGTGTCAGGTTCAGGTGTAATGTCCGCGCCGACCGCGGTGGTTGCATCGGGTTCGGCTTCCACATCAGGATCACTTGTGGGCAACAATCCCGGTGGAGAGGTTGGTTCGGGTTCTGGTTCAGATTGCGTGGGTAGAGGACGGCCTTGTGCAACCCATCTCTTTATCGTATCTGCCAGTATTCTGGCATCTTCTTCGTTCTTAATTTGTATTCTTCCATGAATATTTGAATAAGTAGTGATGTCAGCATCAGATATGTCAGAAAATAGATCTTTTAGTATATCATCCTGTAAGGAAAATGAAGTCTGTTTGTGTTTTAAGTCAAGGTCTCTTCTATCTTTGAGAACATCACTGGCTGATATATCCGGTGGTTCGGTATAAGTTAGAGCTTCTTCTAACATTTTAGCATCCCTTGCAGGTCTATCATTTTCTATCTGCCTCTTACGGAGTTTGCTGAGGGGGGATTCGTTCGATGACTTCATACTACTTGATTCTATACTACTTGATTCAAATCCAACCTTTCTTACCTCAGGCAGGTCACCTAGATTATCATAAAATACTTTGTTGTCGTCAATTCTAACAAACAACTTTCCGTCTATTCTGTATGCCTTAATCTTTTTACCACGTCGCCAACCATTCATGGTATAAAAGGCAGTGACATACTTCTTTTTCTTCATAATGTCAGAAGCCAAGGTCACCTTATCCACCACATGCCCATCAAGAACACCTTGCTCTGTAATCTTGTGTCTCATGGCATATCTAAGCTGCCTGCCGAGATCATAGGTTGCTTCAGACACTAGAAAGTCATCCTTGTCCTTCATCTCAATTATGCTGTGTAAAAGATCTAATTAAGCGATACAGCTGCAAAGCAGCAGATTATATCGATAAGTAAGCACGCCGCATGCTCACAATCCCACACCGAAACCACATTTATAAGCAAATAATACGGTATAGTACTATATATTGGTCAAAAAACCTCCGAATGGACACAACACACTCACAGGCTCGCCACATCTGTATGATATGTGATTCCCAACTATTCGTGTACAACTAGGCCGCTAAGCGACTGCTTACAGGCCCCACACTGACACAGTACGACCTGAACAAGGAGTTCACCAAACTGCAGCGGGCAACATCATACCTACAGGAGGTGGCGTACATACTAGGACACAGTCATCTACCAGGCAAGAACAGCCACCGATATCTTCAAGTACGGTGATGGGAATTTAAAGTTCCATTCCAAGAAGCGCAATGGTACGATGGTCGTCGTGTATGGTATACAGCCAAGATTCATGAACAGCCAAAGCTCATCACTACCGGGTCTAGGGCATGTCTGGTGGTATGGGGCGCGGTCTCTCCGGCTGACAGATGTCACGCTGAAATCATGGGTGTACGTCAAGCCACAGGACTGCACAGTAGTGCCTTCGAATAAGCGGGACAGATAGTGTAATCTCGTTTAACATTATATACAAATTTGGATTTGTCTACGAGATTCCAACAATATAGTTCATTTTTAGATGTGTTTACGTCAACGCATAGAACCCGCCATACGGTATGTTTAAAGGATTCATTAAATTCAAAGACTTTGGGTTCATAGTCCAGCTCGGTTATGACGTCGCCCTTACACGGCGAAGATCCGGGGTTCAAATCCCCGTGAACCCACTCTTATGAGGTTCCCTCTACAAAGTGTCTACACTTTATGAGATAATCTGCCGGCCCTCTAGAGAAATGTGGGATCGTATCACATTGCTACAAATTTTTACTAGACTAGCCGAAACCTTGCAGCCTGCGCAAAACCTAAGCCACTTTACCCTTCCTTGCATCTTTGATTGACTTTGTATTATCATGTTGTCAATACTGATCCATGTGCTTCTTTACTTCAGCCTCTGTTTTTCTGCTTTTTTGAGTTTGTTGTGTCTGCATCTAAGTTTGCTGAATAGTTTGTGATCGCCATTTACAGTCCTCTGTTCCCCACGATGCGCCTCCTCTTTCTTGTGTGTAACCTCCGTTCAGTACAGCAGTACATCATCCAAACTTGTAGAGAGGAACCTCTCATGGTAAAACCATTATTATTTGAGATGTATCAGTATAGTTATGTCCACATTAGTTGCCAAAAAATATTTGACAGTCTCGGCATTTACACTCTTCTCACTGATATTGTTAGGAGTAGTGTTTGTGGTCACCTATGATACTGCAGTTAGTGCAAACTCTGAAGTTACATATCCCTCATGGCTTGTACTATCATATGTAGCAGGACTATCCATGATTGCACTCCCGTGTACACTCCCGCTTGTCTTCATAGTAGTACCACTCAGTGTTGGTAAGGGAGCTCGTCAGGGTCTTATAATAGCACTGCTCTTTGGTGTAGGGCTAACTTGTACCATAACATTTTATGGATTAGGTATAGGAGTTTTGGGTGGAGCTACTGGCCTAGATGACATATCTACATACATGTTCTTAGTAGCAGGGATAGCTGCATTTGTCTTTGGCCTGTCACAGACCCATCTTATCAATTTACATCTACCATCTTACTCTGGTAGTCCCAGATTCATACAGAAGCGTGGTAACTATGCCAAAGCATTATTCATGGGATTATTGTTGGGAAATGCAGGTGTTGGGTGTCCCAACCCTCTCTTCTACTGGCTTTTGATATACGTGGCCAGTACAGGTAGCGCCGAGATAGGATCTAGTTTAGGTTTGGTACATGGTTTAGGCCGAGCAATACCACTAATACTTCTCTCAGTGCTGGCCATCATAGGAATAAATGCCACCAAAACAATAACCGCAAATCGACTAAAGATAGAGAGCATCAGTGGTTGGATGCTTATAGTTATAGGATCATTTCTAATAATAAATGGCCTGCCTGGTGGCCACCAATGGTATGAAGACACCATAATACACATAATGTGGAATAATATAGTATCTATGATGGGAATACCACCAGAGTTTCAAATGGAGAGACATACGCATGATTCGCCTGTAATCATCCCCCCTAGCTTGATCCCCGGAATTCTTGCAATAATGATATTGAGTCCTATTGGTTGGTACTACATGAAGAGGGCTAGATCTTGAAGGATCCTGTATGTGGTATGGAGGTAGGTTCTGGTGGCGATGTATTAGTACATAAAGGTACAGAGTATAGATTCTGTTGCGCCACGTGTAGGTGGGCATTTGAACAAAATCCAGATCAATATACAAAACAAGATGATTGATGCAGATACCACCAATATTCATGAGTAACATCCTGCCAGACAAAGTGTCTTTTTAGTTAGATTTTGAATAATGTCGGTTACAGGTATTCTACAAGAATGTACAAAAAGTCTTCAAGAGTCTATAACATACAGATCAGTAAATAAAAAGTAGTGAAACAGTTGTGAAGGCCGTATTGGGACACAAAGACTTGTAATTATATCCAGTTACACTACACACGACATTTACTAAGACTCCCAGCATCATCATACATGATATTGTAGCTACATGAACGTTCTATTTTATAGAAAGATTACAAGTTATTTCTGGCCAGTTCTGGTAACTTTTGTCTACAAGTATATCACTGATAACCAAGTGTGTCAATTCTAACTAATATTGTACAAGGTTTGGAGTGTTTGAGAGTGTCCGATAGATCAGTAACCTAGCATTCGTGGATTAAATATAAAAATCACCTCTTTTCATGTATAGTCATGTCGTTAATGTATGATCCGCCGCTATACAGACCACCATCTGAGGCACGCTCGCTGATATTTCAGGTTACATTGGGTTGTTCATTTAACGAATGTTCATTTTGTGATATGTATCGCTCTAAAGAGTATTCAGAGAGGCCCTGGGACCAAGTCAAGGCAGAGATAGACCTCATGGCCAGGCATATGCCGAACACCAAACGAATATTTTTAGCTGATGGTGACGCGCTTAATCTTGACACAGATTATATTGTAAAGATAGTGACATATCTGAAAAACAAATTTCCTAAAATAGAGAGAATAGCGTGTTATGCCATGCCTATGAATATTCTAAAGAAAAAACCTGAAGAATTATTGAGAATGCGTAAGGCCGGATTAAGTATGTTGTACTTAGGAATAGAGAGTGGTTCAGATATTGTGTTGCGAAAAGTTACCAAGGGGGCTTTGGGCAGTACCATAATTAAGGCAGTCAATAAAGCTAAAACCGCGGAGTATACTATGTCATGTATGATAATATTAGGACTTGGCGGTAAAAAGTACTCAAAAGAACACATCAGCCAGACAGTCAAGGTTATTAATGCATGCTCGCCAAATTACGTGGGGGCACTAACACTATATCTGGAGAATGGTATCAAGGACGAATTTATCAACAAATATTCAGGAGAATTTGAGCGTCTAAATGATGATGAAGCTCTGCAGGAACTAAAAGAGTTGGTATCTGGCATAGAGACAAAAACCGATATTATATTCAGGGCCAATCATGGCTCCAATGCGTATACCATTAAGGGTACGTTTCCCCATGACAAAAAAGAGATGCTAAAACAGATTGACTGGATGGGTAAGCATCCGGAGACAGTTAGACATCCTGGCCTGCGCGGTTTTTAGCTGCAAGAATTGATACTACTGTAAATGCAGTTAACATGTGTCTTTTTGTATACTCTTTTTCAAACCTCCGATAACCATCCACCTTTCATCTCATACTGAATGGTTTTGATTATTTACTAAATGTTATAATTTATGTTACACATATAAAAATAAATAATTTTTTATAATTATACACTGAATGTTAATTTAATTTTTTATTTTTCATTTAGGATGGTTCAAAGATGAAAAGGAGTCAGGATGTACATTTTTATAATACGGGTTCAACCAAAGAGCGTATGGCCGAATCGGTCTTTCTAACACCAAAGTCCATAGCTGTAGTCGGCGCATCAGATAAGGTTGGCAGTGTTGGAAGCACAATTACTAAAAATATTATGTCAGGTTTCAAGGGAAGCATATTTCCAATCAGTCCGTCACGAACTACTGTATTTGACAAGCCCGCATTCAAATCGGTACTTGATGTACCTGACCAAATAGATCTGGCCGTTATTATTGTAAAGAATGTTCTGGTTCCACATGTTTTAGAAGAATGTGGTAAAAAAGGCATTAAAGGCGCCATTGTAATTACAGCTGGTTTCAAGGAAGTAGACGAGGAGGGAGCTAAATTAGAGAGACGATTAAAGGAGATATCTAGCCAGTACGGGATGGAGTTGGTGGGTCCCAACTGTTTAGGAGTAATGAATTTAGATCCTAACACCATGATGAACTCTACATTTCTCAAGATAACACCAAAAACTGGCACTATTGCTTTGGTTTCACAAAGTGGAGCCATCTGCGCAGCTCTATGTGAGGATGCCAGTGCGCAGGGAATAGGATTCTCTGCAGTGGTAAGCCTAGGTAATAAAGCAGCCACCAGCGAGATCGAGGTACTCAAAACACTGGCAAACCATGACCAGACTCGTGTTATTGTGATGTATCTAGAGGATATTGGGGACGGGCAGGAGTTTCTAAAGACATGTAAAAATGTTACAAAGGATTACAAAAAACCCATACTTGTACTAAAATCAGGTCGCAGCCCAGAAGGTGCCAAGGCGGCAATGTCTCATACTGGTGCCCTTATGGGTTCTGATGAACTATACGATGCTCTACTCACACAGGCGGGAGTCATTCGGGTTGACACCATGGACGAGTTATTTGATTATGCTACGGCATTCTCTAAGCAGCCCCTACCCGAAGAGGGCCTCGCAATAGTGTCCAATGCCGGAGGGCCGGCAATAATATCCACAGATGCATGTTCAAAATTCAAGATAGGTATGGCAGATATTTCATCCATACGGGCACAGATTGATGATGTAATACCACCCTGGGGCAGTTCGCGCAATCCTGTAGATATAGTTGGAGATGCGGATTACAATCGTTTTCGAAATGTGTTAGAACGTGTTCTGAATCACAAAAATGTTGGATCCGTAATTGTAATGTGCACACCATCTGGTACCCTCAATTATGATGAGCTGGCACGAGTTGTTGTAGATATGTCAAAAAAATACAAAAAAACCATTCTTGCAAGCCTAATGGGGCTAGATGAGGGTATTACCAATCGACAAATATTAGCAGAGGGGGGCGTTCCATATTACACATATGCCGAAGGAGCCGTTAGGGCACTTAGAGCAATGCTGCGATTCTCTGAATGGACTCGAAAAGACCCTGGTAATGTAACTAAGTTTGATGTGTCCAAAGATATAGCCAAAAAGATACTAGATGAGGCATCATCTGAAGGTCGTGCTAGTTTATTGGAAGAAGAGGGTCAACGAATATTAGATGCATATGGCCTACCGCTGCCGCAGAGTGGATTGGCACAAACCCCAGAGGAGGCTGTCAAGTTAGCTGAAAAAATTGGATATCCTGTTGTAATGAAGATAGCCTCGCCACAAATAATCCATAAATCCGATGCCGGCGGTGTACGAGTAAATTTAGTTGATGAAAATAGTGTAAAGACTGCCTTTGTTGAGATAGTAAATAATGCTAAAAAATATGATGCCAATGCCCAGATTAAGGGTTGCCTTGTGGTCGAGATGGTAAAAGGAGGTAAAGAGATCATAATAGGCTGTAAACAAGAGCCGGGTATGGGCCCTATGTTGATGCTAGGTATGGGAGGAATATACGTAGAGGTGTTAAAAGATGTTACATTTAGGTTAGCTCCAGTGACTGTTCATGAAGCACGAGGAATGATAGACTCTATAAAAACTAAAAAATTACTGGAAGGTACTCGGGGGGAACAACCCTCAGACCTAGAGGCGCTCACCGAATGCATACAACGTGTCTCACAGTTGGTTACAGACAACCCGCAGATCAAAGAGTTGGATATGAATCCGGTCTTAGTTATGGAGAGTGGTTGTAAAATATTAGATGTTCGGGTTGGATTGCAATAATTTAAAATAATTAAAAATTTGAAAAAATATTTCTAGAGACGTGTGATGGTCATGCCATTAATTGAACAGTACATTTGAAAAATTATAGAGTTGATGTGCATTATTGTTATATCTACGGAAATGACATATCCATAATTTTGTGACAGGCTTGACTACAGATGTTTTGTATCTAATAGATACATCATGTGGAATAAGTTGCAGTGTGATAAGATATGTTAGGTGGGGTCTTACGTATAAGAGTGTAATTTGTCTTGCGCAGATGCGGTCATGCTTTTATGTAATTGATATGATCAATGATATTATAGCGATTGTTTTCTTTTAGACATTATCTGTTTAGCAATAATGAATCCTACAATTCCAGCTATTATGATATAGTTTATTGGTGGTTGGATAAGTTTGGGTAAAAATCCTATTTCTGGGATTACATAAATGACCTTGCCCAAATACTCATCTTCAGTGATAGGAGAGTCAGTTCCTGGGATTGACGCGGGGTTGGCATCCCCCTTGGCACGTAGTGTGTATGGATCGTCATTTAAGACAGAAACAATGCGATGTACTATGACCCGGTTATGATCCGAAGGACGATTAAACACTATAATATCGCCAACGGCCACATCTTCAAATTTTTCATGCTTTGATATAACAAGTAGATCATGTACTTCTAAAACTGGAACCATACTACCACTGGCCACAACATAAAATGGATTGTTTGTTCCAAATATAATCATCAAACTTATCCAAATTGCTAAAATGACTCCACCTGCAATAGCAGCATCCTTAACTAATTTGCGGGTAAATATGCTTGCCAATATTATAAAAACAGGTTATGCCCAATTAAATTACTTTGCTAAATCTGTTCCACAGGACTCACAAAACTTGGCATCATCGGAGTTAGAAGTGTTGCATTCTGGACACGTGCCGGGGTCTAATGGTTCAGGTGTAGGTTTTGGTGTTGGCTCTGCTACAGAATTGTTCAAAATTACAATCTCGCCAACTCTACGCACTTGACTCCAAGGTATTATCTGCCTTGTACCGTCATCTGACTCTACCAGTAATACCAATGACAGGCTACCACTCACTCCTACGTCAGCGATAGTGCCTACCTTACAAGCAGAGTCATCATAGACCACCAATCCTTGAATCGGTGATATGCTGGTGGGTTCTGGTTCGAGTGTGGGTTCTGGTGCTGGTTCTGGTTCGAGTGTGGGTTCTGGTGCTGGTTCTGGTTCGAGTGTGGGTTCTGGTGCTGGTTCTGGTTCGAGTGTGGGTTCTGGTGCTGGTTCTGGTTCGAGTGTGGGTTCTGGTGCTGGTTCTGGTTCGAGTGTGGGTTCTGGTGCTGGTTCTGGTTCGAGTGTGGGTTCTGGTGCTGGTTCTGGTTCGAGTGTGGGTTCTGGTGCTGGTTCTGGTTCGAGTGTGGGTTCTGGTGCTGGTTCTGGTTCGAGTGTGGGTTCTGGTGCTGGTTCTGGTTCGAGTGTGGGTTCTGGTTCGAGTGTGGGTTCTGGTTCGAGTGTGGGTTCTGGTTCGAGTGTGGGTTCTGGTGCTGGTTCTGGTTCGAGTGTGGGTTCTGGTGCTGGTTCTGGTTCGAGTGTGGGTTCTGGTGCTGGTTCTGGTTCGAGTGTGGGTTCTGGTGCTGGTTCTGGTTCGAGTGTGGGTTCTGGTGCTGGTTCTGGTTCGAGTGTGGGTTCTGGTGCTGGTTCTGGTTCAGTCTTTAAACCTCTGGCCATACCAGCTTCAGCATTCGGATCAGGTTTTTTAAATTCTCTATACTCCGCCAGTGCAGAGTCGCAAACGTGACAGAGATATTGACCCTTTTCAACAAGTATTAGATTATCTGCTACCTGCTCATTGGGGTTCTCATAAACTATCTTTGGTGGCTGGATATGTTCTGCGTCGCATCGGTTACAATAGTACTTTGTAATTTTCTCAGAATCTAGTCGTCCCATGGGCGCCAAAAACAACTCTGGGCCACCCAAGTTACCTCGGGATTGTTGCTCGTCAGTCACATTGGCCATGATAAAACCTCCTGAGCCTCTTAATTTTTTAAGACGAAACTCATTCGACATATACTATGCAAAATATTACAGAATTTAAGGTTTAGGTTTATTGTGTGTCTCGCTAGGAATTACATAGGTGGCATAACAACGAAATCATATACGAAAATTGGAGCCATGACCGAAAGTTCAGATGTAAAAATTGTGGCAACCTCACACACGCCGACTATAATGGTGCTTTCAACATCCTATACAGTCCCGACAACAACTATGCCAACAATAATGATTACGTAAAACCAAACTCAAAACGCGCACAAAAGGCAAGCCGTTTGTGTGCCAAGTCCGGGTCGGACTTGAGGGGCAGGATAAACCTACGCAACAGCACGCCCCCACCGGTTGTAGGCGACTGGCAGGTAGTCAAGACCGTGTCTCCCAAAAGGAGACATACGCCAAACACACGCACCCTGAATGGTGGACAACACCAACGAAAATTATCTCTGAGTGAACACGTGTTCACTTAAAGATATAGTTCTGTATTGTATAGAAATCATGTCGCGCTACGTCGTCGCCGTCACTCATTGATGTCCGCCTCCATCCACTTGGGATTCTGCCTCCTTGTCTCGTTAATGGCCGTCTTGTTGTGGAACGCCATCATGGGTGTTTCATAGTTGTCTATGTCCAGCGCCCAGTGTAATCTATCGGTGTTGTAGTATTCAATGTAGTCGTCCAGACAACCATAGCGCCATATCTCGTCTTCAATGCTCCTGTGGAATCGTTCCAGTTTTCCGTTGGTCTGCGGGTGGTATGGTCTTGAGTTGATCAGGCTTATGTTGAGGGACAGCAGTTCGTTCTCAAACAATGTCGGCATCCAAGAACTCTTCGGCTTTTTGCGGCCTCGCGCTCCTACAAAACAAGAACCGTTGTCAGAGAGGATGGTTGCCGGTACGCCGAACCTGCCTATGGCCTGCCTCAGCGCCGTCACTGCATTCTCCGAGGTGGCCTCCTTGAAGAGAGTCGCTCCGGTGACGCACCGCGAAGCGTCATCCAGGTAGGTGATCAGGTTCATTCCTTTCATTCGAGGATCCTTCATGACATGCCAGTCAGTATGCCACATGGCATTTGAGTAGAGGCGTTCGTACCGCACCCATTTCCGCTGCCTTGACTTTGCCGGGGAGGATGTGACCATACCGTTGGACTTCAATATGTGATATACTCTAGTGTATCCTATATTATATCCGGTCTTCCGGAGCCTCTTTACTGTCAACTGCACTCCGTCTGGCCAGCGACGGTGTGTGTCCAGCACCATTTTTACCTCGGCATCAGAGGGTTTGGCTCCCTTGGGCCGTCCCGCTCGGCCCTGGATATGAACCGTCCCGGTCTTTAGATATTCGGCCCACAGCCGCTGGATGTGCCGCTGTGATACCTTCATCTCTTTTGCCACCACCATAGTACTCCTACCATTCTCCAGCTGTCTTATGATATAGCGTATGGACTTGTCCGTCAACATAGTCTTAGTCAATTCTCCTGATCTATATAGCTTGTTGTATTCCTGCGGTCTTCTCTTAGCTAAGCCTAAGCGACATGATTTCCATACAATACATTAAAGATATAGTTCCCAAAAGCAATTAATAAAGTAATATCATAGTATTAATGATGGCTTTTGTTCCGCCTGGAGAAGTTGATACATTCAGTTTACTCTTTGAGAAACTTGATGCACTACTAACAGAATCCCAAGACTACTATGAGTCATTTCTAGACACGAATAACTTGTACAAGAATGGGGGCATTAGTGATAAAGAGTTCTTTCAAAAATTAGGCGACTATGTTGTGGCATATTCGGCTCTGGAGTTTTTAGCAGTAAAAGCACTCTTTGAATTGAAAAAGGCTGTTAAATCAGGAGGTGGTGGCACTCAACCCTCAGGTATGATGGGAGGCCCAATGGGGGCAAATCCAATGGGTGGACCTCCAGGAATTATATCGGGGGGTAATGTGGTGTCAGCCTTTTCACAGCCCGGTACGCTTCCAGCTCCAACTCCCATTCCAACTGCGCAACCTGCACCAACTCCTCAGGCAGCACCAGCTCCTCAACCTGTACCTACTGCGCAACCTGCACCAACTCCTCAGGCAGCAACGCAGAGTAGTAGATGTTCATCATGTGGTGCGCAATTAAGACAAGGTGCAAAATTCTGCACCTCTTGTGGAAAAAAAGTCAGTATTGAGTGACGCCGCACTGATTACAAAACTTTGCTGTGGCAGATAGCTCTACGCCGCATTCTGAACAAAATTTGGTGGCGGGTTCAACCGTACCAGTAGCCAGAGAGTTTAACACAGCACCACTAGGAACGTATACGTCTTCGATAATCGGCGGTTCAACGACTTCGCGAGTCATATACATCATCACTCGAGACACTGACTGGTTCTTATTAGTTGGATCAGTAACGGTGTCACCCAGCCAAAATGCAAATCGATTCAATATTAGCTCGGGTGTAGAGTACGACATTGAATTAGATGACATGTAATCTTGAGCGGCTTTTTTCCCATCAAAAGCTTGCATAATAGTACTATAGTGATAGTTTAAAATTAATGTTTTCAATCTTTAATGAAATATTATGCTTAGTTTAAAGTAATTAGATTAAATGAAACGCGCTCTTTTTAAATTATTGAAAAATACCTGTAATGTGAAATGTAGTATTTCAGAATGTAGTAACACCGCAGTCAAAACAATAAAAGTGGGCTCAAAAGAGACCAGAAACCTCTGTAAAACTCACCTTGTAATTTACATGAATAGAGAGAGGCAACATACGCCCATATTTCACAAAGCATCGAATATACCACGTGATTACAAACAAGTTTAACTAATTATATAAACATCATTGAATTTACAGTTGCAGAGTTCGTATCCAGATATGTGGTAATTTAAGCAAGTAATCAGCAGTCTGCTTGGGCCAACATGAATGTCAGATACCCTAAAAGTATAACCTCAATCTACATCTAGTTCAAGAGACTACTGGGCGAGGCACTGCGGGCGGTAAAGCCCGAGTATATGGTGATAGAGATTACTACAAAGATGGCTGTGTATAACAAAATCCAAGACATCATGCGCAAGGCCACGGAGGTGGACAGAACGCCGCCCCGCGCGGTTCAGAATCCTCCTGGCGGCCGGACTGTCCAGATTGGGTAGATCACAAATTATGAAACACTATCAGCAGAACCCTTTAATTTAATACTAGAGCAAGAATTTCTGTGAGGTGGTTACTTGTATTGTTGTTATTTATACCTGCATTGGCCTTTGCCGAGTCACAGACAACATCAACGGATGGAGGAATATTAGACCTAAGAATTACTTATGATGATATAGAGCCCGGTACAAACAGTATTGTAGCTATTGAATTCATAAATCCCAACACAGATAAAATTCAACTACATATCGATTATGATATCAATATGACGGTAAATGACACTGTCATTGCTACAACTCCCATGATTCACTCCTCAGAGGGCATAGTCCGGGGATTGCAGGTTCCGTTTCCTACTGTTGGTGAATACAATCTCAAGATAGGTGTTGAAGGCATATTATTCCAACCCATAGAGAGAGAGGTGGCATCCTTCATAATACCAGTGGGTATAGCGGCAGCACAGACCCCTGAGCCTGGAGGGGGATGTCTGATAGCAACTGCAGCGTATGGTTCAGAGCTGGCTCCACAGGTACAAAATTTACGAGAGGTTAGAGACCAGATGATTCTATCCACCGACTCAGGGAGGTGGTTTGTTTCAATGTTTAATCAGGTATACTATATCTTCTCCCCAACAATTGCAGATATGCAGAGGGAGAGTCCAGTCTTAAAGAATACCATATTGTTGTCAATGCAGCCCATGCTAACATCATTAGGTGTAATGGAGTATGCAGATTCGGAGCTAAAAGTGTTGGTGTATGGTGTTCTTGTGATTATGTTTAACATTGCAACTTATGTGGTGGTACCAATTCTAATACTGGTATGGTTGCTACGTCAAGCAAAGCGCCTAGCCATACCACAATAAGTATACATCACAAAAGGAGCCAAAAAGTGTCATAATTTAAAATGCGTTATGCGCTTAGTACGCGGTCTATCATTGTACGATAAGAGTCCTTATTGGCAGCGCCTATCTTTTGATCCACAACCTGGCCCTTGTTAAAGAGTATCAATGTAGGAATGCTCATTACATTATATTGTGAAGCTAGCTCTCCAGCGTTATCGACGTTCACCTTGACGAACTTTATCTTGTCTTGATAATCAGCCGCCAGTTCTTCAAGTATGGGAGACACCATTCTACAAGGTCCGCACCATTCTGCCCAAAAGTCCACAAATACTGGCACATTTGAGTCAAGTACTTGTGACTGCCATTGGTTTGTTCCGATATTTTCCATAAGACAACTGCTTTTATTACTATCTAAAAATGTTCACCGCCAGATGGCATCTCTACAAGTGCTCTCTGTGACTATCTTGGTGTCACCCTAGATGACACTAATTTGGTTTTGTCTTACATATGTAATGTAGAATCGTCATGAATGATTATGTTGTGGACTAAACTTTTGGAAACCTGTTTGTGCAGGCCATATCAATATGGCTAGATTTGATTTCGTGGTTATCACTCTCAAAAGTCAAGAGAGACTTTTATTAGTGTGAGTAATTAAATACGGTAATGAATATTATAAACGCTGTATCAGCTTTTGTAATGCTTGGCGCCATAGTAGGTGTTGCAGCTGCCCCCATGGCATTTGCAGACCACGCTACCGCCACCGTACTAAATCAGGAAGGATCATCTGTACCTGGTTGTGAAGAGACCAATGACTGCTTTATACCCAGCACGGTCACCATAGACATAGGTGGGGAAGTAGTCTGGAAGAATGTTGACAACGCAGCCCACACTGTCACCAGTGGTGTACTAGCCGATGGTGGTCCAGATGGTATATTCGATAGTGGCCTGTTTACTCCAGATGCCGAATTCTCTCACGTATTTGACACACCAGGCGAATATCCATACTTCTGTCTTGTCCATCCATGGATGTCAGGTATGGTAGTTGTACAGGAGGCAGCAGCCGATGATCATATGATGGAAAAACCTGAAGATATGGATAAAGGTATGGCTATGACACTTGAGGAAGCATCTGCTATGTCTGCACTATCAGATGGAACTAAGGTTATGATTATGGCAACTGAGTCCATGGCTGATGAACAGATGAAAATAGATGTGGTATTCGAAGACAGTGAACATGTAAACTACGATATCGTAGTAATGCAAGGAGATGAAGAGGTCTTGAATGCAATGGGAGCCCACCAACACGAAGGAATGGGTTCGCATCAGACATCACACCTACCTACAAGTGACCCGGTAGACATAACAATTACATTCCAAGGGTATGGTATAGATGAAATGACAGGTCCGATCAACGAAGAGATTGTGTTTGCACAGGTTGTACCTGAATTCGGTACCATCGCAGCGCTGATACTTGCAGTAGCCATTGTATCAGTTGTAGTTGTCTCGACTAAATCAAGACTTAGTATAATTCCAAGGTACTAGCCATTTTTTCCTTTTTAGGGGACCATACAGTGGGGGAGTCTTTGCTCATTCCAGTGGGGTGGAAATTTTGGTGTCTACACAAAATAAATTTGAAAAAGGCGCCGGTCGTCTAGCCATGGCGTGTTAATACTATACATTCATGGTGAATTGTATGCGGGTGCAGATCTAACTCATCGACAAAATCTTGTATCTGTCCAAAACAGAGTCGATTATGAGTTTGCCGGCCCACTATACAGAGGGGCGTCTAATTAGCGCCAAGACACTCAAAATCACAGCGGCGACTCCCAAAGACAGTCCCAAGACAGCAAAATTATATGATGTAGTATCAGTTACAGGATCAGAGCCACTTCGCAACTGCTCAATCTCAGACTGCATTGATGTAACGGCGGCCTCTAGAGCCTGTACATTCTGGTCCGAAGATGAGTCTCTAGGTGGAAAGTCCAACAGTGCAGTAGATTCGACATCCTCAATGGGTACATCAACATTTACCGGTACATCATTTATTACACCTTCTAGTGTTACCGATATTGTACCCGTCTTTGTGGGGATAACATCTGAAAAGTAAAAGCCTGGACGCTGATCCGAGTTTATCTCCAATACCTTTGTTATGCCGCCATAGTTAGCAGTGGCAGTTAGACTATGAAATGCGTTTATTATGCCGGTTTTAACGCCAGCACTCTCGCCGGGCTCTGTTACATGAAATACAAATGTATTCCTAACACCGACGACGGGTGGTTCTAGACCCCAACCCACCTCTATATCATATGGCGGTATGGTCACAGTAGTGTGTGCCCAGGATGATGGAATGGTAAGAGTTACAACAAGGGCACCTATAACCAAGACTCCTATGATATTCATATGACAGTTCAGTTTTATCCCATATTAGTTAATTTCGAGATGGTTGGTTTTAGTGTATTCCATATACTATCATGTACCAACTTTGGTGTCTGTGTACCATCTATTATACGCCAGCCTTCCTGTTCAGCGTAGATTTTGTATCTACGTACCACATTCTCCATAAATTGTACATCCGTCTCAAATATGTCTCGTGTATGCTTGCGTCTAAACGACTCCGAGGCCGATATATCCAACAGTATGACCATATCGGATTTGGGCATCTCAGAGTCTAAATCTTTCAGCCATTGTACATCAAGACCATTTGCCATTCCATATATCATATTGGACTCATAGTATCTGTTCATTACTATTATCTTGTTTTGATATAGCGCCTGTTGTATATCTGGCAGTCTCTCTCTGCGGTTTTCGGCCAATAACGTATGTATCTGTTGAATATCTACACTCTCTGCTGCAAGACTCTCTTTTATCTTTCTTCCCAGTACGGTGGTATAGTCAGGAAAACTGAACAGTGTGGCTTCAACTCCAATCTCTAATAACTTGTCTGTTAGCATCTTTGATTGAACGGTTTTACCCGACTGATCCACACCCTCAATTGTTATAATCAATTATCATGATTTTTTTGGTTGTAATTTTAATCATTCAGAAGTATTTGGTCTGCACGACGCTTATCCTGAACGCTCTTTACAAAAAACAGCGCCGAGGCCAGTATGCCTGCTGCCATCAAGGGGGATGCTATCTCCGTATACAATACAGTAGAAGTTGTGGTGGCCCGAGGAGGTATTTCGGTGGAGGGGGTTGTGGTCGTGGTTATCTTTGCAAGTTTGTTTGTCTGTTGTTCTACAAACCAGATATTTTGGTTGTTATCAGCAGTCATAAATTGTGTAAATGAGCCATTGGTTGGTATCTGTATATGTCTATAGGCTTTTGCATCTGTATCATACATGACCACAACATCTGCAGTATGTTGGGCAACCCAGATGTTGCCATACATATCAAAAGATGTACCGTATGGCAAGCCACCGTCCACACCTAGTGGTACCCGGGTAAACACCGATGTATCCATATCAAAACTAACCAAACCAGTACCTGTATGTTCAGATATCCATAGTGTGCCGTCCTGATCAAACAACAGATACTCAGGGTTGACCAATGGTTCTTGCGCAGTAAACACTTCAATCTCGCCAGACTCTGTCTGTATATATCCTATATCCCCATTACCGCCGACAGTAAACCAGATGTTGCCCTGCGGTCCCACCCTTAAGGCAAATGGAAGCGAGCCGGATTCCAGACTAAACGTTTGGAATACGTCATTTTGTGTATCATAGTATAGTATGACATCTTTTGTGGTTACGGCAGTCCATACATTGCCGTTATGATCCACCTGTATGGTGGTTATTACACTCTCAATGTTTGCTGGTTCTAGTTCGGGTATAGGGATTAATGTAAACTCGCCAGTATCCGGTTGTAGGTAGCCTATCTGTTTGCCAGTCGCATCGGTGAACCATATGTTGTCATTGTCGTCCACAGCCAAAAACAGTGACAGGTTACCATCAAATGTAAATGACTCAAACTCATTGGTAGTCAAGTCAAAGCTCCAAAGTCTGGGTGCCGAGGGGTCGCTTATCCATATCTTATTATCATGATATAGTGGGTGGAGGGGGTTTGCGCTCTGGGGTAAATCATACTCAGTTATAGTAGCAGTTATTCTGTCTATGCTAGGCTTGATGGGTAATCTCAGTATGACTGATTCGTTGCCCTCCTGTTCTCTCTGTGACTCTACCTCCACTATCCATGTCCCGGCAAATCCAAATACCGCCTCACCGGCATACTCGTCTACGGAGGGCTCCAACTCCATCGAGAGTGGAAATATGTTTCTTGCAGGGTTTGATACTTTGATGTTTATTCCGCTTTGGCCCTCCACAGGACTGCCATCTAGGTTGCTGGTCTTGACGTATATGCCGTTGAGTCCCATGGTATATGGCTCCAACTCTATCTCAAATTTTGTATTCTCTGTAAATTTAACCGTCCTAAAATAGTCAGAGTCCATCATGGTATCACTCTCAATCTCTCCACTGGGCAGAGTGCCATTTATTAGAACAGCAACCACGCCTAGCAATACAATACCCAATGCAAACTCGACCCTCAATGTTTGACGCATCTTTTTGAATACCTGTATCTGTCTTCTCTTTACGGCACCTGAGACAGTTAGTTGTAGGTAACCACCAAGTCCCACCATTATGGATGCCAATACTATCTTGGTTATGATCAATTTGCCGTACAAGGATTCGGTTATTACACCCACATCACTCTCCAAAAACCACATGAGTGTGGGTCCTGTTATTAGTACTATACCTACCCCCAGTATGAATATTGTAGAGAATCTAGGAACCAGAACGGCCATCATCTTTTCGCGTCCCTCCTCTTTGGCCCTTAATAGTGATGGGTATAGTATGAAGCAGATGTATCCTAGGCCTCCAATCCATGCAGCCGATACTAAACCATGTATAAAGTCGAGTATTATTGGAGCCATCTGGCCGGTGGCAGCCCCATGTCCTATCAGACTTGATGTCCATAGCAAACCCATGGTTAGTGTTAGTATGACTACATACCACCTATTGTTCATACGACGTTCCATGGCAAACCATGCCGCCAAAAGAACTCCAACTATTATCATGCGGGCTACCCAGGTCAAACCAAATGGCGTCAATAGTGTATCGCCAGAGAATGAGCCTAAACGTATGGTATACACCACCAACATCATTATGGTAGATGCAAATACGGCAATTAGTGATATGCCAATTACCAGCATGAATTTGTTATGGTGTGTATTGTCTATCAGGTTTAACTGGTCTGATATGGGTCTCTTATCTTGGGTTCTCCAGACTAGTGCAGTGCCAATTATTGCTCCAAGCAGTATGGTCTGACCCGCCAGACTGAAGAATCTAGTCACAGCTTCGGGTATAAACACCAGCTCCCGTTCTTCTTGTGGTAGTAGACTGACATCTATGGTCGAGCTTCCCACGGCAAACAGAAATGTGTCTGGTACTAGATGTCCATCAACAGCAGAGAGTACCTTACTGGATACTGTGTATAGGCCATCTGCAAGTGGGGGTGTGGTTACCACCAGTGTGTGATCATTTATGTAATGTGTAGTGTCTCTGTTGTCTATCTGATTACCCTGACCATCATATACCTTTAGTGAGCTGAACTCCAAAACCACCTCCTCAGAGTATCGTACCCACACCTGGGTAGTGCCCACCTCGGCGTTCTCATCTGCATTGGGCCATGACTCTTCAGTAAATGGGTGTGCATACGCCATGGGCGCAGCTATAATTAGCAGTATAGATACGACATGTAGCATCCTCATGTATTATAATTGGCAACATGCTCTGTTTAAATCAACAGAAGGTTAGCGGTTATTTTTGAAAATCACATACAAAGGCTCACAGAACTACCATACTGTTGGCATCACTCCAAGGTATCAATCGACACCTTCTCAAACTTTGCCACGAGCTGTTTTGGCCTGATTTTTAGCGGGGTAAAGACACGTTCCATAGAATAGTCGATGTAATCTTTTTCTGTGTCATAGTTTATACTCCGACGTCCCAAGGCAACAGCAACCTTTGCGGTCTGTCCCGAACCGCAGAACGGATCCAGGACCGTATCGTCCCGGTATGAGTACATGTGTATCAGTCTGTGTGGTATCTCCTCAGGGAACGGACATGGGTGGTCCAACATACGGGGTGGGACAGGAGCTATATGCCAGACATTGTTGGCCACATCCATCTTGAATATTTCATCTATCTCAAAACGGGATGTCTCTACTGTGCCGTTGATCTGGTTATAGATGGGCTCGCCGGGCTTTCGAAACACCATGATATATTCGGTCATGATATTCGGGTAATAATATCCCGGATATGGTCTTTGTATGGTGACGCCTGCGCGTCTCACACCAGCCGTGGTCTTGTGCCATATTATATCTTGATGGAATAGCCAGCCTGCCTGTACTAGCCGCGCTACTATATCGAATGGTACCGGTACATGGGTACCTTTCATCAATACAGTCCCTATTACAACTGCGCAGAATCCTCCCGGCTTTGTGACCCGCAGGACTTCACCAAATATGCGTTGCATTAAATCCAGATAGCCATCATAGTCATCGAACCCCTCTGCATACATTCGGGAGCGATACCACGATTCAGCGTTGCGGGTATGCGCATCATAGTCTATGGCATTCCAGTATGGGGGGGATGTTACAGTAAGAGATATTGTATCATCGGCAACTTGCCCCATCTGCTCGCTACTCTGACAGAAGAACTTTACATCATGTCTCTGAGCTTCGTCTGTCACGTGGTTATTCTTTTTTCAATATATTTAATCTTGGCTATGAGGGATTCTTCCTGCAAGGACAGGTGCTGACTCCGGAAATGCGTAGTCATTCAGACGATATTTGACAGTTTGTAGTTATCCGGTGACATCAAAGTCGTAATAGCCTGATCCGAATATATATCCGTCATACAGCGACAGCCACGAACGCTTTTGCTCTTCCTCACCGGTCAGTGGGTTCACGAACGTGTAGTGGGACCACGTGCCCCTATAGGCCTCCAGATCGGCCAAGATCTCCTCAACTGGCCTGTCAGCCTCGGTGAGCGCTACTCCGATATCGCCATTCCTGGCCGGGTTGGCTCCGTGGGCCTCGATCACATAGGTTTCCGCGTTGAGAACGAACGGATAGGTGTCTGTGGGCATCCCTTCGGAGAGGGCATCAATTGCCGCAAACGCGTTATCGGGATCGGCCTTATACGTCAGTATTGCATTATGAACGATGGCTTGAACTTGGGAGTCACGGATGTAATAGCCGGCTGCAAATACATATCCGTCGTGCAGGTACAGCCACGTGCGCTTGTCTTGGTTAGTGTCCGTGTCAGGGTTTGCAAAGACGTATGATGTCCAGGTGCCGCCGTTGGCTAGCAGTTCTTCCTGAATCTGGGGCCACGTTTTTGCTCCTTGGTGTAGGGATGTAGCCGGTACTTTTTCCACCAGATGCGGATAGGCTCCATGGGCGACGGTCTCTGAGGTGGCAAAGTCCATCACGAATGGATAGAGGGCATCCGTACTTGCCGACACCTCCGGGGTTATCATGTCGAATGCGGCCTCACCCTCGCTCACGTACAGGAACACGGCGCGGTCTACCACCGACTGGGCCTCAGATTCTGCGATGTAATAGCCGGACATAAAGAGGAGATCGTCGTACAGGTACAGCCACGAGCGCTTGATCTGTTCTGTGCCGGTTGCCGGGTTTGTGACTGGCAGCTCAAACCACGCGCTTCCGTCTTCGGCCAGATCCGCGTAAACTGCCAGTGAATCTCTGTCGCCGCTCACCGGAAGTCCGTCGACATCCTCCACGAAACCCGTCGGGGCGCCACTGGCCACTACCGTGCCCGTCTGGGTCAGAACGGTAGCATAGTGAGAGTCGTCGTCTGACCCTGTACCTTGGTTGATTGCCTCAAACGCGTCTTCACCTATGGACCTGTAACTGGCGACGGCCAAGTCCACCACTGCCTGCACCCGAGCATCAGGGAGGTAGTAGCCAGATGCGAAGGTGTATCCATCGTGCAGCTGCAGGTAGCTTCGCTTTAGCTGAAAGGTATTGGTATCCGGATTTATAAAGACGTAGGATGCCCATGCGTCTCCGTCCGCAAGCATCTCTTCCTGAATCTGGGGCCACGGCCTGTCGGCCTGGTGGAGGGACGTGACCGGTATCTTATCCAGCTTGGCCGGAAAAGCACCGTGGGCCACGGTCCTAGAGTCGTTAAAGGTCAGTATGAACGGATAGAGGGCATCCGTGTGGGCAGGCACCTCCGGGGTGATGATCTCAAAGGCGGCCTCGCTGTTGGACTGGTACAGAAGACGGGCACCCTCGACTTGGGATTGGATACGCGAGTCTGGCAGGTAATAGCCGGAACCAAAGATGTGTTCATCATGCATCTCCAGCCACATGCGCGTTGTCTGTTGCGTGTTTGCACCAGGGTTCTGAGAGATGTATGATATCCAGGCGTGTCCGTATACCTCCAACTCGCCGATGATCTGCTCATATGACTGGACAGCGTTGTGGAGTAGTGTGTCCGAGGTATTATCCACATGAACGAATATGGATGGGCCGTCTGCCAAGACAGCTCCATCAAAGGCTGCCGCTCCATCCAACTTGTATCTGTCAACTGCCTCTTCCACCAGCTGCTGAACCCTTGTGTCGTGCAGGTAGTAACCGGAACCAAAGATGTACCCGTCGTGCTCGTACAGCCAAGAGCGCTTTTGCTGGGTTATGCTAGTATCCGGATGCGGGAACATGTGATTCACCCAAGTGCCACCGTTTACCGAGATGTCATTTAGAATGGCATCCAGCGGCCTGTCTGCCTGACTGAGGGTAGTTCGGAAGGTACCTTCCAAGTTAGAATCTACGTTGTGGGCAACCACACTGCCTGCATCGGCGCTAAAGACGAATATACTGGGGGCATGCCTGACCTGCATCTCCATGACCTCAAAGGAATCTTCCCCGCCGACATTGTATCGGAGAACAGCGTCCGTCACCGCGGACACCACCCTTGCTTCAATGCCGCTAATATCAAACCTGTCTGGGATAGTGAGCAGGTCCACTGCTGAGTCCATTACACCAAGGTCTACGGCCGGTGCATCCTGTACATCATATATGACGGTTACCGCTACTGGTGCCGATGGATCTGTCACATCGATTACCTGGATAGCATCATCCAAGTAACTCGCTACCAGCACATAAGTGCGGTCAGACACCGTGATGGTGGTCATGCTGCTTGCACCTTCAAGTCCGTCAAAGCCATCTTCGCCATCAGCTAGGACACCTGCCGGCAAGGGGCTGGCCGGATTAGTCACGTCTATCACTTGGATGGCGTTGTCTGCATATCCCGATGCCAGTACGTACGTGCTGCCTGATGCGGCAACAACCTCGACACGGCTTACGGTTTGGAGTGCCTCAAAACCGCCCTCGTCATCTTGTATGATGGCCACCGGTGAGGGGGCATTCGGGTCGGTCACATCGATTATCTGGACATAGCTTCTCGCATAGCTTGTTACCAAGGCATAGGTACGATCAGATATCGTGGTAATGTCGATATGTGATGGTTTGACCAGATCAAAGCCGTTCTCGCCATCGATTATGGCGCCAGCCGGCGAAGGGGTGGCCGGATTAGTCACATCTATCACTTGGATGCCATCGTCTTCAAAACTCGCCACCAAGGCGTAGGTGTTGTCCTGTGTGCTGACTATCGCTAGGCTGATTGCTGCTGCCAGCTCCTCAAAGCCGTCCACTCCATCCTGAATGGCAGTCACAGGTATAGGTGAGGTCGGGTCGCTCATATCTATCACTTGGACGGCGTTATCCAGATAGCTTGCCACTAGAACATATGTGGTTCCAGACGAGGTAACAATATCTATATCGAACGGACCTGCAAGCGCCTCAAAGCCGCCTTCTCCGTCCCGCAGGCTGGCAACGGGTATTGGGTTAGCCGGATTAGTCACGTCTATCACTTGGACGGCGTGATCCAGATAGCCTGCCACCAAGGCGTAGGTGTTGCCGGATATTGTGATTATCGCCATGGCATTTCCACCACCCAGCGCCTCAAAGCCGCCTTCTCCGTCCCGCAGGCTGGCAACGGGTATTGGGTTAGCCGGATTAGTCACGTCTATCACTTGGACGGCGTTGTCCAGAAAGCTTGCCACCAAGGCGTACGTACTGCCCGATTCGGTGGTGGTTGTAGATATCTATCTTGGTTCATCAAGTGCATCAAAGGTGGCCTGCACGTCTACCACGCCCTCCGACTGGGCCGATGCCACCGTAGGCATCATCATCACCGCAAGCAAGACAAGCACGGTGGACATAATGACTGAGGTGGGCAACGGCAATGCCGACATGCCATACAGGCGTCATTCTAGTATATATAGTAATATGAACAGATCAAAGTACGCACTCAACCCTTCTTAGTTTTCAGGCACGACGTCTCATCGAATTTCGTTACTCTACGCCTACAAAAGATAAGGGGATGAGTATGTACCAGATCAAACCCGGCTGAAACTGTACTTGTCCGGATCTGAAAGAATATCCCTCCAAGCAGCATTCTAGCGTCCAGCACAAACAAGTTGGCTCCGTCAGCATCGTGCATACAGACCATTGACTCTATGCTCTCCAAGACCCTATTGTCAGATGTCTTGTAGTATCCAGAACCAAAGATGTACCCGTCGTATAGGGAGAGCCAGGCATGCTTGACATCGTACCTGCCGGTGCCAGGGTTGAAGATGTTGGTTATTCATGTTCCATCTGATTCCTGCAGGCCTGATGGGATATCCTCCTAAGGCCGATCAGCATCATACAAGAAGCGTAAACGCGTGGTCGCTGGCAACAGGCTGCCGGCACAGGCGACCTGCAGCGACATCATAATAGAGCATTTCTGAATGGCAAACTTGCCAACAGGCATACAGAGTTCTGTAAACCCTGTATATAATTTCCAAACCAATTATAGTCAGGTTTATAACCAAAAAATTATACTATATTAAACGTGGGAGTCATACAGGAGACAGCCAAGGAGGCTGGAGATAATATGGAGAAGACAGGTTGTGGTTTCTTGCCCCAAATTGTAAAGTTTATGGGAAGAGAGTTTGAGCAAGGAGTTGGCAGCAAGGCGCAAGAGTTCTACTCGTATGTAATGCCAGCAACAGATATGCAGAAAGAGAACAATACCATAATGGTCAGTATCGACCTGCCTGGATTTAACAAAGAAGACATCAAGGTAAAGCTTGATGGCAATACATTACAGGTGAGTGCCAAGAGGACTCGTAAAGAGGCAGGTGCAACTACAATATATCGGCAGAGGCCCGATAGCGTTGAGACGCGCATAAAGATTCCTGCCAGTATAAAATCCGGTGAAGAGCCCGAATGCCCAACCACACTGCAGGATGGAGTATTAGTGTTGAATATACCCATACCTGAGAGTGGTAAAGACATCACAATATCATGACTTTCTTGCAAAGATCCACAGTATAATTATGGATAATGCCATTCCCAGCATGCCTTCACTGTTACCGCCCAAATAGATTAGTGTGGAACCAAAAAACACCACAGAGGCAAATATACTCCCGGCAATCAAGCGTCCATTACTCCGTCTTGGTTGGTACTCGTCTAGGAATTGTCGTATGTCTGGACCCAATGATATGACAGCATCCAGAGATTTTATGATACGCTGTATCATGTTCTTTACTTCTTCCATGTAGCCATCCTGTGCCAGATTCTCTTGTTGCAGTATATCCCGAAGGACCGGAACAAACCTAAAGTCCACCTTATGTGTCTTGTATATGCCCTCTATTATAGAGGCCATTCTCATGTATAATGCCAAGTTCTTGGGTAGTAAAAACGGAAATTTGCTCATTGTACGGTTGGCCAGCTCCAAAAGACTACGAACCTCCATCTCATCAGGCTTTTGTCCGTGCATGGCATCTACGGTCATTCTGATGGCCTTCTCCATTATACTCCTGTTATATCCGGGAGCCAGCATGCCCAAGTCATCCATGGCATTAACGGTTCTAGGAGGATCTCTCTCTACCAGCGCCAGATACAGTCGAATCAATCGCAGGCGGGTCTTTGGGTCTAGCCTGCCAATCATACCAAAATCGTATAGAATGATTCTGCCATCTGAAGTAACAGATATGTTACCAGGGTGTGGATCTGCATGAAAGACCGAGTATCGCAGCAACATTGTAAAAAAGACCCTATGTATATCTGCGACTAGTCGATGACGGTCTATACCCGCTGCATCCAAAGACTCAATATCAGTAATCTTGATTCCAGGTAGATACTCCATAACCAGAACAGTCTCGGTGGAGTGGTTCTGGTATACCGTTGGTATTAACACCTTTTTGTTCTCGGCCATGTTACTTCGAACGGTCAATAGATTTTTGGACTCTAATGTGTAGTCCATCTCCTCGTGTATGGACTCTATAAATTGAGCCAACATGGCTTTACCAGAGAACCGTAGGTTTGGATCCACAAAGGATAGTACGGCGGGCAGTACCCGTTTTAGTACGGCAACATCTTTGGCGACAATCTGTTCTATTTTAGGACGACGTACTTTGACTGCCACCTCTCTGCCATCCAATGTGGCTCTATACACTTGGCCCAGCGAAGCTCCAGATATTGGAGTCGTATTAAAGTCATCAAATGTATCCTGGATAACACCCACACTCTCTTCTATTATTGGTTTGACTTGATCAAAAGGGGCGGCAGGTACATCATCCTGCAGCTTTGCCAACTCTTCCATGTATGGCTGTGGAAGTATATCAGCCCGGGCAGAGAGCCATTGGCCTAGTTTGATATAGACCGGGCCTAGTGTCGTAAATGCCAAGAGAGCTCGCCGGGCATGACTTTTGTATGTGTTTAGATTGTTCTTTCCTCGAGACCATTGTTTTCGATCACGTCTTAAATACAAAATTACCGGTAGTAGTTTGAATAAAACTTCCAGTGTACGAATGATGAGCAGTCTATCTCTCACCTAGCCATTTAGCAACTTTCATGCCGGTCACAAAGCAGGCACCGCCCACTGCCAAACCTAGCACTGCGCTGCCCACTTTTGAGTTGGTATACTGGTACATCTTCTTGCCCATGTATAATCCACCCAAGGTGCCGCAACTAGCTCCAACTATAACTTCGGGTGCATCTTGTATTGCATGTCCCACAGGATTACTGCGAGGGTCTACCGCATCAATATGTACATCAAAATGGTCTTCGTACTCTAGTATGTGCATCTTACCATACCTATACTGTCTATGTGCGCCATTCAAATGACCTATCCAAGTCTCCTCAAACCACTCTGGAAATAGTTCTTTGGTATATTTTGGTAGTTTGATGCTCCATTGCATGGTACACATAGATACATCTCACCTAATATGACTTCTCTCGAAAGGGAAGTTATGGTGACCTGACCCCGTTTCCAGTCCACGCAAGGGTTTTACCAACCTACGTTTCCAGCATAGGTCAGTTTTTTACCACCCATTTTCAGATCAGTATTTCTTCCTAGTGACTCCGAGACAAAGCAGGGTACCGCCAGACACCCACTACATCCAACATGTGACGTAAGAGGGATGATATGCTGCGGGTTGTTCTATATTTAGGCGTGGTCAAATCACCCGTTGTTACAGGTGGAACTCGATTCTGCGGTGCTTATAAAGGGGTTAAACGGTTACCACCTCACTTCATGTAAACACATTAACTACTCTCAAATAATTTGTTATTATGAGTGAGTTAGAAGAAATTCGGGAGGAACTTACAGGTATATACCACGATATTCGTGGTGCGGAAAACAGGTTGAGCGTACTGTATGAAAAAGGAGCCAATATTATTGAAGAGATTGAATCTGAGAAAAAGAAAATCAAAGAGTTATACGAGACAGCTGGTCGACTAGAAGATAAAATTTGCCATTTATCTTCCTAATTTTTGCTCTATCTTATCAATTGATGTATGGACTGCGCCGACTTGGGCTCTCAACTCATCTAGTTCGGCTCTTAACTCCTTATATTTTTCCTTGCTTACATCTCCCATAATATTAGATGATGATACTACTATTTATATCAAAATATTGAAGCCTTTTCTTGGCGTCTTCCCTGTGAAACGTCAAACACTTACTGGAGAACCCTGTACTGTCATTCTCTGAAGAGACATGTGATGTCTGTAGACGTTAACACCTGCGTTTGCAGCAGAACCCATTCTGCTAAATTTATTGCACTTTAAATAAGTGAGTAGATGGCAATACACCACGTGTAAGTATCAACAGAGATATTATCGATACAATCAATACGAAGAAGACACCAAATTCAGGAGCTACAACAAAGTAGAACTCTACACTCTGATCAGTCCCACGAATATTATCTATCTTTATGGTGGCGGTCCCACCCTGCTCTTCAGAGAATGTGAACTCTTGAAAGTCACCACCAATCTGAGCCACACCTGACTGTTTGTATAGTGTGTCATTATCTTGTATTATCATAAAATCATAAGCAGAGTTTCTAATGGTCTCGCCCGTGTAGGCATCACGTATGGTAAAGATGAATTTGGTTTTCTGATCAGGGAGTACAACTTCAGGCTCCCATGTCATGTCAACTTGAAAGTCACCATTACGAGAGAAGGCACTTAGCTGGCTGCGAATATCCTGGGTCTTTTCAAGTGTAAATGTCATTGTATCAGGAAGTGTGTCCTGCGACCTTGACATCCGTGACTTTATTATGTTAATATGATCCTGTAGTAAGACAAAGTGTACTGTTCGCTCTCCAATAGTGGTAAAATCGTCTACGGTAACCGACGAACGAAATAGCGTGACATTGTTTATCTCTCCTATATAGCCCCGGGTTACAAATTCATCCAAATCTTTGGGAAAATGAACCTCCTGATGTATTACCGGAATATGAGATATACGAGACGCTGACCAATCAAAGGGCATCTCAAATGTCACTATTCCCAAATCAGCATCATATTGGAAGTTGGATATACGATCAAAGTATGACTTTGTGGTGAATTGTATACTCTGATCATCTGCCCCTACACTGTTATGGGCTGCCTCATCAAGGACTAGTAGGTCTAAAGTATGTATTGTATCATCAATTATGTTTTGTCCGTCTATTGATACTGGGCGGATATGTATTGTGTATAAACCACCAACATCAAATAGTGGGCCACGAACTGTAACACCATCTGCATCAGCCAATACAACACCATCAAGGCGCTGCGCATCCACAACAGTGTCATCTGTTGTATGGCTGATGTCCAGTGTAGCTACACCATTGGGGGCCAGAAATGTATCTTGAAAGACATATTGATCTGAGTGTATAATGCCCAGCCACAGTACAGCATCAGATATTTCATCTTCAGATGTATGACTGATTGTAATAGTAAGACGTCCAGAATTATCATCAAGTTCTGTCGGCATCTCGGCGGTCATATCATACGAGGTGCCATCAATATTTACTGTCAGACTGTCAAAACCAAGTCCGTGGCCATACGCTAGAGGAACTACACCAGCAACAAGCAGTCCCAAGAGTATAATGTGCAACTACTTGACCTCCAAGAGACTCTCTACCCGATGTACCAATGCATCAAGTGTCCTGGCCTCTAGTATGGGTTGTAAGTCTTGGGGGCCCGAAGAGCCTAGCGCCGCTAGGGCATATACATACTCTAATGTAGGCATATCAGTCAGCATATCATAATGTTGTAGCAGTAAATCTAATGATTGAAAGTCCACCCATTTTTCAGAAGTGTGTTGAATCATCGTCTTCCAGGACTTTACCATATGCTTCCACTGTGACTCGGATATGTTTTGATCTATATCCGGTATAATATCGACGCTTGCTTGTATGTACATCTTGCCGGGCTTTGAGGAGGTATAGGTCTCAAAGAATCGTTGATGTCCCTCCAGCGTATCTGGATCATAATCTGGAGGTAGGGCAACAGAAGGCGGAATTATCTTTTGTATGTGAAACCTGCTCCGCCCCATCGTGTCTATATGTATATTCAGTCCGTCCAGATTTGGGTCTCTACATCGAATTATCTTGGTGATTGTACCCACGCTACAAGGAGACTGCCAACCGGCCACATTCCCCTCATCAGCAAGACAGACACCAAAGAGTCCATCACCCAACATGCAGTCTTCCACCATCTGCTTATAGCGCGGCTCAAATATGTTCAATGATAGTTCTTGTCGGGGAAACAAGACCACATTTACTGGAAATATGGGCAGTATGCGCTGGTTCACATATAATGTAAGATTGTGTTATAATATATTATTGTGGTTGGGTATACCCATTAGTATAAAACCCCCGGAGTCCAGACATACCCAGAAAGAATCACTCTTTGGTAGACAGTATAAGTTTTGACATCACTATTTTGGGATCTATACTCTGTTCCACAGCAAAGGATATCGCTGCCAGATTTCTGATCTCATAACCGGTCAGTTTGGTTATGCCGATTATAGTGGCAAAACTGAACATCTTGGTAAATGACTTGATGGATGCTGCATAAATCTCTCTCTCCAGTGCTCTCTCAAACTCTGCTACCGCGTCCATCTCGTTCTCCACTTGTGGTATCAGGTGCTTATATCTGGAGTTGGACACTTCGTTGAGCGCATCGCGTACAGTTCCGGCCACCATCATTTTAGATAGTAAATCTTTGGGGGCAGATGATGTGGGTGTGACCACCAAATCTTCCATTATGGACTCATCCAATCCCCAAAACTTTCCTCTAATGACGCTCAGTAGATTATAAGAGTCAATATCTGGAGATACTATCTTTATCACGTTCCAGTCTCGAGATTTCCGTAATGCCCGACCCAAGTGTTGATAGACTATCTTGTCAAAGTATGTGTCAAATACCTGTATATTCCCAACCTCCGCATACGCGGCGGCGGCGCGGGATACATCCTCTCCAAACTTTGTTGAACTCAAGCTGGCTACAGCCTCCTCCAAATCCTTTGCCACGAGTGCTTTGATCACAATGTCGCGTTGCTTCAAGAGCTCCTCGGCGCGCAGATTGATATAGGACTCTATGTCCTCCTGCGCCTTACCCAAAACCTTACCCTTCAATATGGCCTTAAGATTCGTAACGATGAATCTCATATAGTATGCATCTAATATGGGAGATTTACCTGCAGTCCTTGCTATACCATAATGTAATGATGCCAGATGGCCGCGAATCACCGACTCTATACCATGCGCAGTGTATGGTTTTGGGGTATCAGTTATGACTGACTCATACTTTGTATTTCTTAAGCGGGTTATCAGTTCATCTAAATTTCGTGATTCGGCCAGTGTCTGATAGTCCTCTTTGCCAAGTAATTTACCTCTTTGACTGTATGACTTGACCGATGCGTAAACGTTCTTGACATTGCCCATGTATTGCGCTGAGCGGTTCAGTTAATTTTAATGTTTGATATCCATTCGTCAAACCAAAAGTGATCTGTGCAAGTCAGGGTTCACATATGATAGACTAAAACTCTTCCCAGACATACGTGATGGAGTCGTCGGGAAACATACAACGATTACAATGTGCGTCTTGCTGAAATAGTGCAGAAAGTGATGTAATATTGTCGCAGTTGTAGCACCGTATGTAACATATTTCCGCAAATCAGCCTGCAAATACGTCCAGATTTGAAATTCATCATAACGTTATCGATTAGATATTCATTACTTTAATGACAAACTCTGCCACCTACGATATTTTTGTCAAAAAACCACGTTGCATTAGTTTGAATACTAGCTCCAACACTCAGAATATGAGCGTCAGTTATGCCGATGACTGGGGCTGGGTCGGTGACGTTGCTTACCTGCACGGTTACATCGGTGAGGCCGGGTTGTTTACATCGAAATATGAAAGAAAGGTTGGTTTATTGTAGTATCTTTTTGAGTGCTTCTAAGATGTCGTCTGTGGACGTGTTCGGGTCGGCTTGTAACATGTCTATTAGGTCTTGTATGGTGGTGTTGTTATCATCCAGTTGGCCTTTGAGGTTCTGTATTCTGTCAAGTCGCTTGTCCGCTAAATTCTGTGATTGTTTGAGTTCGTCCCGTAGGTTGTCTATTCGGTTGTTCTTGTTGTCTATGAGTTTGTTTTTCTTGTCTAGTTTCTCTAAAAGTTCTCCGTGTGATTTTTCTATCAATACGAGTTCGCCTATTTTGCTTTCTAAACCTGTGATGCGGGTGTTCTTTTCGTTGATGTCTGTTTCCAATTTTGTTATTGTGTCGTTTTGTGTTATGTTTGATATGAATAGTTCGTTTGCATAAAGTGCATAATCTATTAGGGCTTCACAATAATATTCTGTGTGGTGTCTGCCAACATGGCCCATGATGCTTGATGTTTCGTTTACATGATATTCAAGTTCTAATCTACTTTCATAATTTTCACATTTATCATATTTTTCAAACCATCCATAATCACGACTCCATGTGCATTTGTATGCTTTGTCATATAGGCATACTGGTCTTGAAAGTCCACCATTCTTTAGAAAGTCTATCCATTCTTCGGTTGTGAGGTCTACCATATCCTTCGTAAATTGGTGAGTTGGCACTGTGATAATTGTATTGGTTGAATTGTTTTAGGTATGAGTCAATTTTATAGTCTCCTGCAGTCCATGCAGCATTAGCACCTGGTATTGTATACATCATGCCGATTGTTCCAGTTGCTATGACGGCTGCTATTGTACAGTATAGTTTTACGTTCATTACGGTTTTGCTTTCTGGTAACTACTTATGAGTTGTTGATGTATTGTATGTATTGTTATTCTTCAATTCCCATATGCTCTTTGAGTCCGTCCATATCCATTGACTCTCTAAATTCATCTATACAGTGTGTTACGTCATATGTAATACCGAGTCTGGCTACCTCAGAAGCGGCATTCCGAACCATATGTGTCGGACTATACAATGTAGTGCCATCACGATATATGTAGTCATTATCGGGTTCGTTATACGAGTAATATGTCCATATGGCCTCTCTTGTTACATGGTATACATGTTGGGCATCTTCAAAACATGTGATAAATGATGTTATGTCGTTACCGTGCTGGTCAATATATGGCGGTTCCGGTCGCTGCATAGGTCTTGTTTTGGATGATATAATAATTTCTTGTCCGTCTTCATCATAACACCTGTTAGGTTCTCCCATCCAGTCAGGCGTATGCACATAATCGTGACACACATCTTCATAACATACATCGTAACAAATCTCAACTTCGTAATGCTCACCATCGGAAACGGAATACCTCATAAATTTGTCACACTCAACATCGTAACATACATCATCGTAATACCAGTCCTGCCCATAGGCAGTGTATATTGTCATGGCCACTGCACACGATACAACCGATACTGCAACAAGTACTTTGTATTTCATGCCTTTGTCAAGTGGTTTGGTTTGCCTGTCTTAAACTTATGTGATTTGTCCGGACAGGCCTGCCCAAAACGGATCCAACTTCAACCCATGCTTACTGACAGAGACACCTGACATGTCCCGCTTGTTTGGTTCTTTCATCCTGCCCTCCTTGTTCTAGTTGTATACATTATGCAATTTAGATCATCCAACTTTAAGAGGGGTCCCCTCTCTGTCAACGACATTAGAGAAAAATTGTAACATCTCTTTGCGTGGTCTGTACTCTAAAGTTACAAAACCCTCTAGCAGATTATAACAGATTAAAAGTGGTTCATCTTTTAAGCGAGATAGTTTCTTGAGATCAAGGGGTAAGAGATCTATCTTCTGCTCACACCACGCCTCTACATACCGCTCCATCATATAGCTCAGGAGTAGCGGACACTGCTCTGAGAGTATCTTTAATACGTTCTCGTTTGCCACATCACCATCGGAGAGTATCTGCCTCATCAGTGACTCGCGTCCGGTAACCTCCCGGACAGACAGTGCCACTATGGCGCCCTTCTTTGTGAGTTCATAGTACGGACTGCCCTGCTCTTGAACTATTCGGGGACCCCGCTTTGTGGGTAGACGGCCACTCTCCTTAATCAACTCTAATGGTTTCATTATGTTGTCTATATCGTTGAATATCCCAGGATAGACGGTCTGCCATCTGAGATTGTCGGTTTGTGCGATATTTTTGGCTAGACCAATGCGCGTTCTGTCGGCAGGGTCGGAACTCTCTGCTAGTATACGTATGACATATCTCTGCCGCCACGCCCTAACTGTCATCTTGTCTCTCTGCGTCTTTAACCGTTCGAATATTGCTAGACCAAATTTGTCCATATCTACATCACCATATATTGAAAACTATATTTCATTATAATATATTTTAATTATAATGTATATTAAGTTTTTTTTTATACCAAAAATTTTACTTTATACTTAAATAAGTTGAGAAGTCGAAATTATTAATGAAAGTTAAGAACCACAAGTATGCCTTATTACTTGTGGCCGCAGTGACCATTACGTCCACCGGCGCATTATCACAAGCATTTGCGCAACAGGTGAGCGATGGAATGGATGGTTATGTGTTAGAAACTAGTGGCATTTACACTGGAAACCCCAACGAGTGTTGGTTTGAAGAAGACGGTGGTATGCTGCCATGTAGAATAGATACAGGAGATACAGCTTGGATGTTGACTGCATCCTCCTTGGTACTCTTTATGAGTCCGGGTGTAGCTTTCTTCTACGGCGGTCTTGCTAGATCCAAGAACGTTACCAACGTATTGGGTATGACCCTGATAGTGATGGGAATCATATCTGTACAGTGGGTTCTGTTTGGCTATTCACTGGCATTTGGACCTGGTGATAATGCGTTTATGGGCAGTCTCGATTATGCTGGACTGAACCAAGTATCGCACTATGCCCCCTTAGGAGCTCCAGGACCTTGTACTGATACATGGTCAGCAGCATATCAGATGCAGATGTTCCACGAAGATGAGATATGTAGTCAGGATTGGCCTGGAACAATACCTCATGCACTCTTCATGGCATTCCAAGGTACCTTTGCAATTATTACTCCGGTACTCATAATCGGTGGTTTAATTGACAGAATCAAGTTCAGTGCTCTGATAATATTCGTTCTGCTATGGGCAACCTTCGTCTACGACCCTATTGCCCACTGGGTATGGGGAGGCGGCATTATAGCCCAACTCGACTTCAACCCAGACTTATCGCCGGCAGGAGCGCTTGACTTTGCTGGAGGTACGGTTGTGCACATATCCTCAGGATTCTCGGCCTTGGCTGGAGCCATATTATTGGGCCGCAGACTTGGATACGGTAAAGTTCCCATGGAGCCGCACAACATACCCTTGGTTGTACTTGGTGCATCCATACTATGGTTTGGCTGGTTCGGCTTTAACGCTGGAAGTGAAGTAATGGTAGACGGCATAACTGTAAGCGCTTGGGTAGTTACCAACATCGCAACAGGTATGGCCGTTGTGGCATGGGTACTCATGTCTTGGGCCCATACCGGTAAACCGAGTATTGTCGGTGCAGCTACCGGTGCAGTGGCAGGATTAGTCACTATCACACCAGCTTCTGGCTGGGTGGGACCAATGGCGGCCATTATAATGGGTATCGCAGCTGGTACTGTATGTTATGCTGCAGTTGCGTTCAAGAACGCCCGCAAGTGGGATGACGCATTAGATGTCTGGGGTGTGCATGGAATAGGAGGTTTGACCGGTGCTATATTGACCGGTACGCTGGCTAGTCCGCACATCTGGGATACTGGTGACGGAATCGGTGCATGGACAGGCACTCCTGAGGGTATGGAGACACAAGCAATAAGTATTGTTGGTGCCGCCATATCGATTGGTTACGCCTTCGGTCTAACAATCATCATCCTAAAGGTGATGGACGCTGTTTGGCCGGGTGGTATTAGAGTAACACCAAAAGAAGAGGAGATCGGCTTGGATCTTGCACAACACGGCGAACGAGCATACGTCAGCGAATAAAACTTCCCATTTCTCATATTTTATTTGATCAAGAAATGTATGGCTGCCCATTGACAACATAGTGGTGATTGCAAACACATTCAACAGACTTTAAAACCAACCATAGGGACGGTAGAGTCGCACCCTGTCTTGATAGTAAGTGCAAATGCTTGGAGACACGCCATCAAGTGTATGTCAAAAAGACGCAAGTGTCGTATACCGAATCAAGGTGGTCCAGAAGATTGAGAATCGAAAGTTCAGCTTCGTTGCTGCTCCCATATGTTAAGACAGGCTCTGATCTTGGACTCTGGGTTTATGGTTTTGTATTATGAGCCACATACCAAGGTGGACATGATTTTGTTATAGACTTTAAAGATACTACGATGTCTTCCAGCGGAATTTATTGTATATCAACTCGGGTTGGACCGACTGGAATGGTGCAGCACCACCATCATACCATTTGGTAAAGAACTCGTACAGGTGCAGCCGAAGCGACTGTATGTATACAATAAGCCCTTCAATCATCATTATACCTAGATTACCGCCTATGATCATAGCCCATGCACCTACAGAGTTGGCGCCTCCCAAAGATGTAAAGGCGTTATTGACGGTAAGTAATAGTGCAGCATGGACCAAAAGCATAATTCCCAACCGCGCATAGCTTATTGTGTGCGCCAAGGATTCAACGGTCTTGCCCAAAAATACCTCCATTATGACATTGGCAGCACTACCACCCTCTTCAGGGTGTCTCTTGGCGTGTAGTATACCACCAATTATCATCATTACCATGGATGATATAACCACTATAACCGCTATTCTGGTGACAATCCAGACAGTAGCCCACTCCCCTAAAAATACAGTCACCCACGGGACAGGCTCATCATGCACTCTAGAGTACATATTCATGACATCATATTGAGACCCTATTGCACACATCATGATGACCACGATTCCACCGTATAGTGTGAGGTTTGGGATGTACTCCATGTATACAAGTAGTTTGCGACCTGCCTGTAAGTGACGTTTGATGCGAAGAAGCATGGCCCATACCAAGTGTACGATTCCCAAGAATAGGGACACTTTGAGTATGTCGATAACTTGTTCAAAGGTCAGCTCAGCGACGCTCAGTATTCCCACTATCCACGATATACCATGCAGGGGGCCGCCTTTCTCTAGTAATGCCTCAAAGGGTTGCATGTGATCAAGGTGGTATCCAAACATCTCTCCCGTACCCACACCCGCTATTGCAGCAGCGGCACCCGAGATGGCAATAAGCATCCCCCAGCGGGCCAAATTTCCTTGTCCTTTTACTTTAAAGAGCAGACCCATTCCCATCAGTAACAGGCCGTGTCCCAAATCCGCGAACATTATACCATAGAATACAGGCCACATCATGGCAATCATAATAGTGGGATCCGCCTCGCCTTTCTTGGGTACCCCTTGACTCTCTGTGATGGTCTCAAATGTCCTTACAAACCGCTTGTTGTCAAACAGAGTGGGCACTTCCTCTTTGTGTTTTGGGTCGCTTATATCCTCAACCACTGATGTCCACTCTTTGGTCACTTTTTTGAACTTGGATTCCATCTTTTTGGGTATATATCCCTGAATGACGGCAAAGTTTTTTGTACCACCGGGTTTGCGGAGAGTCTCTAACATATCTTTAGCTACGTATGCCTTTTCATGCAGAATTAGTATATCCCGACGGAGACTCTTTTGCAGGCGGGCGGCCTTCTTGTCCAGTGAAGATTTGGTTGCGGTGAGCTCTTTGATCTTTGTATCTATAAGCGAGTACGCCTCACTGGGAACCTGAGGCAGACCTTCCGGGATGGTAAATGTAGAGGCATTGAACCCTCGAAGTATCTTTAATGTATTGTCCGAGTCATCACCTCCTGCAATTACTAGAATGGCAGCCTTCTCTTTTGACTGCAGGTCATACTTGTATATGGTAGCATTAGGCAAGGCCCGACTTATCTCATCATAGTCAGAAGAGTCTATAATGAATAGATTGATATAGAAATGTTTCAAAAGCCCAAAGCCGGCTATATCCATGTTCAGTCTTTTGGCCACCTCCATCGTCTCTTTTAGTGAGCGGTACTCATCCAGTGAACGAGTAGTGTCGGCAGATTCGGCCAACACTCTGCTCGCCTCACCTATTGTATCAGGAGCCTGACTTGAGATGTCACGTATCATATCTTCGATTTGTCCCAACTCATAATTTTGTGGTTTAATGGCGGTACCCTTGAAGAGTATCTCTAATATTCCCACTCTAAGAGGTATCTGTAGTCCCTTGACCACATCATCTATGGACTGGAATAACTTTTGCGCCTCCAATAGTAGATCATCAATCTCAGGTGTTACCAGGTCCCCATCGCTGTCGACCTTGTGGAACCACTTGAATTCAGCCAGACGTGAGATCGCCCGGGGAGAGTCACTACGGGGTAGCACTATGGTACCCATCTTCAAGTCAGCCAGTGTCAATTTACTTTTTTGCATCCTCTTTCGTGTTTAATACCTTTGGATTCTAGATTACAACAAAAGACGCTTTCTCTCCTGTATAATGCAGGTAGAGGAGGTTTGGTACCGATTTGTCTGGCTCACCTAAAAGACTGTGAAGTAGTCTTGTCGGCCCAATAGCGCTTTCCGCGTAGGCCAACGAGCCATATATTTTGGAGCGTCCTTGCGGGCGAAATTGCAACATCACTCGAAAGAGTGGTGATGTCTACTTAGAGATGTAATTCCCTCAAGTAAAAAATCATGACACATCACACATTCAAAGCGATGATCTAAACTATGTTGTCGTAACCTCCGTAGAAAAACTCCAAACATTAAAATCCATTCATCAGATGATGAAAATTGTTGAGTACAAATGCACTAGAACAGACCATAAGCAAGATACTATCTCAGACCGAGAAGAGGATAGTCTCTACATTGAATGAGACATTGGCCGAGTCGCAGAAACGGCTGGATGATATGCGATCAGAATTGGACGTAGAATACGACAAGATAATCTCAGATGGTAAAAAGGAGGCAGACAAGATAGAGAAGCAGATTGTGGGTAGTTCAGATTTGGAAGCTCGAAATCAACAACTACTAGTTGTGGGAGAGGCAGTGGATAATGTGTTTAATGAGGTATTGGAACAGATAGCAAAGGCGCCCAGAGATAAAGAGTACTCTAGGTTTTTAGATACGCTATTACGCGAGGCGATGGGTGTACTTCGATCAACAGATGTAATCGTATACTCCAACCAGTCTGAGCGTGATACGGTGCAGTCTGTTCTAGAAAAGTTTCCAGATGCAGAGATGGCCTCAGAGAATATAGACTGTTTGGGAGGGATACAAATAAAATCCCGAGATGGCGCCATGACATTTGATAATACATTGGATGCCAGAATATCACGTTTAAAGCCTTTAATTAGGAGAGAGATTGCAGCTAAATTCGGAGTAAGTGGTTAGATGGTAGCAGAAGGTAGAATCGTATGGGTAAGCGGACCAGCAGTGAAGGCTGATGGAATGGCATCTGCAAAGATGTACGAGACTGTAACTGTGGGCGAAGCAAAGCTGATAGGTGAGGTCATACGGCTCACCGGCGATGTGGCATTCATACAGGTATACGAGTCGACCAGTGGACTAAAGCCAGGAGAGCCCGTAATAGGTACAGGGAATCCGCTCAGCGTTCTACTAGGGCCAGGAATAATAGGGCAGATATACGATGGTATACAGCGCCCCCTCAAAGAGCTCTCAAAGGTGTCTGGCTCATACATTGGTAGGGGCATAGTCACAACACCTGTAGACATGTCAAAGAAGTACCATTACGTCCCTCTGGCTAAAAAGGGAGATACTGTGGGGCCAGGTGCAATACTAGGTACAGTTCAGGAGACAGATCTCATAGAACACTCCATACTAGTACCCCCGGATCATGCTGGAGGCGAGCTTGCGGAGGTTGTCTCTGAAGGAGATTATGATTTAGAGACGGAGATAGCCAAGATAGATGGGCAGCCACCATTAAAGATGTATCACAGGTGGCCAGTACGTCGCCCGCGTCCATACAAGACACGATACGACCCTACAATTCCTCTTCTCACTGGCCAGCGAGTCATAGATACGTTCTTCCCCATAGCCAAAGGCGGTACCGGCTCCATTCCCGGAGCGTTTGGTACAGGTAAGACAGTTACACTGCACCAGATAGCAAAGTGGGCCGACTCACAAGTAGTCATATACATTGGGTGTGGTGAGCGAGGTAACGAGATGACCGAGGTGTTGGTAGAGTTTCCCCATCTAAAAGACCCTCGTACCAACAAGCCCCTCATGGACCGCACAGTATTAGTAGCCAATACAAGTAACATGCCTGTGGCGGCCCGGGAAGCAAGTATCTACACAGGAGTCACAATAGCTGAGTATTATAGAGATATGGGTAAGGATGTAGTTTTGGTAGCCGACTCCACCAGTAGGTGGGCAGAAGCCCTCCGGGAGATGAGTGGTAGGTTAGAGGAGATGCCCGCTGAGGAGGGTTATCCATCATATCTGGCATCCAGACTGGCTGAGTTCTATGAGCGTGCAGGTCGGGTTCGTGCAGAAGGCAGTCCAGACCGGGATGGTTCGGTTACCTTGGTAGGTGCAGTATCACCATCAGGTGGAGACTTTACCGAGCCCGTAACCACACATACCATGCGGTTCATCAAGACCTTTTGGGCTCTAGATGCCAAACTGGCCTATTCACGACACTACCCCTCCATAAACTGGATGAATAGTTACTCAGGATATCTGGCAGATATAGCTAAATGGTGGGACTCAAATGTCAGTAATGATTGGTTGAATGTCCGTCGCGAAGCGTATAATGTACTACAAAGAGAGGACACGCTCAAAGAGATAGTCAGGCTTTTGGGTCCTGAAGCCCTGCCTGATGAGGAGAAGATAATACTTGAAGTGGCCAGAATGATTAAGATTGGCATACTACAACAAAACTCCTTTGATGATGTGGATACATACTGTAGTCCTGAAAAGCAGTACAAGCTACTAAAGTTGTTGGTGGACTTTTACAATCATGGTCAAAAAGCCATAAAGGAGGGGACGGATTTGGTGAATATACGAACCATGGCTATAATCGGCGCCCTACTAAAGGCAAGAATGGAGGTAAAAGATGACGAGCTCGCAAAACTAGACGAGTTAAGTGTCACAATGCAGAAACAGTTCAAAGATTTGGGAGGGCGAAGATAGGTTGGCTACTGTTGGTGGTGTTGAGTACAGTAAGATAGCCGAGATAAAGGGGCCATTAGTGATAGTTGATGATGTTGAGAATGCGGCATTTGATGAACTAGTCGAGGTGGAGACTTCTGACAACGAACGGCGACTAGGTAAGGTTCTTGAGGTCGGCAACGGTAAGGCCATAGTACAGGTATTTGAGGGGACTACAGGTTTGTCCATATCTGATACATCCACCAGATTCGTAGGAAAGGTTATGGAGATGCCCGTCTCAAAGGAGGTACTAGGTAGGGTCTTTGATGGATTGGGGCGGCCCAAGGATAATCTGCCAGACCCAATTGCAGATAAATTCTTGGACATAAACGGTGCACCCATGAACCCAGAACAGAGGGAGTATCCCAAAGACTTCATACAGACGGGAGTCTCGGTTATAGACGGCATGATTACACTTGTGCGGGGACAAAAACTGCCCATCTTTTCGGGGAGTGGTATGTCCCACAATATAGTAGCAGCCCAGATAGCCCGCCAGGCTACAGTAATCGGTACTCAGGAAGAGTTTGCCGTAGTCTTTGCGGCCATAGGTGTGCAGTACAGCGAAGCCGAATACTTTCGGCGCACATTAGAGGAGTCGGGCGCCCTAAAGAGGAGTGTTCTGTTTCTAAATCTAGCCGATGATCCTGCCATCGAGCGTATCATAACGCCCCGAGTTGCACTTACAGTTGCCGAGTATATGGCCTTTGAGCTTGGCATGCACGTACTTGTAATACTAACCGATATGACAAACTATGCCGAAGCCCTGCGCGAGATAAGTGCGGCCCGGGAAGAGGTGCCTGGCCGTAAGGGATATCCGGGCTACCTGTACACTGACCTATCTACAATATACGAGAGGGCCGGTAAACTAGTGGGAAAGACCGGTAGTGTCACTCAGGTTCCCATACTGTCCATGCCTTCAGATGATATCACACATCCCATACCAGATTTAACTGGATACATAACTGAAGGTCAGATAGTATTAGGTCGCGACTTGTTCAGACAGGGCATATATCCCCCAGTCAACATACTGATGAGCCTCTCACGTCTGATGAAGGACGGCATAGGCGAGGGGCGTACCCGCGAAGATCATGGTGAGATATCAAATCAGAACTATGATGCATACTCTAGGGCTCAAGAAGTGAGAGCTTTGGCGGGCATAGTGGGCAAGGCAGGCCTTACAGATGTAGACCTGAAATACATGGATACTGGAGACATATTTGAAAAGGAGTTCCTGACACAGGATATAGATGAGAATAGAAACCTTGATGAATCACTATCCCTCTTGTGGAAGACTGTATCGAGTCTGCCCCGCAACGAGTTGACTAAAGTGAAAGACAAATACGTCGAAAAGTTCTATCAGGGAAATGATGACTAAATGTCATTTGGACAGAATGTTGTCGCCACAAAGATTGAACTGTTAAAGTACAAACGGTCCAGCCAGGTTGCCGAGATGGTCCAAAAGATTTTGGATGACAAGCGCAAGGTGTTATTGAAGAATATAGAAGAGATGATCGAGGAGGCCTCAAAGGCCCGGGGAGGAATATGGGACCCGCTTCAAGACATATACTCTTCAGTAAATGAGGCATATCTAAGTCTGGGTACCAGTACAGTCGACTCTGTGGCCGAGTCCACACCACCGGTCATGGAGGTGGATGTGAAGGTGCGAAGGATTGTAGACGTCAAAGTTCCCGTACTTGAAGTGACCGAGAAGGACACAAGGTCCATGCCTTATGGTTTTGCGGATACCAACTCTTCAGTGGATAGGGCATCAAAGCAGATTAAGGTTCTCTTGCCACAGATATGCAAAGCGGCCGAGTATGAGAACACCATACTGAGTCTGGCAAAAGCTTTAGAGAAGACTCAAAAGTTGTTGAACGCTTTGGAGAACATCATAATACCTCAGTATAAGCAGCGGGTCCGATTCATACTAGCAACACTTGAGGAGCGAGAACGCGAAGAATTCGCAAAGTTAAAAAAACTGAAAGAATCCATGGAGAAGAGAAAGTAAATGGCCAAAGAAGATATAAACAAAATATTCGAAGAGTCCAAGGATTCACTAAACAAGAAACGTGAGGCCTTTGTGACCACCATACGAAAAGATTTGGAAAAGTTCAAAAAAGATACGCTCAAAAAGGTCTAGGCTCTCCATATAGCTAAACCAAAAGTGATCTATGTAAATTAACGGTGGATGTCATAAGGGTCGCTCCTGCTCTGGCCATACGCTTCTCTGTATTCTCTTTGGTCATACCCATTGAGGGTGTCCACGGCTGTAGATGGTTTCATATGGTCTGGCGGCAGATGGAAAGATCATACGTTTTGCCACCATACAGTCCACATTTTTGAGTCTCCTCCCGCATAGACAAAATCTAACACATCTGTATTGAAGGAGGGCTGAGTGCGGTAACCGTTTAACCTCTTTATAAGGACCGCAAAATTGGGTTCCCCCTGCAAGGACGGGGGGTTTGGCAATGCCCAAACACAGTGCATCTCGCGGCATACCATCCCATCAATATCCCTCTTACGTCACATGTTGGATGTAGCGGGCGTCCGGTGGCATCATGATTCGTCTCGGGCCGTGACCTAGTCTTGCAGGACGAGTCCATTTGTGGGGGGTTAAACGGTTACCTGAGTGCGTACGGTCGATAAACCATGATGGTTTAAATTAGAGTCATAAGACCGAATTTCATACATGAAACCCATTGTCTTAGCACTATTGGCAGCAACACTAGCAATGACTGTCAGTATGGCAGGAACCGCCTATGCGCAAGAAGGCTCCTCCGGTGGCTCTGACTCGTTCAAGATACTGGCTGCCGGTTTGGCATTTGGTATAGCAGCGTTTGGTGCGGGTATAGGTCTCGGTCAAGTAGGTGCGGCGGGTCTTGCAGTAATCAGTGAAAATCCAGCATTACAATCAAAGGTGTTCATATTTGTCGGTATGGTAGAATCAATCGCGATATACGGTATCGTAATGATGTTCATCATACTCGGACAGTAGGCATTTTTAAATTAGTTTATTAAAAAATTATTTTTTATACTTTAGATGATCCACATCTTGGAATCTTTTGCAGTATTTGCACTGTAGGATGTTGCCACTCTTATCTAGCACGGCCATCACAGACTCTATCTTTTCAGTACTATTGGTTATACAGTCTGGGTTGGGGCATCGAAATATTCGTTCAATCTCATTTGGTAGTGCAACACGATGCTTTTCGACCAATTTGTAGTTTCGAATCTTGTTTATTGTGGCTTTGGGTGCTATGACCGCCAGTTTGTTGGTGTCATCCTCTTCCAGAAAGCGGTTCTCTATCTTGACTATATCCTTCTTTCTGAACTTACCACTGGGAACATTCAACGCTATGGTCACCTGTCCACCATCGGCCCCATCTATGCCCAGAGCTTCTAGTACCAAGAGTCCCCTTCCAGCATCAATGTGATCAATTACGGTTCCTTCTGGGATCCGTCTCACTAGTAACTCGGATCTCTCCATATGAGTGATGTTATATGTAGCTGTATATAGCCATGATACAATGAACCGGCTTGATATACGCGACATAATATCAATCAAAGATTTTGGAAGGGACCAGTTGGAGATTGTCTTTACCGAGGCAGACTACATATCAAAACTATCCTATGAAGAGCGTAGCAGTTTATGCCGAGGCAAGATACTTGGGTATGCCTTTTATGAGCCCAGTACACGGACCAGATTAAGTTTTGAGGCGGCCATGGCGTCTGTAGGTGGCAGTTCATTGGGGTTCTCAAATACGGCAACCGCCTCCACTCAGAAAGGCGAGAGTCTGGCAGATACAATACGTATAATGGCTGGATACGTGGATGTGGTAATACTGAGACATCCGCTTGATGGGTCCAGTCGGTTTGCTGCCGAGATCTCTGACAAGCCCATCATCAATGCTGCCAGTGGCACCGAAGAGCACCCTACTCAGGCCTTGTTGGACATATACACCATAAAGAAAGAGAAGGGTACTGTGGATGGCTTGAATATAGGAATTATTGGGGATTTAAAACATGGTAGAACCGTCTACTCACTTTTGTATGCGCTAATCCATTATGATGTGAAGGTATACCTTATATCACCAGAGTCGCTTAAAATCCGACCCGAATCCATATTTGAGCTAGGAAAAAGCATATCATTTACAGAGATAACCAACATTGAAGAGTGTATAGATGAGTTGGATGTCTTGTATGTTACCCGTATACAGCGGGAACGGTTCACAGATCAAGAAGAGTATGAAAAGATGCGGGGCAGCTACGTTGTGGGGTTGGATATAGTCGGTCGAATGAAGAAGGATGCCATAATAATGCATCCGCTACCTCGACTTGATGAGATATCGCCTGATGTGGATGGCACCTCACATGCCAGATACTTTGAGCAGGCCCGGTACGGCAAAGACATACGGGCCGCCCTATTACATTTGTTGTTGGCGGACTCATCCTAGGACCACCCAATGTAGCCGGGTTTTATAATACGCATAAACTCTTATTGTTTCGTGCGAGATGTCAGCTCCAAGAGGATTAGTTTGATTAGCCTCCGGGTTTTATGGTCTATTGCAAAAGTAATACCAAGATATACTGCGCCGCAGATAGCCACCTCGATGAGTAGTCTGGGTAAGTAGACGTATATGCTCTCATCAAAGACTATTATGGTATCATTTGTGACTAGAAATGCCACCACCATGCCTGCTACGCCACCCATATAACATAGGATTCTTCGGTAAGGTACTCGGAAGGGTGCGTGTCTTCGAATTAATATTACATGATATAGTAGATACGGAACTGTGACAGATAATAATATTGATGCCCATACCAAAACTAGTTGCATATCTGACTGCCCCATGAACATGTACAAGAACACCACTAGAATTGCAAGATACACTGCATAGTAGAAATTCTCCAGGGTACCCAGATGAAAGAGTTTGCTTTTTAGCAAGGCAGAGAGAGAAGGATTCTCTACGACATCAACATCATCAATGCCCGCTAGCACCTGCCGGATGAAGCTAATTATGGTTTGTAGGAATGCAGCTACCGATAGCAGGACTCCGGCCACCCATGCTATAGCATATTCGGTGTTAAGAAGGAACATTATATGATAAGAGAATAGTGTGGTTAGTGTTAGAAGAGGGATGGCAAAGTACATCATGAGGGCCATATTCTCAGTAAGGTGGTCTTGAGACCCCTTAGCGAGTAGTTTGGGGTAGATTGCCTGTGAGGCTATACCTGCGCGAGCCACTACTCTAGATATCACAGATGCTGCGGCAAAGTAGGCGGCCCCAATTACCGAACCTGTAATCATAGTGTACAAAATTATATCCAAAACCCTCAGTACACTAGGTATGTTGGTGTAGAGGGGCAGCCATGACTGACGAATCCATCCTCGCATATACGAGACGTTTAATGAGACTCTCAGGTATGGTAGTGCGTAACGCAGTTGTATTACAATGTTGACAGTCTGTGCGGCAAATAGTGTCAAGATGGCACCTTCTATTCCCAGTCCAAGCGAGAATACCAACACAAATCCGGCGGGTATCTTGAGGGCCTGATAGATAGCCGTACCAATGCTGAGGGCGTGTGGTTTGTGTCCAAAATTTATGGCAGATAGTGTGTAATGGATGAACATTACAGGTATTAGTATCGCCCCCAAAAGCATCGAGTCAAAGAAGACCGGCTCTATATTGGTGGCAAAGAGGTGTATGGACAGTAGATATACAGGAATAGAACCGCCAGCAAAGAGTGAGGAAGAGACCACAGACGTCTTTGCCACCGGCGTCCCCCGGGCGACCTGGCGAGTAGTCCAGTAGGAGACTACGGTCTCGGATATAACAGAGTAAGCGATCATGCTGCTTATAATGGTCCACACACCAAACTCCTCAGGAGACAGCTGCCTAGTGACAATGATGGTAAAGCCTAGCCCTGCAAACATGCCCCCCATGGAGACGGCAAGTCCTAGTAGTCCTGAATATGTGACGCGTATATCGTCCAATTTTTCTAATGTCTTTGGGTCATTAATAATAGGTTCCCTTGGGATTTTTTTCTCTGTAAGTTTGGGTTGCGCCCCTCTGATACCACAATCTCTGTAGTGTCTAAGACCTACGGGGAGAACCCATCAATTATAAGAGTTGTTTTATGTATCATAATATTATGATGGGAGATCGTGACTATCGCAGTCTGATAAAAAATTCCATAGAGTCGTTGGGTCGGGAGTTGGAGGTAAACATAGACTCTACAGACAACAATACCATACATTTAGAAGAGGTAGTCGGCTGCCTGCGCAGGTCATACTACAACAGGAAGGATCCCATAAAAGCAGAACAGGGTGGTTTTAGTGAGTTGATATCCGGTCTGCTAAGAAAGTTAGGGTATGGTTCGGAGCGGGTGTCGTATAGCATTGGCGAGGTGACACTAAAGGGTAGTGCCGATATGATGGCAGATGATGCCATAATACTATTTCGGCCCGCCACAGACGAGCTCAAGAATCCTCTGGCCGGAGACATTCTGTATCTGAACAGTTGTATGTGGATGTATGACAAGGAGGATGGAATCATAGTCTACATAACCGGGGACAGACGAGAGTCCTCTTTCTCACTGACCCGTAACAAAAAGATGTTTGAGGAGACAGTACGGCGGGTAAGGGTTCTAGGCGACCTACTAAAAGAAGAGAAGGTCCCCATTGTAGAGCCATCAAGTGATTGTGAAGGGTGCCAGTACTATCAACGATGTTTCACTAAACGAAGAGAGAGTAAACAGCTTACTCTAGGCGCCCTGTTGGGTATGGAAAAGAGCTCTTGAGATGTACCGCCTCAAGCGTATATGAGAGTGTTGTATTTACGGTAGCCGCCAATAGCGTATAGTTGACATGTCACCTTTGAGGACACCTCAATATTATAAAAGTAAAAAAGAGTTTTGGCTACGGTTAGTCTAATGGGTCAGGATGTCCTTTGCCGCGAAGGGCAAAACATACTACTGCAAGTGCAATCGCAACTCCTATTGTGGCGCCATAAGCTGCCATTCCTGCTTCTGCCATGAGAATTATCTACTGTTCATCCTTTTAAGGTTTTGTAGATTAATTTGAGTCTGAAAATATATAATTAAAAGTCATTCCAAAATCTGTTCAAACAGTATAATGTTCTCCTGCCCGGAGGTCATTGAACTCAAGTTAAAGAACGCCTCACCGGTTACAAACCATGTTATGTCGCCAGATGTCAAATCCGCCCAAAACTCAGGGGCGCCGCCAGTGTTAACTAGATCAATCCTATCTCGTAGAACAACACTACCATTACTCAGTATTGTATAGTAGTCTGATGCATCCACCATTCCCCCAGACCTCTCTCCAATTTCGCCAGCTGCAACCCGTACATCATCTTGATATATCTGATACTTTACCAGTGAGAGTATAGCAGCTTTGGGGTTGGGATTTGAGACTCTTATTACAATCTCCAATGTAGCACCATCCTGATTTAGTGAGATTGTACTGACATCATCTACATTCACATTGACAGGTACAACTGTGGCTGGTTGTTGGTTGGGCATAAATCCCTCAAGTAGTGCAGGGCCACTAGTAACCACCAACGCTACCCCCACTAAGACTGCAGCTATGGCCACACCTACAAACACCTTGGGATTCATACATTACATGTGGTTGAGGTTCTGATAAATGTTAGCAGGATATGATTCAGCAAAGACTATACATGATATGTGATGCAAACTTGGGAGCTAGACTTGCAGCATGTCCTGTCAAACCAGAGTCATCTAGTCTGATCTTTTTTCTACATATCTTTGATGGTAGATCATGAACTGAAAGATATATAGCGTAATAGTGTCATTACTTTGTTGCAATACTTTCAAGCAGTTCAAGAAGGAAAGAGGCGCGCATCCAAGGCCCAGATGAAGTTATTTGAAGCTGGTGGCTTCTCCATGTTGACCCTCACCACCAAAAAAGTCTCTGGGAAGTTTGTGCCCGTGGGAGAAGAAGAGTATGGTGCAGTAATTATAAGTGATGATGGCTATGTGGTGGTAGTGGTCGATGAAGATGGCTATACAAAAGCTCAATCAAAGGCCGCCGAACAAGACGAGGCTGCAGAGACATACAAAAAATTACTCCAAAATGGTACAGAGCAGTTTAGTGGTGATAAGGTAACAATGTGGGCTCGGGAGTATCCGGTAGTAAATATCTAGTCTGGCAGTATCAATGTGCCCATATCGGTCTGTTTACCTTGTAGTATATTCTTTAGGTTGCTGGGGGTAGCACGTATTATTCGTGTCTGTATGGAGGAGCGTTGAATCGTCTTTAGAGCTATTATATCCATCAAGTCATATCCACCTGCAACAGATGTATTGTTGATCAATATGTCTTGAAGTTTTGATATTGTTATGGTTTTAAAGATCTTGGCATCCTTGTTTACATTTGGATCCGAGTCATAGACACCATCCACATCTGTCGCATTTAGAAAGATTGAGGCGCCCACTCGTTCAGCAATAAGTGCTGCCGTACCATTTGTGCTCTGACCTGGATATAGGCCTCCACTCAACACCATAAGACCGCTTGCAGTTGCCGTTTGAACATCTGCTAGTGTAAGAGGTACATGCGGGTATGCCCTATCACCTGCTGCGCATATCAGTAATTTGGCATTAAGGCGAGACACTTCAATGCCCAACTCATCAAGTGTGGACTCATCGGCTCCAGATGCGCGAGCACGGTTAATGTAATGACGAGCTGTGGCGCCGCCGCCAGCAACTATTATAGGCTGTACATCATTAATGGCACCAAATATGTCAATATAGTCACGGAGGGAGTATACATCATTATCCCCAAAGACACGCCCAGATAATTTTATGACTATACGTCTCATTATACCGTGTAATGTTTAGTGGATAATTATATATCTGCCCCATTTGGGGAGCGTACACGCTCAATCTCCTACCACCTCTTGGTATGCTGTGTATACGGTATGGTCGATAATCTAGTTGCGGCGGCGGCGCACTGCTACGGCCACACCCACACCCACTGCAACAACAACAATACCAGTTATAATTAATAGTAGAGATGAGTCATTGATGGGCGAATCCACATCCAAACCCGGAATTGTTCTGTTGGTATCAGTTGGCGGAGGGGATGCAACATTTATGCTAGCCGCCTGTGTCAAAAAGTGCTCTTCGCGTATGTCGTCTTTATATCGGACGGTTATCTGTATGTCATGCTCTCCATACATTGGGTCACCATCAAAAGAGAGTGGTATGTTAAATGGTACTGGTGAGCTTGTATCTATCTCGTCTATAAACTGGGTCTGGGGCGATATGTTTGAGGTTCCCAGTGGCTCTAATGTTACAAACCCAAAGAGCGCATCCTCATTTCCTTCATTGATTATCTCGCCTATCACCATCATAGTATCAGATATGGTAAGTGTATCAATACCATAAACAGAGATGTCAACAAGTCCTCGAATATAAAAGTCGACTATTCGAGTATCACTGATTCTCTCACCATTAGCATCAATATACTCCACCACCAAGGGAAGTTGTAGTGTTTCACCCTTTAGCGTCTCTGGTATGTACAGCTCAATATCGATATATTTAGAGGAGAATGGGGCTATGTTACCCAACTCCCAGTCGGACTCGTATATTACCACATTTTCAAGATTGGAGTTGACATTCTGCGCCATTAAACCTTGATCTCCCAGTGTAGAGACAGCAGTGTTGGATAGTGTTGCAGTTCCATTGTTGATTATCTGTATCTGGACCGTGTTTGTCTGTAATGACATCAAAAATGGGTCTGATGTCTTTACCTGCAGAATTCCGCTGCCGGGTACTGAAAAGTAAAAGTCAAAAAAGTCGTTCCGTGTGCCTGACTCGCGCAACCGTGCGAACTCCAACTTTACTGCCGCCGGATACTCTTGTATGTTTACATACGGCTCTATATCCATGTAGAATGTCAGATAGAATGTATCTCCGGCCCTCGAGTTGGTATTGCTGTCTGCATGAATCACAAGTCCTTCTCCTTGAGTAGGATTAAATCCGTATGGTAGTGACATCTCTCCTCTTATGCCAGTAATGTCATGGCTTCCCACATTCGCAAACACTACTGTAAACGGTACGTTCTTGTCTCCAGGAGACACCTCAACCTTCGACTCAAAGGTGCCAAAGTATGAATCCAGATACTTGATGTCACCAAAGTCACGCTCAAATGGAGAGTCGCCAAAGCCGCCAAAGCCTTGCGCAAAGGCTAGTCCACATACAGATGTGAGTAATAGTGTGGTAGCCAAAAATATATACTTCAAGCCCTTACCCCACGAACCATAGTTTCATAGGCTTTGCCATCCTTCATTTGTATAATACGATCTACATCCCCAAAATCCTCTTGGTCATGGGTTACAACCACAAAAGTCTGCCCCAATGTATTACACATCGACTTCATCAACTTTACGACACTTTTAGATGTAACTGAATCTAAATTACCTGTGGGTTCATCGGCCAAGACTAACGCTGGCTGGTTTGCCAGCCCCCGGGCTATGGCCGCCCGTTGTGCCTGCCCACCAGATATACGATCCGCCCTCTGCTTCATCTGATCTCTCAAACCCACCGCCCCCAACAACTCGGCGGCTTTTTCACGACTCTTTGGCGTTCCGGCCATCTGAATGGGAAGCATGACATTCTCTAAAACTGTAAGGTCGGATAGTAGGTTTGAAAACTGAAAGACAAATCCCACCTTCTTGTTACGAAATGAGGATATCTGGCCATCGTTCAGTTTGGAGGTATCTGTACCGTCTACATAGATTGTGCCGTGTGTGGGCTTGTCCAAGAGTCCTATCATGTTTAATAATGTGGACTTGCCTGAGCCCGAGCTTCCCACCACCAAGGCAAACTCGCCTTGATTTATAGAGAAGGAGACGTTACTCAGTGCCGTAACCTGATTTGCCTTCTCTTTGCCGTATATCTTGGTCAGGCCCCGAATATCCAAAACCTTAGACATATCGCATCGCCTCCACAGGGAGTAGCCGAGTGGCCCTAAATGATGGATATAATGACGCTAAAACAGCAAGGCCAAATGATGTCAAGGCAGTCTGGGTTATTTTAGCCCAGTCAAAGGTGACCTCTAACGGTATGCTGTTATTGAATGAAAGTTTCGTCTCTTTGGCATAAAAGGTATAAGCCAAGCCAGCACCGGTTCCAACAGCCGCCCCTATAAACCCTATAAGTATACCTTGCATGATAAATATGACCAAAATATCTTTGCGACGAGCTCCTATGGAGCGCATTATACCAATCTCTTTGGTTTTGCCGTTGACTAGCATCATCTGTATGGTCACTATGGCAAAGGCGGATGACATCATTCCAAAGTAGCCGATCATATTTATCATGGCAATGCCTGAACGGAAACCAGCCAATTGTTGTTCGGCGGACTCTTCTATGGTTTCAGCAACAAAGTCGTCATTGGGAAATGATGCTAAAAACAGATCACGGACACTCTCTGCTTTTGTGGGATCGTGTAGTTTGACCATTATAGAGCTGGTGTATCCTTTCCTATCTAGCATATCACGAAGTGTATCTATGTGGACTACAGCAGAGAAGTCCAGCCCCTGTCCGCCAGGAGCTGTGGCAATTCCAGATACTATGAAACGGCGGACTTCGTCCTGACCCCATCTATTGACCACACCAACTTCTATGCTATCTCCAACACGAACACCTCCCAAATCCCTCGCTATACTTGAGCCCACTACAATGGAGTTTTGAGAAAAGACATAGCTTCCTTCAGATACCGTCTTGTGTGCCGTAGATGCTTGAATGTCTTGTATGGGATCAACGCCCAAGAGTGGTATGCGATTCGTCTCGATCATACCCCCGCTCTTTGTTATATTTATCTCACCACTGGATGAAAACCGAGGAGCGGCCGCCTGGACATCAGGTATACGAGAGAACCAGTTAATCAGTATGGTATCGGACTTTTCAATTAAATTTGATTCGTCGGTAACCAGTATGTCGCCGTAACTATATTCGGTTAAATCTCGAATGAAGGCATCATAGAGCCCCTGAAATATTACAAAGTTAACATGTATAACCAGTATTCCAATGGTAACTGCCAAAACTGCTCCTATTAGACTGCCTTTCTTATTGAACAGCATTCTTTTGGCCAGTTTTAGTTTGTAATCCACCATACTGTATAATGTAAATTCTTTATTTAAGGTAGTGACAGAACCATCCATAGTGGAAAAAAAAGATACAGAGTTGTTTGAGCGTGATAAAAAGTTTCAAGGAAAGGTGTTGGGACTCTCCATATACGAAGGTGTTTTGGGAGAGAGGCGCATACGAAGAGAGATAATTGAGCATCCGGGCGCTGCGGCCATACTGGCCATAGACAACAAAGAGAATATTATAATGGTAAACCAGTACAGATTCCCCCGCGGGAACGTACTTGAGATACCCGCGGGAACTTTGGAGAAGAATGAGGACCCCTTAGAGTGCGCCCGCCGAGAGTTACAGGAGGAGACCGGCTACACGGCAGAATCCATAAAGCCACTCTTATCGTTCTATCCATCCATAGGGTATAACACCGAGATAATACACTGTTTTGTGGCCACGGGCCTAACTTTTACTAAAACCAATCTTGATGAGGATGAGATTTTATCTGTGGAAGTGTACTCTCTGGATGATGTCATATCCATGATATGTAATGGCAAAATCCAAGACTCAAAGACCATATGTTCAGTGTTGATGTATAGTTCTGCCAAATCCGTATAAGATGGGGTCTGATGTGTAATCGCTCAGACTTGTGCGGGAGAGGCCGCGTACACTTGTCAATCCATATTCTTATATTTTTAGTGTATTTTAACAACTTTAAATGAAGGGTAAGGCGTTCTGCCCAGCTCACATAACTGGCTTCTTTAGGGCAGATATGGCCGATGCTCCCGAAGAGACAGGATCAGTGGGGGCTGGATTCTCCATCAAGATGGGAGTAGAGACCACCGTGCATGTAATAGAAGAGAATAGAGTGGAGGTTGTAGGGGGCATGTGGGGCGATATGACAAAGTACGCTGCGCATCTATTCTATAATATGACAGGAGAGGTGGGAGGCGCAAATATTCAGCATGAGACGACAGTGCCAGTTGGGTGTGGATTAGGCTCTAGTGGGGCGATGGCCCTATCGACACTATACGCGCTAAATGAGGCGTTCAAGACAAATATTGATAGTATAACATTAGGGCAGATAGCCCACAGGGTAGAGCTACATTACAATAGTGGCCTAGGGGACGTATTGGCAGCATATCATGGTGGATTTGAGGTGCGGGTACGGGGCGGCGCTCCCGGATATGGTCGCATAGAAAAACTTGATGTGGGAGACCCGGCCATTCTAATAGTATGTCTTGCGCCATCATCCACCAGTGCGTTTCTGCAAAAGAGTATACAAAGTGACGACACGATGATTGATATGGTGATGGGTGGTGATTTGAAACTCTTTCAGGAGTTGTCCATGAGATTTGCCAAAAGAAATGATGTCATAACAGATGATATGAATGATGTAATAAGACGGGTAACAGATGTGGGTGCATCCTGTGGTGTAGCCATGGTGGGTGAGACTATATTCTGCATGGTTCCACCAGAAGATGGGCATGTAATCACCGATGCGCTACGCCCATATGATGTATACAACACCAGTATAGACATGCAGGGGGCCCGAGTAATCCAATGACAGTGCCAAGATCACATCCACGTTATGAGTCGCTACGTATACGGGAGATGGTATCAGCAGGCTTTCTGAGTGGCGCCGTAGCATTGGAAGGAGTGATGGCTCATGGTCGTGGAGAGGCCTTTGACTACATTCTAGGAGAAGAGACTCTACTTACGGCCAAGGCAGCCATACGGGCAGCGGCCGCCACACTGCTCCTATCATCACATCCAGTAATATCGGTAAATGGAAATGTAGCGGCACTATGTAGTAAGGAGGTGGTGAATCTATCACTTGCATCCAACTCAAAGATAGAAGTGAATCTATTCTATGACAGCATACAGAGACGGCGAATCATAATAGGAATGTTGCACAGGGCAGGTGCCAAAGAGGTGTTAGGCCTTGAACGACATAGTATGATAAAAGGGTTGGAGTCGGCGAGGAGGATGGTAAGTCATGGTATAGCGCAGGCGGACACAGTAGTAGTCCCTCTAGAAGATGGGGATAGAACTCAGGCTCTAATAAATGCAGGAAAGAAGGTGATAACCATAGACCTAAATCCACTCTCCCGCACTGCGCGCACAGCCAGTATCACCGTAGTTGACAACATAACGCGTGCCCTGCCTATATTGTCTGATTATTGTAAGGAGATGAAAGGCTACCACACAGAACAGTTGACCGAGATTGCCGAGTTTGATAATATGGCAAACCTAAAAGAGTGTGTACGATTAATCAAGGAGAGGTTGGATGAATATATTGATGCATAATAGGGTGGCGGACATAACACGTATGAAGAATAAAAAGAAGATAGTTACGGTCACTGCATACGACTATACAATGGCTACGCTCTGTGATGAGGGAGGCGCGGACATTCTGTTGGTGGGAGATAGTGCCGGGATGGTTATGTTGGGATATAAAAGCACAATACCCGTCAGTATGGATGAGATGTGCAGCTTTACAGGAGCCGTCTCCCGGGCCAGAAAGGAGGCTCTAGTCGTGGCAGATTTACCCTTTTTATCGTATAATGTGAGTAAACAGGAAGCCATACGAAATTCAGGTAGACTAATACAGTGTGGCGCCGATGCAGTAAAACTAGAGGGTGGCATGCAACAAGCAGAGACGATACAAAGTATTGTAAACGCCGGGATACCCGTGATGGGACATATAGGGTTACAGCCTCAAAGTGCTGAAATACTGGACGGTTATGGTGTTCGGGGGGCAGATAAAGAAGCGGCAGAGGTTCTACAGAATGACGCACAAGCCTTACAGGAGGCTGGGGCGTTCTGTATAGTGTTAGAGAAGGTGGCATCGCACACGGCGCGTACAATTACAGACTCTATAGATATACCCACGATCGGAATAGGGTCCGGAGTGGGGTGTGATGGTCAGGTGTTGGTGATACAGGATATGTTGGGAATGCACAAAAGCAGCCTACGGTTCGTAAAGCAGTACGCCAATCTATCGGAGGATATAAGATGGGCTATACATACATACAAAGAGGATGTGGAGAATGAACGGTTTCCAGCTAAAGAGCACTCCTTTGGAGATGATGTATAATGTATGGTGATAAACATTCATCTTTGGATATAACCGGTTCTGAAGGGACGGCATTAAATGGTAAAAAAATAGTAATGTGTATAACAGGTAGTGTAGCCGCATACAAAGCCATAGAGGCAGCCCGCTTGTTGATGCGGCATGGTGCCTCGGTTCAATGCGTACAGAGTCCGGATGCCGCAAAGTTGATAACGTCCACATACTTTACATGGGCCACCGGAAATCCCACGGTGTCATCTTTGGGCGGAGACATGGAGCATATAGAGATTGCAGACCATAAAAAATCAGACATAGTTATAGTATATCCGGCCACTGCAAATACAATAGGAAAGTTGGCAAACGGTGTCGACGATACGGCACTCTCCACCATACTGACAACTGCACTTGGTTCAGGGACGCCCATTCTAATATGTCCGGCCATGCATGATGCCATATACAATAATGTGGCTGTCCAAAGAAATATCAAATTTTTGGAGCAGTCGGTACGCTTTCTGTCACCTAAAATTTCAGAAGGAAAGGCAAAGGTGGTAGAGCCATCAGAGCTGTTAGATGCAGTCACCGACATACTAACAAAACCCACCGTACTGCGCGACAGAAAGGTGTTGGTGGTGGCGGGCCCAACTTTAGAGCGTATAGACCCGGTACGGGCCATAACCAACATGAGTACGGGTATGACTGGAGTACTATTAGCCAAGGAGTTGATTCTAGATGGATGTAATGTCACAATGGTGTATGGTCCGGGTCGGGAGAGGCCACCATCTGGCGCCAAGGTGATAAATGTGACTAGTGTCTCTGAGATGATGGAGGCCACCATACGCGAATCCAGAGAACATTATGATATTGTAATAATGATGGCAGCAGCTGCTGACTACACCCCTTCTGAGTATAACCGTTCCAAGATAGACAGTACTGGTGATGACATAAAATTGGTCTTTACAAAGACGCCCAAAATAATAGACCGGATACGCGATGCCGCTCCGGACTCTTTCTTGGTGGGATTCAAAGCCGAGGTGAACATATCCGAAGAAGATTTGATAAGAATCGCTCGGGCAAAGCTCCTAGAGTCAAAGGCAGATCTTATGGTGGCCAATGATGTAGGGGACGGTTACCAAAGTGACCCTGAAAATAACAAGATAATCATAGTAGACGCAGAGGCACACTCTACTTCAGGACGTAAGAAGAAGCAGGATATAGTCAAGTTCATGAAGGAGAAGATAGAAGAGAAGTGGGCAGAAAAGACCAATCTGTAAGTCTCTCTCAAAAGGGTCGTATCTCACAAGTATCACCAAGATAGGCTGGCAACTTTTCGGCGCGTGTATATAGAAAAAATGAAAGTTTTAGGTTCTTGGGCATTATCTGGCTACTGTTCGTTGTGATTTAATTCACTTCGGATAGTCTGTAACGGAACTGTCAAAAAGTAGTGACCTAAAATAGGCTGTCAAAAGAGTGACCTGTGTAATTTGGTGAGATGGAGATTCTGAATTGTTAAGAACTGGTTAGATTCAGGTGTTAAATCAAGGTAGTGTTTTAGGCATTCCCAAACACCTGTAATACAAACTCCTTATCTTTACATCTCTCAATGTATTCATACTTATTCTTAGCATGGGATTCTTTGTTGATTGACCTTTATAATTCCCTTATGTCACGTGTAGTATATGCGGTATGAGGTGTTCGGGTTATCATCGCCTCTTATTTTCTTCATTAAGCCGTACTGTGCTCCAGTTAGATGGGGGTGCGGTGAACGTGACGCCGAGCCGGGGCGATGGTCATCACTGTTTTTGCTATGATTTTTCACCTCAACAAATGTTGTACGGCCGTTCTTTTTTGCGATAAAATCCGCTCCCTTATGGATGTCCGTTATGTGATATCCTCTGCTCTTGTAGTCTGCCATGGCACGACCTTCGGCTTGTACACCTCTGGCATGTTTTTTACGCAGGGGGTGTTGGGGCATTACACAATCACCAATCACGGGTATCATATGCATCAGACATATTAGATATATCATATTGTATGTCGAATAGTTCGGTCTTTTTATTTCGTATTGATGCTTGGTAATTGATGTCAGGATTCTTGGATTTTGGATCATTACCATAATCTTGTATTCTCTGTTTATATTCTTGATGTTGTCGCCGTCCATGTACACGTTGCGACCATTGTTCGTGGAAACGGAAATCACCATGGGCCGCAAATTCTTTGGCGCCGGCTGCTAGGGTTTCACGTGCCAATCTCTTATGTTGTATAAATCCCTCTTTGTCTTTTTTTGCACGAAAGTAACCTAGACTATGGTTGTTCTCGTTTAGATATTTTAGATTATCCCACGGGCCCATGGTATACACTCAGGTCCACCCATAAGGGGCAGATTTGAATAGAAAGATTTAAAGCTGGTATCAAATTTGGATGATTTAATGGGAGATTCTGCACTACTCAGAAAGGAATTGAGAAAAATATACCAGAAAATCGATCTTTTAGAAAAAGAGAATACGGAACTCAGGGCTCAAGTAATTCAATTGAAAGAGGAAAAGGCATCAATGATTGACCGATACGAATCTGAGATTGAATATTTGGTGCGACGCCTCAACTATTATGAAAATGAAAACGCGCCTTCATCTACAGGGTCAATGTATAATGCCGAGAGAAAAAAGTTCCAGAAAGAGGAAGCCCTTCTGGATTCTGAGAGTGCCGATGACAACGCCGATGACAACGCCGCAAACAAAAACGATACTTCCACCAAGAACGATCCTAATGTGGACCTGAATAGTCGCAAAGCGGGTCCGCCACAGGGCCACAAGGGCATCTCGCATCATAACCGTTCTGAATATACTAAACGATACGACATACACCGGTGCGCCAACTGTGGCAACGAACACGTGATAATATTGCGACCGGTTGTACGACAAATGTATGATTTTGATGGAGACAGAATAAGTATAGTGGCTGGTACGATTGTAGTGGGACGGTGTAAATGCGACAGATGCGGACACGTTACAGAAGCCGACAGTCCCCTTATTGCCGGTACGGCACTCGGTCCCAAGGCTCGCGGTTTTGTAGTGGAATACTTTGGTACACGTGCAACTGATGAGACAATGTCTGTCTATTTTAGAGACATGTATGATTTTGAGATATCACCAAATACCATATGGAACGCGCGCAAAGCCATTGCAACACTGACACTGGAAAAAACATACCAAAACATACTGAAATACATCATATTGGCATTGTACGTCCATTTAGACGAGACAGTACTAAAGATATACGGTAAGAGGGGGTATGCCTGGATGGCATCAATACCTGATGCCACATATGTACTGGTGGCCGCAAGTAGGGCCGGTGCAATACCCGAAATACACTTTAGCGCACTTTTGGATAAACCCGTAATAGTGGACGGATACGCAGGATACAACAGTTTCCGCATTGTTCAGCGGTGCTGGGTGCACATACTACGTATGGCCGAGAAAGCCGCCATAAAAGCAAAGAGGGGAAGCGTTCCGTACATACAGTACCGGCGGCTCCTGTGCATGTATAGACGCATCAAATACATGGATACGGCCCCTCCCGAATACTGCCTGTCTCTGCAACGACAGCTGTGCAGTATCGCAGATGGATACGGGGGCCATCCAATGGCCGCCACCATACACAACGCGTCACCGAACCTGTTTACGTTCCTGCGGTACAAAGGAATGCCTCCTAACAATAACCCCGTTGAGTTGGATATACGTGACACCATAGTGTTGCAGCGCAACGTGCGCCACAAATTAATGACTAGCACGGGCATGCACGTATTTTCAATTTTGGTGAGCTATACGCGCACCTGCCAGAAGCGCGGCATTGTACCATGGAAAGGCATAGTGGAATTGTCCAAGAATCCAGACTGGAACATATTTGAAGAATCCGCCGCTATGTCAGGTAATGTAACGATAGCCGCCTAGTACAAGACTGTTTCAGATGTGTGGATAACTGGCATACCTGTGGGTACAGAAAGGGATGGACCTGAGTGTATACTAAATTAACTCTTAATTGTATTTATATAGTTAAAGGCAGGTTCTCAAAAACGTCGTTGTAATACAGATTGTAAGTCTTAAAACTGGGCATTATCTCAAATTTTGTGTCTAGTTCACGGGGGTTTTGGACATTCTGATTGATCCATCCCCGGCTCACCTTTGCCATGTTTTTTAGAACCTGTCACATGCAATCCCCACACTCCCTGCAGGATATCATGCATCGGCCTGTTTCTGTATGTGTATATTTTAGATTATACTATTCCATGTATAGCATACTGTATATTATAATAATTACAACAACTTCAGTACATATTTTCTTAAATACCATACACGCCTACCGTGCGGCACAGTTTGAAATGAAACCGTCATTCCCTGAAACAAGAATTTGTAAAATAATGTCACTCATTCTCAGATCTGAGAATGAAACATACGGGCTTGAAGGGCTTCGATCCCTCGACCTGTAACTTAGGAGGCTACCGCGCTATCCATACTGCGCCACAAGCCCATAGACAGGCATACTTATATTAATTTAAGCGTACTCTGATTCCCCCAAGGTTTTATCCAGTTCACTCCATTGTATATTGGAATTCCCATTCCAGACCTCATAATCTATCACATCCTTAAGTTCCAAGCGAGGCAGCCAGCCTGTCACCTCTAAATCCGGCTTTGTGGGAAAGTCATCCACATAACCTAAACACAGATACGCCACTGGCTCAACATGCGATGGTAAATTCAAATGTTTTTTAATTATATTATTAGACAGTATGCTGACCCAGCCAACGCCCACACCCTCGGTACGAGCTGCCAACCACAGATTCTGTATTGCGCAGCAGACACTATACACTCCGGTCTGCGGTATGCTCCCCCGCCCTATAACAAATGGCCCAAACCGTGTAGGGTCATACGTGACGCATATGTTAAGATACGACTCCATGATACCTTCGAGTTTTAATTGCATGTAATGTGAACGGCGTGGCTCCTCTACCGTACTGGCAGTTTGCTCTTTCTCTTCTTCAAATGATTTTTTTATTGCTTTACGGGTTCTGGAATTTTTAATTAAAATGAAATTCCAAGGCTGTGAAAAACCCACCGACGGTGCATGGTGCGCTGCATGTAGAATACGAGCCAAGGCATCAGAGGGTATTGGCTTACTTGTAAAGTATGATCTGACATCCCTGCGGGTATGTATTGCCTTGTACAAACCGGCCTTCTCCTCATCTGTAAACTTCATCATACATTCTCTAAATTTCGAATAATATACATGTAAATACAGTTTTGCTAGGGTCGCATCGCCTACACCAGAAGGGAATAGCCAATATGATGCCCAAGAGAATTGCATGCCGAGCGGTTCTGCGTAACATCATAAATCTTATTAACACTTCAAATGAGGAAGATATGTTGCGCGGTTTTAAACTACCGGATAAATTTACAGACCCTAACTTGTCCTCCCCAATACACGAGAACTCTTTCATTGGGCCGAGCGTCAACAGAAAAAAGTTAGATGAGATGTTTAGCCGTGGAGTGCTAGGTTCGGATGAAACCTTAGAGGCGGCCATGTGGGGCGGCATAGAGTTTGGTAATCAATTGTTGATTGGTGGAAGATCAAAACACAAGAAGACTGATTTGTCCGATAAGGCCGTGAAATTAAGCAAGCGAAACGGACTGATGATACTAACCAATCATAGAATAATATTCTACATGCCCAAGATACTGAATAGATACGAATTCGAAGCGTATGAATTAAAACAGATTGATTCGATTCGATTTACCAAAGGTTTGAGAAAGGGCCGCATTGACATCACCACCACAAACAACAGCCGGGTCATAAAAGGAATAAACAATGAGGAAGGTATTACCGTTGTAGATATGATACAGCGGGCAATAGACAAAATCAACACACAGAGAAATGCGCCAACTGTAGTTGCGACCGCACAAAGTCCTATAGATGTACTCAAGATGAAATTCATCAACGGTGAGATTACACAGGAAGAGTATGAAGAGAAGAGAAAGATTCTAGATGGTCTGTAAAGGTTGCTTGGTGTAGTTTTTTCCTTATAATATGTAATATTATTTATACATAAAGATCATTTTATTATTATTCCATAATTAATCACAGTGGTTTTTCGCATAAGCTTGGATGATGGTCTAAACTGTACAATACAGATGACTATGCAAGGACCTACCCGTCGTGTGTAATCACTACGATATTTTATATTATATACACTGCGCAGACACAACTCGTTTATTTTTTATATTGTTTGCATTGGGCTGTCTGATTATCTCTAAAAAATTCACTCATAATTTAAACGCAGATAATATCTATAAATTTGGACAATAGCCCACGTATATAATGCAGAGACGCCATAACCTATTACAGGAGGCTCAAAAATGTGGATATGACTCTCTGGTGGCATTTACTCCGGAGAATTTATACTACATGACTGGCTTTTGGGGCGAGGCCGTCGGCATACTGACCCAAAATGATACAATAATAGTAGTCCCTGAATTAGAGTCTGATCGTGCCAAGGCCGAGTCGCAAGACTGTACTGTGCAATCATCCGAGCGTGGAGCCCGTCTTATACCTCAGGTGTCATCATTACTTGATAAAAAAGGCAGTCCATGTACGGACTGTCCAGACTATGCCACAATGAAACTACTCTTAAAGGATGCACCAAATGTCACACACGACACAAAACCATTTCTTAACGCCCGCATGATAAAAGACAATACAGAGATTCGGAGACTGCGCCAAGCATCTCGTATCATTGATGGCCTCTTTGATACATGTACTGCTTCTATAAGGCCCGGACGTACAGAGTTGGAGTTGCAGGCCATACTGATGTCTGAAGCCATAAAACAGAACATGTTTGACACTGGATATCCATCCACATTAAACCCCTTGATTGTGGCAAGTGGTCCCAACAGCGCCCTTCCTCACGCCCAGCCGACACGACGAAAATTCAGAGACGCTGATATGGTAACGGTGGATATTACATTGAGGTATAATGGATACATCTCTGATGCTACCCGTACATTTGGCATAGGGCATATATCAAAGAAGGCCAAAGAGGTATATGATTTAGTTAAAGAGTCGCAGATGTGTGGCTTAAAGGAGGCGGCGCCAGGTGTGCTGTGCAGCACAATAGACCAAACATGTCGTGATGTTATAGATGAGGCAGGATATGGAGAATACTTTATCCATTCCACAGGACACGGTATAGGGCTTGATGTGCACGAATCACCTACAATATCAAAGTACAGTGATTACACACTACAAGACAGGATGGCCGTAACTGTGGAACCTGGAATCTATATTCCCAAAAGATTCGGCGTCCGGATAGAGGACTCCATAATGGTTGGTAGCCGCCAAAAATCCATGCATAAATTTACCAAAGATCTCATTATGTTATAATCAGTCATAGTAATACACCAAATCTACAATATCTTTTGAGAGATTGTTGTTTCCAGACACGACCTCATCTGTGACATTCATGTTCATATCAAAGTATAACTCACCGTTATACGACTCAAAATCCAAGACTATTCTGTATAGGCCCCCACCAGTATCTGTAACTATAACGTGTAGTGTGGTGGAGCGATGCTCATACACGTTACCATCTGGATATTGGTCTGCTATTCTCTCCGATATGGCCTCATAGACGTTTATACCAGTATCATTGGGCCCTGTATAGTCAAAGAGGCTCTGTAATATTCGGGTCTCATCTGGGCTTAGTGTCTCTGGTATTATATCTTCAAGTTCGACCGCTAAAATACCTGGTACTACAAAGACTATCAGAATAGTTACACCGGCAAGATAGAATGGTGCCCTCTTCTTTAGGAACTTTTTACTCTCCCTCTCCTTCACCATGACTTTATACTGTTGCGCCTAAAATTAAGACTTGCCATGGAAATTCTATAATATTCCCTTTGGTGTATTGCGCGGTTCTGCGTCGTATAGACTCTTGTAGACTGTTCCTCTCCGTTTCGGTTAATGACTCAATCTTTTGTTGGTACGGTTTAGCCAAATACTGAGTATAATTTTTCCAGTATGATGTAAAGTCGCCAGGACTGAACGTATACGTTACATCTTTTATAATTATATCAGTAAAGCCCGCATCCCTTACTAGCTTATGCAGTGGTTCTCTCTGCGCATACCTATCTAGAGGTGGCATATCAGACCTATAAAAGTCGGGTATGTAACGGACTATCTCTTCGATGAAGCATGTGTAGTATGGTGTATTTTTACCATGGACGACAATACCCAACCTTCCGCCCTCTTTTATAACACTCTTCAAGTTTGACAGGGCAGCAGGAGCATCCGGAAAGAAGAATATGCCAAACTGACAGGTTACCGCATCGAAGAGATGGGTAAATTTTACAGTCTCTGCATCACCATTTACAAAATCCAGATTGGGCAAAACCATATTGGTCTGTTTTGCTATATTCAGGGCAGTCTGGGACATGTCTACTCCCACTACATATCCTTGTGTACCCACCAGCTTTATCAATTGCAATATTACAGAGCCCGTGCCACAGGCCACATCCAATACATGTTCACCTCCCTTTATGCTGATCAACTCCAGCATCTTACTGGCGCAGCTAAAAGGTCCTATTGTGGGGCTTATCCACCTTTTGTGGTAGCGGGGCGCCACCTCATTCCAAATAGTCATGCAAGTTTTCTTTTGAGAGGCCGCGTCCAAGTATATATCTAAAAATTATACCAATTGTAATACTTAACGCTTCAAAGATATAATGCAAGCATCCACTATATCATTATAGTTACAGAGGAACTGTCAAAAAGTAGTGACCTAAAATAGGCTGTCAAAAGAGTGACCTGTGTAATTTGGTGAGATGGAGATTCTGAATTGTTAAGAACTGGTTAGATTCAGGTGTTAAATCCAGGTAGTGTTTTAGGCATTCCCAAACACCTGTAATACAAACTCCTTATCTTTACATCTCTCAATGTATTCATACTTATTCTTAGCATGGGATTCTTTGTTGATTGACCTTGACTTTGTACCCCATATTTCAACCATTATTGTGGGGAATACATAGAATGTGATTGTGTCCCCGTTAGTTTTTTCCGAAAGTACGCCAACCACCACATCTGACTTTTCTGTGTCTTGTATGTATGACTTGACATCTGATTTGTATTCTCTGTCTGCACCTCCCCTCACCCCACCAGTGAAGGAGACGCTCTTACCAACGCCCACGGTCTTTACCTGTATGCGAATCATGTCTTTTTGGTGTTCAAGAACCAAATCGTATGAGGAGTGAGGAAGATCGACCTTTGACACATTATAGCCTCGCTCTAATAATGCTCCTAGCAACCTATTCTCATTGGCGAATCCTTTCACTGACGCGTTCATTCCGCGCTGTGTTGCTTCGATAGATTTTGTCACTTTTGGAACACCAATACATGTTCAGAGTTAATGCGCTCTTTACGAGGTATTTTGATGTAGTGTTTGATGATCTCTGATTCAAAGTGTAAATCCATAGTAAATCCAACATTCTTTGCCATTGGAATAAAGTATTTCCAATTCTCAAACGGTATGCCTCTAACTAGATTATTGCCGACAACTATAACATATCGACCGCCAGCAATTAGAGACTTGTAAACGGATTCAAACGTTCTATACATGTCCATTAAGTAGTTAAAAGCGATAAACGCCCTTCTTGGATCTATATTGTATATCCTGCGGATAATAACATCTGTATTATCGAAGCCTGTAAGATGTAGATCTTTGTAGTCATCTTTGTAAACAACCTCCGTTCCTATGTGCGTTTTTTTGATATTACGCAGTGAACCGTTAGCCATGCCAAGCCAGTACATCTCTAACTGATGGGTTCTTGGGTAGTCTACGGCATTTAGATAAGGTGGTGACGTTACGGCAAGTTTGAATTTTTCATGTATGCCTATATTTCTAGCATCACCATTATCTGGGATTAATGTTTGTAACTGTGAGTTGTGGGGGGGGCATCCGTTCTATTTGGTCAGACAGTCGATTCATAAACCGCCGTATTGCATCATTGGGTTTTACCTGTTTGTTCAACTTCTTACGGACTACGGTTCTTGTGCAATTATTATCCGCATTAGAGACTGCTCGAATTACAGAGGAAAACACTACTAACAAAAAGTTACGTATTGTTCTTGTTACATGTAATTCATTTATACATTGTTTGATGTATGCTAATTCTTGTAATGTGTAATGGTTAAACCAGTGGTCTCTATATGGAAAATCTGGCAACTCTACATCTATTTCTCCAAACCGCTCCATACATGATTGAAGTGTGCGTTCAACCTGCTTCAATGTGTCTTGGTCTAAGATGGTGGTCTTTACACGTGTTAAGAATCGTGCAAATGGATCCACATCAATACCGACACTATTACGGTCGAGTAACATAGATTCTAAATTAACTGTACCACTTCCAGTAAATGGATCTAAAACCCAGTCTCTAGGCTTAGTATATTTTTTGATAGCCCACCGGGGCAACTCTGGGAAAAATTTAGCGGGGTAGCGATGGATTGCATGTGTATGCTTTCGTTGATCGTTACTTATAAAAAGAAATGAATCTCCCCAAGACGGTGTAAGATTTATGGGAATGTTACCTTCAATCCTACGACTTACTGACTTCAAAATAGTAGACTGATCCATAACCATCAATCATCCTCCGGTATGCCCTTTACACGGACATCATCGCCCTCTAATTCAAATCGCAACGATTGCGGATTACCCAAACACTCCAATACAGGTTTTGGTATTCTGCACGCCATTGTCTTAGAACCGTCCCGATTTCTACTGAAACAAAGCTTCATATCAAATGTAGTTGCATCCTTTTTCCATCTAGTCATACATCCATTAATTGGTACCAATTATTTAAAGTTAACTGCGCGGTTTATCGCAACTAATATATAGTCAATAACTGCACGGTTATACATGAAGCAAGTGAGAAAAGCAATGACGAAAGATAGGAAATGTAAGATCGCCCATAATGGACGATCTGTGAACGAGGTACCGTTCAGAGCTCTCGATACTTGTTTCTCATTTATTTGTACCGAGGTAACACTATGACTACAAGACAAGAACGAGGAGCGTTGATAGTTAAAACCAAAAATCAGATCCACAGAATTGACAATACATCTTACAAAGTCAATTCACAATCCAGTGACAAACAGTATGATGTTATATCTACTGAACGTGGTTGGGTATGTTCTTGCCCAGACCACCGATTCCGTCATGTATGTTGTAAGCACATCCACGCCGTGGAGATAAGTCGTAAGATGCGTGAAATAGTCAAAGAGACCATTACTGTAAAGCAAGTTGATTTAGATAAATGTAAGTTCTGTGATTCGGTAAATATCATAAAGAAAGGAATCAAAAAGACCAAACGTGGAGACATGCAACAATTCGGCTGTAAGGATTGTGGTAAGCGATTTACGCACAATCTAGGCTTTGAAGGAAAACATGCCACACCAGAACAGATTACGATGGCTGTAGATTTAGTGTTTAGTGGATTGTCAACCCGCAAGACCGCCACTGCGTTAAAGGGAATGAACATCAAAGTCACATATCAAACCGTACTGAACTGGGCCGATGAATATGCCAGTTTGATGGACAAATTCATGGATGACATTAAACCCCAAGTTGGTGAAAAGTGGCGTACTGATGAGGTATATCTCAAGATTAAGGGCGAGCGAAAATACCTGTTTGCCATGCTGGATAGTGAAACTAGATTCTGGCTTGCCAAGATGGTGGCTACACACAAAGGCAATGATGATGTTGAACCCATGTTCAAACAAGCTAAACGTGTGGCTGGCAAAGTCCCCGAACAACTCACCAGTGATGGGGCCGCCAACTTTGCGCATGCCCACAAGAAACAGTATGCCGCCAAGAACTTCCTACACAAAGAATCAGAGCATGCACGCCATATACACATGACTGGAGACATGAACAACAATCAAATGGAATCATTCAACGGCGCCACAATACGACACCGTGAAAAGGTAACACGTGGTCTAAAGAAAGAAGACTCTGCAATACTGACAGGCTTACAACTATACCACAATTACATAAGACCACACTTAGGACTAGATGGAAAGACACCAGCAGAGGCCGCAGGTATCCAAATTGATGGGGAAAACAAAATCTTAACGATGATTCAGGCCGCCGCAAAGTCTAGGTCACTCTTTTGACAGCCTATTTTAGGTCACTACTTTTTGACAGTTCCACAAAAAACAAAACTTTTTAAACCCACATGCACCCCTAATACAACATGGGCCGTATACACTCAGGTCCATCCCTTTCTGTACCCACAGGTATGCCAGTTATCCACACATCTGAAACAGTCTTGTACTAGGCGGCTATCGTTACATTACCTGACATAGCGGCGGATTCTTCAAATATGTTCCAGTCTGGATTCTTGGACAATTCCACTATGCCTTTCCATGGTACAATGCCGCGCTTCTGGCAGGTGCGCGTATAGCTCACCAAAATTGAAAATACGTGCATGCCCGTGCTAGTCATTAATTTGTGGCGCACGTTGCGCTGCAACACTATGGTGTCACGTATATCCAACTCAACGGGGTTATTGTTAGGAGGCATTCCTTTGTACCGCAGGAACGTAAACAGGTTCGGTGACGCGTTGTGTATGGTGGCGGCCATTGGATGGCCCCCGTATCCATCTGCGATACTGCACAGCTGTCGTTGCAGAGACAGGCAGTATTCGGGAGGGGCCGTATCCATGTATTTGATGCGTCTATACATGCACAGGAGCCGCCGGTACTGTATGTACGGAACGCTTCCCCTCTTTGCTTTTATGGCGGCTTTCTCGGCCATACGTAGTATGTGCACCCAGCACCGCTGAACAATGCGGAAACTGTTGTATCCTGCGTATCCGTCCACTATTACGGGTTTATCCAAAAGTGCGCTAAAGTGTATTTCGGGTATTGCACCGGCCCTACTTGCGGCCACCAGTACATATGTGGCATCAGGTATTGATGCCATCCAGGCATACCCCCTCTTACCGTATATCTTTAGTACTGTCTCGTCTAAATGGACGTACAATGCCAATATGATGTATTTCAGTATGTTTTGGTATGTTTTTTCCAGTGTCAGTGTTGCAATGGCTTTGCGCGCGTTCCATATGGTATTTGGTGATATCTCAAAATCATACATGTCTCTAAAATAGACAGACATTGTCTCATCAGTTGCACGTGTACCAAAGTATTCCACTACAAAACCGCGAGCCTTGGGACCGAGTGCCGTACCGGCAATAAGGGGACTGTCGGCTTCTGTAACGTGTCCGCATCTGTCGCATTTACACCGTCCCACTACAATCGTACCAGCCACTATACTTATTCTGTCTCCATCAAAATCATACATTTGTCGTACAACCGGTCGCAATATTATCACGTGTTCGTTGCCACAGTTGGCGCACCGGTGTATGTCGTATCGTTTAGTATATTCAGAACGGTTATGATGCGAGATGCCCTTGTGGCCCTGTGGCGGACCCGCTTTGCGACTATTCAGGTCCACATTAGGATCGTTCTTGGTGGAAGTATCGTTTTTGTTTGCGGCGTTGTCATCGGCGTTGTCATCGGCACTCTCAGAATCCAGAAGGGCTTCCTCTTTCTGGAACTTTTTTCTCTCGGCATTATACATTGACCCTGTAGATGAAGGCGCGTTTTCATTTTCATAATAGTTGAGGCGTCGCACCAAATATTCAATCTCAGATTCGTATCGGTCAATCATTGATGCCTTTTCCTCTTTCAATTGAATTACTTGAGCCCTGAGTTCCGTATTCTCTTTTTCTAAAAGATCGATTTTCTGGTATATTTTTCTTAATTCCTTTCTGAGTAGTGCAGAATCTCCCATTAAATCATCCAAATTTGATACCAGCTTTAAATCTTTCTATTCAAATCTGCCCCTTATGGGTGGACCTGAGTGTATACTTAATTTATTGATGAAACCATTTCACACCATAGCAATACCACATGAGGATATTGTCAAAAACCGATTGGAGATGGACGTATTTGCAGCAGATTTGTGGGACACATACAAGAACAGGGGTTCGACAGAATATACTGATGAAAAAACGTTCTTTAAGAAAACACACATAACAAAAAGCCTCCAGAACGTACTTGACGATGTTCAAAACCGCGTACAGGGAAAGGGCGGGGATAGGTTCCAGCACATAGAGACCCCATTTGGCGGGGGCAAGACGCACGCAATGATTGCCATGTATCATAGTGCACGAAACTGGGGAGCAAAGCCTGTGGTTATCGTAGGCACAAGCATGGGCAAGGATGACACCGTATGGGGAATGATCGAGAAACAGCTTGATGGAAAGATAGATGTATTGTCTGGCATGCTGGCACCTGGGCGTGAAAAGATACGAGATGTGTTGGAAAGGCACGGGCCAGTCATCATTCTGATTGACGAATTGCTACAGTATGTTGCAGTAGCTGCAGGGGTCAAGATAGAAGACACGAATCTTGCCACACAGGTTGTGATATTCATACAGCAGCTTACAGAGGCAATATCTACGTTAGATCATGTGTGTGTCGTGGCCAGTTTTCCCGCAAGTACTTTAGAGATAGCAGATAGGGAAAAGGCAGAAGAGTTGCTCATGAAACTACGCAATGTGTCTGGCAGAAAAGATAGAAAGATCACGCCCGTATCGCCCGACGATGTCCCAAATATAATAAGATCCAGGTTGTTTTCTGTAACAGAGTCCGACATGGTACGTGACGCAGAAGACACAATATCACGGTTTGTAGAATATTGTGAAAAAGAGTCAATACTTCCACCAAAGATGACAGCGAACGAGTATAGGAAAAAGTTTGAACACACCTATCCGTTTTTGCCTGATGTGATAGACACACTGTACCACAACTGGGGCAGCTTTGCATCATTTCAGAGGACAAGGGGGGTGCTGAGACTGTTATCCATGGTTATTCATTCATTAAAAGATAGTGAAAGACCATACATCACACTTGCAGATTTTGACCTGAACAACAACGAGATAAGGCGTGAGCTTCTTGTACATATAGGCGACAAGTTTGACAGTGTCTTGACAAAGGATATTACCGGCGGTGATTCGGGCGCAACCCGTGTCGACAAGGAGTTGGGTCAGGCATATCGTGGGCTGCGGCTGGGTAGCAGGACGGCCACATCCATCTTTATGCACTCCTTTTCAAGCGACGGAAAAAAAGGCATCACCATGAACCAGATCAAGGCGGCTGCTTCCCATATCGACATCTCCTCAAGTATCGTAAGCGATGTCGTAGATAACTTTAGGTCAAAATTGTCATATTTCAAGACCACAGAGGGTAGGCACTTGTTTTCAAGCGAGCCAAACATAAACAGGCTAAAACTGGACAAGATGGACAACATAAAGGATATTGAGGTTGAAGAGGTTGAAAAGATCCTGTTAAAGTCAAATCTGGGAAGCTCTACCTTATCATCACACATATGGACAAGTAGTAGGGATGTTGGTGACTCGCCCCAGCTTAAGCTGGTAATACTGCGTAATGATGACGAACATAAATGCAAAAACATGCTTGACAACAAGGGAGACTTGCCACGTATTTATAGAAATTCCATATTCTTTTTGTGTGCGCCTGATTCTGAGAGGGTCGAATTTACAAACCATGTCAAAAACAAGCTTGCACTAGAGGGGCTGTTGCGGGATCTGAATAATCCGGAACAGAAAAAACAAGTAGTAGATGAGCTACGCAAGGTAGATTCAATGATGGGAATAAATATCAAAAAATGTTATAGGACGATGTATGTACCAAGCAATGATGGCCTACAAAAATATGATATGGGGGTTCCAACAATGGGCATGTCAGATGGCATATCCAATACCGTGCTAAAACTACTTGTTGCAGAACAACAGGTGCATGAAAAAATCGGACCATTGGTACTAAAAAAATACATTGGCAATGACAAGTTTGCAAGAACAACACCAATATATGATCTATTGTTAAAGACCCGCGGAGAAAGAAGACCCACAAGCAGGGATGTCATAGAAAGGGCAATATCTGACGGCGTAGAGCAGGGAATATTCGGGCTTGGGGAGCTGATAGGCGGCAAACCCTCATGCATGTCCTTTCAAACCAACGTCTCTGTATCTTTTGCAGAAAATGAAATAATAATTGATGCAATCTTGTGTACAAAGCCTGAAGAGCCTAAACCGGAACCGGGAGGTGAACCAACTCCAAAACCCTACAATGGTGGAGATGAACCAGATGATCCTAACCTAGAATCTCCTGCGAGGAAATACATCAGTCTGAAACTTGACATACCCGAGGGAAGGCTGAGTGACACATGGGGAATAGTGCGATTGTTGAATGAAAAATTCAGATCCATACATTTATCTGTCAACGCGAAAGATGGCTCCGTATCTGAAAACGAACTAAACCAAATACGTGAGACTTTGAGGCAGTTAGGCGCTGATTCGGATATCTAGTCAAATAGTCTGGTCTGGGCACTATTTTTGGTGGGAATTTGGGCATCTGACATGATTTTATTTTTTGCAGAGAGAAATCCATCAAGTAGTTTTGCCTCGTCAGTCTCTGGTACAGAATTCGATATAGCTTGGGCCACTTTGTAAAACTGCTCAGAGGCTCCCAGGCCTGCCTTTTTAAGCTCCTCCTGCATTTGGGAACGTTTGTTTGACTTCCACAATAGTACTAATTTATGTAAAATGTCTATCCATTCCGTTGTATCCATACTGTCAACGTCTCTATCAGACGGCCCAAGAATACGGATGAAACTACCATCCTTGTGAATTAATCCTTTATCATATTGGTCTATGTCTATACCTACACTCTGGGCCATCTTTAATGCATCATCAAATGGCACCTTTGCATGACCATATGTCTGTCTCCACAGGATATAAAACCGAGTCATGTGTGAGATGGAGTTGCCCATATTGCCTTCAAGCACCCTGCCGATTACAAAATCAGTTACCATCTTCCTTATGTCGTCTAAAAGATGTGGCGTGGTAATTGATTTGTCGGCATCGTCAATTATTTTGTCATATTTGCCAAAGATTTCAAGCGATATCCCGATTGCAGATATGAAAAAATCAGCGCCAGATATTCCCTCGTCCCACATATGTTTCAGCTTTGTATTGATGTGTTTGTGCATCTCTTTTTTTATGTCTCTATAAAATCCCAATTCTTCTTTTTTGATCTTGCGGGCAACCATGTATATAGACGAACTAAGGGCAGCAGTTCCTTGAGCCACCATCCTTGCCTTCATTTCCGTATGAAGAGGCCATGCAGCAGTAATTACCAGACCAGATTCCAAGATGGAGTTTATCAACGTCTCCCAACCATCAGTAGACTTGTGTGCATATACTATTACTGCAATACCTTCTTCTTTCAAAACACGATACATCTCACCAAACGACTTTGAAAGAATCAGTTCATAATCTTCCTTGGTTTTTAGTGAGTGTATAGTTTTTGCGGCTATTTTTTTGTCAATGTTACGTACTAGTGGCAAGGTAGCTACTGCCTCTTCTGATTTTGGGGTCAGGGGCGTGGCAAACAGTTCTGGATGCAGGTGGCCTACACTACGTTTCAGCCACACATAAAAAAAGTCAGATATTGTAGAGTATGGAATATTGTCATAGTATGGCGGATCGGTAAATATAGCATCAAAGTATTCATCCTTGTATGAAAGTGATGTTGCGGATTCGTGTAATATTTGTGCAGCAGAAAGTTGTAAATTAGAGCAGTGTTCTACCACTCGCAATACCCAATCTTGCATGTTATGCCATCCACTATTGGTAAACGGGTTTAATTCCACATAGTCCCAAACCATCTGCAGTGCTTGACGGCCAAACACCTGTTCAATTTTTTCACCTTTTGTGTTATATACTACAAGATTAGAAATCTTAACCGCCAACCTATCTAACATAATTGCCAGATATGTTGAGATGACTTTGGCGTACTCTTTATCATATTTCTCATCTAACATTTGTTGGTGTGCCATTTGGATTTTTTCCAGAAATACAATCATTGCAAGCATTTGTCGTGAATTAAAAAGATCCCTCCATTTGGTCATTCCATATATTGGTGGCCTGGTATCCCTCCAATAAGAACCGCCTTGAACGTGTTCTGCATTCTCAGGTGTGGGGATAATTTCATCAGGTATAGGATCGAGTATGAATTTTTTCAAAAGTGTTTCCCTCTTAATTTTCATATATTTGGCAGCAGATGTGAATCTTGTCAGGTCATCATTATTTATTGGTCGATATGTCTTTCCAGGGCGTCCTTCTTTGCGTACAATGGCAACTATTTGTTTGTCATATGACTCGTTTTTCCAGAACAGTGATTTCAATGTATTGGGATCTATGACCGTATTACATGCAATACATACTGCTCTGCCTCCAGATATGGTTCCTTTTGTGGATTCAAATTCCTTTGGTATCTTTTCATATCCATCACCAATAATCTTGAATTCTATTTTTTTACCTTTGACATGTGGATATACGGCAATTTTTTTACCTTTATTATTGACAAATTAATATTTTGCTACGAGTGGAATCTCGACTCCGCATTTGGGATTCTGACATTTTACAGTCCTTGCAGTGATGTAGCCTACTGATGTGTTATCTTTTCCCTTTTCTGTGTAAAACTTTCCAATCTCCTTGTGTGCTTCTTCAAGCACCCAATCAGACCATTTTTTTATATCGGATAATAGTTTATCGTTGTTGTCTTTTTGTGCAATACCATCTTTGGAGGCGGACCTACCAAATCTCTGCGGGTATTCAAGTATGCATTTTTGTATTATAATTGCCACAGGGTTTACATCACCCGAATACGTCTCGCAGCCCAGCCGCAACGCCTCAAGAGGTATGGCGCCACCTCCACCGAATGGGTCAAGTACTCGCGGTCTTTTCCCATTATTGTTATCTAATATCTCCTGTCGTATTTTGGCAAACATGACGTGATTCAAGGAATTTTCCCACTTTGACATCTCTGCTATCTGATCATTCTTCATGCCTCGCTTTATGACATCCTGTGGCGAATCTATCAATGAGGCATATATCGTGGCACGTGATGATGCAAGTGGTCTGCGTGCCCACCACAAGTGGAGTGTGGATATGTGTCCATGCCTGATAGATTTCTCCCGTGCAGACTCCTCACTTACTTTTTTTACTGGAAAAGTCTCACCAATCAACCTGCGCTTCATTGTCTGTTTTTCCTTATATCATCTTGATTTACATAATAGGTGACCGTCTCCTTTGGTTCTATACTTAGGTTTTTTACAGGGTTTGGAATTATTATGGGTCGGGCATCAGGATTCTTGGCATTCCACACCACATACAGATAGTACAAATCACCCATCTGTTGTGCCTGGTAATACTCATTGGTGCTCATGGCAATACGGCCCTCGCCTGCCCTTGCCTTGACCTCGATATGTCGGATGGTGCCCTGAGCATCAGTTGAGCGCACATCAAATCCAAGATTTTCCCGCGATACGTCTTCGGGTTTGCGCCTCATCTCCTTCTCATATGCCATGACAACTTTCATTCCTAGATTCTCCACTTCCGGATTGCTTCGCATGTCAGGCGCCACTGCATTCATGGGTTTTACACATATTATGCCAAAGAATGATGGTGAGCTCATTGTAAGTGTCTTTTCTTCTCTTATGTTTTTTTCAAGATTAGCCTTGTTTTCCATATACGACTCTAGCTTGTCCTTCTTGTTCCTTATTGCAATATCCACATTCTCGCCCGAATCCTTGCGTATTCTAAGGTCCTCTATCGCATTGTCCACATCTCTGATTGACTGACTCAGTGATTCTATTCCATATTTCAGCTTGATGGCGGCCTGGTGGTTGCGTTCTTTTTGTAGTTTGTCCCGGTATTCTTCAAGTGATGACATTACATGTGGGATCAAATCACCCTTGATCCTGTCCACATATTCCTGCATGCCCGGATCCCCATTACCTTCCTCTTTTAAATCACACATTATGGCAGGATCGATGGGTGTTACAACCCCGTCAATCACACTTACAAAGTATGCAAGTAGTTTTTTCCCTGCAATGTGGTTTGTCCCGTCTCTTATCTCCCCCTCGTAAAACAGTATATACCCGTCACGACCCATTGGATCCAAAAAGACTGCCCCGTTCTGCATCTCATGGGAAAAATTCTTGTCAATCCACTGTAAAATTGACTCAAATAAGGGGTTTCCAAATGTAACAAACTCCACATCGGGGTTTTTGAATGCAGTTTGCTTGTCAAATGTGGCCTTTGGATAGGAATTCCGCATAGTTCCAAATTTTTTCTTGAATGAATCATCCACGGCAACCTTCCTGAGAGGATTTGGTATGGAATCTATGGACATGAAACCATCCTTACGTATATGATATCGCCCACCTGCATATGTAAATGCCTTTTTGAAAAACTCTTCTGTGTATTTTGGAATCAGTTTGTTTTCTTCTGCCCTGTTTTTCATGTCATGTATGCTTGTATAGTCGATATATTTTGTAGCAAGACTGTCGCCTAGCTTGTCCCTTATCCCCTCGATATATTTCGTGTCCACCTTTATGTCTAGGTCTTTTAGTATCTCGTGCTGATTGCGCGTGGTGGTAGCGGCCTCATGCATAGTGGAATGCAGTAAGATCCAATATTTTTCGATCTTATTAGCTTAGAAGTAATATTCAAAATCCGGCACTTAGGCGACCTTAACCTGCATGATACCACATATGGTAGGCTCTAGAGATACACTCACACCCAAACCAGGGGCAGAATTATAAATGTTGTATATCAGATAGAATACATATTACATGTCATGTATGGTCAGGCGGCTACTGCCAAACCGGGCGTCTCTGATGTCATGTCCCATATATTACAGGATGTTTTGGTGGGTTGCCGGACACCATCAGGCAGCATGTAATCCATGAGTTTTGGAGGAGCCAACTCGCTATTATTCACAATGCCAGTTATTGTCGCCTTTAGGTCGTCTATCGAGTCAAAGTAGTTGCCTGCCAAGGCGCGCTTGAGATCACGCCACAGCATCTCTATGGGGTTCAGTTGAGGAGTATACTTGGGAAGGAAGATGCGCACCATACCACCATTGGAATCTCTCTCGTACTCGTTCATCGTTTGCGACTTGTGAGACGAGACATTATCCAAAACGACTGCCACATTCCTCACGCCCTCCCTGACCTTGTTCATGAATATCTTGAGGGTCTCTGAGTCGGTCGAATTTACAATGGCGATATGGAACCAACCGTCCCCTAACACGCCCATAAGCCGTACAGACTTTTTTGACCAGCTCATGGGAATGGTCTCATGACCGCCAACTGGCAGCCAGCCATAGCCGTTCCACCCGCCCACCATACATGATGCCTCATCCAGGGCCATTATGACATATCCGAGAATCGCCATTGTTCTAAGACGTTCTCCAGTAGTCTCCTTGAACTCTTTTTGTTCCTCCTCTGAAGCGCTCTTGTGTGGAGCTGGCCTTGACTTGCGGAATGAGTAATCTACATCATGCATCGTACGACGTATGGTGTCGAGACTACACTTCACACCTAATTTTTCGTATATCACACCTTTCATCATCTTGGCCTGCCATCGTTTCCTCTTAAATCCAAACTGTACGGGCGATTTGGACAGCCACCCTTGTATCGTATTCATCATGGCATCACTCAACAATCGAGCTCGGCCAGGAGGCTTGCGGTCATCCAAATCGTTCAAACCTCTATCTCTTCCCCTTACTAACCAGCCGCGTATCGTACCCGGCCGCCTATATAGCTCCTTTGCTATCGTGTCGATGGTCTTGGATTCCTTTCTCTTGATGCATGCCAACAACACGGTCTTCTCCTTACCCTCTTGGAGGTTCGCCATACGCTCTTCCATCTCTTTAATGGTATAATCTGGCATGAACTTGTCACCTTTTTGGATACGTTCTTCCCCCTTTGCCGTGGGTCGTGGGCCATCTTTTGATTTGTCATGGTTAAATACTGTATCCGTGTTATTCTTTTGTGCCGACCTTTTGGGGTTGAACATACCATTAGGTGGCACACTCTTCTTTAAATACTACTTAGTTGATCTAAATTAACTTTGTTGTACAACAAATTTCACCCGCATCCCAACGGAGCGTCGTAACGGCACGATACAATACTGTGAACTGGACCCATATCGATCTTTTTATAACCAATACGGTGCCATCGGCCACTGGAAAAATATTGAGGATCATTGCTGAGTACTATGCAGTAAGTCAGATAGACGTTTTCCTGGAATTAGCTCGCTTATGACATCAAATACCTTATCACTGTTCATCACCAATTTTATCTCTTCAAGCTTTTCAAACAGCTTTTTCATTATCTCCCCCTCCCTTGTATCTGATGCCACCAGATTGAACACGGTGACATTTTTTTGCTGACCATACCGGTGTATGCGGCCCATCCTCTGTTCAAGTCGATTTGGATTCCATGGAAGATCATAGTTTATCATAAAATGGCAGAACTGGAGGTTTATTCCCTCTCCTGCGGCTTCTGTAGCAACCATTATTTGTGTGCTGTTCTTGAATACCGATTCTGCATTCACCCTGTCCTCAAGTGACATGTTGCCGTGAATCGTATTTGTGGAGTATCCCCATCCGCGTATCTTGCTGTCTATATACTTGAGTGTGTCCTTTGACTCTGTAAAAATCAGTATCTTTTCCTTAGAGTCAGACTTGCCCATGTTCGCCAAGGTATCTTTCAGTTCGATAAGTTTTTTTTCTGTCTCGTGCTCTATGATGTTTCTAGCCTTATGTATGAGATCAGCTAGTGTGGAAATCTCGCGCTCCAACTCCTGCCTGTTTTCTGCCACACTGAGTGTCTCCCATAGTTCCTCCTCACGCCATCGTTCTTCCTCGCTCAGGTCATCAATTTCATCAATGTCATATGGTTTGGAAGGTGTATCCTGGTTGTCTTTTAGTGAACCATCTAGCATTTTTTCCAGTTTGGTCTTTCGCCTCTGAAGGGACTGGAGCAGTGCGTATGTGCTTGATGCCATCCTTCTTTGTAATATGACCAAGGCAAATCCAATATTTCGTTTCTTGTTGGTATTTAATGCCTTGTTGTATTGCATCTTCACGTAATGTGACACCTCATTGTACAAGGTTTTTTCTAAATCAGACAGTCTGATTTTTGGAGTCTTGACCTCTCTTGGCACGAAAAGTGGTTTTCCATTAAAATCCACCATGTGTTCTTTCATCTTGCGAAGAAACAGCGGATGGTGATTACTGTTAAGAGATTCCTTAATCATGTCGGTTGTCTTGAAAAATCCTGGGCTCAGCAAATCCAAAAACAGCCTAAAGTTTTCAGGGTCTCCTTTGTGTGGAGTGGCCGTCAGAAACAAGAGATGTTCGCTGTTTTTTGAAAGTATTTCACCAAGTCTGTATCTGCTAGTTTTGTCCTTCTTTTTTCCATACATGTATGCACTCATCTTGTGTGCCTCATCTACCACGATCAGGTCAAACTCTGATACTTTCAGTGACGGCATGTTTTCATCGCGTTTTGCAAAGTCGATTGAAGTTATTATCTGGTTTTCTTTGTCCCATGCATTTTCACCATACTGTGATCTCATGTAATCCTTGGACATTATGGTAAATGTTTCTGAAAAGCGGTCCTTCATCTCCCTGCTCCATTGATCCTTAAGGTGTCCTGGAACTACTATTAGTATGCGGTTTACTATTTTTCGTATCTTTAGTTCCTTGATTATGAGGCCTGCCATGATCGTCTTTCCGGCACCCGGGTCATGGGCAAGAAGGAATCGTATCTTCGGCATTCGCAACACGTGGCCATACACAGCATCAATCTGGTGTGGGAGTGGGTCTACCTTTGATGTACTCATTGCAAGCAATGGATCATATGTGGACGCAAAATGATATCTTTTGGATTCCAGTGCAAGGAAGATTTCCCGTGGCTTTGCCGAAAAGTCGGTATTAACCACCTGTATATCCATGTCTGCAAGCTCGCTCAGTGGAATCATTTGGTCAAAGTTCTCGTTGGATTCTGTTCCCGATGCCACAATTTTGACATACGGGTCGTAAAGTTCTGTTTTTTTGATGTTGATGGGTTCTGGCCATCTGGAGCCTTTTACTATGACACCCGGTTTTAGATCTTCCACATTCAATGATATAATAGGAAATATCTATCATATTTTAGTCTGCGTTCATATACACAATTAAATCAGAAAATGTTATATCTCGTGCCTGAATTCGGGTGTTTTGAGGGAACGGCGCCCTTCAAGCCCGCCTCAAATGGCCCTGCGCAATCAACCAGTCCAAAATTACAGCCATGGCCAGACAGTTGTCCTTGTTGTACGTTATAATGTAATCTAAACAGTCCTGTCGTGCTGTATTTTGAATATATTTTGTGTACATCATAACACCCTTTCCCCACTCGGCCTCAGCGTCAGACCACTCAAAACCAATCCATTCAGCAATCAGTTTGAGTCTATCCCTATACGTGGGAAATGTAACTGTATTGTTTACCAAACTTTGTAGATTAACCATGGGAATATCATGTATGATATTCTCACTATGATATCTTTGAATTAATTTGGTGATGGGAGTCTCACCATCACTTCCCCAATAATATATCTCGAAATTATTAATATTTTTTAAGTGTAGTAAAAATTCCGACAGTAATTTATCATCCTGCCCCGGACCTGTCGATATAAACGACATGTACTCTTTTGACTTTTTGTTGCGAGTTAATACTCCCAGCATGTATGGTTCCCCGTTCATACCCTCATCAAGCCTTAGAAATATCTCATTCTCTACAGATGAAATAGGTACAACACTCCCAAAACCTACAGCACTTTTTGTCTTTAATGCAGTGGCTTTAGTTATATAGTAGTGCGCTTCTTTGGGCTTTATCTTTAATTCTAGTAATTTTTGCATATTGTAATCTAGTAACTTTGTTAGTGTATTGATTCCATTCTCCTCTAATATTAGACGGGTACCATCTCCAATTTTACTTATTAGTGATATATCGTCATTATGTATGGCCATCTTGTCACAGTAATTACTCCAGGGAAATATACCTCGACCGTACAGTGCAGGTGGTACGTGGCCATTCTTTATCTTAACAATCTTTGTTAATATGCTGGCTAGCTCCTCTCTACACTCTTTGTAGCTGTACTCTATGTCATCGCCGGCTCCATTTAACAAGTGAAACTTTTCAGGTATGTACCCTTGTATTTCGCCTAACATCATATTATAAAATGCGGCCTGCATGGTATGTCTCTGCTTTATCTTTTTTGATGATTTGATCTCTTTTACTATATAGTGATATTCGCCAAAATTCGACTCTCCCTCCTGTCGTTCTAAAATATCTGGACTGCCATGCATCCCCCAGGGCAAAAAACACAGTAGTGGTTCCAAAAGACTCTCTGTACCATTATACATGTGGTATAATGTTTTTTGAAAATTCCTTTTACGAGTATTGTCTGGATTTGTTTTCCTATGTTTTGTCTGCTTTTTCTGGCTGTGTTTTTTGTGTGGTATATCAGGATACTTTTTGTTCAAAAGTTCACCTTCATAGTCATGACCGTACTTTGTAAATATTTCTTGACTATAATCGTAAGAGTCCATCTCGGAGTGGTCTACAAAATTTTTGCAGTATAAAGAGAAGGGAGACTTTAGAAACAGTGAAACATCCGAGCCGGATATGCGATATGGCGCAGCGCCCTCAGTGCATCTGACAAGCGTCTTGGAGATATCCGAATTCATCGCATATTAGATAACCATTTACCAATAAATTTGCATTTATCTAACATTTTAGAGGCAAACTTTGGTTTAAATAGATGACAGTATGTTTTACACGCATGAAGGTTGTGGTCATATCCGGTAGCCCCCGCGCAAACTCTGTAACCCAAATACCCATGAAGTATGTGCACGAGTATATATTGTCCCAAAATGTAGAAGTCGAATTTATTAATCTGGCCGAGTATGATATTGAGTGTTATAGAGGGTACGGGATACAGTACAACGAGGATACAACAAAGGCGGCCAAACTGATTACTGATGCAGATGTTTGGATTGTGGGCACGCCCATCTATAACTCATTCTTTAGTGGTGCCCTTAAAAATTTGTTCGAATACATAAACTACAAAACAACAGCAGGTAAGGTGGCAGGAATGGCAATTTTGGCAGCAGGAAATATTGGCTTTACCGACGTTCAAACACTACTTACACAGTTACTCAGTTATTTTCAAGTGATTGCAAATCCAAAAGCAGTATACATGACCACACAAGATGTGGTGGATGGTGGTGTTGCTGAACCTACCAAAGAGAGACTCCGACAGATGGTTGATGATACGCTGACACTTGCCAGAAAGGTGAGAGGATCTTGATCGACCCCACAGAATTATGTGATTGTAAATGCCATTATGGTGGTGCACATAGCTGTCCTAGTTGTAAAAGAAATCACGGTATAAAGTGCTGTCACTAGTCTGATGTCATTGCTCGTAGTCGGGCCAACTCTGCCTGTATGGACTCTATTTCGACACGTGTCTTTAGGGCGGATATCTGTTTTTGTAGGCTCTCTATCTGTTCGTCTTTTAGTTTAACATCATTCTTTAGACTCTCCAACTCTTTACTCAAATCCTCCCGGGCAGACTGCATCTCTGTGTTTTGTACTGCCACCTGCGTACCCGACTCAGTAGAATGGCTCATGCTATGTACAGACTCTGTCTTTTGTGCTACATGTGTACCTGATTCGGCAGAATGGTTCTGATTATGCATATAGTCGGTACTCATCTGCGCAAGCCAGAGTACTATTACCAAGAACCACGATATGGGGACTGCCATTATAAAGACAAAGTCTAGTACGGGTGCAAATCCGTTAAACCACGCCCATAACACGGTCATTACAGCAGCAAAGACCCCCGTTACCAAAGTAGCTAAATGATTCTTTAGATACCCCATAGATTAAATCCATTATTTGGTGATTTATAATGTTAATGGAATTATATCTTTAAGAAGATATAACCACTCTCTCGAGTGATGTTGGTTGTACGCCATTCAGAGAAGCCTCACAGAGGTGTTCGTTGTTGGCTAGGTTCTGACACCCGTCCTTCGGACAGCCTGTACCGGCCATCACGTCACTGGCACTTGGGGGAGTCGTGCAAGCACCAAGATGTATCTTTCCTCTCAAGACCATTCCGGCCTTGTTTTGTAGATGGTAAGCGGCTTGTATGCGCTTACTCCACCACACTAAATTAAACGAAAATAGGTAGGTCAATGCCTTGTCTACTCAGGTATATAATTCCCTGTTTTGTTATCTTATAGTTTGTGCTGTGCAAATTCATAACGTGCGGACTCTAATCCATCTCTGATTTAGTTGTCATAGAACAGATCATGGATTGATTCGGTATTTTAGATAGTCGTCTTCAATGGCAGATTTCACCTTACACTCGGTCTTTGTGTTGCCCGAGACTGTTACGACTCCATACCCATCAGGAGCATCGGAGTATCTCAGTGTGACTGATGCGGCAAACTCTACATAATCTTTGGCGGTATCACCCCGCAGTATGGTGGTGGGGCCCATATGATCTCTGACTTCTAGTGTTATATCATTGGGTAAAGCTAGCATCTGTATTGTATGGTTTTCCGTTTTGTTTCGTCCTATAGCCATCTTGGTCTGCGGGTCTAAACGATAATGCCTGCCTACTTTTAACAAATCTATATCATTGATTGTAGGGGTCTCTATGTGTGAAAAAAGATCCTTGGCGCGTAATCCAAAGCCCGGGTCTGTCAGCAGGCACCCGCCTCCTGCATTGGGTGGATCTTGTATGCCAAACTCTTTAGCCATTGCCAGCTGCGGCTTTCGACTCCTGCCCCGAATCATACCCAAATCCTTCCGCTGTATGAGTCCATCCTTTTCGGGTTTGGTGGCGGGCAGTAGTCCTCCTGAGAGGGGCCTTACAATTACACCATCTAGTTCAGACTCTTCTTCTATGGTTTTGAGGGCTCTTCTGTGCTGACTCATTGGCCTCTGGCCCACAACTTCACCAGATATTACAAAATCAGCCCCTATCTCTTCCATGTGTTCTTTTGCAGCATCAAACATCATGGCCCGGCAGTCTACGCAGGGATTGAAACCAGCCCCCCTACCATACTTTGGGTTTTTGAGCATCTTGATGTACTCATCACCTAGATATACGGTCTTTAGGTTGACATTTAGGTCGTCTGCCCTCTCTCGTATCTCAAAGCCACAACCACGTCCACAATCAAAGTCGCAGAAGGGGGTCTTTATCGCTACTGCGGATACTTCAAAGCCCTGCTTCTGCATCATTCGTACTGCCAGCTGACTATCTAAACCTCCAGACAACAAAGCAACGACTTTCTTCTTTGCCATAACTCTAACCACAGGATGTATCCCACTAATATATCGTCCTCGAATGGTATGTCTGTGTTATAATTTGATGACCATAGAGAATAACTTTAAAGATGTATTATATGTAGATATTATGTTGACTTATCAGGAAACCGTCTGGGATGAATCTCCACGTTTGGGCTCATATACACTAGCTAACTTTCGTAAGATACCACAAATTCAAGAGATGCCCGAGGAGAAGAAGTTTGAGATGGAGGTGGTCGGCAACGTTCTCCCGTTTAAAGCCAACAACTACGTCATTGAACAGTTGATAGATTGGAGTGATGTTCCCAATGATCCCATGTTCGTACTCACGTTTCCCCAAAAAGGTATGCTCAAGCCTCATCATTATGCCAAGATGGCATCTGTATTGGAGAGTGGTGGTGACCGAAAAGAGATATCCGAGACGGCCAATGAGATACGCCTTAAACTAAATCCACACCCAGCAGGCCAGATGGAGTTGAACGTTCCCCAGTTGAGTGATGGGACAAAACTATACGGCATGCAACACAAATACAAAGAGACATGCCTCTTCTTTCCCAGTCAGAGTCAGACGTGTCATGCGTATTGTAGTTTCTGTTTTCGCTGGCCTCAATTTGTGGGAATGGATGAGATGAAGTTCGCGATGAAGGAGGGCGAGCAGTTAGTCCAGTATGTTGAGGAGCATCCAGAGATTTCTGATATCTTGTTTACTGGTGGCGACCCCATGATAATGAGCGCACGTATGTTTGGAGCGTACGTAGACGCATTACTTGAGGCAAAAATCCCAAATCTAAGGACCATTCGCATTGGTACAAAATCACTCTCTTACTGGCCCTACAAATTCCTTACAGACAAGGATGCCGATGAGATGTTAGACATCTTTGATCGAATTACACAAAGTGGACTTCAAGTCGCAATAATGGCGCATTTTAATCACATCAACGAGATGACCACTCCTGCCCTAAAGGATGCCATCGGGGCCGTGCGACGTACCGGTGCGCAGATAAGGACACAATCACCTCTTTTGGCCCACATAAATGATGACGCTGCAATGTGGTCACGTATGTGGCACCTTCAAGTGCAGATGGGTTGCATTCCATACTACATGTTTGTAGTACGGGACACCGGTGCGCAGCACTACTTTGGTGTACCTCTGGTTCGTGCGCACAAAATATTCCGTACCGCGTACATGAAGACAAGTGGTCTGGGGAGAACGGTTCGTGGCCCTAGTATGTCTGCGACGCCAGGAAAGGTGATGATAGAAGGTACGCCCACCATCAATGGTCAAAGAGTAATGCAGTTACGCTTCCTTCAGGGACGAAACCCTGACTGGGTGCAGAGACCGTTCTTTGCAAAGTACGATGAGGATGCCATATGGCTTGATGACCTAAAGCCTGTCTTTGAAGACTCGTTCTTCTTTGACCAAGAGATGAAAGAAAAGTACAGTCTCTCATAGTTAGATGGAAATCTCTGCCTGCAAGACCATTTTGATATCAAACACCTGCATCCAATAAGGCTGCAAAGAAGAGTATGGCTATCGAGAGAACAACGGTAACTTCGCCTAGTATTATGATCTTAATACGAAGGCGCTTTAACTCGGACTCTTCCATGTTTTTTGACATTATTTTATCTACGACATCTTGACGAATTATGCGAACATGTGTCAGATATACTACAACCAACATTGCAACCAGTACCATCTTTACAACAAGAAATACACCGTAGCTTGAATCATCCAGTAATGTGTAATTGGCCAATAAGACGCGGGAGTTGTATATGCCCGTTGCCACCAAAACTATTAGAGAAGGTATGGCTATCTTGTTAAATCGCCTCCCTACTAGTATCATAAGGCGTAGGCGCTCCTCTATGTTTGGTGTCACTTGACGTAGTATTGGTGAGAGTATCACTCCCAAGAATATGGAACCGCCCACCCAGATAGCCGAAGCTACCAGGTGCACCCAAGTAATGAGTGCTTGCTCCATAGCCATGCTTGTAATAATTTTGGGAATTATATATTTAAGTGAACATTTTGTTCATCATGAGATATAATTTTTCGTTGGTGGTTGGAATTATTCCCAACACCATTCAGGGTGCGTGTGGTTGGCATACACTCCTTACGAAGTGCGGTCTTGACTACCTGCCAGTCGCCTACAACCGGTGGGGGCGTGCGGTTGCGTGGGTTGATTCGGTCCCTCAAGTCCGACCCGGACTTGATACACAATTTACTCGCTTTTTGGGCGCGTTTTGAGTTTGGTTTTGTGTAATCGTAATTGTTGTTATAGTTGTTATCTAGGCTATACATGATGTTGAAAGCACCATTATAGTCCGCGTGTGTAAGGTTGCCGCAATTTTTGCATTTGAACTTGCGGTCATGGCTCCAGTTCTCATATATGATTTTGTTATTATGCCATGTCTTAAAGCCGCCGAAGCGTTTGGTATCTCTACTCTGACATGCATGGCATTGTTTGGATGTGTTGTGTGGTTTAACCTCTCGGATTTCCGTATTATACTCGGGGGCTTTCTTGGTGCACCAATCACGCACCTCACCTGCTTTACTCTCTTTCAATACACGGTTCTTGCCTTTGGCACGGTTGCCTCCCTTGCGGGCCAGATTCACCAGGTTAAGGTTTTCGAATTTTATTATGTCGCAGTCTACGCACAGTTTTTTGCAAAAATGCCGGTACTCATTGAGTTGCCAGTCGTATAATGTTTTACGCAGTCGCTTCATACGAGCGTTCAGTTTAGTCCACTTGTTGCTGTCATACATACACCTGTCACGTTCGGATTGAATCTTTTTTATGTGCTTGTTTATCTCCATGTTGTACAGTTTTAGAACACGCTTCGTGCCGTCTGACAGTACCACAAAAGCCGTCAGTTTTCCAACATCAACACCAGCAGTCAACCCAGTTATCTTTCTGTCTGGGATGTGTTTCTGCACCGTACAATGCAACTCAAACTGGCGGTGGCCGCGTGCTCGGTCAGCATCATTCGTAACGTCTACAATCTTGTATGATACAATGGTTTTGATGTCTGGAAGTACCCCTTTCACTATGCTGAGCGGAATGTCGGATTTGGGAAATACCACCGTGTTGTTTTTGATTCGCTTTGGCGCACCAAGAAAGAATATCGGATATGTTTTATCATCCTTTAGATGCTGGCAACCACTCATTTCGATGCCTGCCAGAATGGCGCCGCGAATAAGGGAAATTGAAGCGTAATCTTTGGGATTGACGTTCTCCCACTCTGCCATCATGTCCTTGGCAACAGTCACGCATGTCAGTATACTTCGTGGATATATGGCAGACGGATTACTGCTGGCCGTGAACGGCACGTTTAGGTTGCGTGCCATAACACCAAGTTCAACCCACATACGATTTTCGTCTTCTAAACTTTCAACAAATGCAGTGATTATACGGTTGGTCTTAAACCTCTTTTTCTCTGTTCTGTAGATTATGTTTTTCTTAGTTTGCATGTATGGTGTATTGTAATATCTTAGATATAAAGTTGTATATGGTCCGGTACCTCATATTTTCTAGGTGATGTGGGCGTTACAGTCTTGACCATAATGGTTGAATAAGTGGGAATTATCCTTGTAACTATGCCTTAAAGACTAATTTTGCATCATATGGTATGGACAAACGGTTAGGCCCGAAAAGTACAGGAGAATTTGTTATGGGTATGCCCTTGGAGGAAGCGACTACGGCCCGGCAGGCATTGCACAACCTGCGTATCAAAATATACAGTAGATACTGTTGCTACCTGCTATGTGGTTCTAGTTACCTGGATAGTTCCCGAATAAGTATAACGTTCACTTAAATATATAATTCCCATAATTTTCAAGAAATATTAGAGTTTATGGAAAAGCTTCCCTCATAGTTGAGCAATGATCTAAACTGTTCAATATAGACACTCGGGACGACCCATGTTAAGAGGCGATTATGGCAAAGTCAAGCTATAATATGAAAAAATATTGGATACAACAGGTATCTAGTAGCATCACGCTTCGTCTTGAGTTGTTATCAAACCTTGGAATGCATCGTCATCACACTCTTTAACGACCGTGTATGCAACATATTATGGGAATATTCGCAATAGACAAGGCCGGCACAAAAGAATATACCAGAAAGACTGTGGAGAGGGAGAGGTACATTGAGGACTTTTTGGAGAAGCGCATCGAAGTGCTGGACCACGACATTTTCGTGATTGGAAGACAGGTGCGGACAGTCGATAAAAAATCTGTAGACCTCATGGGTATGGATAGGGACGGAAACGCCGTCATTATAGAGTTGAAGCGTGGCATGTCCGCCAGAGAAGCAATCTCGCAGGCCTTGGACTATGCCGTGTGGGCTGCAAGCGCGGGATACGACGATCTCAACGGCATTGCCAAAAAGAAACATCAGGCTGGATACGGTAACCTGCACGAATTATTCCAGTCTAGGTTCAACTCCGTGCCGGAGCCATGGAACGACAATCAAAAGATCTACATCGTAGCAGAACAGATAGATGAAAAGACCGAAGAGATGGCCCAGTACCTGCGTGATCATGGTGTTGACATAAAGTGCGTCGAGTTCAATTTCTACGAAGGTATCAGAAAGGAGATAGTGCACACAAATTTTGTCGTGGGGGACCCGTCCAATGTGATGGACAACATAGACGACAAGGCCACCCAAACATGGGAGGATGCATTAAACAATGCCAACGAAGATGTCCGCTCTGCAGTATCTGACTTGATAAGCGCCGCCGGGAAGTTAAATCCGCTCGCGGGCCCGCAAAGCAGATACTACTACCTGAGGGTCAACGGGAAGGCAAGAAAGAATCTGTTTGGAGCCATAGTGTGTCAGAAAAAGTCGGCGTACGTGTCATTCAGGGCGGATCCTGACACGTTCCCGTACGACGATAGTCCACAGATCAGATCCGGCCATAGATGGTTCTTCACAAAGGATACGGAACGAAGGATTAGCCTGACAAGGCCCAATTTCGACCTGATACTGCGGTGCTTGGAACACGCGCACGACGTGACATCAAACCTATGATGGCCATATTCAAAGTCTGATGGTTGCATGTCCTGTTTTGGGTAGATGCACTATTCTGCACATCGCCTTCAACTGGCAGGTGCATGCTCAACTCTCCTACCACAGCACACGACATCGACAACTTATGCAGCCTCACCACTGCAGAGGTGGCTCATCACATGTGAAGCTATTTAGGTAAATTGTCCTATTGTTTAGTATGATGCTACAAAGCAAGCTGACTGTATATGCGGCCATTGCGGCCATGCTGGCCCTTATGGGTGGAATTGTATATTATAGTAGTTTGGATAACCCGTTTCTAGAACAAGTAGAGATCGAGTTGGAGAATGTTCAGGTCACTAATATCAACAACATACAGAATACTGCAACATTACAAGTGACGTTCTTAGTGACTAATCCTACTGATAAGACTTTCACCGTACCATCCATATCATACGAGTTGTTTGGGGACGGCCAGGTAATAGGCGCCGGGCAATACTCTACTGAAGATATTGCAATGCCGGGTAGGGCTGCGTTCTATGGTGGCGCATCCATACCACTAAAGAGTACGATGAAAATAGCAGCAGATGGTGGCGCACAATATCAGAATATAGTTAGTAATAACATACAAGAGTACGCCGCCAGTGGCTTGATCACAGTAGAGTCGGCATGGGCAATTGTGGAAGTCAACTTTGAATCTTCCATGATGCAATAATGGTATGGTGGGCCGGATGAGATTCGAACTCACGACCACCGCCGTGTCGAGGCGGTATCCTAACCGACTAGACGACCGGCCCGCTGTTTGATTCATTTGATTATTCATTATTAACTTATACTTGTGTGGGTTATCGCAAACGCAGTTGATGCGACATTTTACATATAATCCCAGAGCTGAACCACACGCGCCCTTGCGGACACCACACCTTCGATTTTAGTTCATGCTTGACGCATCACAAGATGTCCACCATAGACCGTACGGTTGACCGTAAGATTAGTGGTGAAGCCACCCTCCACGTATCACTCCACCCACCAACATATACGATAGTATGGCGGCTAGTCCCCAGCCCTAATTCAGTACGGACCCATTCAAGCCTGAAGGGCGTCTGTTATTGTTGCGGATACATCCACAGAGGTAGTACTATTAGGTATTGTGTTGGTGCTGATTACCTTTTGTACGCCGGCATCCTTGATGTTTTGCAGGGCATTATTCACCAAGAGGGCATGAGTGCAGGCTACATAGATATCGGCGCATCCTTGATTTATCAAAAATTCAGCAGCCTTGACTATGCTTCCTCCGGTACTCACCATATCATCCACCAAAATAATATTACGGTTATTGACGTTCACCTTACTGTTTTGTATTTTAACATCGCCGGTCTCTCTATCCCGCCTCTTCTCTAAGGCAAAACTCTCAGCATTTAGTATGTGGGCAAATTTGTCTGCCCTATCTATCCCGCCCTGATCCGGTGATACAACCAGTGGGCGCTCCAAGTTCATTGTGAGAATATATTCTGCTAGGGAGGGTATGGCCGAGACGTTTTTGGCCCCGCTCCCAAAGTAATCAAGAGCAGTCATACTATGAATGTCTACAGTTAGTATGCTCTTTGCCCCGGCCAATAGAAAGAGTTTTGCTACTCCTTGAATGGTAACTAATTCACCAGGCAGAAACTCCTTGTCCTGCCGACCATACCCCATGTAGGGTATGACGGCTGTTACATCATCAGACTGTTTAGCAGCCTGCAACACCAAAGAGAGTGCAAGTATGGTATTGGTATCCACAGGTGGGTGTGTAGACTGCACCACTATGCATCTGCCCGAAGGTTCACCAGAGAGTGTTATCTTTGACTCACCGTCAGGAAATCTTTTAATCTTTGAGGTCACAATGTTAGCATCTAGTCTCTGCGCCATACTGTGAGCCAACTCTGTGGGGGAGCTGCCAACAATTACAGTGGTTTTTGTCAATAGTATGACGTATTATTTGGCGGATTCATAAATCTTGCATGACTACTCTGTTGAGCCATCATCACTCGGAACAATATCAAACACATTATACTCTTTCATCAACTTTTCACGGGCTTTATCACGTTTGGCTATATCTTCACGTTCCTGAGCCTCATTACTGTTGTATATGGTTCGGATAGGCCAGGGTATACGAATGTCGTATTTTTCAAACTCTTCATATATCATAACCCGCATCTCAGTTTTAGTCTTGAACTGGGATCCATAGTTACGAACGTAAACCAGCACAGTAAAGTCCAAAGCCGAGTCGCCAAAGTTCGAAAAGCGTACAATGGGTTGTGACAGATTTTCGTGTACGTCCCGATCACAACCACAACTGGCCTTGTTTTCATCCAAGTTTGGACATCGATGTTGTCGTATGATGTGCCTGCCTTTATCATCTACAATTTCACGCATGGCACGTACTCCCACCTTATGTAGAATAGATGCCACCTGGCGGGGGTTGTTCAAGTATGATACCCCCACAGATACCACTGCCGGAACCACATGGTGTTCTTTTGTATAGTTTACAATCTGGGTGGCAACCAGCTGCCTGGTCGGAATTATGGCGACAGACTCGTATAGTGGGTCCATGATATATGTAACTCGTGGAGTTATCTTGTGCACGTTCCCATTGTAACCGCTCTCCAATTTTATACGGTCACCCTCAACGACTATCTTGTCTTTCCGTATAGTTATATACGCAAAGTAGTTCTGCATCGTCTCTTGTAGTGCCAGTCCCAACCCTATGGAGAAGCCGCCGGTGGCAGTAGCCAGAACAAACAAGTCTATTCCCCAAGAGGCAGCAACTCCCAATCCAACGGCGGCGAATATAACCAATGGCAAGATGCGTTGTAAGGACATGGGCGCATCCTTCTTCTTTCTTGTTGCGTGGCCGGGGGGTCGGGCACCTGGCACCACATAATCATAACCGTTCAGGCGTTTCTCTTCCCGCCATATGTCTATGGAGAATATCTCGCGTGGTATTGAGTCGGGTTTCAGTTTTCTGCCCGACTGGTTGTCCCCACTTATGCAGTCGTTGTAATATTTTTCAAACTTTCTTCTCTCAGACTTCTTCCAGGTCTCAAATACATCATCCTGTAGCTCCTCATAACTACCTATAGAGACCCCCTTTGATGTCCTAAATGCTTCTAGATACAAGATGCCTTCGGGTGTTTTGAGTAGTTCGGTGAATCTCTTCTCACCCATCTCTTCGGGGGCGGTTCGGGGTGGAACCCATCTGTATAATTTATGGAAGAATCCATCAGCGTCATCGACAAACCCACGCATCTCAAACCATATATCAAAATCCAGCTCTTCCAGCTTTCTCTTCTCAATCTTGTTCAGTATTATAGGAACAAGATGTGCTACAGTATACCCTATAACCAGTATATTGAAGGTGTTCAGTATCTTTGATAGTGTCTCCTCGGCGGCTACATTATGCGTCTCTGCACTACTCAAAGTAAATTGTGTATACACGTTAAATGATGTGATAAGTGCGATGGCAAAGAACGGTAAGGCGACCCGCCGCAGGAACCGTGACGCGTGTGGTCTCTCATAGTAGAATTTTTGGCCGGTAACCCAGTTGGAGAACTTTCTATATCCGCTAATTATACCAATCATGCCCGATATCAGCACTACAAAAGCAACCTGTATCGATGTAGAAGATAGAAAGAGCGTCCATATATTCTCAAACTCCATCATTGAGATTTGGGATAGTTCCTCCTCAACCATATGCTATATTTTGTATTATGTCTTATATTGTTAAGGTAAGTGGCACCAGAGTCAAAAAAAGAATCATAAAAAAGTGATAATATAACATTACATACTCATGGAGAGCAACTATGATATTCTAGGAATAAAAGAGGGGGCCACTCAGAAAGACATCCGGGATGCCTTCCGACACATGGCACTGTTAGAGCATTCAGACCGGGGTGGGGACAGTAGTAGATTCATGAAGATAAAGCAGGCTTACGAGGATCTAAAGAGGGGAAAGAAGTATCCAGACACACCTCTGGAAAAATTACGAAACTCTCGGGTCTTCTCGGGTGATACGGACCGGGAGATAAAGAAGAGAAATGAGATATTAGGACAAGAGATAAGCGCCCAGATGCTTGCTGCGCAAGAGTGGGCCGGAGCCCTCCTGCGCAGTGGCGTAACTGGAACCCGAATGTTCGGCTCAAAGACGTTTGGTGAGATGGAGTTTGAGGTGAAAGCCAACAAAACATTATACATGAAGGGAAACTACATGGCAGGCGCCTTGACATATGGTGGCCCCATGCTGATGCAGGGCAGTATAAACAGTCCATCATGGACCAAAGAGTTCAAGACTGATATCAAACTACAATCAGGCGACTTTAAGATGGTTGACCCCTTAAAGAATAGATACCGTATAGAGAACGGGGCCAACATAACTGCCGAGAGAGGCAACATTGTGGTGGGGGATGTTCACGGTAGAAAGTACAGGGTTAATGACCCAGACGGTCGCGTGGGTCTGTACACAGTACAAGAGCATAGAACACACCTGTATGCGCCTCATGGAAGTGTGGTGTTGGAGAACGCTACTGACACTGTACTATTGGAGGGGGAGAATATAATCATCAAAAACATGGAAGATGATGTTCGCATTATAGGCCACGACATCTCCATCTATGGGAGTAAAGCTACATACGACTGTAGTGTGATGGTACGAAAGGGTGGCTCCATACGCTTCTTTGAAAAGTATTCCATAATAGGTCTGAGTGATGATATGATTATATCATTAGAGGATGGAAAGAGGCTGTTCCTCCGGGATATTAAATCCAGAAAGATAAGAGATGTCGTGGATGACCCGGGCAAATATGACAAGAATGACACCATGGTTGGAAACGGTTTTACCATCACATATGATATGCTAGACCGTGTAATAGGGGGATACAAGAAGAGCCGCTGGGGCGTCTTTGGGAGACACTAAAAGATGCCTGCCTCTCTTGCCATCTCAATCATATAATACTCCATAATCCCGCCAGCAAACAGTAGACCGGCGACTATCCCCACTTCCATAGCAACTATTCTGGCGTCGGGTCTTATGCTAACTTTCTGTATCATTTTGTAAACCAACAAAAAACTGCGTGAGCCTGCCAGAGAGTAGGCCGTTATCTCTAAAAGGCCAAATGGTGATAGAAACAACAACTCCAAGGGCGATATGGACACCTCCGGGTTGAGTGTAATAATGGCAGACAGTATATACCCTGTGGATATGCCTGAAAATATGCCCCAGGCCACACCAAAGCCTGGTATAAACATTGGAAGTGTCAAAGATAGGTTATGCGTAAATATTCCCAACCCGTCTATACCCTCTATACTCTCCATAAACTCATCCACTAACAACTGAGCTTGTAATGGGTCATGCTCAAAGAGAGATCCCGCATAAAATGCCGAGGTAAAGACTGCCATAAAACCAAAGAAGGCATAGATGCGGTTCACTAAAATGTCTAATGTATAGTGACATATTTGTGGTTGGGTTTGTGATACCTTGGCTCTTGCGCAAATTCGGGTGTTAATTAAATTGTGCAGTTTCAGGGTCCGTATTTCTGGCCAGAATGGCTGGATTTTGTCTGGATGGATATAGGTTGCAGCGTATCGGCCGTCCGGGTGGCTGACTTCCGTCTTGGTGGCCGGCGCCGAGTCGGTCCTTTACAAGCCGCGGGCCTGCAGGCCACCTTGTAGAGGAATGTAGTTCAAATTTGTAGGAAGCCTTAGGTTTTATTCTGTATACAATATAGTAGTGTTGTATGCGAAGAAATGTCAAGAGGGCCCTAGATTATGCTTTCAAGAAGGGTTTCCAAATACATCCAGAGGTCGTAGAGATATTAGGTGGTGTGGAAGACAAAAACCTCGATAAAATCATCAAAGAGATAATACGAGAAAAGTCGATTGACCAGGATTTTCACATAACCGGTAATGATATTATAAGATATTTGGGACTTGAAGTAGACACAAACATACAGAGTAAACATGAGATACTCTTTGACTGTACTGCCCGCCTAACCATGCCGGGAGAAAGTGAGGGTTTTGATTCACTTTTCAAAAGTAGATTTCAAAAATTGAAAAATATAATGGAACAGCGTCCTGAAGCTAAGAATCTAAGAACTATATCAAACATACAAAACAAAGATGAGCAGGATTACTATGTTTGTGGTCTTGTAAACAACAAAGTCATCAAAGACAACACTTTTCGGCTTACTGTAGAGGACATGACCGGAACTCTGGAGGGATTTGTTGCAGACCAGGCTCGTAATACGCTCAGGGAGTTGTTTCTAGATCAATTTGTGATGGTAAAGGTTGACAAGCAGGGTGGTGATGTAAAATTCACCGATATAATACAACCAGACGTGCCCCTGCACAGCACAAATAAAGGTGACAGTGAAGCGTTTGCCATACTACTCTCGGATTTACATATAGGAAGTAAGTATTTCATGGAGAAGGAGTTTAGGGAGTTTCTGGATTGGTTGTCAAGTTCTGATCCATACGCCTTAAAGGTACGGTTCATTCTGATAGCTGGGGATATCATAGATGGTGTGGGCATATTCCCGGATCAAGATAAAGAGTTGGAAGAGAAGACTACATACAAACAGTTAGAGAAGGCTGCCGAGTTACTCTCGTTAATACCTGATTATATCAAAGTCTTTATCTCTCCTGGTAATCACGACCCGGGCCGCCGCGCCCTGCCCCAACCAGCCATACCACAAGGTAGCGCGCCAAACCTTTGGAATAAGGAGAATATATTCATGTTGGGAAATCCTGCCATGATAAGCGTGAATAATATCAAAGTGTTGATGTTCCACGGGCAGAGTATTGATGATATAGTAAAGGGGGTGGCCGGTATGGAGTACGCTCATCCGGCAGATGTAATGAGAAGTATACTGCGTGCGAGGCATCTATCTCCCATATTTGGGAGCCAGACCCCCATTGCCCCAGAAAAAGAGGATTTGTTGGTTATAGAGAATATACCTGATGTGTTTCATGCAGGCCATGTCCATGTAACTGAGATAGATGTATACAAGGGAGTAAAGGTGATAAACTCTGGCGCCTGGCAGAGACAGACACCTTTTCAATTACGTGTGGGTCAGGTACCTACACCCGGCATTGCAGTATTGTTCAACTTAAAGACTCATCAGGTAGTCTTGAGGGATTTTTCAAATTAACTCTCTTAATGTATCATCTAGGTATAATGTCTCTTTGACTATACTTTGTGATATGGTTAGTTTGAATTTTTTTGTGTTGCCATGAACACCCTGATGTACCAAACGACTGGATATTAAACCAGACATCTCTATCTCACTAAGCATCTGCGTTATGCGACGATATGAGAGCTCTTTCTGTTGTATCTTTCTACACATCTCTTTGTATACATTGTATATACTCCCAGTGGTAGAACCGTCCGTACGCATTACACCCAATATCAAAAGTTTCTCGTGTAGTGGGTAGGATTTTAGAGCTGCCGTCTCTTTATCTTCTTCAATCTTCTTTAATGCCTCTTCAATATGGTCTGGTTGTACAGATGTAGATTGATCCCGTTCGGCAATCTCACCTGCTACACGAATCAAGTCTATTGCTCGGCGGGCATCACCATGCTCACGGCCTGCATATGCTGCGCAGAGATTCAGTGTGGAGTCATATACCACATCTTTATCAAATGCCATTCTTATTCTCTCTTGTATTATAGAGCGTAGTTGCTCTATAGTATAACTTGTAAAGACAACCTCTTCTTCACCCAATGTGCTTATTACCCTAGGATCAAGATGATCTTTGAATGTTAAATTATTAGATATTCCCACCAGAGTAAGAGAACCATTATTCAATCTCTCATTGGCTCTTGTGATATGGTACAGAATATCTTTATTTCCTTTTGTAACTAGTTTGACTAGAAAGTCTATCTCATCTATTACCAGTATGACGTTCAGTTTTTTATTGTTTATAACATCCAGAATTCTCCTAAATACCTCACTTATGGATATGCCAGTCCATGGTAGTTCCTTCTCAGACATATCCAGTTGACGACCAAAGTTCAACAACAGACCGTACAGAGTAGTCTCAACCTTCGAGTTAGTATACACTAATTTTATGGGAAAGTTGGTGGCTTTTACACGCTCTTGAATCTTTAATATTACTTTTTTAACTACGAGTGTCTTTCCTGTACCTGGTTTACCATACACTAGTAGATTGGATGGTCTAGATTGTTTGAGTATGGGTAGTAATGATTGTGTTACTTGTGTTAATTCGTTATCTCTATGTTGTATTCTATCTGGGATGAATGTAAAGCGTAAGGCATCCCTATTCTTAATCAGAGAGAGGCCTGACTCTGCTTCATCCAAGAGACGGTCTATTGGATCCACCTGACACTCACCCCTTCATTTCCATTCCATCCCATTATGAATATGATATATCTCATACTGATATCTATTCTTGATCACTCTTTTTTTATTTTTTATTATAGTGGAGTGGAAATAGTGGGGAGAGGGCCTCTGTTAATCAGTGGTTAATATCGAGTTAACTAGAATAAGAAATAGGCTGATTCTGACCCCTTCATTTCCACTCCAGGCGTCATCATGTGTGGTTAACATGTTAATCGTTGATTCTGACCCCTTCATTTCCACTCCAGGCGTCACTCTACCTTATCTTCTACATTATACATTAAATCCAAAAATAATATATAGAAAATTTACCTGTCAAAATTAACAATGTTAGTTGTTAACAAACCTTGACAAAGGTGGTAATAAGTGAACAATTGTTAACATCTTATAGATGAGAAAACGCATACGTATTGATGTGGATGATGGTGATGGTGTCCGTTTCGATATAAAGTTGGAAGGTGAGGTCACCAAAGAAAAGTTGTTGAAAGTATATGAGATGATAGAGTTAATGGATGGTAAAAAGACTGCACCACTAGACTCTATTGGTGCGAAAATTTGGCATGTAGCTGAAAAGTACTTTGCTCCTGGGAACTTTACCTCTAATATGGTGTTGGAGAAGTATGAGGATGAGTACAACGAACCCATCAAACTTAGTGTTGTATCTACATACTTGGCTCGCTTTTCAGATAAGTTAAAGATGCAGAGACATAAAACTGGCCGGGAATGGTCATATGTCATTCCTACCAATGTAAACTCTCATCTCAAAGTTGGGCATTAATCATAGTTATACAATTACTGTCTATGTATATGACAGTGTATCTCATAGGATTCTTGAAACATCACACAAGATCCACAACCCTCTCATACTCCACCATTCGAATGATATCATGTGAGGTACTGTGACATATAATACGTGATGGTTTTTGGGGTGCATCTTCACGTCTGACCCCCACCAACTTCATGTCATGATCCGTACGAAAACCTAGGGTTCTGAAGGTATATGTGTATAATTGGACAGAACCAACCGAGTTACATCCAAATATATTGGGAACGGGTATCTTATAATGGCTACAACTGATGCGATAATAACTCCACTTCTCCTGTCTTGGGCGCGCCGACGTCGGAGAATGGCCACATCCGCCCTCGCCAAGAAGATGAATGTGTCGCCCGAGACTGTGGATGCCTGGGAGCATGGAGACCAGCTGCCCACTTTCCGGCAGGCCAGAACACTCGCCCAAAAACTACGTATCCCCTTTGGATATCTGTATCTTCAGAAACCACCGGCCGAGGAGATGCCTCTTGCTGACTTTCGAGCTGCGGGACGGTCCCAGTCAGAACCCAGCCCCAACCTCCTTGACCATCTCAATGACGTTCTAGGCAAACAACAATGGCTCAGGGAGCACAGGGTATCCGAGGATGCAGGCGAGCTTCCATTCGTTGGTAGTTTTGACATCACAGATTCGGAGACGGTGGTGGCAGACGACATACGCAATACCCTTGACGTTGACGGCGCCAGACAAGATGCCCACAACTGGGAGGAATTCCTACGGAATCTCATACGTAAGGCCGAAGAATCTGGAATCATGGTGATGCGCAGTGGGGTGGTTGGCAGTAACAATCTCCAACCTCTGGACAGTACTGAATTTCGCGGGTTTTCAATATCTGATCGTGTTGCGCCACTCGTCTTTATTAATTCTCTGGACTTCAAGGGAGCCCAGATCTTTACCTTGGTCCACGAAATGGCCCATATCTGGACGGGCAGGGGTGGCGTATCAAACCCGGACTACGGACTCCGGTCAGAACTACCGGATAGTTCGATGGAGCGGTTCTGCAACCGCGTTGCAGCAGAGACGCTGGTACCAGGCAGTGATTTTCTCCTTCGCTGGCAATCCGACAACACACCATTGGATGACATACTGGAGAGTCTGAGAAAATATTACAAAGTCAGTATGATGGTGATTCTGCTCCAGGCACTGGGCAGCAACTTGATCCCCATCTCCGAATATCAAATGCGCTATGCCCAACTCGCCGAACAGGCCCATGAAGCTGCCAAGGCCGACGACGAGTCTGGAGGAGACTTTTACCGCACTCTGATCGCACGGCATGGACGGTCATTCACAGAGGCCCTCATCTCCAGTGCCGCCCAGGGAACAACGCTCAGCAGCGAAGCGGCCTATATGTTGGGCGTGAAGATAAAGACACTGTCTGGCATAGCCGAGCATCTCTATGGGAGCAGCTTGGATCTTGGTTGACTATTGGTTGGACAGCAATGTATTCATTGAAGGTAGGAAAGGACCATACGGGTTCGATCTGGCGCCCCGGTTCTGGAATATCCTAGAAGAGATGGCGCATGACGGTAGGCTGGCGTGCCCGGCGCTGGTTTACAGTGAGCTGCAGGGTGTACCAGACGACTTGGCAACCTGGGTCCGGGATCACAAAAACTCAGGCATGTTTGTAGATCCGGATGTGTCAGTACAAAAAGAATTCCAAATAGTGTCCACATACACTATGGAGCACTACCCTAACAACCTTCCCCGAAAGAGGTTTCTAGACCGGGCAGATCCATGGACCATCGCCCACGCAATGGCCGAAGGTGGGACGGTTGTCACACTTGAAAAGATTAACAAGGACGGATCCAGTAAAGTGAAGATACCCAACGTGTGCGAGCACTTTAACATACCCTGCGTCGACACTTATCAAATGCTCCGGGATCAAGGATTTTTCTGGACCTGACGATCATAATCACACTATCAAACATTTTGGAGGTGACTGGAACAATCCGTGCCGGACGAAACTACTGCTCGCATTTTAGATGCAGCGCATGACATGTGTAAGTGTGCATAGGGGCGGATGGCAATATGCGCTCACCAACCCCATAAAATCCTACTATCCCCGGACTGTACATACTCAACCCCCCCCCCACCACAATAAGCACAATAGACTATACTTGAGGATAAACCATACGGGATGTGTTCTATATGCCCATGCGGGGTTGTTGACCTTGTTGAATATCTGTTAGTATCCACAATATGATATCGTGGTTAAATACAAATTTGTACCAATACCTTCAAAGGTTTCGAAGAATGAAGGTATTGGCACTTACATATCATTGGACAAAGACAGTATTTAACGACATACATCATGATGTGTGTATCTGGAGGACACATCCGGAATGATATCATCGCAGTCATATCATTATGATATGGCAACACGTATCGGCATTCCTTATTCACCGCACATAACAATTTCACAATATCCTACGCCGTCGATAAACACCATGCCGTACAACAAATCTAACAGCATTTACCACATACATCACAAATTCATAAATGATATATTTCAAAAATGGGAACGCACGCTCGCACAACTGTACCATGCCAATAATGTCATTCGTAATTTGGAACGCATCATACAACAGGGAACAGAATCATCCTCCGGCGAATCGACACTATTACGGAAGGAGGTGGTTGCGGTATCGCGTGAGAACCTTGATTTGCATGATATCATTAAACAGAAGGATGCAGAGATATCGCAGTTAAAATACGACATGCAATACGCAGAGAGCCAATATGTACAGAGGATAACGGCATTAGACCAAACCATACGCCATTTGACGGAAAAATATGGTGAAAAGAGCGACATGTGTGAAAAATTGTCTGTACACCTAAAACGCTACGAGAATCAAAATACTCCGGGTCACACCACATACAATAAAGAGCGAGAAGAGTTGCGCAATGATGAATCCATACGGAGCGGTCAGCCAGTACAAAAAAGAGACACGATAGGCCCACCAGTAGGACATGATGGGCACCACATATCACTTGACATCTCCGACACCATACTGTACACAACACACAGATGTTACAAGTGCAACTCAAATAACCTGAAACGTATGACACACATCTCCAAGTGTATACTGGACTTTGAGGGGGATACGCGTATTATATCATATGTGAACCATACTGGCTATTCAATGATGTGTGAGCATGACCACATCTCAAAGCCCACATTCCCGGGTATACCGTACACAGCCTTTGGACCTGAAGCCCTAAAACACATACTGGTGTATGCCACCCGCAGAGCGGTAGATTCGGACATTTCGCACTACTTTTCGTGTTTATACGGCAAGGGAATATCGCACAACTCGGTATGGAACGCGCGAAAAGCCCTCAGCCTTGTTCTGGCTCCCACAATACAGTACATATTAGAAGAGTTTCGCAAGGCAAAATTCCTTCAACTCGACGAGTCGATATACCGATACCGCAAAAGAAGAATATACGTGTGGGTGATACGGTGCGATACCGCTACACTGATAGTGCCGCGCCTGGGCAGGGGCGCCGAAGACATCTATCCATACGTAAAGGATGTACTTGACAAACCAGTCGTAGTGGACGGATACGCGGTATATCCTAATTTATTCCGTATAATACAGCGGTGCTGGGCTCACATACTGCGTGATGCAGAAGATGTCTGTATACGCGACAAGAAGAATCCGTTATACAAGGAATTATACCATAAACTAAACGTCATATTTCGCAAGGCCAAAAGGATAGCAAAGGATACGGCCAAGAGTGGTGGCGCAGACATGCACACATGTAATGTGTTGGCAGATGAAATACGTGAGCTGGCGGCCGGATACGGCAATGTGCAGTTTGCCGGTACGCTGGCTAGTGCTGCGGACAACCTCTTTACGTTTCTTAGATATTCGGGCATGCCGCCTACAAACAACAACTCTGAGCTGGACGTACGCGACTATATCATTCCCCAACGCAACATACGCCGCAAGTTCATGTCCGAGATAGGGATGGCCGTCTTTGCCGTATTGCAAAGTTTTGCCGCCACATGCGACAAACTAAATCTGGACATTGGAGAGTCATTCATCAAGATACTTGTTGAACCGCTACACAACATATTTGATGATGTCAACACGCCCGTACAAGAAGTGGGGTTGAGTCATGTTTTGAACGGGCGACCGGTCTTGCCCATGCCGGTTACTACACCCGCACTACCCGAGACTATTACCATACCAGAAGCATCTTTACCCGTCCTGTTTAGGGATACCGCATATACAGTACCTGCCGTACCCATGATGCCACCCCAAAATACAACGGCTATTGCACCCACATCTACACAAGAGTCGAACGACACATCACACAAGAAACCAACTCACAATACCAACACTATGACATTGACACGTACGATAGACACATCATGTATGCCCCCGACCAGAACATGCCCCATTTCATACTACACAAAGCCTGACTTTATCGTGCCGCACACATGTGTACTAGCGACTTATGGGCATGACGATTATCTGCTGTTTCACCACAAACCACCGCCGTCCTTCTAAATATGATTTTTGCATACGAAATATCGCAAGACGGCTGGGGGGGGGGTTGAGTATGTACCCCGGACTTGGTTTGAAACGAAAGAGTTAGATTCTCAATCCTTGTCTCCCGCACTCCGACGGAACACAAAAGGCGGCGGCACGGAGGCCGCACGGAGGCCATACGGAGGCCATACGGAGGGGCGACACACTCATGCCCTACACGGGCGCCGTGAACGGCAACCTAGATTATACATGGCCATCCTTAAACTCACTTGGTTTTTACGTTTAGGATCCGTCGCTTGTCTGAAGTGCAGAACTGATATTGTACGTTTATTCCTCTGGAGGTGTCCCACAGGTCGACGAGGACTGGCGGACGAACAAGGTGTACATATGGGTGTTGGGTAACTGGCGGTACCTCTTCACCATACTGGACAGTGACACCCGGTTCTGATTGACCAAAATGGTGGCGACATCAAGCCGTCTAGGCCGTAATGGTGGTTGTGCACGAACTGAAACATCTTGGAAGTGCCAGACAAAACCTGGTCCCGGTCATGTGCCACTATGAGTCAACCAATGGACATCAGTGTTATACTTGCATTACCTTACTCATCAATACTAGTGGAGGCTTTGGTGCTTGTAGCTGAAATACGGACACTTGCCCCATAATTCTCGAACCTACCTTCCTCATCATTTATGCCAATACTGTTAAGATCATGGCGTATTACTGTTAGGCATACCCTCTTCCGAAACCACGTCCGATTCAGCATCACACGTATAGGTTCTATCCCAGTATGGGGTCGTCGTAGACTCTGTTGGCCTTTCATCCATGATATAGTCGACTGTCTCGCTAACTATTTGTTCAGCCCACATTACCATCTCTTCCTCACCTAGACTATCACCATTCGGCGCTATGGTATAGGTCACATCTAACTCATCAAGCATGGTTGTCACCAAACTCAAACCCCCTACGGTTCCCGTTGCATGAATCAACGTCACATGGTCTGCGCCACCTGTAGATAACATCTGTTGAATCTCTTCCTTACCTACTGCCACCGCGGGCGCGGACAGATGTTCCCAATCCTCTCTAATAATCAGGGCGGTAGAGTCAGCAAATCCCAACCTACCTTCAACATACTCGGCCGCACATGACATCTCAACATGTTGAGCATCGTTATGAGCGTCGTTTCTTGCGCCATGGCCCACAAGCACCAAGAGCTCGTTCTCCGGGGAGGTGCTCGCCGCTGTAGCCTGCTTGACAAACACTTCTCGAAGTATGGGATGATCCGGCCTGGCAGGCTCTGCAAGGATGATTTTTGCTTCACTGATAGTTTCAGCTTGGACATGGACATGGCCCATGAACCAGCAAACATTACCGTACTGTTCTATCATATGATCAATATCTATCTGCATTTGTTCGAATATAGGTCGGAATACGTTATCACCAAACGGCGACGCCATTATTCTGGCCTCAATGATGGCAGGCATAGTATTCCATGGCTCTCCAAAGCTGTATGGGAACGGCGGACATGAGTACCCGTCCATACCAGCAAAGTAACCGCGAGTCAAATCATGAATTACTGTAGAGTTTGGCCCAAACATGTCCGTGTACAAAAAGATCACATATTCCTTCTCATTTTTATCCAAACTTAACAGACCGTTGTTCCACCAGTAAGGCATATGCGTGATCTTTTCACTTAGAAGACCATGTTCCATCTCCAAGTAGGTCTCTATTGCAGTGATTCGATCGTTGGCGTATTGATGCGCTAGTGGGTCAAATGGAATCCCATGGGTATAAACCAGTACTCCGGTTTTGTTTTGGATGTTATCGTGGTCGGCATATGATAGCGGCGCCCAACTCACCATCACAACTATTGCCAACGGCAATAACCAATACACTAGAGCCATGGGGGCACTGACATTAGCGTCTCATATATAGATAAATGAACATTTTCTAGACTTGTTTCAATATAGTAATTTACATTCAGAAAATCAAATCGGTATGAAAAAGTTATAATGTTTGAGAGTCATATGGCCTTGTCCAAAAAACCAAAATTACCGACCTTCTTTGATACTTACGGAGGCACCTGGACCGGCAGGAATGCGCAGGGTAGACACCGGATTACGTTCCTAGTGCTCGCCGGCCCGTCGTCTATGGCGGTCCACGTGCAGTATTGCGCAGCCTCCCCCACGTTGTGGGGCGAACAAAAACCCCATAACATGGCGCTATTATGCAACCATGTTATAACAAACAACCATTGAGAGTAGTTCTGTCTCCTGTGTGTGTTCTCTGAGGGCTCTCACTATGGCTCCAAACCTGTCTTTTATGGCAGAGAAGACGCTCTCTACATTATTTCTACGCGATAATTTGTTGTAGAATGTTCTAGGATGCTTCTCGAAGAACCGTAACATTTGTGCCCTTGCGTTGAATCCCTTTATTGTATAGTTGGATTTTGGCGCAATTATCGGTCTTCTTCCAGAGTCTCGAATTGCATTGCAATTCTTTACTCCCCCATAAATCGCATCTGCCATTACGTCATTTCCATCACCATGCGGCAAGAACCCGACCATCTGTCTTAGTTGTGGCGAGTCACAGGCCAGACCCGGCGTGACTGTGGCAGCACATATCTTGCCATGCAGGGATACTATGACATGTAATTTTTTGAACTGCTTTACGCTGATTTCGCCGTATTTTGCGTTCTCCCAGTCCTCATACTTGGACATACCAAATCCGCTGGAATCCGCAGCTAGTGGACCGTTTGCATCAGGCTTGCCCATCCACGCAATTATACGTTGTAGTACAGCTGGATCTATTTCCGATATACGGAGTTGGTACCAAGATCTGCTGTACCGTCTACTTATTTCGCAGCGTTTTAGGTCGTCGGGATACTTTTTGAGGTGGTTTACCAGGTCCCAGTAGCTTAGCCGGTTACCTATCTTGATGACGGACAGTAAAATGGCTGACACACGCCTGTCACGTACGCCTGGCCGTATGCCCATCAATTCCCGTGCCTTATCTGCAATTTTGCGCATCCATGTATCATGATTGTCCCCCTCAGCTTCACGTTTTTTGTTGTATTTGGACCAGTTTATCTTGGGATCATTTCTCTTCCCTTTTGGGTTGTTCTTACTTCTGTTCCTTTTTGGATTGCCTGCTTTTTTTGATTTTCCATATCTTTTACTCATTTGTTATAATCATAATATATCTATATTACCTTATGATTATATTATTAATCAAACTAGATCTATTAGTAATTAAACATTACTAAACCAATTTTTGGACAAGGCCGAGTCATATAATCAGCCTTACTTTTCTTGAAACCTTTGCACTGGTACGCATGGTGAATGGTGTGTTATCCTAAACACCTCTGGTTGACCTTTTCTACTGAGATGCAGAAGAGACTGATATGTTATATACGGACCATGAAATGTTCGACCCGCGCATCTATACCACCCGTATAGTTTCAAGTGGCCAGCGCTTCTACCATTGTATTACTGAATTGTAAACTAACTTCACCCATATGGCCCTTGATGCCTTCTAAGGACGGCTTAGAGTCAGACGTTACTATATGTGATGATCTTTGTTTGCCATCACCCAGACTTTTGGGCGGTACCTTTGAGTAAATCCAAGCCCTTCTCTGTTATCTCATATGTGTAAGGTCTTGTGTTTACCCGCTTCAAATATCCATCATCAGCCATCTTCTTGACAAGCCGGGCTACATGCTCTCGGCTCTGGCCTAACACACCCTGTATCTCCCGTGCAGTCAAGGATTTCTCTCTAACCAATCTTAAAACCTCATGTGTGATATTATCAAAACGTGACTGTCTAGGTGATTCTTCAGGTTGTGATAACATATCAACTTTAATTTTTAGTTTGATCAACTCATCACGGTACACATCACACCTACTTTTCATTGTGATATATGCAGTTACAAGGCTCACACTAAATATTCCCATTCCCACCAAGAACAACGTCACATAATCCATACCTTAATCACAATCACTCACAATATAAACAAATATCACAACATACAATATCACAACAATACATCCTCCTCTCCAAACCCCTCAGATATCACAATACAGGCGTACATTAATCACATCACAACACTCCTCTTTACAATCTCATCCAAAAGACGCATGATATCACTCTCCTCACTAATATCACTCTCCAATATCACACTCACACTCTCGGACATTTGCTCTATACTATATAAACTCTCTTTGGAGAGTATATTTAACGCCTGCAGTAACACCAGCGAATATATGATTGACTCGGTCTTTTGCTTTATCTGACTCTTCTGTCTATAGTACGCGCCACTGCTTATCTGTAACTGTCGATGGCTTTTACTTAACATTATCTCAATATTTCTTTTTGTAAATGATGATTTTTCTATAATTTTGTCCAATATCTTATTAAAACTGTATTCATCAGAGACCATATTTACTATACAATATTGTATATACAACTATTAAAGACTTTAAAGGGTACATCTTATCTTGTGGTATGATGAAGTCGGTAGAAAAGTATCTCAATGAAGAGCTGAAAACCAAAAGAGCACTACTCTTTGTTCTTTTAGACTCAGAAGACTCCAGTGAGGCCGAAGCAGCAGAGCGAGCAGCTGCAGCAGAGCGAGCAGGAGCTTCGTTGATACTGGTGGGCGGCTCATCAGCTACAAACTCATTTGAGATGGCCGGGGTGGTTAAAAGTGTAAAACAAAACATTCAGATACCTGTTGTATTGTTTCCTGGCAACATTACAGGAATAGTTCCAGATGCGGACGCAATACTATTTAGTTCCCTTTTAAACTCTGAGAATCCCTACTATATCACTCAGGCTCAGGCGCTGGGTGCTCCAAATATTCTAAAATTTGGTATAGAACCACTTCCTACAGCATACTTGGTCATAGGCGATGGAACATCTGCCTGGTTTGTAGGGTCTGCTCGTGGCATACCCTTTGATAAACCAAAGATAGCTGCTGCATACTCATTGGCGGCCAGATTCTTTGGCATGCGATTTGTGTATCTAGAGGCTGGTTCAGGCTCAAAGAGGGCCATCACTCCGGAGATGGTACGAGCCGTTCGTAAGGCCTTTGATGGATTCTTGATTGTGGGAGGTGGCATAGCCGACACACAGACCGCCAAAGATTTGGTGGAGGCTGGAGCGAATGCACTTGTTATAGGCACCCTCTTTGAGCAGAAGGAGAATCAGCACAAACTTTCAGAGATGGCACAGGCGGTTATATCAGTCTAAAATTGCCTAACACACCGCTAGATGACATACCCATGCCTAATGAGTATAGGCTGTACTATCACTCATTGGTAGACTATACTACCAGTACTTATAAAGTGGCAGCCGCCGCTAAATCCACAAAATTTGATGTATCTTATATGGTCGAACCAAAGGTGGCCTTTGACCTATCCGACCGCGTTGCAAAGATGCACGATGTTGACATTGCAGAGACGCTTCGAGATATGCTAGCCAAGACGAATAAAGAGATGTCTGCTTTGGAGATGGCCAGTCGTATTGTAAAGGGTGAATTTCTACCACCTAATGTATCATTAGAAGAGCGTCTTGATATGGCTGTTCGTGTGGGACTGGCAATTGTTACTGAAGGGGTTACAATAGCGCCACTACAGGGTATAAGCAGCGTTGACATAAAGGAGAATAGGGATGGGACAAAGTATCTGTCCGTCTCAATTGCCGGCCCCATGAGGTCTGCAGGCGGTACCGAGTCTGCAGTTACAATGTTGATTGCAGACCATGCCAGAACAATTGCCGGCCTCGACAAGTACAAGGCAAACTCTTTTGGTGATGATGAGACTGGCCGTTTTGTAGAGGAGTTGAGGATATACGAGAGGGATGCTGGCAACTTTCAGTATAATGTTACAGATGAGGATATCATACATATTATCTCAAACTTACCTGTCGAGTTGGCCGGGGTGGATACAGACAACGTAGAGGTCGTAAACCACAGAAACATGCACCGGATAAAGACGGACCGGGTTCGGGGGGGCGCCCTCCGTGTACTCAATGATGGCCTGATAGGCAGGGCAAAGAAACTGCGCAAACGTGTAGAGATGTATAAACTAAAAGGCTGGGAGTGGCTTGAGGAGATAGAAGGCGCAAAAAAGTCACAAGACGCAGAAGACGACTCGACAAAACGCATGCGGGGTGTGATTACGGGACGTTCGGTACTATCCACTGCCGGAAAGATAGGAGGTTTCCGTCTAAGATATGGACGCGCGTGCAATACCGGATTCGCAACTGTGGGCCTTCATCCCGCCGTGGCAGAGTTACTAGAGTATACCATTGTAGCCGGCACGCAGATAAAGACCGACATACCCGGTAAGGGCGCAACTATTGCCTTTGTTGACTCTATAGAGACCCCAACTGTCATGTTACACAACGGGGACGTTGTTAAAATCACAGATGCGCAGCATGCCCTGACATTAAAAAACAATGTACACCGAATACTACATCTAGGCGATATTCTGATACCATTTGGCGACTTTTTAGAGAACAACTCTACACTGGTACCTTCCGGATATGTCGAGGAGTTTTGGAGTAGAGAGGCGGCACAACAACAGGTAGTACTGGACAACACCCCCACACTCTCAGAGGCGCTAGACATATCTGCTAAACTATCTGTACCCTTACACCCCAAGTATCTGTACTTTTGGGATCTTTTATCCAGTAACGAGCTACAACTATTGTTAGAGCCCGAAAGTTCAGATGATGACTCTATAACATATGGTAGTAAAGCCAAAAGAGTACTAGAAAAGTTGGGCGTTCCCCATGTTATGCAGAGTGGTTTGGCAACATTGACGGGGGATGAGGCCAAACTATTCAGAACAATTGTACTAAATAAGCGGCCTGCACTTGATGTACCGCCAATATTGGCGCTAAGTCAAGCTTCGGGAATAACACTGCGCCCCAAATCTTCAATATCTATAGGGGTACGAATTGGCCGTCCCGAAAAGGCTGCGCCCCGTACCATGAACCCACCTATACACTCCCTCTTTCCCATAAATAATGATGGGGGTCCTACTCGAGACATAATAAAGGCCTCTCGCACCGAACCCTTCCTCACTGATATAATGTTGCGCGGATGCGTGGACTGTGGTGAGACTTCACTAGGTCTGGTCTGTCGCCAATGTAACGGTGACACCGGCACCAAGAGATGGTGTAAATGGTGTAAGATATTCTCAGATGACTTAACATGCCCTAAATGTCACAAGGACACATATGCGCACCAAAGACGTGAATTTCCATTAAAGTCTGAACTTGTTCGAGCACAGGCTCGTATAAAATATCGTGCACATGAACCCTTCAAAGGCGTCGAATCTTTGATAAGCTATGATAAGGTACCCGAACCATTAGAGAAAGGGCTGCTACGACAAGCCCACAATCTAACTGTATTCAAAGATGGCACGGTTCGCTTTGATGCCACCAACGTTACACTAACCCACTTTAAACCCTCTTGGATTAGCACCTCCCTTGAGTCCCTCAAAAGATTGGGCTATACGCATGACATGCATGGAAGACCACTCATAGATAAAGACCAAACAGTAGAGTTATTCATACAAGACATTATACTTCCAGCTGAATGTGGTAGATACTTTGCGCAGGCAGCGGCATATGTGGACGATCTATTATCTAAATTCTATAATAAAGAACGGTTCTACAATGTACAGTCCATCGATGATCTGGTGGGTCATCTTGTGGCAGGTTTAGCTCCCCACACCTCAGTCGGAGTGGCAGGCCGCATAATCGGGTTTACCAACACACAGGTCTGCTTTGCAACCCCAAACTGGCATGCAGCCAAACGTCGAGATGCCGATGGTGATGCAGATTCAGTCATATTATTACTGGATGCCCTGCTGAACTTTTCTAAAAAATTCCTCTCCGACAAAATTGGCGGTCTGATGGATGCGCCCCTACTGATACAACCAACAGTCCTTCCCCATGAATCTCCATCCCAGGCTCATAATCTGGAGGTCTGTGATGCTTACTCCATACAATTCTTTGAGGATACGCTGATGAAGAAGAAGGCTGCCGACATCACAAGTATAGAGCTGGCCCGTGATCGTCTTGACACACCAAAACAATTCTCTGATTATCTGTTTACACATGATACATCGACTTTGGTTACATCACGGTCCCAGAGCGCCTACTCTACACTTGGTTCTATGCTGGACAAGTTGGATATGCAGATTAAAAACGCCAACCTGATAGACGCTGTGGACACGCCCGAGACAGTAAATAATGTGATAAATACCCACCTTGTACCAGATATAATGGGAAACCTGCGGGCGTACGCCAGGCAAACATTCAGATGCACGTCCTGTAATGGGAAGTTTCGTCGTCCACCACTGACCGGGCGGTGCACCTGCGGCAAAGTCCCCATACCTACAATATCTCGAGCATCCGTGTCAAAGTATCTCCAAATAACTCAAAGGTTGGTGTCAAAGTATGATGTGGGCGAATATCAGAAGGATCGTGTACGTGCCTTATCCGAAGAGATTGAACTGGTATTTGGCAAAGGTAGTGGAGAACAGATGTTGCTGACCGACTACACATGATGTGCAATCAGGGTTTCTCATATACAAGTCTGGGTGTTAGCAAACCAGCCCTGAGAATAGCAAATAATATAGAAATTCCGAGCGGCGATGCACATACAAAAGGTACAGTCAAATGAATATTCTAATTTGTAATTGGAGGAGTGTGGCATCTAAGAGCAGAGCGACTTTATGGTGTATAGTTTGCATATGACATATCATCTATGTGAGGACCAATCGCTATAGTATAATCATCGCAGTTTGATGTACTCGTAGGCGCCAAGTTTCCCATCAAAACAATACTGTACATTTTGGTAGTCTTGCCGGAACAACCTAACACCATCCTTTATGGTATTGACATCCTTTTTGTCTATTATTACCTGTTTGATATAATTGGCCACCTCCTTCATGGCAGACTCCTTCATACCTAGCCTTGTAATTTCAGCAACACCCAGACGTATGCCGCCCGGATGAAAGTAGTTTCGGCCTGCCTTTATATCACCAGGTATCAACTGCCGATTCACTATAATGTTGGCCTTCTCCAAGTCCGCCTCTACTCTGCCCCCGTCTGAATAGTCCAAAACGTTGACTGCCACCTGATGCGACTTGGTAAATCCGTTATCTTCGCCCAGCACCTTGAATCCTGCATCACTCAAAGACTCTGCCAATGCCTTTGCGTTTGCGACCACCTGTTCTGCGTATGACACGCCAAACTCTAACATTTCGGCAAATGCAACGGCCTTGGCTGCCATGTGATGTATGTGGTGGCTGCTAGTCGTGCCTGGGAATACAGCTTTTTTGATATCCTCCATATGCCTCTCGAACCCCAATATCAGCCCTCCCTGAGGCCCAAAGAGTGTCTTGTGTGTACTCATGGTCATGGTATCTACTCCTTCTCTTAGAGGGTCTTGAAATACACCCCCGGCGATTAGGCCCGCCACATGGGCGGCATCATAGTTTATGTGAATATCATACCCTTTTAGAAAGTCTGCCAGCTCTTTTACGGGATGAGGGAACAGAAAGAGTGAGCCGCCAAACATGGCCATCTTGGGAGTTCTGCCATCTTGTACCATCTGTCGTACCTTCTGCTTTGTCTTATCAACATCGATATTCATCTGTGTAGCGTCAAAGGAATAGAACTCTACATCAAGTCCATGTACCAACCCTGCAGTCCCTGCATGCTCGCGCTTGCCATGGGAGATGTGCCCTCCGGCCGGTATGGATGGCGCCATCAGAATATCATGCGGCTGTGCAAACGCTGAATATATGGCCAGATTGGCCAGTACGCCAGACGGCGGCCGCACATCGGCAAACTCCGCATCGTATAACTTTTGGGCCAGCCGCATGCATATTACTTCAACCTCATCTATGTAGGTACACCCTGCATAAACTCGCTCACCGGGCCACCCCTCGGCATACCTATTTCCAAAGTCTGAAACCAGCGCCTCCCGAACTGCCGGACTAGGTATATTCTCACTGGCTATAAGGGGCAAAGACTCGTTGAACCATTTATGGTGCCTCTCTAGTTTTTCAAAAATATCACTATACGACTCTTCTACAGACATGGTATTATGATTTTTTTCTCCCAATTTATAACCATCCTGTGAATGTAGCCCCACAGTAGTGGTATTGTGTGATATAGTCTAATTTTTCTAGGCAACAACGATCCACTAGACTAACAACGATCCACAAGATTTTTTTGTCACAAGAATTATAACATACCATGGCCCCAGTAAAACCATTATACCTGAAAGCCTTTACTGTACATGATCATACCGACATTGACATCATAAAGAAGGATATCCAAAACGGCCTGATTCTCATAATACGTGTCGGGCCCATGTCACAGAAAGATGTTCAGGAGCTGAGAAGCATGGTGGAAGAGTTATACGCGATTACAAGGAAGGAGGATGCCGAGATTGCTCGTCTAGGTGATGAGAGAATTATAATTGCACCCAAAGATGTGCGTATATGGAAGCCTGAATACGGACTAAAATAATTTGATTGCCTCTTGTACCTGAGGGTTGTGCGCATGCAGTCTATACATACGCCGAATGTTCGCTGCCAGGTTTTCAGACTTCCGCCTCTCACCATGATTTACTAATACACGCTTGAGTTTTGGCCGTAGCCTGTGTACAAACGACATCAGTTGGTTGTAGTCACTGTGGCCGCTGAAACCATCCAACTTCTCTATACCTGCGTTTATGGTTACAGCCTCAACCTTTCCTCCTCTGCCCAACATTGAGACTTGGTGTGCGCCATCTAGAACGCGTCTACCCATTGTGCCGTTCACCTGATATGACACAAACAGTATCTTGTTCTGTTTGTGGGGAGCTATATTCTTAAAGTACTCCAGAACAGGACCGCCCTCCAACATTCCTGATGTGGCCAAAACTATTCCTGGCGAGTCTTCACGCAGGGCCTCACCCCGAGAACTGGTATGTTCTATATTGGTAAAGTACTCTGAGTCAAAAGGATTATCATCCGTCTCTAGTATCTTTTGGCGTAGTTCCCGGGCCAAATACTCTGGATATGACTCATGTATGGCCGATGCCTCAGATATCATGCCTTCCGTAAAGACCGGAGCCTCGACCATCTTGCCGGCCTTCATGTAATGATCAATTACCATCATTATCTCTTGCGCACGCCCTACAGCGGGTATGGGTATGAGTACTTTGCCACCATCGGCCAGAGTCTGGTTTACCACATTGACGAATGCCGACTCCACCTCTTGACGATTGGGCTGTATGTCCTCTTTTAGACCGTATGTACTCTCTATGAGTAGCGTCTCCACCCGGGGGAAGCGCCAGTCTGCCGCCTCAAACAGAATACTCTTGCCGAATTTTATATCGCCCGAGTATACAAAGTTATGATCCCCATTACCTATATGAAAGTGGCACAATGCCGAGCCCAATATGTGGCCTGCATTGGCCAATACCAACTTTATATCTGGTGATATGTCGGTAACCATATTATACGAAAGTGTAATGGACTGCTTCATCACCTGTTTTACATCCCGCTCGGAGTATAGTGGTATTCTACCTTGCGCGCTAGCCACCTTTATGGCATCCAACTGTATAAGATTCATCATGGGGAGTGTGGGTTCCGTACAGTATATGGGACCTCCATACCCGTACTTACACAACACCGGCAGAAAACCAGTATGATCCAAATGCGCATGCCCTATTACCACGGCATCTATATCTGATAGTGCGATATTTGCCCAGTCCAGACGAGGGTATGCCTCACTGGCGGTGCGGGCTCCAGGATTGACACCACAATCCAGCAGAATGCGACTCTCAGGTGTGGTCAGCAACATGCACGAGCGGCCCACCTGTCCGAATCCGCCCAATGTCAGTAGCGACACTTCGGACTTTGGTGCTATCTTGGGCCGAAATATGTCATCACCAATCTGGCGTAGCTGCTTTGAGCGTTCCTGCGTCGAAACTTTTAGCATATAGTTTATGGTCTGAATGGTAGATGAGGATGTAGTTGTGGCTTTTCGCACACGGATACGCCACCCCAACTGCTCTACAACATCATTCTGTAAAAATTCTGGGTTCTTCTGCAAGAGCCATGGACGCTTGACCTCTATGGTTACCTCGCCTATGGTATCATCAAAGAAGGCACCTTGTAGTTTTGCATCTTTGGGTACAAGTTTTGTCAAAATCTTTTTGGCCTCTGCTTCGGGCTTGCGTATGGATTGGTCTGTCCGTACTACTATTCTCTTCTTTATGGTGCTTACTAAATTCGATAATGTCTTGTTTCTCTCTAATAGGAACTTTGGGGATGTGGTGTATATGGCTATGCGGGGCCCTTCATACTCAATCTTTGTTATCTGGGAGCCTTGTGGTATCTTTTGAAGTATGGTTGCAATTATGTTTTGATTGGGATTATCCCTATCACTCTTTTTAGACATTGTACCTCTAGAGGTCGATTATGGCCTTCTTCCGTTCTTCGGTTAGTAGACGGAATCCATCTTTATCTATAATGGCAATGTTGATGCCATCTCCGGTACCGATATTCCTGACTATGGCCGCCTTGACTGCTTGCAACGCAACTCTTTTGGCATCTTGTATGGTCAAATTGTCCGCATACTCGTTCTCAAGAACACCATAGGCAACCGGCGAACCACTTCCTGTGGTGACAAATGGCTTCTCCTCTACGGAGCCGAACATGTCTATATTGAATAAGGCAGCTCCGTCGCTATCATATCCACCCACTAGAATATCCGCGATAAACGGGTATCCACGATTTCTATGAAACAGTAGGGATGTAAGACGGGCCAATGATCTGATTGGTATGGGGATATTATTTGTTAGACGGTGTAAGTTTGCGTGATACCGAAGGATGTCTACTATATTTTGAGCATCAGCTACACCGCCGGCCAATGTGAGACCGGCATGATGGTCTATCTTTTGTATCTTCATTGTGTTGTTGTTGGCGATAAAGTATCCAGCGCTGGCTCGCATATCGGCGCATAACACCACACCTTCATCGGCCTTTATGCCAACTGTAGTTGTCCCATGTAGAATTTTATCCTGTATGATCTCCAAAAGTTCACCTTGTAACTCTGTTAGTATGGCACCCTTTTAAATAACTTTATAATTCTGATGTATGTTGGTGTCAAATGCCCCTCATATTATGGAGCTGCCCCGCCGTATAGTTATAGGCGAGAATAACATACAAGAGATAGGAGACTTTTTAATACATCTGATAAAGGGCGGCTGCGCATCGTTGGTCTCTGGAGCTAACGTCAAAAGGGTTCTAGGTAGTATAATTGAGGCCTCACTGGAGGCGGCAAATATAAGATACACATGGCATATCTTTCAGGATAATAATACTGTGTCATTTACGATGGCCAAGAGCGCCATCACGCAGGATAGACCAGATGTTGTGGTGGGTATAGGCGGAGGCAGGTCCGTTGATATCGCAAAGATGACCGCCACCAGTCTGGATAGACCATACGTCAGTGTTCCTACGGCAGCCTCACATGATGGTATGGCCAGCCCCTTTGTGTCTGTAAAGGGAGATCGTCCCCACTCTAGAGTGGCGAGGTCACCTTTGGGAGTATTTGTTGATTTGGATATCATAAAGAGCGCCCCCGCCAAATTACTGGCCAGTGGCTGTGGTGACTTGGTGGCGAATATAATAGCCGTCCAGGACTGGCAACTATCTCACGAAAAGACCGGCGAGTACTATGGGAGATACTCTGCCAGCTTGGCCATGATGAGCGCCAACATGATTATGGAGAATGCGGCCACCTTTGCCGAGAAGGGTCCAGAAGTACGTCTTATTGTGGAAGCTTTGATCAGTGCGGGTGTGGCATCATGTATAGCCGGTAGTAGTAGACCGTGTTCGGGGGCTGAGCATCTCTTCTCACATGCACTGGACAAGATAACTCCAGGGAAGGGACTGCACGGCGAAAAGTGCGGAATTGGCTCTATAGTAATGGCCAAACTACATGGCTTGGACCATCAGAGTATAACTTCTGCCCTTAAGAATGTGGGCGCTCCCACAACGGCTGCCGACATAGGACTCTCTGATGAGGATGTTGTACAGGCACTATGTATGGCCCAGAGTCTGCGGCCAGAGCGCTACACGATACTAACAGAGGTACCACTAGATGCATCCTCCGCCAAGAGACTGGCTCTGGAGAGCGGCATTATCTAAGCTGGCGCTGTAAACTCTATTGTGAATCGTATATCTTTGAGATCTGATACAAAACGGAATATGTTCATTTGAAGCTGGAATATTTTGTTCTGAAACTTTTCGTCCTTAAGCATATCGTTTGGTATTGATATCTGTAGTGAACCCTCATCAAGTTGGTAGTTGGGCTCATCACCAAAACCAGCCTCTTCCAAGATGGCTTCTACCTTTGCCTTATCGGCATCCAAAAGGTCGGTAACAGTAAAGTCGTATCGTATCTTTTTACCTGCATACCTGTGATTGTAGTCTACTTGGACTCTCCCAGAACTCATAAATTTAATGAATCCTGTTCTACCGTTAATCTTTATTTCATCTCCTACGGCAGATTTTTCTGGATCCTCTAGTTTTCTGGCGGTCACCATCCGCAGCAACTTACGATTCCATTCACCATAGGCATCCTTTGGTTCCACCTCTATGGTTTGTGGTACGTTTAGTTCGGCGTCTTCGAGTGCCCTCTCCAAGCCCTTGACCACTACAAATGATGGGTGCCCTAAAGATACTAATCTTGGCCTTAGATGTTCGGTGGGTATACCTGGGCTGTGATCACTCTGTGTGGTGTCGATTACAGAGCCATCTGGCAGTCTAGCAGTAAAGTCCACCAGTACCAACCTTGGATTATTTGTACTCATCAAAATTCTTTCATCGCCGCTCCCAATATTAAGTTAGCAGGTCGTACACAACATATCGCCTCTTAGTACCTACCAGACTTTGGCACAGGATGGTCCCATAAACAAAGTTATACAGATATGGATGACTCACAAGCAGTATGCTCCAAGACCTTACGGCTATACCTTGATACGGCTGGCTTTGAATTTAGAACACCATGTATATTTGTAAGAATCAGAACCGATGCCGATAATAAGCAGGATGTAATGTTACACTATAGTGAAGATTGTATTTTTGGGTACATCTGCTGCAGTCCCCACCGAACAACGCGCCTCTCCATGTGTATGTATACAGAGGGATGGTGAGATATTGATGTTTGATGCCGGCGAGGGATCACAGATATCTTATCGCACAGCGGGTTTGGGTTGGAATAAGAGAATGTCCATATTTGTATCCCACCTGCACGGAGATCACTGTCTGGGGCTTTTAGGCATGATACAGACCATGTCTTTACAAGATCGTGACAAGAGACTATCGATATACGGCCCCCCGGGTATAGAGGAGTTTGTTCAGGAGAATATGCGTATGTTGGGCACTGTGCCGCGCTTTGAGGTCGTTGTTGAGGATATAACCGAAGGCGAGATATGCAAGACCGCATCATATGCAGTACATACTTGTGTAGCAGATCATAGCATTCGGGCGCTTTCGTATCTGTTTAAAGAGCGTGATAAAGCGGGTAGGTTTGATACACAAAAAGCTCACAAATTAGGAGTACCAGAGGGCATCTTGTGGGGGGAACTGCAAAAGGGCAACAGTATATCTATACAGGGCGGTCAGGTCACACCCGAACAGGTTCTAGGCCCATCTAGGCCAGGTATGACGATAGGCTATTCGGGAGACACTAGGCCTAGTCCTGAACTGAGGCGCTTCTTTACCGGCTGTGACTATCTAATATTTGACTCTACGTTTGCCAGTAATATGGCACAACGCGCCATTAAAACAGGTCACTCCACATCAGAAGAAGCGGCAACATTGGCTAAAGATGCCAAGGTCAAAAATCTGGTACTTACACACTTCTCTACCAGATACAAAGATGTTGATACACACCTAAAGGAGGCTCGTCGCATACATGATTCAGTGATTGCTGCTCAAGACCTGTTGGTCATTGAGTGCTAAACAGAAGTTTTACATGCCTCGAAACTGGAAATAAATTAACTGTTTTAGGCGGTGTCTGCAAATATAGTCAAGCATACCCTTCTACTATTTGCCCGCGCAACTCAATACTGCTAATTATGACACTATGCACCTTTGCGGCTACGAATTAACGATATTACACCTACTATTATACCGGCACCCCCCAGAACCTGAGCGGTCAACAATGAAACATTATACCCTTCCATACTATTACGGAGGGAATCTAATTCAGCACTATATGTGGAGTGGATTGGTACCGTATCACGTAATTCCTCTATTGAACTACGGAGGGAATCTAATTCGGCACTATATGTGGAGTTTAGTGCGTCTAACTGCTCTTGTAACTCTATAACAGCACCATCATCGTTGGGCGGGAAAGATATGTCCTCTGAGCTCATGACTTGGGGTGGGTGCATGGAGAGGCTGATGGGCGTACCCTGTATATCTCCTATCAGATTGACTTGATAGAAACCAGCTTTGTCTATTTTGACAAATGTACGATATAGACCATCTGTTTCCGAAGGCGTAAGAAGTAAGGTGATACTGGAATCACGATTTAACACCTCCATTCTAAGTGTATCTTCCAAGCCGGTAACACCATCTTTGAAGGGCTGCTCCTCCAACTCGATTCCCTCGATTAGTGGACTCACATATATTAGAATAGCATTGACCTCACCTGAGTAGGGAGGGCTGCTCTCCCACCCAATCTCTAATCTGTACTTGTCATACGAATCAAGAGTATGTGCATGTGCCATCCCAAAGTATGAGACTGTAATGAGGCATACAAGAACAAATAGTCTCATATTTTAAAGCCCAAAGTACGTTTAAAAAATGTAACAGACACTTGCTGTTCTATAACATTCTGCGTTTCGGTTCTCGGACAAACTCTGGTCAAAGGCCATAGTATATCCTTTTACACGTCACGCCAGAGAACGACGGTACGTCCTCCAGTCCGTGCTTGACGCTTCTCAGGGGAGCTAATGCAAGAACCCTCCACATCCAGACACCCCATAACTTGGGTGCGGTCAGCATAACCTGACTCTCGTAACTTTAGTTGACCATGTATGGTATTGGGACCGAGCTTCTCCAGACCCATACCCTCGATATTCATACCTGCATTGCAGTCGGCGTGATATGTAAAGCCGCATCGTTTACACAGGAATTTTCTACCGTCCCGGTTTTCCTTACACGTATAACCACATGAATTACATCTCTGACTGGTATATGCCGCCGCAACCCAGATTATCTCCCCGGCCAACTTGTACGCCAATAACAGTGCCAACAAACCCCAACACTGCTGTATAATGGCCTTGTTTAGTCCAGACTTTTGCGCTACATTCTTACCGGGTTCTTCAACCGTCCCACTCGCGGACTTTACCATGTTTTGTATGGGCAGATTCTCCAAGGCCACATATGTCGTGCTGTCCGATATAACACGTGATATTTTATGCGCGGCGGTCTTGCGGACGTTCGCCGCTTTGCGCTTGTTCTTCGCATGTCGTTTCGCGGCTTTCGCCCACCGTCTAGAACCGGGCTTACGATTCACATAATCCGGCTTCTGCCTATGCGATGCTATCTTTTGTGCCTTAGAGGCCGTCTTCTCGGCGTTGTGTACACGGCGCGCCACCTTTTCGGGTACCATTATTGTATAGTCCGGTGTGGCCACATTACCTACGTTTCGGTCTATACCGATAACCGTCTGCTCTACTATGGTTGGCGTCTCATCCGGTATTTTACAGGATATGGTAATCCTCCACCCACCGTCTGGCAGTTGTAACAGACGCGCCGTCTTGTAGCGGTAATTCAAGACGGGAAACTCCCGAGACAGTTTAATCTCGCCCATCTTGGCTATCTTGATTGTACGCGTATCGGTAAAGCGTGCTTGACCAGCTGTGTTGTCATGCGATATGGTCAACGGGATTGAGATGTGTTCACCATACCTCTTGAAGTGCGGCTCACCGAACTCCCACTCGGGCTTTATATCGGCGGCCTTCAGCCTTTCGGTTTCCACATATTGATCGTAATGCCTACCCAAATCATATAGAGTCTGACGTGTCACCCCGGATATGGACTGTTTCAGCCAGCGCGGCCCTGTATTATTCCGTAAGTCCGTATACCACACGTTTATCCTACCCTGTGTCGTATTTACTCTACCTGTTCTACGATACTCCTCCTTGAAGATTTCCAGTAGTTTGTTGTGTACAAATCTGTCCATACCGGCCTGCTTAGCCAACATCTCTATCTTGAAACCCTTGAGGAATCTAACGCCGAATGTGTATGTACGGTTAATCATTATACTATACAGTGGAGTGTGGTAGTTTAAAAAAGTGATGTTACTGCTTCCGGGTTGACCAGAGTTTGTCCGAGAACCTGTGTTTCTAATAGTTCAAGATGTACTTGCCGGCTTTGTGGATACTCTTAACTGCCCCTCAATATGTTGTCTTTGTACCTCCATGCTCTGTATCTTCTCTTCGATTTCACGACGCAGGTCTCCGGCTACCCGACGTACGGTTGGCCTGGGAACCTTTAGGGCTGTAGCAACTTTGGTGTATATCTCTTGTTTGTCTGTAATACCCTCGCCTAGATGCATCATGATTGTGTCTTTTATGGTCTGGCTTTGAGGCTTACTCATACACTAAGCTCATTTATTGTGTATTTAAAGAGGCTCTATTCGGTTTAGAAGTTACATACTTGAGTGAATACACCTAATACTATAGTTTCACATTTTTCAAGGAGTGTACTGTACCACCATGTGCACCTAGGCGGCTTCCATACAACTCACAAGCGCGCCATGTCAGCATTACACAAGATGCCCAGCGCTTTGTGTATACTGTGGCCCGCCCAACGGCTACTATACACATACGACCTATCCGGGGGACTCGCTAAGCTGCAACACATACCATATTTACAAAGTCTAGAATGCAGCCATTCGCCAGACGACTCCCAAGATATACAGCGCCAAAAAGCACTACGGGATGTACGCGCAGATAACGCGTGCTCACTAAAGTATATGGTTCCCTTGGTTTGATGCGGCCGCTCCAAATCTGGCAGAGTGCCGAAGATAAACTCTACCAAGATTTGGGCCGAAAAATTGTAGAGCATTTGGATGTAGTGTTCTGGGGAACTACTGATATTTTACCTCTGTTGGACATATCGTATGCTCTAATGCTGTCTGATCTGCACAGTCATTATACGATGAATGGCTTATCCTATTTTGATAAAAATTTATAGCATATTATCCATTATGTTTATATAAAAACAGTAGTTTATCTATGTAAAATGAAAGTAAAAACATTTCATGCACTCCTGTTATCAGCTATAATGGTTGCAGGAGCAGTGACGATTAATGACGCTTTTGCGCAGACAAATACAGAGAGATTAGCGACCGTTGTCGATACTACTTCTGATACTAATAGTAAAGTTGCACAACTTACCGAAATTTGGAATAACTTCGGTAGTCAATTTACACCTATAACAGATGCCCTTAATATGGTTGCTGCAGAGATAACCACAATATCGGGTGAAATATCTGATTTATCTGATGATGTAATGGCCACCAGTGCTAAGGTGGATACACTTGAGGACAAACTTGATAACTACGCCGCAACAAGAGCAAGCGACTCTGCAGAACTCAAAGAACAGATTGAAAGTCTGTCAGAGGCTTTGCCAGACATACAAAACAAGATATCTACGTTGGCAGGAGATGCCAGTGTAGGAGACCTTGCAGATAAGGTTGATTCTATAACAACTCAACTTAATGAGTTTAGTAGTACACTTGATACAATTCAGACCGAGGTTGAATCAATACAAGGTGAGTTAGGTTTAGTCAAGGAGACCGCCCAGACTGTAGTTGGATCGGCACCCGAACAGCTGTCCAACCATGAACTTGAACAAGAAGTCAAACTGGCGTGGTATGCTCATAGACTAGCTGAGCCACCCACAGATCACAAATACACGACCGAATACCACTTTACTTGTGAATCTGATGTCTTTATTGGTACTGTGAGCTCTGATATAGATGGAGGTACTGCGGATAATTTGACTACTGGAACAAATGGTATTACATTCACGTATAATGGTACTGGTGCTGGATCTCTAACAAGTACTAATGTAGTTCAAAATCCAGTGTATGCTGACCTATCAAACGATGCTAATGAAGCAGATGCTACCTTGTTCGTTGGCGGTAACGTACTATTTGATAGTATGTTTACTGGAACAGGAGCTACACCTCCCGTAATATATAACGCTGAACATGACTTTGAGTTGATGGAGTTAAAGGCCGGTAAGTTGCTGACATTTGAATCCACGACGGTGGCACGTGGCGCCAATGAGGCTGCTAATGCTACTGCATTATACAGGTATGCAAATACAGCACTGAATACTGCTAATGCTACAGGTGTTAATACTGCCGACGGCACTCTTACACCTATTAATGATGCCAATACAAATGGCGCTACCAAAGCACAACTTGGCGCTGCCACTGTATATTCAGTAACAGTAAACTATCACTCTGAGGCTGCAGATCCTAAATGTAAGATAACCCCAGCTGATGTAGCACCACTTGATAACGTTGATCAGATATTATTCATAAGTCCAGATATATCTGGTACTGGAGTATTGACAAAGTATGAAGCAGAGGTAGATTGTGACCTTAACGCTGTGAGGATTACAGATGTTACTGCAGATCTTACTGGCGCTGATGGCTTTAACAACTATGTCAACATGAAATTAACGGTAGGCGATGACACAGAAGCTGAATTCACATTTGCAAACAACACCTCAATACTAAACGAGAAATATAGTTATCCAATAGAATTTGAAGCTACTAACTTGAAGGTAGAGGGTGACGCACTCGTCGGTTCAGGATTGGTGATACAGTTCACATATGACACCGTAACGGGTGGAGAATGCACATCACAATAAAATACTAAATTTTTTATGACCATATGATGGGTATTACCCATTTTTTACCATGATCTATAGAGTTTTTGATCATATATCTCAAACAGGTATACACTATTATTATGTAGTTAAGACAAAAGTTCAATGAGTATGGTTACAATAGAGACGAATCATGGAACGATATCCTTTCGTTTATTGCCTGAACTGGCACCCGAAACCGTAAGAAACTTTGAATCTCTGGCAAAATCCAACTTTTACAATAACACACTCTTTCACCGTGTTATACCCGGCTTTATGATACAGGGCGGAGACCCCAACACTAAAACGAATAATAAACGCACATGGGGCCAGGGAGGTCCAGGCTATACCATAAAGGCCGAGTTTAACTCTCGCTCACACAAGAGAGGAATAGTATCCATGGCTAGAGCGCAAGACCCTGACAGCGCCGGCTCACAGTTCTTTATAGTGACTACAGACTCAGCATTCTTAGACCGTCAGTATACCGTATTTGGCGAGGTAGTCTCTGGTATGGATGTGGCTGACAAGATAGTCAACCTGCCCCGAGACAGCAACGACTGCCCTTTACAGGAAGCCAAGATGCTCAAAGTTACTATACAGTGATTATACACATTACTAAAACAAAAGACCTTGCAATAATACAGACTATCAATAAATCTTGATCTATTCACCACACGAACCACAAGAGCAGAAACCATACTCGTCAATCCGAGAACCACACAACGAACATTTGTTGGTGTATTCAATCTCCCAGGGCTCTTTGCCATACATTTTGAAGTGATCATCTATCTCTTCAGGTATTATACGCTCCTCGTCCATATACTATAGATGGACATTATACGTATATAGACTATAACTAATACAATACCGTACATGATACCAAAATGCGGCTGCCGTTGTATACGATGTAAAAGTACAGACTTGACATCACAAAAGGTAGGGCCGACCGAAAAGGACGGATACTATGACATGCATCATACATGTAAAGCATGTGGAACTCACTTTGATCATCTAGACGGTACAATCTTTGAAACATGCACAAAATGTGGTGTGTAATACAATGCTAACAATATTTGGCTCGATGGTGCTTGATACCATTCACACACCTAATCATACGTATAAAGAGGCCTTGGGGGGTTCATCCACATATGCGGCCTTGGCCGCCAGCCACTTCTCAAAGACCAATTTAGTAGCGGTGGCAGGAACAGACTTTCCCAAATCACACATGGATGCACTGTCTGGTATAATAGACACATCTGGCATAGACACACAAGAAGGAAAGACATTCAGATATGAGGCCCGCTATGAGAACAACTTTAAGGATCGTATAGACATACTCGTGGAACCTAACGTATCACTAAATTATGAACCACATCTCCCTTCACAATACAAAAAGTCCGAGTTTGTATATCTGGCAAATACTGACCCGAATCAACACATTGCAATACTACAACAGTTTGATGCACCAAAGTTTGTGATGTGTGATACCATACAACACTGGATAAAATCTGTACCAGACAGAATAATAGAGTTGATACAGATGGTCGATGCCGTTATAATAAACGAAGATGAGGCGCGCCTTCTTACAGATAGATATAACCTAAAAGAGTGCGCAGATACCATACGGGATTGGGGCGCAAAATATGTAATAATAAAAAAGGCTGAGCATGGCTCACTACTATTTCATAATAATGATACATATTCACTTCCAGGATTTCCCATAGACAGACTACAAGACCCCACCGGAGCCGGTGACTCCTTTGCCGGAGCTGTAATGGGGTACCTAAACTCCACAAACACCGTAAATATAGAGAATTTGAGACAAGCCTGCATATACGGCAATGTGGTGGGTTCCATCACAGTAGAACAATACAATATAACAGGACTATTACACCTCACACACTCACACATTCAAGACCGCACCAAAAGATACAACTCAATGATATTCATGTACGATGACAGACTAGGTGAGATATTCAGGATGCAGAAGAACCTGGCATCCATAATGGACTCTAGCAGGTATCCAGACGATAACGACAAGAGAGTCTCTGCCCTGTGTACGGCTATAATACACGAGGCGGTCGAGTTGCAACGACTGACAGACTGGAAGTGGTGGAAGAGGCCCGTACCATTTGATGCTGCGGCGGCCCGGGAAGAGTTGGCCGATATCTGGCACTTTGTAGTACAGGCGTCCATAGAGCTGGGAATGTCGCCTCAGGATATACTAGACGAGTACACAAAGAAGAATCACATCAATGTACAGCGTCAAAAGAGTGGCTATTGACTATTCTGGATATACCTGATATATCATCAGGTGTTACTGCAGGATGGACGGGTATAGATATTACATTGGCGGCGGCCTCATCAGTATGTGACAGTATGATTTTAGATGAGTAATGCGACATCCTATGTATAGGCGTCTTGTAGTAAATGGCAGCTCCCACATTATTCTGATTTAATGTAGAAAGTAGTTTATCGCGCGCCCTTACAGATATAGTATATAGATTCCAGTTTGGACTCTCGCCAGACCGTATTACAGGAAACCTCACCACATCACTATCTAAACTACTATTCAATATGGCAGCATTACGCCGACGTATGTCCAAGAATGATGGCAGCTTTTCAATCTGAACACAAGCAATGGCAGCAGATATCTCGGGCATACGCGCATTTATACCAAAGGTCGCAAAAGTACCTCGTACATTGCCATGGTTGCGTATGGCCAGCAGACTCTCGTATGTTTTATGATTACTAGTTACTATTATGCCCCCCTCTCCTGCAGTAGCCACTTTACCCGGGTATAGACTATAACACCCCACATCTGCCAGCGTACCTGTATGTCTATTGTGTATGGTGGAACCCAACGATTGGGCCGCATCCTCTATAACTGGAATACTGCCAGATATCTCTTGTATCTGTCTTATGTCTGCGACCAGTCCGTACAGATGTACAGGCATTATAGCTGCAGTACGCCTTGTAATGCAATCCCGTATGGCATCTGGACTTATTGTATAGTTATCCAATGATATGTCTGCAAAGACCGGCGTGGCTCCCACCAACCTTACTGCATTGGCCGTGGCTACATAAGTGAATGATGGAACTATCACCTCATCGTTTGGTCCTATGTTTAGTGACAGTAGTGCCGCCTGTATAGCTACGGTACCTGAATTTACTGCCACTGCATACTGAGCCCCTGTAAAGTCACAGACTGCCCTCTCTAATCTCTGTACCATCTCCCCACCTTCAGGTTTGGGTGATGTCAATATGCCAGACTTTATCACAGATGTAGCAGCATCAATCTCGGCATCACCTAGTATGGGACGATTAATTGGCATGTAATCATCAAACATCATTTTATTACATTATTGGGAGTTATTTTAGAATTTTGCGGGGGCGTGTACTAAGATAGAATGCATGAGCGCTAATTAACAATGCAGCCAAAAACACCTTTGTTGCAAATACCAGGTTCCATGGAGCGTTAGCATCCGGATACGCCACGTATAATCTATCTATATCGGGAACCACACCATTTATGACACCCGCAGATATCTTTGCGTTTAGGACGGTAAAGTTGTAGAGCACCTCGTATAGTGATATTATCAAAAGTCCCAGCAACATTAACTGGAGTAGTGCCATTCTCCGACCAGAAATCTTACCTGCAACCGTCCTCTTCCAACCTATTCGGGAGACACAGTACCACCCTATTATGCTGGAAAAGAACAACCAGGTGGATAGTCGGGCAAAGTTCTCAAAGGGTATTGTGGTATTGTGTATTACCTCACCCATCACATAGGTGCCCTTCTCCAACCATTCTATAGTGGAATGATAAAACCCAAAGACGGTTATACCAAGCATTATGGCGCCACATACATAAAATATGTACAGATACACCTTGTAAGCGGCATCGGTCTCTTCTAGATGCTCGGGCATGACTACACCTTTTCACTCTCCGTATAAAAATTGACAAATTATAGAACATAGGTTTATACAATTTCTCATACATACAATCATGGTGGATATAGAAGAGAAGATACGTTTGATGTACGAACCACCCACACAAGAGGTAGTCACAAGAGACGAGCTGGTAAACCTCTTTCAGACAAATGACTCTCCAAAACACTACATCGGCTTGGAGATATCCGGATTTCTACATCTGGGCAGCCTAATCAGTACAGGCTTTAAGATAAACGACATGATGAGCGCCGGCGTAAGATGTACTATATTTCTGGCCGACTGGCATACTTTTATCAACGACAAACTAGAAGGCAACTGGGACATTATATCTAAAGTGGCCAAATACTACAAACAAGCATTTGAGGTGGTCTGCCCGGGTGTAAATGTTATACTGGGAACGGACCTTTATGATGATAAAAGAGAGTACTGGTCTGATTTTGTACGTTTTACAAAACATTTGAGTCTGGCACGAACCAGAAGGGCAATCACAATAATGGGCAGGACCGACTCGGACAACCTTGATCTGGCAAAACTACTATACCCTCCCATGCAGGCAACAGACATTCACATGCTGGACTTGGATATAGTGCATGCAGGCATGGACCAGAGAAGAATTCACATGGTGGTTCGCGATATATTTCCAAAGGTAAACTGGAAGGTGCCTGTTGCTATACATCACAAACTGTTACCTGGTCTGTCGGCGCCCACAGATACAGATATACCCGGCAAGATGAGCAAATCGGATCCCAACTCGGGCATACTAATACATGACACCAACAAAGAGATTGCAACAAAGATATCCCGGGCATGGTGCCCACAAGGTCATACACAGAACAACCCATTGCTGGAGATTCTACAAAATATAATATTTCACAGACGGGATGACATAACAATATACAGGCCTGAAAAGTTTGGCGGCAATGTATCATATTACAACTTTGATGATCTACAGAATGACTTTGCTGCTAAAAAGATACATCCTGCCGATTTAAAAAAGACCGTATCGGATAATTTAATTGAAATATTACAGCCAATACGAGACAAAATACCACTAAATGATGAATTATACAGTGATATTCAGCGAACCATCACGTAATGTTATACTTTGATTTGTAGCCGCGAGGGTTTATCATTAGATCTTTGTATGTATATGTGGATGAGTTGCCAACTATTACAGTGCTTATCATACCTAAATGCTCTGAATGTTTTGGAAGATCATCTAGTGTTGTTAATATGACAGTCTGAGAGTCTCTATATGCCCCTTTTATTATGGCTACAGGAGTCTCGGGCTTTCTATACTTTAGTATTATATTTCTAGAGTCTTGCAGCTGGTGAATGCGCTTCTTACTGGCGGGATTATATATTACAATTACAAAGTCTCCTGCTGCAGCAGACTCTACACGTTTTGTAATTATCTCCCAGGGTACTAGCAAATCACTCATACTTAGAACGGCAAAGTCGGCCATTAATGGGGAGCCTATTATGGCAGAGCAGGAGTTTAGAGCCGAGACACCAGGGATTATCTCCACAGGAAGGTCAGCATCTGGATTCCAACCAGACTTTGCCAGTACTTCGTATATTAGACCGGCCATACCGTATATTCCTGGGTCTCCACTTGACACCAACGATACAATACTGCCAGACTTTGCCAGCTCTATACACTGATGAGCCCTCTCTACCTCTTGTGTCATGGCGTACCTGTATACGTCTTTACCTGTTATCAGATCTTCGACCAGATTTACATATGTGGTATACCCCACAATGGTGTCACTCTCTGCTATGGCCTCTTTGGCACGAAAAGTCATGTGGTCATGATGGCCAGGACCCACACCCACAATGTACAATTTCCCAGCCATAATATATCACAGTATGATATTGTGGCGGTTAATTGTAGTTTAAACATATCGGGTGCCGGCTCAACATACTCTAAAACTAATTATAATGACTGGAGTCGTCCCCTCTGTTATGTATGGACTACCCCTACAGAATTGGTAAGGGGTATTGATTCTAAGACCTTCTCACCCACTGTTTTGCATGCTGTAACTACCTGGCCAGTATACTCTACAATCTTGGTCTAGTTGATTCTCTGACATCTAGTCAAACTACAGATGCGAGACACTCACTGGAACGGGTCTATAAACGGACAGTTCACTATGTGGTCTGTATTCATGGGCCGGGCTAAAGATGTGGTTACCATCTCGTTATTTACATAACGGTCAATATCTGCGCGAGTCTCCAAGAGAGTGGCTGCAGATGGATCATTCCATGATACCAAGTAAATACGCCACATGGGACTGTACTCCTCATCACCAGGAGCAGCCGATGCTATGCCGGGTTGGAACCCTAATGGACCTGAACTCATCAATCCATTTGAGAACTGGAAGAGATCCACGGCCGCTGCGTTTGTTATGAGACTGGCTGTTGTGGGAGTATGTAGTACGCCCATGGCTCCTGCTGGGTCTGAAGGCGTGGCATCTGTAACTATATAATATATGGTTCGGCCATCCGGACCCCACCCTCTGTGGGCTACAAATGTGACCGTCATCTCTTCTTCATTTATCTCGGTTATTTGACCGCCTCCATACTCCATATCATTTGTTATGGTGGGGTCAGAGCGTACCATCATCTGACCATTCGGCCATACTATCTGAGGAACATTTACCACAATGCCCTCATCTCTGACAAGCACACGGCCTGCATCTATGAGATCTAGTATGTCTGATGCGTACTCTTGCACCTGTTGGTTTTGGCCTGGCTTCCAGGTTACCTCGACTAGTTTGCTTAGGGCGTTATACTTGTCGCTCTGTTCTGGTGTGTATGCGAACACTTCACTCTGATATCCGTATATGCCATCACCCTTCTCGCCATTGGTGAATACATACATGGTATTCAAATTGTCTGCACTTGCTAGCGGCGGAGCCAGCTCTACCCTCCATTCTTGGCGTTCGGATACATCCTCGGCCCATTCCGCATCACTGGCATCGGTTATTATGTATAATACATCACCACCATCATGCATTCCCGCATGTAGGGGTATGGTAGCAGGTACACTGGCATCGCCCAACTCTATGGAAGGTTCGGGTATGTCGACACTGGGATTTTGCAGTATTATATCGGTGGGTTGACCGCGAATCCATCCATCCACACTTACAGTAGCAGTAAACTCATCACCCCGGGTGTGTAGACCTACTGCGGCCCCTGTATACTCAAACGAACCCGAGGACTTGCCCTCATCAATGAAGGTCCAACCATATACTGTTTCACCATCTACAGTCCATGTGGGCTGGCCACGAGCGTCTGACTCGTCAATCTCATGTAGTACCACCAACTGTACAGGAGTACTGGCCGTATACGTCATGGAACCATCATATATTGTGCCTTTGTTAGGCGAGAGTATCATGCTTAGTTGATGCGTCTCATGACCTACTCCTGGGGATAATGATGAGACAACCGTCTCTGTAAAATGAAATTTTTTATTAGAACCGGCCTGAGCGGTCTGCTCGGGCATAGATGCTGCAAATATCAGACCCGCTGCTACTCCAGACACTATAATAGCAAGTAAGATACGGTTCAATGTTTGAATCCCTATAAACTATTATAAATTGTTTATCTTTTTAGGGTTCTGGGAAGTTATGGTGACCTAGAAAAAATTGGGAAACGTGTGACCTAAAGTGGGAAGTTATGGTGACCTGACCCCCGTTTCCACTCCAGACCCCTATTTCCACTCCACTAAAATTACCTACGTTTCCAGTCCAGGCGTGGATTATCATACGGACTACCCTTTTAATGACGCGTCATATTGTACAGTGTGTGAAGACTTCGTTATTTCTGGGGGCGGGTGCATCAACATTCGCCGGTATGCCCACAACGACGGAATTGGTTGATGGTAGCAGACACGGTGTACTGCATCAGGTGATTCAAGAAATGAAGTTGGTTGGTGACGACTCAGAACAAATTCAGTTGTATAGTCTAATTAAAAACCTCGTAAAAAAACATGGGAAAAAAGAGAAAGAGAATGATGTCGAATACCTTTACCAGAAAATACGTAAGATGAAGGAAGCCGAAAAGTTGCACAAAGAGTTAATGGAGTACAAGATATTCGGTGACAGCCCATCCCCCGCTCGGAAACGTGAAGTACGAACAACCTGGATTTCTAGTCGCAGGGAGAACATAAAAGGTGAAGCCAAAGACATTGACGAAAACATAAGTATACTCGAACAACTGGAGGTTGAAATACGAAATACGGTGTTTACTCTTCTCAGAGTGGAAGACGATAAAACAAAGGCCATTATTGAACAATACGACAAAATACTCCAAGACATACCACAGCCCTGGAACATCGCTACCACCAACTACGATAACATACTAGAATCATACTGTGCACAAAAAGAGTTGAAATTGGTAAACGGGTTCAAACCATCTCCTCTCGGTGATAAACGGATTTGGGGCAAGGATAACTGGGATGTTGAGGGAGATTCAATATGTCTGGTCAAACTACATGGTAGTATAACGTGGAAAAGAGATGGTGATGACATTTTGGAGATTGGTGGGTTGGGCTCGTGGAATGTTAATGACGACATCATGATCACTCCAACACTACCAGAAGATAAGGACTATGACCAGAGTATATTCCCAGATCTTTTTAAGAAATTCAAAGAGATGTTGGACAAAACAGAACTGCTTGTAGTTGTTGGTTTCTCGTTCAGGGATACCAGAATTACCCAAATGATTCGGGACCAACTAGAACGTACATCTGAAAATCTAACCCCAATGAAGTTGTTGTATATAGACATAAACCCTGACGGACTGAAAGAATTGTTTGGCGCGGATGTTGAGCCACGTAAGGTACAGGTTAGGGGTGGATTGTATCACCACTACAGTGATAAAATATCATGTGTATACACATACAAAACCAAATTTTCCGAAATGAATTTGGAACCTATGTTGAATATTATTGAATCTCAACCAGACTGTGACTAAAACATATTAGATAAAAAGTGGAGTTAAGCACGACGTTCCTTTGTCGCTGCCTGTATGATGGTTTTCAACTTGTTCGTACCCTGCACATGTATCCCGGCTGCCTCGGCTGGCGTCTGGTTATCGGGAAGTCCTAGATGCGGCCTCATAACGTTGTGGTACAACTGTGTGCCGGTTATGATACCGGAATCTTCACGTTTTAGACCCCGCGTAGTGGAATGCAGTAAGATCCAATATTTTTCGATCTTATTAGCTTAGAAGTAATATTCAAAATCCGGCACTTAGGCGACCTTAACCTGCATGATACCACATATGGTAGGCTCTAGAGATACACTCACACCCAAACCAGGGGCAGAATTATAAATGTTGTATATCAGATAGAATACATATTACATGTCATGTATGGTCAGGCGGCTACTGCCAAACCGGGCGTCTCTGATGTCATGTCCCATATATTACAGGATGTTTTGGTGGGTTGCCGGACACCATCAGGCAGCATGTAATCCATGAGTTTTGGAGGAGCCAACTCGCTATTATTCACAATGCCAGTTATTGTCGCCTTTAGGTCGTCTATCGAGTCAAAGTAGTTGCCTGCCAAGGCGCGCTTGAGATCACGCCACAGCATCTCTATGGGGTTCAGTTGAGGAGTATACTTGGGAAGGAAGATGCGCACCATACCACCATTGGAATCTCTCTCGTACTCGTTCATCGTTTGCGACTTGTGAGACGAGACATTATCCAAAACGACTGCCACATTCCTCACGCCCTCCCTGACCTTGTTCATGAATATCTTGAGGGTCTCTGAGTCGGTCGAATTTACAATGGCGATATGGAACCAACCGTCCCCTAACACGCCCATAAGCCGTACAGACTTTTTTGACCAGCTCATGGGAATGGTCTCATGACCGCCAACTGGCAGCCAGCCATAGCCGTTCCACCCGCCCACCATACATGATGCCTCATCCAGGGCCATTATGACATATCCGAGAATCGCCATTGTTCTAAGACGTTCTCCAGTAGTCTCCTTGAACTCTTTTTGTTCCTCCTCTGAAGCGCTCTTGTGTGGAGCTGGCCTTGACTTGCGGAATGAGTAATCTACATCATGCATCGTACGACGTATGGTGTCGAGACTACACTTCACACCTAATTTTTCGTATATCACACCTTTCATCATCTTGGCCTGCCATCGTTTCCTCTTAAATCCAAACTGTACGGGCGATTTGGACAGCCACCCTTGTATCGTATTCATCATGGCATCACTCAACAATCGAGCTCGGCCAGGAGGCTTGCGGTCATCCAAATCGTTCAAACCTCTATCTCTTCCCCTTACTAACCAGCCGCGTATCGTACCCGGCCGCCTATATAGCTCCTTTGCTATCGTGTCGATGGTCTTGGATTCCTTTCTCTTGATGCATGCCAACAACACGGTCTTCTCCTTACCCTCTTGGAGGTTCGCCATACGCTCTTCCATCTCTTTAATGGTATAATCTGGCATGAACTTGTCACCTTTTTGGATACGTTCTTCCCCCTTTGCCGTGGGTCGTGGGCCATCTTTTGATTTGTCATGGTTAAATACTGTATCCGTGTTATTCTTTTGTGCCGACCTTTTGGGGTTGAACATACCATTAGGTGGCACACTCTTCTTTAAATACTACTTAGTTGATCTAAATTAACTTTGTTGTACAACAAATTTCACCCGCATCCCAACGGAGCGTCGTAACGGCACGATACAATACTGTGAACTGGACCCATATCGATCTTTTTATAACCAATACGGTGCCATCGGCCACTGGAAAAATATTGAGGATCATTGCTGAGTACTACGCGTTTAAAATCACACTAAGTCGTCCATTAGAGAAAGGTGAAACTGTTACAGTGCCGTTTGACATAAGCGGCGGTACCGTACACGAGCATTGGTCCATGAAGATTACCGGCAACAGACAGGGATTGGTAGAGCGCACCTCAGGCGGCGCTCAATCCGAGGTAGTGTTTACCGAGGGCGCCCAGAATGCGCGATTTGTGCTAATCGCTCGTCCAAACAGTGACACGGAAGATAGGACCATCACCATATCGCTGGGAACCGGCGACAGACACCCCACATCAAGCGGTGTGGCAAACGGTGTCATATTGGGCGATAATACATCATTCACAATCGACATCATAGATGACGACAAACCCGTATCAATAGCACTTGCAACAGAAAAAACATCCCTCTTGGAAAGCAAAGAAAAAACCAAGTTCACAATTACACTGAGTCGTCCGTTAGGTGCAGGCGAGATCATCAATGTGCCGTTTGACATAAGCGGTGGTACAGCACGCGAGCATTGGTCTATTACGATCAATGGAAACAACAAAAGTGTGGAGCGTACCTCAGGCGGCGCCCAATCAAAAGTAAAGTTTACCGAGGGCGCCCAGACCGCGACGTTTGTACTAACCGCCCTCCCAAACAGCGACATGGAAGACAGGACCATAACAATATCGCTTGGAACCGGCGACAGGCACCCCACTTCAAAAAGGGTTGCAGGCGGGGTGGCATTAGCAGACAGCAATACTTCATTTGCAGTTGATATCATAGATGACGACAAACCCCCTCCCATAATGACCATACGCGGGGATAATCCCATCACTATGTTTGCGGGAGAAGAGTACGTAGATGCCGGCGCCACATGCACCGACCATTGGGGAGAGTCCATAGTACCTACGGTGTCTGGCTCTGTTGGCATACTGGTCCCAGGCACCTACACCATATCTTATACCTGTGCTGATTTTTTGGACAAAACAGCATCTGCAACTAGGACTGTTATTATACTGGATACAGATGAGCCCGTGATCACGCTCGCTGGATCTGAAACAGTTACCATCGAGGCCGGATCGCAGTACGTAGATGCCGGCGCCGTATGCACAGATCATGCCGGAAGGTCCATAGTGCCCACAGTAGATGGCTCTGTAGATACATCTGTTCCATACATCTATAACTTATTTTACTCTTGTACAGACATCGTAGGCAAAACAGTGTATGCAGTCAGGACGGTCACCGTGCAGGACACTACCAAACCCGTGATCACGCTCACTGGATCTGAAACAGTTACCATCGAGGCCGGATCGCAGTACGTAGATGCCGGCGCCGTATGTGTCGACAACGCAGACGGCCCAATCACGCCCACCACATCTGGTTCGGTCAACGCATCTGCCCCAGGCATTTACACCATATCTCACTCTTGTATCGATAATGCCGACAATGAGTCGTCTGCAGTCAGGACGGTCACCGTGCAGGACACTACCAAACCCGTGATCACGCTCAAAGGAACGAAAACAATAGTCCTTGAGGTTGGAGCATCATATGTTGATGATGGCGCCACATGTGCCGACAGCTTGGACGGTCCAATCACGCCCACCACATCTGGCTCGGTCAACGCATCTGCCCGTGGTACATATACCATTACATATGCATGTATGGATACGGCAGGAAACGGTGCCACGCCCGTAACTAGGACCGTTCAATTTACTTTCTCAACCATACAACCAACTGTCTCTATTGCAGGTGGCGCAACAGCAACCGAGGGGGATAGTCTGGACTTTGTAATAAATCTCAGCCATGTATACGAATATCCTGTTGAGTTCAACTATGTCACAGTAGATGGTGATGCGATCGCTGGAAACGACTATGTGTTTGTTAATGGTTTGATTATATTTGAGCCTGGACAGACCGAGCACACAATCAGTATTGAAACCATACGCGACGACATCCAAGAAGGCGACGAGGAAATGTACTTTGAGACTGTCTATGTAGCCGGTGCTAAGCGTGAGGGCGCACGGACTGTAACCGGCACCATATCAGATTCTTGATTGTGTAGGCGATCATGTCAAAAAACACTTTGAAAACGAAACATTATCAAAAAACACCGGCAATCCCTCTACACTATAGAGGATCTGAGATGCGATCTGTAATTAAAATTCGTGACTCCCACCCACACTACCCATTGTGGTAACTGTTTATCTTTTTGAAGTGATCGTATTAAATGGACAGGGAGTCATACACGGACCATCACGCGGCGCAGGTTTTTTCGGAACGAGTATCTGGCTGACACGCTATCTGTCGCCAGGTGTCGATTTAATCATGCGTCTGTAGAGACTTTGTTTATCCGGTTGGTGGTAATTACCGTGACCAGCACCGAGTTGGCACATATTCTCATCCGGATCTGGTTCCTGCCCTCGTCCCCTTCTGGCACATGTAGGTTGTCATGAACCATCCTTTCTTACCGGTGGCCTCTGCTATACGGATGCGGAGAATGAGGAAGGATCTAAATCTTCCGGTTTGAGCACACCCCATCCTAGACCGGCATACCTAGCATCCGTCTCTGCCGGCGTACGCTTGGGCTTGCCGTACCGGGTGGGGTTGGTCGTCCGGTCCTTTTGTTTGGGTATGATCTTTAGATTCATATGGTGCGCTATATACTTATCGATCTGGTGGCCTGTAAGAGTCTACGATGCCGGCCCGCAGCCGAAAGGTATGCGAATTATGAAATGCTGTTTATGAAAATTATAATTTAAATACACAGTCCCAATTTATCATTGTATAATGACCGTACACAACAATGTGCATATACCCTCAGAGTCCTGGCCAAACTGGATATGGTATGCCATAGAGTTTGGCATTGTGATGGCCGTATCCATGCTAGTATCCCGGGAGATAACCGACTACATAGAAGGCCTTGATGGGGCGCAACAGAACTGGGTCTTTTATGCCATAGTGGGAGGCATATTCTTGTTGTGGTATGTAATAATACGTGGCATGGTATTCAAAAAGAAGATTCTCAGAAATCGCTACTAGTACTATATATGGTCTTATCTTGTATGTGTGCCTCATTGAAAGCGTTTTTGCGATTACGGCAAGACTCGCATCTTCCGCACTGCTTATCTCCGCCCGAATAACAGCTCCAGGTCAAGAATATGTCATCGCCCAAGGCATCTAGACCCATCTTCAATAGTGTACTCTTTGATATGCCCTCCTTGTATGGGGACCAAATACGTATGGGCCGTCGTATACCACTGGATATGCCATCACTCTCGCCCAAATTCATGGCATTCTCAAAGGCATCTGTAAATACGGGCCGACAGTCCGGATAAGGTGTATCACCTGTATGGGCGCCATATGCCACCAACTCGGCCCCCAATGAGAATGCCCATGCTGATGATATCGATAAGAATATAGCATTTCGTACGGGTACAACAATAGAGTAGTCAAAGGTTTCAGGCATACTTAGTTTAGAGTCGGTGAGAACGTTGGACTTTCCGTACAGGCTCTCCATAAATGAGATATCCAATATGTGATGTTGCTTCATACCAATCTTGTCGACAAAGTATTTGGCCGATTCAATCTCAGGGCCGGCCCGCTGTCCATATAAGAACGAGATACCGTATACATCAAACTGCTCAGACAGATGAGCGGCTGCACATACCGAGTCTATACCACCACTAAACACCATCACAGCCTTCTTCATTGTACTGCACCAGCACCTTTGGCAACAGAACAGGGAAATGTTCTACAGTCTATACCCTGACGACCAAAGCCCTCTTGCATTGCTCTTTCAACCCTGTTAATATCAGCAGTGTCATCATCAACAAAAGCAATGACAGAAGGGCCGGCCCCACTGATGGTAACGCCTGCCGCCCCAGCAGATACAGCCAAGCTTCGTATATCATCCAGCCCAGGAATCATATGTTTACGGACCGGTTCTACTATTACATCCTGTATAGAGTCTCCAATTAATGATATGTCACCTGTACAGATGCCAGCAACTAGAGATGATGATAGTGATACATTGGTGGTGACATTGTGTAGTGGAACCATATTGGGTATTACTCCTCGGGATACCTGCGTCTTCTTTTCTGGTGTTGGTATATCAGGAACTGCCACACACAGTGCCAAATTTTCTGGTGGTTGTAGATGTATGATACGTAAAGGTTCAGGACGCACAATTACAAAACCGCCAGATACAGAGGCTGCCACATTATCATAGTGGATGGAACCGGCGCTAGCCTGCTCGCCATATCCAGCGTATCTTGTCAGCTCATCCAAAGATAAGTTCAGATTGTGTAAATCAGAGTAGGCGACGGCAGCTGCCGCTGCAGAAGCAGCACTACTGCCCATCCCATAACCAGCAGGCACGCCCTTGTTAATTGTGACATGTACTCCTGACTCTATCTTAAAGTCTCTGCGCATCATATCAATTACAATGCCAGCCGTGTTCTTTGTGTATTCCAGTGGTATGTCATCGTCCGAGGATATTGTAATTGAGCTGCCCTCCTGCGCAACGGATACAGTGTCAAAACATGCATCCAAAGCCATACCAAAGACATCAAAGCCAGGACCTAGATTGGCCGTTGATGATGGAGCTTGCGCAGTATTCAATCCTCCACCTCTTCGCCCATCAGTAGCATCCGACTCAAAGATGACTCCAGGTCCGCTAGTCCGTCTCCAGTAGCACTTGATACAGGTATCATATCTTGGGCGTAATCTTCCTGGTTTAAGGTAGATGATATTGTAGATATTAGAGAGTATGTCTCACCATCCACATTAGAGGTTGCATCCAAGGCTGACGTAATATCTGTGGCCCACTGTATTATGCTATCGGTGGATATCTCGGGTAGATCAGACTTACTTAATACTGTAATAAATGGAAGTTGAAGTCGCAGTCGTATGGATAGAGACAGCATGCTAAGCGAGATAAAGTTGACTGGATTACCTGCCATGGCGCCATCAAACAGAAACAGGCCAGTTTTAGAGTCGGCGTTCAACTCGGAGGTAAGAAACGGCCCACTACTTCTATACGCAAATAGTTCTATCTGGCCAGGTGTGTCCACTATCAAATAGTCAGGGTTTACCGCATCAATCTCAGTCTGTAATTGAGAGAGTTGTGATGCTATCATATCATTGGCCATGACTAGAGCCCCATTAGGTCCCAAATCATACTGTCTCATTATGGAGAGTATATCGATGCGATCCCGCACATCCATATCTGGAGTATATGGGAGTGACTCCACGCCCGGATCCAGGTTCAATATGGCAGCAAATGCACCATTGGAGGCATAGTACTCGTATAGTTTTGATGTCAAGAGTGATTTTCCAGAACCTGCAGTTCCCAACACAAAGATGCACTTCAATGTATTAACTGTAGTAACTTGGCTTATATTTGAACTTGTTAGCATTTCTTCATGCAATGGCGCATTATAGCAGTTTTGGCCACACTCATACCCATCATCATAATTGCCCTACAATTTGACATACAACTGGAAGACCTACTGGCCATCGGCTTAGTACCGTTTATGATGGCATTCATACTGATGATGTCAAAATTGGTATTGCAGGGAGTCAAGTTTGCATATATTGCAAAAGCCTATACGAAGATGGCCGGTTCAGCTACAAAACTGTGCGGCGTACGGGTGGGAGCCGAGTTCATAAAATTCTCCACACCCATGTTTGTGGGAGCCGAGTTCATCATGATATATTATCTGCACAAAAGAAAGGTGCCACCCTCACAGTCTGCATGGATAGCTTTTGTAGATATAGTTACTGAAGTTTTGGGTGCCGGTATACTCTCCATTATGGCTGGTATTATAGCCGTACTCATGGGAGCATACACCATAGGTGCCATAGTATTACTTACCAGCATATCCATAACAGCAATATGGACCGTCTTGTTCTTCTTGTCCGCTAGAAGGAACTTTCGTGTGCCCAAATCCCTCCGTGTTTTAATCTCTCGCGCAGGGGGCGAGCGTGGCGAACATTATACAAAAGAGATAGACAAGTGGTTGGATGGCATATGCAAGACCAGTCAGGAACATGCATCATCAAAGCGACTGACTCGTGTATTTACAAACTCATTGATAATGTCCATTGCATCATGGATACTGTATGGGTTGTCATTCTTTGTTATAGCCATAGGTGTGGGGTATCAGATTGGTGCATTTGACTCCACAATGGCGGTGATGGCTGCTAACGCCATAGCAAACTTACCCATAACGGTGGGAGGTTCAGGGTTAGCCGAGTTGGGCATATTTGGATATCTGAACAACGCAAACCCCTTTGACTTTCAGTTGGATGAGAGTGGAGTAGAATGGGACATTATAGTAGGTTGGAGGATAGCGACCTATTACATACCCATTGTCATAACATGGTTGCTACTGGTAAAGTTGGCACTCAGTAAAGTCACCAGGGCAGACATAAAGGATGAAACATAAGCGTATCAATCTTTGGGGGCGATGTATTCAATTATGCTGTTGGTATACCTCTACCGGAGGATGCTTTGAGGCTTTATGCTAGTGAGACACACCCGATTCAGTGGATGAAATGATCGCTGGTTCACAACGGCCTTGTCCAAAAATTGGTTTAGTAATGTTTAATTACTAATAGATCTAGTTTGATTAATAATATAATCATAAGGTAATATAGATATATTATGATTATAACAAATGAGTAAAAGATATGGAAAATCAAAAAAAGCAGGCAATCCAAAAAGGAACAGAAGTAAGAACAACCCAAAAGGGAAGAGAAATGATCCCAAGATAAACTGGTCCAAATACAACAAAAAACGTGAAGCTGAGGGGGACAATCATGATACATGGATGCGCAAAATTGCAGATAAGGCACGGGAATTGATGGGCATACGGCCAGGCGTACGTGACAGGCGTGTGTCAGCCATTTTACTGTCCGTCATCAAGATAGGTAACCGGCTAAGCTACTGGGACCTGGTAAACCACCTCAAAAAGTATCCCGACGACCTAAAACGCTGCGAAATAAGTAGACGGTACAGCAGATCTTGGTACCAACTCCGTATATCGGAAATAGATCCAGCTGTACTACAACGTATAATTGCGTGGATGGGCAAGCCTGATGCAAACGGTCCACTAGCTGCGGATTCCAGCGGATTTGGTATGTCCAAGTATGAGGACTGGGAGAACGCAAAATACGGCGAAATCAGCGTAAAGCAGTTCAAAAAATTACATGTCATAGTATCCCTGCATGCCAAGATATGTGCTGCCACAGTCACGCCGGGTCTGGCCTGTGACTCGCCACAACTAAGACAGATGGTCGGGTTCTTGCCGCATGGTGATGGAAATGACGTAATGGCAGATGCGATTTATGGGGGAGTAAAGAATTGCAATGCAATTCGAGACTCTGGAAGAAGACCGATAATTGCGCCAAAATCCAACTATACAATAAAGGGATTCAACGCAAGGGCACAAATGTTACGGTTCTTCGAGAAGCATCCTAGAACATTCTACAACAAATTATCGCGTAGAAATAATGTAGAGAGCGTCTTCTCTGCCATAAAAGACAGGTTTGGAGCCATAGTGAGAGCCCTCAGAGAACACACACAGGAGACAGAACTACTCTCAATGGTTGTTTGTTATAACATGGTTGCATAATAGCGCCATGTTATGGGGTTTTTGTTCGCCCCACAACGTGGGGGAGGCTGCGCAATACTGCACGTGGACCGCCATAGACGACGGGCCGGCGAGCACTAGGAACGTAATCCGGTGTCTACCCTGCGCATTCCTGCCGGTCCAGGTGCCTCCGTAAGTATCAAAGAAGGTCGGTAATTTTGGTTTTTTGGACAAGGCCGTTCACAACAAAACCTTTAATAACTAATCTTTGTACTTTGATACAATATGGGAATGGAGTTTTATGGTGATGATTATAGGGGCGCCGATGTGGCTCCGTTTGTTGGCATAAACACATTCCTACATTTGCCATGGGTAAAGACCTATAACGAACTACAACAGGTCAAGCCGGATGTAGCCATAATTGGAGAACCCTTTGACTTTGGTACCACCATACGGCCTGGCGCGCGATACGGTCCCCGAGCCCTCAGGGCAGCATCAACAATCCCATCACCACCGTATGAACGATTCAACATTGAGACTGGAGCTGACCCTTTTGGAACATTTAGGACTGTTGACTATGGCGATGTAAACGTCTCGCCGGGTGATGTAATTGAGTCCCATAAGAGAATGACACAGAAGGTCAAGGAGGTGTTAGAGCAGGATGGTATACCTGTAATGTTAGGTGGAGATCACTCCATCACGTATGCAAATGTACGCGCCTTTGCCAAAAAATACAAACAGATAGGCATGATACACATTGATACACATGCAGACTGCGCGCCTCAAGGTCTTACTGGATACAAGTATGATCATGGAGCCCACATACGTCGAATCATGGAGATGGGGTGTCTTAGAGGTAGGAACTACTCCTTGGTGGGCCCCCGAGGATATTGGCCTGGACCAGACCTCTACAAATGGATGTCGGATCAGGACTTTCAATGGTTCACCATGTTGGATGTTGAAGAGTTGGGAATAGATTACATCGCAAAGGAGATAGCCGATAGGGCAAATGATGGGACCGATGCAGTATACCTCAGTTGGGATATTGATGTGTTTGATCCCGCATATGCGCCCGGGACTGGTGAGCCGGAGCCAAATGGTTTGACTTCCAGAGAAGGAATGCGTCTGGTACGCCTTCTCTCAAAGTCCTTTGATCCAGACAGGTTTGCGATGGATCTTGTCGAAGTATCACCAGCATATGATGTGAGTGATAACAGCTCATATAATGGCGGCATCACCTCAGGTTTGGGGCAACGATTGGTGGTGGAGTTGCTGGCGGGCCTCTCACTGACAAAGAGAGGTTTGGAGGGGGGTAGCCCCGTACGACCACGAGACTATAGAGGTACGGGTAATACGTATAATTTTGGAAGTCCTGCTCCTAATATACCAAAACGTTGACTATTAATGTCGTTGCGCACGGCGATCCAGATATGGCCCCCATACGGTATTCATTCCAGCAAGATGATGTATTTACCACATCAGTGTCTAATACCAGAGATTTATTGAATCAGGGACATAAAATCAACATAAACCAAGCCATATTACTGCTGGCAGATATGGTCGGCAATCTGGTAAGAAGTGGCCATAACAAAGCGAATATACAACAAAGTATATGCAGTTTAATTCGTCCTGAACAGGTAATGATTGGTGTTCCAGAGATGACTCGTCATTTAGAGTTTGGTATAGAGTCAGATTATACAATCACCATCTGCAAACCCATACCTTGTGATGATACAACAAACATAGAACATCACTATTCTCACACCCAAAGCGGGCGCCATGCTAAAAAGGCATAATGACGTATAGATATTGTGCTGAAAAAATCCAAAAATGAGTGGCATTATATCAATCGCGGCCAATATTGGGAGGGGTATCGTGAGTACAAAAAGGCTGCATCCGAGTATAACCAGGCTCTAAGTATAGACCCCACAAATAGTGTGGCAAACCTGCGCGCAGGTATAATGTTGTATAAATTAGGTCGCTACAATGAGGCCTTAAAACACTTTGATGTTGCAGAGGGATCACCGAATGTAAAATTTGAGGCCATATATAGACGCAGTTTAACCTTGGAAAAACTGGGATTATACGATGATGCCATATCGGCACTAAATTTGGTATTAGAGCACGACCAGAATAATCAGGATGCCATAGTTGCCATGGGTATCTGTAAATGCGGCAGAGAGGAGTATAATGAATCCATCAAGTGTCTTGATGACGTTCTCCGAAACAACCCTCGTAATTCATGGGCATTATACACAAAGAGCCGTGTGTTAGGCCGAATGGGTTTGGAGTCGCAATCTGTCTTTTATTTGAAGAAGGCTCTAGAGGCGGACTCTGCAGACTCCATGGATATGTTCAAACGTGGTTTTGATCTCTCTCAAAGAGGAGAGCGGCAGGAGGCAATACGGTGGTATAATCGTGCCCTGGATATAGATCCAAAGAACATTGATGCACTACTAGGTAAGGCGCAGATACTAGATATGGTTGGATTTTCACACAAGGAGGTACTTCCGTATTTGGATAGAATTTTGGCCATAGACTCCAGCCACATAGACACCCTAATTACAAAGGGTTTGATATACGATCGAAAAGGCATGTTCAAAAAGGCCATAGAGTGTTTTGAGAGAGTATTGGATAATGATCCTAATAACGTGCGGGCGTTATACAGTAAGGGTATATCACTCTACTCGCTAAAAAACGTCCAAGGCGCCCGATTCTTCTGTGAAAGCGCCCTACTTAGAGAACCAGACAATTTAATGGCCATGGGCAGTATGATCTGGCTACTGGATCATGAAAGGTTGTATGAGGAAGCACTGGTACATTGTGAAAAGGCGCTAGATGTAAACTCTAATTTTGTATATGCATTAAGCTATAAAGGAAAGATACTCGTGTCGCTAAAGAGGTATACAGAAGCCATATCGTGTTATGACAAGGTATTGGAGATAGACCCAGATAACCGTCGGGCTGTATACCACAGAGAGAAGGCCAAAGAGAAGGTCGCCAAGAAGGGTTCACGATTTAGAGTATTTCGTTGATCATGCGCCACTTGTATGGATGGTAGAAATGAGTGATTATAGAGCCGGATATATCATCAGGTTATGTCAAATATCATCATTACAAAAATCCACGCATCCAACATAATGATAAACCGCTAGATGCGTAGTGAAATGCAATAAGATCCAATATTTTTCGATCTTATTAACTTAGAAGTAATATTCAAAATCCGACACTTAAGCGACCTTAACTTGCGTGGTGCCACATATGGCAGGCTCTAGAGATACGCCCGTACCCAAACTGGGGGCAGAATAATGCATGTTGTGTGCCAAATGAGCCATTCACTACATGTCATGTATGGTCAGGCGGCTACTGCCAAACCTGGCGTCTCTGATGTCATGTCCCATATATCACAGGATGTTTTGGTGGGTTGCCGGACACCATCAGGCAGCATGTAATCCATGAGTTTTGGAGGAGCCAACTCGCTATTATTCACAATGCCAGTTATTGTCGCCTTTAGGTCGTCTATCGAGTCAAAGTAGTTGCCTGCCAAGGCGCGCTTGAGATCACGCCACAGCATCTCTATGGGGTTCAGTTGAGGAGTATACTTGGGAAGGAAGATGCGCACCATACCACCATTGGAATCTCTCTCGTACTCGTTCATCGTTTGCGACTTGTGAGACGAGACATTATCCAAAACGACTGCCACATTCCTCACGCCCTCCCTGACCTTGTTCATGAATATCTTGAGGGTCTCTGAGTCGGTCGAATTTACAATGGCGATATGGAACCAACCGTCCCCTAACACGCCCATAAGCCGTACAGACTTTTTTGACCAGCTCATGGGAATGGTCTCATGACCGCCAACTGGCAGCCAGCCATAGCCGTTCCACCCGCCCACCATACATGATGCCTCATCCAGGGCCATTATGACATATCCGAGAATCGCCATTGTTCTAAGACGTTCTCCAGTAGTCTCCTTGAACTCTTTTTGTTCCTCCTCTGAAGCGCTCTTGTGTGGAGCTGGCCTTGACTTGCGGAATGAGTATCCCATATTATGTATCATACGACGTACGGTGTCGAGACTACACTTCACACCTAATTTTTCGTATATCACACCTTTCATCATCTTGGCCTGCCATCGTTTCCTCTTAAATCCAAACTGTGCGGGCGATTTGGACAGCCACCCTTGTATCGTATCCATCATGGCATCACTCAACAATCGAACTCGGCCAGGAGGCTTGTGGTCATCCAAATCGTTCAAACCTCTATCTCTTCCCCTCACTAACCAGCCGCGTATCGTACCCGGCCGCCTGCGTAGCTCCTTTGCTATCGTATCGATGGTCTTGAACTCCTTTCTCTTGATGCATGTCAACAACACGGTCTTCTCCTTACCTTCTTGGAGGTTTGTCATACGCTCTTCCATCTCTTTAATGGTATAATCTGGCATGAACTTGTCACCTTTTTGGATACGTTCTTCCCCCTTTGCCGTGTGTCGGGGGCCATCTTTTGATTTGTCATGGTTAAATACTGCATCCGTGTTATTCTTTTGTGCCGACCTTTTGGGGTTGAACATACCATTAGGTGGCACACTCTTCTTTAAATACTACTTAGTTAATCTAAATTAACTTTGTTGTGCAATAACTTTCACCCGCATCCCAACGGAGAGTCGTAACGGCATGGCATAATACTGTGAACTGGACCCATATCGATCTTTTTATAACCAATACGGTGCCATCGGCCACTGGAAAAATATTGAGGATCATTGCTGAGTACTATGCGTCACCTATGACATTTGAGTGGGGTTGTTGCATAATTCCATATGATCGTGTTTTCGCATGTGCCCCGCCGTGGTTTCGCCGACGGAGCATCCGGGCCTGTATGGTCACCATACATGACATCATGCCATAGTATGGCATCTCCATCCCACGTATCCGAGATATATCTGAGTCGGGTAACCGTTTAACCCCTTTATCATGACCGCAAAATCAGATTCCTTCTGCAAGGACGGGTGATTTGGCCATGCTAAAACGTAGGGCATTCCGCGGCGTATCATCTCATCAATATCCCTCTTACGTTACATGTTGAATGTAGCGTGTGTCTGTGGTATCGCGCTTCGTCTCAGGCCGTCACACAACCATGCAGGAAGAGCCCATTTGTGGTGGGTTAAACGGTTACCTTCAATGGGACCAGGATCAAATTATGCAACAACCCTCATTTAAGCAGAAGTTTTAAATTCTAATGTATATTTTATTACCTATGGTACAAGTCAGCACCATTGAGGGCATAACCCAAGAATCCGAACGGGTCTCTCGAGCATTATACGGTGATATCTCGGATTTTCGAGTGAATGTCCATTATCAAATACCAGAGAAGGGTCCGCGGGTTGGATGGGATGTCCAAGTCAACTTTATGCTAAACGGCCTAAAGTATACAGTTGATCTTGAGATACAGGAGAGAGACGGGCAGGTGACCAACGCTCGATTAATAGACACAATGGAGCCCCTTTAGATTTTTTAAAACTTATCATTATTTTAATATCTAGCATGCGGAATGTATCTTCATTCCTTGTATGGTCAGTTCGCCCGTCAAAAGACCCGCATGCCAGATGTATATGGTGCAATTGTACCCCCCATTATTTCTTATCTAGTGTCTGCGCAGCTATCTTGGCGGTGTTGCGTGCTCCATCTCCCAAAAAGTTTTTTCCAAATTCATTTAATGACTCCTGAAGCGTTTCAGTGTTATCTCGTATCCATTTTATAGCAGATATAACACGCGCCGGACTCTTTGCTAGTATGCCTAAGCCTTTCTGTTCTGCCCATCGTAGATTGTTTGTGTGCTCATCATATACGGGAATACCAACTACGGGTCTTCTCTTCTGTCCCAGTATCTCACCCATTACTGTATGTGAGCCATTTATGACGGCATAGGTGCATCTTTCCAGCACGCTGTTCTTCTCCTGTTCTGACAGAAAGCCTACATCAATCTGTAGCCAATCTACTTTTTTTTCATACGCTTCAGAGATTGTATATCGCTTACCATTTCGGCCTAACACACTATCTATGCTGGGATCCTGTCTGGCATGCGAGACTATTCGTCTCTCTGAAGCCATAAAGTCTTTGGCAAATATCTCTTGATATCTAGATCCAGTTCCGTCATTGGTGGATTTATTGCCGGTTCTCATCCAGTACCCGAAATCCACATCATGTGTCATCATCTCCAAATCTGTAGGTTTTGAGGTTGTAAAGTTGTTTTGTGTAGTAAAATGTCCCACATATGTAGTCTTTTTAGCAACTGATTCACTAAGATTCAAGTTAAATTCAGATAATGTGTATGGTGGTGGCGAATCGGCTACCAAAATATGGCTAGCTTTTGCAATCTGTTTTGAGATAAATTCCAATCCAGGGTAAAAATAGGCACGACTGGCCCATAATTTTGGGCGAAATTGATTTGTAATAAACAGGCTGGGAATATTACGATTTTTTGCCAAAACATTGGCCCCCATATCCCCATCGCTGATTATTATATCAAATTTTTGCTCATTAAACATGCGTCTCTCCTCCCGTAAATAAGACACAATCTGACGTATGAGGGGCGGCATTCCACTAATTGGTAGTGTGATGTTTAGCAGGCAACGAAATAGGTCTGGACCCATCTTTCCGTCTATGGGTGTGGGTATTGCTATACGGTGTATATTATCAGTATTATTAGGATATAACTTTAATAATTTTTCATATATCTCATCTTTGCTGGAATAGTGAATGTCTGCATCGGCAACATACTCTTTTAATACCTGGTTAAGACGAGTCATGCGAGTGTAATGCCCGTTTCCCCATGAGTAAATAAATTCGCCTATCTTTGCCATGTTTGTACGTTTATGTTTGTTTTAACTGTCCCATGTTATCTAAAATGTCGTGGATGTTATTAGGTCCAAGTTTTATATTGATATTATATTGCTTTATTTTATATTGTTTCATATCTGGAGGTATTTTTAATAATTTATACTGTTTGGGTTCTGCATTAAAAGATAGGTTCAATCTCTCGGATGTGGCAACCATCTGTTCATAGTCAGGCAATGCCAGTATCGGGTTTAGTTGGGCATCGTATATTCGATGAAGTAATTTATCCACATATAAGCCTGAAAAAATGATTCTAGATATAGGTAATGTTATGTGTGATATATTGTGATCTTTTGCGATATTAATGGCTAGTTCGGTGGCAAGTATTACCATATTTAAAAATCCTTGACCTCCTGGTGATACTTTATGTATTGACAATTGTATTTTTTTTTGTATTAAATATGGAAGTATTTTGTTTATTATCTTTGCCAGATTTGTCAAATCACTCTCCTTTCTGTATAATGCAAGAATTTTGGTATTGTAACCCATCCGTATGGTCTCCAAACATGCAATAGCAGACATTTCATCAAATATGCACGATACCGCCTTGCCCTGCACCCCCAATGGCAAGCCTCCAAAGCACTTGTCTTCAAATATGGATATGTAAGCATTACTCTGTGTCATGTATACATATAGTAGTTTATGATGTCGGTCTTGTGTACCAGGTCGTACATTTTGTGATGACTTTTCCTCTATTATGGATGAAGTTATTGCCATCTCGGCATCTTTTGGTAGAAATCCTCTAGAGTATCCTTCTACCTGCACATAAAATGTCTCGTTTCCCAATAATAGATTTCCACCCACTTCAGTGGCGGTCTCTACAATGTCGTTATAATCATTCTTTATCTGTCTGGCTATAAGCACTTTTTCTATGCCGTATAGCCGCTCAATGGCCGATGACGCAAAGACCGGATCATGAGCTTCGACTAGTATAAGGTGCTCATCTCTACATATTGAGGTGTATGGCTCATCTTCAATCTTTAGGACGTTTTTTATGCATCGCATTAACGTGCGTATATATTTTTTAGCGTGTAGTGATGTAAATACAACCACAAACGATTTTGTTGCCATCGTGTACATGACTACACCCCCCACATAATTTCTTTTTGGAGTCGTGTCTATGACATGTACTATGCTTATAACTGGCGGTAAGGCTTTTATGGATTGTAAAAACCGCATATTATGATGCCCAGTTGCCCTGAATGCACTGCCACCGAGAAGAAGAAGGTTCAAGCTAGATATGAAGCTAGTGTTCCCGAGGAGGATCGTCGGCGTGATGATTTGTACAAACTCTTTGATGCTATAGACTTTCCCATGAAGGCAGATCCAAGCACTAAGCACTTTATCTGTAAACGATGTGGATTATACGCTACCAGAGAGCAAGTATCCGATATACGAGCCAGACTGAACCGTCGGGTAAAGACCCGTCAGGACATACAGGATGACTATTTAGACTGGTGGCAAAAGAGCAAGAAAGACAAAAATTTAGCTTGATATTATTTATTAATTGATTTTCTAAGCAACTGGGAAGTTAGCGTGTGATGGATATGGTTGGGAAACATGTGTGATGGACTAGGAAGAAATGGCCTGACACTTCCAGATATAAAACAAATGAAAAGAAAATGACTAGTCACACGGCTTTGCGGCAGCCTGTATCAGTGTCAGCCACTTGTTGGCACCTTGTATAGTGATACCCGCAGCCTCGGCTGGAGTTATCTGGTCGGGCAGTCCTAGGTGAGGTCTGACAAAGTTGTGATACAATCGCAGCCCAGAGATTATAGCCGAATCGTCCTTCTTGAGACCTCGGCAGACCTTCTCGCGGTGTCGAAGGGTTGCCCCGTTGAAAGACTCCATCTGATTGTTATGATGTACACCATCAAACGCTATCTCGTTGATATGTCTGGTATCCTTGTGCAAAAAGTTCTTGGCTTTGTACTGTTGTTTCCAAGCGTAGTGGAAGTTGGATGCACCATCACTAATCAGGGTTGTAGGGATTTTGCCCGCTATCTTCTTGGCTTCTTTAAACATCGGTGCGACATCATCGTTACCCTTATGTTCCGCCACCATCTTTGCTATCCAAAAGCGCGTCTCACTATCCAGCATGGCAAACAGGTAGCGTTTATTGCCCTTGATTTTTAGATATAGTTCATCTGTCCTCCATTCTTCACCGACTTGGGGTTTAATCTTGTCAACAAATGTCTCCATCAGAATAGCGTACTCCTTAGCCCAGTTCTGGACGGTCTTGTAGGTGATCTTGATGCCGGTCATCTCCAGACTCTTTGCAACCTTGCGGGAAGACAGTCCACTAAACAGGAGGTCTACCGCTTGAGTGATTTGTTCGGGGGTTGCCCGCTTGTGTTCAAAGCCCAGGTTGTGAGTGAATCGTTTAAGGCAGTCCTTGCATCTGTATTGTTGGACATCCCCTTTCTTGTAACGTCGTATGCTGTCCTTGACGATGTTCGTAGAATCGCAAAATTTACACTTACCCAAGTCAACCTGCCGTATGGTGGTCTTTGGGACCACCTCTTGAACGGCATCCCTCATGCGCTTTGATATTTCAACGGCGTGTATGTGCTTGCATGGAACACCTCGGTACATGTGGTCTGGACACGAACATATCCAGCCATGCTCGGTGGACATCAACTCGTACACCCCTTCGGTTGACTGGGATCTGACCGTGTAGGTGTACTCGTCCACTCTGGTGATCTGGTCTGGGATGCTGGCTATCTTGGCGCCGCGCGTGATTCTGGCCTGCTGGCCGGGGTTCTCACTGTGCGCTTCGTCCACCATCAGAGTCGCAATCTCTCTGGCATCTTGTATCGTCAGTTCATCTTTGTTTCTCATATGTTAATATAGGGTCAACCTATATATAAAAAGTATGTGGATAATTTATACTAACTATTATTATATCACTCGCGTCCATATGACGGCATGAGCATGAAGGTGGACGGCGCCTACTGGCGACACGAGTGTAACAGGTGTGGACACATCTGGTATAGCATAAAAGAGTCACCGCGGAACTGTGCCAACGGTAAGTGCAACTCGCCGTACTGGAACAAGGCGCGCATCAGGGCTACCGGCAGCTGAACTGTTCCAAATGGCGCCTAGAGTGGAAGCAGTTGTCTTACACGATCGTACGTGTGGAGTGGAAATGAGGAATATACCACAGATTGGAAATAGGAGCGGTAGACCCATGTGTCCAGCCCAGAAGGTGTGATTGAGTGATTAGAATTTCCCCATTAACTTAAACCGATATGACAATATCACGCCAAGCATGGCAGAGAGTATAATTGTAGATACAGTGGACACCGCATCTGCCAAAAGTGCAACTGACTTTGACCACGGCTCAGCATTCTCTTCGATATTGGATAATATCATAACGTCACCTACCACAAAAAAACATAATAATAGAATAATTTCGCGCAGAAAACATTTGCTTGTTATTCGGCGCCCCATTGTCAGTCAGATATGTGAGCCGTATAAGTATGTAAATGGTACTATGATCAACCATCCCTAGCCCATCAGTAATCTCTTGACAATCTCGTCTATGACAGCCATCTCAGCATCCAACAGACCAAGACAGAACTCACGCTTCTTACCCTTCCCTAATATCTCTGAATGGTTGGTACGTATTACAGCACGACACTCGTCGTATAGTCCAACTAGCCTCTTATGGTCAGCATTCTCACAATCAAACTCTGGAATTCAGCTAACCCAAAATTAGGCTAGACTAGCATACGGTGGATGTAGTACGATATTGCGCAGACCGCACCAAGGCAGCCATTCATGTATGATATCTCACCATAATGTTAGAGCATAAGAATAATTTCTGACAGATTTAGTTATAGTGAACTAGTACAGAAATAATCCGCCCATAATACAACGAATTTACAACACAGTGTACGATTCATACGCTGATCGACTTACAATAACATGGTTTAGGGGCTGCGGGGAGATAAAACATGCGCAGTCTCCCCACCAACCATCGTCCCGCAAGATGACCGGGTACTGCCCGGCATAAGTTATTCTGGTAATGATTCGTTGCCTAATTTGTCATTGAGTGTCAATACAAGCATGAACTTTAGGGTATTCTGGGTTATTTTTTTACCGTTGCGAAGCTCTGCAAGACGGTATTGCTTCAAGGCGTTGATCATCACCCAACCGTTAAAGAGCATCAGAGAGTACAGAAAGCAGAGCAGACGCGCTCCTGCGTCACGACTGCGTGTTTTAGCCCTCATGCTCTCTACCATGGCGTAGCCGGTTTCTATGCCCCACCGGGAAGAATATTTGGCAATATCCATGGACGCATCATTGGTGGCAAACCCGATGAACATCTCCTCGGGTGTGGGGGCCTCTTTCTTGCTGTCCATGCCCTTCTTCTTGCCCTTTTTACTGCTATCTTTCTTCTCTTTCTTGCGCCTATCAATGATTATAGTATATGGAATGCATCGTCCAGACCCTTTCAAGTAATTCTCAGATATCTTCTGGCGCCTTCCTGCGGCAAACTCGTTTAGGGCGTTCACTACACCCTTTGTGTTGGTACACGGCATCAGATAGGTTACATTTAGCTCATCCAGAACCTCCAGCACGCCTGTGGAAAAGAACTCTCTATCCAGCAGTACCGTATTTATACGCGCCCCCGCATCGCGGCACATGCCGACTATACCGCGCACCATATCCGGCATTGAGGCACTTGCTGGCATTGGACAACATGCCAAAATAAGTCGTATATCGTTATTGACACACTGAGCCGTAATGTAGCGCTCAAACTTACTGGTCCCATTCTTGGATTTTGAACTGGTCAATTCGGGACCGGGTTTTCGGTCGTACCTGCATATCTTGTGTATGTCAAATGCAATGTCCAATCCTTCCTTAGGCAGCTGGTTTATTTTCGCCAACAGGGACAACAGCCCGGATACAGTTGCGGTAAAGCTCTTTATGGCCGCCTCTGAATTCGTCTTGGACAGTATGTTGCTGAACCATTGGTCGCTGGGGACGGGGCGCGTCAGTATCTTTTGCAAAGCTTCGGCGACATTATTGATGCCATTGGCAGCACCACCCACCGAAGTATCCAAAATGGCCGCGCGCATCATACCGTTTGCAAAATCTTGCATACCATACGTAGCGTTACGTCCGGTTGGTATCTGAACGCACTCATCAAAAAGATCTTGCGCAATACCAGATGACTCTCCCCGAAAGCGTGGGTTATTCCTCATAGTCCGCTTTACGATTCCAGTCTTTTTAGTCAAAGTTATGATACTGTATCAAAATTTCCTTTTAAGCTTGTGAACAGCTTAGGCTAATCTACATTTGGGTTAGCTGGAATTGGTAGGTCAAAGACTATGCGATGAATCTCACGCGCAGTCTTGATGGCTTTGATTCTCCCGAACAGATACTTGGAGTTGAGTATCGTACACAGGTATTTGGCTTCGTCCTCACTTGCAGCATAGTACGCGTATGTGGAATTGTCAACTATGAACTTATCCTTGGAAACCACACATGAGACCATGTACTCACGTCCTGCCCGATTGTATAGCACAATAGTAGTTTCTCTAGATTTCTGGTTCGTAACTCCATGGTTGCGGTTGATCCGGTCTAACACACTGTCCGACGACTTGGCAGTCTTGGTAGATGGTTCATAGCGTATCAGGATGATGCCTCCCGGTTCATAGTAGGATACGGCGTGTTTTCTGAGGCTACTGGAAGGCACGCCATAAACGTACTGTATAATGCGATATTAGAGCACGGCACGCCTGCATCGATACTCACCGACCGCGGCAGTCAGTTCTATGCAAGCGAATTGGAACACAAGAAAAAGGGTGCTTCGGAGTTTGAGCAGGAGCTGGTCAGGCTAGGCATACGGCACATACTGGCACGGGTAAACCATCCCCAGACAAATGGTAAGCTGGAACGGTTCCACGGAGAGATACAGCGCAAGCTGTGTAGGTTTGAGGACATACACAGGTTCGTAGCCTGGTGGAACCATACACGGCCTCACATGTCACTGGACTGGGACAATCTGGAGACGCCTGCCGGGGCGTTTATACGCAAGATGCCGCCTAAAGGAGGCACGGTGGTAGATGAGCAATCCGGGGAGGTGTATGATGTCACGTAGGGGGCGAACTAATTTCGGGATTGCACAACAAGGCCGCTAATACAAAAAGTATATTACTATCCTCCCCCCCCCATATTATTGACTACACTTTCTAATTCAGTAGTTTTTGCAGTGGTATTATCCATAACTTTCTCCATTGTATCACTTTCATCAATAAATATGGCAGAGGCAGCCGACATAAACATTGGAACCATCATTATAGGTGAATCGGATCCTGGGTTGTCGGGTACAATAACGGAAGGCACTCTTGATACGATTAGTTTTTGGATAAAATTCTCATCTAATCCGTTTTCGAATGCTATTGTAGATGTTACCAGTAATTCCCTTCAACCTGACTTTCAGCGCTCAGATGATGATGAAACTGTGGTTTCCACTGGTCCTGATTGGGATCGCCTGATATGCCATGAGCGTACAACTAAACTAATCGGCGATACGAGTCCTCTGGCGAGCCTATCACATAAACCGGGGCAATACCTCTCAACTCCTTATGACCAACATTATCACGCAGAAAGAGACTTGAGCGGTGGCTGTCCGATGGAACCCTACACGTTTGCGCCAAACTCGTGGAACGTGCCACAAAAGGTATCATTCATGGCAGGCCATGACGCTGATGCGTTTGATCATTCCGTAATAGTATATGTCCGCTCACATTATCATGGCATAACATACCCCGTTACAATAAACATAATCGATGATGACAAGGGCAAGCCACTACAACATGCTCAAGACGAGTACCGCATTGAAGGTTTTGATCCACACGCATCAACCACATACCCTTTAGGCACCCATCCCCATATTTATGATGCTCAGATGACCTATGTCAACAATCCGCCCAACCCGATACAGGTAACCGGCATGGGCGATGGTATAATAACACTACAATGGGACGACTCTTATCCCCATCTGTGGCACTTTGACGTAAACAACATTAGTGTAATCCGTGTAAACAACATCACCGATGGCAGTTACGAGATTACCGGCCTAGAACAAGAAGATGCGTATATTGTGGGCGTCTGTGAGAGTGATATGTGTTCAGATGAGCTTGGCACTTTAAGAATCGAGTATGTGGAGTCAGAGTATACGCCGCTTGGACTGGGCGCATTAAACGTGTCTGATATCACCAAAGATACCGCCCATGTATCTTGGGGAGTGGTTGAAAATGCAGACGAGTATCTAATAGTGGCAACACCTACAAGTATACCTCCGGAGTTTGGCACCATACCGGAAGGTACCGACCTATCACAACTATATGTCAGCGCCACCTCATATGATACCAGTGGCGATATAACAGGACTATACTCTGATACTGATTTTGAGTTGTATGTCGTGCCAATCGAGGTTAACGATAACAAGGTTGTATTGCATGGGTTAAAATCCAAGACGATAGAGTTTAGGACTCTGGTTGATGATAATAATAATGGTACCATAACGCCACCAGTAATACCGGCAGATACCACACCTCCAGTAATTACATTATATGGTGATTCCTCAATATCAATACCATACAATGGGACATATTCAGAACCCGGTGCTGTATGTGTAGATGATGTGGACGGTGCGCTGATAACTGACATTACAGGCACGGTAGATGTTTTAACTGCTGGAAATTACACCATGACATACTCTTGCGAGGACTCTGCCGGTAACACTGCCACCCTTACCAGGACCGTCACAGTAGAGGCCATTATAGATCAAGTCCAATATGACACCACACGTCCAATAATAACCCTGAACGGTCAAAGCCAGGTCAGTCTGACCGTAGGTGATACGTATACGGATGCCGGTGCCACATGTACAGATGATACAGACGGCGCAATATCTACACTAGATGACTCTGCAAATGTTGACACGCAGACACCAAACAGTTATACAATCACATATTCATGTACGGACACATCCGGCAATATAGCCACACCCGTATACAGAACGGTTACAGTGGCCGAACCGCAAACACCTGTTACCGTTGATGCGACGTTGATTGCAACCGTACAGTCATACGCTGATGAAACACACCATGGATCAGACCATGTAGACAGGTGGTATCGGGTACTAGTAACCTTTGATGCCATTACACCCATGAGTGTATCTGAGGCGCAGGATATGGCAGATACATATTCAGCAAGCAGATGGAATCCCATAGTTGCGGAGCTGCAAAAGTCCACAGCATCACAAGCAGTGATTGATGATGTCATATCATATGCGGCCGAAACGCAACACGGAGCGGACCATGTAAATAGGTGGTATAGGGTACTGGCCGCCTTTGATGCCATTACACCCATGAGTGTATCTGAGGCGCAGGATATGGCAGACACGTATTCTCCAAGCAGATGGAACCCAATAGTGTCGGCGCTAAAGACGTTGCAGTAGTGCTGTCTTCCTACATAACCCCCCTCTCTATATACGCCCCATACCCCCGACCGCACAAAGAACCCCACAAAGGCACCCCACAACCCAACAGTATACTTTATAACACATTGACAACCCCCCCCCCAATGATAAATAAACAAAAAATAACAGCCATAACTACAATTATGGCAATCACAATACTAGTAACAACAACAATGACAAGCGAGGCAGAAGCCTATACCGTAGACCCCGCATTGATACAAACGGTACAAAACTATGCGGCCGAGACCCATTATGGCACAGACCATGTAGATAGGTGGAAGCGCGTACTTGATGCGTTTGGCGTAATACAACATACAAGTTCAATGACCGCCGCACAGGCCCAACAGATGGCAGATACATATTCAGCAAACAGATGGAATCCAATTGTAGCGGCATTAACCGCCCTGGAGCAATCACAGCAACAACAAGATACAACCGCACCCGTAATAACGTTGAACGGTGCATCCCAGGTAACCCTAACCGTAGGTGATACATATGTAGATGCCGGCGCCACCTGTACAGATGATACAGACGGTGCAATATCTACACTAGATGACTCTGCAAATGTAGACACACAGACACCAAACAGTTACACAATCACATATTCATGTACGGACACGTCCGGCAATATAGCCGCACCCGTATACAGAACCGTAACAGTTGAGGAACCGCCTACACAGACATCTTATACGGTAGACCCCACACTGATACAGACCGTACAAAACTATGCGGCCGAGACCCATCATGGCGCAGACCATGTAGACAGATGGAAGCGCGTACTTGATGCGTTTGGCGTCATAACCCACACTAGTAGCATGACCGCCGCACAGGCCCAACAGATGGCAGATACATATTCAGCAAACAGATGGAATCCAATTGTAGCGGCATTAACCGCCCTGGAACAATCACAGCAACAGCAACAACAAGATCAGCCACCGGTCGTATATCAACAAGATCAACTATCACCTAGTGCTGAATGGGCAATAGTAAAAGCAGAAGCAGTAGACATTGATCTCGCTGTATTCAAACTAACAACTACTGTATACGATGAACACATACACCGTGTACACAGCACACTTTGGCCGCAAGTTGAACTACTGGAGCGTAAATATGTTACCTCGGATAACTCCCTACGCGCTTTGGTATCGGCAGGTGATAACCTTTACCCGGATGAGCTTCCCGCTCACATCATAAAAACAAGGACGGCCATAGAGTGGGTTAAAACCGAGATAATTGCCGAGATCGAGAAAATAATTAATCCTTATGGCGATGTCACATCATGCCCCCCTGACCTACAAGACAACAGGGCAAACAGGAACTTCCTTGATGAACGTATCTTCGTTCCAACCGGTATTACAGTACTCCCACACGGTACAACACTTTCATCTCCCTTAATACTCCCAGACGGCACAATACTTCCAGCAGGTACAACATTTTCACCCAACGATATAATTACACTTGGAACCGGCGTAGCACTTTCACACGGCAACACACTCCCAGACGGCACAATACTTCCAGCAGGTACAACACTCCCAGACGGCACATCACTTACAGTCCGTACAGCCATTAATAACGGGTTTAAAAACACTCTTGAAGACAGGCTATGCGCCTATCATGACATAGATTACTACGGTAGCAGCCATAACAACCTGATAAAACAGGCAATGCTGGCATTAGGCATTCACCCGGAGGCAGATAACATAACCCCAATGTCCGCAGATATGGCCTATGATATGTCAATGAAATATGACAACTCTAGGAATAATTTGCAGGGTGATTTCATGCATCCCTTCTGGCAGGAACATATATGGAAGGAAATTTCATCAAATATACTACAGTCGGAGACCGAAAAGTACTTTGAAGATAACAGACAGAGTACAGAACAATCACACATGACATATCAACAAATATGCGAATCACCTCTTGTACATTGTGAATATAGCACGTCTTCTCGTTCGGTAAATGATGGCCAAAGAGTATCTCACGAACTCACAGAGACATGGGTTAGCAAAGTTACATCATACAAGTCCATAGACAGTATCCTAGATAACAGTGACAGTACACTAGATGATGATATAGGTAAAACTATGGTGTATGACAATCAAGGCAACATTGCAGAGATCAAATACTATATGGACGGAAAGTTGGTGCAGCATAGACATTACACTGATAATGTCTTGACCGCGTCTACAACATACAATACAACTACTGGATTCAAAGCATTGGAAATAACCTATGATACAAATGGAGATATTCGTTGGTTAGCGGCATGGCATCCTGATACAACAGACGGACATCATGACAAACAACTTGTAGGTATTGTAAAAAGGAACGGTGAGGTGAGCAGTGCTTCGGTTTGGTATCCGGGTACAAATGACATAGCGCTCAGTCTAGGCATAAAATTCAATTGTTATGACATAGATGGTAGGACAAAAGTCACATGCACTGATGAGCATTATGCATATCTTGAACTTGACCAATACCTTTATCCAATAAAGTACATGTCTCAAGAGACATGGTATAACCAATATGGCAGCATTAAAGAGTTAAAACAATACGACAAAGGAGTATTGATGCAACATAACAAATACGGTGAAGACACGGGTGGTAATTCATACTTGGCAGAATCTAAAGCATATCATACTAATGGAGTACTGGGATATCATACCCAGTACAACGCAGAACAGATAACATACTACCGTGAATACTACAAAAGTGGTAATCTATTTGCATCTAGTAACAACTTCAACTCAGATAACACTGTAATAAATGGACGTACTTATCATGATACTTCTGACACTACTGCTTATGAATGGATACATCAAAGTTCTTTTGGGAATTTTAGTTGTAAGCCACAAATTTCTAGGGCCCTAGCCGTTGATTGCACGCCTGACGAAATATCTTACTTTAAGCGCACATTCGACAAACTCAGATAAAACAAACAACAAACAACAAACCCTTTTTCATTTTTCATTTTTCAATTACACAGTTTTGGCCTCAACATGCCAACCCTGTATTGTATTATACATACACGCCATACCATATGGCAGCGCCATTGTATACAGAGGCCGCCGACCGTACAACATAACCCAATACCCCCCACCACACCAACAGCACTTAGAATCGCATCCGAATGTCCATTTTAGACTACCGCCTTCGCAAAGCCTTCGATTCTGGAGAAGATCCGTGTCCCACCAACCTTACATCTATCACACGCGTTTCCCACCATCACACGTATTTCCCAACCTTATCCATCACACGCTAACTTCCCAGAACCTTTTCTAAAGACTTTAGCTATTATACTATCTGTTAGAAATGGTATTGCATGTTTTGTTATTACGCCGGCCCTGGCTATAGTAGGAACCGTGATCTCTGCCCGGGGAGAGTTTGAAGCTCGCAGTATGGCTTTGGCAACCGATTGTGGACTTAAAGCATATCCGGATTTGTCTACAAATCCGGTGCGCACCATTATGGGACTGACCACCGTCACGCCTATACCGCTTTCTAATAATTCATGTCGTAGTCCCTCTGAAAATCCCAGCATTGCAGATTTTGATGCGCAGTATGCAGATATCATGGGAAGTCCAAAACTGGCGGCTAGTGATGCCACATTGACTATGTGCCCACTCCCCCTTTGCACCATATGGGGTAAAAGACCCTTTGTCATGTATACCATCCCAAAATAATTTGTATTCATTATTTGTTTTATTTTGGAGATATCCGTATTGATGACAGTATCAATCTCTATGATACCTGCATTATTTACCAATATGTCGGGGCAGCCTATCTGGTCTAGTACGCGTTTTATAGTCTGGTTTACCTGTTGTTGATCTGTTACATCACATTTTATTATAGTTATTTGGCCATTATCTTTTTTTATTTTTTTGTATAATGACTCTAAGAGATCTTCTCTTCGTGCTATGGCGATTACATGTGCTTTTTTATTAGCAAAGAGCAAGCTCGTCTCCCATCCTATACCTGAAGATGCACCGGTTACAAGGACTATTTTGTCATCAAATTTGGCCATGTATCATATTGTCACATATGGGTTATTTTGATTTTTTGTACGTATTCACCAAACATAGACATGATCGGCTTCATTCTGTAGGTGACTGTTTGCCATACTGGACAGCGACATCATGATGTATTCTAACATGTCAGTCTATGTAAAAGTACCACCATCTCACATGACCAAAGTTGTATACCAACCAGGATATTATTGCATAAAATGCAAAATTTTGGATGATAAATTTAGGTTCCTCCCGCAAAGACGGGTGGTAATTAGAACTGGAAGGCAGTAGCGCCTAGAGTCTACACTGTCCCATGGACGGCGTATCAAGGGAATGATAGACATAGTACGCCACCAAGTACCAACATTCCGAATACAATCAGGCCACCCGTCCTTGCGGGAGGAACCATGACAGAAGGCGGAAATGTGCTCACTGACGCCTAGATATTAGGCATGGAGATTTCCTCAGACCCGACCTACGAGCACCAAATTTGTAATATGTCAACCTATGCTGATACGTGTAGCCGGGTATGCCGTATATTGTATCCTGGGTATATGTGTCAGAATGATATCGGATTTGCATCGTTTGGATGGTCCCAATATCACGTTGTACTGTTTTTCAAAAAAATGTGCGGGAAGAACCTTGATCAAATCTTTTCATATGTGGCATTGGTATATCTTTGTGTTATGCTGCGACTGCGCTGCACGTTTGTGTGTTTGGAGGCCCTTTGTGGCGTTCTGATTCGAAGGCACGCTGGTTTAGTATGTCGTCCAATATGTCAACAAACAGCCCTAACGTACATGCCGAGCGGTCAGACTGCGCGGATTCACCCGACGATATATGTCCGGAATTGCTTTTGCGTTTGGCCATATAATTAGCTAGAATCTAGGAATTATACAGTATGAATGGAAAGAACAGCAACAAAATACGGACACTGTGATTCGTGCTGGTGGTCCATGGCCGTATCTGCTCGTATTTCTTATAGGATGTCTCTATTCCCCAGCGCCTCTTGTAAAACTCGGCTACCTGTTCGGGGTTGTCCTGTATATTATGGAATTTCATGTTGGTGATAAACGGAATGTATTTGTCATACTCTTTGGTCTTTTTGTTGTACAAGTCCATCAGTTTTTGGTTCTCGGCTGACATGTTCTGCTTTTTCTCTGGGCGTTCTGTTATCACCAGAGTGGTACATGCGGATGTCTTTTTATCATCACTTATCATGGTAAATTGTGATACCGCAGGAATCTCCCCCTTTGAGAATGCGTCTATCTTTTCTTCTATACTCTTTCTTTTGATGGCGGGCATCAAAAACTGTATTTTTTCCCGTTGCAACATGGCAACAACCCTTGTAGAATAGAATCCACGGTCCATGGTAACCGAATTAATGCGAATGCCATCCTTTTTGCACATCTGTAGTAATTTGTACACCAAATCCTCGATTTTGTCGCCCCTCTTTACCAATATTACGCCCAATGTCATTCTGTGTCCGTTGGTGACACAGTGGGCCGTGATTAGTCGTGTAACGAAACTTGTGCCTTCTTTGCGCTTTGTTGCATATGCATATATCAATTTCATTACTCTTGCGTATAGTGGAATGTCGTGCATATCTATGGATATGTCGACACTGCCGCGCAACAGGCCGTGTCGCCGGGAGCGTTTTACCATACGAGATATCATCTTTGTGCAGCGGCTGATCATGTGATCATACCTTATACATTTGATTTTGCCAAAGAGCCATGATCTAGTCGGTAGTTGCGCCCTACTAGTGGTCTTGACACTCTCCATATGTTGCTGCTCGGCGGTGCCCTTCTCTCCTGCATTGGCGCATATGGCCACCAGATACCGATAAAAGTCCTGTATGTTCCACTGCGCATTGTATCGGTTAGAGAACTTCACTCCCAGTCCTCGAATTATATCCATGCATATCTTTGAGCATGTGTTATCGGTCAGGTCCCGTATGTAGTCGGATATCTCGGCTTCTTCCTTGTTTGGTTGGTCATGTTTGGTCTTTTTGCGTGTTTTATTCTGACGGCTTGACTTTTTGTTATTCCTGCTCTGTTTTTCGTGCGACTTGGCAGTATCGTGTAATGGTTCGACATTTATGATGCTGCCCAATATACGAGCAACAATCGTGCCAACAAGTATTATGACCATACAACATGCGTACTGTATATCGAACATGGTCGGCGCCGTCAATTTTTTGAACACCTCGCATTATGGTTATATACTGACTTTATCATAGTATGTTGGTACGATTTTTTTCTATTGTTCAACATTGATAGAATATCGTACCAACCATACTTATGCCGTAAAGTCCAATCTTCTAACTTGCTTAATCAACTTTGACAAACCATCACACAAGTTTGGTGTTCGTAGGTCGGGTCTGAGGAAATCTTCACGCCTGATATCTAGGCGTCAGTGAGCACATTTCCGCTATCTGATGAGCGACAAAATTTAATAATAATCTTGTATATTGTATATTATGGTCACACAAGAAGAATGTGATGCGATACAGGCACGGATTGATAAATTGGGTGAAGATATAACTCGTGCGAGGCGAGAGATAGCTGCGGATAGAGCATCCCTACGTTCTCAATAGAGATTCAATGTCTTTATAGATACGTTTTGCATCATCCCGCATCTGTTCTAAATCATAGTCTTTTTCTCTAAGATGTATTCGTTTCGCGACTACTTCATTGTATGTCTGTTCTAAATCCACTCTCAACTCTTCGCGCTCATCCTCGGCTTGATAAATTTCTTCTTTTTTAATATCAAGTTGTTCCAAAAGCCGCTCCAACATTTCTCGATCTCCCATACCATATTGTATAACATGAGACGTTAATGAAAGTAAGTACATGTCGGGTTCTACAACAACATGTGTGGCAGGCAGACCCCTGGAAAGCCATGGGCTTCGAGCCCTCGTGGGGGGTTGTCCACGGTCCTTGCAAATGGCCACGATGACACCGAAAAAGCGTTCCTGGCACTCCCGTCAGCCCCCGTCAAAGGCACGTTCCGGCGGTCCGCCCCAACCCTGAATGGGCACATTCCGTGCCTGCTGGGAAGATTCAGGGGTGGCGCGGTTCCGGTTTGATAGATGGTGCGCAGGCTCCCCCGACGCTCCTAAATTACCAAAGAATGTTAGACATAAACTCTACAATATTGACATTATACAAAACAATGACACCCATCACCATGCTAAATACTCCTGCCGCATATCTAAAGAGTAATCGTACCCTCTTATAACGGCCTGCCAATGCCAAAGGAATGCCCAATAGGCCACCCACTAGAGACATTCCAATTGTGGCACCTAAACCAAAGACAAGTGTGAATGCCAGTACGATGTCAGGCCCTTCCAGTGTAGCGGCAGTCAAAACTATAACGCCTCCACTTCCGGCTAGACCATGCACAAGTCCTATTATGTATGATTTGTGGGCATGGTGGTGTATACCATTATTATGCTCATGTTCATGAGAATGCACTATTCCATTATTATGCTTGTGAAGGTGCTTGTGAGCAAATTCTAAAGGTGTCTTACCAAGCACTACAGTTACACCCAATATTAACAGTATCACACCCACCAATATCTCTAGTCCAGAAAACATCCAACCTTGAACTAGTGATGCAGCCACATAAGCCAGTATTGAAAACAATCCCAAAGTTGTGGCATGACCTGCTCCCCATACTGCACCCAGTATAGAGAAGCGTTGCATGCCCTCTCGAATTCTTGTTCGTCGTGATTTGTCGACATATTCTGCTCTAGCACTTAGGGCGCTCACTGTGGCAATATGATCTGGTTCTAGCGCATGTTGTAAACCCAAAATCAAACCCAGTCCCAATGCAAATGCAGGTGTAAACATACCCACATCAAGGGACACATCTATCATCATGTATGGTATGTAGAATAGTATATTAAATTTGTAGTAATGAAGTAACAGTGCTTGTAGTTGAACAGAATAATGGTGGTAAAGTCATAAAAAATTTAATGGTCAAAACTAGTAGGAATATTGAACCTCAATTGTGTGTGCACTGACTATATCAGAACAAATCTATATGGACTGTGTCGTGATGTTATATCATCGAAATTATAACATGTTGTGGGAAAGCCAGCATGAGTAGAAACCGTCAGATGATGCAGACACTGCGCATCTTTAAAGGCATCATAACAATACAAACCATATGGACAAGCAGTACGCCATTGCAGTCATACTGATACTAATGGGGCTAGGACTGACTCAGGTTGGTGGCGAGCAGGTAGTATTTCTTTTTGGTCTGGGTATTGGTGTTGTTATTATGGCTATAGTGTGGATTGTGGTCATCATAATCAAGGATATACGGCGTAATTAGTAGTAGTGATGCATCTGCCTCTGTTCAATGCCTTCCTGCTCCCAGTAGTTGTGGTTTCTTCCGGGGTCTTTGTGAGTATGAACCTTACCATCAATATGGGAGTGTGTATTATCCATTATGTCCTTCATGAATACATCATCGACTCTCAGTATTTGGTTGGCGGCCTCTACAGCAGTCTTTAAGGCTTGTCTCTTTACTGCGCAAGTATCCACTATATTGCGTATATGCTTTACGCTGTGAGACATTGTATCAATACCCCACCATTTATCCGGCTCTGCAGCACTCTTTGCCCTTAGGGCGGTTATTGTATCTAGTGCATCCATTCCCGCATTTATTGCCAATGTACATGGTATCTCCTCAAGTACATCTGCAAATGCCTCTGCCGCTAGCTGTTCGCGACCTTCTATACCATAGGACCAACTCCGTATCTTCTTTGCCAATATTATCTCGCAAGATCCTCCACCATACACGATACGAGGCTCCTCAACAAAGTTTTGAAGGGAGCGTACTGCATTGAGTGTCGTACGATGAAACTCATCTAGATAACGTTTGGATGTGGCACGCAACAACAATGTAACAGAGGATGGTACATCAGACTCTACAAAGACCATATGATCATCACCCACAGTCTTTTGATAAACGGCACTAGCAAATCCCAGCTCATCGGATAATATGTCATATACACTAGAACATGTCTTTGCACCAGTCGACTTTTCAAGCCACCATATGTCATTATATTTAGCACGTCGAATTGAGACGATTCCCTGTCGAGCCAACTGCTCCTGAGCCAACTCACTTATACCTTTACGTGATATGACAAGGCCAGCTCCGCTATCAATCACTTTCTGTACAACATCCAATATGTCAGAGTCTTGTTGTTGCGCAAATGTCATCATATCATATGGTGATGTTATCTCTATGGAGGACTCAGTCTTTGTACGTGTAGTCTCAAGGGGATCATTGAGTAGTAACACGCGTACATTATTCAGTATGTGGGGCATCTGTGGACTATCAAGAGGTTTGTCAATTACAGTTCCCCGAATTAGTTGTATGTCTGCAGAACTTCCCATCTTCTCTTCTATTTTTATAAGGTCTGTATCGACATGGCCAGTTCCATCGGTTACACACTTTACAGCATCAATTATTAGGTTGGGTAACTTTTTACTATCGGCCAGTGAGTTGTACATGGCCGTACCGAACAGAGATGTCGATACAACATCATAGTCATGTTGGGAGTCTGGTTTTACTGCTATCTGCTCCAAAATTACCAACGCCTGTTGCAGGGCCATCTCAAATCCACGTATAACCATGGAGACAGGAATCTTTTGAATCATTAATTTCTGCGCCCGTATGAGTAACGCCCTTATGAGTAACGCAGATGTAATGGTGCCATCTCCCACATGCGTATCCACCGTATTGACTGCATCAGCAACGGCCTTTGCGGCGGGATGATCCACATCAATCTTTCGTAGAAACGCCCCGCCGTGTTTGGTGATGGTCTCCTCCCCTATTATATCCACATACATCTTCTCCATGCCTCTAGGGCCAAAGGATGTCTTTACCATTCCAGCCATCAATATTGCCGCTTCAATGTTGTATGCTCGAGATTCGGCCAGACCAACTCGGGATATATCAGAGTTAAAGATGTCTGGATACTTCATTACAATATACGTATATCCAAAGCCCATTAAAGTTATAGAGTTGTCTAGTTGTCAATGGGTTTGCCTGGCACATCATCAGCCTTGAAGTGCTTTAGGTCTTCACCGGCTATGACATCCTCTTCTGGTGGTACATAGTCTCGTACATCGTGACGGGCCTTGCCTGGATACTTGTTCTGGGTTGCCAGAGCCACCAGTATGAATAGTATGAATGAGACTATGGGGCATATCATGGTATCTAGTCCTGCCAGATCCGCAGGCATCACAAAGAAGAGTATCATGCGAAGGCCAGTACCAACCAATAAGGATACTATTGTAGCAGGCATGTTTGCCTTCTTCCAGAACAATCCCATAGTCAGGGGGGCTAGTGCGCCAGCAAAGACAAGATCAAAGGCCAGTATCAAGTATATACCAGGAGCGGGAAGGAAGTATCCCAGAGTCATGCCTGCACCAATCATGGGAAAGAGGGTATATCGTGTCATTAAAAGCATCTTGTGATCGCTAGTTCCGGGCCTGCCCAACCATCGTTGACGTATTATACGATTCACCAAATTACGTGACACAACACTGGATATGGCAAGTAGGCCGCCACTAGCAGTAGACATTGAGGCTCCCACAACTCCCATTAAGATGGCCGCACCTATGGCAAACGGCATATACTCAACACTCAGTAGTGGTAAAGCCAAATCTGGAATTGTGTCTGCGGGAAGGTGGTATAATGCCACAATACCCAGCATGCTAGTGGGGACAACGGTAAATATGGTGAGAGCGCCACCCATCAAGGCCCCACGCTGCGCAGTCTTTGGATTTCTGGCGGCAAAGACCCTCTCCATAAAGTCCATGGCAATTATATCACCAAGAGCCAACGCTAAAAAGCCGCCCCAGTTTATCAGCGCACCATTTGCCACATCAAACAGACCAGATAGGTCCATGAACTCGGGAGGGGCGCTGCCCACTATAGTCTCCCATGGCGTTCCTGAGAACCCACCAACAAAGAATATGAATCCGGCCCAGAAGGCGCCTATCGCGATATAAACTTGAAACAAATTAGTATAGGCAGATGCAAAGATGCCTCCTGCTCCCGTATATGCCAACACAACAAGCGACGCTATCAGTATCCCCCAAAAGTAGTCGATACCAAATACAGTCTCCAGTATGAATCCACAAGCTGCCAGATTGCCGGCTACCAGTATAATAAAACTAATTATCATTAGTACAGAGGATATGCCCTCGGCACCGTTACCAAATCGACGATAATAAAAGTCCGGTAATGTTATCATCGACATTTTGTTTAGTGGTTTAGCATAGAATGCAGCCACAACCAAAATACACGAACCCAGACCCAATGGTATCATGGCGCCCGCCCAGAATCCAAACTGAAAGACCAAAGAGACGTTGCCCAGTGTTGAGTTGCCATCAACCGCCTGGGCTGCCAACATGGTGCCCACCATTACTAGTGGGAGACTTTTCCCAGCAATAATTAGCCGCTTACCGCTCTTTTGGACAAGCTTGGTGGTCAGTAGACCTACTGTCAGCGTTACAGCAATGAATACTGCAACTGCAATTCCAAAGTCGCTAAATTCGGCCAATATATAGTATTGTTTTTAATCTATATAAAGATCTGGTGTCTATTTGAAGGATCATATGCTTGAGGAAGTCGCGTTATGTATGAGTACCTTCCCAGATACATAAATCCCCAATTTGAGCCAAAATGATGCGAGGAACATCTACCACAAGTCATGATGGGCAAGTGCGGCCATACCCCACAAGATGCTAAATTATATCAATTATAGTTTAAAACTAGTTCACGTATATCATTCGCAGATATCTCATTATTTAGAGTCAGTGAGAGTATATTTAGCAAAGCATCACTTAGTTTGGGGTTTGTAAAGAGCATATCCGCATCACTAGCTGATATGTCATCAATGCCATCATCTAGTAGCTGCAACATAACTCTTAGAAGTGTTACCTTTTCAGACTCGGTAAGACCAAGCAGGGCATCATTTATTGCAGTATGACTGCATATTCCCGCCACAACATCCGAAGAGTAGACATCCGGTATTATCACATTATTAGATACGGCAAATAGTAGCAATGTGGCCGGGCATGCAGACTCGCCGGTCGGTATCATTATTTGATCCATACCTGTGGATGGCATCTCGCCTGTATGCACTATTTCGCCATCGTGTGTCAAAAAGTAGCGCAGTGTATCGGTACCCATTGAGTCTACATTTATGATGAGGGATTCATTTGAGGTTGCAGCATCAAACTCAACACTAGTTACATGTGGATATGTAGGTTCAACGAAATGAGACCACATTCCGACTTTATACGGATAAGAGTCGTCTCTGAACTCCCGTATTATGGCTATACCATCTTTATCATTGTATGATGAAAGATAAAATGATCCATGACCAATCTCGGCGTGGCCGTGTTGGCCTATCCACTTTATGCTGGCCAAATACCTATCAGTGTAATACGAGTTGTCCAGGCCGGATATGGCTTTTGGAGTTATGTCATGATTTACGAAATGTTCTAGGTATGCACGAATTAGAGTAACATCATCACTATCAATCACAGACAACCATGGGACACTCTTGCTGGTGGACTCGGTCGACGAAAATGCTCCCTTATCATCTTTGACAATCTGCTCCATGGCAAAGAATATCTCCCATGGTGTGCTTGTCCATCGTGTGGCCGTGGTTCCAATCTCATCTTCATCAAAGTGCCAATAGTTGACATACACCTCTAGTGTGTCATCATCTAGTTGGCGAATTGCTACAAAGGTGTCTTCAAGGAACGGTCCTGCTGTAGTCGTATACTCAGAGTCTTTTGTATTGTCTGAGACGCCAGTGTCAGTACCCCATTCATACATAAAGTAAACACCATATAGTATGTCCCGCATGTCAATGGCAGGGCCATGATGCCAATCACTGAAGGTGTAATCCATCGTTACAACACTGATAGCAGTGGTACCAGAGCCTACAGGGGTCCATTTTTGTATGAATGAATTCCAGGTTATGGCATCAGAGGGCACCTCCAAGGTGCCATCAGGGCCAGCAGTGTCAACTGAGCGTTCTACTCTCACTGGGATTATACCACCAGTGTATGGATGTGAGATTGCTGCAGAGTCTGAGAGAGGGTTGACTATATGGCCACTGTACAGATCACCGTATCCGGCCACAGGGTTCCAGGATGACTGGCCAAGATGTTTCATGCCGACTCGGAGGATAACATCACCTGTCTGAACGTTGTTTAAAGTGAGAGGGTTGGTTATGCCGCCACTTACAGAGTTTATCACACCTTTAACATTATTGTTCACTACAAATGTGTCATATGGTGCCGCCACAAATACGCGCACCGCCTCCTGTACGCCCAAAGTTAGAGCCTCGCGGAGCAGTTGTGTACGTTCATCCTCGTCTTCATATTCACCATTATACACTGTACGGGTGATTCTATCGAGTTCGTCGTTCTCATATGACCAAAATTCAGGGTTCTGAGCGCCAGGCATATTGGTACGCCATGGTGCATAGAATACTGCCAAGCTGCTATCATCATACTTGTTAAAACTGCCTCCCCAACCTTCTGTATATACATGCCAGCCTAAATCTGCGGGATTAGAACCATATACCACCTCGTATGCCAGTGCCAGGTTCCCATACATTCTCTCCACTACAAATCCCATATCCTCAAGATTAGAGGCGAGTGTGTTCCCAATGGAGTGTCGTATCGGGTCATCATCCCGGATAAATAACTTTAGTGTGACAGGTTTGTCGTCCATCATCCAGACATCTTTCTTCATGGTGGCGCCAGCTTCGGTCATGGCAGCATCAATCATTGTCTTTGCAGTAGCTAGATTGTACTGTATACCAAAGGATGCAATCGGCTCTAACATTCTGGTGTAGTCAGGATCAAATGGTGCATAGGGGGATATGATGGCAGAACCGTACCCATCCAGTAGTTGGGATACAATATCCTCTCTGTCTATCATGTAATTTATGGCAGACCGTATCTTTGTAATGCTAAATGGATTAAATTCATCAGTAGGTGCTGGATTCAACAGTATGCTAAGGGTACCTCCAGCTGGGTTTGTGTATACATCAAGGTTGTCAAATCCTTCCAAGAGATGCGCAGGTACATTATGATAGTACATATCTAATAGGCCATCATCAACCAGTTCCAGGGCATGCTCGGCGCTGTCCACACGATAGAACAGTACAGAGTCAACGTAGGGAAGGGCTGCAGCTGATGATACCGTCGATACTACGCATAACAGGGCAGTCAGTACTAAAATCTGCGCATTCACGGTTCTAAATGTATAATTGTGTGTTAAAAGCGTTTTGAAGAATTATATGGGAATCATATACTTGAGTTCGAGCGATACTATGAGTCAATACCATGACATTATGGTAACGATATGGACGGGAATCCATAACTCTCACAGTTATCGTAGTGATTTATGATCTCATCTGACCATCTCTTGTCGCGGCCCAACCGCTTCAGCGACTTGTACAATATGTCTATACGGTCTTGGTAGGTTCTGTTTCTGTCTATCAACTCATCCCGGAATGTCTCCTGCGGCAACGAGTTGCTTTTTTTGCGGTTGCATTCTCTACATGCCAATACAAGATTCCATGCTTCATCTTCGAATATATACGACCACGGTATGAAGTGATCAACTTCTATTTGATTATACCTCAATGTACCATTACAATAAAAACAGTGGTTTGTATATTTGAGGTATCTGTTTTTGTACTGTACTAGGCTACCACGCTGTAGCTCATCCTGCTCTACTTTTGACATCAACATGGGCAAGGAGCCATTTATTCGTTCAAGGAACTTTGCCCACTGATAAAATACCAAGTTGTAAAGTATACGTTGATTCTGTCTGAAAAAGTCGTGAGCCTCTTTAGTGAGACGTATCATCTGCGCATTATCATCTGGTTCGTAAAAGTACCTCTGCTCAACAACATACTTGCCCCTTTTGAGGTTTTGGAACTTGTGTACCACTATTGATGTCTTTTGGCCCGCATGTCCAAACACCCTTCTTTGTATGCGATTTGTGGCATAGGCAAGATCTTTCTCATCGCAAAGATCAAAGTTGCCGGGTGGTTTTTTAAATACATCTTGTATTATGGTTACAACAGCAGCTTTCTGCGTCGTATGAAAATCCTGTCGTATGTGATACTTGCACACTTGGTGCCAATAATATTTGAGGAAGCGTTCTGCTAGATACTCGTATGGTATATGTAGTGATGTATCATTCTGACAGTGATCCAGTATAGCTCTTGCTAGGGCAAACTTGTATGTGTTGTTCTTGCTGCCATGTGCCGGGTGCAGTATATTTAGAAATGCCTGCATCATTCCAGAGTTGGACTTGTCTGATGGCGCCTGGTCAATCTTATTAGTGGTAGGTCGGGCCGGCTCATACTGTTGAGGAAGCGTACATCTGAACGCCCCCCTAGGACCCACTATGTGGCCCTGCTTCCTATACTTGACTATCTCGTTCTGTATAAGTCTGCGAAAGTCATCGGTATCACGATCTTTATTCCATATAGACGGATCAAGTCTCAGATGATCTGCAACTTCTTTCATCAGACTTTGAGGAGTGTGCCACACGGGCCGGTCATATTCTAAAATATCTGCCGATACATTTGGTTTTATCTGAGAGAGTGTACGACCTTGTTGTGTCAAAAAGTATCTCAGTGTTGAGATTATATCCTGGCGCATCCGAAATATGTCGCGGCGCATAAGGTTAGTACTAGAATGTTTCATAAATTAATTGTGTGTACAGTAAATTGGTAGTCTATCGTCTTATGAAGTGGGAGACTAAAACATTAGAGCAGCTGATACAGGACATTAAAGGTGAATACAGACTATGTTCGGCAACGACATTTCAGACGAGTGTCACACATCAAAGTACAGGTAGAACTCGTGGGGATGGGGCCGTACAGAGATCTCCAATTGATCTTGCTTTCCCAACTCTATCAGTCTCTCAATAACATCGTGAGTAAATATAGGATTTAGAAAGTTACAGTCACTCTCTAGCGAGTCTAGTGCTTCACCCAAAGTAGCTGGTAATGTATCTATACCCCTCTGCCTGCGTTCCTTCTTACTCATCTTGAAGATGTCTTCCTGAACGGGGTCAGCAGGACTTGTCTTCTTTCTGACACCATCCATACCCGCAGCAGTAACTGCTGAAAAGACCAGATATGGGTTTGATGACGGATCCGGTGCTCTAAACTCCAGCCGTTTCAATTTGGCATGTCTAGAACCCTTGAAGTGTTTTGGTACACGAACTATTGCAGAACGGTTACTCGAACTCCATGCAATATAGGCAGGAGCTTCATAGCCAGGAACCAGTCGATGATAAGAGTTTGTAGTAGGATTACAGATTGCAGATAGTGCTTTTGCGTGATCCATAATGCCCCCACAAAAGTACAAGGCCAACTGGCTTAATTCATCAGGCGCATTCTCATCAAAGAATGCGTTCTCATCACCCTTCCAAAGACTGACGTTGGCGTGCATGCCGCTTCCCGCATCCATGGTTATGGGTTTGGGCATCATCGTGGCCACCTTGTTGAATTTTTGCGCCACGTTTCTGACAATAAACTTGTAGGACTGGGCCGAGTCGGCGGCATTGGTCAGCTTATCATACATAATATCTATCTCACATTGACCTGCAGTAGCCACTTCGTGGTGATGATTATCACATAATATGCCAAAACTAGAGTTCAGTATGTTGACACACTCATTACGGAAGGGTGTCAATGTGTCTGAAGGAGTGCTAGGATAGTAGCCGCGTTTGAGTCCCATCGGATAGCCAGTACCCTCCTGATTCCATGGAGCTTCTTGGGATTCTATAGAGTAAGACTGTCCTTTATAGGGTGTCAATACATCCCAATGTATCTTATCAAAGACAAAGAACTCAACTTCCGGACCCCAAAAGCTTCCGTATCCAGCATCTGTAATGAATTGTTCAGCCTTTTGCGCAATACCTCTAGGATCTCGGGACAGTCTCCCACGACCCTCACCCCAGTATACATCACAGATTAACCGTGCTGTCCTGTTTTCGGTAAGCCAGGGTATTATGGAGTATGTGTTTGGGTCAGGCTTTAGTACAAGATCTGAATCCTCTATGCTGGCAAATCCCACTATGGATGAACCGTCCAGCTTTGGTAGACCGTATTTCATCTGCTCTGGAGTAAAGGTCTTTCTGGATATTGTGGTGTGATGGAAACGGCCAGGTAGGCTGGTAAACTGCATATCAATGAATCTGATGCTGTCCTGTTCTAGCATCTCAAATACTTGTTCTGAAGTGTATGTGATACGTTTAGGGTCTCCACCGTTGAATCTGTAAGGCAATTATTAATTCAGTTATATAGAACCGTGATTTAAGCTTTAAGAACAACATGGGAGATATTACTGTAAACCAACTGCACGGAATTGTCTTGCGTGAATCGGAGAGCGATGCCATATTAGAGATAGATGCCAATACATATCAGAGTATATCAGAGCTTTTGAGTCGTCTACGAAGACAAGCCTTTGATGGTATGGAGAATGATCTACGAGACAGTCTGGTGAATGCAATGTCTGATCTAAGTGGAATGTTGTTGCGCATGCGATTGGAGAAAGCCTCCAAATCTGCTAATGTAGACACCAACAATTTGGTGGACGAGGAGAGATACATTCTGGATGCTTATGAGGAACAGCAAGAGAGGTTGGCCTTGGTCGCCGCAGCAACATCCAAGGGGAAGACGCAGTTGCTGAAATATGTTTCAGATAGATATAGAAGTAGAATGATCACGGTGAGACTTCTCAAAGATGTTGATACATTGACCGGATCAGACTATGAGTCTTATGGTCCCTTTGAGGCCGAAGATGTTGCGACCATTCCATATGTCAACGCGCGAGCATTGATGTCGCAGGGCAGCGCCACTCGTATCAGATGGACGGATTGAATTAGTACAGACTCGTCTGTCTTGTCACACCCATGGATTAAATAAATGAGGCATATCTACTGAAGCGTAGTGTCTCATACGGGTGTGGATGTAATAGATTTTCTATACTATACAATATATCCCGTACTAGGTATATTCGTGGTAGAAGGAATCAGCCGTCTGGCACGAATACCAAAGTGGATAAAGTTGTGGGCACAGGCGGGGGTCTCTATAGGTTTTGGTATATATTATTGGTTCATACTGCCAGCCCCCCAAAACTTTCCACTGACAGGTCTTGTATTACTCGCTTTAGCTGCAGCCCTCATATATCAGGGTAAGCGCGCCCGCATCTCGCCAGACAAGAGTCCATACTAACGTCCCAGAAATCGTTTAAAGAAGCCCTTTTTGCCGGTATTACCGTCTCGTATCACCTTCTTTTGACCAAACTTTTTTGCCCGTATGAGTGTAAGTTTTACGCATCGGTGCTCTTCAGGAAGGCGATGTTCTGGGCAAAAGTAGTCTCCACAGTAGTTACATTGAAACGGCATGTCTGTCATCTCTCCACAGTAACAACACCGCTCTTGCATCATAATGCAAGAATAGCTCTTCTAACTAATATATTTTCAAGATATTAGGAATATCAGATATATGGAACCGCCCATCAAGCTAAAGCCCAGGCCCATGTATACAACCCGGTTATTCTTGTCATATGTTGACTTCCAGAGTAGTACGCCTCCTAAAAGGCCCAAGAGCAGCACAAATACGCCGGCAATAAGCATGTCACCATCGGTACCAGACACTAAAGGCTGAAAAAGGCCTGACAACAGCATAAAGAATACTATCAAGTATACGTACTTGAAGGAGGATAATGATTTTGTTGTATTTTCAGGCAACTACAAACAGTACGAACAAAAGTCGGTAATAAGTTTAGGGAATTATATACGAAATCAGCACCAACGGGCGTCAATCTCGGTCTTTTTTGGTTTGTACGACACTACTATGCATTTGGTTATCTCCCCGCCGAGCAGGTATGATGAGACAGTGTTGTTGTAAACGTACCATAAAATGTGTGATTCGTGCGGACGGTCCGCTCGTATAGTTTTGTGTTATGCTGCAATCTTACCTTGTAGACCATGTCATGCGTTGTCATTAGTTCCTTTTAGAGGTGACTTGGTATATTGTGCTACTTTTGTGTATGATTCTCTAAGTTTACATCATGCCGCCCATATCAGGCATACCACCCATGCCGGGCATTCCTCCCATACCACCCATGCCGGGCATACCGCCTTCGGCTCCAGGTGGAGGTCCTGCAGACTTTGCAGTGGTAATAACATCATCTATGCGCAATAGCATACAGGCAGCTTCGGTGGCAGCCATGACTACTTGTAGTTTGACAGAGAGTGGTTCAATAATCTCGCTCTCCTTCATATCAGAGACCGCAGCCTTTGTTACATCAATACCAACCCATCGCTCACCCTTTAAATGGCGGCTTCGTAGGGAGGTCAGTGTATCAATGGGATCCATGCCTGCATTCTCTGCCAAAGCCAGTGGTATGGACTCCATGCTGTCGGCAAACTTTTCTGCAGCCAACTGTTCACGGCCATCTAACGTATTAGACCAATTCTGTAAGCTTGTGGCTACAAATGTCTCGGGAGCTCCACCACCAGCCACAACTGATGGTCTTAGTGTAACGTCGCGAACCACCATCAACGCATCATGTACAGAACGTTCTACTTCATCTACAACTCTTTGTGAGCCTCCCCGGAGTAGTATGGTGACGGATTTTGGATTGTCACAACCTCGTATAAAGACCCACTTGTCTTCTTCAATCTTTTGTTCCTCAACAACTTCTGCTACGCCTAGCTTGACACTGGGCAAGTCGTCGAGATTGGTAACTATCTGTGTGCCGGTAGCCTTGGCTAACTTTGTCAAGTCGCTCTCTTTGATACGACGTACTGCCAAGACGCCTGCCTTTGCTAGATAGTGTTGAGCCATATCATCGATTCCTTTCTGGCACAAGACTACGTTGGCGCCGCTGCCAACAATCTTGTCAACCATGGACTTTAACATTCGGTTCTCTTCTTCCAAAAAGATCTTTATTTGTTGGGGGTTTGAGATGTTTATCTTGGCATCCGTCTCGGTCTTGTTTATCTCCAAAGCAGAGTTTAACAGTGCAATTCGGGCATTTGATACTCTACGTGGCATTCCACCATGGACTATCTCTTTGTCCAAAACCACTCCCTTTACAATCTCAGAGTTTTTAATTGAGGCACCTGCCTTCTTCTCCACCTTTATATCATCAACATCCACCTTGTAATCACCATCATCTTTCTCTGTAACTGACATTACAGCTTGTACCACAATATCTGCGAGTTGATCTGAATCGCTCTTTACCAGTTTTGTTTGCATGGCAGTTCGTGCCACCTTCTTTAGAGTATCCACATCATCAGCAGACACAGTCTCGCTGATCTCAGCCAAGAAGGAACCTGCCTGCTTTGAGGCCTTTCTGTAGCCATCCACAATTATGGTAGGGTGTACATCCTGATTAACCAACACCTCAGCATTCTCCAATAGGGCACCTGCCAGGACTACTGCAGATGTAGTTCCATCACCCACCTCATTATCGGTGGTCTTTGATATCTCGACAAGCATCTTTGCGGCAGGGTGTTGTACATCTATCTCTTTGAGTATGGTGGCGCCATCATTGGTTATTGTGACATCGCCCAAAGAGTCCACCAACATCTTGTCCATTCCTCGAGGGCCTAGACTCGTACGTACTATCTCGGCGATTATCTTTGATGCTGCAATGTTGTTCTTGTGAGCATCACGTCCTTTTGTCTCAGTAGAACCATCTTTTAGTAGCACTACGGGCATCTTTCCCTGAGAAGCCATTTGTACACTCATCGAAATTACCTTCTACAGGCCTCTTTTATATGTTCTGAAAAACGCATACTTTCTTACATTTTATTATAAATTATGTATAGTGTGTAATTTTTGTTGGGTAGATGTAATTAGTTGTAATCTGTTTTTATACATGATATAGTAACTCCAAACCATGTATGATAAAGGACTTTTGATAGGTCGCTTTCAACCATTTCATAATGGACATATGCATGCCATCAAGTATGTCTTGGGTCAGGTCAGCCATCTGTTGCTGGGAATTGGTAGTTCCAATCGCTCCATGGAGAGAGAAAATCCCTTTACTGCGCAAGAACGCAAAGAGATGATACAGGGATCATTAACCCAACAACACGACAGAGTCACCATCTGTTTCATACCCGATGTGCAGAACCATATAAAGTGGATTGCCCTTATACAGCAGACCCTACCGCAGTTTGATGTTGTATTCACCAATGATGAGATTACACGTAGATTGTATACTCAGAAGGGGATGCCGGTGTGTAGTATACCGTTTCTGGACAGGGCGCATCTTTCAGGTACAAGTATACGCCATGGTATATCTGCTGGAGAGAGATGGCATCATCTTGTACCGCCCGGCACAGTGACAGTCGTAGAACCCCTACAAGATAGGATGTGTGAGTAGATGATTCAACAAAGCCACAAGTGTAGTAGATTCTGGCTCAAACAATCTGCTTTTGGTCTATCGGAAATTTCAACACTATAAATAGCGCTAAAATCAATTTACATTGATTTGGAATATCTGGTAATGCTTCCTGGTCCCACCAATGTGCCAGAGAGAGTGGCAAGGGCCATGTATGTACCCATGATTAATCACCGAAGTGCTGATTTTGTAGACTTGTACGTACCATGTATAGAGAAGACAAAACAGGTCTTCAAGACAGAGGGGGATGCAGTCTGCCTCTCCGCGTCAGGAACAGGTGCGGTTGAAGCAAGTGTAGTAAATCTAGTTAAAAAGGGAGACAAGGTCATAGTGCCAGTAAACGGAGAGTTCAGCAATCGCTTGGCTCAGATGATAGAGTGGGCCGGTGGTCAGACTATTCGTGTAGAGACCAAGCCGGGCGTTACTGCCACATTGGATCAAGTTCGTGAAACCTTTGACAACAATCCAGATGTTAAGGCGTTCTATTGTGTGTGGAATGAGACCTCCACTGGTACAATGATAAAGTATCTAGATAGGATAAAGGATTTGACCTCGCGCAATGATGCATTCTACGTTGTAGATGGCGTCTCCATTGTAGGGGGCGAAGAGTTAGAGATGGACAAATGGGGTGTCGACATAGCAATGACTGGTGCGCAGAAGGCATTCGCTGCCCCTCCAGGTATATCACCCATCTGTGTTAATGAACGTACTAAAAAGTACATGATGAATAATCCACCAGATACCATGTACTTTAATCTGCCCCGTTACTTTAGATATTATGATGAGTCCAAACATACACCATTTACACCTGCCTTGCCACTCTTATACGCGTATAATGAGGCCATGGACATAATACTCGAGGAAGGCATTGACAATCGCATACAGCGACATAGAACCTGCTCGGCCGCCCTATACGCGGGATTGAGTGCCATTGGCCTTACGCCTTTTGCTAATGAGGACTCACGTTCCACTGTGGTCATTGCTTTGAACTATCTGCCGAATTTGGAGGATGCAACATTCAGAAATACATTGGCAAAAGAGTTTCGTGTGCTGGTGGCTGGTGGTTTTGGTAATCTGAAAGGCAAGGTCTTTCGTGTTGGCTGCATGGGAGAGGTACACAGATATCATGTCATGAGAACCATCTCGGCAATATCGTCCACATTAGCCATGATGGGGTACGATACGGATCCTGAGGCCGGATTAAAGGTTGCCAGCCAAAAACTATCGGCATTATAAGATTTAGACGTGGCCAAAATTGATTTAAAGGCAGTAGTATGAGTGGTATAGACATACTGTTAGAGGATCATCGTCAGATAAGACGTTTGGGCCATGTCATTCTACAATGTCATAAGCAGTTAGAGGCAGGTCATGACATACCCATAGACGACATGGAACTAATATCAAGCATAATAGATGATTTTCTGGACTCAATACACTACTCCCGGGAGGAAGACTCTTACTTTCCGTGTGTGGCCAGCTATAATACACTAAACAGTGATATACGTAAACTCTTGATTGAGCATGAATTTTCCAGAAGGGTGTCTCGCCAAATATCCAGACATTTAGCAGCCTGGCGCGAGGGTCATGACTCCCGAGAGCCAGTAGGCCGCTACATGAAGGCGTATTGGACATATCTTAATGATCACATGGATAAAGAGGAAAAGTTCTTTGAGGAGGCACAGAGACAACACATATCCAGAGAGGAGGGCCTGGAGATGTCTGCGCAGTTTCAAACTACAAAGGCTGCCATACAGTTGGATCGTATTCTAGATGATATATCATATCTGGAAGGCTGTAGCTGGTGTAAAGAATACCCCAAGAAATAAAAATCCCAGATAGTGTAACTTCAACAATGAAACCATTTGTAATATGGATGACCGGGCTTCCGTGCTCGGGCAAAAGCACCATCGTCCGACATCTTCAAAAGGAGATACCCAACTTGGCCATGTTGGATGGTGATGAGCTACGAGAGTGGTTCTCTCCTCAGGACTTTTCAAAGGCAGGGCGGGACGAACATAACAGACGTGTTGCGCACTTGGCAAAGATGCTCCTAAAACACAAGGTACCTGCAATAGTATCTCTGGTATCACCCTACAGGGAGAATCGTGAAGTAGCCCGTCAAATAATAGACGCGGGGCCGGCATTTGCTGAATGTTACGTGCGATGTTCTCTAGAGAAGTGTGAAGAACGGGATGTAAAAGGTATGTACGCAAAGGCCAGACGGGGTGAGATAAAGGGTTTCACAGGAATTGATGATCCGTATGAGGCGCCAGAGAGTCCAGATATTATAATAGATACAGAGTCAGATACGCTGGAGGCCAGCTCGGCTCAACTTGTCGACTTTTTGCGGGCACGTAATCTACTATAAGACTGCACCATACAGTCATGAAGATGTTCGTTTGTAGCTAGTATGCCGTTTTGGTGGCAGACATCCGCCTGGTTATACACAAGACGGCATCCTTGCATATCAGTCATCACACCGCCGGCCTCGTGTAGTATACAGTATGAAGCAGCTGTATCCCACTCTTTTATGCGGTTTGAGAATGTAATGTATGCATCGGCCTCGCCGGAGCTTACCGCCATCACCTTGAGAGAACTTCCCTTGGACTGCAGACTCTTTACATGTAACTCCTCTATAAAATTACGTTCAGATTCAGGGTTGTGGGTTCGTGATACAAGCACTCTGGACTGTAGTACGTTACTGATCTTGGATACTCCGATTCTACTCCACATGCCCTTCTGATACATCCAGGCACCTTGTCCTGACTCGGCCGCATATGTTAAGCCTTCATGAGGGGAGTCAATCACGCCCACCACCGGCACTCCACTCTTTACCAACGAGACCATAATGGTAAATTCACCTGTGCGGTTTACAAACTCCGCAGTACCATCTAATGGGTCGACCACCCACACGTATTCAGCATCAAGACGGGATGCATCATCAGCACCCTCTTCGGTCAATATGGGATAATCTCCAGCTGCCAGTATATTGTTAATTATATCATTACTCTGTATGTCAGCATCTGTGACAGGCGAGTCATCACTCTTTAACTCATATGTTATGGTTTTATCATACAGTCTCATAACTGCCTCTCCACCCTGTCTAGCCGCCTTTATCGCCAGCTGGGTATCTGCAGACCAATTCATGTGGCCAACTCGGGTTTGAGCATCCAGACCACTGCTAACATTACAAATGGTATAGACACAATTCCGATTATGCCCAGTATGGTAAACACTTGAGACTCTGGAATGTCAGGATTTCCCACTACCCAAGGCAGAGGCAGTGTCACCACCACCCATATAACACCCAAGAGTATCAAAAGTCGTATCTTGCCTTTTTTGTTTAACATTATATTGTAGTATCTGTATACGCTTTAAAATCCATACCATGCGTCAGCTAAACAAGAGTTTATGCATGATGGATTTTGTGTAACACCAGAGTGTGTCCCGTAGGTAAATACCACTCAACATACCGCCTTACGCCCCACCCGCAGCGTCATGGTTCGGTTTTGTAGTCGATTCTTTGTAGACACGCTATACATGATGTATAAGATACGGGATGTTTGGTGCCAGACAACTCGTAAGTGATGGTCACGAATGGTATGGTACGCATAGGGATTCGAATAATGTTTCGGAAAAAATCTGAACAGGTCCGTCCTAGCTCGAGCATAGTCATTTCAAGATTGGAGCCAGTGTCACATTTACATGAATTTTTGCATGGAGTTACATTGGCGGGCCTACACACTGTCGGAGCTGGGCCACTACCGGTACAAGTCTAACTACTATCACGCTCAGGTAGATCTAACTCGAATGTGTCTTTTAGGTAAGATCGAATCTGATTATATTTTTGTGGAATAACAAAACCGCGAATAATAAATGCTTGATTAATACCAAGGGTATAGACCACATGAGAACGTTTTTCGATTGGCTCGATAAGCTTACTGTTCTTATAATATATTGAAATACTGCTCCCTTCCTCGTCATCAATATCCGAAACGGTATAGTCCGGCATTAACTTGTAAAGCGACCTAGAACTCACATCGGCTAAAAATTCATGCTCGTCAACCCCAATTTTTGCCAGATTATTTTGTAGTGCGGTTTGTATCATTCCTAGTTTTTCTGTGGGATCATATGGTTTTGTGCTAGTTACACTTCGGCGGCTCCTATACATGATTGGTGAATAAACTTCTAAGTAGGGTTGTCTATTTTTTATCATGTCTGCAATAACTTTAATCTGCGGGTTGGATGATTCGTAAATTAAGTTTAGGAACCATCTATCGTCGTACTGGACATAATCCTTTATTTTTGAAGGTTTTTTCAAGTCATTGTGCTCTGGGTATTTGAGACTTTTTTCCTCTACTAGAATTTTGCCGCATTTTTGTAGCATTAGTTCAAATGCACGCTTTGTTTTATGAAAGTACACCTGTTGGTACATTTGATATCTAGCAAAAATTAATTGTTCAACTGCCTCATATCCACCCTCAAGAACTACAAATTTATTGTTGACAACGGTCAATTGATCAACAATTCGATTCAAATCATACTTTCCATAAGAGACACCCGAATAATAAGAATCTCTAAGGATGTAGTCTAATCGATCTACATCAATTTGACCGCTTATAATCTTACTCAAGTAGGGTTTTTCTGGATATGGATCTCCAGCAATTAAGTTATTGACAATATCAACATCAATATCCGCTTTTTGTAAAGTATGGCCTTGTCCAAAAATTGGTTTAGTAATGTTTAATTACTAATAGATCTAGTTTGATTAATAATATAATCATAAGGTAATATAGATATATTATGATTATAACAAATGAGTAAAAGATATGGAAAATCAAAAAAAGCAGGCAATCCAAAAAGGAACAGAAGTAAGAACAACCCAAAAGGGAAGAGAAATGATCCCAAGATAAACTGGTCCAAATACAACAAAAAACGTGAAGCTGAGGGGGACAATCATGATACATGGATGCGCAAAATTGCAGATAAGGCACGGGAATTGATGGGCATACGGCCAGGCGTACGTGACAGGCGTGTGTCAGCCATTTTACTGTCCGTCATCAAGATAGGTAACCGGCTAAGCTACTGGGACCTGGTAAACCACCTCAAAAAGTATCCCGACGACCTAAAACGCTGCGAAATAAGTAGACGGTACAGCAGATCTTGGTACCAACTCCGTATATCGGAAATAGATCCAGCTGTACTACAACGTATAATTGCGTGGATGGGCAAGCCTGATGCAAACGGTCCACTAGCTGCGGATTCCAGCGGATTTGGTATGTCCAAGTATGAGGACTGGGAGAACGCAAAATACGGCGAAATCAGCGTAAAGCAGTTCAAAAAATTACATGTCATAGTATCCCTGCATGGCAAGATATGTGCTGCCACAGTCACGCCGGGTCTGGCCTGTGACTCGCCACAACTAAGACAGATGGTCGGGTTCTTGCCGCATGGTGATGGAAATGACGTAATGGCAGATGCGATTTATGGGGGAGTAAAGAATTGCAATGCAATTCGAGACTCTGGAAGAAGACCGATAATTGCGCCAAAATCCAACTATACAATAAAGGGATTCAACGCAAGGGCACAAATGTTACGGTTCTTCGAGAAGCATCCTAGAACATTCTACAACAAATTATCGCGTAGAAATAATGTAGAGAGCGTCTTCTCTGCCATAAAAGACAGGTTTGGAGCCATAGTGAGAGCCCTCAGAGAACACACACAGGAGACAGAACTACTCTCAATGGTTGTTTGTTATAACATGGTTGCATAATAGCGCCATGTTATGGGGTTTTTGTTCGCCCCACAACGTGGGGGAGGCTGCGCAATACTGCACGTGGACCGCCATAGACGACGGGCCGGCGAGCACTAGGAACGTAATCCGGTGTCTACCCTGCGCATTCCTGCCGGTCCAGGTGCCTCCGTAAGTATCAAAGAAGGTCGGTAATTTTGGTTTTTTGGACAAGGCCGTAAAGTATCCTCAAAGCAAGTTTTTACAATTATTTGTGAATACTTTTCATGTTCTGATCCAAGTATGTGCTCAAGAGCATGTGAAAACGGGGTGTGGCCGATATCATGCAACAGCGCCGCCATTCTCAAAGTAGATCTGTCAACATCATCCGCTTTAAAGTCCTGTTCCAATTCCTTAGCATTGCGTTTTAACGAATCAAATGCCAAACCGGCAACATGCGCTGCACCAATCATGTGCCCAAAGCGCGAATGTTCGGCCCCATGATACACGTAGTGTCCCAGACTGAGCTGTCGGATGTTTCGTGTGCGTTGAAAGATAGGACTGCTGACAACATCTAATTCTGGTAAACTAAGATGAATAAAACCATGTATTGGATCACGAAATTTTTTAATGGTTGCCAATTCTAGCTCCAATTTGAACAAAAATGCAGTAGGCTGAAACAAGATTAAGACTCACATCTAGGCACAAATTAATCAAGATATAATCAAAAGTAATAGAATGCTGCCTGCATACACATTGACAAATTCTATGCATGCAGCATCCGTATGTTAAAAAAAGAGACATTAGATTTACAGAAGCTTGTTTTCTTTTAATGTAATAATTGCATCATTGATGTTGTCTTCGGTAAATCCTGCATCTGGTTTTAACATCTTAAGTACGTTGTAAACATATGTAGTGAGATTGTCTTCATGGGTGTGCCTTTGCGCCCAATAATGAACCGATGCCAGAAGTTCTAGATCTCTGGAGCTTCGCTCTGCAACAAACCCCATGGTCACGTCCAATGACTCGTCCAGATCCGAAGACACTTCCAGTTGCGGTTCTTTTTGGATGTACTCTACTCTGTGGAGAAAAGCATTTTGTTTTTTTGTTTCGACCCGGCCTACTTTTACCCGGCCTACTGCTTCCAAGTCGCGCACGATCTGCTGTACTTCACCACTAAATGGCCCATAGTCTGCCCACCTGAAGCTAAAACGACCGCTTTTCAAATTGAAGAAGTAGAGGCTTTTTTGTAGTGCCTTTTTACCCAATGCCCAGTTCGGATTCTCATTTGTTGCTTTCTGAATGAGGCGAGCCACTATCATATTATTTAAATCCTGATCCATGCTTACTCTTTCGTTAATTTGTGTGGTATATAACTATGACAAGGGGTTCTGAGAAGTTAGTGGCGCATGGCTCAGCCCGTTAACTTTAGGTACATGAAGTCCAGTTAGTACGTGACCGCCGTCTTCTCCATTCAAGTCCTGATGGAGCCTGCGCCCTCTCCTTTGGCCACGTATCTGCCGCCCAGCAGATCTTCCTCATCGCTCGAATAGCTGCATCTTGCTGCGCGAGACCGGGACGATCCAGTCTGACGAACAGGTCGTTCTGGAGGAGTGGGGGTCTGTGTCAGATACGGATCTGCCCTGCAGCGGGACGAGATCCGTTCCAGTAAGCGACGCGAGTACGGTCAGTGTTATAGGTGTTTCAACGAACAATGCGGGGCCCAGTTCACCAACGGACTGGGTTTCATCGGTAGGCACCTTCATTTCCACTGTGATTTCCTTGGTGCTTCTTCCAAACTCCTTTTGTCGTATGATGCGTCTGACTTTGGCTGGGACAAGTTTTGCCATGATCCTGTAACATTTTCTACTATCCTATACGTATCGCTTGCCGAGCCTATATCTTAAATAGTGAACTGATTTCGGGACTATAGATCATAAATTTGCTTTAAAAACGTTTTTATAGTAAAAATTACCGGTAAATATATCTTTTTAAGTAATTACAACGTAATAAGTATAGTGGTTGATACATATAGTACCACACATCACGATCAAAGATGCCAATCCTCTACCTTCATAACCGATTATGAGCGAGGGGAGGTCATTTGTAGTGTGTGTGGAGAAGTGATGGCAGTCTCTCTAACAGATGGAGCTCGTCCTGATCAACTATACACATCCGAACAATTTATGAAACGGGCACAAAATGGCCCAACTTCATCTTTGGTGATGTATGATCAAGGACTCTCCACCGTTATTGGTACCAATAGAGACTCTGCTGGAAACGCCCTTTCGGTAAAATCAAAATATGAGTTTAATCGGCTCCGTATGTGGGATAGACGAAGTAAGTCCCGCTCATCAGTCTCATTAAGTAAGGCCTTCACACTGTTAAACTCAATGAAGACAAAGCTGGCCATACCCGACAGTGTGGTGGAGAGGACCGCCTTCATATACCGCAAGGTGGTGGCTGCAAATCTGACTCGGGGTAGAACCATAGCATCCTTGTTGACCGCGGCTTTGTATATTGCCTGTCGTGAGAGTGACATACCACGTACGCTAGATGAGTTAGTAGCCATATCAAATATAGAAAAGAAGGCACTCTTTCGGGACTTGTCGGTCATCTTAAAGCGTCTGGACATAACTTTGGGGCAGTACGATACATCCTCGTTTGTAGTGAAACTGTCCAATAACATGAAACTCTCAGAGAAGACCAAGAGGATGGCATTAGAGATACTGCGACGTAGTAAGAAGAAGAGACTTACGGCAGGTAAGCATCCGGTAGCGATGGCCGCAGCATCAGTCTACATGTCCACATTATTGAATAATGAGAATATAACCCAGAGTTCACTGTCCCGGAATGCTGGTGTCAGTGATGTAACAATTCGTAGTAGTGTCAATCTAATACGTAACGCCTTAAACATCAAAGACAGCTTACCCGAGTATGCGTAGAGGGCGCATTACCCCTTTTTTTTAAAATGAAAAAATCTTTAAGATAGTAGGTTGTCTAGAGCGTCGTGTAGTTCATTGTTGGTTATTTGACCACCATCATACAGTTCAAACAGTTCTGATGCAGCACTTATCATGCTGAGGAATGTCGACTGATCAATCTCACCGTCTTCATACATCTCACTTACAGTATCGATGTAATCTTCAATATCATCAGATACAGTATCACTGACCCAAACGTTGGTGGGGCCTGTGTACACTGGTTCACCATCATATGTAACTTGTGAGAGACCGTCAAGGCCTATGTTCTTTACCAAATCTGCAATGGGCACATACAACAGTTGTGAGCTGTATTGCTGTCCATCGGTGATCATCCAAGCAATCATATCAGCTATTGCAGATGCATGTTCCAAGTTGTCGGCAGAGTCTTTCAGGTCAGGGTGAATTATGAGGTATGAAAAGCTGGTGATCGGATATGAATTAAAGCCGGGTGCGGCCAAAAGATCCACATCTCTCCAACTCTCCTCGGCGCTGGGTAGCCAAAATGCTGCAGAACCAGAAGCGGCACTAGCCGTATCAAGTGATGGGGGCACAAAGTTTGTGTGGTCACCATTCTGTATATCTGCAACAGTCATGTCATTCTGGAAGGCATATGCCAATGTAACATAGCCTATAGAGTTAGGTGTAGAGTTGATTGTTCCAGCTACGCCCTCATTACCAGGAGAACCTAGTCCGCTAGGCCAGGGGACTGACTTTGCGGCACCAACTTGCTCATCCCATTCTGGACACACTTTAGTCAGATAGCTGGTAAAGGCAAATGTCGTACCTGAACCATCTGAGCGGTGAACAGTCTGTATGGCAGCATCGGGTAGTTCTACACCGGGATTGTCATCTTTGATCTCATCATCACTCCAATTCGTTATCTCACCCAAGAATATGCCACATATGGCTTCCTCGGATATATTTAGTCCGCTACCAACGTTATCTACATTATACGCAACGGATATGGCGCCAATCATTTCGGGTATTGTGATGGTACCAGGAGCTGCATCATATTCGGCATCAGTAAGTGGTGCATCGGTGGCGCCAAATTGGCCCAACTTATTTATGTGATCTTTAACTCCGCCTCCACTTCCTATAGACTGGTAGTTGAACTCAATGTTCGGCTCTACCTCAGAGTATTGTACTCTCCACAAGTCCAAGAGTGGAAATGCAAAGGTGGCGCCAGATGCCTCAATTAGTGTTTGGGCAAAGGCGGACTGTGTAGAGGGTATAGCTGCAGTCAGTAAAACTGCTATGGCTGCTATTGCGATTATCTTTCTCATTATATCAGTTAGAAATATTGTGGTATAACCATAGATTGACTGTAGATTACGAAATATAATAACAAATCAGAGGGGTATAGACTACTATATAGTGTTGTTACTTGTGGTTACTCGGTTTACTTCGGCCGGTGTTGATGGTAGGCGGGCATTCACCGAATCCGATGCCACTGCGGCGGCTTCAGACATTATATTCTCAACATCTAAAGTCAACGAACTCGTATTAACATTGAACTCTATCTGGTTCTGAGTCTGTGACATGTAACTGCCCAACATCTCGGTCATCTCTGTTACCTCACTAGTAACACCTGGTAGAAATCCTCTCAGTGAAGACTTTAGATTCTTCATGAGTACAATTATGGGCTCTATGGTCACAGCCATGTCTCCAATACCATCATACGCTACAAATCGGTGTTCTGTCTTCTCTATCATGACTCTCAGACTCTGCATCATTTTTTTGGTTTCGCGTGCTTGTGCTAGTTCGTTGGCTAGTGTTTTGGCTTGATACATGTTTCCTGACTGTTTGGCTCTAGCCACATCCCTTAACATCTTTTGGTCGTGGTAATCCATCTTTGATATTATACCATCTAGTTTCGTCTTTTGAGATGCAAGTATGTGTGTACCTTCCCTTAGGCGTGGTTTGAGTGGTCCTTGATCATGTAATGAATCAGATATCTTGTCAGTTGTGCTAGGCTTATACGGCGGGTTCCAGCTATTCGTGAACTTTTCCATATATGACTATCATATATTGAGTACTTAGGAGGGCTTGTGAAATTTTTTTCACTCTTTGGTCAAACCTCAGTTATAAAGGCCAAAGATCACGCATCTATAATGATGAGATACCCTTTATTTTCAGTACCAGTTATTGCAGTGGCCGTACTCTTGATATCTCTGGGAGTTAGTGGTGGCAATGATGATGATACTCTATTTCATGTTACATTAGCAGGCTCTGCGCAGTACTCTGAAGGCGTATATACAGATGAGTTCACTCTGCCTTCAGGTGAACACATATTACGATTTGTTCCCAACGGAGACAGTCCGCAATACTTGACCATAACTATAAGTGGTTCGGCTCTCTTGTTTGAGGAGCAGTTCAAGTTGAATGGAATCATACATGACACTGGTATCTCTGAATATTACACATGGGAGTATATCGGAGATAGTCAGGTAGCAATACCATCTGAGCAGCAAGTAAGAATAACCATAGACCCGCATGGCAATACAATGGGGCCGGTATCTGTAACTTTGATTAAGAATTAAGGGCGCAACCCTGCGAAAGCCATGAGAGAGTCCTCTCAATGTCGGACGTATCCGACGCACTACTACGCTTTGCAGGATTGCGCAGTTCTAGTCGATTGATATTACTATCATCGCCATCGTATTATTCTATCAATATTAGTATTTAAGATTAGATATCAAATATAGTTTTTTAATTAGTTAAATATGTAAAAATCTCAAATTTTTGTATAATTTATTCAGAAATATAGTGAAACTACTCGAATTTCAAAAGATTTAGTGCTACCCTACACAGAATGCTCTACAGTATGTGTAGATGCAACTATACAATGTCATCAAGTTTGTGCAGTGTCTTGTCTTTGTACTAGACAGGGTAGTTTTATGTATACTGTATAATGAGTAATCCTGCCTTGACGGGTGATGACACAGCACAACATATCTTTAGGACCATTCATTGTTTCTCCATTTTGTCTTTATCACATCAGTTGAATTTACAACATTTCTCCTTTTAGTATATAAAGAACATAGTATTGTTCATGAAACAGTTGTTCCACACAGGCGTAAAGAAGTGTTTCATAACACTCCTCTTAATACCTCTTGATGTACGTTCAGTATGGTAAAGAAACAGTACAGGTCCGAGATTGGAATAGTCGGAGACATACTTGATGTTACAGCAGATGCAGGGAGAGATGGTGCCCTAGTTTCAGAGATTACAAGATGCGCCAACCTCTCACACTATGTAACTCTAGCAAAATGTGACAAACTGGTTAGTGCTGGCTTGGTAAAGCCAGACAGAAATGGACGTAGTCGTGTATTTCTGATAACTGACAAGGGTCGACAGTTTATCCATGAGTTAGAGAGATTTCGTATCACCGCCCAAGGCCTTAATTTGAGGTTTTGATATGGCTGCGCAGGCTGTCGTATGTGTAACGACAAACTTTGATCTAGGGAATAGTTTTTGTAACAATCATGTTAATATCATACCTGATGCTGTCTTTGAAAGTTGTTTTTATTGTGGTGATTGTTTGCAGTGTAATGGGTATGGCATATGGCTCAACCCAGACAATGAGTGTGGAGGTGTATTCGGATGGTCTTGCCCACATATCCACATACATAACACCAGAAGAGGAGAGTCCAGCCTTGAATATCGCCCTTTTAGGTTCGGAGATAGACAACTTTATAGCAATGGGACAGAACGACGTGTTACTGGCCGCCGAGGTTGCGGGGGATTCAGCTTTGCTTAACACATTCGACTCGGGTACTGTATCTGTAAAGTATGATGTGCATGATCTGATATCCAAAGATGGGCGTGTCTGGACTTTTGCTCTCAACTCTACCATAAAATACACGCTGATAATGCCCAGTGGGGCGGTCATTGTGGGGATGAACATCATACCAATATCATTAGATATGATAGATGGAAAAACGCATCTAGAGTTACCATCAGGAGATGCGGTAATAACATACATTCTTAGCGCAGTCCGAGACTCTGGTGAGTCTGACTCGGGTTCTGATAATACATCTGAGGATAGCACAGTATTATGGGTGTTGATTGCTTTTGGTGCTGTGGGCGCTTTTATAGCTGTATGGTACTACAAGAGGCCTGCTGCAGGCGTACAAGTCAATGATACCACACCAGAGAAGACCAGAGAATTGTATATGTCTGAAGGTATACAAGTCAATGATACCACACCCACGCCTGAGAGTATCTTTGAGCGCATACCTGATTTGAGGGAGGATGATAAGGAGATAGTTAGGTATCTCTTTCAAAATGGCGGAGAAGCATCCGAGAGTAGTATTCGTAAAAAGTTCCTACAACCGCGCACCACTATGTGGAGGACGATAAAAAGGTTGGAGAGGGTTGGAGCCGTCAGTGTCGTAAAAAAGGACTCTCTTAATGTTGTAAGACTAAAGTCTAATTCGGAGGTCGTACCATGATTATACCAACACTGGTAGTTACGGTTTTGGTGGCAGTTCTAATACCCATGGCCAGTGCGGAGACGGAGACTGAGACTGACCCGGCAATACTACATAAACTGGCAACGGAGGCGCAGATTCACGTTGAGGAGCAGATACACGAGTCTGATGCGCCTCAGGTGTGGAATCTTTTGAACAATGGTACTGCGCATGTAAATTTGATACTCAATGCTACAACCGTTGAGGAGTCATCAGATCATTTTCTAGCTGCCATGGAGGCGTTTAGACAGGCAGTCGAGATAATGGGAGAGGATACACCTATTGAGGATATATCTGACTATTCAGAGAGGCTTGAAAGAGATGCTCGATACTTTGAGCAGTTGTTGTATCTGGTCGACGCATACGACATGAGTATAGATGTAGCAGAGCTAGAAGGCCTGTTTAGTACGGCCAGAGCCATGCTGCAAGATAATGATGGGGACGTTGAAGAGGTGCTAGACAGTATAGCATTAGGTATTGAGAGTCTGCGGGAAGAGATAACAGTAGTTGCCACAGAGAAGGAACAAGAACGCGCCATTCAATACGCCCAGGAGTATCTGATTCAGCTGGACAGGTTTTTGGAGGTCACCGATGACTCGGACATACCAGATGATGTCATAGAAGAGATACAGGCATTGCGTAGTAAATTAGAGGAGGCCACGCAGTCCGATGTCATTGTATCTATAATACTAGAGATAATATCCATAAAGGAGGGCTTAAGTTTGGATACTGTTGATCAGTTACAGTTGTGGGGCCTGCAACTTGAGGATACTGTCAGGCAATTTTGGATAGATGACAAAATAGATGATGCCGAGTATACATCAGCTTTAGTGACACTAGAAAAGTGCCGATTCTTTTTGGATATAGAAGAGATAGATGAGGCCGAAGCGCTACTAGATGAGTTGAACGACTGGCTTGTGGATATAGAAGGTTAGTGATTAGCAGACCAAAAATTCATATATTTTCCAATTGTGTCAACTTTATGGCATCTAGGGCTATTACAGTTGGGGTAGGAATACCCATGATTGTGGTGGGCGCCCTTATGGCAGTATTATGGGCTCCGTTGGAGGGGGATATACAGCCAACAGTTGAGTTTGTAGGTAGTCTGATTGGAATATTAGGGGTGGTCTTTTTCATATCTGGACTCTTTTACACAAAAGAGCCGGTACTACATTAGATATAATGAGACGTTTGTATAATGGGTGGGAGACATGAGTGTTCGCGTATTTGAGGTGTTTACATCGATTGAGGGTGAGGGTATATTGTGTGGAACAAAGACACTCTTCTTTAGGCTGGCTGGTTGTCCGTTCTCGTGTTTTTACTGTGACACTACTGAGGCACTGCCTGCTGACTCGGGGGTTGAGTATTCACTGCATGATGCACGGGTTTTGATCGACAAAAATCTGCAAGAACACACTCATAAAGTAAATTTTACAGGTGGAGATCCTTTAATACAGTATAAATCCGTGGCACTACTAGCCAAATATGTTCAGACGTTGGGAGTATTCACATATCTGGAATCCTCGTGTTTTGATTCAAAACGATTCGCTCATGTGCTACCTTACTTTGACTACATCAAGATAGAGTTCAAGACTCCGGATTCAGAATTTGTTAAATCGCATAATTATAGCACGGTGTATGAAAATATGTTACAGTGTTTGGCCAAGTCGGTTCAGTCTGATAAAACCACCTATATCAAAGTGGTGGTGAGTAGTCGTACCACTTTAGAGTACATGCAAAGGCTCATTCAGGACATATGTGGTGTTGCAACCCCGCAGGAGTTATCTGGATTTATTATACAGCCAACGTATGGTGTTGAAGAGCCATCATTAGGTAGTCTATTAGAGATGTATGATGCAATACATACAAGATACTCGGATGTTAGAGTAGTGCCCCAATTGCACAAGTATTTAGGCGCTCCATAACATGTGTAAGTGTTCTAACTTTTTGTTATCATGCGCACGGTTCAAATAACACAGTACAATATCATATTACATGGATAGCGAGAGGGTACAAAAACTTGTTCGAGAGTTGATAATAGAGATAGGCGAGGACCCCACACGTGAGGGGCTTCGGGACACCCCTGCAAGAATAGCAAATATGTATAAGGAGATATTTGCAGGATATGATGCCCCATCTGAATTGGAGGTGCAGTTCTGTGAAGATTCAGATGTCGTAGTGGTCCGGGACATACAGTTCTACTCAATGTGTGAACATCATATGATGCCATTTTATGGTAAGGTCAGCATCGCATACTCCCCCAATGGCCGGGTCTTTGGAATATCAAAGTTGGTGCGCGTAGTAGAAAAGTATGCAAAACGTCTCCAGATACAGGAGCGACTCACAAAAAATGTTGCAGACGAGTTATACTCCCGAGGAGTCCGGGGTGTGGCGGTATTTGCTGATGCCGAGCATCTCTGTATGAAGATGCGGGGTGTGCGCAGCCATGCCAAAGTGACTTCGGCTGCATATCGTGGAATATTTGAGAGTCGTGAGGAGAAGAATGCCATCCTCTCAATGGTGCGTCGCCGTTCCGCGGATCCCGTTTAAGTGTCTTCGGGTATATTCAGTGTAGATTCTACTAAAATTATAACTTTCATGGTTCGACTTTGGCACAATGCCCCCTCCGCACAAGTTTGGGAGTTCAGGTAAACATTTTTAGAGACCAAAATTGCACGCAACGTGTTGATGGATAAAGTTGCCATAGTCACTGGTGCTAGTAGTGGTATTGGTCGGGCTACAGCTCAAAGTCTGGCAAAGAAAGGAGTTCGAGTAGTCTTGGCAGCTAGAAGGCATGATAGACTAGATGAGTTGTCATCTGAGATTCAAAGTGTTGGAGGTCAGGCCTTATCGTTTGTAACTGATGTTGCGCAACGACAGAGTTGTGAGGATTTAATACGGTACACCATAGAACAGTGGGGCCGCATAGACATCTTAGTGAACAATGCTGGCCTTATGCCTCTCAGTTTCATAAAGAATCTACATGTAGACGAATGGGATAGGATGATTGATGTAAACATCAAGGGTGTGCTGTATTGTACGGCTGCCGCCCTACCTCATATGCTAACGGCAAAGTCCGGTCACATAGTCAACGTCTCGTCAGTTGCGGGCCGTATAGTGTTTCCGGCCGGTAGTGTTTACTGCGCAACAAAGCATGCGGTTACAGCCTTTAGTGAAGGGTTACGACAAGAGTTAAGCACACGAAAGAATATTCGGGTGACATGTATTGAACCGGGGGTTGTTGCGACCGAGCTTACCAGTACAATAACAGATGAGTCGCTACAGGAATATGTTGAGGGCGCAAAGAAGATGGCGGCCTTACAGTCTCAAGATATAGCAGATGCTATACTATATGCAGTATTCTCACCCAATCACGTTAATGTCAACGAGATACTAATTCGCCCCACCGCTCAGGAGCGATAGAGTGGCAAAGATTCCTCATATTGTGATATTAGGTGGTGGATTTGGAGGGCTATCTGCCGCATTAGAGATTCGTACTCGGTTGTCTGCTGCGCAGGCTCGCGTGACAGTTGTGGATAGAAAGGATTGGTTCATGGTGGGTTTTGCCAAGCTCTGGATAATTCGAGGGACACGTACATTTGAAGAGTCCACCGCCCCCTTGGAGAACCTCTCAAAAAAGGATATAGAATTTGTCAAAGCAGAGGTACTAGAGTTAGACACTATACAGAAACATGTGGAGACATCCAAAGGACGACTATCCTATGACTATCTGATAGTGGCCATGGGTGCCCACTTGGCACCAAATCGTATACCGGGTCTGACCGAGTATGGTCTCAACCTGTATGATCATGACCATCTAGAAACCATACGTAAAAGATTAATGGATATAAAGTCCGGCTCAGTTGCCATCGTCATATCATCCATGCCTTACAAATGCCCGCCGGCTCCCTTTGAGGCGGCCATGTTGATAGACTCGCTACTCAATGAAATAGGTAGTCGTAAAAGCATATCGATAGATGTGTATGGTCCAGGGCCCATTACACTGCCTGCAGCAGGTCCAGAGATCAGCGGCCGCATCTTAGATATGATACGGCAGAGAGATATACAGTTTCATGGATCTCACAAGTTGGTTTCAGTGAAAGAGTCCGACATTATATTTGAAGATGCAACCAAAAAGTTCGATGTATTGCTTGTTATTCCACCCCATGTAGTGCCACCGGTGGTATCAGTTTTAACGGATTCAGAACCATTTATTAAAATAGATCGTTTTGGAAGAACACGTCTACACAATGTCTATGCAGTGGGCGACATCACTACACTACCCGGTGGCAAGGGTCCGGTTCCAAAGGCGGGTGTATTTGCCGAAGGGGAAGGGGCGGTGGTTGCCAGAGATATCATAGCAAAGATAACAGATGGTGATGGTCCTGAGCCTTACGATGGTAAAGGGGGCTGTTTTATAGAGTCTGGCCAGAGTACAGCATCCATAATACAGGTAGATGCTTTTGAGCCGTCAACCACACTGAGTGAGCCCACACAGTCTAATCTTGAAGCAAAGCTGCAGTTTGAGAAAGACCATCTGCAGGGCTGGCTGGGCTAGTTTGTATCATTTTTGTTCATATGTTCCAAGAGGGCCTGGAGCTCCTTTCCAAGCTTAATATCGCTGGAGCCCAAATTTGTTATAGCCTTCTTCTTCAAGTCCTCATTCTCCATCTCCAACCTTGCTTTCTCTATGCAGTCTATGTGGTCTCTGCCTGTGGCAGATATGCGATTGCAAATTGAACACAGCATACTATAGTTATAAAAAAACGACAATTTAATAATTTCAAAATATGTGCTGTATAGTATGGGACCGTCGTCTAGCTTGGCCATGATGCTAGCCTGGGGTGCTAGAGGTCGTGAGTTCGAATCTCACCGGTCCCACCATTCTGTGGTATTATTATAGAGGGGAAGGGTTGGTTTTAAAAAATTATAGTCCTTTGTGCACGGCCTAGCGTACAGCAAACTACCTTTGGTGTCGCATATAGTATTTTTTGGTGACATCTATCATTAAATTTAGTAATTATATACATAAATGAATATTCATATATAATTCCCTTAAATTTGTCCCTATCTCTCGCTTTCAGATGTGGTTGAGGCATCACCGCCCATAACTACATCTAGTAGTCTTTGAAACGTCTCGTATGATGGATTGCGTTTGTAAATGCGCAGTTCAGGTATCAGTGTGGAGGGTTTTGGCGAATCATATATTGTATGTATCTTTGATGCCAGTGCCGAGTTTATCAGCATGCTTTGAGTTGCCGAGGTTACATTGGATACTCGTCTATCCAGACTACTGCTCTCAAAGTCAATTAGTGTAGGAGTATTATTGTTATTTATGATGACATGTCTGTATATGTTGGTTAGCTCACCATGATCCAACCCCAAGCAATCCAGACGGAAACAATCTTTCAGTATATGACGTATTACATGTTTTAGTTGCTGCGCATTACTAACAATATTTAATATCCATTCACCAATACCAAATCCACTCAGATACTCCATGACAATAATATCATCATGAAACTCCAATAAACGCGGACCTACATCCACCCCATTTGCCAGTTTTAACAGTCTGGCCTCGGGTACCATTGTATCCCTAACAGAGTCGGAGCGCTTAATCTTTAGTGCCACTCTTTGGTTGTTTAAGAGTGCCAGCAAAACTATACCAGAGTGACCCTTGCCCAATATAGGAACCCCCTGCAATTGAATGCGACCAGCAAGTGATATACCATCTACTCCCATATCAGACAGAATAGATATTCTGTCCAAGCTAATGCCAAAGTCTGCGCGGGGATAGTCAAAGATGATACTGTATCGTTTGGCATCTAGTGTATCAATGGGAAGAAACTGCGGCTCCATCATCAGACATCAAAGGGGCGGCGTACTGTTTAATTAAATCATTAAATTGCTCTCCGCCTGTTAGTGTGTACGTCTTTATATCGTTGTGCAGACCAGCAGGGATTCCTGCTGCAGTAGGGTTTGTTAAAAGATGATCTAATATCTCAAATATGCTGGTGTACTGCCTCTCCTCCAGACATAACAATGTCATGTCATCAGATACCCAAATAATATTATTATTATTTTTTGCAATAAAACTGGTTGTAGCGTTCTTTAAAAATACACTCGGGCCTTGGTGGATAAATATTTTAGATAGGTAGAATGACTCCAAAAAAAGAAATATGTATATCTGTTGCTCAAGTATGGCAATATGGTGTTTTATTACTACAAAATTGTGTAATTGTAACTGGCGTTTCAATGCCGAAAGTGTCTTTTTGGTCTGCCCCCACACCACATCAAGAGATTTATCGGTATGACTAAATTTTATACATATCACATTACTCCAATTGTTGTGATTTTTGGTAGGTCTATTCTCAAATGTATAACGAGACGGGTTTTTTAAAAAAGCTCGGCAAGCAAGTATGAATAATGCAATATTTCTCTTGGATATGGCGGCTGCCAGATTGCGATTATTATCTATGGGGTCTGTAATCGTAACTGCGGTATCAAAGTTTTTAGATGTAGTACCAATAACGCCACCAGGTTTTATGTTGGCAATGTTTTGTATTACGTTTAAAAATCCTCCAAAGTTTAGTATTAATGTCTCAGCAGCATATCCACTAAATCCTTGGCTTGCTATCTCTGCGCCATATATGTTATAATTTTTAAGAAATTTTTTTAGAGTGCGTACCTCGTCTTTTTGAGATTCTGTAAGGTGTTCTTGCATATGTCTTGTATGATATGGAGACCTATCTGCGGCGCTCTGCCATCTGCCTTTTTCAACATCATAACATGGTACTACATTTATTATTACACCATCGACCTCTGCAATGAGATATGGGTGTTCGGCATACTTTTCGTATGGATCAAAGTCTTTGAGGGCATCATACCCCACTTTTTTTGATAGTTTTGTAAACATCTCTCGGCGTACATCCTTGTTAAATTTTACAAAAACATCAATATCCGCCGAGTTAGCCAACCATGTACCCTTGGCGTATGACCCACCCACTTCTATACCAGATATCTGGGGCACCTTCTCTGCTTCGTTTGATATCAATGTTAAAACTTTATCCACCGTACAGGATTTTGCTTTTACCTCTTTTTCTGGGGGCCGTGCCTCTTGAATTATGTCTTGTATGTTTATCAATTGCAAGTCACCTCGGCCATATCAGTATATACAGGTCCTGTCGGAGCTAGAACACTTCTTTTTATTTTAAATCTGTCCATATGTTGTACGCCCCAAGTGTAATCCTTGTATGGTGTGATGTTAATTTTATCGTTCTTCTTTAAGCGGGAGATTGTAAGATGTGGTGTGAATTTTTTATTAGATTTTTGTTCTAGTGTGCGGCCTATACTGTCTGAGAGCTCTTGGAGTGGCGTGTGATCAGTTACGCCGACCCAGATTAATCTAGCTGGCCTTCCAAATGTACCAATGCTATGTAGTGTCACATCAAACCCATCAAATTTTATAGTTTGAAGTTTATTAATTATATCTGGAATAGATGACTCATCTACCTCTCCCAAAAACTGTAGTGTAAAATGTAGATTTTCCTGTTTGACATTTCGTCCTCCTATAACGCTTTGCGCAGATATTATATTGTTTATAACGGCATTATCAGTTATGTCAGCTGCCACAAATACTCTCATCATATAGTACGTTTAATTAGACATTAATAGAATTTACCATCTTTTTGCTATGAATTATTTTTGGATGTGTTTTCTGTCAGTCTTTTGGTTGGTTCTAGATTATGTGGGCAATATCAACCCAAAGAGTAAGAATGCAAATAAACACCACAACACCGAACCAAGTAAATATGAGGTAGAATGTTCATCCATTATGCCAAAGTTAATTGTCTGTCTTGTGGGAATGCCCGGAGCAGGTAAATCCACAATTGCCAATGGCTTGGCCAGTCAAGGATATGATATGGTAAATATGGGCGACTCTATTCGCGCAGAGGCGACAAAGCGCCAGATAGAACCCAATAGTAAAAATTTAGGCAAAATAATGGTGGAGATGCGTTCACATTATGGGCCAGGAGCCATTGCTCATCTAATAAAACCGCAGGTTATTAGCGCCCAATCAGATATTGTAATAGTAGATGGAATACGTTCCTCAGATGAGATCAGGGTGTTGCAGGAGTGTGGTGTTGTAAAGGTGCTAGCCATTCATGCATCTCAGGATACACGATTTACATTTCTAAAGAAGAGGAGGCGTTCTGATGATCCAGACAGCCAGGAGATGCTTCAAAAACGGGATCAGAGAGAGATGGGCATTGGCATCAGTGATCCTATAGCTCTTGCTGATGAATCCATATCAAATAATAATTTAGATAAAAATACGCTAATAAGCACAGCAACAGATACAATACAAAGATGGAGACAATTATAGACTGCCAAGTACACGCAGAGTCTCAGATTAGTCCATCAGAGAGTCACAAAAAGGTGTTAAAGGCCATGCTCAATATACTACCGGATTGTGAGTACAGAACCACACACAATACAGTTCAGGTACACTCCAAAAATATTATAGATTTAGATACCATACGCAAATCGATATCATCCAGGCAGTTATTAAACAGTCTAAAGAAGAGTCTATTGCGCAATGCAGATGATACAAGCACGTGGTTCTTTTTGAATCGCCAAGCTGCCTTTGTGGGCATTGCTGCCATATGTGAAGAGGCCGACGAGTCCCCACTAGGCCCCATTAAAATTACACTAACATCTCCAGATATACAAGGTGTCATAGAGTGGCTTTCACATATTTAATGTGAAAAGAACGTTGTGTTTTTAAGCAGTTTTGTGTGATATGTAATATGCTGATAAAGCTTCTCTTAATAGCAACAGTATTGGTGGTTGGTGCCATAGTATTTCAGACCCAGTTACAAACAATACTTCCCAATACAGTATCCACAATACCTGACACAATCAGAGAAGATGTGGATGCCATCACATCGAGAATAGAGGAGCAGGCAAGTGATGCGCTAGATACAATTACCGAAGAAGTTCTAAACACCACTGCTGATATTATACAGCCTTAGCCCATTGCCAGGGGTAGTTCATATACGAGTCAGATTTATTCTGATCAATCACCATTACGGTCATATCTGAAAACTCTCTTCCTATCAATTCAGCCATACTGCCCTCAAAGACCTTCTCTGTAGGCATTGTAAGATACTCATATACCAGTGCCCTCTGTTGCTTTGTGTCAAACCCCTTATCAGCTAAATACTTTGAGACATCTGATGGCATAAAAGACAAGTCCGGCCTGCTCGGCCAGGGTCTTGGTACTAATATCACACTAAGTTTATCTTTTAGAGCTTGTACCATGCGACGTTTCTTATCTTCAATATCCCCTGTTATATGCATCGATATAACTTGACATTTATCAGTGGGAATACAAGCTCGAGAGGCGGCCACCTGAGTGGAGCTGATACCGGGTATTAGTGTCACATCACCAAATATCTGTATGAGTCTGTCTATCACCTCGGACTCGGAGAAGTTAACATCTCCTGTAAATGGTATCACCAAGGTTTTATCTCTCAAGTCTTTTGCCAGTCTTTGGTATGCATCCTCCTGATTGCTCATTGTAATGTGGTGTACTTTTTTTCCGATTAAATGCTGGTTTATTGTATTTAATGTGTAGTCGTATCCGGCAACCACATCAGCGTTCTGTATTATATCCATGACTATTTTTGTTATATATTCGGGAGAGCCCGGCCCCACACCGACCGCATATACTTTTGCCAATCTATCTTGTTATCCTTTGGCGCTCTTTTATGAATGCGACAAATGGTTGCCAATCCACATGCATAAATTTGAGGGCATCCTTCATGGGATACTTTACCCAATCCTGAGCTATGCTGTATTGATATTTCTGGGCCGTGCCATTACGTGTATACTCTATATACAATACACTGCCCCAATCTTTTTCGTCATACCACACATCAGATATGTCATCAAAGTTCAGCTTCTCATTCTTTGGGTTTTCCATGTCGACTTTGAGGTTATCCTCATCGTACCCATCATGTAATATCATGACATCTTGGGACTTCATAAAATTCAAGGCTTGTCGTCGTCGTATCGCCTGCCACCATGCCGACTTGGCTTTGGTCTTTTGTATAAAGTATAGGTGCTTATCAGTTAGCACCAACATTCCCTCTCGCCCCCCTAAACTAAAGAATTTTGCTGACTCTCGCCATACAGACACCAAATGTGCCTCCATTGTTTCATCATAATCTGGCATGTTGATAGGAAGACATACTCCATTAAAAAGGGTGGTCATGTATCAGATACTGCAATGTTGACCAGCTTGCCATATGTTCAATTATGAGTGTGTGTCGCGCATTGGCATCATACCAAGATGTACACTAGTTGGCACTAGAAAGATTGTCGTATTATCGCTAAAATACGATTAAAAACACATTATACATATGAAATCCTCGGTAATAATAGTAGGCGCAGGTGTTGGAGGGTTATCCATGGGGGCTCTTTTGGCACGTGACGGATATGCAGTCACCATATTTGAGAAGGACAAGAAGATAGGTGGTCGTACAGCGTCGACCACCTACAAAAACCACACACTGGATAATGGATTTCATATAATGCCATTCTACAAAAAGTCCGCCTTGTATGATGTGCTGTCCATGACGGGCATACTACACAAGACTGGTCTGTCACCAGTATCTGATATCGCATTCTACTCCAAGAATAGATTTCATAGGTATCCAAAAGGTATACTGGACATACTTAGGATGAGTCTTATTCCATTCCAGAGTAGAGTGGTATTACTTCGAATATTGTTACCCATGGCGTTTAGTACAATGACCGCTGCCGAGAAGAAGGATAACATATCGTTGTCGTCCATAACCACATCCATGGACAGTCGTACCCGGGCCTTCTTTGATGCCGTATGTATGTTAGCCTTTGCAGACACACCTGATCGTGTCTCGTTGGGGGAGTTCATTCGAACCATAATAAGGGCCAACCCTTTTCGGGGTGGAACCAGTCAATTTGCCTATCCAACCAAGGGATACGACACCATATGTAAAATGTTGGCTACATATATAGAGAGTCATGGTGGTCGGATACTCTTATCATCACCCATACAAAAGATAGAGATACGTCAAGATTCCGCATATGGTGTAATTGACTCTAAAGGGAACATAATAAAGGCAAGTTGTGTGGTAGCATCACCGCCTGCCTACCAGATACCTAATCTTTTAGATGACCACATATTGAATAATAGTACAAAACGCCACATAGACAGCCTAAAGAGTAGTACTGCAGTTGTGGAGGTACATTACGCCACTAACAGGCGAATCGATACCCGTCAGATAGTCTTTCCTGTGGGCGACTATACCGCCAAGGGCATATTCTTTACATCCAACATATCCTCCCAACTCTGTCCTTCTGGAGAGCACCAGCTCATATGTGGGGCGCCCATAGATCCTGATCATATGACCGGTTCAAAACTCCGACAGACTACCAGTGAGATGCGTCAGGATTTAGAGTCAATATACCCCGGATTCCAAGATAGTATCATCTGGGAGAGGCCGCAGGCGTGGAAGTTGGTGGAATCGGTTGCAAAGATGCCTGGCATGGTCTGGCGGTCCAAGATGCCTCACTATACATCCGAGGTGAATGGGTTGTTCTTTGTTGGTGACTCGACCATAAGCTATGGCATAGGTACAGATTCGGCGGCTCACAGCGCGCTACTGTGCTACCCCCACGTAAAGGCGCATATTTTGGGGGCGGCGCCCATCATATCAGCGCCAGCCTAGATATACATAACATAATGTTGTAAATCCAACGTTTAATGGAAAAAACCAAAGATAATCTTCTGTTTTATTCCAAGTATGTACATTTCTTGTTTACGATGACCAGAGTACTATGTATTTGATGTGTAATTCGTTAAGAGGTCTGCCGGTGTTCTGATATCAGGTGTTGGGAGTGGCTTCTCAGTATATGCAGAACACTAGAGCTTTTATAGAGTGGGTATTTTTAACAGTCATTGAATGGTATTGTGTTTGTCTTAATAGCGGCACTGATATTGGGCTCAACGAGTCTGGTGTATGGCCAGAATACAGACACAGTAGTGGTACTGCAGACAGAGCAAGGTCCGCTGGTTATCGAGTTCTTCCCTGAAGATGCACCAAATCATGTAGCAAACTTTATTGAACTATCTCGTAGCGGCTTTTATGACAACATCTTATTTCATCGCATCATACCTGGCTTTATGATACAGGGTGGAGATCCGCACACAAAGCCCGATTCCGGAGTCGGACAAGACCGGTGGGGCATGGGCGGACCCGATACCACCTTAGATGCAGAGTTTAATGATATAATGCACAATCGTGGCATAGTATCCATGGCCCGCTCCAGTGACCCAAATAGTGCTGGTTCACAGTTCTTTATAGTACATCAAGACTCTAACTTTTTAGATGCATCATATACGGTCTTTGGTCGTTTAGCTACCGCTGAGAGTTATGAAACATTGGATGCCATAGCTGGTATGGAGGTGGATGCCATAGACCGTCCCGTATCGCCAGACTTGGTTCGAATAATCTCTGCGCAGGTGTTGACTCGTGATCAGGTTGCCGATATACAAGATATGGACCCGCCCCTGCGAATGCAATCAGGTTTTGAGGAGCCGGCTCCCAGTGGAGAGTATACAAGTGAGATATACAACTTTTCCATTAAATTTCCTGAAGGGTGGGTAGTACAAGATATCGATAGTGAAGGCGGACCAAACCTAGCAGCAGTAAGTTCTAGTGATGCTCCGATACCTCCAAGTATCGCTGTATATATCGAAGAGGCCGGCAATCACACGCTAAATACTGTTCGGGAGAGCAAACTCGCAGATGTAGAGGCGATGGGGGACAGTCTTCAGATTGTAAATCATGAGCTGACGACCATAAACAACTTTGATGCTTTTGTATTAGATGCCACTGGTATATTTGATATAGGTACTGGGCCTTTTGATATTGGATATCGCGAAGTGACCATAGTGTCATCAGGTAAAATCTACACTTTTCTGTTCAGCTCAGTCTTGAGTGACTATGACTCAGATGTGCGCTCCCTCTCTGAATCATTAGATTCGTTTACAGTGTTAACGGTAGATACTCCTGAAGAGACTCCAGCCGAGGAGCCTGATGATGCAACACCAGAAGGGGGCGGGTGTCTAATTGCGACTGCAGCCTTTGGCTCGGAACTATCTTCTCCCATACAACAACTTCGGGAGCTGCGGGATGAGACATTGATGCAGACTGATGCCGGATACAGTTTTGTAACTGGATTTAACACCATATATTACACGTTCAGTCCCAGTATAGCAGATTATGAGCGTGAAAACCCTCTATTTCGTGACTTGGTACGCCTCTCCATAACACCGATGATACATACACTATCAATACTGACTCTTGTGGATATGAATAGTGATATTGAAGTTGTTGTGTATGGTGTTTCGGTCATACTTTTGACACTGTTGATATATGTTGGTCCACCCATTCTAGCTGTTATATTGATACGTCGTAGAGTAGCACCACACAGCACATCACCAAAAGTCGTCTAACTCGGCCTCGGTCTCATACTCTTTGACTTTCTTGTTGTTGGCAAACTTTAGCCTGGATATGTCCCTATCAAATATGGCATCGCCGGTCCAGTCTAATATGAGTCGAATCTTTTTGGAGAAGGTCGGCACTTTGGTGATGAATAGATTCCTCCACATCATCCAAGCTAGAATCCCTCCCACACTCATGCCAAAGAGAGAGGCTATTCCGGAGCGTTTTCCTATTAGGGCCATATGTGATTTATGTTTGAACTCATAGGTACGTATGGGTCTGCCGTTTATTATTGAGACTAAATTGTCCGCTACACATTTAGCTTGAGATGAAGCCACCTGAGCGGTGGGCGGTAATAGTTTACCATCCACATCATGAAATAATGCACAGTCTCCTGCAACAAAGACGTTTTTGTACTCCTTGGCCTCTAGATGATCGTCTACTTCTATCTTTCCTTGTTTTGTTTTGAAGACAGATCGCTTTACAGTATTCACTGGTGTGACACCTGCCGTCCATATCACTGTTTTAGTATGTATGTCATCATGTATGTTACCATCGACATCCTCTGTTCCAACAGTATCCCCATCAAAAGATACTACGACGGTCCTTAAGCGAACATCAATGCCGTCTTGTAGTATCTTTGTATGAGCAATCTGGGACAGTTTTTTGGTAATACTAGGTAGTATGACATCGCCCGATTCCAGAACTATAACATGTATCTCCTCTCTGGATATGGTATGGTAGTACTTGACGGCATCCGTTAAAAGGTCATGCAGCTCGCCTGCCGTCTCTATACCTGCAAAACCTCCCCCCACGATTACAATTGTAAGTAGACTCTTTTTTATATCGGGATCGCTTTCATTATCGGCCTGTTCTAATATGTCAATTACTCTGTTTCGTACATCGACTGCATCTTTTAGTGTCTTCATCTTAAACGAGTTATCCTCCACATCTTGCATACCAAAGAAGTTGGTCTCACTACCTAAAGCCACCACTAAAAAATCATAGTCTAGTGTAATTCCATGCCTTTCGGGAGTGCCCCACAGACTCACCTTTTGGGATACCGGGTCTATACCCTGTACTCTGTTCTCGTAAAATTTTGTCTTCTTTAATATGGTTCGAATTGGTATCACAATATTTCTGGTCTGCACCATACCAGAGGCTACTTGTGGTAGAAGGGGCGTAAATAGTAAAAAGTTGTCTTCGCTTACCAGTGCAATCTCGGTTGATGAGTTACTTCGCACATGCTTCTCTAGTCTACGGGCGCACTCGACCCCCGCAAAACCGCCACCCAATATCACTATCCTTTTTTTCATTACACATGCATTATAGCAAATTTTACTTATAAGGCTCTCACTGAACGCAGTATTTCATAAGCTCTAGAAGCGTGACTCTCTTCGACCACCAATGTTATGTAATCCAAGTTAAAGAATGCATCTCTTAGCTCTATGCCATTGTTATGAAGTACGTCTGCTATAAACGATATAGCATCAGGCCAAGACCTATTGGTGGGCACACTAATCCTTATTCGTGCCAATCCTCTAACATATGTACGCTTACCTAGTATGTTGTCCAAAATCTCTCGTATGGACTCTTCATCTTCCACCAAAAACCTTACCGAATCAGACATTCTAAAAAAGTCATAGTTGTCTGTAGCTTCCGAGAACTTTGTCAAGATATCTGCAGTATCTAGGCCCTCTTCGCTCACAGAGACACGCACATCGAGCATTCCGTCAGTTAGTGTCATTCTAGAGTTCTCCAATACACGTTCATTCTCCCCCCAGTCCTGATCTTTGAAAGAGTCGGCGTATCTCTTGATGGCCACCACCAGTGTATTGAGGTTAACTGGTCTACTGATCTCAACTTCGACTTCGTGTTGTATACGAACTGCCAAGGCAGTGTAATTGATTACATTCATTCTGAGACAGTCATATACTGCACGATTTCTAGATATGACCTCACGAACGGCCTCTGGTACTGATACACCACTTGTGCGCATACTTGTATATGTATACAATCAAGATATTAGCGTTGCCCAAATTAGTTATTGCTGGACCATGATGTTGAATTTATTTGCCGAAATGATGACATTTCACCAAAAGTCATCCAACGCCTGTAATGTCTCATACTCTTTGACTGGTGTATCTCTCATTATCTTTAGTCTGGATATGTCTCGATCAAAGAGGGCATCCTGAAACCAGTCCATCAACAATCTAACACGTTTGGATATTGAAGGCATCTTTGATAGATATACATTCCTCCACAATAACCAGGCAGTTATTCCTTGAATGTTCAGCCCAAAGATGGATGCAATGCCTGTTCGCTTGCCAATTATCGCCATCTGTCCTCGGGGTGTGTATGTGAACTCTTCCATCGAATTATTGTTTATTAATAAGAATAGATTGGAGGCTATTTTTTTGGCTTGAGCCTCGGCCAATTGGGCGGTGGCCGCAAATGGTTTCTGTGTGGCCGGATCTATACATAATGCGCAGTCTCCAGCTGCAAATACGCCTTTGTATCCATCAGCTTCTAGGTATTCATTTATCAGCATTTTCCCCTTCTCGGTCTTGAATATTGACCGTTTTATTGTATTTGTAGGAGTAACACCTGCCGTCCATATCACCGTCTTTGTGGATATGCTGTCTGTCATTTGATCATCCAAGTTTTTAATGGTTATTGTGGCTCCATCAAATCCAGTCACTGCCGTTCGAAGGTTTATCTCTATGCCCCTCTGTATCATCTGGTTCTTTGTAAATTGAGCCAGTCTTTGAGAGAAGCCGGGTAGTATGGTAGGCAAGGCCTCCAGCACCTTTACAGATATGTCACTCATACTTATTTTGGGATAATATTTTGTTGCATCGTTTAGAAAATCATTCAGCTCTCCTGCCGTCTCTATACCTGCAAAGCCACCTCCAACTATAACAATGGTCAAGAGACTCTTTCTTGTCTCGGTATCAGGTTCATTGTTGGCCTGCTCTAGCATATCTATAATACGGTTGCGCACAATGACTGCATCGTTCAATGTCTTCATTCTAAAGGCATTATTCTCCAAGTCGTTCATACCAAAAAAGTTGGTCTCACTACCTAAAGCCACCACCAGATAATCATAATTTAATACGACACCGGGCTTCTCGGGTGTACCCCACAAACTTATCCGGCGTGCAACAGGGTCTATGTGCCTCACCCTCCCCTCATAAAATGTTGTTTTTTTAATCATAGCCCTTATCGGTATGACTATGTTTCTGGTCTGCACCGTTCCAGAGGCCACCTGAGGCAGCATTGGTGTGAATAATAAAAAGTTGTCTTCGCTGACCAGTATAATCTCAGTTAAAGAGTTACTTCGCATGTGCTTCTCTAGTCTACGGGCGCACTCGACCCCCGCAAAACCGCCACCTAATATTATAATTGTCGTTTTCATAGTGTATAATATCTCCAGTACACTCTGATGTAGCAGTCCCCAACTCTCTGTGATGGGTCATCTACACTCCGACTTACATGGGCAGGCATAACTAAATTGTAGATGTAAAATACTAGTATATATTTGAGTTGCGACATAAAGATTGATACTATACGTCGAGCACAATTATTTAGACAGTATGTTATTTTGTTATATTACATATACATCAAAAGAGCATGTTGCAATCTATTTTTTGGCAAAATATATGCAGGCTGTATGTAAGCGACATTTTTGATGTTATTTAATTTGACAGGTTCTGTAACATCTTAGGTACATAGAGTAGAGTGTAACAAAAGGTACATGGAAAAATGAGAATTATATGTAATTAGTCTCACATGTTTATCGCGTAATACGATGCGGGTTCGCCTGTTAATGTTTTTTCTTGTATGACTATGACCACACGGTAAGATAAAATGAGGCGATACTATAGGTCGGGACCGACCACAACAAGCCAAGTATAGTGACGGTTACAATGGCGGGTAATGACATACTCTTGTTTGGATCTGACGGCTCAAAGAATAGTCTTTTTCTATATACTATAATCCCTATTGCTACTGGGGCCGGAACTAGCAGAAAGGCCAAGGGGAGGATCAACACCACATAGTTAAACATGAAAGATTCACCAAGATCATTATTGGTTGTTGTCGTTGTAACAGTCATCATAATTATAGAATTAAGTATTATGATAGAGATCATGGACACAGCAAGCACTATCACTATTGTTATTCCAGCATGTATCCAACCCAATCCAACACCTATTTTCTTAATATGTATATAATTATTGAATCAACATATGTGTCCTTTTTGATACTATGTTAGATACCTTATCATACATAATTCACTTGAATAATAAAGCGAAACATAACATCTTCAAATACACTACAATGTACCTTTTGTTACACTATTCGTCATGTACCTAAGATGTTACAGTTGCATTTGACAGTATACTTTATATTATGTCATATATATTACATAAGTAACATGAAAATGACAATATTTGAGGAATTCGACAGAGTCTTTGACAGAATACTCTCGGATTCATCATTCATGACCAACCCTGTATGGTATGGATGTCGTGTTGAATCAAGACCAGATGGACCACCAAAGATACAAGAGTTTGGAAATTTACAGAGGAACACCATTGAGGTAGATGTAATACCAAATGAAGAAAAGAGTGAGATAAAGGTGGTTGCGGAAATGCCAGGTGTGGCAAAAGATGACATAAACGTCTATGTCGATGAAGACGATTTGGTGATTGATGCTACGCGCGCAGACAAAAAGTATCATGCTCGCGTACCAATTCAACACACAATTATTGATGATGACATAAAGGCATCGTACAGAAATGGCATACTAGAGATTGTCTTTAGAACAGAGAGTAAGCCTAAGGGTAAAAAGATAAGGGTGGATTAACCCCCTCTTTTTTATTATTAAAAATATACAACAAATAATCGAGTAAAAATTGTTGTACCAAATGTATCATACAACAAATAAAGGAGGTGTTAAGAACTAGATACCTAGCGTATAAACACCCTGCGTTGCCGCAGATGTTGATGCTCGCGCACCATTCAGAGGAGTTCCATTAAGATGTTCTTTATCGACTGAGGCTTCACCCTCTGTCTTTGGACAGCCTGTATCGGCCATCACGTCGTTAGCACCCGGTGGAATCATGCGGGTACCAAGATGTATCTTCCCTCTCAAGACCATTCCGGCCTTGTTTTGTAGTGAATAAACGGATTGCACCCGTTTTGACCACCACACTTTCAACAAAACGTAAAGGATGTTAAACGCGGCATTCACGTCCGCGTGCATTAGGACACCGCAGTCATAGCACCGGAACTGGTTGCTTTTGCGCCACGTATTCATGCTGCAGCATATGCAGCACTGTTTGGACGTGTTCTTTGGATTTATCTCACTGTATTCGACATTATGCGCCAATGCCTCCCGCGCCAGATGATTACGCGCCATACCGCACTTACTCTGGCGCATCAGTTGGTTCTTTCTTTTTTGTCCCGGCCCCTTACGCGTCATCTTTGCCAGATTCATGCCTTCCATAATGATTTTGTCGCATTGCGTGAGTAGTTTCTTGGAGAACTTGCGCAGCTTGTCGGTCTGGCGGTTGTTCATCTTCCTGTAGATGCCGTACAACAACGCGTGCAGCCGGCGCCACCTATGTGAATGCTGTGTGCAGCGTGACATTTTCTTTTGTATTTTTGCTATCTTGCGCAACGTATCCTTTTCACGGAGCGTCAGCATTGCGATTGTACCATCCGACTTTCCAACAATTAGGGTGTGCCTACCGCCCAGATCTCCCCCGCCCTGTATGCCTGTTGCAACCCTTTTTGGTACGTGTTTGCGTATTGTAACGTGCAGCTCAAACTGCCTTTCTTTATCATCATGATTCGTGACATCGACAATTTTGTACGATTGGGATTCCTCTGGCAGTGTACCTTTCTGTAGTTTGAAGGGTATGCTGCACTTTGGAAAGTATACCGTATCACCCTTTGATTTTTTTCCTAATGGTAATGAGCTGTACAGAGGATACGTCTTGCGCCCGTACCTTACATGGCTACAGCCTTTCATCCTGTGACCCTCTTGTATCGCACCATGAACCCATGCCTGTGGGATTATACGGCATAGGGTGGCAATCTTATTGGTGTCGAATACCGACAGACCGGCTCTGCGACCCTGTATTCCGACATTCAGCCAAATGTGTGACTCAGAATACATGGAGTTGAAATACTTGGTCAGATCACTGGTTGTCTTGAGCCTATATTGTATGGTCTTTGTGATGTGCTTATCACCCTTATACTGCATGATGTACTATACGGTATAGTGTCGTTTAAGTATTACGCTTCCTCATACTGTCTCTGGTTATTTGTCAAGAGTGTTGATATGACACATGGTGAAACTTTACAGCCCCACGCTAGGCCATATTGAATAAAATATTGATCAGGTACCTACCTCTTAACAGTGCCCAAATAAAACAAAATAAAAAAACCTGTAAAATTAAGCTGCGAGTTCGTCCCAACCCTTTACGAAGAGACCATTCTCACGTAGTGGAATTGGTTGTCCAACAGTGAATTCTGTTGGTCTCATCCAAAAGATTGCCTTTGTGGGACACACGCCTATACATGCGCCATCAGAGATACATCTCTCTGGATAAAAGACGAATGCTTTGCTTCGACTCCAGCCTTCAACGGACTTAATTCTGAGAACATCTGGTCCCAGAGCAGTGCAGACCTGTACACAAAGTGCACATCCAATACACATTGCATCGTTGATGTCTGGTAGTATTGCTACTGGCATACCATACAAAATGCTGTTTTAGTTAATATAGCTTATTGCAGTCTGTACACTCATAACACCGTTTAAAACCACTACCAGTGTCACGTTTAGTTTAAGTCGCTTTTGTCAGTTTTGCAGAGTTATCTGCAATATCTAGTGTATACATGTTGTTTGGTAAGTTGGTATGACCGCCAGGAATCTTCCAGCTGTCCGTGGTCTTTTTTGTTATGGCAGCAATTATTACCCGAGTATTGACATTAACTCCTAATGATGACATCAGCATTATGGAATGAAGTGTCAGACGCTTATGTCCAAAGGATGTCATCATTCCGTTTAGTGAATCTATTATAATCATATACTCGTGTGCAGATGTTGTTTGTATTATACTTGTGATCTCTGCTCGCCAATCTGATAAATCGGGACGACGCACCAGTACATTGGTGGGGAGGTCAAATATGCCTGAATTAACATAACCACTATACAACATATCAAAATCCAGATATATTACACCATGATTGGTGTGATGTACTAATTTCTCTAAAAAAACACATTTCAAGAGAGGGTTTGAACATAATATAATATCGGGGCCCGTTGTTTTTTGTGATAAAAATTTGTCCAGTATCCGTTTTATGTTGTGCGGCTGCATCTATTATGGTGTCATATATTGCCAAATAAACCTGCTGTGATTTAGAATCTTTTTTCTCTTTTATAATATTTGGTGAACGAACCTTGTATAGAATCAGCCATAATTTATAATGAAAACATACCACTAATCAGATACATGTCAAGACAAGATATAGAGTCGGATTATTATGAAGAGTTTCCCAGTAAAGGCCGCATATACCTGAACAATGCCTCGATATCCCGAATGCCAGCCTCAACAATTACAGCCATGTCTGATTTTATTACAGAGTATAATAGTGTCGGACCGGACTCGGCGACGGGCAGACAGATGGTACTAGATCTGGGGCGCCAGATACGACGCATCATCTCTAATATGATACACTGCCAACCCGATGAGATAGTATTGACACAGAGCATAACAGATGGCGTAAATATCATATCCAATGGACTTGATGTAAAACTACACAATAATGTGGTAATACGTGATGTGACACACGAGCACCACGCCAACTCATTTCCCTGGCTCAATCTACAGGCAGAGCACAGAATACTCAAAGTTGATCAAAACGGACTGTTTGATATCAGAGATATAGAGTCGTATATTGATAATAATACTGTTGTAGTAGCCTTGACCCATGCGCTATACAACACGGGCGCCATCCTACCATTAGAGCAGGTGGGCCGCATGACAAAAGGGACTAGTCACTTTTTTGTAGACGCTGCGCAGACTATGGGAAATTTTGGTAGTTATGATTTCTCAAGACTGTACTGTGATTCTATAGCGTTTAATGGTTCAAAGTGGCTCTGCGGCCCCATGGGAACAGGAATCCTCTATTGTAGCAGGAAGGCCGCATCGCAACTGCGTCCTGTTGCCATTGGTGGGGAGTCTGCCATGCTCTATGATAACACAAAGATAGCATTCAAAGATATGCCTGATAAGTTTGAAGCTGGATACCGCAACTATGCAGGTCTAGCAGGCCTTGCGGCCTCTTTAGAATACATCACAGGTATAGGGCTTGACACAATACAATACAAGAACAACAAGTTGAGTCAGGCGTTTAGAGAGAGTATATCTGGTATGTCCGGCGTTACCATATACGGACCAGAGGATGAGCACATTGGCATTGTGTCTTTTCGTATAGATAATCAAAAGTCATCAGATGTGGTAAAGATGTTAGACGAACGGGGTGTGATTGTGGCTCAGCGAGAGATCGGCGATCTGGACATAGTACGAGTATCACCCCATTTTTACAACACATATAACGAGATCGATGCGACTGTAGATATAATTAAAGAATGTTTATGATGCTTCCTGCTCTTCTATAACCATCATGGTTAATGTTGATTGAACTTTTGTTATCTTGCGTATCTTGTTGGTAATTACAAATCGTAGATTCTCTGTCTTTTGAGCAGTTAACTTTAAGACGATATCATAGACACCATAGACACCCTGCAGTTCAAAATCTATATCCGACTCTTCAGCTAAAACTCTCTTTATGTCTGTGATAACTGATGCGTCAGAGCCCAGATCAGAATTCAATAATACATACGCCGTTGGCACAATGTAACTACTGATAGTTGATATTTAACTTTTAAGGATTCAAAATTTCCGTCCCAATTGCGGGTGACGGATTCGGCTGTAACATTGCGGATGATAGGCAGCCAGACTGTTCTCTATGCTCCCTGCGGGTACACTGCCGCATCGGTGCCTATGTCATCCAACGGCCCTGTAGAATCGTTAGGTGAAGTTTGATGTATGCTGCCGCGGGCGCACCGTCTTGCCATGCAGCTACGGTGGGAAGCCTATTTTTATGAAGTATTTCCCTGTGGGACACGCCCCAAAAACGCCATACGTTTTTAATCGATTCCTGCTGGGTAGCCTTGTGGTCATATCAGTATCTGATGACGTATTGCAGATAGACGGATTTAGTACAAACGAGGGCGACATCGTAGCATACTTCGCGGGACTTTCTGACTCCGAAGATAAGGATAGAAAATTGAAGACGTTGCTAAAACTGGGCATACTGGCACAGGATTCCGCAGGCACGGTAATCAGCACCACGTACGTCGAGGCCGCATTTGGCCGCCTCGAGGAAAAGATGGCACAGGACGTTAACCGCATACTTGATCCAAATGGAGACTTTGCACATCTACTGAATGAGCACTTTGGTAAGGGCGGAACCGTTGAGGGAATACTGGATCCGGACACGATGAACACTCCGCTCAACAAACTGCTGACCAAGATTCAGGCCGGAATCTCGGAAATCAAAAATGACATAGCGATGCAAAAAGGGTATTCAGAGGCCGCCAAGAAGGGCACTCAAAAAGGAACCGAGTTTGAGGAGAGATGCATATCTCACATATGTTCCGTTGCGGAGCCCTACTCCGACACTGTGGAGTCTACCGGAGACACGACAGGCGATCTGTCGGCCAGTAAGAAGGGTGATTCCGTGGTTACGATTGGCGACACTGAAAAGAAGTTCGTTCTTGAAATGAAGCACCATGCCAAGATGAGCTTACCAGAAATAAGGCGGGAGTTGAACGGGGCCTTGGAGAACAGGAGGGCCGACTACGGCGTACTGGTATCCAGAAACCGAGATGCACTTCCCAAGGAAGTTGGGTGGTTCAACGAGTACGACGGAAACAAGCTTGTGTGCGCCGTGTCGGATACTGACGACGACGAAGAGAACATGTGGGTACTCACAACAGCGTACAGATGGGCAAGGCTCAGGATAACGTCCGACAACGGCAGGGCGCTTGACATAGACTCAGATGTTATAACCCAAGGCATCAACGAGATCAAGGCGAGCCTGAGAAGGATGCAATCGGTAACCACACAGTGCAAGAACATTAGCAAGGCTACGGACAAGATAGAGGAAACGATGAAAGGCGAGGAGAAGAAAATACAAGGCGAGATTGATGCCATCCTTCATTCCATGAAGCGCGCCGGATAGATGTGTCCGAGTGGGTCAACCCCATGCACAGGCCTTTTAAGCAAACTGACCAATGATGGTGCCAAGAAATCGGCAATGGTTTAATCACCAAATACTGGCCTTCAGTCAGCGGATCCGCATAGACCCGCCAATCTCTTACCATTCACCTATGGGAAGATCCCACTCGAGCGCTTTGCATGTATTCCGTCCGGCCGGTTCCAGAGCGCAAGATGGGTGGCGCGCGATATAAGCGTGGCAAGTCATGTTCGATTCAGAAAACGGGCAACAATCCATAAAGTCATCTGGCCGGCGGGCCGTCATCCGCAATATTACAGCCAAATCCATAACCTGTAATTGGGACGGAAATGGATTCAAAACAGCAGCGTTAAATGTACAACTACACTATGTAGTGTATGTTATTGGATTTGACATTGGAGATGTCCGATACACTACCTGTGTTCCCAGGCTCGCCATCAATGCACACGATACCCTGGAGCACCATAAAAGGGGAGGGATACAACTCTGAGATGTTGTTTCTAAGTTCACATTTGGGAACTCATATGGATGCGCCATATCACTTTAGACAAGATGGTCTGCGCATACACCAAATCCCCCTGAATGTATTGGTTGGTAGAGCCACACTGCTTCATATACATAAAGATGCCAACGAGTATATTCAAAGAGACGATATTATACGGTGGCAGAAGGAAAACTGTACAATTCCGCACGGCTCGCCGGTAATATTTCGGACCGGGTGGCAGACGCACATCAATGATGACAATTACTTTTCTGAGAATCCAGGTCTTTCAAAGGACGCGGCCGAATATTTGGCATCAATATCAGTCTCGCTGGTGGGGGTGGACTCGCCCAGCATTGATGCTGGATTGGATGCTACATTTCCTGCGCACCACATATTGGCTCGCGCGGGCACGGTAAATGTGGAAAATCTTGCCCATCTCGACAAGATACCAGGGGTGCAATTTAACTATATTATTTTGCCCCTCAAAATATTAGACAGTACAGCTTCGCCTGTTCGAGCGGTGGCAGTCTTGGAATAATTTTAAAAGGATTATTGCTTGTGTGTATATGCATGAGTCGACCTGGAAATCTATGGAGAAGCATACACGGACGTGTCACACGCCGACCCACCAACTTCTCGTGGGTCTTACCAGACATATTGGCGGGATCAGGGTTTCCCACCTCAGAGAATGAGTTTGAGTGGCTGTTAAGTCAGGGAGTAGAATGTGTGGTCACAATGACCGAGGAACCACTACCAAAATCATGGACTAATAATGTACAATACAAACACACTCCCACGCCAGACATGACGGCTCCCACGCCAGAAGAGATAGATGAGACTGTAGATTTTATACATCAAAACATAATGGCAAAGAGGCCGGTCATGGTGCACTGCGCAGCGGGTCTGGGGCGGGCGGGAACCATTCTAGCATGCTATCTGATAAAATACAAGGATTATGATGCGCAGCAGGCCATCGACACCATACGAAGAGAGAGGCACGGCTCCATACAGTCAGAGGTGCAGGAGATTGCCATCTCTATGTATAAAAAACACACACATCAGGATACTTGAGATTGTAGTTGTCCGTCCTGTATACTGATTATAACTCGCCGGCCCTCTTGAAACTGCAATATTAGCTGGTCGTTCTCCTCTTGTACGCCCACTAGTTCGGTCATCTTGAGTTTTTCATAGTCGGTCATCTCAATCACTCGGGTATCGATATGGTCTGTATCTTGCCATCTTCAGCCTTTACAAACAAAAACCGATTATCTTTAAAGATGAAGGTGATTCCTCCTTCCTTGTCTGGTTCTTCCACTTCTAGGAGAGGTTGTCCTAGTAGACCATCATACTTTGCCATACAATCTACACTTGAGCGACTTTTTTATATCTTAGGCTTCCCTGATCAATATACGGTGTGCTACCTGCACTATCCAAGAGTGATTAAAACCAATAGTATCTTGGAGGGAGAGTTTGCCCAAGTTGTATCAGTGATGTAGTGTATAACTGCAAAAAGGCATCCTAGTCTACCTGTATATCTACAGGTAGAATATCACCATGTACATCGTTCTTGTCTAAGAAATGATGTTTCTGCCATGACACCTGCACGCTGCCTCTTACTTTGTGTGTACCCTTACCCAGCTCTGATGCTTTGATGGTATAGTCCTCCTCAAAGTCGAACAGCTCTTGGCGTACCTCTTCTTCAGTCAGTTTTATGATGGGTGTAAAGTTCTTTGCAACCTGCACCCAGACCCGCTTCTCCTTCATGGGGTTTACTAGTTTTGGGTTTCTGGTCCAAAATATTGCTGCCTTCTTGTATGATATGATGGGTTTGCCCAGTTTTTGGCGCCTTAACCCTGTGGAGGTTATATGAACCTCATACTTCATCTTGACAGATACATCGTTGGCATTGTACGCCTCAGTCCAGTTCTGTTCGGTGAATGACTCCCGGTTCTTGCCTTGTACAGAAAACTTTACCATCAAATGTATTGTGTCATTAAGTGAATATGACGACTTTGATGGTATAACCTCTATCTTATCAATTCGATCCATGCTCGGTTGATTTATATCCGTAATATGTTCTTTTTTTAATTATATGAAGGTCGAAGCTATCAGCTCCACCGCCAACGAGGTAGGATTATCATTTACAGATGTGGATATCGCGACACTATACATAATACAACACGAACTCCAAAAGAACCCAGATGTGGAGTTTGTGGGAGTTATTCTCAAACATCCCCTCACAAATGAGTGCTGGATGCGGGTGACCTCAAAATCAGATCCCAAACAAAACATACGCGATGCAGTAGATGCAGCCATCATCTCCGCCAACGAAATGAAAGATACAATGGCCATGGATGTTTTGGTTTGAGATGAAGTTTTGTCCCAGTTGCAATACACGTCTTCGAAAGATGGATGGTGTCCTAATATGCTCAAAGTGCGACTATAGAGAAGACGGCTCAATCGTCACATCTCAACATACAGATGTGGTTCCCGAATTGGATGTTCTAACCGAGGAGGATGGTAAAGATATGCTGCCAACCACAAAGATAGACTGTGACAGATGTGGTCATGATGAGGCAGTATGGTGGATGCTACAGACTCGTAGTGCAGATGAGCCCACAACACAGTTTTACAGATGTGTCAAATGTAATCACACTTGGCGTGACTACTCTTAAAGATCCGTTAAATTAAACTCAGCGTGTAAGGCTTGTACGACGGTCTTTACATCAGAGTTTTTTATCACAAAGGAGAGATTAATCTCTGAGGAGCCCTGCGTTATCATTATTATGTTTACATCTTTGTTGCTTACAGTATTGAATACTCGAGATGCTGTTCCAACGGTTCCACGCAGTCCCAAACCTATCAGGGATACGACGGCTACATTGGTGGTGACATTAAGGTTTTTGATCTTTTTGCCCAAGTGTTCCATCTCTAAAACATTTACGGCTTTATGCAAGTCCTGATTCTTCAATACAATACTGATGCTGGACTCTGACGGGTTCTGCGATATCATCATTACGCTAATACCTGGTGCGGCCAGTGTACCAAATATTGCAGCTGCCGTACCCGGAGAGGCCGCCATTCCAAATCCCTGCATGTCGATAAGGCCGCTATCCCTTATCATACTGACACACTTTACTGTGTTATCAACCATATGAGAGGGTACAATGAGTGTTCCAGGATTTTTAGTGTTGGTGGCGCTGCGTATGCGCAGAGGTATCCCTCTGTCTAAGACAGGCTCAAAGGTACGTGGGTGTATCTCCCTTTCGCCAAACATCGACATTTCACGAGCTTCAGAGTATGATATCTTTTGTAATGTTTGTGCCTCAGGTACGATATACGGATCGGCAGTCATCATGCCATCCATCTCACCCATAAACCATACTTGATCAGCATCAATACATGCAGCTATTATGGTGGCCGTATAGTCAGAGCCGCCTCTCCCAAATGTTGTAATGTGGCCATACTGGTCGGCCGCAGCATACCCCCCTAGCACAGGAACCACGCCTTTATCGATGTGCTCATTTAGATTCTTAGATACCCGTAGTTTGGTGGTATCCATTAATGGTTTGGACTTGCCAAATTTTGAATCAGTGAGTATGCCGGCCTCCTTGCCACTGAGAGGTAGTGTATCCACACCCATAGATTGTAGTGCTGAGGCCATCAAGAGTGTGGAGAACCGCTCACCAAAAGATACTAGATAGTCTCGTGAGCGGGGAGTCTCTTCAGATAACAGTATGAGGCCATCAACCAGTACTTGTAGTTCATCAAATGTCTGGTTTAGTGATTCATCAAGGTTTTGTGATATCGTATGATCGGTTATTATGGTATCTTTTAGATTGTCAGATGTTGTTCTGTGATAGTCTATTATTTCATGGAGTATTTTGATTATCTCTTGTCGCTCTCCAGTCCCCATACTAGAAGACAGTTTTAGTAGGTGGTTGGTGGTCTCTCCCATGGCAGAGCAGACTACCACTAGTTTGTAGTGGTGCGATATCTCAGATAGATATTTTGTGATCTTTGCAATGTCATCCGCTCCAGAGATGGTAGAACCACCGTACTTTATTACCAGTCTTGGTCTATCAGAAGGCATCAGGACTCTGTACGGGGAGCCATGTAAAAGTGAATATGACCCATGTTGGATATGTCAAATCCCACTCGGAGGGGTTTCTTGTTGGAAAACTCACATGTTATTGTACTTGAAGCACTGCCCACGGCCTTTACCACGGGGGTCAGATATTCGAGGCTATAAGTACCCTCACTCTGTTGTTCCGCTGATATGGTAACAGAGTTCTCTGTATCTTGTGGTACATCTATGCTGGCCTCACCAGAGTCACCCTTACCTAAAAAGGTGGCATTGTTGTTGTCTATCTGTATAGTCACATAGTCGGTCACGACGCTGACGTCCCCTAGTATTTTGTCGAGTGTTGCTGGTGGCATTGTTATCTTTGCATCAAATGTTAATTTTGGTAGAGGCGCTTCAGTAGCCAAGCTCTCTACTAGTCTCATCTTGTAACGTTTACTGGTACCCATATACAATTGTAGAAAGTTGTCATCAGTTAATGTAATTTTGATATCATCACTCTTTGATGCTCGGCGAATCAGTTTTGCAAACTCGTCTATACGTACACCAAATTTTATCTCCGAGTCACAGATATAGGAGGCAAATGCCGCGTTCGGCCAATACACATCTATCAATGCTATATGTGAGGGGTCCATTCCCTTGAAGGATATCCCTTCGGTGGTGGCCTCAAAGGTCGCCTCCTCTACAAGTGTGGCAATGGCGCCAACCACAGCCTTTAGATCATTAGGCCCGCTGGTCTTTGCCTCAAAAGTCAATAAACCTACTATCAAATAGTCCATTTTTAAGTCTTTGATAGGCATATGTTGGATCTCTTACACAAATCTGAGTGATACTACATCTTTTTGCGCAAGTACACCGGAGCAGTGCACCCCAGCGGCCCGTAATAGAACGGCGCCGCGCGACCATCTCATGACTCAATGAAAACAAAGTATGTGGCCGTATCTGGGGCCATATGGCTAGTCGCGCCGCTTGTCCAGCTGCTCTATGACAGTCCCTATCAACTGGGAGTTCGCCTGTATGGCCGCCGCATTCGCCTCTATCTTTTCGGCATTTGACTCTATCTTTGCCGCATTTGACTCCAGACGCTCAAGTGCCTTAGCTAGGTTCTGGTTTGTGCGCCGCAACTCCTGTATGAGTGTTTGCTCGTCCATGCTGCCTAAACGTAGATCAGACGATATATTAATCATGGGCATTTGGCATATGACGCCAGGCAGGGGCCCGCCTAAAGGATCTACCGTAGTAGACGAGCAATCTTGAGAGGGGTATGATGTCACATAGGGGAGAACTAATTTCGGGGTTGCGCAGGTCCAATTTTTGGACAAGGCCTCTAAAAAGGCAACTGGGAAGTTATGGTGACCTAGAAAATATTGGGAAACGAGTGACCCGGACTGGAAATGCAGGTCTGTAAAAACCCATGCGTGGACTGGAAATGAGGTCAAAATCACGGAGTGGAAATGTAGGTCGAAGACCCCTGTTTCCAGTCCAGTCATACCATGTTGAGTTCGTACACTTTAGACTAGCAGCATTCTGTTCTGCGCAAGCGACTGATGTGCCTTAAGCATACGAGTTGCCTTGTCAGCCTGCGAAAAAAGCGCATTTTGAGCATGGCTTTAAAATATACAGCACCTGCGGATCTAATATAATGCGATGGCGGTCATACAAACATAATATACAACCGTCTCGCTGCTTGCTAATATAATGCAGTGTACTTTGTATACACTCAGGTCCACCCATAAGGGGCAGATTTGAATAGAAAGATTTAAAGCTGGTATCAAATTTGGATGATTTAATGGGAGATTCTGCACTACTCAGAAAGGAATTAAGAAAAATATACCAGAAAATCGATCTTTTAGAAAAAGAGAATACGGAACTCAGGGCTCAAGTAATTCAATTGAAAGAGGAAAAGGCATCAATGATTGACCGATACGAATCTGAGATTGAATATTTGGTGCGACGCCTCAACTATTATGAAAATGAAAACGCGCCTTCATCTACAGGGTCAATGTATAATGCCGAGAGAAAAAAGTTCCAGAAAGAGGAAGCCCTTCTGGATTCTGAGAGTGCCGATGACAACGCCGATGACAACGCCGCAAACAAAAACGATACTTCCACCAAGAACGATCCTAATGTGGACCTGAATAGTCGCAAAGCGGGTCCGCCACAGGGCCACAAGGGCATCTCGCATCATAACCGTTCTGAATATACTAAACGATACGACATACACCGGTGCGCCAACTGTGGCAACGAACACGTGATAATATTGCGACCGGTTGTACGACAAATGTATGATTTTGATGGAGACAGAATAAGTATAGTGGCTGGTACGATTGTAGTGGGACGGTGTAAATGCGACAGATGCGGACACGTTACAGAAGCCGACAGTCCCCTTATTGCCGGTACGGCACTCGGTCCCAAGGCTCGCGGTTTTGTAGTGGAATACTTTGGTACACGTGCAACTGATGAGACAATGTCTGTCTATTTTAGAGACATGTATGATTTTGAGATATCACCAAATACCATATGGAACGCGCGCAAAGCCATTGCAACACTGACACTGGAAAAAACATACCAAAACATACTGAAATACATCATATTGGCATTGTACGTCCATTTAGACGAGACAGTACTAAAGATATACGGTAAGAGGGGGTATGCCTGGATGGCATCAATACCTGATGCCACATATGTACTGGTGGCCGCAAGTAGGGCCGGTGCAATACCCGAAATACACTTTAGCGCACTTTTGGATAAACCCGTAATAGTGGACGGATACGCAGGATACAACAGTTTCCGCATTGTTCAGCGGTGCTGGGTGCACATACTACGTATGGCCGAGAAAGCCGCCATAAAAGCAAAGAGGGGAAGCGTTCCGTACATACAGTACCGGCGGCTCCTGTGCATGTATAGACGCATCAAATACATGGATACGGCCCCTCCCGAATACTGCCTGTCTCTGCAACGACAGCTGTGCAGTATCGCAGATGGATACGGGGGCCATCCAATGGCCGCCACCATACACAACGCGTCACCGAACCTGTTTACGTTCCTGCGGTACAAAGGAATGCCTCCTAACAATAACCCCGTTGAGTTGGATATACGTGACACCATAGTGTTGCAGCGCAACGTGCGCCACAAATTAATGACTAGCACGGGCATGCACGTATTTTCAATTTTGGTGAGCTATACGCGCACCTGCCAGAAGCGCGGCATTGTACCATGGAAAGGCATAGTGGAATTGTCCAAGAATCCAGACTGGAACATATTTGAAGAATCCGCCGCTATGTCAGGTAATGTAACGATAGCCGCCTAGTACAAGACTGTTTCAGATGTGTGGATAACTGGCATACCTGTGGGTACAGAAAGGGATGGACCTGAGTGTATACTGTACTTTGACTTTAAAACTAATATACTATGGTTTGTGATTGTGATATATGCCGTGGTCATTAAAGAAGGTCAATAGGACTTTAGAAGAGGGTTTTAGAGAGCAAAGACGTAAGGTAAAAAAGGTCAATAAGACTCTAGATGAGGGTTTTGGAAAGAAAAGACGTAAAAAATCGTCTTGAGTTGTATGTTATGATGAGAGAGATTTTGATTGTTTGTTTTGTTGTGTTGTTGCTTGCTGTGTTTATTGTTTGGTCTCAAGTTCCGTCTGCATTTGCCTCTGATCGTGGTTATGATGCGTCTTTGAATCCGGGGTTACCTATACCTGAGTTTGTGCCGCATGAAGATTTACGTAATTATGATTTGTCCGGTGTTGATTTACGTGGTGTTGATTTACAGGGTGTTATTTTGATTGGTTCTGATTTACGTGGTGTTGATTTACGTGGTGCTAACTTAACATTTGCTTATCTAGGTGCTGCTGATCTAAGTGGTGCTAATCTGACTGGTGTTGATCTGACTGCTGCTAACTTACTCGATGCTGACTTGAGTGGTGCTAACCTATCTGGTGTTGTTATGGATGCTGCTTACTTGACTACTACTGACCTAAGAGGTGCTGACCTACGTGAGGTTAGTTTACTAGAGGCTAGTTTGGCGGTTGCCAACTTACGTGGTGCTAACCTGACTGATGCTGACTTACAGCGTGCTGACCTAAGAGGTGTTATTCTGTCTGATACTGATTTACAAAACGCTAATCTACAAAACGCTAATCTGTTTGTTGCTGATCTAAGTGGTGCTAATCTATTTGGTGCTAATCTGCAAGAGGCTTATCTACTTGCTGCTAATTTACATGCTGCTAATCTACAAGAGGCTAATTTACATGCTGCAAACATGCGTGAGGCTAATCTACGTGAGGCTAATTTATCATGTGATTTTTGTGAGTTTGTTTATACTGATTTGATTGAAGTTGACCTAAGTTATGCTGACCTAAGAGGTGCTAACCTGTCTGGTGCTATCTTATATAGTGCTGTCATGGTTGAGGCTGATTTACGACTTGCTGACCTAAGTTATGCTGTTATGTCTGATGTTAACCTGTCTGGTGCTATCTTAAATGGTGCTAACCTGACTGGTGCTGATCTAAGTTTTGCTGACTTAGGTGTTGCTGATTTGATTGATGCTGACCTAAGTGGTGCTGACTTCTGGTTTGCTAATTTACGTTATGCTGATCTGTCTGGTGCTAACTTACATGGTGCTAGTCTGTATGAAGCGTTTGTTTGTAAGTCTGATGGTGTGGCGCATGAACGTTCCTATGTTCTTGATTGTTGATTAGTGATTACATTTGTACGCATGTTTTCATTTAGTTTCTGTATGTCTGTCGTATTGACCGAACCGATATAACCAACATTGGTTTACTGTTCCTATGGTTGTCTCAAAATCAAAGATTGATTCTGATAACTTTGTTTGGATTGATGATCTCGCTGCTAAATACGATATGTCTCACTCTCAAATTATTAAGGAGTCTCTTGATTACGTTAGAATCTCTGGCTCTTGGCGACTGGATGCAACGTCTCACAACTTGTCATACACGGATGCCGCCTTTGTATTGCAACAGGACGCTTTCATATCCACCGTTGACGAAAACAACGTGTACAATTCTGAAGCGATTCTACCTATAATACGTGTGCGTTAACTGTATGCGGTTCTTTATTTTGAATACGCGCCGCTTGAATCCATTGATTGGAGTTGTAACTTAGCCATGACCGGGAATGTGTACTGCGCCGACACACATAGTGATGTATGATGAAGGGATTCGTGTGAACTACACAGCATTTCTATTGGCGGTGGTTGCACTCGTTGGTCTTACGGTGTGGGATGCAACGGCGTTTCTGACCATACAGGTTGAGGCCTCAGACGAGTTGACCCGCGATGCCATGTTCACGGGTGGCGCCACAATTCTCGGTCTGGTGGCATTTGGCTCGTTACTAAACATGTTGTTCATTCAGGCCAAACCACCCTATGGAAAGCGCATTACTACCATGTTTGCTATTGGGGTAACGTCTGGATTCCTAGGATCGTTCTTTCTTATGCTTACCGCATACGGTGTTTTTAGTATTGAAGGGGGATTTGAATGGTCTATGGGCCTTATATTTGTGGGTGTGCTACTGATTGTGTTGGCGGCTGCTCGTGTCCTTGATGTGTTGTTCGACCATCGTAAACAGGATGATCCCTTGACATAACTTCTATTTCCACTTCAGGTCCGCAATTATACAGTCCCAGCTAGAGTCATCTCGAAGAGGGGTGGATACATCAATAGTAGACTGTATCACCCACTGGTGGTCAACTTCATCCGAGCATCACGGACAACACTATCCCATTCCCTTACGGGCAATTCCCTTACGGGCATACCCCTCATACGTTGTTCGGCATCCCGCGCAATACAGAATGACTGCCAAGTTGTGAAGAACTCCTTAGAGAATAGTCGCCAAGGACCTTCACGCATCTCAAACCAGTGACGGAGTGCAAGATATAATGAGTCTGTCCCAAGTTCAAACGGGGAAACAACATCACTAACACAGTCTATACGTTCTTTACCGAATGTACCCTTTAACTTATCTATAGTGGATTGTGATGCCTTTGCTGTGACAATTAATTTCTGTACTTCCTTAATCTCAATAGACCCACCATTAGCAACAAACCCCATATGTGCGGCAGCGTTACGGATATCTACCCACATCTTATTCCTGACATCGATACCCTCACCGGCCAACCGTTTGGCTTTACGTGTGGTACTCACGTATTCGTCTGTACTTTGATCCTGTACTTTGACGGCCTCATACAAGATGTTGATTAATCGCGCGTACAAACCATCGTATAATGTGAGAAAGTATAGCATGAACAACAAATCTGACTCCTTAAACTCGATGATGTTTGATTTATTGATTTTCCGGATTAGGTTCTTCATTATTTGTACATTGCTATAGGCGGCTTGAAAGTAATGATCAAAGAACTTTTCCACGATTTGCTTCCGAATCCCAGGTCGCTCATATACCGAATGTTGTGGTCGAGATATATGGCCAATCATATATTTAGATCAACTAAAACAGATTTGGAGATTGGTATACGTATTCGATATTTTGCAACTCTGGCAGGTTATGCCCAGCCAGAACTGTAGTATTGACGAGGATCTTCAAAAAGTACCAGATGGACATATGCGCATGGTGGTTATTGCGCAGGTATGCTACACAGACCGCTGCAGTGGCATGCATATTCGGGGCGTGTAGGGATTTTACGCTAGCAGTGCCTCTAGTGTCACCATGAACCTGCCGTCTATGGGGTGGTGGCGATGATTATGTACAAATTGGAATGTCTTGACGTATGATTCGAGATGCCATTTGCTGACACCGCGGTGTTTTCTGAGCCACCATTTTAGTAGTCCGGCTCTGCACTCGCAGTTATTTGTATGCACTTCATTGTCCACACCCGAGGCATACTCCCCCTCGCTGTGATTTACCGATAAATGGTCATACCCCAACTTTTCTAGATTTTTGTATGCTCTGTACTCGTCGGTCATGACTTTGGAGCCAGACTCTATATGATTCTGGACCATTGCGGATAGGCTCTTGCCGTCGCGGGGTACCTCGAATATGGTCCACTCTTCTTGGGTTTCGGTGGCGCGCTGATGATGTATGGTGACCATTGGAGTGTTCTTCTCAAACGTTCCGCGTCCGGGTCCGCGGGGCAGGCCGCGGCGGCTGGGCATGGTGCGAGCCTCATCATTATGTGACAGCGGTACGCCCTTGGAGGCCGCCCTGACGTACAGCTCGTCGGTCTCGCATATGCCTGATGGCATCTTCTCCTGCAGGCTGAGGATCTTGGACATCATACTACGTATCGTATAGTATGTCGTGCAGTACGTGTGACCTATCGCTTCGGCTATGTAGTTTATGGATATTCCGTTGAGCGGCCCGCACAGGTACATCCAGACCGCCAGCATCCAGTTGCCCATTTCGATGTGTGTATAGTGCAGTATGGTTCCGGTCTTGTCGTTGAATGTTCTGCCGCACCCCTTGCATCTGTACCGCTTCAGTCCCTTGTAGTTGGCGTGTATGTTGATATGTTCTCCAGTACAGTATGGACAGGCTATACCGTTGGCCCACCGTACTGTCCTGAACAGCTCAGCGACGGCAACGGCATCTGCAAACAGCACCAGCAGCAACAATAACGGGCCGGATGGCTTGTGAGCACTTTTGTTCGCTGGTTTTTGGTTCGTGTCGCCTGACATTGGAACCCAATGGATCTGCCCATATAGATCTGTTGCGATTTAACTAATTATATCATTGACAGCAGACCCGACCACAACATTCGGTAGATGAGCGTCCCAGGTTTACATTTTTCACCGCGGCGTATCAGCGAGTCTATGCGGTCATACAGGTGAAGAACTTTGTCGATATCCATGCCAGACCTTTCGCACTCTTTACGAAGATTATACTCAAGCCATGCTTTGTAGTCACTGAACGGCAGATGGGCTTTAACAACCTCATCAGTCAGGGGGGAGGAACCATGTAATGCCATCTAGCCAAATCACCCTTCAACTAGGCACTCCACACCATTAATGTGATCGTACTTCCATTGCACACATTGACTTGTCAAAACCATAATTATTGTTTGATTAACTTCTCCAGTTGTTTGTGTTTCTCAAGACATAATCCAGCCACATCATGTACAACTACAGGATCTTCTGCTGACATTTGTGGTAACATAACTGACAGGTAAAGAAAGACATCGCCCTTCAATCGACTATCCGGCCACACATCACCATGTGCTAGTAACTCAATCACAGATGATGCGACGTTTTTCTGTAAAGATGAACCCAAACTACAATAAGCAAAAAGTATCCCTAAATCCTTGGGATATTTCTTTAAGCCTTCCTGTAGTATCTCAAATGCTGTTTCATCCTCCCCCATATAGTAAAACTGCTCACTCTTTAGTTTGTAATACCTCGCAACATCTCCCTTTGACTGTTTTATGCATTCAGAATACACCTCGGCTGCCTCTTTAAACTGTCCCAGAGTTTGGTGCGCAAACCCCACTTGCAAAACCACACGACTATCAATCTTTGTATGAAGTGGTCTTTTCTTTAACACTTTCTCAAAATATTCGGTAGGATCCTTACCTGCTTTCATGACAACACATCCCATCATGAAGTCTGGCATCGAGTCAATACATTGACAAGAGACTGCTAGTAGAAATTCAAACAACTCCCCGCGTATACCCTCAATATCATCCTTGTTTAGTTTGGTGTTGGTCACAGAATGCACCAAGTTATGTCTCTCTATGAACAACCCATCTAATGATTTTGGCATTCGTACATCTTTTGCATGTTTATCCTTGAAACTTTGCGCCTCTCTAATATTCTGAAAACTTAACGTCTCGGCGAGTATTCGTTTGTGTGTATATTCGGCAGTCTCAGGTTCTTGCAACACATTCCGAAGTGTATCACGATCAATCTCTATCTTCTGTGGATACTTATCAACTTCTTTTACACGGGTTGATAGTTCCTTTAAAACGTCTTCTATTGTGGTAACCATTCGGATTATGGCATAATTTCTCTCTGCCTGGGTGTTTCCCGGTGATAGTGAGTATAGTTCTTGTAAGGATGTCATAAGGTATCGTTCAGGTAACTCAGCTAGGCGTGGAATAGGTTTATTTTTCACGGTATATCATCCACCAATCGTCATTTAAACGTGTAGAGTCTTCCTTACAGTCTACTAGGCCAGACGTGTACTACGCAGGATCTCAGGTGATATGGATGTTATAGCTCCTGAGATTTTTGGGATTTACATAGATAAGTAGACAAGATGGTTTATGGTTTATATCATTTAAAAAATGGTATGGTTCATGACTTATGACATAATAATAACAGTTGTAGCCGTATTAACTGCTGCTATAATAGGTGGGCTGTTAGCTATGTATGGTAGTAAATCCGCTATTCAACACCAACTACAAGAACAAAGGAAAAACGAACAGCAAAACTACATACGAAATCAATTGATGGTATATGATAAACTGTGGCGGTTTCTGAAGACAAGCAACACTAGATGGTTGTCGCAGCCAGCGTCACGTAGGGTAAAAGGGGTTACACATTGGTTTACATCAGATTCTTACCAATGGTTATACAACCACTTTATACAATCGGGTAACTTACTATCATTGGAGACATTTAATCTATATCTTGAATTGAGTGGTAAAGATCCATATGATATGACTACAAAATCTACCGGTAATCCAGCAAACTACATGAAACTCCAAGAAGAGGCTGAACAGATGTGCGCCAAACTACGAAAGATATTAGACAAGTCAGAATGATGTTAGGTAGTGTAACATAAGGGTACATGGATAACTAACCGGGGAATTTATGATTGGTGTTTTCCTTTAACCACTGTCGTATAGTCTTGTGACTGACCCCTTTATTTTTCCATGTCCCCGATTTCCCACTATATTTCATGTTTCATAACTTCCCAGAACCAAAACAACTATGAAGTTATATTCTTACAACATACCATTCAGCTTTTAATAGGAAATTTAGTATGTGATATATGATGCAAGTATCGGAACCCACCATACTGTTCGACAGGCAGAAACATCAAGAAACATGTATAGAAAGAATGATGGATGCGTTGGAGGAGCGCCGTGATGACAACTCACTCGCAGCACGACCTGACTTTGATTTTAACTCAAACTTTCCCAAAAAACCAGACGAAAACAGACTGGACGTATTGATGGAGACGGGTACGGGCAAAACGTATGTCTACCTGAAAACCATCTTTGAAATACACAAACGATTCGGTAAAACCAAGTTTGTCATAGTAGTGCCAAGGACATCCATCAAACTGGGCGTATTACAAAACGTAAGGTTGACTGACAACCACTTTCTATCACAATACGGAAGGCGATTGAAGTGTGTCAGGTATCCGGAAGATGGCGTGAGTGGTGTGGTTAGTGAATTTATACGCACTAATGAATTATCCGTACTACTCATTACAAACAGTGCGTTCAACAGTAAGGACAACTTAGTCAATAAACACACTGAGACATTGGATGGTGGTGCAACAATATGGGAAGATATTGCCAGGCAGGAACCGGTGGTTATAATAGACGAACCACACCTGCTTGCGGGAAAGAAGACTACGCAATACCTAGAGAGACTGCGCGATAAATCACTATTCATTAGGTTTGGGGCAACATACCCAGGGAATGGAGATGGTGCAACCAATGTCGTATATGTGCTAGACAGTATCACATCATTCAATAAAAAACTCGTAAAGCGTATACATGTGGATGTGGCGGATTCTAACGCTGAAGAGGAAAATGTGCGGGTGGTCAACGCAGTCAGCAGGCAGGAGTTTACCATTGAATACATGAAAAACGGGCAGTTTCATAAAAAGAACATAAAGTACGGGGAGGATATAGGAGCCGTGACTGGACTTGACATATATCATGGCATGTATGCCACGAGTATAAACACCACAGAGGTTAGACTAAATGATGGAAAGAGCCTGTTAGTAGGGGTTCCTTCACTGACTGATGATGAGATGCGATACATGATACGTCGTACGATTGACCTTCATTTTGAGCGGGAAGAAGAGATGTTCAGTATGGGCATCAAAACACTCTCACTATTCTTCATACCACATATACAGGACTTTCGATCTGATTCTCCAAGAATAAAACGTATGTTTGAAAAGGAGTACCGCGAAGCCCGTAACAAGGTTCTAGCCAAGGATTTGGATGAGAAGTACAGACTATACCTCAAGATGGACTATCAGGACGGGAAACTACTTGTCCATGACGGGTATTTTTCGGGAGACCGTGGGAGTAAGGACGAAAAGGTGGCTGATGGTGTGGATAAGATACTCAATCAGAAACAACAGATGTTGTCGCTAGATGAGCCACTTCGATTCGTCTTCTCCGTATGGGCGCTTCAGGAAGGGTGGGACAATCCAAACATATTCAACATATGCAAACTATCGCATACAAACAAGGATACTAGCAGGCGGCAACAGGTGGGGCGCGGTCTGCGCATAGCCGTGGATCAGCGTGGCCACCGTATGACAGAAGATCGTCTGGCCGAGAGGAATATCGATTATCATACTATAAATGACCTCAACATGATCGTATCTGCGCATGAACGTTCCTTCGTTTATGACATGCAACATGAGATACGTGATGCCAGTGTGAATATCGTCGGCCCCCGCATCACATTGGCTGATATGAAAAACGCGGGCATGTCGGATTCCGAGAGCGCTCCGATATACATGGTGCTGCGCGAGAATGATATGATAGATGGTGCTGGATTTGGGAGGTCGTCAATTCCAGATTTCTTGGAATCTAATCGTGCATTATTTTCTGACATAAATGACGAACGGTTTGACGAGATTGTGAAGAAGTTCACGGACACGAGTGATGCCGTCATTGAACGCAAGCCGAGGAAGATGGTACATATAAAAGCAAACAAGTGGAAAGAGTTCAAGGAACTTTGGGAGATGATAAACCGCAAAGTCCACATAGTGTATAAAAATATCAATGAAGAGAGCATAATAAGCGCCGTTAGTAAAGAGTTCAACAAGAGACAAATCCCCAAGGCCAAATCCACGATAACCAGACATGTATATGATTCCGAGAACGACATGGTTAAGATAGAGAAAGAGATTACATCAGGTGATACAACCTATTTCAAAAAGGCAGAGTTTCATCAGAACATAATGAAAATTGCCAAGGATCACAAGTGGCCGATCAGGTTCTTACTGAAACTATTCAGTTGTATTAATGTGTCAATGTACAAATCTAATCCAAGAGAGGCCGAAAGGCAGTTGATAGACATAATACAAGAGACCATAGATCAAGTGGTGATGGAGAAGGTGGAATACCAGTTTGCTGAGACTGTGGTGGATGGTAACGGCAACGGTCTGCAAGACAGTGAGGGCCGCGTAAAGAAGAGCCTACCATATACTGACATTGGTAAAGAATACACAGATGACGCACCACTCGATGAATTTCTGTATGATACTACTGTGTATGATTCCACAATAGAACGTAAGTCGATACGACATGATCCAATGAAGTATGAGGATGGTGACAAGTCCGACAGTATCACCGTGTTTGCCAAGCTGCCGAAAATAAACATACCAACACCATCCAAAAATTATAATCCAGACTTTGCGTATGTTGTAAAACACCAAAACGGTCAAACATTGTTCCTTGTAGTGGAGACCAAGGGGTATGACAGAGAGGAAGATATACACAAGAATGAACAAAAGAAGATTGACTATGGGTACAGGTTCTTTGAGTCTTTACAAAAGACACTGCCCGGCAACGTGGCGGTACGCTTTGAGAGAAGGTTGAATACTGACAAAATGTCGGACATACTAAAGAGGTGTTATTCAGGTTGATTCCCAAAGATGTTGCAACCCGTAATGGTTTCAACATAACAGACGGCCTGACTGACACGCATAGTACTCAGCAATGATCCTCAATATTTTTCCAGTGGCCGATGGCACCGTATTGGTTATAAAAAGATCGATATGGGTCCAGTTCACAGTATTGTATCGTGCCGTTACGACGCTCCGTTGGGATGCGGGTGAAATTTGTTGTACAACAAAGTTAATTTAGATCAACTAAGTAGTATTTAAAGAAGAGTGTGCCACCTAATGGTATGTTCAACCCCAAAAGGTCGGCACAAAAGAATAACACGGATACAGTATTTAACCATGACAAATCAAAAGATGGCCCACGACCCACGGCAAAGGGGGAAGAACGTATCCAAAAAGGTGACAAGTTCATGCCAGATTATACCATTAAAGAGATGGAAGAGCGTATGGCGAACCTCCAAGAGGGTAAGGAGAAGACCGTGTTGTTGGCATGCATCAAGAGAAAGGAATCCAAGACCATCGACACGATAGCAAAGGAGCTATATAGGCGGCCGGGTACGATACGCGGCTGGTTAGTAAGGGGAAGAGATAGAGGTTTGAACGATTTGGATGACCGCAAGCCTCCTGGCCGAGCTCGATTGTTGAGTGATGCCATGATGAATACGATACAAGGGTGGCTGTCCAAATCGCCCGTACAGTTTGGATTTAAGAGGAAACGATGGCAGGCCAAGATGATGAAAGGTGTGATATACGAAAAATTAGGTGTGAAGTGTAGTCTCGACACCATACGTCGTACGATGCATGATGTAGATTACTCATTCCGCAAGTCAAGGCCAGCTCCACACAAGAGCGCTTCAGAGGAGGAACAAAAAGAGTTCAAGGAGACTACTGGAGAACGTCTTAGAACAATGGCGATTCTCGGATATGTCATAATGGCCCTGGATGAGGCATCATGTATGGTGGGCGGGTGGAACGGCTATGGCTGGCTGCCAGTTGGCGGTCATGAGACCATTCCCATGAGCTGGTCAAAAAAGTCTGTACGGCTTATGGGCGTGTTAGGGGACGGTTGGTTCCATATCGCCATTGTAAATTCGACCGACTCAGAGACCCTCAAGATATTCATGAACAAGGTCAGGGAGGGCGTGAGGAATGTGGCAGTCGTTTTGGATAATGTCTCGTCTCACAAGTCGCAAACGATGAACGAGTACGAGAGAGATTCCAATGGTGGTATGGTGCGCATCTTCCTTCCCAAGTATACTCCTCAACTGAACCCCATAGAGATGCTGTGGCGTGATCTCAAGCGCGCCTTGGCAGGCAACTACTTTGACTCGATAGACGACCTAAAGGCGACAATAACTGGCATTGTGAATAATAGCGAGTTGGCTCCTCCAAAACTCATGGATTACATGCTGCCTGATGGTGTCCGGCAACCCACCAAAACATCCTGTAATATATGGGACATGACATCAGAGACGCCCGGTTTGGCAGTAGCCGCCTGACCATACATGACATGTAATATGTATTCTATCTGATATACAACATTTATAATTCTGCCCCTGGTTTGGGTGTGAGTGTATCTCTAGAGCCTACCATATGTGGTATCATGCAGGTTAAGGTCGCCTAAGTGCCGGATTTTGAATATTACTTCTAAGCTAATAAGATCGAAAAATATTGGATCTTACTGCATTCCACTACGCGTTACAATATCGAAATCATATACTGATATGGTAGGAACTAGAGATGTGTGAGTCTACTGGTTCGTATATGCACCTGTTGTAGACAATGACTATTCGGTGACATTTTATGACACTCACTTTTGCGGTCTGTCGGGACGCGTGTTACACTGGATCTCAGGTGACGTAGGTGTTATAGTTTCTGGACACACTAGTCTGTTGCATAATTCATTCACCCTTCGTGCAAATCATCGGGTCCATCCAAGTTACCCAAACCTATCCTGCCGATAGTACCCCATGCTCTATCCATCGGTTGTACAGATACACTCTAAGCATCACCTCTTTTACCATATTTTCCCACTTGACGGACATCAAATGCTCACCAAACATGCGCTGTATAGGCGGATATGGCTATCTCAATATTCCATCGGGCACCATATCCTACAGTGCTCTTCCAACGTCTCAGGTTCTCCTTCTTTTGATCATCAGAAAGGCACTCTATGCGCTCCTGTTTGCTTCCTCCAAATTGATGCCGGACAGAGTCGCCCCATGCCGAACCATGTCCCTTACCCTTTGGTGTCGAGTTTATCTTGTGCATGATGAGCGGATTTATACCGTGTTTAGTGCACTCTGTGACGTTCTTTCGTGAAGAGTAGGCTCGATCCGCCAAAAGATGTACGCTTGGCGTATCAGATTCAAGCTTTGCAGGGGGTGCCGTACAGTCGGCAAGCATATTCTGGGGTTTGGAGTCAGACGATATATCTTGCAGCTCATCGGCTATCTGGTTTAGCAGTTCAGGCAGAACCCTGGAATCGCCCACCTTCTCACTGGTTACAGATACTGTAAGGATGCGATGTGTTTTAACATCTATTAACAAATGCAGTTTTACAAAACCCCTTCGCATCTTCCACTTTTTACGTATCCATTCACCGCGGTTATGCTGTTTTAGTCCCGTTGAATCTATCGCAAGTATGCATTTGGGCCTGTTTTTATCCTGCATCTGCGTAACTGTTCACCATATCGCCTTTGATGTCCACCTTTAACTTCTCCATTCTTCTGAATATTGTGGTATGATCCATCGTATCTTTGTGGTCGGTCATCTCCATGATCATGCCCGCAAGCTGCCTGTATTGTACCCCAAAGGCCGTACGCAGTGCCACTGCTATCATTATCAGACCACTAGCATGTTTAAACGGAGCACCCACCTTACCTTTATTGACATTCTCCAACCATGCATCCCACTCTTCATCATGTTTGATTACCAGATTAGCACCCCGCAGGACGTATTTTTTGTTGTCAGTCTTTGTCAAGACTGATCTTATATATTATTTGAGCTATATACCTTTGCATTTAGAGTGAATCAGATCGATTAATTATGCAACAGACTAGGACACACCAAGATTTTAATAATTCTCGCGTATTTGTTGACAACATGATTTCGATCTCAACACATGTTTATACGGACGATCCGGCGCAACCATCGGGTCCAGGCCACAAATACCAAGCTACAATCAGTGTTTCAAACCAACACAACATATTATTTGAGGGAGGTGATTCGGTAGAGAAGATTGTCATACACAATCCACACGTATTGGGGATGAAGAGTGTTGATCAGAGAAATGAGTTTATCGAACATGTACTTCTTGCCTGCAATCTACTTCTAAAACGCACACGCCTGTCTATCCATCCCTCTGGCACGGAACACGCAGACTTTACCATCCCCATACGTTTCACCGCATCAATCTCAATAAGTACCATGGATGAATTGGACGAGGTTGCCGTATGTGATGTGCTGGGCATGATATGCGCGGTCTACAATGACGAAAAGCCCTCCCAAAAGGTTGTCAACGTGAGGTCTGCACTGACGGGATATTCCGAGGGAATACGGGCGCAGGACGGGAATATGGTGTTGAAGGAACTGTACGCGGCAGCGGACACGGCGGTTAACTTTGATAAGGTTGGACGTGATGAGAAGAAAGGTAAGCACCTTGACTCGGCCATGCGTCTACTGGCAGAGGATGAAACCATAGAAATCGACGTCATAAGAAAAGCCGTCGGCAGTCTCAAACACGCCGCCTCGAAGAAGCAGTTGCAGAATCGCCCGAATGATGCGGATGTTTACAAACACATCATGGCCCTGCGGCCGGTATCATCCCGTATCATACGGCGTAGACTTGAGGAGTTGGTTGGGAACCATCGAAGACCCGATGTGTAGATGCGCACAAGACATGAACCATCAGGACTACAACACCATTCCAATCCCACCACTATTTCTATCCTGTATGATGATTACTCCAGATCAGTGTTTCTACGAGCGCTCTTTGCATTAGTTCAGTAGCCTACAACCTATCTCACACGCGGCTTGTTCCAGTAGGGCGAGTTGCACTTGCTGTTGGCACAGTTCCGCGGTGATGCTTTCGTACTATACCAGACATGTTCGCACCTGTTGCACTCGTGTCGCCAGTAGTCGCCGTCTACCTTACTACTCATGATGCAATATGTGTAGGCAGCACAATATAAATGCTATACTTTACATCTATATCGAACATCCTTATATACTACATTACTATACTATATGTAATGAACTATAGACAACAAAGAGGCATTTTGATAAGCAAAACGAAGGACCGGATACGTCGCATAGACGCGGACACGTACGAGGTGTGGTCACAGACTACACCGGATACGAAGTATACGTTGAGACGCACCGCGGCCGGTTGGGACTGTTCATGTCCTGATACGATACAGCATTACTGCAAACATGCGTATGCATTAGAACATAGGTTGGGCATGAAGGCGCGCGCCGATCGAGGTATGTTGATACATGAGTCTGAGGATCAGGTGGAACGTCTTGCGTCAGACCACTATCTGGTACGTTCCCAGAGTGGCAACGGCACATACGAGGTACGTGATTTCGGTCACGGTTGGATGTGTTCGTGTCCGGATCATATACATACGGGTTCCATCTGCAAGCACATACAAGCCGTGCAGTGGCGTGTAGGCGAACGGCGTACGATAAAACCACACGATGACACGCACTGTAAGTTCTGCGACTCGACAAATATCATCAAGAAAGGCATACGCGGCACAAAGCAACAATATGGCTGCAAGGACTGCGGTCGCAGATTCATACAGAATCTTGGATTTGAGCGCAGGCGAGCTACTCCCGAACAGGTATGCGATGCCATCGAGTTGTCGTATGGTGGCCTGTCATCCAGAAAGGTGGTCGCTAACATGGCATCGAAAGGACTCCATGTATCTTATAAGACAATACAAAACTGGGGCAAGGCATATGGTATGTTAATGGAAGAATACTTTGACAGCATACAGCCACAGGTTGGAGAGGCATGGCGTACAGATGAAATACATCTCAAGATAAAGGGCAAGAAGCGATACTTGTTTGCCATGTTGGACAGCGAGACCCGCTACTGGATTGCCAAACAGGTTGCAGAACACAAGGGCAAGGATGATGTCGCGCCAATGTTCAAGCAGGCCAAGAAGGTCGCAGGCAAGATTCCCACCACCCTTATCTCAGACAAGGCCGCCAACTTCCATCACGCTTGGAAACAACAGTACCGCGCAAAGAACTTTTTGCACAAGAAAACATACCACATCAACGAAGTGGCCTTTGACGGGATCCACCACAACAACCAGATGGAATCATTCAACGGTAATACCATACGGCATAGGGAGAAGGTGACGCGTAGTACTCAGCAATGATCCTCAATATTTTTCCAGTGGCCGATGGCACCGTATTGGTTATAAAAAGATCGATATGGGTCCAGTTCACAGTATTGTATCGTGCCGTTACGACGCTCCGTTGGGATGCGGGTGAAATTTGTTGTACAACAAAGTTAATTTAGATCAACTAAGTAGTATTTAAAGAAGAGTGTGCCACCTAATGGTATGTTCAACCCCAAAAGGTCGGCACAAAAGAATAACACGGATACAGTATTTAACCATGACAAATCAAAAGATGGCCCACGACCCACGGCAAAGGGGGAAGAACGTATCCAAAAAGGTGACAAGTTCATGCCAGATTATACCATTAAAGAGATGGAAGAGCGTATGGCGAACCTCCAAGAGGGTAAGGAGAAGACCGTGTTGTTGGCATGCATCAAGAGAAAGGAATCCAAGACCATCGACACGATAGCAAAGGAGCTATATAGGCGGCCGGGTACGATACGCGGCTGGTTAGTAAGGGGAAGAGATAGAGGTTTGAACGATTTGGATGACCGCAAGCCTCCTGGCCGAGCTCGATTGTTGAGTGATGCCATGATGAATACGATACAAGGGTGGCTGTCCAAATCGCCCGTACAGTTTGGATTTAAGAGGAAACGATGGCAGGCCAAGATGATGAAAGGTGTGATATACGAAAAATTAGGTGTGAAGTGTAGTCTCGACACCATACGTCGTACGATGCATGATGTAGATTACTCATTCCGCAAGTCAAGGCCAGCTCCACACAAGAGCGCTTCAGAGGAGGAACAAAAAGAGTTCAAGGAGACTACTGGAGAACGTCTTAGAACAATGGCGATTCTCGGATATGTCATAATGGCCCTGGATGAGGCATCATGTATGGTGGGCGGGTGGAACGGCTATGGCTGGCTGCCAGTTGGCGGTCATGAGACCATTCCCATGAGCTGGTCAAAAAAGTCTGTACGGCTTATGGGCGTGTTAGGGGACGGTTGGTTCCATATCGCCATTGTAAATTCGACCGACTCAGAGACCCTCAAGATATTCATGAACAAGGTCAGGGAGGGCGTGAGGAATGTGGCAGTCGTTTTGGATAATGTCTCGTCTCACAAGTCGCAAACGATGAACGAGTACGAGAGAGATTCCAATGGTGGTATGGTGCGCATCTTCCTTCCCAAGTATACTCCTCAACTGAACCCCATAGAGATGCTGTGGCGTGATCTCAAGCGCGCCTTGGCAGGCAACTACTTTGACTCGATAGACGACCTAAAGGCGACAATAACTGGCATTGTGAATAATAGCGAGTTGGCTCCTCCAAAACTCATGGATTACATGCTGCCTGATGGTGTCCGGCAACCCACCAAAACATCCTGTAATATATGGGACATGACATCAGAGACGCCCGGTTTGGCAGTAGCCGCCTGACCATACATGACATGTAATATGTATTCTATCTGATATACAACATTTATAATTCTGCCCCTGGTTTGGGTGTGAGTGTATCTCTAGAGCCTACCATATGTGGTATCATGCAGGTTAAGGTCGCCTAAGTGCCGGATTTTGAATATTACTTCTAAGCTAATAAGATCGAAAAATATTGGATCTTACTGCATTCCACTACGCGGCTTGCTCCCTGTTTTCCAAGATGGACGTTTGGCGCGTTGTGAGTGATACCCATACTGGTTTGCCATCATCATCATTTTGTACATCAACTGACAACATCTTTTGCGAGGGGGAGAGCACATACCCCTGACCATCTTTCAGTGTTAGAGTGACTACGCCGTCTGCTTCATCGACGATGTCATTGTTCGTGGTAGGTATTACAACTGTTGCAGATCCGCTTGTCGGAATTATTATCGTCCGTGTCCCAATATATTCAGAGGGTACAAAGCTTCCCACCTGAGTAATTGCGGCATTTACGGTAAGTGGTGATGATGGCGCCGGCTTAGCATTTATGAAGAATGTGACATCTTCGCCCTCATTTCCACTAGAGCTGGTAAAAATACGCACAACTGTATCCGGTAAGGGGAGAATCGAAGTCTTCCATAATGCATAACCATGAATTTTTCCTACAGCCGGGGTGGCCTGATCAACCCAGTCTACCTCCCGAATGTTGTACAGTGAATAAAATGGGTGTTCGTCATCACGATCAAGTATTGGTATCACCGAGACAAGCAGGTATTCTTGGTCACCATCAGTATTCCAAGTGGTACCAAAAGACAAAGTTCCAGTAGTTGTGCCGTTTTTTATGTCTATAACACCTATGTAATGGTTTGTTGGGGGGTCGCCATACTTGGATTTGATAGTATGTGTGGGTACGATATCGTCATGCGTGATCCCTTTATTACCAGAACACAAGTTGAGCTCGTTAATGTAACTATAACCCTGGTCACATGTATGCAACTGAACGCTAAATTGGTTGTCAGAGGGTGCAGCAGTATCCAGTGTGACGGTAACCACAATGTCCTGTCCTGCAGTCGGGGCACTGACCGTAACACGTGCCTTGATCACATCATGTTCATCAGGAGAGACGGCCCAAACATCTAAAGGCGCTATCAGTAAGGAGGCAACCATCACCGAGTATACCACTACTAGAAACATAGCGTTGCTTCTTTTATCGCTGACCAACTATGATCGCATTTTTTTATTGATAATAAATGTACTGTCGGTTGGGGGCGGAGTCTAATTTAATCAGTGGGGGCGTACTCTCCAAGCTTGGCCCATTGATCATCCCGTACCCCCCATATCTCAAATGCGGCATTGACTAGGTCGCCACCATGACTCAACTCCAAGTGACCCGAGGCACCTATGGTGTGTAATGCCACAGCCGGCATGGCCTCGATTAGTGTTGTAGATTCCGTACTCTGCGTCTGTAGTATAGTCATACCCAACAGCCATACCGCATCATATGCAGCATAGTTGTATATGGTTGCTGTGGTGTTGTACCTTTCAATGAATCGCTCATTGAGCGCAGTACTTATCGCGTTGTTTTGAGCAGGTGTAGACCGAACGGTAGTAAACTCAGTTTTATCGGCGAACTCTCGTACAATTGGGTCAGTCAAAAAATATGACTGTCCTGCCTGATTGTTTGTACCAAACCATCTGACTTTGGAGACATTATCGTACAGTTTCATCTGTTGTATTATCTGTATGAATTCATCATTACCCACGAATAGAACTCCAACATTGTCAACCCCATGTCTGTCAATTAATTTGGCCAACTCTATATCTAAAAATGAGACCTCTGCTGAGTAGTATGCTGACTCAGGGTCGTACCGTATGAGCTTTACAACCTCACCATCAAAGACATCTTCCACACCATCTACTATTCCATCACCCCATGAACCTATCCGAGATATGGTAACCAATACAGTTACATTTGCATCCTGTATGGCGGCATTTATGGCCGGTACCTGCTGTCCGTCATTTGGTACAAGACGAAATATGCCATCGTCAATCTCTTGCTCTGCAGCCTGTGCAGCATGAGATATGATCATAATATCGTTGGTCTCTATGTAATTATATGCCAGACTGATAAAGTGGCTGAATGCCATCCCCACCACCAAGTCTATGCCACTACTTCGTAGATCCTGCAGTTTATGGAATGCTATATTGGCGTTCTCCTGCGTGTCCTCAACCCGCATCTTGAGGTTCCAGTCTGCACCAATCATATCCAAATACTCATTAAAGTCATCTACAGCAAACTCTGCGGCGGTCTTACTCTTCTCCCCTTCGGCCCACCCGGATATATTGAACACTCCGCCTATGGTGACAGTGTCATCTGCATATACGACACTTGCACCCATAAACAGAGATAGTGTTGCAATCAGGAGCATGCAACTTGATGTATACATCAGACTGAAAGATACCGTATCTTAAATATACTTTTAGGGTTCTGTCGCAAACTGTATTGTACCGAAATCATGTCGCTTAGCTGAAGCTAAATCAACACAGCAAGATTACATTAAGTTGTACAGAAGACATAGTGAAGTGAGTCCAAAGTTAACCGACAAGTCCATACGATACGCTATCCGGCAACTAAAGAAAGGACGGGGCACGAAAGTGAAAGTAAGTAAATGTCGGGTTCTACAACAACACGTATGGCAGGCAGACCCCTATCTTACCATGGGCTTCGAGCCCTCGAAAGTGAATGGGGCACATTGAGCTGCAACTTTTATGAGCGTCGGTTATCTGAGAGGAGGCAGGCAGCTCTCATAGGTGAGTGCAGCCACACTACTTGTCAACATAATGAAAAAGGAGGTGATAGAAAATAGAAGGGAATTATATACATACGTTACCTTAATATACATGGTTAATCTATACTATGCTATGAGTAAAACACAAGAAGCACCGGGGCGATCGCACCGTGAAGGAATAACACTTGTAGATTTATTCAAGATGTTTCCTGATGACAAGACTGCCGAGAAATGGTTTGAATCAAACATATGGCGTGATGGCCGTGTATGTCCACATTGTGGATCACATTGTACATCACCATCTGCACATAAGTACATGCCGTATAGGTGCGTTGACTGCAAACAATTTTTCAGTGTCAAATACGGCACAGTCATGCAAAAGTCTAAAATCAGTTATCAAAAGTGGGCAATTGCAACTTATCAATTCATGACCAATGTAAAGGGCATATCTTCAATGAAACTGCATAGAGACTTGGGCATAACCCAAAAGTCCGCATGGTTCATGGTGCAGAGACTAAGAGAGGCATGGAAGGATTTGGCTGGCGTGGACGGCATGAAAGGACCTGTTGAGGTAGATGAAAAATATGTTGGTGGTTCTGAATCAAACAAACATGCAGGTAAGAAAAGCAAAAATACACAAGGCAGAAGCACACAGACAAAGGCCGTGGTGGCAGGCATTCGGGACAGGGCTACGGGTAAGGTATCCGCTAGCCCTGTACCTGAAGCCACACAAGCAAGGCTAACAGAGTTTATCACACAACATGTAGAATCAAAAGAGACTGCCGTATATACCGACAGTTATCCGGGCTATATTGGAATAAAGAATCACGAGACGGTAAACCACAAGGCCGGGGAATATGTCAGGGGACAGGCACACACAAACGGCATAGAATCGTTTTGGGCATTACTAGAGCGCGGGTATGACGGCATATATCATCACATATCCCACAAGCACCTACACAGGTATGTCAATGAGTTTGCGGGTAGATTAAATATACGAAATCTTGACACATTAGACATGATGGTAAGTCTGGCACGTGGTATGGTCGGACGGAGGCTTACATATTATGCGCTGGTGCATGGGACATGATGGTAAATACGTCCGTTCAGAGAGTCGAAGGCGAAATCCCCAGTCACTTAACCCCCACAAACGGTGATGTGTTTCTTTTTATCAGCAATAATCAACGAGCATACACACATGCCATTCATCGCTATCCTGCCAAATTTTTCCCAGAATTACCTAGATGGATCATCAAGAAATATACTAAACCGAGAGATTGGGTATTAGATCCATTTGCTGGAAGTGGTACAGTTAATTTAGAATCTATGTTACTTGGTCGCAATAGTGTTGGTATTGATGTAGATCCATTTGCACGATTCTTGATACGTGTAAAGACCACTATTTTAGATCAAGATGTATTGAAGCGGGTTGAACGCACACTTCAATCATATATGGAGCAGTTTGGGCCGATGGACATAGATCTGCCAAACTTTCCATATAGAGACCACTGGTTTAATCATTACACATTACAAGAATTAGCATATATCAAGCAGTGTATATTCGGGCTACAAGTGTCAAAAAATATACGCAACTTTCTATTAGTGGTGTTTTCTTCTGTGATTCGAGCAGTCTCTAACGCTGATAATAATTGCACAAGAACAGTAGTTCGTAAGAAGTTGAATAAACAGGTAAAACCCAACGATGCAATACGACGGTTTATGTCTCGACTGTCTGACCAAATAGAACGGATGCCCCCCCCCAGACCCACAACTACAAACATTAATCCCAGATAACAGTGATGCTAGAAATATAGGCATACATGAAAAATTCAAACTTGCCGTAACGTCACCACCTTATCTAAATGCCGTAGACTACCCAAGAACCCATCAGTTGGAGATGTATTGGCTCGGCATGGCCAATGGATCCTTACGGGACATTAAAAAGACGCACATAGGAACTGAGGTTGTATACAAGGATGATTACAAGAATTTACATCTTACCGGATTCCCAGATGTAGATACAGTAATTCGTAGAATATATGATATAGATCCTAGACGGGCATTCATAGCCTTTAACTATCTATCTGATATGGGTAGGACGTTTGAGACAGTCTATGAGGCGCTAATTGACGGTGGCCGATATGTTGTAGTAGTTGGTAACAATCTAGTTAGGGGTATACCATTTGAGAATTGGAAATATTTCATTCCAATGGCTAAAAACATTGGATTTACTATGGATTTACACTTTGAATCAGAGATCATCAAACATTACATCAAAATACCTCGTAAAGAGCGTATTAACTCTGAACATGTATTGGTGTTCCAAAAGTGACAAAATCTATAGAATCAACACAGCGCGGAATGAATGCTTCAGTGAAGGGGTTTGCGAATGAAAATCGACTTCTTGGAGCGTTATTGGAGCGAGGTTATAACGTCTCAAAGGTAGATCTCCCCCATTCTTCATATGATTTAGTACTTGAGCATGGGGCCGATATGATTCGCATACAAGTAAAGACTGTTGGGGTCAGCAAAAGTATTTCATTCGTTGGTGGGATAAGAGGTGGAGCAGATAGAGAGTATAAATCAGATGTTAAGATGTATGTACAAAACACGAAAAAATCAGATGTGGTTGTTGGGGTACTCTCTGAAAGGTACATACTCAACCCCCCCCCCACCACAATAAGCACAATAGACTATACTTGAGGATAAACCATACGGGATGTGTTCTATATGCCCATGCGGGGTTGTTGACCTTGTTGAATATCTGTTAGTATCCACAATATGATATCGTGGTTAAATACAAATTTGTACCAATACCTTCAAAGGTTTCGAAGAATGAAGGTATTGGCACTTACATATCATTGGACAAAGACAGTATTTAACGACATACATCATGATGTGTGTATCTGGAGGACACATCCGGAATGATATCATCGCAGTCATATCATTATGATATGGCAACACGTATCGGCATTCCTTATTCACCGCACATAACAATTTCACAATATCCTACGCCGTCGATAAACACCATGCCGTACAACAAATCTAACAGCATTTACCACATACATCACAAATTCATAAATGATATATTTCAAAAATGGGAACGCACGCTCGCACAACTGTACCATGCCAATAATGTCATTCGTAATTTGGAACGCATCATACAACAGGGAACAGAATCATCCTCCGGCGAATCGACACTATTACGGAAGGAGGTGGTTGCGGTATCGCGTGAGAACCTTGATTTGCATGATATCATTAAACAGAAGGATGCAGAGATATCGCAGTTAAAATACGACATGCAATACGCAGAGAGCCAATATGTACAGAGGATAACGGCATTAGACCAAACCATACGCCATTTGACGGAAAAATATGGTGAAAAGAGCGACATGTGTGAAAAATTGTCTGTACACCTAAAACGCTACGAGAATCAAAATACTCCGGGTCACACCACATACAATAAAGAGCGAGAAGAGTTGCGCAATGATGAATCCATACGGAGCGGTCAGCCAGTACAAAAAAGAGACACGATAGGCCCACCAGTAGGACATGATGGGCACCACATATCACTTGACATCTCCGACACCATACTGTACACAACACACAGATGTTACAAGTGCAACTCAAATAACCTGAAACGTATGACACACATCTCCAAGTGTATACTGGACTTTGAGGGGGATACGCGTATTATATCATATGTGAACCATACTGGCTATTCAATGATGTGTGAGCATGACCACATCTCAAAGCCCACATTCCCGGGTATACCGTACACAGCCTTTGGACCTGAAGCCCTAAAACACATACTGGTGTATGCCACCCGCAGAGCGGTAGATTCGGACATTTCGCACTACTTTTCGTGTTTATACGGCAAGGGAATATCGCACAACTCGGTATGGAACGCGCGAAAAGCCCTCAGCCTTGTTCTGGCTCCCACAATACAGTACATATTAGAAGAGTTTCGCAAGGCAAAATTCCTTCAACTCGACGAGTCGATATACCGATACCGCAAAAGAAGAATATACGTGTGGGTGATACGGTGCGATACCGCTACACTGATAGTGCCGCGCCTGGGCAGGGGCGCCGAAGACATCTATCCATACGTAAAGGATGTACTTGACAAACCAGTCGTAGTGGACGGATACGCGGTATATCCTAATTTATTCCGTATAATACAGCGGTGCTGGGCTCACATACTGCGTGATGCAGAAGATGTCTGTATACGCGACAAGAAGAATCCGTTATACAAGGAATTATACCATAAACTAAACGTCATATTTCGCAAGGCCAAAAGGATAGCAAAGGATACGGCCAAGAGTGGTGGCGCAGACATGCACACATGTAATGTGTTGGCAGATGAAATACGTGAGCTGGCGGCCGGATACGGCAATGTGCAGTTTGCCGGTACGCTGGCTAGTGCTGCGGACAACCTCTTTACGTTTCTTAGATATTCGGGCATGCCGCCTACAAACAACAACTCTGAGCTGGACGTACGCGACTATATCATTCCCCAACGCAACATACGCCGCAAGTTCATGTCCGAGATAGGGATGGCCGTCTTTGCCGTATTGCAAAGTTTTGCCGCCACATGCGACAAACTAAATCTGGACATTGGAGAGTCATTCATCAAGATACTTGTTGAACCGCTACACAACATATTTGATGATGTCAACACGCCCGTACAAGAAGTGGGGTTGAGTCATGTTTTGAACGGGCGACCGGTCTTGCCCATGCCGGTTACTACACCCGCACTACCCGAGACTATTACCATACCAGAAGCATCTTTACCCGTCCTGTTTAGGGATACCGCATATACAGTACCTGCCGTACCCATGATGCCACCCCAAAATACAACGGCTATTGCACCCACATCTACACAAGAGTCGAACGACACATCACACAAGAAACCAACTCACAATACCAACACTATGACATTGACACGTACGATAGACACATCATGTATGCCCCCGACCAGAACATGCCCCATTTCATACTACACAAAGCCTGACTTTATCGTGCCGCACACATGTGTACTAGCGACTTATGGGCATGACGATTATCTGCTGTTTCACCACAAACCACCGCCGTCCTTCTAAATATGATTTTTGCATACGAAATATCGCAAGACGGCTGGGGGGGGGGTTGAGTATGTACCTCTGAAAGGACAAATGGAGATAATATCACATTCTACGCATAGTACTCAGCAATGATCCTCAATATTTTTCCAGTGGCCGATGGCACCGTATTGGTTATAAAAAGATCGATATGGGTCCAGTTCACAGTATTGTATCGTGCCGTTACGACGCTCCGTTGGGATGCGGGTGAAATTTGTTGTACAACAAAGTTAATTTAGATCAACTAAGTAGTATTTAAAGAAGAGTGTGCCACCTAATGGTATGTTCAACCCCAAAAGGTCGGCACAAAAGAATAACACGGATACAGTATTTAACCATGACAAATCAAAAGATGGCCCACGACCCACGGCAAAGGGGGAAGAACGTATCCAAAAAGGTGACAAGTTCATGCCAGATTATACCATTAAAGAGATGGAAGAGCGTATGGCGAACCTCCAAGAGGGTAAGGAGAAGACCGTGTTGTTGGCATGCATCAAGAGAAAGGAATCCAAGACCATCGACACGATAGCAAAGGAGCTATATAGGCGGCCGGGTACGATACGCGGCTGGTTAGTAAGGGGAAGAGATAGAGGTTTGAACGATTTGGATGACCGCAAGCCTCCTGGCCGAGCTCGATTGTTGAGTGATGCCATGATGAATACGATACAAGGGTGGCTGTCCAAATCGCCCGTACAGTTTGGATTTAAGAGGAAACGATGGCAGGCCAAGATGATGAAAGGTGTGATATACGAAAAATTAGGTGTGAAGTGTAGTCTCGACACCATACGTCGTACGATGCATGATGTAGATTACTCATTCCGCAAGTCAAGGCCAGCTCCACACAAGAGCGCTTCAGAGGAGGAACAAAAAGAGTTCAAGGAGACTACTGGAGAACGTCTTAGAACAATGGCGATTCTCGGATATGTCATAATGGCCCTGGATGAGGCATCATGTATGGTGGGCGGGTGGAACGGCTATGGCTGGCTGCCAGTTGGCGGTCATGAGACCATTCCCATGAGCTGGTCAAAAAAGTCTGTACGGCTTATGGGCGTGTTAGGGGACGGTTGGTTCCATATCGCCATTGTAAATTCGACCGACTCAGAGACCCTCAAGATATTCATGAACAAGGTCAGGGAGGGCGTGAGGAATGTGGCAGTCGTTTTGGATAATGTCTCGTCTCACAAGTCGCAAACGATGAACGAGTACGAGAGAGATTCCAATGGTGGTATGGTGCGCATCTTCCTTCCCAAGTATACTCCTCAACTGAACCCCATAGAGATGCTGTGGCGTGATCTCAAGCGCGCCTTGGCAGGCAACTACTTTGACTCGATAGACGACCTAAAGGCGACAATAACTGGCATTGTGAATAATAGCGAGTTGGCTCCTCCAAAACTCATGGATTACATGCTGCCTGATGGTGTCCGGCAACCCACCAAAACATCCTGTAATATATGGGACATGACATCAGAGACGCCCGGTTTGGCAGTAGCCGCCTGACCATACATGACATGTAATATGTATTCTATCTGATATACAACATTTATAATTCTGCCCCTGGTTTGGGTGTGAGTGTATCTCTAGAGCCTACCATATGTGGTATCATGCAGGTTAAGGTCGCCTAAGTGCCGGATTTTGAATATTACTTCTAAGCTAATAAGATCGAAAAATATTGGATCTTACTGCATTCCACTACGCATTCCCTACAATAATGGTTGAAGTGTGGGGCACTAAATCAAGATCAATCAACAAAGAAATTCACGCCAAAAACAAATATGAGTATATAGAAAAGTGTAAAGATAGAAAGTATGTTTTGAGCATGTTTGATGCCACCCGTTGATTCTTTCACTTAAAATTTATAAAACAAGGACATGAAAGTATTTTGAGGACTCAGAGTCAGCTCGTGGTCTTCATGGGGGCGTTGCACGCGCCCTTTAGTTTTATCACTCATCATTGCCTTTCTCACTACTTCCATACCATACTGTATAACATCTGCATATATTAAGGTAACGTATGTATATAATTCCCAAATAGAAACTAAAAATACATACATTGGACTCGATATTGGAAAGAAAGCATGTGCTGCATGTGTGATGGACCACGCTGGCAAGGTCTTACTAAACACCACATACAAAAACACACGAGAAGATGCCGAAAAGTTCGTTACAATGGGATTGAGCAAATACAAAAACTGTATTGCAGTATGTGAATCCACCGCCAGGATGTGGATTAAAACGTATGAAACCTTTGAAAAACACTCAATACCCATAAAACTGGCCAACACGCTTCGAATGAGACTGTCACAGTCTGGTCCCAAAACGGACAAAATTGATGCCAGAAAACTGGCAAACAGGTTGAGGATGAAAGATATACCGGAATGTTACGTCCATACGCCAGAAAGCCGCCGGACGTTGGACATACTACATCAGAGAGTATCATTGGTGCAGGAACGCACCCGTATACTGAATCGCCAACACAGCATACTGGACAAATACGACTACAAAATAATGACCCACAACGGAGACACGTCCAGCGAAAAACATCAAAACTATCTAGGTAGTCTAACGGTCGACTCAAACGACACAAGAATGATGATGCAGACTATACGTCACGTATTATTTCTGAATAAAGAGATAGAAACGCTGGAGAGACTCATTGAGGAGTATACATACAACAATGACGCGGCCAAACTGATAATGAGCATACCTGGATTTGGCGCCTTTAGCGCACTGTATGTGGCAATATCCATTGATTACATAGAACGGTTCGACAATCCTAAAAAACTCGTATCATACATGGGATTATGCCCCCGGGTATATCAGTCCGGAGACAGTACAAGACACGGACGTATGAAAAAAGACGTAGACCACACCCTGAAATGGATTATGATGAACTCTACAATGGTTGGTGCACGATACGACACCTTGCTAAACGCCTTGTACGGCAAGCATGAAAAACGGCACGCCAAGTTGGTGGCCCGTAGTCACGTGGCCAACAAAGTGGCCACATACATCTACCACATGTTAACAAAGAATGAGCCATATCGATACTGTGAAGACGAAAAGTATAGGAAAAAGTTGGCGCGCCTAAAAACAAAATAACATCAACGTTAAGCCCTCTGAATTAATGGGATATCGTACATGTTATTTTGTACACACACAAGACGCACCAGCCTTTAGGGAATCAAGATTCCTCTTAAACGTTTGATTTTTTCATATGCATTGGAAACCCAACCGGAGAAGCAGAAGCAGAAACTATATCAAAAACTCTCTGCATAAAAAAACGCCGGTATTTTTAGTGGGGGATCCTGCGCACTATCCACTGATCGTTTAAATCATACCCACACATATTACACTTAGCAAGTAGTATGGCACTCATAAAACACCCCTGCCGACGTGTGTCGTGGGGCCGATTTACATAGGTGGTATCTGAGGAACTCAATGTAACACAAAGACACATCCAGCGTCTGTGGGCAGAATACTGCAAGACTGGTACAATTCATGTTCAAGGTCAGGCGGGAAGGCCTGCCAATCCTCCACCTTCTGAGCAGGAGATTCAGGTAGTATTGGATGTACATAATCGCAAACCTGAAGGCGTTGTGCGTACTGCCAAGAGGCTGCGCAAGGAGGGACACAATATAAGCCGCCATCGCGCATACAAGATAATGAAATCCAAAGATATGGTAGCAGACTCGACTGTAAAGACCAAACAACGAAAATGGGTTCGGTATGAAAGGATATACTCGAACGCTATGTGGCACACAGATTGGCATGTCATGAAGGATTCACGTATGAAAGGTCTTAATCTTATCACATATCTGGATGATGCCTCCAGATGTGTCACCGGTGCAGCGCTCTTCAAGGAAGCCACCTCTGTCAATGCCGTGGCCGTGCTCAGACAGGCTGTAAATAGGTTCGGCATTCCGGCGACAATTCTATCGGACAATGGGTCTTGCTTCGTAGGTAGGGGCGGTAGAAAGAAGCAGGCCGGCACTTGGACACCAACTCTGTTCGAGAAGGAACTACTCAACTTCAACATAGGACTAATCAACTCGCGACCATACCATCCACAGAAGTTTGGAGGATGAAATCTGGCACTATCAAAACTTGGATGATTATATCGAATATTATAACACTGACCGCTTACACTTCTCACTTGATATAGACAATTACGAGACGCCATTAATGGCGTTCCGCAAAAAGAAGGCAACTGACGAAATAAGGAATCAGAATCTCAATTGGATGGAGGATGATATTCATGGCTGACGGTTAGTGGAATGCAGTAAGATCCAATATTTTTCGATCTTATTAGCTTAGAAGTAATATTCAAAATCCGGCACTTAGGCGACCTTAACCTGCATGATACCACATATGGTAGGCTCTAGAGATACACTCACACCCAAACCAGGGGCAGAATTATAAATGTTGTATATCAGATAGAATACATATTACATGTCATGTATGGTCAGGCGGCTACTGCCAAACCGGGCGTCTCTGATGTCATGTCCCATATATTACAGGATGTTTTGGTGGGTTGCCGGACACCATCAGGCAGCATGTAATCCATGAGTTTTGGAGGAGCCAACTCGCTATTATTCACAATGCCAGTTATTGTCGCCTTTAGGTCGTCTATCGAGTCAAAGTAGTTGCCTGCCAAGGCGCGCTTGAGATCACGCCACAGCATCTCTATGGGGTTCAGTTGAGGAGTATACTTGGGAAGGAAGATGCGCACCATACCACCATTGGAATCTCTCTCGTACTCGTTCATCGTTTGCGACTTGTGAGACGAGACATTATCCAAAACGACTGCCACATTCCTCACGCCCTCCCTGACCTTGTTCATGAATATCTTGAGGGTCTCTGAGTCGGTCGAATTTACAATGGCGATATGGAACCAACCGTCCCCTAACACGCCCATAAGCCGTACAGACTTTTTTGACCAGCTCATGGGAATGGTCTCATGACCGCCAACTGGCAGCCAGCCATAGCCGTTCCACCCGCCCACCATACATGATGCCTCATCCAGGGCCATTATGACATATCCGAGAATCGCCATTGTTCTAAGACGTTCTCCAGTAGTCTCCTTGAACTCTTTTTGTTCCTCCTCTGAAGCGCTCTTGTGTGGAGCTGGCCTTGACTTGCGGAATGAGTAATCTACATCATGCATCGTACGACGTATGGTGTCGAGACTACACTTCACACCTAATTTTTCGTATATCACACCTTTCATCATCTTGGCCTGCCATCGTTTCCTCTTAAATCCAAACTGTACGGGCGATTTGGACAGCCACCCTTGTATCGTATTCATCATGGCATCACTCAACAATCGAGCTCGGCCAGGAGGCTTGCGGTCATCCAAATCGTTCAAACCTCTATCTCTTCCCCTTACTAACCAGCCGCGTATCGTACCCGGCCGCCTATATAGCTCCTTTGCTATCGTGTCGATGGTCTTGGATTCCTTTCTCTTGATGCATGCCAACAACACGGTCTTCTCCTTACCCTCTTGGAGGTTCGCCATACGCTCTTCCATCTCTTTAATGGTATAATCTGGCATGAACTTGTCACCTTTTTGGATACGTTCTTCCCCCTTTGCCGTGGGTCGTGGGCCATCTTTTGATTTGTCATGGTTAAATACTGTATCCGTGTTATTCTTTTGTGCCGACCTTTTGGGGTTGAACATACCATTAGGTGGCACACTCTTCTTTAAATACTACTTAGTTGATCTAAATTAACTTTGTTGTACAACAAATTTCACCCGCATCCCAACGGAGCGTCGTAACGGCACGATACAATACTGTGAACTGGACCCATATCGATCTTTTTATAACCAATACGGTGCCATCGGCCACTGGAAAAATATTGAGGATCATTGCTGAGTACTACGGTCAGGACGGAGCGCGACATGATTTCCGGACAAAACAGGTTCTGTCGCAAACGCGGTTGATGCGACATCTTACACATCATCCCAAAGTCGAACGACATGAGCCTTCTCAGACACCACACCTTCAACTTCAGTCCATGCTTACCGCTTCACAGAATGTTCGCCAGAGACCATCTGGCTAGCCGTATGGCCTATGGTGACACCACCCTCCACGTTCTGCAGCCCAATACCTGAGGCCGTGTCGACGCGAGTCGACAAACTTTTGATAATTCTGCGGGGAAGGCCAAGCACCTTCCTCCCATGATTCTCTATATTGCATCCCGCGTTTATATCAGCATGATGTATAAACCCACATCGTACACACCGGAACAGCCGCCCACACCGACTATCCTGGCTTACATGCTGGCATGATGAGCACATCTGACTCGTGTATGCTGGGTCTATCCTAATTATGCCGCCCACCAACATATATGACAGTATGGTAGCCAACACTCCCCAACCCTGATTTAGTGTGGCCTTACTCAAACCACGTTTTTGCGCAACATTTTTGCCAGGTTTTTCCTTCGTGCCCTTGGCGGACTTTACCATATTTTTGATAGGAAGTTTCTCAAAGACTGTATGTGTTACTCCCATGTCTTTCAGCACGTTTGCCGTCTTGTATGCGTTGTTTTTACGCATGTTTGATAGTTTGCGCTGATGGCCTGCGTATGTTTTGCGTGTCTTTTCGTAACGCTTTGAGGGTGGGATACGTGCCTTACGGTCCGGTCCCTGACGACGTTTCATAACACGCTGCCAATGTTTGGAGTTCTTCTCTAACTTTTTCATCTCGTCTTGTACGCGTTCCGGCAATTCGAGTACCATCTCTGCGGCGACTACATTTCCAACATTTCGGTCAACACCAGTCAGTTTCGGCTCTTTAGGTTCGGGTTTCTCAACCTCCCCAACACCCACATAATTTTTAAATCCGTTTATCCATTATACAGTATGGACAAAGAGACACAAGACGCCCTCAATAAACTAACAACACTTGTTGAAGGCATACAAGAGAATATGACCACCAAGCAAGACTTAGAATCAATCAAGGTAGACATGGCCACCAAGCAAGACTTTAAAGAACTCAAAGATGAACTCCGTAAAATAGTCCGTGAGGAAGTCCAGGACATCCGAGATGACATGGAGCGCCGATGTAGTCCGGCCCAGACGGAGAATTAAGATTTCTTTTATCATTCAATGTGGATCCATGTGGATCCGCATGGTAGTATATGACCTAGACCCCCCACATCGTCCCAAAATATTGAATATCTCTACATTTCACTACGCCTGATAATTAGTTGTCAACGAGCACATTTCCACCTTCTGTCACAACACAACCAAATTTTAGGACAGTTCTTGTTTAGATGGATGTACCATTATGGTTAATATGCCATCAACAAAGTTGTATTAATGAACAAAAAATACCTCCTCGGCACTGTTGCAGTGGTGGCGGTGATCATGCTGACCGTCTTGACTGGCCCTGCGAATGCGGAGGATCCGACACTATTTGATGTCATGCACGGCATCTTTACCAATGTAGAAAAGTTGTCGACCGACGTTGACGAGTTGAAGGCCTCGGTGCACGAGATCAAAGAAACGCTTCACACAATCAACATCTTCAACCAAGGTATTGTGGGTTCCATCAACGATGAGGGTAAGAGCGTGATAACGTTGCAATGCGACAAGGATGCGGTTGTTGAAATGTTCCACATGCACAGCCACGGCAAGGATGCCTTCCAGAGAATGGAGATACAGTACTGGACCGGTGCAGAAAAGCTCACCAAAACTGTGTACACGGATCAGTCCGTCCTACTTGACATACCGGTCCTGCGGGACAGCACACATACCAGCACCGTCTTCACCATCGAGCCGTATATCATCGGCGGTGCCCACGGGGATTCGCAACACAATCCGGAGACCGCCGACACCGTGAAATTCCACCCCATAATATTCTACACCACAAACGGGGCAGGATCATGCCATATGACTGGAGACATAGAATGCTATACAGACTATGCTGCTCCCGGTGGTACTACATCCACATGTCCGGACTCTGAGTATTACGATCCCACTCTTACAGAGACAGTCAACTGATAAACCAAAAGGACCCATACCTGCGTACTTTTTTATATTTTGAGTCAAGGCAGGGGTTGTTCACGATTTGAATTTTCATAGTACTGTGCTTTACCATTAAATATCTCCAAGAGTTATAAACGACTTTGGCGCCGCCGTCCAATCAACTGAAAAGTTTTTTTGATCGGATATAGATTTTATCCAGCAATGAAACCTCCCATATGATGCTTAAAATATTAAGTGCGCGGAGCACGCCGCGGCAACGGCGCCTCCCGCAGGCAGGTACGCATCATGGCGCGGGTGGGACCACAACGCATGCTGCCGGTCAGCGGTAGTCGTCGTGCTCCTCGCGAGTCTTTTCTCCAAACTCCTTGCGGCATTCTGATCTAATTTTCTTTGCCTCGGCGCCCTTTTTAACGCGCTCCAGATACTCTGCATACTCATAGCATATGGTGGCAGAGTACTCACGGTACCTCTCAAATATCTCAGACGCGTCGGCGCCGACAGCCTCCAGCACACCAGTATACTGCAGCACATCATCTGCAAACACGGGGCGGCCCAATGCCCAGTCATCATCATATTCTTCAACAGGCAGTCCGGACTCGAGCGCCTTTATCACGTATTTGCGCCACCCGTTATCGTTCCTGTACAGGTCCACCAGTGGCCCCCTGTAAATATCGGCCGCCTCGTCCACATGCAGGTTTTGCCTGTATTTTTTAGTCAGATAGGACAGGTATGCGGTTTTTTTTCGCAGAGTGTCGGCATGCTCAAGCATGAGGGACTGCAGATAGTCCATATACAGGACGGTTACAGACTTGGAGTTTTTGATGTGCTCTGCAGGCCTTTTGTCCCAGACGAGCACGGAGAGGTTTGACACGTAGTAGTCGATCTTCATCTTGAGCCGCCGCATTGCGGCCACCTTGTCGAGTTTTTCCCTACTCATCCACACCTCAAACTCGGCCGCGGGATCGTGCCGCCGCATGTCCGCCACCCTGTCCTGCCTGTCTTCGTGCTTTGTTCCTCGCTTTTGCTTCAATACTGTGAGGTATTACAAATACCATAAATTCATTTTGTGCGCCCGGCGCGCCCAAACGGCCGCAATACTGCCGCGCACCGCCTGTTGTTCAAGAGGCTGGTGCCTATCATCCCTTGTATCGTGCAGAGCGGGTTTATCTACGTGTTTTATATCGTACAATATGGGGTGTTGTGCACCTGCAGATGAACCCAAAATCACAAGGTAAATTAAAACGATATAGTATGGAGTATTGTTGAAGAGATTTACCCCGGATATGGTGGGAAAACTGAATGCAGAGATATGCACCGCCGAGGACGCTATTACATGGGCATCTGAGAACTTGCATCCTAGAGTGGGCAAGGCGTCCAGCTTTGGTGCCGAAGATGCTGTACTTATGGATATAATTATAAAGATAAACCCAGACTTCCTCTTCTTTACGCTGGACACTGGCCGCCTCCCACAAGCCACCCATAATGCCATAGATGTGGCCCGCAAGCAGTATGGTGCCAACATTACAGTACTCTTTCCAGACACCAAACAAGTGCAAGATATGGTGAACAGCAAAGGTCAGAACCTATTCTATGACAGTATAGAGAATAGAAAGCTATGTTGTAATATACGTAAAGTTCAACCTATGAATAAGATGTTGGCTACATTGGATGGCTGGGTTACAGGCTTGCGACGGGATCAGACACAGACTCGTCAGGATGCCTCTATGTTTCAAATCGATCAAAGTCATGATCATATACTAAAGATAAATCCCATCATAAATTGGAGTTGGGACGATGTCTGGTCGTACATAAAAGAGCATGATCTATCATACAATCAACTACTAGATGAAGGATATCCTAGCATAGGGTGCGAACCGTGCACTAGAAGAGTCAACCCCGGCGAAGATATGCGAGCTGGACGCTGGTGGTGGGAGAAGGGTATAAAGGAGTGTGGATTACATCATGATGTCTGAAACTACAATGAAAGAGTCCAAAATGGAGTCTTCTTCCGCATCAAGTAAAGGTATTCGCCCGCATGGAGGTACTCTGGTAAACCGATTCGGCAATATCAACATTGGAGATATACCTACCATTAAGACAGGGGCGGACTTTGCTGCTGATGCTGAAAATATCGCCGATGGTATAATGAGTCCTCTGGAAGGTTTCATGGGGGCGCAAGACTTGGAGTCGGTGATGAATCGAGGCCGTCTAGCAAACGATGTCGCCTGGACAGTTCCCATACTATTTCCTGTAGACAAGATGACGGCCCTAAAAGCAAAGGATGCTGGAGATGTCTTGTTGCAGGACCCATACAGACATAATTATGCAGTACTACATGTAGATGAGTTATTCGAGATTCCTCATAAAGAGATGGCACAGAAAATCTTTGGCACGATGGACACTTCACATCCGGGAGTAGCAAAGACCCTCACCACAGAGAAGTACGCCTTGGGGGGCAAGATAACATATCTGGAACGCCCTTACATGACTGAGCTTCGCCGCCATCGCCTGACCCCGATAGAGACTAGAAACATGTTCAGTGATATGCGATGGAAGACCATAGTGGCATTTCAGACGCGAAATCCCCCACATGTAGCTCATGAGATGCTACAAAAGACATCCATTACCGTTCGTGATGGCGTATTTGTGAGTCCTATAGTGGGAGAGAAAAAGTCTGGCGACTTTACCAACGAAGTAATAATAAAATCCTATGAACTGATGATACTATACTATTACACCACCAACCGGTGCAAGATGTCTACACTACATACAGAGATGAAGTACGCCGGGCCCAAAGAGGCCATACACCACGCTATAATGCGCCAGAACTATGGCTGCACGCATATAGCCATAGGCCGGGACCATGCTGGTGTAGGCAACTTTTATGACCCGTTTGCTGCGCACCGAATATTTGACGATTATCCGGACTTGGAGATTGCACCCATCTTCTTTCCTGCCTTCTTTTACTGTCGTAGTTGCCTCACATTTACCAACAGCAAGGTGTGCCCCCACAATGTTGAGGACAGAGTGACCATCAGTGGTACGAAACTACGAGAGTTGGTGGAGAATAATATAATGCCCTCCGAATTTATTATGAGGCCCGAGGTTGCCAGACTGATTCTGCGCATGCCCAACAAGTTTGTCCCCTAGGTTTCTGACCTGTCGGCTCTTATATTGTCCGGTATTGTACACGACGGACTTTGAGACTTTGGGATTTACGGCGCTTGTTCGCCGTAGGGTGAAGCTTGTACAGAACTATATCTCAGATTAGATATTTATCGCTCCGTAACATATCTGATTTGATGCGAATTAAACAGTGTACTGTTGTACTACTTGTATCTATACTGATATCCATGCCCATACAGTCAGTATCGGCGCAAGACATCAAAAATCCCTCATTATCCATACAGGAGGTAGAGATACCATGGTTCGAGTTCAATCGGGTGGGTCGTGATGCCTCCACAGTACAACTAAATGAAAACCACCCAATAAGCTGGCAGATAACAATATCCAACGATATATTGTACGCCAATCCTTTGGGTAACGCTGTACTGCGCATACATGATGCGTTTGATCCAGACAGGTTCATTGAGGTGGGCATGGGTGCCAATCCAGATCATAAATTTTGGCTGGCGGCCCAGATGCCCCGGGAAGGATACGTCGTCATACACAGCAATACGGACCGGGGCTGGTTTCCTGATGCTCGGGTGAACCTTTCATATACTGACCGGGGCGGACTCACCGTGAATAATGGTGAAAGAATTGTGGTGAGTAATCTTGATGTGGGCACATTTGTAGTTGGCTCGTATTCGGTCTTTGGCATGGAGGCCACCTCTGATCCACAAGCTACAAACTCAGGACTCTTGCTGGTGGAGTTTCTTTCAGGAAATCCCACAGACAACATCTACGCCCTATTTCCATTTGTGATCACTGCTGCGGTGGGGATTTTGGTGGGGACTCTCTTCCTTTCAAAGCGGCGCTCATAGAGTAAAAGGCGCATCTGTCCTGAATACGGCATACATTGCACATGGGTGATATGGGTTTGCATATGTTTTGGCCATACATTACAAATGTATCATTTATCTCCAACCAGTAATTCTGAGGTATTATCTTTTGTAGTTCCATCTCAGTCTCCTCGGGAGTCTTTGTGTTTACAATGCCCAATCGATTTGATATACGGTGTACATGTATATCCACAGGAATGGCAGGCTTCTCAAAGGCGTACACCAAGACACAGTTGGCCGTCTTTCTACCTACACCAGGCAGTGATATCAAACCTTCCATATCATCGGGTACCTGGCCATCATACTGCTCGACTATGATTTTAGCAACATCTATGATTCTTTTGGCTTTTACACGGTAAAATCCTATGGACTTGATAATCTTTTTAACGTCATCATAGTCCGCAGCAGCCAACTCGGCCGGCGTACTGTATACATCAAATAGTGCCCGCACAACCTTGGCCGTATTCTCATCTCGAGTTCTGGCAGACAGTATGGTTCCAATCAATATACTGAAGGGGCCCCGGTCTTCAGCATCGTGCAACTCCCGTAGCGCGGTTATTCGGGGCGGCTTCTCTGCCTTCATGGTATCCCGCATACCATCTAGTGTTATGGATATGTCATACATCGCAATATATGCAACCTGTATGCGCATATAATATATGGGAATTATATACCTCATTTACATCAAGCGCAATCCTTAAACCACGCACCATACAAGGTATACCATGCGGTATAAAGGTGGGAAGTACGTTGTGAGGACGGTACAATATAGACTAAAAACCACCGCGCGCCTCACCAATTATTTCGACTCAATATACTCTGAGAGTCATGTGTGGATCAACGCAGGCTGCCAGGCCGCACGCCAAGGCGTGCCGTATAATCACTGTCAGAAAATCTTTACCCTACTGCGCAGCATCCCACAAGCATTCGCGCAGGGCGCTGTATTGGCAGGTATGGAGATGGGATGTAGTCACGTCAAGTATGGGAAGAAGTATCCGTTGTACAGTTCGGTTCCTCTTGCCAAGCGTTGTAAGGGTGATGCGGTGTACTTTCCGAAATGTAACACACCATTCAAACTACAAAAAGGAAATATACCAGATACGTCACAGTCATACAAAATCGTGGATGTCACAAATCATACTGACAAAGAGCGGCAGTTCGAATTACACGTAACGATTCGCGAACACATTCCAGAACGTGTGGCGACCGGCATACATGCTGGTGGAGATATGGGCGGCAGGCATACCTTGGTTGTGGGTAAGTCGGACGGGACAACGGCAGTTTTAACGTTGCGCGAGAAGGACACCTTACGAAATATAGCACGGATTCAAAAGAAGATGTCGCGCTGTACACGCGGCTCGCACAAATGGAACCGTCTCCACGACCAACTTCAAAGCGTGTACAAAAAGATGGGCAATAGGCAGACAGACAAGCTGCGTAAATTCTCCAAGAAACTCATGCGCCAGTGCGATAGTATCCTATTGGAAGGCATGAACCTACGTACAATGACCACAAAGGGACCGGGACAGAAGCAAAAGAATAAGATGATGCGCCAAAGCAAGTGCGGGAAGGCGCGCGAACACATCGCGCAGCAGTCATTAAAGTACAACGTCGAGTACAACGAAATCAATCCCAGAAACACCTCCAAACAATGTTGTATGTGTGGCAGCCTGAACACGGAACGGTTCGGCGGCTTCAAGGTATGGCACGACAACATCGTGCATGAGCATAAAGGGTATGGGCGCAAATTCAAGTGTCACGATTGCGGCGTTCTAATGCACGCGGACTTCAACGCGGCATATAACATCCTATTCGTATTCAACTTGGTATTGTGGTCCAAGCGGATCCAAGCAGTCCGCAAACTACAAGACAAGGCCGGAATGGTCTTGAGAGGAAGGATACATCTTGGCGCTTGCACGATTCCTCCAAGCGCTAACGATGTGATTGCCGGTACAGGCGGTCACGAGGAATGGGTTAAAACCCAGGCCGACAATGAACGTCTACCAAACACTCCTCTGGATGGCATCGCCAACATTACTCGAAAGAGTGATTGCATGTATGGTAAGACATGTATGTAATTCCCTAATATAGTGTTGTGATGATATGATATTCATGATACTGACAAAGTACGAGGAAGGTGCTCTAAGAGGCGAGCATGGCGACATACTACAGATGGCCTACCGCATACTTGTAGCCACTGGCGAGGCGACAGACGCGGACAGATTGATTCCTATACATTGGGTCCATCTATCTGGTGTCAACTACAATACAATTGGCGATGCTGGTGAGCAGTTTTTACGATCCATACGACATAAAGCCAGAGTACAAGTAAGGACAACACTGAATCCAGCGGGATTCGACAAGGACACAGTACACGAGTATGCCATTACAGACGAATTCATAAAGAAACAAGAGTCAATAAAAACATCATACGAGATGATGGGTGTCGAGACATCATTCTCTTGCATACCATACGATATATTCGATATTCCCACAGCGGGCACACAAGTATCTTTTGCTGAAAGCAATGCGGCTATTCACGCTAATTCGCTGGATAAACTAAAGACCAACAAGGAGAGTGCCTTTAGCGCCTTGGCTAGCGCATTGACCGGCAAGAGTCCCTATAATGAATTTCGCGGAGATATCTTCCCAGACGTTACCGTCAATGTGGATATGCCTAATATGACAGAGTTGGACTGGGGCATGTTGGGCCTCTTTGCAGGAAGGGTCTCTGAGAAGTGCGTCTCCATATCTGGCGCTGTACCATCAGACCGACGGGCATGCAAGGCGTTGTGTGGAGGTATGGGCACTTCGGGCACATGCGCCAAATTCACCACGGATACTGCACCTGACACAGAACATATATCCTTTGATAGACAGGAGGCAAAGAAGATTCATGATGAACTAAACACTGCTGAGACCGGCGACACCATAATACTGGGAAGTCCACAGTTGTCACTACCAGAGATAGAATCACTGATTGAGATGCTACGGGGCCGACGCTTCACCAAAAGGTGCATGCTCTTCTGTCCCCGCACAGTCAAAGAGTCCGCTGCCCCACACATAAAGACTCTGGAGAGGGCAAATGTACATCTTTTGGCGGACTGCTGCGCATGCCTGACACCCCTGTTATCTACTGATGACACTGATGGTGTCATAACAAATAGCATCAAGGGGGCCTACTACCTACAGAAATCAAACGGCCTTGGTGTATCACTAAAACCGCTACAGGATATAATTCAGGAGCATTCTCAATGAAGCGATTGGTGGGAGGCCGTGCCACAGGCATACTGGTGCACACTAACCAGCCCATCAACTTTTTGGGTATGATAAATAAAGACACTGGAGTAATACAGGATGCATCACATGATCTATACAAACGATCTCTACGAGACACAATACTGGCATTTCCACACGGCATAGGAAGTAGTGTGGGAGCCTATACGATACACTCTCTAAAAGCAAACAATGTGGCACCATCTGCCATGCTATGTGCGCGTCCTGACCTTACAGTCGTTACCGGTTGTGCAGTGGCCAACATACCTTTGGCAATACTTGATGTATCTGAGATGAAACTACAGAACAACTCCAAAATAACAGTAGATGTGGATGCTGGCACCATCACACGCCACTAGATTACCACCACGTCTTTGCTATCTGTTGCATATGTTCGATGTGTGTCCCATCCCAGTATATCTTACCACACAGTATGCATTGTCTCCTTGTACCATCCATATCTCTCTGCTCACCGTTACATATGCTACATCTAGATTTACTCACTATAACATCGGTGGCTATACCAAATGTATCAACTATTTTTTTCATTATGCCGTGTGTAGTTGTGGCATATATTGTGCAGACACCTTTCTTTAATAACCACTGATTCTTTGTCAGTATTATTCGACCTGTTGTCTTGGCATACTGTAAAGTATCATATTGTGTCATGTGCGGATGATATTCGGTGTCATGACCCAACATGCGCATATTTCTGGCCACGTCGCCCGCCATCGAATCGGCTAAAAACTTATGCGTCATGTACTTGCAGTATGCGACTACTTCCTGCAGGTAGTATGCGAACATAATCATCTATCGTATATTCTTTGGAGTCGTGCTTCTTCATGCGCAAAAACTCGTTTCGTATTTTTTTGGCAGCATCCACCATGTCCAAACCTGTGGGTTCTATTACGACGTATGCATCTGAGTGCTTTGATATGGCATTTGGTGGACCACAGGTCAACAACGAGTCCCCCTCATACTGTATCATGCCCACGGCTAACTTCATATTGTTGCCCGCCTTGATAAAGTTCCGTTGTCCCTCTATTGTAAATGATCCTTTGGGTAGGTACTGTCCGCTGGGGGCTGACTTTTTAACTTGATCGGGATGTACCCAATATGCGCCAACACCGTACATACCTTCTCTCCATACACGGCTAAAACAGATTGTTGCTTCTGCTACCTCTTCCAAACTCAGATTTGTGGGCTTCTCCTCTTTTAGTATAAAGAATGGGGAGCCGTATATCTCAGCGTGAAACACAAAGTCATTATCCTTCATATGTCGTCGTACAACTGCAGAGTTTGAAGGGGCATCACGACCACCTATCGCCAAAGAACCATCTGTAGTAAAGAACCACCTATATCTCTCAAACCAATTCTTCTTTCGAACCTGCGCATACGTGACGCTCTCCTGCTGCTTTTGAGTTTCGTCGGTGGCTCTCTCTATCTTTTTACGTGTTTTTTCCATAATTTTTTCTATGGATTTAATGGCGGCCGACTGTCTCTTTGCCTCTGTGTATAATGTAGATGCAGTGGACTGCAGTGGTGCGTCTAGATTTATCTTTATTTTTTCATCTAATATCTTTAAGATGGGCACACCTTTCTCTTTTGTTAGTGTGGCGCCATTCTGAGCTAGCATCTCTGTGGCTTCTTTCGCATCCAGCCTGAGTATTCCTTGTGAGAGTATTGTGTATAATGAATTGGCTACATTGGTAATTGATGCAGACCTATTAGTAACTGTCTGTATTGCTCTCTTCTGCTCGTTTAATTGCGACTTTAATGACTCCACCTTAGTGGACGATTCACCACCCTGTGACTCCCTACCCTTCTGTAGTATCTGTTGCGTTAGCGTTACATCTAGTCCTACCATAAAACTATCCACAGCTGTAAGGTCTTTTTGTTCTCCAAGTTTTATGGGGTATACCTCGCCCCCCTCCTTCCAGATGGTAGGAGCGTGCCTTCCTTCTATAACATCCGATACTATCTGTCTGGCAGAGTTATACAGTAATGTAATTTCATCTTTGCTTAGAGCATCTCCACTCTTGCTTGGTTCTATATTTGCATTATACGGTATGCCTTCAGCGTATCGGCGAGGTAGCCCTAACTGTCTTCCCAACCATCGGGCACAGACCATCTTTGTATCTTTTATACTATTAAAGTCGCTGAGTTTTAGATCAAGCGCATCTAATCCATTCTGTGGTGGCTGTGTATACTCTTGACCCACACTTATACTTCGATGTCTCACGTCAATTGAATGCTGTAGGGCTAGCACCTTCTTTTTGTCGTTGCACAGGATTATGTTTCCGTCCTTAAAGAACTCTCCCACCACAACAAACTCCTTATCAAAACCTCCAAATTTTATATATACAATCCTCTCAAGTCCCACCTGCTCTACACTCTTTAATTTTAATCGCAACAGGTCGCTTCGTAGACGCCGGACAAGTCTGTTCTCCTCTATCTGTGTGATTCGTGTACTGGTTATCCATACTCCGGATGTGGATAAAACCAGCAGTATGTCGGGTTTGTCTGGATGATGTAACTTGAATAATATACTGTCCCTATCTATTCCATATATGTTACTGACATAGTACCCTTCTGTCTCATTATCTATGTAATTGACTATATACTTTAACTCTATTCCTGCTAACGCCATAAATTCTTCTCACAGATAGGGTGTGTCCTACTAATATAAAACCCCGGAGTCTTCTCCGGTGGCCCTACACCAACGGTACAATTGGATACATCTGGGCGCTCAACTGGAAGTCGCGCATCCTCCAGCTAATCAGAGTTACACAGGAGACCTGTTTCAAGGTTAATAATTACACATGGCGATGATGCAATTTGTGGTAGCTGGCGACTCCTCTCTAGTACACCTCAATAACTCTTTGGCCCTTTAATGATTCAAAGTTCTGTTTTTCTAGAGTAACTAACTGTCTAAATCTTTTGGCAATCTTCATCTTGGCATCTTCAGCAAGTCCTACATCACGATATATTTACGCTCATCGCGCACCCTACATCTACACGTAAATCCCCGCCCGCCAGCTCTCAGCGTAATAACCTAGACACTTCTGGTGCAAAGTATGTTACAATTATGTCGGCACCCGCCCTCTTTATTGACCCGAGCATCTCTAAAATGACGGCATCTTTGTCTATGAGTCCTTGCGTATGAGCCGCATGTATCAACGCATACTCACCAGATGCACTATATGCAGCTATAGGTACATCAAAGCGCCTACGGGATTCTGCCACCAGGTCCAGATACATGGTTGCAGGTTTTATCATGACGATATCGGCTCCTTCGGCAATATCTGAGGCCACCTCCAACATGGCTTGACGTGAGTTTGTGTACGACAACTGATATTCACTACGATCCCCCCATTTAGGGGCGCAATCGGCCGCATCTCTGAACGGCGCGTATAGTGATGAGTGGTGTTTGGCAGACTGTGACATTATTGTTACATTAGTATACCCTTCATCGTCAAGACGTGATCTTATAGCGGCAACCTGACCATCCATCATTGCCGATGGCATCACCACATCAACCCCGACCTTGGCATAACTGGCAGCAATCTCTCCTAGATATCGTATCGTTGCATCGTTGTCCACTGTATCTTTACCATATATGCCACAGTGACCTGTATCCGTATACTGACGCATGGAGACATCCGCCATTATCACCATATCTGGAGTTGATCTTCGTGCCTCTCGTATAGCGTTTTGTACCACGCCATCTTTGTCATAAGCCGAGCTGCCGATGCTATCCTTTCTCTGTGGCATGCCATGGAGCAGCACTGCGGATATTCCATCTTCTTGTATCTTTTGCATCTCATCATGTACCATGCGAGGAGGCGTTATCTGTATGCCTGGCATGGACTTTGTGGTTTGAGGTTCACTTAATCCCTCCCCGATAAGTATGGGATACACCAAATCATCTACACTTAGGTGGCTCTCTTGTACCAGTCGACGCATGCCATCAGACTTTCGCAGTCGACGCAGGCGCTTTTTTGGAAACATAGAGCATATTGTATGTTGGCAAAATATATTTTAACTGCATTGGCTCCTCAATGATGCTTCATAATTTCTTTTTCTCAATTATATTATAAAGTAATTATTATCTTTAAGCATGCCTTTTGGCCATGAAATTTTACGATTCCATATACAATGATAATAGTTTGGAAAAATCGTTATTATCCATAGAATATGGCCAAAAAAACACAACAAAATATGACATAACAAGTCACTTGCGCAGAAGGGTGTTATACTATTATATTATTTTGTGGTGCTTAATATGGCAGTTTTACAGATGAGATTGTGAGAGGCCTAAAGTTGTACCAACCTGCAACTGGTGTTTATGCGTGCACCGTGACACACCATTGGTGATAAAATTCAAGCCGCTTTCCGCCAACACATGCAGTAAGGCTACGCTTCCTCGTGGTGTGATATGATTAAACCCGAATATTCATACAACGACAATACGGCGCACGGTGACGCATGAATTCAGCCACATGGTGGGATCGGGTACAATGGCGACGGATTATGTACCATATACCATGGGCAACATGTGATGGATAGCGATGGTGCCAAGCATTACGAAGAGCGGTTCTCGGACAAACTCTGGTCAACTCGGAAATAGGGAGATTATATCGATAGGTAAACTATATAAAGTACAACCACCTATAATACATTATGGGCCAACAAGCACCAGGCAAGAGTTTCCGTAAAGGGATCACCATAGCCGAACTGTTTAAGATGTTTCCTGACAACCATACTGCACAAAAGTGGTTTGAGGATAGGATATGGAAAGACGGTAGGAGATGCCCAACCTGTGGTAACAATGACACCACACCGGCGCGCCATCCAAAGATGCCTTACTATTGTTACAAATGCAAGTCGCACTTTTCGGTCAAAAAGGGCACCGTGATGCAACAATCCAAGGTATCATACCAAAATTGGGCGATAGCTACGTACTTGTTCGCAACCAACCTTAAGGGAGTATCATCAATGAAAATTCACCGAGATCTTGGAGTTACCCAACGTACTGCATGGTTCATGGTTCACCGTCTGCGTGAGTCATGGAAACAGTTAGCCGGGGTTGATGGCATGGACGGCCCCGTCGAGATAGACGAAACCTTTGTTGGTGGTTCGGAGACCAACCGTCACCAACCTGATAAGGGCAAGACGGCTAAGATGGCAGTGGTTGGCGTGAAAGATCGTACAACCAATAAGGTGGCCGCATCCCCCGTCCCGGAGACCACGAAAGCCAGACTGACTGACTTCGTTGATGGTCACGTAAAACCAACCGCCAAGAAATATACCGACGAAAACCCATCGTATGGCAGCCTTACCAACCATGAAGCGGTAAAACATTCAGTCGGTGAGTATGTTCGCGGTCAGGCGCACATCAACGGCATGGAATCGTTCTGGGCTATGGTTAAGAGAGGATATGACGGCACTTTCCACCACCTATCGGAACAACATCTCCACAGGTATGTAAACGAGTTTGCGGGACGGCACAATGTCAGGAAGTTTGACACCATAGACATGATGGGGGTAGTAGCTGAGAACATGGTGGGATCCCGGCTTACCTACAAAGACTTGATAGAGCCGGGTAACCTAGAAGGTAATTTGTAAATTTTGTGAGGGAGTCTGAGTGGGAAGAAAAGGTGACCTGATCCCCGTTTCCACTCAGACCTACGTTTCCACTCCCGGCTTAAAACAAATTAAAAAATGACTAGTCGTACGACAAGTCGTCAACCTAATCACTTCATTTTTCATGTCCCCGATTTCCCACTATACGTCATGTCCCTGTGACTTCACAGTTGCATATTTTTGTAAAATGTTCTCATTTTTTGGGATAAACACAAAGTAACATATAATCTTCAACAAAACAACAACGTAATGGGTAACAAACACGCAATCTTACTTACACTCGTAATGTTAGGAGCTTTGATGGTAATAACAAATGATGCTTATGCTGAAAACGACATGAGACCAATCTACGAACCAGCCCTAAATGAGTATGTAGATCAGCTGATTGCCAACCCAGGCACGATAACCAATTCATATAAATATGAATCAACTAGCATGGACATTGCCCTTGAAGTACATGTCCTATCAGACGATACCTATGCCGTAACTACGCAGAAATATGTTAATAAGTCTCTTACGTCGCAATATTACTACACCATCACAATACTACCTCGTAATGCATATGTTGTTACTAGTAGTGACTTTAACCAAACATTCACACGCGTAGAATCAGATGGGACGCCTGATCAATATGTTTATGACGATAGATATGGCATACTTTTTGTTGCAGATGATGGTAGCATTACCACTGATCTGCATTCTGGCGGCACAACGTGGGACAGGAAATCATATTCAGTTGATATAGAAGTGGATAACAATAGGGCGACCATAGATTGGAATGCACCATTAACATACCGGTGGTGGTTTGCTGAATGGGTGTTCTCACATGTTGCACTTAACTACTCATTAATGGACGGAACATTATTCTCACAGCAGAACACAGGTACGTATCACACAAATGTACCAAGCAGCGCAACTCACCACAGCTTTTATGGTAATTTCCTACACACTAATTACACTTAATTAGAAACATGAAACCATTTTTTTATTTTGGAAAAATCATTGGATTTTTACTACTTATATTTAGCGGTGTTAGTACGGTATGGTATACTTATGACGGATTGAGTGGGTCTAATGTTGGACACATATTCCTAACTATGTCTGTTGTTCTTTTTGTGGTTATTGCATACTTTATGTATCACAAAAAAATAATGGTGAAATCACATCTTGTAGTCATAACCGCCATCATACTTGTCTTAGGAGTATTGTGTATAACGACATCACCAATTCTGTTGCACTATACTGATGCCATACACTGGCTTTGGTTAGTTGAAGCTGTGTATGATCCTGGAACTGGCGTTCTATTTCTCTCGTTTGCTCGTGAAGTTGTTCTGCTTGACAAGACCATTATCACCGCACATGTTGGATTTGATGCATATAACCTTGGCAATGCCACGGTTATACAAGATATGAATGCAAGAACAATAATTCTCCAAGTCCCAGACTTGCTTCAAGATTCTTTATCATCTGGCATGGTTATTAGTGTAGGCTCTGGCGCAATTGGAGCCGCTGATCCACACACCGTACCAAACATAATGCCACCAACAATTGTCATAACCACCCCCTTCAAATAAAAATATGTATCTGGGACAGCGAATTGAGAAGTTACGGTGACCCCTAGTACATACTCAACCCCCCCCCAGCCGTCTTGCGATATTTCGTATGCAAAAATCATATTTAGAAGGACGGCGGTGGTTTGTGGTGAAACAGCAGATAATCGTCATGCCCATAAGTCGCTAGTACACATGTGTGCGGCACGATAAAGTCAGGCTTTGTGTAGTATGAAATGGGGCATGTTCTGGTCGGGGGCATACATGATGTGTCTATCGTACGTGTCAATGTCATAGTGTTGGTATTGTGAGTTGGTTTCTTGTGTGATGTGTCGTTCGACTCTTGTGTAGATGTGGGTGCAATAGCCGTTGTATTTTGGGGTGGCATCATGGGTACGGCAGGTACTGTATATGCGGTATCCCTAAACAGGACGGGTAAAGATGCTTCTGGTATGGTAATAGTCTCGGGTAGTGCGGGTGTAGTAACCGGCATGGGCAAGACCGGTCGCCCGTTCAAAACATGACTCAACCCCACTTCTTGTACGGGCGTGTTGACATCATCAAATATGTTGTGTAGCGGTTCAACAAGTATCTTGATGAATGACTCTCCAATGTCCAGATTTAGTTTGTCGCATGTGGCGGCAAAACTTTGCAATACGGCAAAGACGGCCATCCCTATCTCGGACATGAACTTGCGGCGTATGTTGCGTTGGGGAATGATATAGTCGCGTACGTCCAGCTCAGAGTTGTTGTTTGTAGGCGGCATGCCCGAATATCTAAGAAACGTAAAGAGGTTGTCCGCAGCACTAGCCAGCGTACCGGCAAACTGCACATTGCCGTATCCGGCCGCCAGCTCACGTATTTCATCTGCCAACACATTACATGTGTGCATGTCTGCGCCACCACTCTTGGCCGTATCCTTTGCTATCCTTTTGGCCTTGCGAAATATGACGTTTAGTTTATGGTATAATTCCTTGTATAACGGATTCTTCTTGTCGCGTATACAGACATCTTCTGCATCACGCAGTATGTGAGCCCAGCACCGCTGTATTATACGGAATAAATTAGGATATACCGCGTATCCGTCCACTACGACTGGTTTGTCAAGTACATCCTTTACGTATGGATAGATGTCTTCGGCGCCCCTGCCCAGGCGCGGCACTATCAGTGTAGCGGTATCGCACCGTATCACCCACACGTATATTCTTCTTTTGCGGTATCGGTATATCGACTCGTCGAGTTGAAGGAATTTTGCCTTGCGAAACTCTTCTAATATGTACTGTATTGTGGGAGCCAGAACAAGGCTGAGGGCTTTTCGCGCGTTCCATACCGAGTTGTGCGATATTCCCTTGCCGTATAAACACGAAAAGTAGTGCGAAATGTCCGAATCTACCGCTCTGCGGGTGGCATACACCAGTATGTGTTTTAGGGCTTCAGGTCCAAAGGCTGTGTACGGTATACCCGGGAATGTGGGCTTTGAGATGTGGTCATGCTCACACATCATTGAATAGCCAGTATGGTTCACATATGATATAATACGCGTATCCCCCTCAAAGTCCAGTATACACTTGGAGATGTGTGTCATACGTTTCAGGTTATTTGAGTTGCACTTGTAACATCTGTGTGTTGTGTACAGTATGGTGTCGGAGATGTCAAGTGATATGTGGTGCCCATCATGTCCTACTGGTGGGCCTATCGTGTCTCTTTTTTGTACTGGCTGACCGCTCCGTATGGATTCATCATTGCGCAACTCTTCTCGCTATTTATTGTATGTGGTGTGACCCGGAGTATTTTGATTCTCGTAGCGTTTTAGGTGTACAGACAATTTTTCACACATGTCGCTCTTTTCACCATATTTTTCCGTCAAATGGCGTATGGTTTGGTCTAATGCCGTTATCCTCTGTACATATTGGCTCTCTGCGTATTGCATGTCGTATTTTAACTGCGATATCTCTGCATCCTTCTGTTTAATGATATCATGCAAATCAAGGTTCTCACGCGATACCGCAACCACCTCCTTCCGTAATAGTGTCGATTCGCCGGAGGATGATTCTGTTCCCTGTTGTATGATGCGTTCCAAATTACGAATGACATTATTGGCATGGTACAGTTGTGCGAGCGTGCGTTCCCATTTTTGAAATATATCATTTATGAATTTGTGATGTATGTGGTAAATGCTGTTAGATTTGTTGTACGGCATGGTGTTTATCGACGGCGTAGGATATTGTGAAATTGTTATGTGCGGTGAATAAGGAATGCCGATACGTGTTGCCATATCATAATGATATGACTGCGATGATATCATTCCGGATGTGTCCTCCAGATACACACATCATGATGTATGTCGTTAAATACTGTCTTTGTCCAATGATATGTAAGTGCCAATACCTTCATTCTTCGAAACCTTTGAAGGTATTGGTACAAATTTGTATTTAACCACGATATCATATTGTGGATACTAACAGATATTCAACAAGGTCAACAACCCCGCATGGGCATATAGAACACATCCCGTATGGTTTATCCTCAAGTATAGTCTATTGTGCTTATTGTGGTGGGGGGGGGGTTGAGTATGTACTGACCCCTACAAGGAATGGTTAATAGGCAAGGTTTCCTATTGAAGTGTAATGATGATGGGTAGTATATGGTTTCATAGCATGTGGCATCATTTAGAGCCGCCTACAGTATCACTTGGTGTTGCTGGTGTATGGTTCTAAAGACACTGTTAAGTCTGGGTGCCGATTACGATAGCTTGGCAATGGACATTCTCGATACCATAGATGAAACTATCGCTAAACAGGAGAAAGCCGTGGAGAAGAACTGGGACGGTAATGTGGACGCGGTACGTGCTGCTGTGGTGGCAGACATACTGAAGGATATGAAGGCCAAAGGTACTATGGTGAGTCGTTGGGAGGCAGATGCCCTTTTGAAGTGCTATCATCAGATGTACGACGAGCCTTTGCCCGAAGTTTCGTAGATGGTTTGTTGATATTAGGCTGCCCCGTCTTGGACTTGGGGTGGTCGGTTCTTAACCCTTTCTTGTTTGGCTTGTTGATTATTCTCGTTGCCCTCTCGGAGCGCTTTCTACGATTTGAGGTGTCCTTGTTCTGAGCAGCCACAATGATTATGTATCCCCCAACCATCACTATGAGAGCCATACCTGTCAACATGATATAGACAAGGTATTGACTGGCTAACAAATAACCACAACACAACCCACCCATCACAAGCACTTGGATGATAATCACGAGTAGGCTTCCACCAAACACAAGTGTCAAACCACCTCGTTGAATGCCAGCTGCGTACCTGTTAGTGCTCAGCCGTACGCCCAACACTGAACCAAAACTTACAAGTGCCAAGATGGTGGCGGTTGCTTCGTATATGCCCTCAATCTTACGGATGTCCGAGGTGATTTCGTCTGCGCTAGCAAGGTGTTGGGCGTACAGGTCGGGTGAAGAGTGTACCGAAAGCGTCAAACCCCACAGTATCACAACAGGCATCACACATAGCATGGGATAGGCAGTAGTCGACTCCTTCACAAGAGCTCGTCTGTTATCTATTGAGATAAACGTTACTTGTTAGTAGAGTACGGCATAGCCTTCAAAGAATGGGTAGTTACTCAACCATACAGATCCCCTCCTGGCAGGTTCACCTAAGTCAGTTTACCCATCGATATAATCCCCGGAAATAGTAACACCACCTTTTTAAATTACCACATTCCACTGTATAGTATAATGGTTAACCGTACATACACATTCGGCGTTAAATTCCGCAAGGGATTCAAGAAGGAGATGTTGATACGACAGGCTGGCATGGACAGGTTTGTACATAACAAACTGCTGGAAACCTTCAAGGAAGAATATCGTAAAACGGGGAGGGTGAATGCGACTCAGGGTAGGATAAACGCGTGGTATACGGATTTGCGGAATAATTCGGGTCCGCGTTGGCTGAAACAGTCCATATCCGGTGTGACGCGCCAAATATTATATGATCTGGGAAGACATTACGAACAATATGTCGAGACAGAACGGCTGAAGGCTGCGGACATCAAGCCCGAGTGGGAGTTCGGTGAGCCGCACTTCAAAAAGTATGGAAGTCACATCTCCATCCCGTTGACGATAACGCATGATGGCACAAATGGTCAAGCGCGGTTCACCGATACACGCACTGTACAGATAGCCAAGATGGGCGAGATTAAACTGTCGCGGGAGTTCCCAGTATTAAATTACCGATACAAGACCGCCCAACTACTTCAACTACCTGACGGCGGGTGGAGGATTACCATATCTTGTAAAATACCGGATGAGACGCCAACTATAACCGAGCAGACGGTTATCGGTATAGACCGGAATGTCGGTAATGTGGCCACGCCCGACTATACGATAATGGTACCCGAAAAGGTGGCACGCCGTGTACACAATGCAGAGAAGACGGCCTCTAAGGCACAAAAGATAGCATCACGCAGGCAGAAGCCGGATTACGTGAATCGTAAGCCAGGTTCTAGGCGCTGGGCGAAAGCCTGTAAACGCGCCGCCAAGAATAAACGTAAGGCTGCAAACATCCGAAAAACCACCGCGCATAAGATATCCAAGGTTATTTCGGACAACACCTCACATGTGGCCCTGGAAAATCTGCCCATACAAAACATGGTAAAGTCCGCCAAAGGTACGGAAGAGCAACCCGGCAAAAACGTTGCGCAGAAATCCGGACTCAATAAGGCCATTTTACAACAATGTTGGGGGCTGTTGGCATTACTGTTGGCGTACAAGTTGGCCGGAGAGATAATCTGGGTTACGGCGGCGTATACCAGTCAGAGATGTAATTCGTGTGGTTATACACATAAGGACAACCGGGATGATAGAAAATTCCTGTGTAAACGGTGCGGTCATACGGGTCACGCCGACTGTAATGCGGGCTCGAATATAGAGGCTGCCGGTTTGGAAAAGTTAGGCTCGGAAGCCATGCATGGTCAACTAAAATTACGAAATTTGCCGGACAATACCGGCAACACCCATGTTAAGGGGTGTCTGGACGTGGAGGGTTCTTGCATTAGCTCCCCTGAGAAGCGTCAAGCACAGACTGGAGGACGTACCGTCGTCCTTTGGCATGACGTGTAAAAGGATATACCATGGCCTTTGACCAGAGTTTGTCCGAGAACCCGAAGAGCTAGATATGCCTAAAGTACACCGGTTCAAATTACCAAAAGATATCTAACATCACACATCTGTTATATGCCAACCAATACAAATTATATACAAAATTTAAATATACTTTATACTACTATACATTGAAGTAGAATGCCAAAACCAGGTTATAAATCAATAACAATCCCTAATGATTTGTACGATCAATTCAGGGTCCATATAGGCAGTGATGATGTAAAAAATAAGGTAGGCTCCTATAGCCTCTCTAAATTTGTCTCGCATATGCTTGAGATGCGTATGATGAAGGACAAAGCAATTGCACACAACTCACTAATGTTAAGGAAGATAGGTATAGACGGTGACAGGGTCATACTACGTGACAGAAAGAGTAATCGTGTAGTAGAGGTAGTCATCAAAGACCACACATTATACTGTGAGTCATGTGAGAGTGAAGAATGTCTACATTGTGGTTTCTGTTATGCTCTACCAGAGGTTTATACAGCCATGAAGGTAGCGGGTTAACTATTTTTTTGTTTTTTGCGGGTGATATATTTTGAACTCACTAAACCTTGAAAGACAAGCTGATGGAGACCATCCAAAATAAAACCAGTTAAAACCGAATGTTTTTTGATATAAAGAGATCACTATCGAAATATGAATAAAAAACAAACTCTACAGGAGAAATTCAATGTTGTAATAGACTCGTTCAATACAAGCGTATTTGTTGCCAAAATATATCGCAAACACAGCACCCCAATACCGAGTCACACATGTCTTTGATATTACATCCGCGACCCTTATTGCAATACAATAATCCTAAAAATCATATTATACGTAGATAAAAATATTCTAAAACTGAGACTTAAGACTGATAACGGTTTGCTGTGTAATATCACGAGCTTAGAACATTAATGTAAGAATTTGAAATAAAATACAAATTCATATGGAAAAATACTCCAGAACAGAACAAAGATGTGTAATCTCTACAGAACCCTCAAACAAAAGTATGTCTAACCGCATAAGTTTACACGCTTTTAAGATGCAGAGGTTGTTCTTGCATAGACATTTACGGACCATACAATACATTCGGCACTGAGATATCCACTCCAAGTAATTTGCTCATAAATGGGAGGCTAAAAATAAATAACCACCATGATCATTTAAAAATTAGCACATAAAAACAATCACGCGATACCATATCCAGATTAAATTGACCAAAAACCAATGAAATATTTGTAAATCACTAAATATTTTGAGAATATGATGCTAAATTAATTAAACATTAATGTACAAAAAATTAAAAGTATATCCCAAAAAAACATGTGGATAAAAGCTGCTTGAATCCATAAGGCAGGCACAAAAATTTACTGTTAAGTGTACTCTATAAAACAAACTTTGTCAAGCATTTGAGCAACTTTGGTCGGTTATCAGTAATGTCTAACATCATTATATCTAAATATTAGTAACGAGTTGTTTGAGTATATGAAACAATTTCTTGGTGATTTAAAGAACCACACCCCAGTATCATCATATTTTGCCCTAGTGGACAAAAAATCCCTTCGACCATACAAAAGTAAACCTGGACTCTGGTTTGAAGTTATGCTATCTGATAAGACTGGCCAGATGGCAGCCAAGTTTTGGGGCGGTAACAATAATGTAATAACGCAGAAATTATTTGATTCATTGTCTACAGGCAGTGTGGTAAATGTACGGGGTACAACATCACAGTTTCAAAATATATTGTCAATAAATGTAGATGACATACATACGATCACAGAGTATGACAAGGATGATCTAATATTGATATCTGATATTGATATTGGACAATTAAAGTCAAAACTAGTAACTGAAATCGAGTCCATGCGAAACGATTCTTTAAAATCATTATTAAACTCACTTTTTAAAGATGAGATATTCTTTGAAAAATTTACTAGATGGCCTGCCGCCAAATCATACCATCATGCTTATCTGGGCGGCCTTTTGGAACATGTCTTAAACATGGTAGATACATCAAAAGTGATATGCCAAAATTATCCATCCATAGATGCAGACATGGTAAAGACAGGGTGTGTTCTCCATGATATCGGCAAGGTTGCACAATACGACATGGACATGGGCATAACACATACACTTGATGGAGATTACATGGGACACATTGGTTTGGGTATCATAATGGTGCAAGAGAAGATTAAACAGTTACGAGATATGGGAGTATCGTTTGATACTGATCTGGAGCGTCAAATTTTGCATATAATACTGAGTCATCATGGCAAGCAAGAGTTTGGCTCACCAGTAACACCACAGACACCCGAGGCATGGGCGGTTCACCTTGTTGATATGTGCGATGCGCATCTAAATCATACCGTTAAAAGGCCTGGTGTTATGAAATAAAATGGACCAAAAACGTTGGAAGTACTCCACCCCTGGAATACCCGATGAATTGTTTCAAAGATGTGAGGGTGTACCTATAACCAAAGAAGAGATTCGTGCAATTCAAATCTCAAAGGCGCGCATTACCACTGGCGATACCGTATATGATGTAGGATGTGGTAGTGGCTCAATCTCTGTGGAGGCCGCAATTCAGACCGGGCCTTCGGGTGTAATATTTGGCATAGATCACAGTATTGATGCTGTAGATATCACTAAACATAACGCTCATCTATTTGGCTTGGAGAACATTAATGTTATACACGGCGAGGCTGTTGATGTCATACCCACACTACCTCCCGCCAACGTCATACTGATAGGGGGTACCGGCGGCGACACCGCAGACATACTACGTCTGTGCACACAAAGACTGGAGCCCAATAGCCGTATAGTTGTAGGCACAATTCTAATTGAGACTTTATCCCAAATTTTAGATGTAATTGATGATACAGGACTACAGGATATCGACATAACACAGATAACAGTACTCAAGAGCCGCCGTACCAGTACAGGCACAATGATGCTGGCCCGTAACCCCGTCACTATAATATCTGCATCAATACTTTAGGCTTTTGGGAATTATATCTTTAAGACATAACCACTCTTTCGAGTGATGTTGGCTGTACGCCATTCAGAGGAGCTCCAATGAGACGTTCTTTGTTGGTCAGGTTTTGACACCCAACCTTCGGACAGCCTGTACCGGCCATCACGTCACTGGCACTTGGAGGAGTTGTGCAAGCGCCAAGATGTATCTTTCCTCTCAAGACCATTCCGGCCTTGTTTTGTAGATGGTAAGCGGCTTGTACGCGCTTACTCCACCACACTAAATTAAACGAAGATAGGATGTTGAACGCGGCATTAACGTCTGCGTGCATCAGAACACCGCAATTATGACACCTGAACTGACTGCTTTTACGCCACGTATTTGTGCTGCCACACATACAGCACTGCTGGGAGGTGTTCTTTGGGTTTATTTCGCCATACTCCACGTTATACGTTAGGGACTGCCGACAGATATGTTCGCGCGCCTCACCGCATTTACTTTGGCGCATCTTCCGATTTTTACTCTTCTGTCCTGGCCCCTTTCTGGTCATCGTAGATAAATTCATCCCCTCCATGATTAACTTATCACACTGTATCAGCAACTTTTTGGAGAACTTGCGCAGCTTGTCGATCTGCCTGTTTCCCATCTTTTTGTAGACTGATTGCAGCTGCGCATGGAGTGTACGCCACTTGTGGGAGCCGCGTTTGCAACGAGACATCTTTTTCTGAATGCGTGCTATATTTCGTAAGGTGTCCTTCTCACGAAGCGTAAGCATGGCAACACTACCATCAGACTTCCCAACGATGAGTGTATGTTTTCCACCCATATCCATACCGGCATGTGTGCCTGTTGCCACACGATTCGGGACATCTTCACGAACTGTCACATGTAGTTCGAACTGCCTCTCCTTATCATCGTAGTTTGTAACATCCACGATTTTATACGACCGGCTGGACTCCGGGAGTATACCCTTTTGTAGTTTGAAAGGAGTGTCACATTTTGGGAAATAAATAACATCACCCTTTGATCTTTTACCCAACGGGACCGCGCTGTATAGGGGATACGTCTTACATCCATACTTCACATGACTACACCCCTCCATCTTGTGACCTTCTTGTATCGCTCCGTGAACCCAGGCCTGTGGGATTGCCTGACATAGGGTGGCTATTTTATTGGTGTCAAACACTGACAGACCGGCCCGACGCGCCTCAATCCCCGCATTGAGCCACACATGGGATTCGGAATACATGGAGTCAAAGTATCTGGTGAGTCTGGCTGACGTTTTGAGACGGTATGGTATAGTCCTTATGATGTGTTTGCCACCCTTACACTTCAATAATATTGTACGGTATCCTGTTGTTAAAAACCTTCCCAAAGATATCAGAAAGTCATGACTTAAATTATCTCACCTCAACCTGAAGTGGTCCCCTATCTTTAAGACCGATTTTTGCACCATTTTATTCACACTTTTTACTCTCGGCATATTAGATATGGCATCTTTGTTCTGTCTACACTATGCGGTAAACTCGGAGGTCCGCACCACTAGCATTTCACGCGCTATGGCAGTTCTTGCTTTCATGGCACCTATTCACTTTGCTAGTTTTTCGTATCTGGTACGTATTGTTGGATCAAACCGTATGGCCGGTAGAGCAGCTCCGATCATGGCGTTTCGGAGCCATACGGAACCTTGTTTAGTTATATGACCGTGTCGAACTACTTCCCCACTATCAGTGGGCACGTGAACTCATACATTCCCAGACTTTTAATTGGGAGTATTACAGATTATACTATGATGTCCAAACTTACTGCCATAGGGGTTGGCCCCGGCGATCCAGATTTGTTGACAGTCAAGGCCGTCAAAGCCATACAATCTGCAGATGTTATAATGTGCCCTGCATCTGCTGAGGATAGACCCAGTATAGCTTTGGCAGTAATACAGGATTTATTGAATGATGAGCAGACAATAAAACGCCTAATATTTCCCATGACCAAAGATCCAGACATATTACAATCTACATGGAAAGAGAATGCAGCCAAAATGGCCCAGACAGTACGAGATGGACATAATGTTGTATACATTACGGTGGGCGACCCGTATCTATACAGCACGTGGATTTACATGCACCGCGAACTGACCACTAAATATACAGATGTAAACATAACAGTGATACCTGGCATCGTCTCCATGTTTACATTCGCCTCAAAAGTGGGAGTCAGTATAGCCGAAGGCTCTGAAAAAGTATCGATTATACCATCGTGCTATGACTTACATTCAGTAGCTGAGATAGCAAAAAACTCCGACACTCTGGTATTTCTAAAAGATGGTAGGTACTTTGATAATGTAATTACAGTACTCAAAGAGTCTGGATTCCCCGAGAACTCTATATTTGCCATAGGTCAGGATTTAGGAACCCCTGATGAGATAATTCGACGCTTAACATTAGGCGAGGTGGACAGAGGGGTCTTGACAACAAAGTACTTCTCCATACTGGTGGTGAAACGTGTCTAAAGTGTACTTTGTGGGGTGTGGACCAGGAGATCCTGAACTTATAACCGTAAAAGCCCAACGATTAATTCGTAACGCAGATACGGTAGTATATTCGGGCTCCTTAATACCACAACCTGTTCTTGATATGTGTGGCGGTAGACTGCATGATGCATCTGGTATGGTTCGTGAAGAGATAACTGATATCTTACATAAGGATGCAGTATCAGATTTGATGGTAGTACGTCTGCATGATGGCGACCCCACAATATATGGTGCTATAAAAGAGCAGATGGATGCTCTACAAGATAAAGGTGTAGAGTGTGTTGTGATACCTGGCGTAACGTCAATGCTGGCATCCTCGGCCGCCCTCTCTACGCAGTTGACACTACCAGGAGTCACTCAGACCATCATAATAACACGCATTGAATCTCGTACGGACGTACCAACAAAAGAGAGCATCAAAAGCCTGTCTTCGCATAACTGTACAATGGTACTATATCTGAGCATACACCTACTTCACAGAATTGTACAGGAGGCCATATCTGGCGGGTATAAACCAGATACTCCGGTGGCGGTGGTGTATCGTGCCAGTTGGGAAGATCAAATAACACTAAAGGGAAGGCTAAACGATATAGTCTCCAAAGTTCACAGCGCGGGCATAACCCGTACTGCTATAATAATAATAGGCGAAGTCATAAATCCCAAACACTATGAGTACTCTCGATTATACGATAAAGAATTCAGTCATGGGTATAGAAGGGCCTCAAAAGATTAACATCTTCAGTAATGCCCAACTGCCTTAGATGAGGTGTAATGTCGTGCCCTCCTGATGTGTATATGCTCAGTCTTCCTTTACCTGTATTCTTGATCTTGTCGGCCACCCGACGGGCCACAATGCTGGCGGGGTCCACAAATGTTATATCCGGACGTACCTCCTCCATCATACTCTGTAGAAATGGTAGGTGTGTACTGGATAGCGTACATACACCCTGTATATCATGTAGTGTCTCTTCTATTGTATTGTATGTTGTATCATGATCGTTTAGGAATGTACCACTCTCTACTAGATGTACCAGCCCACTGGCATTCACCTTCTTTATATGGACAGATAAATTTAGTGATTTGGCGTATCTTTCTATGTAGTCATGTTGTACTACAACACTTGTGGCCAACACAGTTACTGTATCATCACAGCTTAGTCTTGATGCTTCCATGATGGGTGGCCATACCCCCACTGTGTCATCATCTTCGATATCACACAGCAGGGTGGGTGTGTTGGAGCCTACCACCACAATACTTGGTGCAAACAACTCTCGTATACCCTGTATGGTTCTGCGTGTTATATCACATAGGTCTTGGGGCGACTTTGTTCCATAAGGGTGGTTCTTTGTATCCGCATAGTATACTATGTCACACTTGGATATCTGGCGTATGGCATTCACTATGCTCAATGAGCCCAAACCCGAATCAAATACCCCCACACTGCTCATTTCTACAAATTTTTAAGTCAACTAAATTTAATTTGAAGTTTATCATATTCAACTAACCATCTTAAATGTCGTTTCCAGGATTCTTGTTTATGACAAACTTTGACAAGTCATGGACCCGGCCAGAAAAGCCAGGTGTATCAGAGAAACTCCGCGACTCAGTAAAGAATGAAGGACCTCTAAAGCCTCGCATGCAATCTGGTGTCAATAAGTTACAGGCACAGATTGCAAGACTAGATGGTATGACCAAGAAGATGCGTGATCGTGACACCAGACTCTTCCAAAAGATAGTTGCTGCCATGAAGAATCACGACAATCAAACAGCAAGGGTACTCTCCAGTGAGTTGGTTGAACTACGTAAGTCTACCACTATGATTGGACATGCTCGCATGACATTGGAGCAGGCACAACTTCGCCTAACTACAATGCATGATGTCGGTGACGCAATGGCTACAATTGGACCTGCCATGGGCACGATGAAGAATCTCAAGTCATCCTTGAGCAAGTTCATGCCAGAAGCAGATTCAGAGCTGAACTCTATGACACAGACACTCAACGGTCTAATGATGGATTCATTGGCTGGTGATTCGTTTGGCGTAGAGACGGATGTTTACACTGAAGAGGCCGAGAGAATACTGCAGGAAGCTTCCTCAGTTGCTGAGCAACAGATTGGAGATAGATTCCCCTCAGTACCGTCCCAGATAGGCGCTCAAACCACATCTACAATCGAGTAAAACATTAGGTTTTTCTTTTTTATTTTTAATTAGTTACATTACAATGATCTAGAACAACAACCCGACCACACCATACTACAAAACAAAGACCTCTAGACCATATTTTTTAATTAGGGTGTTCAGGCGCCCCTCCTCACAGTGTACCTGACGTACATGCCAGCTACAGGACCAAAGTCTCTGATGTATGTCTGCAGGAGCCGCTAACCCCACAATCTTTCTTTAAACGTCCACTTTTTATTTAGAATGTAGTTACCCAACGCCGCAGTCAATACCCCCACACCTAGTGATGCCGGATATGACCATCCACCCTCTACTAGTGAGAAGACGATACCTAACTGCACGGCAGCTCCCATCGAGCTAAACCCAACAAACTTTGCATACTGTGTTGCTACACGCTTTGGTGAAAAGTCACGATCCTGAAATGTCCATATCTTGTTTAGTATGTAGTTGCTGGTCATGGAGGATGCTATACCCAGTATGTTGGCATGCAGATACCAAAACTCAGGAATCTGATGTGTAAGTAGTAATGATATGATATAATTTATCAAGAATCCAGATGTGCCCACGGTGTAGAACCTTCCTGCCTTTGAGAGAAAACGCACTGAGCGGCGTGGCTCGATGCCGCCATGTCTGTATAGCCGCCAGACGGACTTACAATAATCTTTTATGATACGACTATTGAACTTGCTGTTTCCCTCCTCCCTGTCGTGGAATGTGTACGGTATCTCGACTATACGTGCCCCGCGTGCCTTTACTAGTATCTCCATCAGTATTTTGAATCCTAAACCATCAAAGATTATTCCTTCCAACAGATTCTTCCGAAACGCAAAGAAGCCTGACATGGGGTCGGCCGTCTTTATGTTTAGCACGTTTTTGGCTATTATAGTAGCAGATTTACTTATTATCTTTCGCTTAGCTGGCCAACCATGAATTTTACCTCCCCTTATGTATCTTGAAGCTACCGCTATGTCACAACGTGTCCGTAACGCCTCGATTAACTTTGGTATTATGCTGGGCGGATGCGAAAAGTCGCTGTCCATTACAATTATGGTGTCACCTCGAGCGTGCTGTATGCCTTGTAGTATGGCAGAACTTAAGGAGGTCTTTGCGCGACGGTGTATTATCTCTACGGTATACCCTACAGTGTCTATCATACTTCGTAGATACTCCTCTACTATGCGACCAGTACCATCAGGTGAGTTGTCATCAACTACAATGGTCTGCGCAGAGACCGCAGACGGTATACTCTCCTTTATTGAGTTTAATATACGCAGTATATTCTGAGACTCGTTATACGTCGGAAGTATGATGGATACCTGTGGTTGCCCCATGTCACTCTAATCTATTATTTCTTTTTAAATTTGTATTTCTCTACATGCTTTTTCATATGCAGGCACTGAGATACTAATGCAGTATCATACGGGAAATGTAAGAGACTCTGATAATGTGCCATCTAAATCTGATAGTGATACGCGCCTCTGTTTCATGGTATCTCTATCCCGCAATGTAACTGTGTCATCCTGCAGTGTCTGATGGTCTACTGTAATGGCAAAGGGACATCCAACCTCATCAAGCCGCCTATACCTTCTTCCTATGGCTCCGGCATGATCCAAAAACGTATCATATTTACGGTTTAGATCTTCGTGTATGCTGTCGGTCTTCTCCCGCAGTCCGTCTTTTTTTACCAACGATAATACGCCCACATGTCGAGGAGCCAGATACGGTTTTAGGGATAGAACTGTTCGATTGTTCTCATCGTCCTCCATTAGCGAGTGCTCCAGTATGCAATACAGACTTCTATCTATGCCCATGGATATCTCAAATACATGGGGGAGCACTCTCTGATCTCCGTCCATAACCTGAAATGACTCTCCACTGTGCTCTGCATGACCGCTTAAATCATAGTCGGTACGATAGTTACACGCCACCAACTCTAGCCACCCAATTGTTGTCTCCACCTCAAAATCAAAGGCCACACTTGCATAGAATGCCTTCTCTTTCTCCCCCAGCTTCCGGAATCTACTCCTCTCCATTGATATGCCTGTCTTTTGATAGAACTCTGTAAGTATTCCCACATAGTACGCAATGAATTCATTGGGAAGCACACCGTCATCAACGGCCTCACTACAAGTTATCTCCCTGTTGTCTATGTGTAGTGTGACATCTTTAACACGTTCAAGTTTTGATGCATCGTGGAGTCTTTCTGGATTACAGAATACCTCTATCTCTGCCTGATAAAATTCCCGCAGTCTTAAGAGGCTCTGCCGAGGGGATATTTCGTTACGAAAACTTTTACCCACCTGAGCTACGCCCATGGGCAGCTTTCCCCGCATCGTCTTGTAGAGCCGTGGAAAATCTACAAATATTGACTGGCAAGTCTCTGGTCTTAGATATGCGTCTTCACCTTCAGGTCCTATACCAACCCGAAACATCATGTTAAACTTCTTCGTCTTATCTAGGGCGCCTTGGCATCGGGGGCATACAATACCATTCTTAACTATGACATCATCAAACTCTACTAAATCTGCGGATTCGGGTATAACAACACTACAACTCTCAGATATCATACGATCTGCCCGAAACGTGGAACCACACTTTGTGCATTTTACTATGGGATCAGCGAAACTAGCTAAATGTCCAGATGCCTCAAAGACAGATTTTGCCATTATTTGGGAACCATCTATCTCCATCATATTATCCCGCCGAACCAACTCCCGCCTCCACAACTCTAAGAACTTATTCTTCAGACTGACACCATTGGGGCCATACTCCCAAAAGCCTGCTGGAGAGTTATTATACATCTCGCAACTTGGAAAGTAAAATCCACGCTCTAAAGCTAGCTTGATAACCTTGTCATAATTCATGCTGTGATGTTACGATTTGTAAATAAATTTCTATGCGAACTGTTTAACCACTCGGATGTTGTCTATATCTGTACGAGTGTTATCTATTGGCGTCTCTAGTATTATGGGTATTCCTTGTTGATTAATGGTACGTACAACCTCTCTTAATCCTTCTTCACCTATACTGCCTAGTCCTATGTGGTAGTGCCTGTCCAGATTACAACCTAACTCTCCCTTGGCATCGTTTAGGTGTAGTATCTTTAGACGATCATACCCTACTATTCTATCAAACTCTTCTAGTGTCTGTGATGCCGCCTCCTGCGTTCTCAGGTCGTATCCAGCTACAAAAGCATGACATGTATCTAGACACACACCAAATCTACCTTTAGGTTCCAACTGGTTTAATATTTGAGCCCACTCCTCAAACCTGTACCCCATTGAGTTCTTTTGGCCGGCCATATTCTCCAAGAGTATGGTGACATTGCTATCTATTTTAGATGCCTCTGTGTATGCGTTGATCAAACGTTTTATGCCTCTCTCTGCGCCTACCCCCAAATGACTTCCCAAATGTGTTACCAGATATTGTATTCCTAATTGATCACACCTTTCAACCTCGCCTTTTAATGTATCTACTGATTTTTTGTAGGGTTCCTCATTAGGCCCGGCCAGATTGGGCAGATATGGCATATGAACGCAGATGGCTTCCTGGCTTATTCCTGAAGATGCAACCTTCTCTTGAAACGATGCAGATTCGTCTTTGGATATCGTCTTCGCACGCCAACCCCGGGGATTTCTACTAAATATTTGAAATGCTGTGCATCCGTTATTGACGGCTCGGTCTACTGCCTTGTCTATGCCCCCTGAGATGGAGACATGACAACCTACCTTCATTATATATAATTTTGACGTGCTTAATTTAAAGTACGTCGACTGTTAGCGCCATCTCATACCAGCAAAAGAATCAGTACATCTGAGAACCCATATACGTTATTATAATATGCCATTGCATTTGAGGTTGGTAGTAGGGAGGATTGGGGTGTTAACCGTACCCCGTTCTGAAACCGGTTCACGCAGAGATCAGTAACTGCTGGGTAAATCTCTGGCCGGGTAGTTCCCGCTTGGTATGGTGGGATGAGATTACGCCGGGGCAGGTGGTTGCAGGTCCGGGGACATCCGAAGGGACGTCTTCCAGGATCGAACTACAGAACGTGATCAGGTCCGGGAGGGAGCAGTCCTAATGTAGAGCATCCACGCTTTCCCGTCTACGTAATGGATCTGTCATGCCCTGAAATGGGGCTATCTGACCAGACCGGAGCCAGTGGGCCTACTACCATCTATTCTGAGGTATTAATATTCACTACTGCGACTTTCTGACGAGTTTCATATTGTAAGACTAATAGATAATCTCAAAGGAGTCAAACTCTGCAGCATACTCCTCTTTGTGTATCACAACATCCTCTACTACAGAACCACCAGGACCACCATGACACCACTCCAGTGTCAGATCTACATTTTTACTCTCACCCTCTATGACTGCCTCAACACGACCATCCTTCAGGTTTTTGACCCAACCATTTACTCTATTCTGTTCTGCCTTTGTCTTCATTGACTTTCGAAAGTAGACTCCCTGCACCTTACCTGTAATGAATACGTGAATACGCTGTCCGGTCATACATCAATTCATTATTTTTATTCTTAAATTAGTTACGCCTCTTGATTCTAGCACGACCTGTCTTGCGGGCAGCTATGCTACCTACCTTGGCACCCGGAGGTGCGTCTCTAGATACGGTGGAGCTCTGCCCTACATGTTGGTGTCGTCCACCGCCGTGGGGATGCACATACGATGCTTGTGCTACTCCTCGTACTATTGGGTATTTTCGCCCTTTGGACCTAAAGCTGCGCCATTTGTTACCAGCGCTCATAAACGGTCTCTCTCCCACACCGCCACCGGCCAGTGTACCTATCATTGCCCGGTTCTTTGGGTTTAGTGTTGTAAACTGTCCTGACGGTAGCTTTAATGTGACACCGTTGTCTCCATGTGAGAATATGACGGCACTACCCCCTGCAGACTTTATTATGGTACCGCCATCACCATAATGTTTTTCGACATTACAGACAATTGTTCCATCAGGTATGTTCTGCACACTAATGACATTCCCACTTTCAATGCTGGATTTCAGTCCAAAGTCCAAAACATCTCCCATCTTTAGATTTAGAACTGCGGGAACAAATGCAACTGAACCGTCTTCAAAACGAAGCTTTGCTAAGGGTGCGTTTCTACCCCTTTCGTGGACTAAATCTAACACCTCTCCTTTATGGCTTGCCGCTAGTGGAAAGTTTGGGTAACCTGCTCGCGCAATCTTACCCATCTTAACTGCCCGAAACTGATGACCACCACGCCCTCGCCTTCTAACTAACGGTCTCTTTCCCATAATGTATACTGTCAATATGATTTGGATTTTAAGGTTTGGTTGTTTGTATGATAATATTATAACAAAAGCCCATACCATAAATACCCAATTTTGTTCACCATATCTGTGAGATCCATTGATATGGTTATACTGATATCTGGCCGTGGCTCAAACATGGAGGCGCTTTTGAAATCCATCCACAGTGGTGTCATACAGGCTAATGCACTAGCAGTCATATCCAACAAACCAACTGCTCCGGGCCTTGAAATAGCAAAAAAGTTCGGCACCGAATGTATAGTTGAAGAGAATTTGGATAATTTGGATAGTGTCCTGACTACATACTCCCCCGACCTGGTATGTCTTGCGGGTTTTATGCGCATACTACCACCAAACATAACTGCAAAGTATACCATAATGAACATCCATCCATCACTACTTCCACTATACCCTGGACTTCGAGCTCCTGACCAAGCCATCAAGGCTAAAGCCAAATACTCTGGTTGCACAGTTCATTTTGTAGAGGAGGGTGTGGATACTGGCCCCATAATTTTACAAGCGGCTGTACCGGTTCTAGACTCAGATACACCAGAGATCTTGGCTGACCGCATATTGGGAAAAGAGCACATCATTTACTCTCAAGCAGTGAACGCATTTATTCAAGGTAGGCTGTCTAGGACTCCTGTATAGACAGGATGCTGAAATGATCGTGCCAAACACAAAACACACGCTGGTGCGAACCGCTGGCGACTGGTGTTCCCCCTGTTGAATCTATATCTAATTACACTTACAAAATTACAAAATCAAATGTCGTATCAACTAAATTATACTGTCTACATAGTATAACATGCAAGAGTCTTTTGATAACACACAGGAGGCTATACTCTTTGTTTCTGATTATATGTATACAGAAAAGAATATCGTGTACATGCATCGGGATGGTCTTCAGTATGTTGCATCAGACACCCCACCTGACCCGCCGTTTGTGGTGGCAGTTCCTGATGATGTACCTGATGTAATCTTGGAGCGTCTCAAAAGATTAGCTACTTGTCGGTGTTGACCCATGGTACAATAATTGGATTCTTCAAGACTAGAAATTACGCATCTTACCCCTACCTTTCAGTCTCTATAAGTGGTGTAGTATTCATGATGGGATTCTCCACTAGACCTTATGGCCGTATCGTGATACGACGCTTGGTGGAGACATCTTTAGTGTATACCAACTGTATAACGACTAAACCACATGTGTGATGCGCAAGTCATAACCGATATGGTCGTGTCGCTTGTCTAGATTTACTCAGAGGTGTATACAGTCCACCTACTGATTCGTATGGGTATCTTTTTTGGGTTGTCTGATCACTAAAAAATTTAGTCCTGTGCAATCAGAACGGGAAATTTTTTAGCAACAGCAGTCTTGTATTGGGACAGACTAATGGTAGAGCAGTTAAAACAGACACAGTACGGTGAGACCTTTTGGACATCACAGTTATCAAACAACTCGCATAGCTGGCAACCTGCAGGCTTGCCACATATTATACATGGTATCTCTTTCTCCAAAGAGCAGCTCATGTGCTTTACGCCCACACCTTTGGACCATAATCCCATCTCGCCAATCTTTAGTGGCTTTTTGCACTCTATACATGTACCAGGAAATTTCATCTTTAGTTTGACCCAACTCATCTTGCTATCACCTTTGATATTATCTCAGTATGTTTCTCAGGAGGTTGCATCCTTTCATCTTTTATTAGTTGTATAATAAATGGAACCGCCAAAGTTGCAGCAGCACTGCCTGACATGTGCAGCTGTTTGCCCACATATTGGTTCAGATCACGGCGGGCTCGACCTTCAAAACGTATCTTGTTCAATATGGGAAATGGTAAATTATACTGCACATAACGGACAGGTGCGCCCTCCTGATATAACGGCAACAATATGGCATCAAGATAGCGCAACAACCTCCAATTTTGTGTACTCATTATTCTATTATACAACATATCTGCCTTGGATATTATATTCAACATATATGACAAATTTTTAGGGTCGAGGGGCGATTTCACAATACTTGAGTAAAAGGCATTAATCTTTTCGCGTGGGTTCATGCGCATAGAGTTCAATACGGATGCTGCCTCGCGTATGGATTTTGCCTTAAAGAATGCATCGACGCCCTCCTCAACACTAGACTCTTGAAAAGATTCGTATGTTTGAATATCCGAGTCGGATATCAAAGACTGCGCCAAATTCAGCATTGAACGTACATCACCCTTGGACTCGGAGACTATTCGTATCTTGGTGCCAGGCCCCATAGTGACGCCCTCCTCCTTTAATACATGATTCAGATATACGCGCAATATGCGAGGGGGGATGGGATGAAGACGAATATGTCTGGACACCTTGATGAATCCCCGCATCTTACCCACATCTTCAGAGTTTGCCGCCAGTATTGTGGGAATGGCAACTTTCCCCAACATATTCAAGAGCGCCTGACCGCCCCCATAATCGGAACTCCCGTGTATCCCATCCACCTCATCCAGAAATATCATGGTATGGTCTGCCAAACCCTGATTGTCAATTATTGGGTTTAGTATACTTGTAAGGCGCGACTTGCTACGGGCATCACTCGCATTAAGCTCCACCATATCATAACCGTACTGGACAGAGAGTATGCGGGATATTGTAGTCTTACCTATGCCCGGCGGACCCGTCAACAAAAGAGGCTTTGTACCGCTCTTCCAAGTCGAGAACCACTTTTGTACGTCAGAGCGACCTTGCTCATTTCCCACCATGGATGATATTGTCTTGGGCCTGTACTTTTCTGACCACATCAAGCCTTCTTCACCGACAGGCTATCTTGGAATCTCTCCCACATGTTTGCCTTGGAGATCTTGTTATACCAAAATTCATTATAATGTTCCACGGTCATAAACAAAAATTTGAGAAAGTCAATATGTGTGAATCCATCTGGAAGTATATCCAATGTGAGTCGAGCCTGCTCTAGATATAATCTACTCTTCTGTATTGTAGCAGAAAACCCCAGTCTTACATCCCCGGACAATACAGTATAGTATAGAGGCCATGAGGGTACCTTTACGTAGCCATTCCGCATCGAGTCCTCCATCTCGTTACCGCACCCTGTAGCTTCGGACGCGTGAGCCATACCGGAATAGAATATCTCGCCCAATGACATCCTGTCTAACGCCATATTTTTGCCTGCAGTGCCCATTACAGCCCTATACTTTTTGTATGAAAAGTTCATCTGCTCTTCGGTCATACTATCTGACTGCGTCTTTAACTTCTCGTCCATGTATTGGCCGGCGCGTGCATCCTTGAATCCATCCTCAAATGCCTGTAGAACCGACTCTCCACCCTGAGATATTTTATCCCGAGCCAGTTTCAATATGTAGGGATTCATCAGTCTGTAGTCATCCAAATACTCCAAGTCCTCATCCTTGTCTACTATCCGATCCATAGGTTCACTCAAATCTATCGCTAAAATATGCCCCTCTACAATATTCCGCTTTAACTCGGCACTCTCGTTGGGATTGGCAGCATCAAATAAGGCATTAAAGACAGGAAATGTCATCTTTACAAAATTAGAGTTAAGTATGCGGCTTACACGATCCCGCATTGTGTCCAGATTCAACAGACGCATCCGTACATCATCCATCTGGTCGGCAGGCAACAAGAGGCCATCGGTTCCTATCTCATCAGCAAAGGCCCTCTGAGTATCATTTGGCGTATCGTCTACTTTTATCTCTCGTAGTAGTGATTCGGCAAAGCGTGCCTCAAAGTCCGGGAACTGTTCTTTTGTGTCTTCCCTGTACTTGTTGAAGGCACGATACCCCTTTGTCTTTAAAAACGCACTCTTCATTATATTACGTCCAGCCTTTGTAGTTCTCAGCCCCTCTTTACTTGTGACCGACTCATCTTTTCCCGACATCGGTAAATCTAACGATGATGGTCTTTTTATGTTTAGAGTTTGTCTGGAGCAAGATGGGAGACTGTCCGCCGTGTAATATGGGCCACCGCAAGCATCGCCGTCAAGTCGCCCATAGAGGCCATCACTGTGGCCACGCCGGACTACTTCAGGCTGACCCTTCAGTGCGACAACGTATTCCAGTACGCCAGCAAAAAGTTCCGAAAAGGCCGTCTCCATCCTAGGTGTTAACCTCAAGTTCATCTGGACACATACACCTGAGCAGAACGACCGCATCAGGGCGTTTCACAGAACCCTGAAGCGCAAGTTCATCTGACCGCACGACTTTGCCAACTACCAGCAGGCGGAGACTGTCATATCTGAGGCATTCTGGGACTACGACTAAAACAGGCTACACTAGGCGCTAAAGTACGTCCCGCCTGATGGATTCCTTGCATCGTGGGTGGCGACACATAAATGATGCATCAGAGTCTGTGTAGAATCGTGCAAAAGCCGTTCTCCCTTTCCGGGGGCCCACAACACACGTTAAACATTAATTTGCCATAAAGGTAGTCAATATACTTGTATACTGAATCAACGGACAAACCGTCTCCACCATCAGACATTGGAAAGTATGTCAAGGTAGCTGTCTTTGTCGTTTTAGGTTTGGTAGTGCTCCTACTGGCCGGAAATCAACTCGTTGTAATGCTTATGAATTTTACCGAGTTTGATGAGCAATTTGCAAAACCATTATACTACTCGTTAGTATCTGCCCTGATACTATCTTCAATCTCACTGGTGCGAGTAAATGCAGTCAAGCGCTCTTCAATATTCTGGTATGTATTGAACTCGGCCATATATTTAATGAGCCGGGCTCCTGGAGAATCTAAGAGTATACAAGGATTTGGTAACTTTAAACTCAGTCCTGTTCAGTTTGCAATATGGCAGATCTCAAAAGTATTACTCTTTGGAGCATTCTTTGTAAATGTGATGTTTGGCTTTGCAGCCGTATCATTCTTTGATGGAAATCAATTAGGCGTAGAGAACCTTCCTGGTCTATTTACACTGCCCTTTGTGACGCCCCCCACAGACCCATCATATGCCAGTGATGCTGTTATACCCCTTATACCTTCACTAGTGATACTACTCTCACCCATACTGGCTGCCATAGGTCTACGTCTGCTCCTATACGTTGGGCTACATGGAGTAATTAGCATGATAACCACTTATGTGGCTGACTCTACAGAAGGGAAGGCTCGATATCTGAACTATGCATCAACATTGGAGTTGATTCTTGGAATAACTGTCCTATGGACAGCTTTTAATCTGTTCTTTACAGACAACATAGACTACAATACCCGATACATAATCACTGGAGCTCTACTAATTGGATTTGCCTTGGTGGCATTCTCCATAGTAGATAGAATGCGTGCGCGTATTCTTACGCATATGTTCAAACGTGATGTAATAATACGTATTGGAACTGTACTGGTTATAGTTTTAGTAGTATTAGCTGCAACTCTGGTCAACAACAGCGTTGCCGATGCCAGAAAGATAGAGTACATTGGTCCGTATACCGCTCAGGAGATAGGCGTTAATAGATATCTGGCAGAACTATACAGTATACAGGAGAATACCCACGATGCCCAGCTCCTCTCTGTTTCATCAAACAATATTGCTGGATATGTTGAAGACAACAAAGACGTGCTGGACGTTATTCGCGTATGGGACTGGGAGGCAGCATTTGCCAAACTAAAACCAGAGATTGGTCTTATACCATACGTGGACTTTGAAGACAATGATATTCTGCGTTTTAATGATACACTGTATTGGACCGCATCAATGGCACCAATCCTCCCTAGCACTGTCAATCCAGACAATATCTGGTTCAACGAGCATCTGGTGTATACACACGTACCTAACGGCTTTCTGACTTTGGGTGCGACGGATGGTCAAATAGTCGACAGTAGCGCCTTCTTTGATCAGCGTAGCATATACTATGGCGAGGGCGGCCTCTTTCAGGATACCTGGTCCGGATACAGAGTAACCCGTGGTGAAGATACCCGGGAGTTGGAGGGCGCATTTTACGCCGGTGATGGCGGCATATCCATCTCTCCGCCTCTAAGCTACATCTTTGAGCCAAACTTTTTGTTGTCTTATCCGACCGAATCCATACATGTAAACCGTTACAAAGACATACATGACCGCATGGAGACGCTATATCCGTACTTTTTGTACTCTCTGTTTGGTGCAAAGATAGATCTGTTGCCAGTTACTGATGGTGAGAGTACATACTGGCTGGTCCCACTTATCATAGGATTTGACACGCGGGATGTACCATGGTCTCAAGGACATCCGTATCTGAGATTGGTGGGATATGCCCTTATAGACACGTACCATGGCGACATATCACTACTGAAGACTGGCGATGACTTTTTCACAGAGATGTTTGTATCACAGTATCATGAAAAGTTCGAACCCATGCCTGAGTGGCTGACCAATCAGGTACGATACCCAGTGGAGCTATTCAACTGGAAGACTCAGATGTACAACAACTACCATGTGACTAATGTAGAGACCTTCATACAGGCCAACCAGTTCTATGAGATCCCTGCTGGTTTGGAGACGTACTATATACAGGCCAAACCTCCGGGCTTTGACCAGACTGAATTTTTGGGTCTATTATCGCTGGAGCTGCGGGGCTCTCAAGGTAGAAACCTAGCTGGATACATGATTGTCGAAAACGATCTACCAAATCTAGGCCGCATGCAGTTCTACGAAGTTCCACTTAATTCCACTACAAAACTGATCGGTCCTACGGCTGTAAAGGAGGCGCTGGACCGCGATCCCGAGTTTGCGCAGCTAAACACACTGTTGCGCAATCCCCGTATAGGCGATAACATACTGTATAGAGTGGGTGATCAGGATGTCTACTTTATACCCGTGTATACTGCAGGTGCTGGTGGCGTTGTGGCTCAGTTGGGTACTGTGGCCGCTGTAGGGGCATCATTTACCGGTGAATACTATGTGGGCCTGGGTGAGGACCAAGAGTCTGCATTTAGGGCATACCTGCAGAAGCTCTCTGGTGCTACATCAACCACAAATGGCGGCGAGATTGTTGAGATGACCCGAGACGACAGAATCTCCGCACTGATAACCGTGATGGAGGATAGAAGCATAGAGGTACTGGAGCCCACAACAATACAGTTCCCATTGACATTCCAAGAAGGCGAGGTCTTCTTTTATTCTGCATCAGATCAGGACGATGCCATATCTGCCTTGGAGTCGTTTATCGATGACTTTGTGGTGCCCCGTACGGACCGCGTATTCATGTGGGAGAGTGATGTTAGTATCAACATAGGTACGGTCTTGGTTCGGGATGGCATAGCCGAGATGCACTATCTCTCCATTGAGGTAGGTAGTTGATACTATCTGTTGATAATGGTTCTAGATATACTGACAGACTATTGGACTACCTTTGTACACTAAACGTCAACTTTGAAACCCAACAACCTCACAAAGTTGACACTGACAAACTACACATATACTCATCCTTTATACTGTCAGGTCGTCGGAGCAACAACAACCACACGAACAAGATAAACTCACAGATAATCCACTTTGCCATTACACATAACAGGCCACTCTTGGGTATATGTTATGGAGCTGAGATGCTGGCCTTGACTATGGGTGGTACCATACGACGTATGCAACAACCTGTATATGGAGATATGCAGGTTCAAGTTACACAGAGCAATCCACTATGTATGCATGATATTGTCGTCTTTGAGAGCCACTCGTATGAGATATCTGCGATTCCGCCACCACTAACTTCAGTAGGCTCTTCGGCTACATGTCATAACGAAATAATTCGATATGGTGATACAATGGTGTTTGGTGTACAGTTTCATCCAGAGATGAGTCCCGATGGTCTATCATTGATTGAGCAGTTTTTGGCAATCGAACAGTTTTAACTAGAGTTATACCAGAGTAGTACGATATGACAGATTTGATGCTGCCTATAGTAAACGAAGAGAATTCATGCCTGCCTCTAGCAGTCAATGTTGTAACCCAATACTGGAACGTCCAAATTCCCCTACCTGTAAACAGGGCCCAGATGTATCCGCCTGATGCAGGTAGTGTCATTATGGAGGGAATAGAGCTGGCAGAAGCCCACAATCTCACTGTATCCGTACTAAAGACCGATATGTCCGGACTCTTCTCTGCCATCGACTCTGGCATACCTCCCATAGTGGTCCTCCCAGGACTTGGTACTGTGACACAACACATATCGGTACTCTCCGGCTATGATGAAACTACGATACTTCATTATATCCCTGAAGGTACCGAAGAGGGGATATATGAGGGCGCCATACCGCATGACATATTTGAAGATAAATGGGGCCAGGAAGACCGTATAGCCATACTTATTGGACCTTCTGATGCTATAACACAGAAAAATTCAGAGTCATTGAGACTCTGTCTTGAGGCCGAGAGGGCCATGCTCTCAAATAACGATGATAAGACTCGCTCGTTCTTAGAGCAGGCTTTATCTATAGACAGAACTAATGCAACTGCTTGGCTCTTCTTTGCCGATCTACAAAACAAACATGGTGATGATGATTGCATAAACAGCTATGCTGAATGCATAAAACTCAACAGACGGTACTTTCTGGCGTACAGCGGGCTGGGAAACTACTACCTCAAAAGAGACAACATCGAAAAGTCAGAAGATAACTATGACCGCGCCATACAGCTAGACCCAAAGCGAAGCGGCAGTATCTACAAGAATCGAGCATATCTACGAAACAAACGAGAAGCATTTGGACTCGCCGCCGATGATCTGGAACAGTACGTAAAACTATCGCCCCATGCTCCGGACCGGGGAGCCATGCAGAGGGCAATACTGGAACTGCGAAAGATGTAGGTGCGGTGCGCGGGATTTGAACCCGCGATAACCAGCTTGGGAAGCTGGCGTCCTACCTGGCTAGACCAGCACCGCCCAAGAAACCATATGTAGACGCAATTAAATAGGTTAATTCACATACTTAATGTATAATGGATGCACGCTGTCCTGAGTGTAACAGAGTAGCCATACTAGATGATGATGTGACACATGTAAAATGTACGCACTGTGGGTTTGAGGCTGACTATGACAGTTATCTTGAGATAATGAAGGATGCTGCCATCAACATGGCAGCTGACTACATACCCGATAGGCCTGGCCTATAATATACTAGCAGCACCATAACACTCTCGTGAGGTTCGAGCATACTGTACACTATACCTTGCTATTACACCTGAATACTCATCTAGTATATCTTTCATCTCTGTAATGGTATCGCCCAGATAAAATCCTGGGCAGTCTCCAGTAAACTGGTATGTCGCCTGTATGCGAGCCTGGCCACCATGACTCTCCAACCATGTACTGAATGGATACAAGTAACACACTCCGGGTCTTGATGGATGCATCTTACATGAGCCTTTATCATCCAAAAACCTGCATGGAATTCTAGTCCCATCATCTTTGTCAGTCTCATCATCTTTGCGCTTCAAATTTACTCCTGACATGATGGCTGTTGGCTCTTGCCATGTAGCTACTACAGTCTCTTTCTCTATGAACTCTGAGAGTTTGGAATAGTTTAGAGTTGACTTTATACTGATTAGATCATCAGATGTCAAAGGTAGTCTACCCTGGCGCTCACAGCAGTTGTGGCAGTCCGGCCAGTAACACTTCCATAACACGTACTTGTTATGATCAATCAAATACGGTATGTGAAATGTGACATCGCCTATGGTATGCGTGTAATCACTACTTTTGACCCCCCCTAGTATGAACTTCCTTAATGTGGCATCTATCTCCCACTCTTCTTCCAACAAATCCAACGACTCTGCTATCTCATTTACAGACAAGTGTGATGTATTATCTGCAAGTTCATTATATATTATATCAAATACTGCCTCCCTTTGAACCAGAGACTCTGCTGCTTGATCATATTTGGAGAGTGTGTCCCACCGGTATAAAGCGCCCCAGAATCTCCTCCGGCCGCCCTGCACCAGCAGCACAATATGATACATCCAGGCGATCATCCAGAGATGGTGACTCATCGCCCACACATAGTAAGCTCCCTCGCCCTCCTTAAGCCGTAGCCCTTCACCGTCATGCGGAAACCACAAACTTATCCATGTAATTCTGCCACACAATACGTACTGCGCAAGATGTGTATAATGCGGGAGATGGGATTTGAACCCACGAACTCCTAAGAGATAAGGACCTGAACCTTACGCCTTTGGCCAGGCTGGGCGACTCCCGCATTGATTTTATCATATATTCGGAAATAATACCTTTCTGTTATGCCGCATCTTTGAACTGGAATAACAACTCTTTTTGACGCTTGTTTATCTTCCTTGGTATGTCTACAACTACGCGAGCATACATGTCGCCACTCCCCCATGCGTTAGATTTGGGCAGTCCCTTGCCTCGCAGCTTGATTATTGTATTTGGTTGGCTTCCCGCATCAATATTTAGCGATGTCGTGCCCCCCTTTAGTGTGGGTACCTTGAATTTGCCACCTAGAATGGCATCAACAATATCGATATGATGATCAAAATATATGTCAAACCCGTCTCTGCGAAAATATTTGTGGGGCTTCATATGGAGACGTACAATCAAGTCACCGTTTCTACCATTGGGCATCTCATGCCCGGACCCTCTCAGTAGGTAGTCTGCCTGTTCTGCTCCGGGGGGTACGTCAAAGGTGACCACCTTTCTGCCACGATGTCGCCCCACACCCCTACATTTTTTGCATGGATGCATTATGTAATAGCCCGAACCCTGACACCTACGACATGGTGTAACTGTTCTAAAAGACGTAAATCCAACATTTCTAGTAGTCTGTGTCTGACCGCTTCCACCACAGACCTCGCATCTCTCCTTTTTGGTACCAGGTGCGCAACCACTACCAGAACAACCATCACACAGAACATCTTTGTCTACGTCAAGATTGATGCGCTTACCTTGCGCCACCTCCTCTAACGTCACCTCGACCTCTTTGAATAGCGCCTCTGCTTGTTGTTCAGCACCACCAAATCCTCGGCCAAATCCACCCCCAAATATGTTTTGAAATATATCATCAAACCCGCCACCCCCAAATATGTCCTCACGGGTGTACTGATCATCTACACCTTTGTGGCCCCGCTGATCATACAACTGCCTCTTTTCAGGATCAGAGAGTACGGCATACGCCTCTGCTATCTCTTTGAAGTGCTCAGGAGCATCGGCAGACTTGTTTCTGTCCGGGTGAAATTTGAGGGCGAGTTTTCTGTATTGTGACTTTATCTCATCAGCCTCAGCATCCCGGCCAACACCTAACACCTCATAATAGTCGCGTTTTGCGCTCAATACAACTCGTTCCCACAGACGCGTTAATTTGTTTTAGCATTCTCATCAGTATTGGTTTGCGCCTGCTCGTCAGGGGGCTCTTGCGGGCCAGTCTGTGCTTCGTTAGCTTGCTGGGCCTTTTGGTATGCTTGAGTACTAACTTCATTTACTAAAGCCTTTAGAGCATCCAACTTTGCCTTTAGTTCTTCTGTATCTTTGTCTAACACCTCACGAGTCTCTTTGATGGCATCAGTTATCTTTATGCCATCCTCCTGACTTATCTTGTCTTTGAGATCTTGGGTGATCAGCTTTTCAGCCGTATAGATGTAACTTTCAGCCTCATTGCGCAGTGTTATCTTCTCTAACTTCTCCTCGTCGTCTTTGGCGTGCTGTTCCGCATCCTCCCGCAATTTTTCTATCTCATCCTTGTTCATCTTTGAACTGGACTCTATTGTGATCTTTGCCTCCTTTTGCGTGCCCAAATCTTTGGCGGTGACATTTATTATTCCGTTGGTGTCTATGTCGAACTTTACCTCAATTTGGGGCACGCCTCGGGGTGCCGGAGGTAACTCTGACAGGCTGAAACTGCCCAGCGATACATTATCTGCTGCCATCGGCCTCTCACCTTGAACCACATGTATAGTGACTGAGGTCTGATTGTCTGCCGCTGTGGTGAATACCTTGGATTTGGATGTGGGAATTGTAGTGTTTCTTTCTATGAGTGGTTCGCGAACTCCGCCCAAAGTCTCAATTCCCAGAGTCAATGGCGTGACATCTAACAGTACTATATCAGTTTGAACATCACCGGCGATTATACCTGCCTGTATGGCAGCACCCATGGCAACTGCCTCCATGGGATCTACGCCCGCCTCAGGCGCTCTTCCCACAACCCTCTCTACAAACTCTTTTACCAGAGGCATGCGAGTAGGGCCGCCTACAAGAACGACGCGCCCTATGTCACCAAAAGTAATATCTGCATCGCTTATTGCATTGTCCAATGATGTCTTACACCTCTCGACTATGGGGCGGACCAACTCTTCTAGTTTGGCTCGTGTGAGACGTACGTCTAGATTCTTTGCACTGTTTTCATGCATGGCTATAAACGGCAGGTTGATGTTTGTCTCCATGATATTTGACAACTCTATCTTTGCTTTCTCTACTGCCTCCCGAACACGGGTCATTGCTGTAGCATCCCCTGACAAATCTATCCCCTCTTTTCTGCGGAATTCATCTAACACATACTCTTCTATGGCTTTATCCATGTCGGTGCCACCAAGATGTGTATCTCCTGATGTGCTCATGACTTCAAAGACGCCGCCACCCATCTCCATTATCGTGACGTCCAGCGTACCGCCACCAAAGTCAAATACCAGTATCTTCAAATCCTGAGCGGCCTTGTCTAACCCGAATGCCAAGGATGCTGCAGTTGGCTCATTTATTATGCGTACCACATCAAGCCCAGCTATCGTTCCAGCATCTTTGGTAGCCTGCCTCTGGTTGTCATTAAAGTATGCGGGAACTGTGATGACTGCCTTCTCTACAGTGTCTCCGGTGAACGCTTCTGCATCCCTCTTTATCTTTTGGAGTATGAATGAGGATATCTGTTGAGGCTTGTAGTCCTTGCCTTGTATTATGAATTTATGCTCTGTACCCATCTTTCGCTTGGCAGCCGTGATGGTATTATTTGGATTAGTCACTGCCTGCCTCCTGGCAGGTTCCCCGACTAATAGTTGACCATCATTGGAGAATGCAACTATCGAGGGAAATGCCTTGCCTCCCACCGAGGCCCCCTCGGCCGCAGGTATTATGGTTGGCTTGCCAGCAGTCATAACTGCTGCCGCTGAATTACTTGTTCCTAAATCTATTCCTATCACTTTTACCAATTACTGCTCACCTTTCGTTGATACCTCTACCAAAGCTGTTCTTAAAACTCTATCATTGATAATATATCCTTTTCTTAACTCATTTATCACCGTATTTTCCTCATAATCCGAATTCTCTACCATGCGCATGGGCTCATGCAAATTTGTATCTAGTATGGCCCCCACCGCATTCATAGGAGTAATGCTGTTCTTTGTCAACATTGTAGTGGCGTTCTTGAGTACAGAGTCCAGACCTTCTGTATCTATATTCTGCGCTTTGTAGGCATCCCGGGCACGTTCAAAGTCATCGTATATACTCAAAAAATCTCTCATAATTGCATCTACCTTTTGGTTTATACCATCACGAATGGTTGCCTCGGTTCTTCTCTCCAGATTTATATAATCTGCGAGCGCCCGTTTGTACTTTTCCTCAAACTCTGCGCATTTGGACTCTTCTGTTTCAGGTTCTGGAGGCTCGCTATTAGTTGTTGCCTCCTCGGGAACGCCATCTACTTCTTGAGACATTGCTGTATTGTAATTAAATGCTAATTTATAGATCTCAAACCGAGACTGTGGGTGTTGCCTTTATTATTATTGACTCCATATCATCCTGGCGCGCTTTTGCTTCCTCGTAGTTGGATTTTGAGCAAGCTATCACCAGTGTTGTTCGATTGACATGAAAGTTCTCTAATGTATTGCATTGTTCTACCCTGCTGGTGTAGTCTTGAAGTTTTGTCATGAGGGTTTGTAGCACTTCTAGTCGGTCTCCCCGAATACCGTATCTGTCTATCTGCCAGGATATTATAACGTCGGTACGACTCATTCGAAGTCCCCTCTCCCGGGCTATATTTTTGATACTCTCAATCATTTTTTTTATATATGTCTCTATGGCCCGAATTCCTCCCTTTATAAGATATGATACGTGTGTTACATTATCTTTAGAGTCCTTGATTAACTGCAAGTCCAGAAGACCATCCACCATATCATCCAAGAATGTCTCACTGGTATATGGCAGAATATCCGACGTGTGAGCCCCATATCTATACATCTCTATCTTACTAATGGTATTACCAAACTTTGAGAGTACATTAACCGCATGCTCTCTTTCTGCCATTGACATGGGAATAAATAGCAAATCTTCATCTAATATCTTCACTAGTTCAGTATTTTCATTTCCCCGGATGGTTCCAACTATATTTGTGTGCTGATGGGCGTTTAGCGGATAGTAATAGTACGATATACCCTTTCCCGCTTCGATGCCCGTTATATGCTTCAGTACGGACATGTTCTGCATGTTTCCTCCCAAACCAACTGGTATACTACACACAAATGAGCTACCCTCACTCAGATATGTTATCGCATCCTTGAACTTTGAGTATACCTCCATCTTACAGTCACTGCCTGTTCTACGAATGCGAGGCGCAAAGAAGAGGCACTTTGCCTCTGAGACTGCAGTTTTGACAGGTACCGCATCCATCAAGGGTTCATCCGCATTTAGTGTGGCCATATCAGGATACATCTTTGCTATCTCTGGTCTGAGCATGACCGCCGAGCTTAAAGTCTCATCTATAAGCTGTACCTTTATCCCTCGCTCCACCAACTTTGATGCAAGATTGTATCCCTCGGTGCTGAATCCATATACAACCACACTATCCATGTCTTTGAATTGTTGTATGACCAAAAAAACTTATGGTATTGGGTTTTACATTCAAAGTTGGACGGCAGTCAGCAGAGTTGGGTTGATAAACTTTAGTCCCGACTATTATAATCAGTGTATTACACGCCTCTAAAAGACAGAGCGTTACAGAAATTTATGAGGACATATACAAAAGCCGCCAAACATCTGGTGAGTATAACATCCAAAAGTGAGCAGGGCAAGAGTGAACAAGACAAGTGTTATAGGATCTTGCGGTGGGCTCCCATGACGCCATTCATATGGTATAATTATAAGCATCATCCACTTTGAGCAAGAAACCAATCTGCGCAGATTTGTGTATAATATTATGATGTGCAACTTGGTAATCTTAAATCATCTGCGCAACAGAATATGCAAGATGCTTGTTGAATAGACAACCAGATAAACAAACACAAATAACACCAAATATCATATTGCAGATACTGCTAATGTGGCAAATCCAATGGTGGATGAACCACAGCGTGGCAGCCCGGTAGTGTAGAGGTCAAGCATAGGGGCCTTTGGAGCCCTTGGCCCCAGTTCGAATCTGGGCCGGGCTATATAATTTCATTATATATAAAAAACAAGCATATATGGAGAAATTCACCGTAAGACAGATGACACCAAACACTACACATGAGAGTTATAGATTAAAGATATGGTTTGATGTTACAACACCAAAAGAGTTGCTCTTTTTTGAGTCTATAATGGAACGGATTAGTATCAATCATGATGTACTGTTTACAACCGGGAGCAGTCCGATGGTGGCAGAGTTATGTAGTATTCGTAATCTGTGCCCCACACAGGTAGGGGAGTTTGGCGGCACAGACAGGTCACAAAGATTAACTATACAGGTGGACCGAGCAGCGGCACTATCAAGTTTAGCACAGAAGTTTAAGCCAGATGTCGTCATCAGCTCCTGCTCCATTGAGGCATCCAGAGTGTCATTTGGTTTGGGCATACCACATATGGGATTTAGCAACACACCATATAATGAGAGTATATGCCGACGATCCATCCCACTAATTACAAAATTATTTACACCAAGCTATATACCAGTAACAGAGTTTACCAGATACGGAATAACCGCCGATAATATAGTGCAGTATTCTACCCTTGATGAATATTTAATCGTACACAACAGACCCACATCACTTTGGAGTGCTAAATCACTAAATCTTCAACCCAACAAAAAGACCATAGTACTTAATATACATAATAATTCAATAATTGATATCATAAATGAGTTCCCTCAATACAATATAGTTGTATTAACGCAGGATGCCAACCAAATAAAATTACTACAATCTTTTGATAATATAATAATATTAAATCAAGCATTTGACAGCCAACAACTCTTCTCACGTTGTGACGTAATGGTTGGCCATAACGGTGCCATGATCGCAGAGGCGGCCCTTCGGGGCATACCTACAATATTACATGATACACCACCAACCATAAATGAGAGACACCTGATGGAATTAGGCATTTTAATGCATACTGACAATATAATAAAATCAATTAAACACACTATGTCAAGTGACAGACATATTATACGAAAGAAGGCTCACCAAATACTATGTGTAATGCAAGATCCATACGACATATTGATGGATAACATACGCACCATCCTGGACTAGCTTTACCGTATGGTATAGCAGATATTCTATTATGTAGCATTTATCAATAATTTTAGATATCAAATACAAAATTAGTAAGCCAAATCAAATTCTACATTTAGGCAATGTACAACTGGTATTTTTATTATATATCGTGTACAGTAAGTCAAATATTAACACACATGATGCCAAACCTGAGTATTGTATGGTGTAGCTATTTTACATGAATATCAGGCTATTTTTGAGATTTACATCTGTAACGTGATCAAATTTATACTTATATTCAAAAACCATAAAAGAATACCATACATCTAAACTTGATAGTGCACCTTTAAACATACAGTTCAACTAAAAGTTTAACTTTGTCATCATTTTGGTTGCCACCGTAAACAATACTGCCGCTAAAACCACCAAAATTGACATCTCAATTAATACAATCTCCGTTATACCACCAAATATTCCCGCTCTTATACTATCCACTAGATATGTTAGGGGACTAGCGTAAAAGATTGCACTCAATTCTGGAGGGGCCCCTTGCGCAGGATAAAAGGCCGTACTGGCAAAAGCCAAAAAAAGAAACGTCGTGTTTAGTATGACATTAAAACTCTCACTGGATCTTATTCTTGTGGATATAATTGAGGCTAGAGACCCAAACAGTACTGATCCTGATATGGACGCTATAACTAAAATTGGCACTGTATATACGGAAAATTCCACAGACTCCTGAAAGACAGGAAATCCCACCAGTATAATTAATATCGCGCTAACTATACCGATTATGCCAATTGTACATATGTTGGCAATGACATACTGCATTCGTGTAAAGGGTCCGGACATTATCTGCTCGAACATTCCATGCCGACGGTCATTCCAGATTAAAAGGCCTGATACCAGCGTGCTATTCATGATGTTAAAACCAATCATGCCTGTGGCCAGGTATGCTGGATACCCTACGGTGGCCACACCGTACGGCACACTAGGTATGAGGGTTGTGTAGGCAAAACCAGCTATAAATATATAGATCAGTGGAAAGATGACCTGCCAAAGCAGAAATCCAGGATTCAAAGATACAGTCAGATTTCTATTAATTAGTCGAATTATGGGATGCATTACCTACCGTCTCCAGAAATATGTCTTCAAGTGTCGCTGCCTCAGCAGATATCTCGCGCATTTTTATATTATTTTGATGCAAGCGGCTCAGCACCTTCAGCAGTGTCTCTTCTGGTTCAGTGGATTCAATTACAACATGTGCTCCCATACCACTCTCCACTGTGCAGTCGTTTATTCCTGTCAGAACCTCCTTGGCCGTTGTATCGTTGACGTTGGTGCGCAGAGTTATGATTTTTTTACGCCTCATCTTTTTTTTGATGGATGAGGGCGTATCTGACACCAATATCTCTCCCTCTTTTATGATGGCGATCTCATCACATAGATAGTCGGCCTCACTGAGTACATGTGTGGTGTAAAATATGGTCAGGCCACCTCTCACCTTCTCTTTAAGGTAGTCCAGTAGACTTCTTCTGGCTGCGGGATCCAATCCCACGGTCGGCTCATCCAAAAACAACAGGTCCATATCGTGCATAAATTCACGAGCAACTTGCACACGTCGTCGTTGCCCTATGGACAAATCTTCATTTCTTCTCTTTTTTAAATTGGTTAGTTCAAAGTCGTGCAACAGTTGCTCTGCCCGTCTTTGCCGTTCATCCGAAGACATATTCCACATCATGCCATACTTTGTTAGTGACTTTTCTACACTTAAAGTGGGCTCATAACTGGGCTGCTGCAGTACGACTCCTATTCTGTCTCTAACCTTTAGAGGATTTCGAAGAGCATCTATTCCTAGAATATCTAATTTGCCTCGGGTGGGTTGAATTAGTGTGGTGAGCATCTTTATGGTTGTAGACTTTCCAGCACCATTAGATCCCAAAAAACCAAAGGCATGCCCTGCTTCCACTTGAATGTCTATACCATTTACTGCAACCAAATCCCCATATGATTTTGAGAGGTTGGTTGCAGAGATACTCTTCATTATATCTATATACAAAATTTTTCACCAATTTAACTAATCACTACATTGTACGGCATATCCTCTAGTGTATATGGGATTGTCAACTTATGATCTTTAAAGTATAATCAAAATCTCTACATCACATAGATGCCATCGATACAGCTACAATACATGATGTCACTCCCATACGAGACATAATCGCAAACTTTTTCCACCATACATCATGTGTAGACACACAGGTGTTTCTGGGGGACGTCATTTTAGCAAGTCTTAATTATACTAAAAATATCAAATCTCATATGGATGACTTTGAAGTCTTGATGAGCAAGCTTTTGGAATCAAATTCAAATCTTACTCGTGATGATATACTTCACCAGATAGAGATAAAAAAGCGACACATTGGCGCTGGCTATCTTACTGATCAGGGAGCCTTGTTTCTGGTGGCATCCGATGCCGGCGTACAACTCTCTGAACCATTGGATTCACAGATGAAACTCAAAGATATCTATTCGGGAGCCAAGGATATACAGGTGGAGGTCCGTGTAATGGGAGTATCCAAAACAAAGAATCTCACACGCAAGGATAACTCGCCATTGGCCTTGCGTACCATGACCGTCTATGATGAGAACACAAGATGCCCAGTTAAGATGTGGGACGCTGTGGCGTCCCTGGCTGTACTAGATGGTCTCAAACCTGGAGATGCCATTCGCATATCCGGCGGCTATGTAAGGAGTGATAATAATGGCGGATTGAATATAAACTTGGGAGATGGCGGCCAGATTGAGACTGTAGATGATCTACCTGATATACCCGGTATAGACGACATGGCTGTAGACCCGATTGATATAACAGAAGCAGATCGTGATGCCATAGTAGCTGGGGAGTTGGACGGCATGGTGAGTACCATGAACTTTACCAACAGTCGGGGTATGCCTAGCACGGCACTAAGAATGCGGATTCGGGGAGAGAATGGCACAAGCTACAGGGTGGTCCTTTGGGGCTTGGATGACTCTGCAATGCCAAAGATGATCAAACCTAAAGCCAAAGTGAAACTTTTAGGGGTACGGGGAAAACAGGGACAACAGGATTTAGAGATACATGGAAACGACTCAACTCAGATATTGGTGGATGGAGATCTTAAAGACCCACTAACATTACGTATAATTTCAATATCTGCCAACGAACGAAGCAACAATCTTTTGTTATGTGTAGACTCTGCCAAGACGCTCTACTTTTTGATGGATCAGGCAAATCACTCCATAAAATGCCGCGAGAATGATGTCATAGAATGTCAGCCCACAAAAGCATATGGTAAATCCATCACTCTGAAGGAAGATGCATACATTCGTAACATGGAGGATGACTTTAGTATACCAACAAAAGAGGCCATACGAACCCGGATTGGTGATGCCGAGCCTGGCGACGACTATTGCATAGAGGTTATAGTACTACAAAACCCGGTGGTGCGTGATGTGCAGACCCGTAGCGGCGAGTCTATACAACTCTTGGAGATGTATGTGGGCGATGACTCCAAAGAGATGTGGGTCAAAGGGTGGCGCAATCAGGCCCTCTTGGCTGCAGATTTTAAGCAGGGCGATAGACTGTCTATAACCGGCATAAACGCCAGACATGGTATGGATGGTCGCGTAGATTTGGTACTTACCGCATTCTCTGTAATAACCGCGGCTACTGATCCCAAAACCCTCTAGTCATGGTGTATTGCCGTTCGGCATCGTATATCTGTCGAAACATGTGCTCCTCATCCACCATGTTGCGCAGTATGCGCGCACCAGTGTCCGCGCCCACACCATACCCTGATAGTACTATAATGGCAGTAACCCCAAAGGTCTCCACCAGAGATGCTACCTTCCACGCTCTTTTGTATCTGTGTGCCTCCTCTTTTGTGAGTCTTTTACCACTGTATTTCTTTGATATTATCTTGGTTAGTTCATAGTCCGAGTAGAATGTGGTGGTTATCTGCCTGCCTCTGCAGTACGGACAATGAGGCATCTTGGTTATCTGTAATGTCTCCATTACACGCTCCCATCTACCGCACCGAGCACATATCAGCCTATGTTTAGTCTTGTATAGTCTACTTTTGACTATATCTAATAGTTCAGGGTCTATCTTGGCCGCATCCGAGTAGTGCGATGCTGAATAATCCAGTATTGGCATGGCCAGATCCGTAAACTCTTCAACATCTTCCCAGATTATCGCTATGGCGCCATCCCGTATCTGTCTCATTATCTGTTTTGTTCCTGAAATGTCGTACTTTTCATGAAAGAGCTCCCGCAAGGCTTCTGTTACCAAGGGCGTGTTACGATATCTTTTGTACAGGTAGCGCGCTCGCCGCTGATCATACACAATACCTTTTCGTATAACGCCAAACTTTCTGGCGGTATTCCATATGCGCCAGTTGATGTTGTGCTTGCCGACCACCGATGCAGTAACAGTATCAAGTATGTCATACTCGGACTGCAGTATGTCCATTACTTGATGTTCGGTTATATGATGAGCAGAGGTCAACATTATCCTGTATGCATCCGAACGAACCTGAACTGTACCTGTTATAGATGATGAGAGTATTGCAGATAGTATAGAGGCTAATGTCAGGTTTATTCTAGTCCCCAAGCACACGTGAAGTACCAGCGTGCCCTTATGCCTGTTCGACTCGACTAGTATGGTTTTGTGGTATGGTATCGATTCTTTCATGTCTCCTGAGTCACTCTGGCGCAACATACCAACAGTCTGCGCAGTCTCCCTCTCTACAGGTATGCTCTCACCCTCCCAACGCGGTATGGTGGTACCTCTTCTATGTGGTTCTACATTGACCCGGAATGACTTTTCATCCACGGCCAAGATCTTCCATTGAGAACCTTTGAGCACAAAGAGATCACCAACCTCATTATCCCCCACAAATCGTTGGTCCAGACTACCGATTATTTTTTTACCCACACTGTCAAATACTTGAAATTTAAGTATGTCTGGAATTGTGGACAGATTCTCTAAGTGATACCAGAATGCGCGACTACCCGCCGAGTATGTCATACTTTCCTGATCAAACTTCACTACACGGTTCTCTTCCAATAACAGTAGTGTATTATGTATATCTGATATACTCACTGAGCGGAATGGAAATGCCGCACTTGCCATCAACAGGACATCCTGTACACTTACAGTACCACACTGGTATAGCAATCCCACCATATGGTGTGCCAACACATCTAAGGGAGAGTTGTGTATGTACTGCTTCTCTATACTGCGTCGTTTGACTCTATCTAGTATGGCGGCCGCCTCGATGTAGTCGTCATGACGACTTGTAACTATCAAACCTGAGGCTGATCTGCCGCTTTTGTGGCGACTTCTGCCTATACGTTGCAATAACTTTGACACTTGATGGGGTGAGCCATAATGTATGACCGTATCAACAGTTCCCACATCTATGCCCAGCTCCAGAGACGAGGTACATACCACCAATCCTTTTTGATCTTCACGCAGTATCTGTTCGGTCTCTTCTCTTACTTGCTTTGAGAGCGAACCATGATGCATCTCCACTGGTATGGCCACTTTACTCTTTAGTATGGATGCTAGCATCTCTGCTTCACTTCGAGTATTGGTGAATAGTAGTGTGGGTGAGTCTGTCTTGTGCTCTTTTACATATGTCGCTATGACATCTGCAACCCCTGAGATACCTCCCCTCTCTAAACGCACATCCACATCATATCTTCTTAATGTCCTGTCATGTTTAATGCGGCATCTCCGTTTTGTTCCAACCAGAAACTTTGCTGCTAACTGTGGGTTTCCCACCGTTGCCGAGAGGCCTACTCTTGTTAGTGTATACGTTGAATTCATCTGCAGCCTCTCCATTGTAATACTGAGTTGTGAGCCTCTCTCATTGGATAGTACCTCGTGAACCTCATCTACTATGACCCACTGTAGATGGGATAGAGCCTTTAACATCTTCTCTTGGGATAGCAATACCACCGCTGTCTCAGGCGTTGTGATCAGTATGTCTGGAGGAGAGTCGGCTATGCGTCTTCTCATGGTGGCCGTGGTGTCTCCATGTCGTACCTGAACGGTCAGGCCGTTTCTTTTTGCGTAATGTTCGATACGACGAAAGACATCACGATTTAGCGCCCTTAATGGGGTTATGTATAGGCAACGTATTCCTTCCCCCTTCCCCCTTCCCATTATATGAAATGCAGGAATGACGGCACACTCAGTCTTGCCTGAGCCGGTCGGAGCTATAACCAGACAGTCGTGTTTCTGTAGTATTGCAGGAGATGCCCTCTGTTGTATATTGGTCAGTGACCTAAAACCCATGTCGGCAAACAGTGCTTGCAGACTATCTCTCTTTATTTGCTCGGTCATACACCAGTGCACCTACAGTACCTATTACAAAGAGTATTGGCACTATAATTGGTATTGCATCGTACACGACAATCCTGTGTATCTACGGAAATAAATTATTTGCTATGGCCGCCCCCAATACAAATTTGGATGATGCTATAAATTGTACCATTGATGGCCGGTGGACCCACCTTAAGATGCGTCACTGACAAAATCCAGATTATACTGTATAACTTTGAGTATGTTTTGGGCTCAATCATGCATGATGAATGAAATCTAGTACTAATACGGCCTATTGTATCAATATATGTTGGGTGCCTCAACCGGAGACCCTATCATTCTTTATTTTCCGGGTGGCCATGGCGCCACTAGCCAACATACAAATTGATATTTTTTCATGTATATATGGTATGTATAGAGAGCAGAGTAACAAGCTGTGGTATGCAATTCCCATACTCTTTGGCGTAATAGGGGGTTTTATTACATGGTTTATACTGCGCAAGTCAGACAATGTCATGGCAAAGAACTGTCTGTTAGTGGGAGCCCTCTCATCACTGATATCCATGGGAATATACTTTGCATTGGGTAATATGGTTCCCAGCGAACCACTTCCATGGGATGCCTAGTTCACCGACTGTATGCCTGTATGTGTTATTGCATATTGAAACTCTGTCTCCTTGTGGGCCAAAACCAGATGTGCCATATATTCGGGTGAGCCACCAAGATGCAACTTAACATGAGTGTACAAATTAACTATGTAATCCAAACTCTCAACGTGCTCAACGCCTGAATATCTCATCATATTTGATATTATGATGGGTATTTCATGTCTTAACGCCAAACGTGACATATCTTGCATATGTTTGGCAAATCTTTGGTTTCTAATATGTTGTCTGCCCTCTTTGTAGTACTCATATGTAAACAAGTCTGTCACATTATCTAGTATTATCATGGATACATCATCAAATTGATGGATTGACCTTATCTGCTCTGCCACATTGGTGACTCGGGATACCTGTATCAAGTCTAAAACCAAGTCATTCTGACATATGTCGTACACTCTTTCAGGCCTAAAGTCGCCCGTGGAATCTATGTATCCCACTTTATGTCCTGCTTGAACTGCCATCGATGATATCTGTAGTAATGCCTGCGTCTTACCTGCACCTCCCGGCCCATAAATGTCCAGTATGGTTCCAGGCAACAAACCCCCACCCAAAAACCTATCCACCTCTCTAATACCTGTATACGCCATGTGTTATCATATGAACCTCAGTGATAAAAAGGGGCATCTGTAAGATCATTGTCGTACCAGAGAGTATATCGTGTTATGAATAACTCATACAAGACCCGAGTAGACTCTATGTATAGCTTCAATATAGTTAGATGGAAGTGGTTTTGAACCATGATATACAAGCATCATGGAGTATGGTGCTGTGTCTGTGTAGTGTGGTGGCTTATGGTACCATCGTATCAAACGCGCCCCATGTTTAAAGTAGAATTGTAGTCCTCTTCTGACCTCCATTAGTATGGGATCATGATTCTTTACTATCGTTCTGTATAATTCTGAACCAACCCCTGTTTTTCGCATCCCACTACGTACTGCAAAATAATTCAGCAGTGAGAATCCCTCCAACTCCAGCACTAGGCCAAAAGCATCACTATTTGTATATGTTTTATACGTACCGTCGTTTATCATTCTGCGCAAGTCTTCTGTAGGTCTTCTTCGATGCGCCGGGAACGCCTCCAGATATACGCTAACAATATCTTTTAGTTCCATGATTGTGAAACTTATTCAATAAACTCCCTCATCTAACTATTTGTATTATCATCTTGAACGTCATCTGAACATATTTTAATCAGAAATCATGAGCATCAAAAAATCAAAAAGGAAGGCTTTTATTCATGAAATAAATTAAAAAAAGGAAGTGTAATGTCCCAGACAAATGTGCAACGACCATTGACAACCCTGCAAAAGAATACAAAAAAGAAGGTTACTGTACGGCTTAAAAACGAGGTAGAATACAAAGGAAAGATGGACAATGTGGACTCTTACATGAATTTAATTATGACCAATGCCGAAGAGATACAATCAAGTAAGGTTGTAGGAAAATATGGTCGAATTATTGTAAGAGGCAACAACGTACTGTTCATCAAACTTGAAAATGAGCTCTAGCCCATCCTACCTGTTTACGTCCGAATCAGTAACTGAAGGACATCCCGACAAGGTTTGTGATCAAATATCGGATGCATTCGTAGACGCCTATCTGCGCGCCGATCCTGATTCTCGAGTGGCCGTTGAAGCCATGGTGACTACGGGTTTTGTATCTGTGGCCGGCGAAGTTACATCCAAGACAGAACTTGATGCCACACAACAAGAAAGGATTGTTAGACAGATAATTCGCGATATTGGATATGACAGTCCGGATTTGAAGTTTGATACAGACTCGTGTGAGGTGATACTGCGTCTACATCCCCAAAGTCCCGATATAGGCCAGGGTGTGGATGCCACACTAGATAAAGATCAAGGAGCGGGAGATCAGGGGTTGATGTTTGGATATGCCACCAACGAGACTCCCGAACTGATGCCCATGCCCATACTTTTGGCACACAAACTGACACGACAACTATCACATATGCGTCGCACCAATGCAGTGACCTGGCTAAGACCCGATGGCAAATCTCAGGTATCTGTTCGGTACGAGGACGGAAAACCCATTGCCATAGAGACGGTGGTCGTCTCTACACAGCATGATCCGGGTGTGTCCAACCGCATTATACATGACACCATAATTGAAAAGGTGATAAAACCAGTCTTGGGTGATTTATGGAATGACTCCATAAATGTACACATCAATCCCACCGGCCGTTTTGTGATTGGTGGCCCTCATGGTGATGCTGGAGTTACTGGCCGCAAGATAATCGTGGATACATATGGTGGTATGTCACGACACGGCGGTGGCGCGTTCTCGGGCAAAGATCCCTCAAAGGTAGATAGATCCGCCAGCTACATGTGCCGATATATAGCAAAGAACATAGTAGCCGCCGGCCTAGCCGATAGGTGTGAGGTTCAGGTGGCATACGCCATAGGAATGAGCGAGCCGGTCTCATTATACGTTGTAACATTTGGCACAGGCCGTATACCCGACAAAGATATAGAAGATATAGTGCGTAAAAACTTTGATTTGACTCCTTCAAGTATAATAACACAATTGGATCTAAAGAGACCTATATATCAAAAGTCATCCACGTATGGTCACTTTGGTCGTGAAGATCCCGAATTTATTTGGGAGCGAACCGACAAGGCAGACATACTACGACGTGCTGCCGGCCTCTAAAAAGTCATGAAATTTCATATCCGATATACTTGCTAGTTTATCATGATTCCCCACAAAACTCCCCATCATGATATTTAGATCATCTATCGAATAGTGTGTCGTCTCTCCACAGATGGCCTGCCTGTATGCCTCTTCTGCATCCATATGAGTCACCCTTGCACTGTTTTTAACAAACATTTTGACATAACTCTTGTATGATATTATGCGAGGCCCAACCATATCTAGTGTACGATTGCAGAATGTATCATCATGTATTGACTTTATCACAATGCGGACAACATCGTGTATGGATATGGGCTGCATTACATATTTGCCCGAACCGGGAATTACTACGTTACCATCTTTGATCTGTCTCTGTAAATTACGACTTAGATAATCATCTTTGCCTATTATATATGAGGGTCGAAATATTACATAATCTAGTCCAGACTGCCTTATTGCTTCTTCGGCCAGATACTTTGATATGAAGTAGCCCTGTGTGGTATCTGCAGAGACTCCAAGACCGCTAAAGTATATGATTCGGGGTATGTCTGCATCCTTGCACCATCTTATTACACGCTCGGTCAGGCGTTGATTTATCATATGATACTGAACACTGGTAGTCTGCATGCCACTTCCGACCAGATGTATTGCTGCATGAGCAGATTTCATATGTGGTATTATGCTGTGATCATCAGAGTAGTCAGTCTGTAGACTCTCCTCGTTGTGTAATACAGGCGTTACTCTTTTACGAGACGTCGAAACGATCTGATGGCCTGCTTTTGAGAGTGCATATCGTATATTTTTGGCTACAAAGCCACTAGCCCCAGTTACGAATATCTTCATGATTGTTGTATTATATTTAAAAAATTAAAAGATACTGATTTAACAGGTATATAATGGCAAAATTGCGTACCGGTTATACCACCGGCACATGCGCCGCCGCTGGTGCAAAAGCAGCATTAATGCTACTGAATAATGTACAGGTATCCACAGTTGCCGTGCGGCTACCCCGAGGCGACTATATTGACATACCCATAGAATCATGCAATTTAACAGAGACCGGTGCGCGATGTACTATTATCAAGGATGGTGGTGATGATCCGGATGTTACCCACGGCACTCAGATTGTAACTGATGTTGTATCTGGTGATGATCCCGACGTGATTACCATACACGGTGGGGTGGGTGTGGGTATAGTTACCAAACCTGGTCTGGGATTGGATATAGGGGGGCCAGCGATAAATCCCGTACCTCGACGCATGATTCAGGAGAATCTTCGGGAGGTGAACACAGCGATGATACAAAAGACCGGACTCAAAGTGACAATATCTGTCCCCGACGGTGCAAATCTAGCCCCAAAGACAGACAATCCCCGGTTGGGAATTGTGGGCGGAATATCGATACTAGGTACTAGTGGCATCGTAGTGCCGTTTTCGACGGCATCATTTGCTGCTTCAATACGACAAAATCTTGATGTGGCCGTAGCCATGAAAAGTGATACAGTCGTACTGACAACTGGTAGCCGTAGTGAAGAGTATGCCAAGAAACTCGTAAAGTTACCGGATCACTGTTATGTCCAGATAGGCGACTTTTCTGGCTATGCAATACAGCAGTGTGGCAAAAAAGGACTACAAAAAGCATATGTGGTAGGATTTGTAGGAAAGTTAGCAAAGATGGCTGCAGGTGTGTCTCAGACGCATGTAAAAGGCTCCAAGGTGGATATGAAATTACTATCCGATATAGCCAAAGAGTGTGGAGCACCAGACTACATCATACGTGATATACAAAAGGCAAATACGGCACGACACGTCATGGAGATGATACAACAGAATAATATCCCAAACTTTTTTGATAAGATATGTCAGCGCGTGCGTAAACACATGCAGAGTCGCGCTAATGACACACATGTTGATGTAATAATGTTTGACTTTGAGGGGTCGGTTATAGGCAACACATCCAAACATGCCTAATCATATATTGCAAATCTGTTATAGTTTCAGTGTTGTATCATCATGCAAAAAACTACTCGTCTGTCTTGGACGGTTAAATTATAGATGACAATTATTCTAGTATAAATCGTGAGATAATAAATTGTAAAATATTGTTTATTATTCCTTTATGTATTTTAAAATAAATTAACATTGTATTAAATACACCTGATTGCAAATGCCGAACACCCAACTTTTACAACCACGATTCAATGGAACACAATTCAGTGGGGAGAGACTATCATCGATATTCTCCAGAAGTTAATTATAATATGAAATTTGATATTAAAACGGGCCAATCACAGTGCAGGAAAGAGCATCTGTATCGTCCAAGTGCACTACATGAGTTTACCAAAATAGACTTGAGAGTTTTGCAGCATTATGAGGCGCCACCACCAAAATGACCATAATATTTGGCCCCAAATTTGAGGTATATACGCCACAACGGTCTGGGTTGCCCAAGATCTAGTGCTATTTTGATTTAGATTTACCCTACAACTAAAATATAATTTTTAACAGATAAAATTATGTCAAAAATTATACCGCCCCTTTTGGTTTTCACACTAATTATAATCACAACAGGCTCAGCACATGCCCACAAACTAATAACCCACGATGGGACACATACAGATTTTGACTCCGCCCTTCATATACCCAATCACCGCATCTCTTGGGCCATCTACGATAATCTGGATGCGAACGGAGTAAAGTTTTACACGTTTGAGGCCAAACACGGTGACCCATTTTATGCAAGCATATTGATTCCCAAAATAAATGGATTAGAAGAGTACTCGCCATCACTATTTTTGGTGAGCCCGGCAGGGGTTGAGAATAGTATTGCTTTACTTGAGACTGGGCCAAACGTTGAGGAGTTTCCATACAGTGGCGACTTTCCCGGGAATGAATTCTATGAGCCATTTGGCCAAGTGACCTACTGGGAGAGACAAGAGGTCACAACCAACATTCCTATTGATGGGCAATACTATGTCGTGGTCGCAGATGAAGGAGTGGGTGGAAGATACGCTCTATCCATTGGTACAATTGAGGATTTTTCTGGTGAGAACTTTCTTTTGACACTACCAATGGCATGGTTTGAGACAAAACTATTTGTGAACGACTATCTTTCAATGGGAATACTCTTTTCCGTTCTGGCGACTCCTGCAGGTGTAGCTTTTATCATAATCCAAAGAAGGTTGCGTAAAAATACCTCAAAAAATCTTGCATAATTACAAGAGGCCAAAACAATGATACAATTCTTACCATACAAACAATTAACCCTACTACACACAAAACATCTGCAAGATGCTTGTATCACTAATATCTGTAGAACAAAAGGTATTTTATGCAACATATTGTACCATTCAATATTATGAAGGTGGCAATTTTGGCAATAACAAAGAACGGTAAAAAAATTGGACGACGATTAACAGAGATATTTGCTGACATGACATTATACTCTCCCAAAAAGTTGCAAGGCTCTGAATCTGGCATAATATGGTATGATAACTCTACAACACAGATGGCCGGAGAACTGTTCTCCAAATATGATGGTGTAGTGTATGTCTTTTCATTGGGTGCGGTAATACGGTTGATATCGCCTCACCTTAAAGATAAAAAGAGTGATCCCGCCGTTATAGTCATAGATGACAAACTCAACTTTGTAATAAGCGTACTATCTGGACATTTGGGAGGCGCAAATAAATTGGCCAACAAGATTGCAAAAGAGACTGGAGCAACACCAGTCATAACCACTGCGGCTGATGTCAATAAAACAATCTCTGTAGATTTGGTGGGCAGAGATTTGGGATGGGTGATTGATGATGATACCAATGTGACCCGTATCAGTGCATATATGGTAAATGAAGAGCCCATAGGTATATTTCAGGATGCTGGAGATAAGAATTGGTGGCCCCACCCATTACCATCCAATGTTACCATATATGATACACTAGATAGACTAGTACAATCCAACAGCAAGGGCTATCTGATAATTACTGACCGTATACTTACTGACAGTATAATATCTGATGATGTTGCAGATAAAGCTGTTCTTTATAGGCCCCCCTCCCTTGTTATAGGGGTGGGGTTACATCATAATACGACATCCGAGACTATACAAAGAGGCATAATTCAGTCATTAAAAAAATATAATTTTAGTCTGAAATGTGTTGCAAAGATTGCATCCATAAAGAAGTCATATACAATACCGGGAATTCAAGATGCAGCAAATATGTTAAATGTATCATTGCATCTAGTAGAGAGAGGTGAGCTGGCTCAGGTATCTATACCAAACCCATCTGGTGTGGTGAAAAAGTTTGAGGGTACCCCCAGTGTGTCTGAGGCGGCAGCCATATTGGTCTCTAATGGCAATTTAGTTATAGAGAAACAAAAATTTCCTCCAGATTTGACGGTGGCGGTGGCTAAAATACCATGAAGAGGGGCATATTGATTATAAATAGGGGAAGCAGGGAGACCGGGGCCCCCAGGGAACTGAAAATAATAACAGAGAAGGTGCGCATTAAAGGCGGATATGACTATGCTGACTTTTGTTTTCTTGAGGTACTGCCCCCGTTCATAAGTGACGCTATGAAAAAATGCCCCCTGGATGATTTGGATACACTGACGATAGTACCATACTTTCTATATCCTGGAAGAAAGATAAAGGTAACAGTAACTAATGTCATGAAATACCAAAAGTATACCAAGACAAAATTTCTAGTTACAAAGCAGATGAGCATGCATCCCACCATGGTAAATATAGTCGATAACAGGATAGTTGATGCTCTAAAGAGAAATAATTATGATATAGACCGCGATAAAACTGACGTACTCATAGTGGCTCATGGCAGCTCGGATATTAACGCTCAACGATCTATAAATTATGTCGTCGAACGGTTAAAAGGCTCGTACCGAAACGTGAACAGATGCTATTTAGAGATAGAGCAACCAGATATTCCGGCAGGAGTGGAGATCAGCGCGGCCAACAATCCATCAGTTTTAGTTGCCGTCTTTTATTTTTTGCATGAGGGTGCCCATGTAAAACGAGACGTAAATGCGTTTTTACAACCGGCCATTGAAAAATTAAACCTTAAAAATACATGTATAACACGCCATATAGGGGTCGATGATGCCATGATTGATTTAATCTTAGAGCGGGCATCCGAGGTGGAACATGCAGACTAAACGGGGTCAATCCATTGAGGATGCCAGTATGAGTATTATTGAAGATGAGATAGTATCACATGATTATGACACATGGGAGTGGCCAATTGTACGCAGAATTATTCACTCTACTGCAGACTTTGATTTTGCCCGGACTAATCGTGTAATATTTCATGATGATGCCATCCAAAGCGGCATAAAATCACTAAATAATGGGTGTAATATTATCACAGATGTCAACGGCATACCAGGTTTATTGAACAAACGAAACCTAGCAGATTTTGGCAATAACACAATATGCAAAATATCCGATGATAAAGTGGCAAATTTAGCCAAAAAAGCCAATTCAACAAGAGCTCGGGTATCGATGCAGCAATCTGCTGCTGAGATGGAGAATGGTGTTGTAGTTATAGGCAACGCTCCTACGGCCCTTTTAGAGGTTATATCGATGATTCACCAGAATGAGGCCCGTCCATCTCTAGTGGTGGGTGTACCGGTGGGTTTTATACAAGCTGCCGAGTCCAAGGCAGAACTAGAAACTATTCAGGTACCCTACATAACCAACAGAGGTCGTAAGGGTGGAAGTCCTGTGGCTGCGGCTATCATAAATGCATTGTTTAAACTTTTACGATCATCGTCTTGAAAATTTTGCGCAGCACTCTACTACATTTTTGGCCATCTTCTCTGAAAAGTATAGATGCCCATATGATGCCATTGCATTATGTACAAGTATGCCATCTTTGTTATCTAAAATACCCTCTCCACGATACAGTTTTTGCGTAAATCTAGAGTCCTCACTAACATCCATCTTTGAGTAGTGAAATTCATGTCCATGAAATTTTATAGTTTTTTTATTTAATATGTTATCATACATGACACCTTTGGTGTAGTTCAATGTTGGCCTCTTTGTCATGTATGTGTGACCATCCACGGCGCCCACCATATCGTACTGTTTGTTATCGTATTGAAGAGTCTTTCCTAAATATATCAGCCCACCACACTCTGCATATGTTGGCATTTCATTTAATATGGCCTTTTTTATTTCATTAATTAAGGTGTAATTTTTTTCTAGAATGGCTCCCCGTACCTCGGGAAATCCACCGCCAATGTATAATCCATTTATGTCTGGCATGTGCTTTGATGTCTCGGGACTAAAGAACTCCAATTTAGCTCCATTATTCTTTAATTTTTCCAGATTATCTTTGTAGTAGAAATTAAATGAACCATCCAATGCTATACCAATGGTTGTGTGTAAATCCCTCTTTTTACTACTCTTTTGTAGATGAATCGGAGGCGCGGATTTTGATATTTTTATTATTTTATCTATATCAATGTGATCATGTATAGTCTCAGAGATCTTTTCAATGTCCTTATTTTTGTTGCCCTCCATAACAGGAATGAGTCCTAAATGGCGACTTTTTAGCTGTATGACATTTTTTGGTATAGCTCCTAATACTTGAATATTTAGAGATTTTATTGCATCAATACATATTCTTTTATGACGTTCGCTCCCAACACGATTTAATATTATACCGGCAATCTGTGTCTTTTTATTAAACCGCATAAATCCCAAAACTGTGGCCGCAACAGAGCGTCCAGCACCACTAACATCCACCACCAATATTACCGGTGATTTTGTTATGCGATGTAGCTGGTATGTGCTGGCCAGATTCTTTGAGCCATCAATACCATCATAAAATCCCATGACTCCCTCTATTATGGAGATATCAGATGTGGAGTTTTTTGCCAGACTGTCTAGTGTATTATTTTTTCCCATGAGCCACACATCCAAGTTGCAGGCTTGTCTACCTGATATGGCAGATAGGTATCCTGCGTCTATATAGTCAGGTCCTGCTTTGAAGGGTTGAACCGAATATCCTCTCTTTTGTAGACCATGTATGATGGCGCAGCTAATTACAGTCTTTCCCACGTTACTGTTGGTGCCTGTTATTATTAAGCGAGGAATTTTTTTCATAATTTTGATCTCTCTTTTATATATTTTATTGAGTCTGTTGAGGTGGGATTGACCCCCCGTATGGCAGCCAGATATATGGTTGAGTAATCCAGCAGATAAATGAGATTTACCAATTTTGTCATTATGTGTCTCCCCGATGAATTAATTACTATGCACGGTATCTTTTTTTCACTAAAATAATCCTCAAATATCTTCCAGCGTTCCTTGGTTTTACGATTGTCATCGGCACCTTGTATAAATACCGGCTGCACATCTGCTGGCATCTCCCAAGACATTATTCCATTGTGTCCTGCTTCTATCACATCCTCGATCATTGCATGCATCTTGGCATTCTCGTGTAATGAATTTTTAAATCGTACGGCAGCGGCCTGGAGTCCCCACGGATAATAAATCAAAGGAATTTTAGTTAATTTTGTCGCTAAACTTAGCGCCGGATTTTCTGTAGTTAAATTTGTAGATTGTATTTGTGATCTCTTTTCTTGCATTATACTTATGGATTCGTCTATATCATGTGCTGTTGTGCCTATCTTTAGTATACCCAGGAGGGCATATGCATAAGCCACAAATGATGCACGTGGAGTGTGAAACATATCAACAGTGTAATGTGGAATATCATTCTGTGTGCAGAACTCTCTCATTTTGCCACCCGCAGAGAGTGCTATGCGCCTGCAAGGCTGTCTTAATGACTTTTTTAATATAGTTAGAGTCTCTGAGGTGTTGCCAGAGACGCTATTGCACACTACTAGTGTATTGTCATCCACAGTCTTTGGCAGCCTATAGCCTTTTACGACAGTTACATGGGTGTTGTGATTTGAGAGTAATGCAGCATAATAGTCCCCCAGGGCTCCACTCCCACCCATGCCTGCAAAGACTATATGGTTTATACCTGTTGTATCTACAATCTTGGCATCTTGTCCTGCATTGTATGCCTCTTGCGCAATCTCAGGCCACATATCGTATACAGAACACATGTCCTGTGTGTCATACTTGGCCAACAAAGATTGCGATATCACTACCATCTCTGTTAACGAGATATAATCCTGTTTAAATATGGATTGATATTGCCTAGGTATATGCTTCGTACCATTCTATGGAAGAATGACAAGGTCGCCATGATTGATCAAACCAAACTGCCAGGCACACTAGAGTATGTTGAGTATGACGACTACAAAGGTGTGGCTGACGCCATCAAAAGATTGGTCATACGGGGCGCACCTGCCATTGGTGTTGCTGCCGCATTTGGTATGGTGCTGGCATCCCGCCAGAGTTCAGCTACAACACTAAAAGACTTACTACGTGACCTGGATGCTGCCCGTGCATATCTTAGAGCAACCCGTCCGACTGCCGTCAATTTAGTGTGGGCCCTCAACAAAATATATGATACTGCCAAGATGTCCACTGATGCACAGACTGCCCGGGATGTAATATTCAAGGAGGCTATCTCTATGGCAGAGAATGACATCATCACAAATAAGACGATGGGCCGCAATGGCTCAGTTCTCTTTGGTGATGGTGATACCATTATGACCCATTGTAACGCCGGAGCATTGGCTACTGTGGGGTATGGAACGGCATTGGGGGTTATTCGTGCAGCTGCCGAGGATGGAAAATCAGTACAGGTGATAGCCACTGAGACAAGACCAATACAGCAGGGTTCAAGGCTTACTGCCTTTGAGTTGATGCATGATGGTATTGATGTCAGTTTGATTTCAGATACCGCCGTGGGATACTCAATGGCAAATGGACTGATAGATAAAGTGGTGGTGGGAGCCGACCGTATACTCTCTACTGGTCATGTCTACAATAAGATAGGTACCTATCAGGTAGCCACAATGGCCAGACAGCACAATATACCCTTCTATGTTGCTGCACCCCTCTCCACATTTGATATGGATAGCGAACCACAAGACGTTGTTATAGAGATGAGACGCTCCGCAGAGGTTTCAGGACCACCTGAGAATAGGACCGCACCTGAAGGTGTTAATGTATTGAATCCTGCATTTGATATGACCCCGCCTGAGCTGATATCTGGTATCATTACAGAGGCAGGTGTGGCGACGGCTCCATATGTGGAATCCATCAAAAAATTATTCAAAGCTAATTTCTAAAACGTTTTTATGCTTTCTACATGCAGAACCAAACATGACTGTAAGTACGCTGGATGTGGAGAACTCACTTAAACAATGCATGGATCCTGAAGTTCCACTGAATATAGTTGAGATGGGTCTTGTGTATGGTATAGATGTCAATGGAGGTGATGTTGATATTACAATGACCATGACTACACAAGGATGCCCCCTGCATGCTACTATAGTACAGGATGTTACGCGTTATGCCAAAAAGGTACCTGGCGTGGATAATGTCAACGTCAAGATAGTGTGGGATCCACCCTGGTCCATGGATAAGATGACCCCTGGTGCGCGGGAGAAGATAAAGAGTATGGCTTCTGGGTCTGGCTCTTTGACACCATATGATTATGATAGTGCCATGCCTCAGGGCGTCGGCAAGCTTGCCACACAGGAGGATGGTTCCATGATGTTGTTAAACGACAAAGATCAGGGATTTATGGTAAACCAGGCCATTGTAGACTTTTGGAAGTGTTGTAATGGGGAGAGGAAGATGACTGAGTTGGTGGATGTATTTGCCAAACATACTGGCCTACAACGTGCCAATGTCGAAAAAGAGGTCGCTCAGCTTATAAAACAACTACACGAAGGCGAACTAATTATTATACCCAATAAACCCGAAGTTCCCAATGTGGCCTTTAAGAACTAGAATATATGGGCTGAACTAGCCCCATCAAATGTAACAGTCACACCTGACAGATACTTTATCTGCTTCTCTACTATGGCTCCCACAAAGTCGCCAATCTCTGAAGGTCTACCCATGCGTCCCATGGGAAGGGATGATATGTCTGCCTCCATATCTTTCATTATCTCTAGTGTGCGATCCGTAGATATCAGACCCGGAGCTATATTGATGCAGCTGATGTTTTGTGTAGCTAGTTCCCGACTGGCCAGCTTGAATATCTCTACAAATGCTGCCCTATAAGCACTTGATATGGCCAGATTCGGATTGGGTTCCTTTACGACAGATGAGCTTATCAGAAAGATATAGCCGCCCTTGTTTACTTTTATGCCCTGTAGTATCAGTACAAAACTCAAAAACAACTGGTTGTGATACTTTTGCCACTCTTGCTCTGTTACATCGTTATACTTTTTGGGCGGCGGTCCTCCTGTGTTTAATACCAGAATATCTGTATCTGGATTATTATGTATGAATTGCCTTACAGAGCCTATATCTGAAGTGTCTACATCGTGATGCCCCACTGATATGACCTGGTGGCCATACTGTTGTAGTGAGTTTGCTATGGCGTTACCAATCCCTCTAGTACCGCCCATAACTATGGCCTTCATTATACATCGCTCCATGGAATCTCTTTGATTTCGGTGATCTGCGCCAATACAGAGTCCATCTTTATTACCACCCGCATCTTGTCCCAACCTAAAGCTACATACCAATCTCCAGCATCTGTATGATACTTGGTCTCTAGCGTCTTTGGCTGAGTGGGCTCTATGTTGTATTTTTTTACGACACCCGATACGGCCAAAGCTATGGCATCACTCTCTTTCTCTAATCGCCGTTTCATTAATCCTATACCAGGCATTACTAATCTCTTGTATTGTGTGATGTTATTATAATCTTGAGCCAAAAATCCGGACTCAACAAGTCGATACCCGAGCAATGCTGGGGTTACTGGCTCTTCTGCTGTCTTACCAGCGCATCGGTGGTATCATTTGGGTCACAGTATCTTACACCAGTCAGCGTTGATGTCCGTGTGGGTGCATCCACAAGGACAACTGGGACGGTAGGGAGTTCTGGTGCAGCGGTGCGGCCACTTGGATCACGCTGACTGTAATGCTGGGGCTAACATCGAGGTGGCCGGTTTGGAAAAGCTCGGCCCCAAGGCGTGTAGCGGCCAACTGAAGCTGCGGCGCGACATCACATTATCTGCCTTGCCGGCTGCCACCGACAACATACCCACCCATCATAATCTGTCTATGTACTGATATGTTACTAAACTTCTAGATTCGGTGTCTATTAAAGACCAAAACATGCCATCATGCAATCTATTATAATATTAAAAACATTTTTTGCTATTACATATTGTGAAAGTAGCCGTAATATACAACAAAAAAAACATCGATCCCACCGATGTGATCAACATATACGGCATGACCACCAAAGAGCACTACAACCCCAAGACCGTAGAGCAGGTGGCTACCGCACTTGAGCGTGGGGGTCACACAGTCAAGATAATAGAAGGAACCATGAGTTCAATGGAGGAGTTGCATCAATTCATGGCAAAACCCGCAGCTGGGGAGCCGCCAGGAATTGTCTTTAATATGGCGTATGGTGTACAGGGACATGACAGATATACGCACCTGCCTGCCATGCTTGAGATGCTGGGCGTTCCCTATACAGGTTCGGGGCCTGAGGCACACGCAATAGTGCAAGACAAAGTAATGACTAAAATCGTCCTACAAAAGAACAATCTGCCCACCGCCGACTATTGGGTATTTTCAACCCCCGATGACACATTTGATGATCTGAAGTTTCCTGTCATAGTGAAACCAAAGATGGAGTCCACATCCATGGGTACGAGAGTTGTCGACAACCACGATGATCTCAGAGATGCAGTGCGAGAAGAGATTGACAAATACCAACAGGATGCTCTAGTGGAACAGTTCGTATCCGGAAGGGAGTTTGCCGTGGGTATGGTGGGAAATGGACACCACTTAGAGACATTTCCCATAGTAGAGTTTGCGATGAATGGTCCTGATGACATACAGACCAAATCCGACAAGATGTCTGCACCAAGACGTAAGCTGTGTCCGGCACCCCTTGATGATGACACCACACAGGAGATGAAAGAACTGTGCCAAGAGGCCTTTAAAAAACTGGGACTGCACGACTATACCCGTGTGGACATACGTATGGACCAAGACGGCAACATGTACATATTGGAGCTGAACTCCATGGCCAGCTTGGGAAAGACCGGCTCGTTTGTGGCCGGTGCAGTTGCAGCCGGATACTCTTATGAGTCACTGATAAACAAGATGCTGGATGTGGCCGCCATACGAAACTTTGGCGAGTCCGCCGCCCGCCCCCTCATTGCATCGTCGGGCCAGCCACTACATACAGTGGCACGCAGCTACTTGCGTACCCACCTCGAAACCACGACACAACTCCTCCGACACATGCTGGATATGAACACCGATGTTAGGGATGTGGAGACTGTAAATCGCTTAGGTAAGATGATGTCAAAACGGCTAGAGCATCTGGGGTTTGCCGAACATATACACCACTTTTTAGATATAGGCGATGTACGCTACTTTGCAAATCACATACATCCTGACAATGATGTGCTAATTCTAAGCCATCTAGATACACCATACACATCTCATGATCACACACCATTCCATGAGACCAAGACAAAGATATACGGTACAGGTATAACTGAGAGCAAGGGCGGTCTGGCAGTGATGCTCTCGGCACTACAGGCACTACGCTTTACCAAGAGGCTTCGCCGTATACGGTGCGGCATACTGCTCACCACAGATGACTCACTGGACGGAAAACACTCGGCAAATCTGATACGTGACTATGCTTCTCGTTCACGTTACGTTTTGAGCATGAAGTGGGGCGATGTTGATGGTGGAGTGGCAGTATCTGGCCATGGCCGGGACGACTATCACATAGAGATACGTGATGTAAAAGATGACACCAGACCAACAATCTCGGGTTTAATTCCGTACGCCTGCAAAAAGGTAGTATCGTTGGATAAACTATCCACAGAAGGATGCCGGGTTATGGTTCCCACACTACGAGCAAACACCTCGTACGGCAACTCACCTGACAAAGCATCGATAACCGTTGTTACCAGCTATGACAGCTTTGAGATGGGTGATGATATAGAGAAGAAGATTCGTCGCGTACTGAAACGTGATGGTAACGGGGCCAGAGTTGATGTCTCGCGGTGGCGGAGGAGGGATCCTGTACTTGAAACAGACGTTACACATGAACTATACTCTATGGTGGAAGAGGCTGCCAAGAAGGTAAACATTCCAATAAAACCAACAAGGCGTTTTGTATCATCAGATATCAGTCATGTGCCCACCACCATTCCATCATTGGAGGGACTAGGTCCTCTGGGTGCCGGATTTAAAAGTCCAGACGAATACATACTACAAGACTCTCTTATAGATAGGGCATTACTGTTAGCCATGGTGGTTCGGGACTGCGCCAAACTGAGAACAAAAAAAGAGCAAAATAAATGAAGATAACATACCTATTCTTGATAGACTGACCATCATTCGCACTCACAATTCAAAATGACTGCATTTTCACAGTAGAGCCGTTTACATGACTTGGATTTGCGTCAACATAACAATATTAAATGCACAGAGGGCCCGGAGGGCTTCGATCCCCCGACCTGGCGGTCCGAAGCCGCCCGCACTATCCAGACTGTGCTACGGGTCCAACAGTTAATTAATTAACCCCGCTAAATATTTGTCCTGTTACAATGAAAGTCTCAAGCAAGGTCAAGGGTGTGGAGTATGCCATACGGGATATAGTGCTTAGCGCCAGAGAGGTCGAGAAGCGTGGCATCCAAGTACAATATCTTAATGTCGGAGATCCGCCCCAATACGGATTTCAGCCGCCTGAAAATGTGATAAATGCGCATATTGATGCCATCAGAAACGGCAACAACTTTTATGCACCCTCCGAAGGCCTGAAACCACTACGCGATGCCATAGCTGAAAAAGAGAGATCCAAAGGCCTGCAGACATCATCAGATGGTATAATCGTGACAAACGGCATATCCGAAGCACTGGACATGGTGACCGCCTCCATAGTGGAGTCCGGCGATGAGGTTCTGTTGCCTGGCCCATACTATCCACCATACTCTTCATATGTCAAGCTACACAGCGGTACGCCTGTAGAGTTTGGTGTCGATCTTGCTGCTGGCAGGCCCGACATTGAGGATATGCGCTCAAAGATAACACCTAAGACAGTGGCAGTCTGTCTGATAAACCCGAACAATCCCACCGGCATGGTGTATGATCGTAAATCACTACAAGATATAATAGATGTGGCCAACGAGCATAATCTATACGTGATATGCGATGAGATATATGATCGTATAACGTATGATGATGAGTTCACCAGCATTGGTAGAGTGGCCAAAGACTCACCAGTGATTCTACTGAACGGCTTCTCAAAGGTAAATTTGATGACCGGATGGCGCCTGGGCTATATTGCGTTTGCCGACTCGCCACAACTAAACAATATAAAGAAATACCTGCCTCAGCTGACCAGGGTGCGCATAGCCGCCAACATGCCCGCTCAATATGCGGCCCTTGAATCACTGCGGGGCCCTCAGGGTTATATCGACAAGTTTGTAGCTGAGATGGGTCGCCGCCGAGACATGATGGTGAAGCGTCTGAACTCCATCCCGAATTTGACCTGTCCTCCTGTTAAGGGTGCATTCTATGCATTTCCACACATAGATGACAACCCGTATAGTTCAGACAAAGAGTTTGTGTTGGAGCTGCTCCGTCAAAAAGGCGTGCTAACCGTGCATGGGTCTGGATTTGGAGAGGCGTTTGGCAGGGAGCATTTCCGGCTGGTATTTCTGCCCCCCATACCGACACTAAATTCCGCACTAGACAAGATTGAAGATTTTATGACCACTCGATAATAGAGTCCACACGTATGGCAATAATACAGTCTGTATCCTTGTATAGGGTCTGAGCTGCCTCTTGGTGTATATCTGTATAGTATCGCATCAGTATCTGCTCTGCCAAATTACCCACCTGTGTGGGGTCTAAGATTAATCGTGCAGGCCCTCTTCCCATTATGCCATATACGGGTGCCCGTACCCCTTCATCTACGCAGAAGGCAGCAGTCTTTGTATGTTTTACATTTCTTGCTTTTACAGTTCGTGTATTGGTTCCTATGTATACGGTATTATCATCGTACATATACCACACAGGTACCACGTGCGGTTTACCATGCTCATCTGTGGTGGCCAGCCGCATGATCTTTTGGTGCCGGAGAAAGTCAACGCGCCGGGACATTACGCCGCAACCCCAAGATTATCATGAGACATCCAAAACCTATCATACCTAGAGATATTTTTTCGTTGGTAAATTCACTATTCAACATAAAGTCCCCCACAAACTCAAACCCCCATAGCGCTATCTGCCGTACTATAACTATGATGGCTGATACTATAAACAGTACACCTAACGCTGTATACCAGTTACGTCCGCGCCTATAATATTCAGGACTCATCTAGACTATTTTAATCCCTGGATTTTTAATTCTGTTCTGAATCATTATGTTTAGTAGTATGGGCGTGGATATCTCTACCATATATGACAATCTGCTACCTCCTATGTATAGTGGACGAAGTCCATCAATCTCATTTATCAGACCATTTACAACATCCACGGCCCCTTTGTCATCGCCACATACGAATATGTCATAGTCTAACTCTCTTTTGAGGTTGGCCAGTTTCTTCTCTGATATGACATGAAACGCCGACACCAATCTAGAGGGGTCCTTCATGTGACTCTGTACCATCTGATGGGCAAACTGTTTGTTGTCACGAAATGGTATAAACTCAAACCCCACATCTGTCTTCTCCATGGGTACTATGGGCGATACCACTATGCAGTCATCTTTGATATTATTCAAGACATCTGGGCAGGTAGAGTCAATATTTTCATACCCAATGGATAGTAGTAATACATCGCTATCTGATGCTATTGATAGGTTGTCGCTACCAGTTATGGTTCCTTGTATGCTGCCGTATACCTCTTTGGCATCACTCTCGTAGATGGCAGCACTCTCTGATGCCCTCTGGGCATTTCGCGATCCCACTAAAACGTCATGACTCTTACACCATCTCATGGCAAACCCTTTACCCATACCTCCGGTCCCACCAACTATTCCCACCTTCAATATGTAATGTCATAGTGAATGTTCTTATTATCTTTATAGTATGGCTATACTGTTGGCCTCGTTGATATTCCTACGTCATGGCCAGGCTCAGAACAATGTTGAACGACGGCTTGTGGGACGCCTGCCGAACGTACCCCTCACTGCTGAGGGCAAGGCTCAAGCAGAGTATGCTGCTGCATGTGTCGCGGACATGCAGGTTAGCCGCATATACTCTAGTCCCATACAGAGAACCATGGAGACTGCGCAGATTGTCGCCAAACACAACTCATTGGAGGTTATTCCGGACGATAGACTTACAGAGATAGACATGGGTGGACTTACCGGTAAGACGTATGACGATTTGATGGAACGATACGGGAACATATTTCTACACTTCTATCAGGGATCTGATGATTTTACAAATATGGGCGTCGAAACATTTGCAAGCGTCCGTAACAGAATACTTGACATTGTATCTTATATACAACAGAAACATGCCGGCGAGAATGTACTATTAGTCACACATATGGATCCCATCAAGGCCATGCTGTCTACCATACTGAACATGACGCCTCAAAATCTATATCACCTGATCATAGCCAACGCATCATTGAATATATTTTTGAATAGCGAGGGTATATTCTCCGTGGGCGGCATAAACGTCATGGAGCCTTCACGCCTGATAAAACTATGGTGATGTGTGGTTCCCAGTTATGCGGATAGTCTCATATATGCTCATGTGATGGCTTTATACATTTTATGATCATATACTCAATAACATCCCGCGTGGAAGCCCGCCTCATGTCTAGTATGGAGCGATACAGTATTGACTCTACATATCTGGGGTATGTGGCTGTGATTCTCTCCTGTAAGATGTCTCTGTTATTCATATAGTAGTTGGCCATCGGCAGATACACCATGGGACCAACCATCTCTTCATACTGTATATCAAACCCAGATGCCTTGATCGCCTCATGTATGGTCGATACATTGTAATGCTCAGATGTCCATGTCAACCAAAGCATTCCCAATCGACTTATGTGGTACTGTCGTCCGACGACTGGTATGGCCATACATAGTATGCCGCCAGGCTTCAATACGCGGGCAGCTTCACTGGTGAATACTGACAGTGGACGAAAATGTTGCGCAGACTCTAGTGCAAGCACACGATCCATCGAGTTATTGGCTAGAGGTAGACTAGTAGAGAGTGCATTGACTGCAAGGTCCAGACGCTTGGCCTCTACTAGACCTCTACGGTTTACGTCTACCCCTATTATATCAAAGTCAGGATACAACTGTTGCCATATTTTAGCAGGCCCGCCCCACCCACAACCAACATCCGCCCCGACACTGGCCGTATCCAAGTCTGCCATCCTGCCGAAGTGTCGCGCCATATTGTCCTGCGCCAAGAGTGGTTCAACACAGTCGTCCGACCACAGTCCAAAGTTGAGGCTGGCCCCTCCAGTGGCTGTGACCATGACTCCTGAGAGGGAGTTGTAGAGCCGTATTATGTCTGATGGACTACGCCTGAATGTCCATCTTACCACATCCAGCAGGTTTATCATTCTAGGGCAACTCGTTGGTATTGTAGATGTAGTCTCTTTGTTGTACACAGGTATCCTCTGCACTATCTGTTATTTTGTCTGTTATGCTGTTACGTATAGAGCATTTAGCTGCACACCTCATCTTTGACAACCAATGAAGCAAAATAGTTAATAACACTTCACCAAAGTACTGCAAAGCCACAAGGCATCTTACAGACTCGTGTCATATGACCAAGACCGGGGATTGGGAGCAGTGCGTTCAACAATTGTTGGACTGTATCGTCTTATGGTTTCCATGCGACGGTGAAGGGCAACAGCCTAAAGGGGAGGTGAGGAGCTTGCTTTATGTGGGTGATGAGTCACCATCCCTGGACGACCGCCTGGATGTATCCAATTATGCTACTGATATAAGGTCGCCGGGGGAAACTCCGGGAGCTTTATACTAGTAGGACACACCCCTGTAAACCATTAAATAGAATTCCTAATAGAATCGTGAATAGGGAATGCGATACATTATTGGAGCTTTAGTTATGATGGCGGTTATGTTTACAGTTAATGTGGCGTTTGCTGCCACCGCCGAACCCGGCGAGTATCTTGATCGTCGTGTTGAGATATGGAATCTATTCTTTAGAATGATGGTGGTTGCAATTACAATAGGGGCTGTTGTATCTGGTACAATAATATGGCTGATATGGAGATTCAGAGAGTCTCACCCAAATGCAAAACCAACCAAATATGAGGGGACTGATTGGTAGTATGTCTGATGAACATTCTAGCTGGCCTGAGTGGGTGTACATAGGAGTCGTGGTAGCTCTACTCTGTTGGGTGGGAGCTGAAGCCTGGAATGTGGAGCGATTGGTGGAGCATGTACCCGAAGACGCTGAGATAATTAAAGTGGTCGGCCAGCAGTGGTTCTGGACATTTGAGCATGAAGATGGTACAAAGGAGGTGGGCGAACTACATCTGGAGACTGGCAAGGCGTACAAATTTGAGATAACATCGACCGATGTAAATCACTCATTTAACATACATGATTATGTGGTGTTGTTGGATGCCGTGCCTGGTCGTATTAACACTGTATGGTTCTCTCCCACCGAAGCTGGGGAGTACGATATTCAGTGCCGTGAATACTGCGGTCTAATTCACTATAACATGCGAGGAAAACTATACGTGGAGGACCCATCTTGAAAAGAATTTTAACCGCGCATGGAGGGATTACATAACATGGTACTGGAACTGCACAAACCACGACCCATCTGGCAGATAATGTTCTCAACACACCACACAGATGTGGGTCTTCTATACCTGATAACGTCTTTGGGATTTCTGTTTTTGGGAGGCGCATTGGCGCTGGCCATCCGGGCGGAGCTCTTCTTTCCGGGCTCACAGATTATCGCCGACTCCATGACGTTCAACCGTATGTTTACAGTACACGGCACCACATTGATATTTCTGTTTATACTGCCTTCGGCATCGGCGGTGGGAAACTACTTTGTTCCAATAATGGTACGCTACAAGGATATGGCGTATCCAAAACTAAACGCCATAGCCTTTTGGATGATTCCTCCAGGAGGGGCCTTGATATGGCTAGGGTTTGCCGACTTTACTTGGTATGCCACGCCACCCTACTCTATAATCAGCGCACCAGGTCCTGCCGCAGACATGTGGATATTCGGCCTAAAGATACTGGGAGTCTCCTCCATACTGGGAGCCATCAACTTTGTTGTAACTATAATGAAGTGCAAACACCCAGACATGTCGCTAGGTCAGGTTCCGTTATTGGCATGGTCATTTCTCTCATCATCCTTGATAATACTAGTGGCACTACCAACATTTGCTGCTGCACTACTTATGTTGCTTACAGACAGGTTGGGCGTCTCGGGATTCTTTAATCCTGCCATGGGTGGCGACCCCATCGCATACGCACACCTCTTTTGGTTTACATTCCACCCTGAAGTGTATGTACTGGTCATACCTGCCATAGGCATGATGTATGAGATAATCCCCCGCTTCTCCCGCAAACCCATCTTTAGTCATGCCTCAGGACTGGCCGCCTTTATAATACTGGCCATAGTGGGATTCTCGTCTTGGGCGCACCACATGTATGCCACTGGTATGTCATTCACAGAGAAGACTGTCTTTATGGTGGGTACACTGGCTGCGGTTCCAGCATCGGCAATGCACGTCTTTAACTTCCTCGCTACCATGTGGGGCGGTCGTATACGATTCTCCACACCCATGATGTGGGCTGTAGGTGGAATTGCACTCTTCTTCTCGGCTGGAGCTGGTGGTGTGGTGAACAGCGCCATGCCCTTGGACTTTGTTACGCACGACTCTTACTGGGTGGTGGGTCACTTCCATCTCTTTGTAATGGGAACTATTGCATTTGGCACAATAGGATATGTATACTACATGTTCCCATACGTGACTGGCCGTATGTATCACGAAGTATTGGGCAAGATCCACTTTGTATTGGCCATGATAGGAACTGTAATGGTATTCTTTACACAACACGTACTAGGACTATACGGAATGCCCAGACGCATATACGACTATCCGCCTATACCTGAGTGGATTGCCATGAATCAGATAGCCACAGTTGGCGCCATGCTCATTGGAATCAGCATGGCCATTTGGTTGGGTAATATGATATATAGTTCTGCAAAAGGACCAGAGGCAAATATGGAGGATCCATTTGGGTTGGGTGGCCGCTACTACTATCCGCATACCCAAAAGAACCCACATCATTAGGTGATAAGATATGGTAACTGAAGACACACCAATAATGAGAACAAGTCCTGCTAGGACCGCCAAGATGATGGCCATAATGCTGGGCATCTGCATATCCGGCGGCGGTATATTCTTTGGACTGTGGGACTATTGGATATCTGAAGCCCCTCCCATAGTGGCAATAATGAGCGAGGCCGTTGAGCAGGAGTTGGGCTCCTTTACCGGCAGTCTACTTACGGTAGACTTGACATTTGTAGAGTCTGCAGACTTTAGGGACTTTTCATTTAATGAGGTCCTGGGTGAGCCTGGCGCAAATCCGACGATCAACGCCCAAGTAGGCGACAAGATTGTGTTCAACGTAGTCAGTGAGGGCATATCATTTCACTCCTTTGGTGTTACTACCGAGGAGAGTGGTACTGAGGGAATATTTCCAGGCTCTGAGATAGGAACCGCAATGAATCCCCTAACAAACGGCCAGTCAGGCACATCCGAGTTCATACCACCTAGCGAAGGTACTTACTACTATCTCTGTACTGTTCCTGGTCATCGCGAACAGGGAATGGTGGGTGAGATAATTGTTGGTGCGGCCGGCCAAGAGGAATCTGCCGTAGAGCCCACTGGAACTGTCCATGACTTTACGCTGGACTTTTACGAGTCCGATGACTTTTTGACGTTTGCATTCTCTGCTGTTCCCGGTACAGAAGGAGCAAACCCTGAAATTCGTGTAAACGCTGGAGATGAGGTGAATATCTCTTCGACAAACCAAGGAATATCGTTCCATTCATTTGCGATAGTACGGGATCCCGCAAACTTTAATTCCATAATGTGGGACTCTGCAATTGGTTCTGCAAATGTACCCCTGACTAGAGGTCAGAGCGGTCAGGTAAACTTTGTGGCAGATACGCCTGGAACCTACTATTACATATGTACAGTTCCTGGCCATGCACTACAAGGCATGCAAGGGACCTTCATAGTGGAATAGTATCTTGGCTATACAGTATCTAGCATTATGTACAATGATAGTACTCTATTCGCTGATGTTTATTGGCGGATACATCTCTGCTGCTGGCCTGGGCTTGACCTGCCCGGAGTGGCCACTGTGTCCCAATGGTGTGATGCCATCTGAAGAGTATCTCATAGAATGGGTGCATCGCCTGATAGCTGCCACTACGGGTGCATTGGTACTTGCTACAATGGTCGCATCATACATGAACAAGCGCGCCGACCTGAAGATAAAACTGACCAGCTCTTTGGCATCAGCCTTTGTTGTTACTCAGATAACACTAGGTGCCTTGGTAATCGATATGAAGCTGCACGCCGTACTAGTCGCCATACATCTGGGCATAGGTATACTGTTGTTTGCAATGGTGCTATTAACCACCCTCTTTGCGTTTCGTATATCAAAGATAGAGATGCCTGCGCACACATAACTCTTGAAACCACTGTACCATGATATCATATAAGGGTGGTAAGCAGCCAACCATCACAGGCATCCAACTATTCTGTATGGTGTATACCTTTGGGCAGAACGTATAGTTCTTCTATACTATAGATGATACTTGGGCTGCCTCTACATAAATGCCAAATTCAACGGCGCCGCAGTATCTTTGGAAGATAGATGTATGTCATTATTCCTGTAAATGTAAGGGCGCCCACGGTTATGGCAGATATGAAGATATATCCAAACGGACTCTGAGTTCCCATGTTGAACGTATATGTCAGTATGTCTGTGTCATCTCCATTCACACTATACATGTCCACCATCACTATGTGATTTCCCTCTTTCTTCCAGATGTAGTCAATATCCCAATGTCCTCCCTGATGGCTCTGGGGCGGCACAGCATCTACCTGCAGATCATTATAAAAGAATCGCAGACCCATGGTGAAGCTATCCACCTCCTCAAAGTCTTCGTCCGTCACACGAATAAGAATTGTCGAGATCTCGTCTATCTGGGGAAATTCAGGAGTTGTTGCTACTTGTACCCTATATCCACCATAGAACTCTTCAGCAGAGTTGAATAGAGAGTGCGCATATGCATCTCCTGCTACCAATATAATGCAAATACACAACAACACAGATACGATATACACTGTACATGTGGTGTATGGGGGAATTATATACCTGTCTTTATATACAAAGATGTGTCCTAGGGGAGTGCACATAATCAAGAGATATCTAACTTTTACGTCATCACAACTTGTATGACTTTGATACGTTGCAAGTTAGGTGGTGTTGACCAAGGTGATAAATTATAAAACACTCTTCTACTCAATTATGATTTATAAATAGACAAGAAAATAAAAAAATATGGCAAAAGTATATGATGTACCGCCACACGAGCTCATCACACGTACAGCACAATACCTGCAGGATAGTGGTATAGAGAAGCCCGAATGGACGATATTTGTAAAGACTGGAGTGCATGCAGACAGACCACCCTATCAAAAAGACTGGTGGTACACCCGTTGCGCATCTATTCTGCGCAAGATATACTTGGAGGGCCCTGTTGGAATTAGCAGACTGCGCAAAGAGTACGGGGGCGGAAAGCCGTCTGGATATGGAGCCGCACATCACCGTGCTGGTGGTGGTGCCATAATTCGCAATGCCGTACATGGTTTGGAGAAGTTGGGCTTGGTAGAGGCGATAGATAAGAGGGGACGTGTCGTAACCTCTGTAGGCATGAAAAAGTTAGACAATCTATCCACTGACATACTCAAAGAGATGGTACAGGAGAATCCCAAACTTCGGGTATACATGTAGGCATGAGCACTCCTGAATTTAATGATGAACAGGCCAATGAAGCCGCTGCACAAAAAGATGCACTATTACGTCGAATCCTTGACCCCGAGTCACGTCTACGATTGGGCAATGTTCGCATGGTCCGACCAGATTTGGCCGCACAGGTGGAAAATTATCTGGTCTCCATGATGACTCAGGGTCGTCTGAGTCCACCTGTCACTGATGGGCAGTTAAAACAGATACTACTGTCTCTTCAGCAGCCTCGCCGCGACTTTAAGATGAGTCGTGTTTGAGCTTTACTGTAAAGTTGAGATGATCTGATAACAACTCTATTCCACGTATGATATCTGACTGCGGCGTACTCTTTTGGTATGACAATTCAGTGTACAGGCCTCCATCCAAAACAGTAGCAGTCTTCTTTGCATTTGATATTATGCGATCTAGTTGTCCCGGTATTATGGTCTGACGTACATCTATACTGACACCGTGCTGATATCTGCCATCCTGCATATTATACACCTTGTCTTTACCGTACTTTTTTGCGTCTAATTCCACCAGACGGGAGACGCCATCCGCATGTATCATGGATATCAGTATGGGGAGACCTGTCTTACCACTAATCTTTGACACAACATGGTTGGCAGTCTCTAATACTTTGAGCACCATCTTGTGCGGGTAATCGTCTCCTAGAATGTGAATCATGGCCTCATGCATTCCCACTAAATTGATAGTGATATTTACAGACCTTTTCTCTTGCTTTATGATGTTCTCTGCAAGAATCGGATTAAGCCCCCAACGTGTAATGTCGGCAATATCCTTTCGTCTTGACTCCAATGCTGATATTATGGGTTCCATACTCATTGCTAGCTTTGCCCGAAAGTACGCCTCATCACCCTCTGACTCGTAAGCCAAACTAGGCAGATTTATGGCCAGCGAGTGCATCTTTGCTGATGCCCCCTTATCGTTACTGTCTATGATGCCACTTTTACCAGCCTTTTGCTTGGTAATAGTTATGACTCCATTACATTTTATGATATCTGATAATATGTCTGAAAACTCTGCAATCTTGGCACCTTTTGTATCTATGACAAGTCCTGCTGTGGGAGTATCCACACTTTTGACATAGGTCTTGTACGCCTCTAATATGCCATGTATGGACTTTGAGTTCAATGGTACATATAATGACAGGTGAGCCGCACCGTGGGGTGCGTGCATCATGATGAGAGTGTCTGCCATATACTGCGATATTGAGTCGATATCAGATATGCCATCTATTACAACTTCACTGGACGCCTCCCACAATACATGGTTGAGCATCTTGACTAGACTTGATATCTTTATGTCACTCTGCGGTATGATGTCGTTGATATTCAGAAATATGGTATCTGGTGCCAGTGGCCATAAAGCCAGATTTGATATGTGAATGCCACCTGACAGATACATGTCTGCCACATCTCGCTGCAATGTATTAGTTAGTAGATACTCTACAAATACCCGCCGCCCTGCAGTTAGCATTATGTGTTCTAAACCGGCCATCACGCTATCGACATCTGTCAGCATCTCTTGTAGATCATGCACGGGAATGCCCAACCGGGCCATCTTACTCCTATAGCCTTCATGTCCGCCCTCCAAAAGTACGGCATTCACCAACTCCCGAATTAGAGGTCCTGTAAGATGAGATGTCTGATACTTGTATATGCGGTTCTCCGTCTCTTCGGTGATGCGCTGCGCAAGATCCATGGGCATACTCCCCTCACGTACCAAGGATCTCATTATCTTATCTGCGTTAAACTCTTCTATGGCCTGATGAGACGTTCTCACGTACATTCGACTGGACTCATGAATGGACTTTTCTTCTATCTGTTTTACCAGGCTTATGGACATCTTTCCTAGATTAGTAATGTCGTACCGTTTGGTATTTTTGTCCAACAATACCAGACCCGGATTGTCCAAGCTGCGCAGATGATATGCGAACTTCCCACTCTCACTTTTGGGATGAAAGCCGGCAAGTCTCTTAAGCTCTGAATAACTGAGCGGACCTTTTGAGTTTAGTGCCCTAAGAATTCTCAATCTCTGGGGACTGTCCATGGCTGAAAAGATCTTTTTGACCCGGGTTGGCATGACAGACTCGTTCTCTGGCTCTTCAAACATATCGCCAACCCACTTATCCATGGACTGGTTACATCAAAGTTGTAATTAATAGTTAGGTTCTACTCATTTTGCAGAGATTGGTGATTATTATAACATTAGAAAATGATAATTCCTTAGATGTAGTCGATATCTTGTGTGGTGTATGAGATGTATCGCCCATTATATCACATGTTACTCTAGAGAGCCATACTTGGAGGTGGACTTTACTACATCCAATGTGAAGTTTGACAGCGATACTTTATGTCCGCAGGATGGACACTTTCCATCTTCGACTCCAGATATCTGCTTGATGGGCTTTAGTATATTTGTTGATCCTATCTTTGTATTACACTTTCCACAATAAACATCAATTACCATACAAGGAATGATCCTTTATGATTTTATAAAGTTAGTGGAACTTGATTAATAGGCCGCGCTCATCGTATCCGTATACACGGACTGCAGACCCCACTGGTAAATCTGCAGGTGTGGAGATCCCTCCCATGAACCCAGATATTCGCTGGTCTACATCATCAAGGTTTACAACAACAAACGCATAGGGTGTATACTCTTCAAAACCCGCCGGGGGAACAGTGATTATGGTATATGTGACTACCTTGCCAATACCTTGAACTACCTTGTCCTCAAACTTTGAGTAGCCACACTTTTTGCAGAAATACACCGTAGATGTATGCATTGTATTGCATCTCTTGCACTGTAATAGTAGTACTTTGCCACTCTGGGCGGCATCAATAAATTTTTGACGAGTGGACATTTTAAACACTTTCAAAGATATGGACGGCGCAGCTGGCCCCGGTGGCTCCAAAGTTATGAGTAAGTCCTATATGTGCATCATGTACTGTCCGGGGACCTGCTTGGCCTGTCAGCTGATCATACACCTCAGCCACCTGCCCCACACCGGTAGCACCGATGGGATGTCCCTTTGACTTTAGACCTCCAGAGGGGTTTATTGATATGTCTGAATTTAGTGCGGTTCTGCCTTCCCGAGCAGCTTCCACACCCTTACCCTTCTCAAAGAATCCTAAATCTTCAGTATCTACTATTTCGGCTATTGTAAAACAGTCATGTACCTCGGCAAAGTCCACATCTTTGGCAGTTATGCCTGCCATCTTGTAGGCTGACCTTGATGCTATTACTGTACTGGGAATTGTTGTAATGCGCTCCCGTCCCTGCAGTGCTGCTGGCGAGCCTCCACGTCCGGATCCTGTTACTTTTATGTAGTCGCCGCCTGTCTTCTTGGCAAACTCCTCTGTACATAATATGACGGCACTGGCCCCGTCTGAGAACGGACAGCAGTCGTACAGCTTGAGCGGACTGGCTACCACGGCCGATTTCATAACATCATCTATGGTTATCTTCTTTCTCAAATGTGCCTTTGGATTGAGTATTCCATTGTTGTGGTTTTTTACTGCAACCTGCGCAAAGTCCTCTTCGGTGGCGCCAAATTCGGTCAGGTAGGCACGTGCCATGGCTGCAAACAGTCCTGGGAACGATGCGCCTGCAGACCCTTCATGGAAGAAGTCTGAGCAGTATGCAAAGTATGTGGTAGTCCATTCGGTACCGGTGTGGGTGACCTTCTCTGTACCTGCTACCAATAGGCAGTCGTAGAAGCCTGCCGCCACATTGGCATATGCCTCCCTAAATGAGACAGAGCCACTGCCACATGCGGACTCTATGGATAATGATGGTCTGTCTGAAATACCCAGATTACTCATAATTACAGGTCCTAGGTGTACCTGTTTGTCTGCTATGCCAAACACATTGGATATGTATCCGGCCTTTATGTCGGCAGGCTCTATTCCTGCACTGTTTATTGCATCTGCTGATGCCTGTACGGTTATGTCTACTATGCTATCATCTAACTTTCCATACTTTGTACTTCCCGCACCCAAAACACATACGCTTTCCATACTTTTTATCATTTTTTGTCTATATTAAAACTCTATGACAATTTTGTTATTTTATCTGTGTGCTGGCGACTGATTTATGGCGGTCTTGTAAATATGTAAATCTCATTCATACATTAAAGACATCTTTGATAATGCATGCGCCCGGCGCCTCCTGATATTGGAGGCCATCCTGACCTGTATTATCGTAGCATCAGCAGTCTATCATCATTCTCGGCGGGAAACCCTTTGCCATCTGTATTTGAGGTTATCACGTATATTGTGCCGTCTTCACTCTGGACCACATCCCGAATGCGTCCAACACCACTTAGGAGAATTTTTTGTGATGATAGGCCTTCATTTACATCTATCTCAAAGAGCCCGCCACCCCGTAGTGATGCCAACAACAGATGACCTGATGTAGTCGCGACACCATTTGAGAATGCTATGCCCCCCGGCTCTATGGCAGGATCATAACATATTGTGGCATTGGCATAACCTGAACCATAGCACTCACTCTCTGGCCAACCATAATTTTCGCCAGGTGTTATGAGGCTTATCTCATCGTTTTTGTCAGGACCCTCTTCGGATATGTATAATCTTCCTGTACTGTCCCAGTCCATGCCTCTGATGTTACGATGGCCAAGTGAGTATACCGGCGAATCATTATACGGATTATCTGTCGGTATGGCTCCATCATCATGTATGCGCAGTATCTTTCCAGCCAGCGAGTCTATATCCTGAGGTAGATGGGATGAGTCTGAAGGCGTACCGGTTCCTATGTACAGCATGCCGTCAGGCCCAAACTTCACTACACCACCGTTGGTGAATCGGGATCCCGGTATCTGCTCTATAATTGGTACGGCATCCACCAAGCTATTCTCTACCAGCGTTATCTTCATGACTTTGTTGTATAGCGTGTCATCTTCTCTGTAGGATATGTATGCGTATAACAATCCATTTTCATTATAGTTTGGATGCACTGCAACTCCACTGAGTCCTATATCAAAGTCCTCAACAGGCCGCAGTACTGCTACTGGCCTTTCGAGTAGTGTCCCATTATCCACCAATCGTATACGCCCTTCCCGCTCTGTAACAAATACATAATCACCTATTACGGCTATGTGCCTTGGCCTCTCCAAATCTTCTGCCAATATGACTACAGAGTCTCCAGGCCCATCACCCGACGGTGCTGGTATGGGCAAGGGGTCTGATGGTGATGTCAGTACCCATGCAGAGAAAGCCAGTGCTCCTATGATACCTGCGATACGTATCCTCTTATCCACAATATGATTAGTGGTTGTGTTCAATAAGTATATACTATTCATGTTTGGGATTGTGACAAATACTGGGCAATTCACTAAAACATATCTGGCAAGCTACACCTGGTGGTTGGAGAGGTGTTTTTAAAACGGGTGGTGGTGGCGCCGATCTCTGATATGTGCGACTATATCTTATAGTTCTTGCATTAACTCCCCTGTGAAGCATCAAGCACCGACCGGAGAACGGAGTGCTCCATGTACAGTCGTTCTTTGGCGTCATGTGTAATGCTGCAAGCCGGGGAACACCTGCGTTTGCGCAAGAGCCAGTACTCTCATCTAGGCGAGCATGACGTACATTGGTGACTCTGAGACTAACGACACAAGGCAAGGATGACCGGCAGTCGCACATGAACACATCCCCTTTGTATATGGTGTAACTCTGGAGGGTTTTCCAAAAATAGATATATCTGTGCATCTCACTAATATCAGCGGGGTGGGGAAGTCAGACAGCTATGGACTAGGTCATCCCGGCGGGCTCATAACCCGCAAACCAGTAGTTCAAATCTACTCCCCGCTATCAGTATTCATAAACTGCGACCCAGTTTGTATTTGGCTCAAAGGTTATACGGTTTATCTTGTTATGTCTTTGAGGTGGCCGTGTTAGGTGTCTATGCGCAGTCATTACGGCGCTGTACTCTCCCTCTGATATCTTTCTAGGAATAAAGACCTGTTGGCGGTGCTCTGCTTTATCGCCGCACCGTATACACCAGAAGTGTTGCCCGCGTCCCTTTGATTTCATGCTTTTATTGCATCTTTCACAACGGGGATTTCTATATGTGATATGTGGAGCTAGCCTCTGCACATGTACATTTTCAATATTTATGGATCTGGAGTGATCTACTGATTCGGCCCTGACGCCGCCACCCACAATGAGATGATCCCCACAGATCAGTCCTGACAACTTTTGGGGAAGTTTTGTAGGCTTGTATGTCCAGCAAGGTATGGATATACCTTTACTGTGTATGTTAAAGCACATGTGACCTCCTGGTATGATTTGAGGTTCACTTGATACCACTCCTTGTACACATCCGGATGTATGCGGCTCCATTGCATCTGATTTTATGATATGTTGCAGGTGGTCCCCGGTACCTTGATTCGTACGAAATATCATATGTCCTCGTAATCTTTCCTCATGTATTATCATCGATGATGCCCTATGCAATATGTTGGGATATTCTCCTCTTATTCCATAAAAGACAGGATCCGGCCCTCGAGGCGCTATCAATACATGGCCAGAGTCATCATCATAACTGTTGAACGTATACGGAAAAGTCTTCTCTTGCATCATTCGTACGCTGTCGGGATCTATGTGACGCTGCGTCCCAAGGTTGGCATCTCTCCTATATGTGATAATCTCTACCGTGCTGTCTCTAAAGTCATATGCAATGGCAGCAGTAGCTCCGATTATTCCCATTCCAGTCCCCAAAGAGAGTGTATCGCCACCAGCTTGCTTAATTATACTCTGCGCATCAGATATCTTTACAATTTTATGTAATGCATCTTGACTGAATCTTTTCATATGTGAAGTTATGTTGTCTCCCTCCAAAAATACCACGCCTGGATTTGCACCATTCTGTAAATCCGAATATAATAATACCATCTCTGTTATGTGTTGCCGTACGCGCTCTACATCATCTGTTGCAAAGTGTAGTGCAACGGCGCCATTCCCCCTTGTCTTCCAGGGTACATTGGGATTTAGACGTACAAGTTTTGGATACTCCAAGAATTTGACTCCGTCCTTCAAGAGTCTCTCTGTTATTATATATGCCAAAAATGTAGTACACATACCCTTTGTTGAGTCGGTGTCATCAAGACCCACATGCATCTCTTGCATGATATTCGGTATACAGTATTGCAATATATGGTTCTCTAGATAAGACTAGAAGTAACCCATTACACTACTGATGGTCTATTGGCTCACTTGGGCGGGGACTGATAAACTCAAGACCGTGCCACTCACAAACCAATGGCAGGTTGGAGCGGTTTCATAGGAGTTTTGAGGATGAAATTTGGCATTATGGCAGCCTTGATGATTGTGTTGAGTTCTACAAGACATGCCAACAACGTTAGAACATACTATGAAGTAGGAGGCATCAATGTACCAAACATGATAGAGCCAACATACGAACAAAAACTACTAGAGAATGAGAACAGTAAGACATACGCTGAAGCCCTCCACACAGATGATATAATGAATCATACAGTAGTAACAGAGTTCATAAAATACATAGAACAGACACTACAAAGCACACCAAAAGAAGACAGATTTAGCACCTGATTTGATATATCAAGATATTCAGTGAGTTAAAGAGTACAATATTCGGATAGAACTAATTTTAACATAGTATATTTTTTGTTTTTTTAGATATTTTTTATTTTTTATAAGATAGAGCACTTGTATATTATGTTATATTATATTATATTTAAAGGCAAGATCATAAAGATCATTCTTTCTAGTTCTAGCCAATGAATAATAAAACAATCGAGCATCATTATCCACACATACTACCATACGACAGTAATTATCACATTGATATGATCCACCATCATACTCTACAATTCTACAATATTTTTTATTTTTATTATTATTCCTAAGGAATGTAATACCATAACCGTTTTTCATGACCAATAAAATAAATAAGATAATAATAATATAAAAGTTCTATGGTTAACAATTGAATTTATTTAGAGAGCGATTTTTTGTTTTTTATAGAGATAGAAGAGTAGTTTTTGAGAGCCACGATAGCCCATGCGATTGATGACATCCCGACAGGTAAACATAGTTTGACGAAGGAAGACAGCATGATCACGGATGGAATTATCAGTTTTTGAATAGTCAGGAGTTGAACAGAAGTCTCTATATTTTGTGCAGTATTGTTGATGACTTCTATAAGCGCGTACAAATTGATTTATGCGTTCAAAGACATATTCAGAATGATACTTGTTGAAAGGTCCAGTAAAGGAAGGCTTTTTTGTTCTGATAGTGAAGTTCGGTAGGATGAGAGGGTTTACAGTAGACAAGGTAATCCAACAACTACAAAATAAATATAATGCAACTCGCAAAAAATACCCAAACTGTGAAGTTAAAATGAATTTGGCTGTTTTTAGCAATTTGTCACAATTAAAAAAAGAAAAATTAGAAGAGTGGCATATGTGTACATCACAACTTTAAAAACGAAATCAAAACACATAAGGCGTTTGATGGATCGCGCCGAGATTTACTATCAGCTCTTGGCCACGGTGATGACAATCGGTCAGACTTTGCTCATTTTAAGTGAAAAGTTGTTCCGTATGCCTAGATCTAGTAGTTCCTTACTACTTACCCTTTAATTATGATTCACGGTTATGAACATTCATGGTATATTTGGATTATAATGCCACCACACCTGTGAATAGCAAGGTCATAGACGTAATGATGCCGCTATTCGCGCAAGGTTTTGGCAATCCGTCAAGCACCCACGAGTCCGGCAGAATGGCTGCGCAGGTGGTTGAGGAAGCGCGCCGAAAGGTAGCAGGTGCTGTAGGGATGAGCACATCCGATGTGGTGTTTACCTCCGGAGCAACCGAGGCCAACAACTTGGCCCTGACCGGCCTACAAAGAGGATTCGGACGAGCCATCACTATGTTGGCGGGAACTACAGAACACAAGTCAGTACTCCAGACATGTGTCAGTCTGTACGATGATGGCTCCAAGTTTAATACAGTTCCGGTCCACCCGAATGGGGCTATAGATGTCGGATCACTAGAGTCTATAATGGATTCTAGTAGTAATGTAGATGTTGTCTCTGTGATGGCAGCAAATAGCGAGACCGGTGTGATTCACCCGGTGGAGGAGGTAGCAAAGATTGCACACGATCACGACGCTCTATTCCACTGTGATGCTACACAGGCAATAGGGAAGATTCCCTTTGATGGGGGCAAGATTGGTGTGGATATGGTAACTCTCAGTAGCCACAAGATATACGGACCCAAAGGGTGCGGGGCTCTGGTGGCCACTAGGGAGGCTAGAAGACGCATCGCAGCCATACTGCATGGGGGAGGACAGGAGAGGGAGATGCGCAGTGGTACACTCAACGTGCCAGCAGTAGCCGGATTCGGCGAGGCGTGCAGAATTGCTGTCACAAATGGTCTGGCAGACGCACCGCGACAACGTCTCCTCCGAGACAGATTCGAGCATCTGATATCTGATACCATCTCCCATACATCAATAAACGGAGCCGGAGCAGAGAGGATTCCCAACACCTCCAACGTCAGGTTGCAGGGGGCGCTTGCGGATGCGGTTATAACCCGAACTCCGTCCATTGATATATCTACGGGAAGCGCCTGTTCATCGAATATAATGGAGCCGTCACATGTCTTGATTGCGATGGGTCTAGACAGGACAGCTGCTGATGAGTCCATAAGAGTATCGGTAGGCCGAGACACAACTATAACCAATATCGAGTTGGCTATATCGGAGATTGCCGAGGCCACCGAATTCATTAGAGCAATAGAGAGTAGGCCAAGGGTGACATAGATGGACATCAATGAGGCTGTTCAAGTTCCGTCGTTTGGGCGCCATGAGACGTTCCATCCTAGATACGGATGGCTCAAGAAGGCATACAACCAGACAACTAGGCGAGTAGATGCATTTAGGACAGATGATGCAACTGTCAGGTTTGGCGTAGGTAAGAATATGGTGAGATCCATACGGTTCTGGTCGCTGGCATTTAAGATAACTGATGAAGAATCAAAGAGTAGCCTAAAGGTCACCGATTGGGGTAATGCAATATTTAGTGACAGAAACGGTCTTGATCCGTATCTGGAACGGCCCGAAACGCTATGGATACTCCACTGGTTATTACTCACTCCACCGTGTCGAGTTCCAACTTGGTGGCTGATAATGAACCAAATATCCGGAACGGTGGTTGGCACCGGAGACCTCCTTGATACTGTGCAGGAATTGGTTAAGAATAATCCACGATGGAATGCTCCTAGCCCAGCTTCTGTCAAAAGGGATGTTGATGTGTTTCTTCATACATACACATCAAAAAGGGACAAGATGACCATTGAGGAATATATTGACTGTCCTTTCCGGAACATGAAACTAGCCCATCATAATGGAGATTCAATAAGGTTCATGTTTGGGCCCAAGACCGGACTTACACCCACGGTGGTCGCGTTTGCATGCGCCGATTTTGCTGCCAAGACCGGAGTTCAGGGGGAAGTCTCCATCGCTAGGTTGGCCGTGGAACCAGGTAGTGTGGGTAACGCGTTCAAGATTAATGAGGGCGATCTAACAGACTCATTAAAGACAGCCTGTAACGATATACAATACATGTCGGTGTCGCTCATCAATGGAGAACCACATTTGGTGTTCAGGGGTGACATTAACAAGGCTGCGCATAAAATGCTGATCACATCATACGGAAAGTCTTCTGCAAACATTGGTGGCATACTAGCGGGGGCAATATCATGATACAAAAACAGAACCCTGAATCTGGAATTCTACTATCAACGATAGTCGGGGTGCCAGACAAACCTCGTGTCTCGGCCAACATAGAATATGACTCCCTAAATGATATTATAGACAGATACATCCCAAATACTAGTTTTATTGAAGCATCAAACATCTTCTTAGCCGGGCTTGGTAAGGGAGGAGCAATGTCGATAATTGGCCCGTATGGTTCCGGCAAATCTACATTCGGTATGGTCCTAGGTCAAATGGTCGCTCCTAGTCATGATTCAGGATGGAAGGCCACCTACGGAATGCTACGTGAGATGGCGCCAGACTTGGCGGCTAACTTGATGACAGGTCGGAGGCAAGCAGGTCTGCACAGGAGTGGTATGATAAGATGCATTGCTACTGCTAGGTTGGAGCCGGTGGCAGCTACTATTCTACGGGCGGTAGCCAATGGAGCTATATCGTACTTTGGTGTAGCATATGGACGTAACAACTTTGAAGAGGCAAGAACACTTCGTCGCTGCGCAAAGTTACTACAGAAGGGAGTTGTTCCTGACACTGCCACCATATCTAGAATTGTATCCAGTATGGCAGCCTCGGCGCCGGTCCTGCTAATGGTAGATGAGTTCGGTAAGAATATCGAGTACTTTGCGGATGGCGGTAGCGATGGTGACCTATTCCTGCTACAGGAGCTGGCAGAGATGACGGGTACCTCTAACGGAATACGCTTGCACATAGTAACAATACAACACATGGTTTTTGGCGAATACGTCGTCGGATCATCTGGAACACGCATCAAGGAGTGGGCAAAGATACAGGGTCGCTTTGAGATGGTCTATTTTACCAACTCGCTGGAGCACACGCGGACTCTCCTTTCATCATCCTTGAAACCCAAGGATGGAATGTCCAATCTTATACTGCAGTGGGCTGGCCAGTACGCCAAGTCTGCCGCAGAAGAGGCGGGCGTAGACATTTCTGATGAGATTGTGGCATCCTGCTATCCGCTCCACCCACTAGCAGTCGAGGCTTTGCCCGAGCTCTGTTCCAGATATGGTCAGAACGACCGAACACTACTCTCATTCGTATTCGGAAGATATCCTGGGACGATAGCAAGGTTTGTTGACAAGGAGAGATTAGATGGGAGTGGCACCTTACCGACCATGGGGGCAGACCATTTGTACGACTATTTCATAGCCGGGTCAGCACCGACCAGAATAGGGGCACCAGCCTCCATGTCTAGACTGGTAGAAATAGATACAATTATTCGTGATGCTCAATTGTCCGATGATACGGAACAAAGTGTCCTAAAGGCGATAGGACTGATGAATTTAATAGGACGTTCTGGTCGTCTTCGCGCCTCAAGTGGGATGATACGGTGCATGGTTGGTCGCGGGGCCGGACAAGCCATAAAGAACCTTGAATCTAGATCCATCATAACATACAGGCGGCATGCCGACGAGTACCGCGTATGGCACGGCACCGATGTGAATGTGGCAACCAAGATTGATGCATACGGGAAAGTGATACAAAGTATGGCTTATCCTGCTTTAATGAAGGCTGCGATGGATCCTGAACCCATAATCGCTGCCAGGCACGGAATGGAGACCGGCACCATTAGAGTGTTTTTGTCGCTCTTTGATATGCCGGAGGACGGCATAGGTCCCGAGTACGATGGCGCTGTGATATATGGTACTACAGACACTATAATACCCATATCCAAAAGACCCGTACTCATCTCAAGGTGCGAAGACGTTTCTGATATAGTGGATGCCGCCACAAAAGTAGTAACACTACGCGCCGTCCTGAAGGATGATGAAGTCTCTAACGACTGGGTCGCAAAGGGCGAAGTGAACGAGAGATTAGCTGTTGCTGAGAATAGATTGAGCGCTGAGTTTGGCCGGACGTACGGCACTGACACCTTATGGGTATACAGTGCCGACGGCAGGAAGTATAAAATTCAGGGCACAGCTAACTCGGCCGTCTCGGCCGCCAGTGATGCCGTGTATACCGACACCCCTCCAGTGCACAACGAGATGATAAACCGCAACCACTTGACCGGACAGGGATCCGCAGCCCTCAACAGGTTGATGCACCTGATGATAACAAACGAGAGAGAAGAAAGGTTAGGGTTAGATGGTTGGAAACCCGAGCGCGCAGTATATGAGGCCATCATACGTGAGTATAACCTACACAGAAAGACGAAAGGGGAGTACCAATTCTTGCGACCTTCTGGCCGACTCTGCGGTGCTTGGAGAGCAGCGTTGTCCTTAATGCAAAAAACCAAGATGATAACACTAACAGAGATATATGACATCTGGAAGATGCCGCCATATGGTATCAAGGATGGTGTGATGCCTATATTTGCTCTACTTATTATCTTGACTATACAAGACAAGGTAGCCATATATGAGCACGGTACATATGCTCCGCGTATCAATTCAAGTCTAGCAGAGCGACTTGTAAAAAACCCTGGACATTTCTCATTCAAATATTACCGTAGGTCAAAGTATCATACTACCCTTGTACAGAAGACCGCCGAATTACTGGGGGTGGACCCAAAGTATGGGATGCTTGGGATAGTGAGACATTTAGTGAGTGTAGTTAGAACGCTGCCTGCATACACTAGTAAAACCAAGAACCTCAGTGAATGGACGCTGGCAGTCAGAGATGTTGTGCAGAGTGCCGTGGAACCAGACACCCTACTCTTCGAGTCACTCCCGGACGCACTTGGGGTAAGGATGTCTAGTCGTATCATGAACGAACAGTCGATAGACGAGTTCGCAGGCAGACTTACGAGCGCCGTCAATGAACTCCAAACTGCGTTCGACTTGATGACAAAAGAGATGAAGACGCATCTATTAAAGGAGACCAACATGGCAAATAGGATATCTCTATCTGAGACTGCATCTAAACTTCTGCCAGATGTCTCGGACCAGAGGATGAAGGTGTTTCTAGGTGCTGTTACAGCGGATATACCTGATGACAAGGCGTGGATCAACTATGTGGGGTTAACGCTGACGGACATACCCCCGACAGGTTGGAGTGATGAACACAACAAAATGTTTAGAAATGGTGTTAGGGAGATGGCGGTCAGCTTTAGGAGACTGGCAGCTCTTAGATTTGAGGCTGTGTCAGATAGTTTTGATGAACCGTCCGTAATGATCACAATAACACATCCTGACGGAAAAGAAGAAAGGATAGTTCTACCTGCAGACGATGATCGCATAGCAAAACTGACTAGCTGATACTTATATCTAGCAGGCATCCGATTAATGCCATGAGACATATCTGTGGTATATCCGGCGGGAAAGATTCAAGCGCTCTAGCTATACACATGCGGGACAAGGTACCTGAAATGGAGTACTTTTTTTGTGATACAGGAGCTGAGCTTCCCGAGACGTACACATATCTGGCAAAGCTTGAGGTTGTACTAGGCAAGCCAATTGCACGTCTCAACTCTGAGCGCGACTTTGCTCACTACTTTGAGGTGTTCCGGGGTACGTTACCATCTCCTCAAATGAGATGGTGCATAGTACTCAGCAATGATCCTCAATATTTTTCCAGTGGCCGATGGCACCGTATTGGTTATAAAAAGATCGATATGGGTCCAGTTCACAGTATTGTATCGTGCCGTTACGACGCTCCGTTGGGATGCGGGTGAAATTTGTTGTACAACAAAGTTAATTTAGATCAACTAAGTAGTATTTAAAGAAGAGTGTGCCACCTAATGGTATGTTCAACCCCAAAAGGTCGGCACAAAAGAATAACACGGATACAGTATTTAACCATGACAAATCAAAAGATGGCCCACGACCCACGGCAAAGGGGGAAGAACGTATCCAAAAAGGTGACAAGTTCATGCCAGATTATACCATTAAAGAGATGGAAGAGCGTATGGCGAACCTCCAAGAGGGTAAGGAGAAGACCGTGTTGTTGGCATGCATCAAGAGAAAGGAATCCAAGACCATCGACACGATAGCAAAGGAGCTATATAGGCGGCCGGGTACGATACGCGGCTGGTTAGTAAGGGGAAGAGATAGAGGTTTGAACGATTTGGATGACCGCAAGCCTCCTGGCCGAGCTCGATTGTTGAGTGATGCCATGATGAATACGATACAAGGGTGGCTGTCCAAATCGCCCGTACAGTTTGGATTTAAGAGGAAACGATGGCAGGCCAAGATGATGAAAGGTGTGATATACGAAAAATTAGGTGTGAAGTGTAGTCTCGACACCATACGTCGTACGATGCATGATGTAGATTACTCATTCCGCAAGTCAAGGCCAGCTCCACACAAGAGCGCTTCAGAGGAGGAACAAAAAGAGTTCAAGGAGACTACTGGAGAACGTCTTAGAACAATGGCGATTCTCGGATATGTCATAATGGCCCTGGATGAGGCATCATGTATGGTGGGCGGGTGGAACGGCTATGGCTGGCTGCCAGTTGGCGGTCATGAGACCATTCCCATGAGCTGGTCAAAAAAGTCTGTACGGCTTATGGGCGTGTTAGGGGACGGTTGGTTCCATATCGCCATTGTAAATTCGACCGACTCAGAGACCCTCAAGATATTCATGAACAAGGTCAGGGAGGGCGTGAGGAATGTGGCAGTCGTTTTGGATAATGTCTCGTCTCACAAGTCGCAAACGATGAACGAGTACGAGAGAGATTCCAATGGTGGTATGGTGCGCATCTTCCTTCCCAAGTATACTCCTCAACTGAACCCCATAGAGATGCTGTGGCGTGATCTCAAGCGCGCCTTGGCAGGCAACTACTTTGACTCGATAGACGACCTAAAGGCGACAATAACTGGCATTGTGAATAATAGCGAGTTGGCTCCTCCAAAACTCATGGATTACATGCTGCCTGATGGTGTCCGGCAACCCACCAAAACATCCTGTAATATATGGGACATGACATCAGAGACGCCCGGTTTGGCAGTAGCCGCCTGACCATACATGACATGTAATATGTATTCTATCTGATATACAACATTTATAATTCTGCCCCTGGTTTGGGTGTGAGTGTATCTCTAGAGCCTACCATATGTGGTATCATGCAGGTTAAGGTCGCCTAAGTGCCGGATTTTGAATATTACTTCTAAGCTAATAAGATCGAAAAATATTGGATCTTACTGCATTCCACTATGCACTAGTCTCTTGAAGATAAAACCTCTAGAGGAGTGGATAGGAGAGGATGATGCGGTATCGTACGTAGCCATACGCGCCGATGAATCAAACCGTAAAGGATATGTATCTACCAAACCTAATATAACAACACGCTTTCCATTCGTCGAGGATGACATAGATCATGCAGGGGTCGTACAAATACTCGAGGATGCAGGTATAAACCTGCCAGAGTACTACCAGTGGCGTACCAGATCAGGATGCTACTTTTGCTTCTTCCAAAGAAAGGCCGAGTGGATTGGATTGGCTGACAACCATCCTGAGCTGTTTGAGAAGGCTGTGGCCATAGAACAGAAAACACTCAAGGATGCAGGACTGGACGGTGACGCATCGTTCGCGGCTAGCGGTATGAAGGGAAGACAATACACATGGTCTGACGGCGAGACATTGACTGAGTTATTGACACGTCGAGATGATATCATGAAGCGGCACGCCGAGAGTATGAAGCGCGCCAATAAGAGGCGCAAGAACCTGCCGCTGATCGAGGTGCTGTCTGACGCCCTAGACGACGATGACGAGACGACACCGTGTACGGTCTGCCACCTGTGATTGGATTGGCCGAGCGCGAGTTTGAACCTAAAATCGTGTGGAACTCCGTGGCCGACGATATAGTCGGCGGGTTTTACCGACCGGCCCTCAGGGGCTGCCTCAGGTATGATCGCCTTGCCGGGTTTTTCGACTCGAACACGTTTGCCGTGGCGCTCAGGGAGGTGATGGACTTTGTGGAGCGGGGCGGTAGGATGCGGCTCATAACCAGCGCCAAATTTTCACGGGCCGACCTGGATGTCATCAAGAAGAGTGTGGATGACCGTCTGCTTGAGGACGTGTCGGTCATGATGGATGATGATATAGGTAAAAAATGTCTCGGGTTGTTTGCCCATATGCTGACCAACAAGATCGGTGGCAGGCCGCAGCTCGACATGCGCATACTGGTACCGCAGCGCGGCATCTTCCACGCGAAGGTCGGTGTGTTTGAGATGACGAACGGCGACGTTGTGTCGTTTTCCGGTTCGGTCAACGAGACTGGCATGGGGTGGACCGGGAACATAGAGGAGTTCAAGGTGTTTTGCAGCTGGACGCACGGCGAGATAGTCGGTTCTGACATCGACTCCTTCAACAGATTCTGGAACGATAACCATACAGGTATACGGTCCTTCAGCCTCCCGCACGCGGTACGTGAAAAGATACTCAGTGCCAGGCCAGGATCTGACGACGAATACAGGAGGCTGGTGAGTAAGTTGAGAGCCGATCTTGACGATGAGCGCGGCGGGCATCCCAGACAGGTGCTACGCGATTACCAAATGAATGCGGTGGATGCCTGGACAGCGCATGGGTGCAGAGGCATACTCGAAATGCCCACAGCAACCGGCAAGACGTTTACAGCCATGGGCTGCATCAACCGCATGCAGCGTGAGGCCGGGCGTCTGTTCACCGTAGTTGTTGTGCCATACACACACCTAGCGCAGCAGTGGATTGACAACGTGTGTAACTGGAATGGGAAAGTCAGGCCGGACGAAAGAGTATCACCAAACACCCTTATCACGTCTAGAAGGGGATGGCAGAAGGCGCTTGGGCGCGCGGTAGACGACTTCAACAGAACCAAATTCGACGGGAGTCACATCACCAACGACTACATCGTGTGCACCACGTATGACACTCTGTCCACCGGTCAGTTCATTGAAAAGATACGCCGGGTGAAAGGCGGCATGCTTTTGGTGGCCGACGAAGCGCATCATGCCGGAGCCAGAACCGCCAGGAACGGCCTACTCGGGGAGTATTCGGGCAGGCTGGCCTTGACTGCCACACCGGAACGGTACTTTGACGAGGAGGGAAGCGACCTCATCCGCGAGTATTTCAACGGCGTGGCGTTCTCCATGGAGATAAAAACCGCAATTGACGGCGGATACCTCGTACCCTACGACTATCATCCAAGGTTTGTTGAGATGACCGCCAACGAGACGAAGAGATACGCAAAGCTGACGCGGGCCATAGCCGCAAAACTGTCCACGAAACCATCCACAAAAAAAGACGAGGCGTCCGACGGAAACCAAAACAGTCTCGAGAACAAGCGCGCTAGGCTGGTGGCGAAAATGGAAAACAAGTACGCCGAGCTTGCAGCCATACTCGACGAGTGCGGCGGCACTCTGGAGCACGCACTCATCTACTGCCACGACACGGAGCAGATGAACAGGGTCGGGGCGGTTCTTTCAGAACTAAACATCAATTTTGAGGTGGTCACCGGCGATGACAGCATGACGGAGCGGTGGAACAGGATACGCAGTCTTGAAATGAAGAACCACCAATGCATCGTGTCGATGAAGTGCCTCGACGAGGGGGTGGACATTCCGTCGGCAAGCCTTGGCATAATATTGGCGAGCACCGGCAACAATCGGGAATACATACAGAGGCGCGGGCGGCTTCTGCGGCACTCTCCTGGCAAAGATCATGCGGTGATATACGACCTTTTGGCAATGGCCATACCCGAGGTGGATTGCAAGTCATATGCAAAAAAACTGGTCGCGAAAGAGTTGTTGAAACACAAGAAATTTGCCGGCGCGGCACGCAACCGGGATGAGGCCCTTGGAAAGATACGACCCGTTGCAGAACGGCTGGGAATAGACCTTGACCGTCTGGACCTGGAGTATGTTTTGAGCCTATAACATAATCAGGTCGGCCAGTGCGTCGTCCCCGTACTTCTCAGCGGACCTTTCCATAACCTTCATGTACAACATCTCGATTCCGGCATTGGCGTACTTTTCACACATGTGTCGCAGTTTGGTGTTGTCTCTTATGGCGTAGACGTTGCCAAGTTCGTCTATCATGATCGACCGCATGAATGCCCTCATTGTCTCGTTGAACGCCGACGCCGGCAGTTTGGCTGGCTTTTCAAGAGCTTTTGGTGTGGTTCCGTTCTTCTTCGCGAGGGCCATCGCAAACAGGAAGATGTCTGCATACGTATGACCATAGAATGGTGAGTCCGGACTGTCCCTGAGCTTCTTGTACCAGTCCAGATGTGTCGCGTCGTAGTAGATGTCCGGAAACTTTATGTCCAGTTCGCTTGACATCCCACTTACGTCCTCCCGATTCTGGAAATGTTTGCCGTGTTGCGCACCTTGTCATAGTCGATGTTGTATTCTTGTATGTACACCTCGCTCTTCAAAAGTTCTATCAGTGACGGTTCGCTGCCGCCGTCCTCCAAACTTATTGGGGTGTCATTGTACTCCGTGTTGGTCGCAAGCATGATCAGCTGAGACCCGTTTAGCAGCTCCGGCATGTGCTTCCCGAATCGTAGCCTCAGGCTGCCGCCGGTCTTCCCAAGCGGACTGTCTATGACGAACGGGAACCTATAACCGGTTACGTGTTTCAGGGCCATGATGAATGAGAGGGCGAGGAACAACTTCTCCCCGGCGGAAAGTCCACCCACAACCTCAAGCCCGGCGTCGTTGGTGACCCGTAAACCGTATTCGTCATCAATCGTCAGGCTTGTGTAGTCGTTCTTCCAGCTGAGACTGTTCAGTATTTTCATTGTGCGGTCTGACACCCTTTTTCGGGTAACGCGCTCTGCATCCTCCTTTATCTCGCGCATCTTACCTTTTATGATGTCTGACTTGCCAAAGAGCAGGTTCGCCTCCCTCTCTTCCCCCGCATGCGTGGCAATGGAAAGAAGCTTGCGTTTCAGGTCACCCACTTGGGCGGTGCGTGCTGCGATGTCAGTTTTTAACTGCCCAAGTTCCTGATTGAACGAGTCTCTCTCTTTTTCCAGACTGTATCGCTCATTGATGAGCCGGGCATATAACTCGTCGTCCTTGGGGAGATCTTGCCGCAGCCTACGCACTTCCTCACCAAGCTTGGTCAGCCGCAGCCTAGTGTCCCGTATCTCAACCATTTCGGCATCGGCACTCTTCAGCGTACTGTCAAAGTCTTTTAAAAGCCGGTCGTTGTGGTGCAGGACGTTGTTTGCTATGTCGTACTGAGCCTCATAGGTGATGTGCCGCATCTGTTCTTCTACAAGCCTCCTGGCACCTGTTCCGTCATCTAGTCGCGTTCCGCAGAGACACTCATGCCTGTCCAATAGTTCGTTGACTAGCATGCGCCTTGGGATGTTGGGGATCTTGCCCTTCTTGATTTCGGCACGTATCAGGCTTGTGGCGGATTCGACCGATGGCTTACACATGATGAACGGCCCGATCGTGATCAAGCGCTTCAGATATTCGTCGACAAGCCTGTCGAGGCGTTTCCTCACGTCTTTTTCCTCGTCACGCCTGTTATTGTATTGTTTTTTCATCTGGGTCCTGTTGATGGCGTCAGACACGGCAATCTCACGGTCAAGCTCGCGGAGTCTTGCTCTCATGGCCATAATTGACTGCTCCAAGTCCTTTTTGCGTGGATTGCCTGACGCATGCATTGGCTCGTCGGTACCAAATATGACCTCTGTTGAGCTGGTTTCCACGACACCGTGACGGTTCTCGGAGTTGAGGAAGTGTTCCATGCTATCTATCTCTGCCCAAATGTCGCCTGCCTTGCGGCTTCCCCTAGGCTTGTACTGGAACCGTGTCTTCTCCATCAGTTCCAGCGCATCGTTCAAGACGTGAATCTGGGAAATCTGGTCTATGCCTGACTTGATGCTGCCAAACCTGTCAAGCAGATCCTGCAAGAACTCGCCGTCCAGTATGAAGTACCGTGCCAGGTTCTTTGGAATTATGTATTCGCCCACCAGGCTGTCAAAGTCATGCCTGTCGCTGAGCGTCTCCCAGCGTCCAGACTCTCGCGATCTCTGAAACAATGTCTGTTTGTCGCGGTCGGTGACCTCAAACCCAGAAGGAACAGGATCTTCACTAGACATGACTAGTGTATTGTTGTCGTCACGTTCAAGGCGGTGCAACAATCCCGTTATGCTTCGCCGTATCAGGTACTTCGTGTCACCAGATTCCACCACAATCTTAACCGATGTCGTGAGCTTGGTGGTGTCTGCCTTCTCCGCCTCGGACAGGCATGCAATGTTGATTATCGAGGGGGCGCTTGAAGATTTTATGTGCGGCTCCTCCCCAAACAGGCACCAGTGTATGGCGTTCCAAAAGTTTGATTTTCCCGCGCCGTTCGCGCCAACAATAACTGAGAACGTGTTCGGCTCGGTGGGAAATGTGACTTTCACGGTGCCATAATACTGCCGGTAGTTCTCCAGCGTGACCTCGGATATGCGGATCTCGTTACGCATTCTTAAGATCCTCCCCAAAGTTTTCCAGTATGAGCTCCCTGTAGCGCCTCCTAAACCGCTTGTCGCTGTCGGTCGGCCTGTGATATTGGTAGAAGAGCACCTCCCCCAACACGTCACGAATGACTCTTCCCACCCGCGCGTCATCACAATGTATGCTTATAAGCTCGGAGATGAGTTGGTTGATGTCTGAATTAGCCATGCACATACCATACACCCCAGTGTAATAAAGCTACAGGCAAGCCAATCTTTTAGTTTCAAGTACACAGAATCATCAATCAGTCTGGTGTTTGCTCGTATGGTCTCAGAAGAACCGGTCTTCATTTGTAAGGTGGTCGGCAATTACAGCAGCCTCGTAGTTACCCCCGGCATGAGGCCGCGCCGAGATACGTTTCCGGTTGCTACAATGGCACTGTTCAGTCCCACCGAGTAGACCTTTAGGTGCATCATCTCGCTCACGTATAGGGCTATTCCACGCTCTTGGCAGTATGGGTATACTGCTAGGTCTGATGCGCCCGCCATAAGATCTGCTGGCTCCCAAGTGATTACTATTACCACACTATTTTCAATACCATCCAGAATCTTTGCTAGCACTTCAGCCTGTATATATGGAACAAATAAGAACATCGTCTCGTGTGGTGGGGCATCAAGAAGGTACTTTCGAATATGCTCGAACAGTGGACTATGGTAGAACCTGACCAATCTCCTTCATCCGTAGTTGGGGAACCTCGACTTGATGTACCTGAACTATTCCTGCTGGTCTGCAAGCCGTTCTGCGCGCGGAGTAGGGCCACGTACATAGAACCTTTGTTCCTTATCAACGTGTATGTACAGCGGCCGGTCGGCGGGTAGTATCTGGACTGTGCATATAGTTTTGCCATCTATACGCCAGAATGTTATCTGCATGTTTCTTAGAATGAATACTCTGTCTTGCAGAAAGGTTTCCAAGGTATCACGTATGTGGTTGGCAAACGAGTCTTTATAATCAGTAAACCTGCCCATCTTCCTATCCTTTTCAAGACCCGCCACTGTCCCGTCTGCCCGTATACCTAAATGAACAAATCCTCCCGAAGTACTATTTCCAAATGCGCACACGGCAATGGCAAATCGCTCTCGTACAGAATTCATTATTCCATCAATGGCTTTTCGGCGTTCGACCGTTCCTGTGAAAGTCAATTTTTCTATATGTGTATCATATTGATAGAACTCCTTGAACTCGTTGTACTTGTCCTCGGTTTTTGGAATGGACTTTATGTCCAAGTTTGTGAATGAATGTACCTGTTTCTCTGTAGGAGAGGTGGTGATTTTTTTGACACGGCCTACTTGACCGTCCTGTAACCTGACCTTGATACCGTGTGGGTGATATTTACCGGCTGTGAGAATCTCCTTGACCGTTCCAGCGGTCAATCTACCCGTACCTTGATCCTTCTTGGTCTCTATCTCTACAATCAATCCTTTTTTATGTCGTTTCTGGTGGGAAGTTCCGTCATGTATAATGTTAGATGGCCTTCTAGTTATACCTGATTACGGGTCGGTTCTTCTTGCAAAGATACAGGATGAGATGGTTGGCCGCGATTGAACAAAACACCATTACCACTTACGAGCATTACCGTTTAGCGCATTGTGAGGGGGGGGGGGAATAAGGTAAGGGTGTAGTCCTACACATCATGCTTGGTGTAGAAATGTAGGTCGGAGTGGAAACGTAGGTATGATAAACAACGAGGCGCCATTATACAACAGGTATAATATTTGGAACAGTTCAACCCTCATGCCTTTAGTTTAAATTAAAAATCAACATTGGTGTCTACATGATAGTCATCGATGAGGAGCACATATTTCGTGAAATATCCACTAAACGACCCCAATCGGTATCGTTGAACGGACCTGAAGGTATTCTTGCGCAGGTACAAAAGACCGCAATAAACATAACCAAAAAGTTTGGAATACCTGCATTTGTAATAGCCGATACCACCTGGGGCAGCTGTGATATTAATGAGAGTAGTGCTCGCACTTTGGGAACTGGTATTCACTTTAACATAGGACACACCATATCCATGGACACTATTGGGAATACCGTAATGGTAGATGCTTTTGATGATGTCTCGTTTGACTCGGTGGCAGTGAAATGCGCCCAACTCTTAAAATCAGGTACTGTAACAGTGGTGACTGACAGTCAACATTTGCACCAAATACAGAAGGTTGTAGAAATTCTCCAAAAACACGGCATAAAGACAGTTATCGGCGCTGGCAAGGGGCAATTAAATGATGGACAAGTATTTGGATGTGAATTTTATCCTGCCACATCGCTTTGTAATGATGTGGATTCGTATCTGTTTCTGGGACAGAGCAACTTTCATGCTGCTGGCGTTGCACTCTCCACTGGCAAACCCACATATGTGCTTGATCCATATTTTAATGAGGTTCGGGAGATATCTGAGTTTGCAGAGTCGTTGCGCAAGAAGGCCACACTGTCTATATACAAAGCGGCCGAGGCTAAGCGATTTGGTATTGTTGTGGGATTAAAAGAGGGGCAGCTCTCTAAAACTGTTGGTATAAAATTTAAAAAAGAGCTAGAGTCGTTGGGCAAAGAGGTGGAGATGTTTGCTCTCACTGATATAACCAACGATAGACTTGTGAATATTCACAACGTGGATGCCTTCATACAGGTGGCGTGTCCCCGAATCTCTATAGATAACAAGTTTGATATGCCTGTCCTGTCTACACCACAAGCACAGGGTCTGCTTCGAGTGTTGCGGGGCGAGAACCTAGATGAATACCTAAGACTGCCTCATTGGCTGTGAAACCATTGATTATTTTAATGCGTTCTTCTAGGGGACTGTTAAATCTTGGGATTTACCTAGATAAGTAGACAAACTCGTGTATCCGACAACACGATCAAAACAGCTTTATATCAGTAAATTACTGATAAGACATTCTTGAACATTTTACTTAAAACTTGATTCCAAGTTCTTGGCTGAAGTGCTATCCAAATTTCCACAAGATTTGGTGGTGACCTTGTTTGAATTCGATCTAAAGCAAACCATCGTATTAACTGTTCAACATTTCTATCCCTTCCTTTCTTGGTTATACGTCTAAAGAGCATTCGAATAAATGGTATATGAACATAGTAGAAATTCTTTAGGAGATGCATAAAATAAGATCGTGATGAGTGTTTCTCCAACCATTCTGTGATTCTGTTAATCAATGCATCAATATCATCTGGAGATTGACTTTTGTTATCTGCTATTATAGTCAGATACTCTATAACATTAGGCGGTATAACTAGGTGATATTTGTTGAATTTCAAGAGATAGTACGCAGTCATAAGTGCAGTTCTTTTGTTGCCATCTGCAAACGGAGGCCTTGTCCAAAAAACCAAAATTACCGACCTTCTTTGATACTTACGGAGGCACCTGGACCGGCAGGAATGCGCAGGGTAGACACCGGATTACGTTCCTAGTGCTCGCCGGCCCGTCGTCTATGGCGGTCCACGTGCAGTATTGCGCAGCCTCCCCCACGTTGTGGGGCGAACAAAAACCCCATAACATGGCGCTATTATGCAACCATGTTATAACAAACAACCATTGAGAGTAGTTCTGTCTCCTGTGTGTGTTCTCTGAGGGCTCTCACTATGGCTCCAAACCTGTCTTTTATGGCAGAGAAGACGCTCTCTACATTATTTCTACGCGATAATTTGTTGTAGAATGTTCTAGGATGCTTCTCGAAGAACCGTAACATTTGTGCCCTTGCGTTGAATCCCTTTATTGTATAGTTGGATTTTGGCGCAATTATCGGTCTTCTTCCAGAGTCTCGAATTGCATTGCAATTCTTTACTCCCCCATAAATCGCATCTGCCATTACGTCATTTCCATCACCATGCGGCAAGAACCCGACCATCTGTCTTAGTTGTGGCGAGTCACAGGCCAGACCCGGCGTGACTGTGGCAGCACATATCTTGGCATGCAGGGATACTATGACATGTAATTTTTTGAACTGCTTTACGCTGATTTCGCCGTATTTTGCGTTCTCCCAGTCCTCATACTTGGACATACCAAATCCGCTGGAATCCGCAGCTAGTGGACCGTTTGCATCAGGCTTGCCCATCCACGCAATTATACGTTGTAGTACAGCTGGATCTATTTCCGATATACGGAGTTGGTACCAAGATCTGCTGTACCGTCTACTTATTTCGCAGCGTTTTAGGTCGTCGGGATACTTTTTGAGGTGGTTTACCAGGTCCCAGTAGCTTAGCCGGTTACCTATCTTGATGACGGACAGTAAAATGGCTGACACACGCCTGTCACGTACGCCTGGCCGTATGCCCATCAATTCCCGTGCCTTATCTGCAATTTTGCGCATCCATGTATCATGATTGTCCCCCTCAGCTTCACGTTTTTTGTTGTATTTGGACCAGTTTATCTTGGGATCATTTCTCTTCCCTTTTGGGTTGTTCTTACTTCTGTTCCTTTTTGGATTGCCTGCTTTTTTTGATTTTCCATATCTTTTACTCATTTGTTATAATCATAATATATCTATATTACCTTATGGCCTTGTCCAAAAAACCAAAATTACCGACCTTCTTTGATACTTACGGAGGCACCTGGACCGGCAGGAATGCGCAGGGTAGACACCGGATTACGTTCCTAGTGCTCGCCGGCCCGTCGTCTATGGCGGTCCACGTGCAGTATTGCGCAGCCTCCCCCACGTTGTGGGGCGAACAAAAACCCCATAACATGGCGCTATTATGCAACCATGTTATAACAAACAACCATTGAGAGTAGTTCTGTCTCCTGTGTGTGTTCTCTGAGGGCTCTCACTATGGCTCCAAACCTGTCTTTTATGGCAGAGAAGACGCTCTCTACATTATTTCTACGCGATAATTTGTTGTAGAATGTTCTAGGATGCTTCTCGAAGAACCGTAACATTTGTGCCCTTGCGTTGAATCCCTTTATTGTATAGTTGGATTTTGGCGCAATTATCGGTCTTCTTCCAGAGTCTCGAATTGCATTGCAATTCTTTACTCCCCCATAAATCGCATCTGCCATTACGTCATTTCCATCACCATGCGGCAAGAACCCGACCATCTGTCTTAGTTGTGGCGAGTCACAGGCCAGACCCGGCGTGACTGTGGCAGCACATATCTTGGCATGCAGGGATACTATGACATGTAATTTTTTGAACTGCTTTACGCTGATTTCGCCGTATTTTGCGTTCTCCCAGTCCTCATACTTGGACATACCAAATCCGCTGGAATCCGCAGCTAGTGGACCGTTTGCATCAGGCTTGCCCATCCACGCAATTATACGTTGTAGTACAGCTGGATCTATTTCCGATATACGGAGTTGGTACCAAGATCTGCTGTACCGTCTACTTATTTCGCAGCGTTTTAGGTCGTCGGGATACTTTTTGAGGTGGTTTACCAGGTCCCAGTAGCTTAGCCGGTTACCTATCTTGATGACGGACAGTAAAATGGCTGACACACGCCTGTCACGTACGCCTGGCCGTATGCCCATCAATTCCCGTGCCTTATCTGCAATTTTGCGCATCCATGTATCATGATTGTCCCCCTCAGCTTCACGTTTTTTGTTGTATTTGGACCAGTTTATCTTGGGATCATTTCTCTTCCCTTTTGGGTTGTTCTTACTTCTGTTCCTTTTTGGATTGCCTGCTTTTTTTGATTTTCCATATCTTTTACTCATTTGTTATAATCATAATATATCTATATTACCTTATGATTATATTATTAATCAAACTAGATCTATTAGTAATTAAACATTACTAAACCAATTTTTGGACAAGGCCGGGTAATGTATAAAATGAAAAATAAAGTGGCCGCCTATGCGGGCACTTTTTTAGAGGGCTGAACTATAACCTGGGTGGAAAACACACACTCATCGTCGGAAAGTCGGACGGTAGTATTGCCATGCTGACACTTCGAGAGAAATATACATTGCGTAATATCGCACGGATTCAAAAGAAGATGGTGCGTTGCAAACTTTACTCTCACAAGTGGCATCGGTTGTATCAACAACCACAATCGGTCTACAAGAAGATGGGGAACCGACAGACAAACAAACTCCGTACGTTCTCCAAGAAACTGATGACACAATGCGACAAGATAATCATGGAAGGGATGAATCTCTCAAAGATGACCACAAAGGGTGCCGGCCAGAAGAGCAAGAACCGACTGATACGACCAAGTAAGTGTGGCATGAACTTACATATCCTAACAGGCACTGAAACACAACACCGAGTATATGGAGATTGACCAGAAAGGCACCTCACAGTGAGGCATGTGCGGCAGTAAAAACACATGGTGCAAAAGCAGCCAGTTCTGGTGTCATGATTGTGACGTTTTAATGCACGCGGATGTCAACGCGGCGTTCAACATATTATTCATTTTTTATGCAGTGCAGTGGTCGAAACGTACGCAAGCCGTTTATTCACTGCAAGCCAAGGCCGGAATGGTCTTGAGAGGAAAGGTATATCTTGGCACTTGCACGCTTCCCCCAAGTGCTAACGACTTGATGGTCGGTACAGGCTGTCCAAAGGTTGGGTGTCAAAACCCGACCAACAAAGGACATCTCATTGAAGCCCCCCTGAATGGCGATTCGCCAACATTTGCGGTAACACAGGCTGTTTCATCCCTCTAAGATTAAACAGCTCCTGTGGGAATGGCGAGATTTTTATCAGCATTTGATTTGCTAATATACAGTATGTGTAAGACTATATGGATACCATGTATGATAATGGCATTATGTGTCATTATGACACCAAACTTTATGGCGCATGGACACGGTACTGGTACTGAGGTGTTACCACCCGTACTGATGAACAATCAACTAGTCACTGTAATGGTCGACTCTGAAAAGACAGAGTCTGAAGTTCTGGTATCCGTATCATTCATTCGCGATGACAATAGAGAGCCTATAGGGGATACTATATTATACATCGATGCCCGACGCGGACAGACCCAACTCTTTGCGCAAGAGTTTCAGGCAAATAATGGCGTCGTAAAACTACAATTTACCTCTGATGACTCTGGTGATGGCGTACTGTCTGAGAGTAGTTCTGGCGGCCTCTTTGGATTTTTAGGCGATGTAACGTATATGATGTCTGGGCCCGCTTTGGCTGATGGCGGCCTATACTCTCTGGATGTCTCCATACTGTCATCTCAGGGATATACGCCACCTGAACCATTACAGTTTAACTCTGCCGTCACTGTACCCATGACGTTTCTTTATACGATAGACGATCAACACTGGAATGAACAAACCATGAGATTTGTCACGTACTATGATGTATTACATAACATAAGATATGATGACACACAGCGAACCGTCTCATTTGAGATGCCCTTTGAATGGGATGAGGATATATTAAATCAAATAGATGTGGTACATGTAGAGTTTGCTGTGCCCATAACCTTTGGGGAACTTTTGGTCTCTGATTTTGATGTTCAAATAAACGGACTTGACTTGCCTCCTAGAATAGTGACCATAGATGACTACTTTTTGGACTATAGGATAGTGCATTTAGTACTACCTCAGGGTGAACTGTTTAGATTATACGAGCAAATAGATGATATCGATGTAATGAGAGTCACTGCCAAACCGTCTTTGGACTCTGTGTACAGCTCGGTGACCTCCAATGGCCAGTACCGCATACTAATCGATTTAGAACCGGACGGACCTGTATCGGGACAATCAAACACAGCATCATTTAACATAACACACGTCTTTCCCAGCAGCTTGGTGGTATCAGTACCATACGATGTACAAGTAGTATATGATGATGATGTTATACTGTACTCGGGGAGTGGCGTATCCGATGAGAATAAACCTGTAAGTATTGTATTTGATGTGCCCTCGGATATACAGGGACCTGCCCTCTTACAGTTTAGTAATGTGGATGATAACGAGTTGGCGGTAGCAGCACTACCAATAGTATTCAATGCTGCATCAAATGGTAATATGGATTTGATACCAGATTGGATCCGTAATACAGTTCAGTGGTGGGCAGAAGGTGATATAGATGATGATTCGTTTGTACAGGCTATGGCCTTTTTAATTAAAAATGATGTGATACAGGTTGATGCGGTCTCATCTGATACAGGCGGTGATATAGAGTCATGGGTCCGAAGCACGGCTCAATGGTGGGTAGATGGACTGGTCAGCGATGCCGAGTTTTTGGCCAGTGTTGCGTTTTTGGTGGAGAAGGGCGTGATACCTGTTGATCTTGACTAGATATACAACTGTTCTGCTATCATGTATGATAATACTTGTGGGCACACTGAGTGCCACAGCCGAAGTCTATGTCCCGAACAACGAATATCTTTCGTATGTAGATACCAACGGCATATACACCATAATTGGAAATGTCAAGAATACAGAACCTGTAGACATATCCACAACCGTTACAATTTCAGTAACTGATGGTGATGTCATATATACAGATGCCATACACCATGACTTTTTGCCTGCCAATTCTGAGTTGCCATTCAAGGTAAAGATGCCACAGATATCTCAACCATATGATGATTTGGTACTGTTGGACCCACAAATTGAATATTATAACACTACTGGCTATGCACCCCGGGTATCAGTCATATATGATGAGACACTTGTACTGCACACAAATGGGACACTCTCTGGATTTGTAATCAATGATGGTAATCACACAGTACAAGACATTACAATATGGGCTGTTGTTCATGGTGTGGATGGAGCCTTGGATGTCTCTCAGAGTCTACATGAGATAGGACCATTAGACCCAGGCCAAATGGGAAGATTTGTAATGCATCCAGACCCTGCTGTATCTGATGATGTAACATATTATAGCTGCTTTGCTCCCAGCTCTCGTTCCACATACCCAATAAAGGCTCAGCGAGGCGATATGACGTACAATCTTCGATACGAGTCTGGCGCATGGATTTACAAGCCTGAATTTACCGAGAATGGAACTACACTGACACTACAGACTACTAACAGCTATACGTTTGAGACATTTGCCAACATCGAGATACCTCCAGTGACTAGACAGGAGACTTTTCAGGTGTATAGAAACGGAGTAGAGATAGACTTTGTACAGAGTGTGGATGAGCTGGGGATGTGGCATCTGGCTTTTGATATACGAAAACTATCTCAAGATGTCATAACCATACGGGGGTTCGTTCCTGGCCCTACACTAGAACCACTTGTACCTGAATACCTAAGGTATGATGCAGAGCAGTGGGCTTTGGATGAGTCTCAAGATGATATATTAGATGATCTCTTTCTACTGTCTGATCTTGATATGATCTCCACTGGATACAAAGGTGAGCCATACCTGCCCCGCTGGTTGGTCCCACTGGCCCTATGGTATGCGGACGGTACAATCTCTGATGATGAATTTCTAGAGTCCATCTCATACATGATTGAGTTGGGCATCATAGTTGTCATCCCCGAGTAGATGTATGTTTCGAAAGGCATGAATGTTCATTCATGTACCATCTTTCATGCTGACCGGTGGTACGACTCAAACTACAACTGCCAGATACTGTTCAAGATCGTCCATCCGGACAAAATCCGGCCATCTTGGCCAAAGACACGGGCTCTGAAACTGCATAATCCAGATAACGCCCGAATTTGCACAAGAACCACTTTCAGTAATATTTAAACAATTTCGGTATGTACTACAATGCATGCTACTACCAATAAAAGATGATAACTCTTATCTGGACGAACATGAGAGGCAGGCTCGGGGAAGATGGAAGCCATACATGACATATATGCTCATTGCAGTCAATGTGGGGGCATTCATATTTGAGATTATTGTGACAGGGCAGTTCATAGACTTTACCAACGGACGCGCCCTCCAACTATTCTACGAATGGGGGGCAGTACCACAGTGTATAATGGGGGCCGACACTCTAACATTGAACTTTGGGAGTGGGCCGTTCAGCGTAGAGTGTCCAAACAATCCATTATTCACACTGGTATCATCGACATTTCTGCATGGTGGCATACTACATTTGGGTGGAAATATGCTATTTTTGTGGATATTTGGCGATAATATAGAGTACAGGTTTGGTAGATTCAAGTATCTGGGAATATATCTGGCTTGGGGTGTGTTGGCCGGGCTTGCACACGTGGCAGGAGACTTTTCCAGTGTTATTCCAGCAGTGGGCGCATCAGGTGCAGTATCTGGAATTCTGGGCGCATATCTTGTACTGTTTCCCCGCGCCCGTATACTGACAGTACTGATGCTCTTCTTCTTTTGGCGTATGATGCACATACAGGCAAGATGGTTTTTGCCATTCTGGCTTGTATTTCAGAATTTATTACCGTTCTTTGTGAGTGGATTTGGTGTGGCCGGTGGCGGTGTAGCATATTTGGCTCACATTGGAGGATTTGTTGTGGGATTGGCTGTTGGATATCTCTACAAAAAGATGTTCTATAGGGAGCCCACATACGGGACCCGCTATGGGTACAGGCCTGACGACTATCGATAATCATTTTATTGTGTATTGTGTGGTGCAAAAGTATGCCCTTGATAAAGATATCAATGTATCCAGGTAGGAGTGCAGAACAAAAGAGTGAGTTCGCCCGCACAATAACAAAGGCCGCCACCGAGATTCTTGGAGCCAAAGCAAACCATGTAATAGTCGTGTTTGAAGAGAATCCTTCAGAGAACTGGTTTCATGCAGGCAAACCGCTTTAAACTCTTTTATTTTTGACTGATACTGTATGTTTTAAGATGGCCAAAATAGCTGTAGTCCAAATGAAGGCATCCATAGACAAGGATGTAAACCAAGACCGCATACTAGAGTATATTCGCCAAACAGCTGAAGAAGGGGCTCATATGTGCACCTTTCCTGAATTTATGATGTTTCACACTCCATCCGACATGACCCCCGCACAGCTTGCCGATGACTCTGAGGATATAACAGGGCCGTTTGTCACATCAATATGTCAAGCTGCTAAAGATAACCAAATTGAGGTGGTGGGAACATTTTACGAGACCAGCCCTGTACCAGAACGCGTCTATGACACTGCCTTTATAATTAACAACTCTGGCGAGATCACATCTACATACAGAAAGACGCACCTGTATGATGCCTTGGGATTTACAGAGTCGGACAAACTTGTACATGGTGATGCCATATCATTACCAACACGGACATCTGCCGGGATGGTCGGAGTACTGATATGCTACGACTTGCGCTTTCCTGAGGTGTCAAGAGCCCTAACCGATGCCGGCTCACAGGTTCTAATTGCACCATCGGCATGGGTACGCGGATATCGCAAGAAAGATCACTGGCTTATAATGAATCGTGCCCGAGCCATAGAGAACGGCTGCTATGTTATAGCGCCAGCCCATACGAAGAATATCTACTGTGGACATAGTATGGCTATAGATCCCTTTGGAGACGTAATATTCGAGCTGGGCGATGAGGAGGATATTGCATATGTGGACATCAACACATCTGTCGTGGATAGCACCAGAGAGAAACTCCCCCTCCTTAAGAATAGGCGTTTGGACATATACCCTGAATTGAAGGATATACCTAAGTAATTTTATGCGATTTGCAGTTGATATTAGAGCACTGTCGGGACCATTTTTGATTTCTGGAATATCGAAATATTACAATGGGCCACCTGCATATGTCGCAGGGGGTCTTTGTGACCCGAAGCCGCGCCTTTTGCAGAAGAGGGGATGATGCAGTACAACCATTAGCATAGTTTGTACACCCTAAAAACCGCTTGCCAGTGGATTTAGAGCGTATCATTATAATTCTCCCTATGGCACACTCTGGACAGTCCACCAATCCACTTTTGGGCGAGTTTGTACCTAATAGTATGTACTTTTTATCCCTCTCTGACCATGAAAGATATCCATTATCGTCCATGTACTGCCTTACGTCACTTAGGAGTGCATTGGCAGTTGCCTTTGTCGCCTTTACATGATTCCTCTCATCTGGCATATTACGTATTATCTTGACCACCTTAAAGATATTTTATCATACCCTGCCTCTCACAAATTTATCAGATGTATATCTGATGTATGATCAAATTCATTTTAAGACTGCGTGGTGTCTGCTCCCCATGTACCTCCATAAACTAACACTATACGGTATGATATCGACACCCAAACACTACTAGCTTACACCATCCAAAAGTTTTGACCTCATAGAACCAACCAATATAATATATTAGAACCACACTCAGACAGATAGATAATGGCACAGGTTCGGTTTGCAATACCCAAAGGAAGTCTTGAGGAGGCTACATTCAAGTTGCTAAGAGAGGCATGGGCAAAGGTAAAGCGCAAAGAACGCAGTTATGATGTTTATCTTGATGATCCAGACATCTTGGTAAAGTTGATGCGCCCACAAGAGATACCAACTTTAGTGGCTGAAGGATTGTACGATGTGGGTATTACTGGCCGTGACTGGATACAAGAGACAGTTGCAAATGTAGATGAGATTGCAGACTTGGAGTATGGTCGTATAAAGGTGGTAACAGCATTTCACAACTCGTTAAAATTTGACTCATTAAACGACTTGATTGCAGATTACGCCTCAAACAACCGCACACTTCGTATATCCTCAGAATACTTGACCACATCCTCCTCATTTATCAAACAGCGAAGAGCCTACAAGGATGCCTTTGGGGATCAGGACCCATTGATTATAACACCTTGGCTCCGTCGGGGTGACAACAAAGCAGTCCAGATTCATCTCTCATTTGGTGCCACCGAAGCAAAACCACCTCTAGATGTGGATGCCATAGTGGATGTCACTGAGACAGGTACCACACTAACCCAAAATAATCTAAAGATCGTAGATACCATAATGCATTCCAGCGCCCGCCTTATATCCAACAAAGAGACACTGAACAATCCCGCAAAGTGTGAAATAATGCGCGAGATTACATCGCTATTACAGGGAGCCGTTCAGGCCAGAAAGCACCTACACATCTACTTTAACGTTCATAGGAGCAATCTGGGTATGGTTCTTGAACAACTTACGTCCCTCAAACGGCCCACAATAAGTCCATTAAGCGATCCAAACTGGTATGCCGTAAATACCATAATTCGCAAGGCCGAATACCACAAACTAGTACCTCGGCTCTCTCGTTTGGCACAAGGATTGGTAGTCCACGAACCTCGTCAGATACTGGATATTGAAAATTGATTCGTATACTGGAGCTGAGCGACACTACAGTACTGGGCAGGCCCCCCATAACAGTCTCTGATACAGTAAAAGGTATTATACACGACATTAAAGAGCGCGGTGATGAGGCATTACACGAATACGAGAAAAAGTTCACCGGATATGCGGGACCTCTACTTGTATCTGATGATGAGATAAAGGCTGCATATGATGCCATACCTGACGCTACGCGTGAAGCCATACAAGCAATGGCTGATGTATTGCGTGAAAATGAACGTATACTATACGACACATTAAACAGCATACCTGCATCCCATATGGTACGGCAGTTCTGTCCCATACCAAGTGTGGGCTGCTACATACCCGGAGGTCAAGCTCGATATGCCAGCTCCGCCATAATGTCAATAATACCTGCCGCTGTGTCGGGTGTACCAAATATAGTTGCAGTCTCCCCACCTCCTATAGATGCGGCCACCATAGTGGCAGCTCACTACTGTGGAGCGCACAAGATATACCAGACCGGCGGGGCCCAGGCAATCGCTGCACTGGCATACGGCACAGAGACGATACGGCCCGTACACAAGATCGTGGGACCGGGCGGCTCTATAGTGTCTCAGGCAAAACGGCTGGTCTGTGATGTGACATCGATTGATATGGATGCTGGCCCCACCGAGCTGGGTATAATTGCCGACTCGAATGCAAATCCGGACTTTGTAGCACTTGATATGATATCTCAGGCAGAGCACAGTCGGGATACATTCTGCTTTTTACTGACAGATTCGCACAGTATGGCTCAACGCGTATCCGAACAGATAGAGTATAGACTACAAACCATACGGCGTCCTGATATAGTACGGGACAGCCTATACAATAATGGTTTTATCGTCGTGTGCGACACAATACACGATGCTACACAACTAGCCGAGAAGCTCTCCCCAGAACATCTACAGATAATGACCACAAACCCTAAACAAGATGCCTCCAAGATACAGTCTCCGGGTTTAATTCTATTGGGATCCGACACGCCCTCGGCGGCAAGTGATTACATGCTAGGAACAAACCACATACTCCCCACCAACAGGCAAGGTCAGATTCGAGGACCATTGTCCGTACTTGACTTTGTAAAGATGAAGGTTACAACTCAAGCCGATAATACACGACTTGGCAAGATTGCACCGCAGATACAAAACATTACAGACTCTGAAGGACTGTACAATCACTATGAAGCAGTGCGGGGTCGTTTAAAATGAGTACATTCCGTGAGCGACTTGATGCACTCTCTAAACTATCATCATATGAAAAACCAGCAACACATGGTGGTCTGCGGTTGGACTCCAACGAGAACCTTGCCATATCTCAACATATACAAGATAAGATAACCGCCGACATAAACTCGGACATACGCATATACCCATTGGATGGCACCGAGAGGCTAATATCCAGCCTATCTAAACATCTGAACATATCTGAGAATTATATCTCGGTCGGCAACGGTTCGGACCAAATTCTAGACATGATACTCTCAAAGATGGCCGGCTCTAAAATACTGGCCTCTGACCCCACATTCTCTTTCTTTGTTGATCGGTGCCAACTACACAATATACAACTAAAACGTGTAAAATGTCGAAGTGATATGAGCCTTGACATGGATACAATAATACAGCACGCTCCATCTGTTGACATGATATATCTGGACTCGCCTAACAATCCTACTGGATACCAGATACCTCCTGGCGATTTACATAGATTGATTGAATCATGTGACACGCCCATAATATTAGATGAGGCGTATGCAGACTTTGGAGTATTTTCAGCCAGTGGGATGGTCTTGGATATACCTCAGTTGATGGTGGTGCGCACACTCTCCAAATCGTTTGGTCTGGCAGGTTTGCGGGTGGGGTACATGGTCGCTGATACACGTATTACAGATGTGTTCCGCCGCATGATACAGTATCCTTATCCACTATCCATAGTATCTATAGACGGTGCCATACGAGCGCTACAACTACATGATGAGATATCCGCCTCTTGGGATGTGATCCGAGAAGAGCGTGACCGTATTGTGCAATCGTTACGTGAGTTTAGCGCCTTTAGGGTATTCGACTCTAATGCTAACTTTGTGCTCTTTGATGCTGGCGGCTCTTATCGTCGCATACACAAAGCCTTGGCAGAGCAGGGAATACATGTTAGAGTGCTCGGGCAACTAGGAGATGCCGCCGGCTGCCTGCGAGTGAGCGTTGGAACACACAAGATGAACTCACGATTTTTACTGGCTGTTAGAGACTTGTTGAAATGATAACCGCTGATGGGATTGTGTTTGATTGTGATGGTGTATTGGTTGATGTGGCCAATTCATACTACAAGACAATATCGTTAACGACTCACAATATCTTGTATGATTTGAGCATACCTGTATCTGAGCCTGAGATCGGACCACTGATACAGTCATTTAAGGACACGGGCGCATACAACAACGAGATAGACCTAACTTATGCTATAATATTATCGATCGTCGCTGGACACCGAGCTGGTCTTGACCCATACAAGACTGCCATGAAGTTATCAGTGCACAACAAGGGCATACATGATACAGAACAGAGGGCCAACGAGATACACAACATACATGATATGATAGATGAGTTGGCATATCCTGGAGGTAATAGTGTGGTTCAGGAGGTCTTTGATCAGATATTTTATGGACCATCATTATACAGAACAATATTCAATCGCCCTTCAAAATTCAGCGAACCTGGCTTGATTGACACAGAACGGCTCTATATAGCTGATAAAATATCTGATGTATTGGTACGGCGGTTCCATGATAAGATAGGTATGGTGACTGGCCGTGGCTACAAGTCGGCATCATACACATTAGGCAGATTCATGAAGATATTTGATGTTCAGGCATCCTCGTTTTTGGAGGATGAGCCCCGGGCTTTGGCAAAACCTAATCCTGAACCATTAAAGTCGGCCATACAAAAGATGAAGATACAAAACTGCATATATGTCGGTGACTCTGTAGAGGACTTGATTATGGCCAAACGTGTGGACTCTGTTACGTTTGTGGGCGTGTGGGGCTCATCAATAGACCCATCTCAAAGAAAGCGAGCTCTTCAATATAATGGAGCTGACTATACAATTGAGTCTTTATCACATCTTGAACGATTATTGTAGGAATGTTAAATCTTGTAATATCTGGCAGATAGCATAATGGCTATTCCATGGCACATCTTTGATGTTATGTCTTTGGTATGATCAAATGCATGTTGTTGCGCAACATTTTGGTTTAATATACTGATTTTAATACCATATAAAACACTGGGTAAATTATGGCAAAAATTACAATAAAATTATATAATTATTATCCGAGTACTGAAATTTAACTTGGCGCAGTATTTATTTCGTATTTATTGTCCAAAAATCATTGATGAATGTTATACGTATGGCCTCCAAAGATTTTACCAGTATCTTTTCAGTTGCATCTACAGGTCTGCGATGTGTATAATGGGTAAAAAACCTGTCATAAAAAGTCACTCAAATATTCCCCACATTTGATCTTGTGTATGACTGTATTGTATTTTTGCTCTTAATTTTGCAAAGTAGGCCATTATACCGTGAGGAACGATGGAGGAATGATTTGCTAGATGATATGGAGCTTATTTTGCAGTCTTTAATTTCAAGTTTTTTTAAAATTTGACATATGACATTGGCACTATTTTCAAATTTTTCTAAAATCCCTTTGGTTATTGTCAAGCGACTCTTGAGTTCAATCATTATTATAACAATACTTGTCGTACTCTTTAGACCGGATTCATTGATGACTGTATTTTCTACGACGAGACTTGGGCACCTCAAATCTAATGCATTGTATGGTTTTTGAGATGACCCCTACTGGAAATTATTCTATTAGTAAGAAATTTTATGCGTGATTAACATATGGCTGGTACTCTGAATAACTAAATATGTCACTTGTAGTATGAAATTCGAACTGTAATACAATATGCTGTAATTTGTCAGACAAAAAATATCTAGACTATAATATTCCCAAAATATAATAAATCAATGGTGTCTAGTGAGTATCCGACTCAATAAATCAGCGCAATAGGTGTTGCGCAAATCAGCTTTTGTGAATGTGTATTAGATATGATGCGCCCTGTGATGGGGCTGTCATACTATCACTCTTTGAGACACTGATGCATCCAGTATAGAAATTCTATCTGTCAATACCATTTAGAAACCTGCAGGTCGCCAACCTGTATGACTATCCTCATGATGCCAAATGATACTCTACAGAACACTCTTTTGGCATATCCTGACGTTTACCCTATGTAGCTGCAAAGCTGTTAAATCCCTGATTGTTTTGTATAATGTAATGGAGAGAAAGGCTGAGATGACCAGGGAGACATCTGAGACTGGAATATATGTATCTGTAAATCTAGATGGTACCGGCCAGGCAAACGTAGACTCGACTGTTGGATTTATTGATCACATCATCACATCATTGGCTCGCCACTCGATGATTGACATTACAGTGAAGAGCAAATCCCATGATGGGATGCTACACCACGTTATAGAGGATACGGCCATAACACTGGGAATGGCGTTACGCGATGCTCTGGGAGAGAGAAATAATATACTTCGTTTTGCTCACTGTTGCATACCGATGGACGAGTCATTGGCAGAATGCTCTATAGACTTGGTGCGCCGGCCATATAATGTAGTGCAGCTTGGCTTGTCCGGACCTGCCACTGAAGGAGTCCCACAGGAGGATTTGGAGCACTTTTTCACCTCACTATTGCAGAATATGGAGGTATGCGTACACATACGAGCGATATATGGCAACAACGATCATCACATTGCCGAAGCTGCCACAAAAGCACTGGCCGTCTCATTGCGCAATGCCGCATCGCTTGATGTCAAGAGGATGGGTCCTGCCAGTACCAAGGGTAAGATGTAATGGTCCGTCTGGCCTTGTATGATTATGGTGCGGGTAACATATTCAGCCTCAAAAACTCCTTTGAGAAGCGGGGTGCTACTGTGCAAGTCATAAACTCATTGTCTAATGATGATAATAATTATTCAGGATTGTTGCTACCGGGCGTGGGGAGCTTTGATACTGCCATGCATTCACTATCTGCTGATATGATACATTCGTATGTGAAAGATACAATGCCGGTTCTGGGCATCTGCTTGGGCATGGAGATGTTCTTTGAGCGTAGCCAGGAGGGTTCATGTAAGGGACTGTCCATAATGAATGGTGAGGTTGTATCGCTCCCTGATACGATGAAGGTGCCCCACATGGGCTGGAATTCATTACACATACAACACTCTGGAACCCTTTTGGATGGTATGGATGATGGTTCATGGATGTACTTTGTGCACTCGTATATGGCCAAACCTGATGATGACTCTTTGGTAACGGCTACATCCGATTATGGGATAAGAGTACCTGCTGTAGTGGAACATCGCAACTATTTTGGTACACAATTTCATCCTGAAAAATCAGGCGCGTCTGGCGGCATAATACTTGACAACTTTATGCGGGAGTGCTCACACTGAAGATAATTCCCGCCATTGATATAATGGACGGCAAGGTGGTGCGCCTCTTACGTGGAGACCCAAAAGACAAGACCATATACTATAACGATCCCATACGCGTTGCAAAACAATGGGAGAGTCAAGGTGCTCATATGTTACATGTGGTAGATTTGGATGCCACACTATCCTTGGGAGATAATACCGATATAATACAGGATATGGCAAGTACCATCTCAGTACCAATACAGGTTGCAGGTGGGCGACGCAGTGAAGATTTAGTACATGACACTTTACAGTATGCAGATCGCGTTGTAGTGGGTACACTGGCACTAGACACCAAAGTATTGCACAAACTGATACAAAGATACGATGATCGCCTGGTGGTGTCATTGGACCACAATGATGGCCATATTATGAGTCACGGCTGGCAGCAGGCCACAGACAATATGATAATCCCCACCATGAAGTCACTGGTGGCATTGGGTGTTACTCAATTTTTAATCACTAACATTTCACGTGACGGCACACTATCTGGCCCTGACATTCAAACACTCTCAAAGGCGTGTCGCATATCTAATGTTATAGCCAGTGGTGGCGTGTCGGGCGTTTCGGATGTACGGGATGTGGCAGAGCTGTCCCCGTACGGCATAATACTCGGAAAGGCCCTATACGAGGGTTTAATCACCATCCCTGAGGCACTGGAATGTTAACAAAGAGAGTGATCCCCTGTTTGGATGTCAAGTCTGGCCGCGTAGTCAAGGGTCTAAGGTTTCGTTCCATACGTGATGCTGGAGACCCAGTTGAGTTAGCCACCAGATATGGTGCTGAGGGTGCTGATGAGCTTGTGTTTTTGGATATTACCGCCTCTGAGGAGCGACGAAAGACTTTAGCCAAACTGGTCCGTGATGTGGCATCAGTCTTGGACATACCATTTACTGTGGGGGGCGGCGTATCATCTGTTGATGATGCCCGGACCATCCTACTAAATGGTGCCGACAAGGCCGGAACCAATACTGGTGCTGTGAAAAATCCAAGATTGATTACATCCATGATGGAGACGTTTGGTCGTCAATGTGTGGTGGTCGCCATTGATGCCCAACGTAATTATGGTCCGCCTCCTACAAACCATACACTATTCTGCGAGGGCACAAAAGAGTTCTGGTTTGAGGTGTACATATACGGTGGAAAGAAGCCTACTGGATTGGATGCTGTACAATGGGCCTGCCAGGCTGCAAGTTTGGGGGCTGGTGAGATTTTATTGACTAGCATAGACGCTGATGGCACGCGCCAAGGGTATGATGTGACGCTGACTGGTGCAGTATCTGATGCAGTCTCTATACCAGTTATAGCCTCGGGAGGTTGTGGAGAACCTGATCACATGGCTGATGTTTTAATACATACTGATGCATCCGCCGCCCTGGCCGCATCCATATTTCATTATAAAGATGATGCCATCAAATCCGTAAAAGAACATCTGCAAAAACGCGGAGTCTCTGTCAGGTTATAAGCATGGTTTGTTGTTTGGCCTTGCCCATCTGTATTATTTTAGATAGATTACACGTTACATCCTTAACCGAACAGTCAGGCGATATTTTATCAGATGGGTCTACCAAGTCAGACATGTGCGGTATCATGAGACACTAATCAGCCATGCAGTAATCCTGCTCAAACTCATGTAGATTGGAGTTGCCTTACATTTAGAAAAAAGACTGCACGACCCCCAAGTTATAAATTTACATCATGTGTGATATATGATACGATGAAGGTGGAAATCGCAAGCTTGGACTTTAACAAAGGTGATGGCTTAATCCCAGTAATAGTACAAGATGAAAAGACCCGAGAGGTACTGACACTGGCATACTGTAACCGTGAGGCGTTGGAACGCACAATTAAAACTAAAAAGTCATGGTTTTGGAGCAGATCCAGGCAAAAACTCTGGATGAAGGGTGAAGAGTCTGGCAATATTCAGAATATAACTGGCATACTCTCTGACTGTGACTTGGATGCTATCATATATCTGGTAAACCCAACTGGCCCTGCCTGCCATACCGGGCGTAGACTCTGCTTCTTTAACACAATAATGTAATTTTATTGAATATTATTAGTATAAAATTAAGTATAACTAAATTTAATATTAGGACAATATATCAATGGTAATGTGTAATTGAACATCATGAGTGTAAAGTCTCTGAAATGTAGAGAATGCGGGCGCGAGCATGATATGAAGTTCCATTATATCTGCGAAGAATGCTTTGGACCACTTGATGTATCGTATGATATACCGACATTATCCCCTGATCTATTCACACATCGGGAGCAGACGTATTGGCGTTACCATGAACTACTTCCCATACGTGACAAATCCAATATTGTGAGTATTGGCGCGGGCATGACGCCATTGATTCGTGCCGAACGATTAGGCGAAAAGTTAGGACTACGCAATTTATACATAAAAAATGACTCTGTCAATCCTACATTTTCATTCAAGGACCGCCCTGCTGGGGTTGCTGTCTCAAAGGCTAGAGAGTTGGGCCTCACTGCAGTGGGATGTGCGTCCACAGGAAATTTGGCATCGGCTACTGCGGCGCATGCCGCCAAAGCTGGCTTGGACTGCCACATATTTGCACCTAGTGATATAGAGATGGCAAAGACAGTGCAGGCCATGTCGTACGGAGCTAACTTTGTGGCTGTTGAGGGTACGTATGATGATGCAAACACAATAGCTGCGCAGATAGGAGATCGCTATCGTATAGGAATTGTGAATATTAACATGAGATCATACTATGTAGAAGGATCAAAGACGCTGGCATTTGAGGTGGCCGAACAGCTAAACTGGGAGATGCCAGATCATCTGGTAATTCCTGTGGGCAGCGGCGCCATGCTAAACGCCATATGCAAAGGGTTTGAAGAACTAGAGACTGCCTCACTGATTGATGATGCGTCCAGAATGCACCCATACGCTGCGCAACCTCATGGCTGTGCACCTGTCGTTGACGCCTTCCAGAGTGGCAGTACTGTAACTCCCGTATCTGCCCCCGATACAATAGCCAAAAGTCTTGCCATTGGAGACCCAGGAGATGGTAGATATGTTCTGAAACGGCTACAACAATATGGTGGTAGTGCCGCTGAGTGCACAGACGATGAAATTTTAGATGCGCTAACATTACTGGCCAAAACTGAGGGTATATTTACAGAGCCGGCCGGTGGAGTCGCCGTGGCAGTACTTCAAAAGATGGTTCAGGAAGGCATGATATCTGCCGATGAGACTACCGTCTGTTATATCACCGGCAACGGACTAAAGGCTACTGATACTGTAATGTCCGTATTGCCAAAACCTCATGTGATGCGCCCCGATGCGGCAGCGATAGCAGCGGTGATAAAATAGATGGCCAGCATAGCATTTGTAGTCCCCTCTGTATTGAACAAAGGTGGCGGTGAACGACGACTGGATTTGGATGCATCATCATTATCTGATGCGTTTACAAAATGTACTGATATAATGGGTGATGACTTTGCCCGGCGGGTACTAGAACCGGATGGCAGCCCCCGTTCACTGATAAACGTGTACATAAACGGTAAGAATGCAAAATTTACAGGAGGAATGGACGCGCCACTGAAAGATGGCGATGAGGTGTATATATTGCCTGCAGTTGCTGGAGGCTAATGGGTACAATCCATATGGTATTGTATTACTAATCTTGTACACGTTCCGAGCTGACCCTCTCTAATCTTCTACGAAACACTACAACCATTACCGTCACCATCATACCTAGTATACAGAACAACCAATACGGTGATGCCTCGCCAAATGCATCTGTGGTATAACCATTGATGGCCGGACCTGCAGCCCAACCCACACCAAATATGGCCTCATAAGCACCAATCATCCTACCCGAGGCGCTCTTCTTTGTACCTGACAGAATGACTTCCAGTGCCAATGGGTATAATATGGAACATCCAAATCCTAGTAGTAGTAAGGCGATGGTAAAATCGATAAATGATGTACCCATGGCTGATATCCCCATTCCAGCTGACACTAAAATTGTCGATGCTGCAAAGGTATGTACTGCCCGTTTGGACAAAAATCCTGCAACTAACAGTGCACCTACTCGCGTTATGCCAAATATGAAGAACAATAACAGTATGCTGTTATCGCCCATGCCACGATCACTCATGAATGCCGGATATATCGTAAGTATCACACCAAAAGCTGCAGTGCTGTATAACAGCAGTGTTACTACTACCGGGAATCTGGCTATTGCACCAAAGGATTTGAGATTCAAGCCTCCATGTACTGGCTTTGAGGTCTTTGGGGATGCAATTACTGAGGTTGTCATGGCTACGGCCATCACAAATGCAGTAATCTGGAACAACATACGATAGTCCGACCCAACCATATCTAGTACTACTGAGCCTAGAAGTGGACCCACCATGAATCCCACCACAAAGAACATGATAAACCACGAGATGTACTTTACACGAGACTCCTCATCTCCTGACAGTATGGACTCTGAGGTTGGCCAGAAGAAAGCATGGGCCACACCTGCTATAAGACGATAGGCTATTATCTCCTCTACTGTGTTTGCTGTGGATGTCAGGTATAGTGATATCGCATTGAGTATCACGCCAACGGTCAACAAGTATCCGTTGTTAATGCGGTCTAGTAGTATGCCCACAAAGATGGGAATTATCATGTATGGGAGAAAGTTGGCCATTCCAATCAGTCCCAGCTCGGCGTATGTGGCACCCACATTGTCCTTGGCAAAGACTGGCACTACTGGCCCGTGCATACCATACGATAATCCTAGCACGAGCGCTGTTACAAATACCAACACAACAAATCGGTTCATACAGTATCATTCATTATGCCCTCAATATTTTTATCACTTTTATGAGTGAACGCACAAGGATTTTGTCGCATCAACCGCGTTTGCGACAGAACCCTAACAGTTATAATCACAACAAAGATATTTTTACTATGTCTCAGGTACTGCCCGGCGACACCATAGCCTCCATTGAGGAGTACGAAGCTGGCTCCAACGCTTTTGATGACGGTGATATGATCCGCTCCACAGTGGTGGGGCATACTTCCATTGATGCGTCTAACCATGTTGCCAACATATTGAGTCACAAGAGGACCAGTGTACCTGAACCTGGTGATATCGTTATAGGAACAGTGGCGGCGGTCATGTCCATGATGTTTGCCGTATCGATACAATATGTCAACGGTAGACGCACATTATCCAATGTAGAGTGCATATGTTCAACCCGACACATACGTCGAAAAAATATAGCGTTGGTGAATGATATTGTCATGCTTCGTATAGAGTCTCATCTGAATGGTACCATACATGCTGTTATGGATGATCACTCGTTGGGTGTTTTACAGACAAAGTGTGTAAAGTGTGGCGGTGGCGTGGTCCCTGTACGTGACGCAATAAAATGTATAGAGTGTTCGTGGATTGATGAGAGGGTACTCTCCAACAAATTTGGCACATCTGACTTTTTGGTCTTTGATCAAGACTCTCACAAACACACACAATGAACTAGTTGTACCATCTTATGCGTGGTGTATAATTCATTTGTATGATATACATCCAAAAACATACAGACCCTTGGTATACATTTTGCCATATGGTGTAGATATCTTTTGAGTCTGTCATGCTATATTACTAGAAAACCACGCTTGATAAATTCTGCCCCTGAAGTCATATGGAACAGACAGGCATAATGATCTGTTTATAGTGATTATCGTGCATGTTTGCAGGAGGTTTTGAATAAATCTAAAACCCTCTAGGCTTTCTAACACTGAACCCCAAACTCAAACCGATTATTATCACACCAGTTGTTATGACTACCAATCTATATGCAAACCATAAGGGGTCTTCGGATATCTCCAATGTTGCATCTATATTCATTACATCCTCACCAATGTTTTGTATCTGTATCAGCGTACGGCCTGACTCTTGATGCACCCATTCCATACTGTGGAAGTCTTCAAACTCACTCGAAGGTATGCTAAAGCCCTCGCCAGGGCTCTCTAGTTTTAATTGGAACCTGTCCGCCGTTATGGTCATGGAGTGAGTGGCACCCTCATCTCCTGTTATCGAATATGATGCAGTCTCGCCTATACCGTACTCTTCGGATATTACAAGAGGGCCTCCTGTCAGGTCTACTACCAAGGATACTAGCGGGACACCAACTATGACAGCTCCCACAGCTATACCTATTATGGTACGAGTACTGAACATCACCAAATACTTGGAGTATCAGTATTAAAGACATTTTGGTTGTGTTGACTATTGGTTATGATCTTTTTGATGTATCTGTAAGCGAGGACCCGACCACACTTTATACATCACATAACTGAAACGTCGTGTGGCTGACTCTCGGCTAAGCCGGCCCGGGATATCTTTATGAATTCAGACTCTTGTTGCATAGCAGATATTGTATGTGCTCCACAATAACTCAAGCCAGACCTGACCCCGCCAGTCAGCTGCTTTAGTATGTCTGTCACACTACCTTTGTAGGGGACCATGGCTTCTACACCCTCGGCCACATAATCATTGAGGTCATCCTCTAATGCTGTCATGCCGGTCTCTTTTGACTTGCGCCCTATGGATGCGGCCAATGATGCCATTCCTCTATACACTTTGTAGCGTTTATTGTTCTTTGTAAGGACTGTCCCTGGTGATTCGTCAGTACCGCCTAGAATGCTACCCAGCATCACAGTTGATGCTCCCGCCGCCAAGGCTTTTGTGGCATCCCCCGATGTTCGCGTACCGCCATCCGATATTATGGGTATGTCGTTCTCTTTACCTACTCGGGCGCAGTCCATTACGGCAGTAAGCTGAGGTACGCCAGAGCCGGTTATGACTCGAGTTATACATATGGAACCGGACCCTACGCCCACCTTTACCGCGTCTACCCCTGCCCGGATTAAATCTAGTGTACCTGCTGCAGTGGCAACATTCCCAGCTATTATCTCACAATCTGGAAATGCTTTCTTTATGTTTTTGACAGTTCTGATGGCATTCTGACTGTGCCCATGAGCTATATCTACAACTAGGACATCCACCTCTGCCTCCAGTAACGCTTCTGCCCGTTCCATAAAGTCTCCCTTGACTCCCACAGCAGCACCCACCATGGGTCTGCCCTTGGCATCCTTGACTGCCATGGGATAGTTTTCCATATTGGTAATGTCCTTGGAGGTGAAAAGACCCCGAACGTACCCATCACTATCGACGATGGGTAGCTTCTCTACTCGGTTGTCTCGAAGCATTCTTTTGGCATCTTCAGCCGTTGTACCCGGCGGTGTGGTCACTACATCCTTTGTCATGATATCTGAGACCCGTAGATCATTATCTCCACAGAAGAGAAAGTCTCTGTCGGTAACTATGCCCACCAGACGATTGTCATCATCTAAGACCAACAGTCCAGACACGCCCATATCATCAGCATAGTCGTATGCCTTGCGCACGGTACTGTTCATGGATATTGTGTATGGATTTTCTATCACCACACTACTGGATCTCTTTACCTTGAGTACCTGAGCACTCTCCTCTTGTATTGTAAGGAACCTGTGTATGATACCAATGCCTCCGGCCCGAGCCATGGCGACTGCCATGGATGCCTCAGAGACCGTATCCATATTGGCACTGATAAATGGTATGTTGAGGCTTATGTTTCTGGAAAGTTTTGTGGATAGGTTGGTCTGACTGCGGGTAGTAACATCTGAATACTTTGGGACCAAAAGCACATCATCAAATGTTAGGCCCTCTCTGATCTCCAAACCGTATATTCGAAGGCGTAGAAGAGATTATAAGCCTATTGATATTTTTTCAAATTTGTATTTGATTCATCTAGTACTTGGTGTAGTCTTTTATGCCAGTCTGTAAAACCATCGGGCGTATCCGGAAAGTTGTAGTAGTGGGCAGTGAGTTTCTTGTTCTGCTTTGATGTAAATCGGAGGCCATCAGCCAGTCTTTTATTTAATGCACCACGAATTATCATACCTAACTTTCCCAACGTACCAAAGTCTGGATGTTCACCTTTGGATATTGCCTCCACATCCAAATTTTTTAGAAAGTGTTTCATGCCGTAGTTGATCTGCTCATTACTCAAGGTCTGTATGAGGCGCCGAAATATCTCTAAACCTGCTGTCTTGTATCCATATTCATTGATGAACTCTTTGTTGTACTTCCACAAACCTGCTTCGCTGGTATCTCCAGCTTCTAGGGCCTCGGCGATACACTTACCCGCTATTGTTCCTGCCACCAGTGCAGGACCTATCCCCCCGGCATCCAAAGGCTTTGGCATCCATGCTGAGTCTCCCACTAAAATGAATCCGCCTGCCACAAGACAGTCATTCTGCCTTCTCACAGACACCTGAAAGTTGCCAGTGGCATTGTTGACATCTTCCTGATCCGTAGAGAGGCGGGGATTCTTAATGGCTCGGTTTCTCTGCACATACTCCTCAATGAGAGTTGTTACGTTGTCATTTCTTTTTAGTCGCTTGTTGCGTTTGGTCAGTAGTGTCTTTTCAACGCCTAATCCTATGTTGACCTTGTCATCTCCCTTTGGAAAGACCCATCCGTATCCGCCCGGGGCAATATCTTGATCCAAGTGTATTATGCAATAGTCGGGATCAAACTCGGTGAGATCTCTCTCCCCTTTCTCAAAGTACATTATGTGTCTGCCTGTGGATTCTACATCCTGACGATCCACCTTTCTCTCCATCTTGTCCGTGTTGGATATCTGGTTGCGCAGCATAGATGTCATACCCGTTGCATCAACTACCACCTTACAGCTCTTTTTGTAGACGTTCTTAGATTTGTCTATACCAGTAACCCCAACAACCTGTCCATTATCATACATTAGACCTGTGAGATTTATCTCGTAATCGAACTGTATTCCCATATCTACGGCTCGTTGGTTCTGTCGCTCTGGCAACAGTTGACGGTTCAACATATATCCATCTCCATCAAAAGGTATGGCCGTTGATTTGTCTGGCGAGAATGCCATCACGCCCTTTACTTTGTGCTCTATCTCCGGTTCCCCCCAGGACACTCTTATCTTCTCTGACATGTAATCAACGGCTTCTTTACTGACGGCATCCCCGCATATCCATCCACTGACACTCTTTCTACCGGGCATAAAGGGCGGACTTCGGTCTATCACAAGTATGCTTGCTCCATCAGCATATCGGGCCACCGCTTGCGCCGCCACGGTACCGGCCAATCCCCCACCCGCTACTATAACATCATAGTCCAATATGCGCAAATGTTTTCTCTCCGTATTTAAAATAATTGCATGTTTTGAGGTATCTGTTCAACATATCATTGCAGATTTATTAGATTTCATACAAGCTGTCTGTATACAATGCTGAACGTACACTCGTATATTTTGGGTCAGGTCGTCGCGGGATCCTCAAAGCATTATGCTCGGTCTGGAGCGGCTACTATCTCCTCATTCCCATCTGTGTATTGTTTCTGGCCTTATTAATATAGACACAATATATCCGCAAATACATCCTCGGCGCGCCTGTTATGGATGGGCACGTGTATTTTGATCCTTATCGTACCCGAATCTTGTAGTATCACACTTCCATTACGTATTATTTCTTGCCTATCTAACCTCAAGTATAAAGAAGAGTTGCTTATCCGGGTAGAGATTGTCTGTGTGATCTCATCTCTTTGGTAAATACCTAACTTATCAGAGAATATACTGATGAATCGAGTTGCATCTGTCTTACGTAGGGTGGCTGTGGCCATTATTATGGGATTGCGATAGTGGCCTCTGGTTTGAGTAGTATCAAAGATCTCTGGATTTATACCCAAAGTTTGATGAATTGACTCAAAGATTTTGTCTGCATCTTCTGTAGCATGTATTATGATGTCTAGACGTATAACTGGAGTGTCTGTCACAGCTTAGGCCTCAAGCAGCGTTATCTGCTTTTCGGCAGTACGTACCAACTTTACCTTCTCTAGACCTACATGTCTGAGTCGGACGAGTTTTTTACCTTCGGAGAGTATACTGGCATGCATATCCCCATAACATGTCTTTTGGACAAACTGATGTATGTCTAACTTTGGTATATCCCTGTTTAGTATTCTTTGAGCAGCTAGTCGAAGAGCATGCTTTCGGGAACTGTTCAATCGCTTGTGTGTGAGGGCTATGATGTTTATACGAAAGACATAACCGTCTTTGGTTTCTGCATCCATTATGAAATTGATCTTTGAGGAGTCCCGACGTACCAAGCTCTTGAGATACTCTTTTGAGTACTCGTATCTCTTGAATATGGTATATGCCGTATCTCCCTCTATGCGGTCTATCTGAAAGTATAGCTTTACGCTGTACTGGGTCGGGTCTCCTTTGAGTATGTCATGTAGTGTCTTTTCGATCACACGGCCCTTTGCTCCCTCATCTGTGGTTATGGGAATGTGTGCCAATTGTATATGGTTCATGGATTCAGGTGCCACTACACTTATCCAACGCTTATCTCGCCACTTGTCTCGTGTTCGCCCTTTTCTACGTACCATTTTCTTTTTGTTTTATCACCAAAATATAAGGGTATACTGAAATCGAGCGTGCTGTCTTGTACAAGAATCATGTCACGCCCCATCTTGGCTGCCAACCATTGATGTCAGCCTCCATCCACTTAGGATTCTGGCTTCTTATGTCGTCCGTAACGGTCTTGTTGCGGAAGGTCATCATGGGCGTCTTGTAATTATCGATGTCCAGCGCCAGGTGTAGCCACGTGTTTGCAGTAGGAACCTAAAAGAAAAAAGTGGATTAGGGACCCGGCATTGAGGTTTCCAGCATATTCTTCTCCATCTCTTTTTCGCGTTCGATGGCAAGTCTTTCTAGATCAAGCTGATTGTACCCTTCTGCCAGCTCCAGGTTGACATTTGTTACGGCATCGTTTATGGTCTCGTAGGCGCTTCCTATCCGCTCCGGCAGAGCGTCGGCCTGCTCTTGGGTGACTATGACCGCCCCCGGCGGCACGAACTTGCCGTCGGCGATGGATACGCCGCCGGTGATGGTGGCCGATACGCCCACCGCTACGTTGTTTCCCACCTTTGCGTTAAAGACTAGCGCCTCCATGCCTATGAAGGTGTTGCTTCCAACCCATGCCGGACCATGAATAAGGGATCCGTGGGCAAGACTGGTATTGTTCCCTACATACACGGCATAGCCGTCCAAAAATGCAGGATCATCCCCCTTTAGTCTTTCTCCGTCCATGGAGAACCTGCGGTCGTCAATGTTGTGTCCGTGCTCTACGGTCTCCAACGCGTGCAGGAGTACGCCGTCTTGAATATTGGAGCCGTCTCCTACCAATATGGGAGTGCCCTCGTCCGCCCTGCATACGGCGGTCGGCGACATGGCTACCCACTTCCCGATGTGGCAGTTTCCGATGACAATGGCGAACGGGTGTATGAACGCGCTAGGTGCCACGGACGGTTCGGCTATTTCCGAATTGAAACTGGTCACCACGTTGGCATGCATGTTGGGCCACTCCAAATCCGTATCGGTGTAGTTGTGGCCGTTGGGTATATCCTCCGTTGTCTGGTCTCCGGCACCCTGCGGCATGGCTAGGTCTCCCCCGGATGGTTGAAGTGCCACGGCCAGCGCTGCTACAGACGCAATTGCGAGAATTGCCGTTATTATGATCTTCTTTCTCATTACCCCAATACTAATTAAATTCTATATAATTTGATAGTGTCGCGGCCATTCGGGTGTGGCCTACCGCGTGTGATCAACGGGTATGTGACCGCCCAAATAAGTGGCCATCATACTCCTTTATCCCGGATACCTTGTATTCGGCACTCCTGCTGACCGGATTCTCCTCTATATGTGGGGTCAACACTCCGGACGTGCCATCATGTGATATTTGTAGCGTTGCCGCACCGCTTGTAGCGTCAGGCGTGTAACACGATGCGCATACGGTCCCCACCGCGCCGGGGTCTGCGCCGTGCGCCACTATGGCATGGCTCTAGTTCGCCCCAAGGATGTACAGCTCGGCATCGTGGTATGTGGTGCCGCGCGGGCCATTTAGTATTTGAAATATCACGTCTCCGCCTTTGTCGTACTCGGCCATGGCCGACTCCCTGGCAGGCCCAAGGCTGTCATTACAGATCGTATGCGCAGGATGAATTGATATGCGTCTAACAGTACCAGATAGGTGCGGTAGAAATAGAAAAGGACCTGAGCATATGCCTTTCTTGCATTCATCACGTATATTTGGTAGGGGACTATATCTACACAAAATCTGTAATTACATTCTATATCGTTTTGAGATTCATGTATGACTGTAGAGGCTTTGGTACATCAATGTGGCCGTCTTTCCTTTGGTGGTTCTCCATTATGGCCACCATGGTTCGTGTAGTGGCCACCAATGTACTGTTTAGGGTGTGCAGATACTGGGGTTTGTCGTTGGTGCGATCCCTGTATCGAATCATCAATCTTCTGGCTTGATAGTCTGTACAGTTGGAGCATGACACTATCTCCCTATATGCAGACTGTCCTGCCATCCATGCCTCTATATCATATGTTTTGGATGCCACCTTGCCCATATCTCCACTGGATAGTATGACTGTTCTGTATGGTATGCTGAGACTTTCGTAGAACTTTTCGGATATGCGCAACATTCTTTGATGCTCAACCCAGGACTGTTCAGGCCTTGCATACACAAACTGCTCTACCTTCTCGAACTGATGTACACGAAATATGCCCTTCTGGTCCTTGCCATGGGCGCCCGCCTCCTTGCGAAAACACGGACTAACTCCGGCATACCTGACAGGTAACGTATGACCATCCATTATCTCATCTGAATGCATAGCCGCCATGGCATGCTCGGAGGTCCCAACCATGTATAGGTCCTTATCCTGAATTTTATAGATTACATCTTCAAAGTCCTCGGCAATAATGGCTCCCTCCATAGACTGGCGATTGATCATATATGGTGGCTGTACCAAAGTATATCCATACTCCAAGAGATGATCCAGCGCATATGATATAATAGCATAATTCAGTCGCACTAGACCATCCTTGAGATAATAGAATCGGGATCCCGCAACTTTGGCGGCCCGCTCAATATCTAAGAGATCTCCGGCCACATCTACGTGGTTTTTAGGCTTGCTACCTGTCAGGCCCCATCTGTTTATCTCTACATTGGTCGTATCGTCTGGACCCAAAGGTACAGTATCGTGTATCATGTTGGGCATGGCGCGAATCAATCTCTGATACTTTTCTTCATTTGCAGTCTGCATACTCTCTTGAGCTCGTAGTTCTGCTGATACCCTCTTCATATGGTTTATCACATCGGTCGCATCTTCTCTGGACTTTTTCAGCTCTGATATTGTCTTGCCACAGTCATTTCTCTCCTGTCGCAACTTGTCCGTCTCTGCTATGTATCTGCGTCGCTCTTGCTCACACAGTATGAGCTCATCAAGATCATAATCCACTACCCTGGACTGCAACATGCGCCGAATGTCATCTGGCCTTTCGCGTATGATGTATGGATCAATCATGTCTGAGTCACATCCAATATCATTTGAGCATGAGATAGTATCTCATCGACTGTGTGTGTAACCCGGGATGGATTATTCGAACTACTCACCATTATACAGAGTACGTCATTGGCCACATTCATCTTTATGTCCATATCTGATGGTATCTTTACATTGTCAGGGCCCAAAGACTTGTACAGCATGTCGGCTACACCCTCATTAAGATTTAGGAGTATGGTCACTCTGGCTGTTATTGACATTGGCTTCTAGATAGTCTAAATACTCGTCCAATTTCTCTTTATCTATACGGGCACCTGCTGCCATATCATGCCCTCCACTCATTCCGCCAAAACGTTCTGTCCCCTTCTGTAATAGATCACTCAAACTGACTGAGATGGTACATCCTTGAGCCTTGCGGGACGAAAATTTGATGGTGTTCTCTGCACCACTGGTTCTTAATATTATTATCTTTCCATTATACTTTGGTGAACCTGATATCATTGATGCAATTGTGCCACTCATGGTCTCGGGAACTACGCCCTCGGCATTGACCATCACTAGATGGTCATGTACAGTTACCCTCCACCGATCATTAGATATTATATTCATGTACTCCCTTATGCGACCCTTATACTCTTTGAGTGTCTCCTCGGCCGCAGTCAACATATTGTTTCTATCGCCCATACTGACGGCTATGCCGACACCAGGCTTTCCTATGCGCCCACACGAATTAAGCATGGTTCCAAACTCCCTACAGTCTCGCAGGAAACTCCCACTCTCCTCACCAATCAAAGTATAAGTGTGACCTATGATCTCTGCCATCGACTCGGTAACTCCAGGGCCGGATGCATACTTGGCAATTGCGTCTATGATGGCAACCTTCTCGTCCTGCGTCAACTCGGCAGGGACGCGCCACCTGCCGCTCTCCTTTAGTTCTATACCTGCGTTTTTGAGTAATGAGGCGCAATTCCCTCGCTCCCAGGTTACTCCCTTTATGTATGGCTGTGATGTATAAGCCAACGCATCTGCTATGGGGCGAGTCTCTCGGCCATACAAAAGCAGATCCATATCAATCTCTAAGAGTTCTAACTCCTCGGCTACTTTGGATATCTCTTTATTCTTACCAGTTAGTGACCTCTTTTCGCCTTGGTCTTGCCGGTCTCCTAATGCAGCAACAACTGCCAATGGCGATAGGTCTGAGTTGTTCTTGTCCAAAGAGACTGCTGCTAAATACGCCATGCCTCCTGCGCATATGTCTACCCCACCATCTATGTCAAACTTCCAAGAGTTTATCACCCGCTCATTATCGAACTCTGTATCTGGTATGTGGTGATGGTCTAGCACTAGCCATTGATCACCCAACTCCCTGTCTAGATCATCTGCAAATCCACCTCCCAAATCTGTTATTATGTGGAATGCCCTACTATCTTTGGATAGTGATTTGGCTACTTTGGGGCTAAACTCTATGGATGAACGTATGGTACAGTTGGCACCAGCTCGTATGAGGGCCTTGCCGATTATGGAACCGGATGTCAATCCATCACAGTCCATATGTGTGAGCACCATTATTGGCCTCTTACTCTTTATGCAGTCCATCGTTCTGTCCGCAAACATGGACAGTGATTTGGACAGGGATGTCATTCCAGCTGAGCCACTACTGATTTGTACTTCCAGTTACTAGGTATGCTCCCCATTCTTTTGTAGTATACTGAGAGCCTGTGTACCTTGGCTTCTATCAATTCTAACGATCTCACATTTCTTCTATCTCCTCGATTCTCGCGAAGGTGCCTCTGCAGACCCACCGCCTTCTTCACTATATTATCCAAGTCCTCTGGCATATCTGGTTTTAACTCATTCTGCTCTAGTATGCTTCCAATTGTCTTTCCCACTATGGGTTTTACCAGCGGTATGGCATGTTGGTCTCGTAACTTTATGCCTATCTGACTGGGAGTCAGACCGTCCCGGGCATACTTTACAACCAACTCCTCCACCTGTTTTGGCGTATATGGTATCCATTGTGGTATACGAACCTCTACAGGTCTTCGAGAGTGTGACTTACCATGTCGGTGTGTATGCATCCTTCCCATAATACCGTATCATTATGGTTACAAAATTAAACGTTTGCGCTTATATGAGCTGATCAAAAGTTATCTTGGAGTTACATAGTTTGTTATGATCAACTCTTGGTGTCCCATCCTCTTTGTTCCCACCGAATTAATGGCCCTGGCCGCCCTTACCCTTTTGATGTGCCAGATCTCTCTGTCGAATAACTGCTCAACAGCATCCACATTTGAGTTGGATAACATCACCATGCAGCCTGCACTGTGCAGAGTTTCACACACTCTTGCCAACCTCTTCAAATCCTCGTATGAAAAACCATACCTTGTATATTGAGTAAAGCTGCTGGTGCTGTTTACTGGTTGATATGGCGGATCAAAGTATATCATATCTCCACTTTTGGCATACTTTACAGACTCCTCAAAGTCCACACATCGTATGGTTATATTGTCCGAGTTTAAGATGGCATTAATACTTCTTAGTTTGTCCTCGTACACTATCTCGGGATTGTGATAACTGCCCATGGGAACATTGAATTGGTTCTTGCTGTTTACACGATACAGACCATTGAAACAGGTCTTGTTTAGGAATAGTAGTCTGGCTGCCTCTTCCACCCGTCTGTCTGGACTTTGACTGCGCACTCTGTTATAGTACTCTCTGTTGTTGTTGAAGGAAGCTGCATGCCCTTTTAGTATTTTGATGAGATCATCGACATTGTCTCGAATCACCTCATAGGTGAGTATCAACTCTTGATTCAAGTCAGACACAAAATATTTGCGGGATGATTGGTGTCTTAATATGTCTAAGAATACGGCACCGCCACCCAGAAATGGCTCATAATACGCCCCATACTTTGCGGGAAGCATGCTTCTTATTGTGTTTAGTAACTGCCTCTTTCCTCCAGCCCACTTGACAAAAGGTTTTGGTATGACACTAAAGCTCCTCCCATACAGTTGAGTCATACTACATCCCCCCTCTGTGAGATGGTCTGTCCGCCCTCCAGAGTGTAAGGTGTTGCATCATGCCACGACGAACTTTCAGACTGGCCAAAACCTCACAGCCATATCTTGATACGTACATAGCCTACATCTGCAAACAATGTTATTTTTACTTATTTCCTGTAGGGCAGTCTGGGTTATGGCGAATATATTTTGGGGCCAGAACCACAGATTATGTCATATTGGTATAGTGGGCGTTCTTACATGCATTGGTGCTGCCATATGCTATATGCTATATGCCTCTTTTTCGGTATGGGCGTGTTATTGTTCGACTATTCTTCTCATACGATGTAATATAATACGGTGTTAGACCATGACTCTATTCATTATGTATGATAATTCATCATACTCTGCCCCAACTCTGGGGGCAGAACCAAGAATAATAAAATGAAAGAAAAGGGATTAATCCCACTTGGACCAGGCTGCCATCCACCTATACGTCCACGTATTCAGCTTACAGCCCAGCGCTGCCATGGTTACAGATAGCACTGCTCCTGCTCCTGCACCCAGCGCCACTGGGCTATTATAGAACTTGCCTACTTGAGGCTCTATTGGTGTCATGTATGGTGGTAATGTCGGCCTTGGATACTTGAATGCGGTTTCAAGCGGGTCTGCCACTGTGATCAAGTTCACCATGTTGAACAATGGTAGGGACATTCCTACCAGCACACCTCCGAATAGTATCAGACTGTGCTTATTCTTTTTGGTGGCCCAGTATACCAAGTCAAGAAGCATCCCTGAAGGTAACCAGACTGGTGTCACTATGAAGTCGTATGGGTATCCTAGTGCGAACCAAGCGCCTTTGGCTACCCACGTATATACTGTCATTATCAGACAGTAGTAAGTGGCTGTTCCAGGTACCCCTGTAAACGTCAAGTAATACGTTGCACCAACTACAAGCATCAAGGTCTGTGATATTGAGAATACCACATATGATGTCCAAGCCCAATCAGTGTAGAAGATATAGTCTCCTGCATTGATCGTAAGCAGTGTAGAGTTTACTGCAACTACCACTATGAACAAGTAGTGGGTACATCGTCTAAGCCATACCATTATATCAATCACATACACACCGTATATAAAATTTTTTAAAAGAACTGGATGGTGCTGCATGCTCCAACAAAGACGAATGGTCATCTCTTGCAGACAGTCTGTTTATCTGAATTGTTCCTAATGAGTAGTATTGTGTAGAGATCTTCAATCCGAGCAGGCTTTGAAAGAATTCGTCTATTGCCAAATATACAGTCCATTGAGTAGCTTGATACAGACCAAGCCAAAACGGCTATTTTAAAATGAAAAAGAGGTTTTCTGAAGGATACCCTTCTAATTGCCTACGTATAGTGAGATGAATATTGTTCCCACCGCAGTTGCTGCTACAGCTGCAGCAACCATTCCATTGCTGTTCTTATTGGAGCCTTCCTGCATAACTTTTACGCAGAATATGTAGCCTATGGCTTCGATGATTGTTAGGACTATGAATGCATAGTGTCCACTAGGTGTTGGGTATGCCCATGGGTAGTAAAAGTATCCTGCAGCTGTTCCACCGAACGTTGCCAACCATGCAGCAATGTAAGAGGCTGTAATTATTCCGGCCATATTCTCGACGCGTCTGCCGATCATGCGCTCTACATCAGCGCTTGACGTTCCGCCCGAGCCGCCTGAACCAAATCCTTTTGGTAATGTCATTCTGTGTTTCTTCACATAAGAATCCTTTTAAATCTTTCTAGATTTTCAAAATTGGTGGATACTTTTGTATTAAACAAGCGATGTATGGCCACTGGCAATGACAAATCAATGTATCGGTCAACTCATGTATTTTTCAACCTATGTGGTCAGAGTTAACATGCGCAGATTATAATCGCAGGATCATCCGACCCCTGATGCCAATAATTGGCAAAGACCAACTACATGATACAAGAAGTATCTTTATGAAATTAAAAAAAATGCAGAAAGCGTCTAAGGTATTGCCCTGCTGTACAGTTTGCCCTCTAGGGCCATCTTGTACATCTCGGCTACGTATGGATTCTCACCAGGAGTTTCCGCACCGAGCTCTACGAGTCGAGCATATACTCGAACTACATATGCGAGGGCACCCATAAATGCTACAACTACACCCATGTTGAACATCCAGTGATTTGGTACTGCGAATATCTCTTCCACAAACCAAAAGTGCCACATCTCGTTGACTCCAATCGTGAACATGGTTGCTAGATAACCTAGTATGGTCATCTTTAGACCAGTGTTCATAGAGTTGTTTGGACCTCGGAGAACTGGTACCTTACGATCGTAGATAGCAGCTGCACCCCAACCTAGTGGCAATGCCACAAAGTGGCTGTATAGCCACCAGTGAGCTGGTGTAAAGGCGCTATCACGAATAGATGTCTGGTGCAATGAACCGTCGACAAAGTTGTCTACTTCGACGGATGCAGCGGTTGATCCCATTGCGATTACGATGAGCCAGATCTTCTTGAGTCTCTGAATCTCGACCTCTTTTGGGATGAGTGCGGGCATTTGTGCCATAATATAGGTTGTTGTCTATTCTATATATTGACATTGATTAGCTTTCTTGTAACTTTTCTATGATTTTTACAATTCATATTGTTGATTTCTATGAAAAATTTTTATTTATTTATAATTTTAGTAATTTTTTTACTATATTTTTAACATGTTTCATTGTTTAGCATTGTAGTTACACATTATTGCATTACATAATAATATACAGTCTGGCCTTGTACATCAGACATCTCTTACAAGTACAAATAATAACCTAAAAGGCTTGCCAACGCTGTTCGCACCCTCTCTTTCTAGAGTTTTGCGATCCTCGTTACTTAGTTGTCGAGCAGTACGTCTGCTATCAAGTTGCTTCTTTCCACTAAGAGGTGGTTGAGTCATGCCAATCTCCGTCATGGGTTCAGTCTCTGCAGTTGGAGATTTGTCGATCCAGTGGAGGCGCCCGCTCGGGCATGTAGATGCGGCCCGGCCTGTTGCAACATGCAATGGAGAGCCCGTTGGGATGCGCAATGGCGCCCCTATCTGAGCTGCTCCATATGGTGGAGTGGTGGTATCAGGGACATGTCCACCGGCTCGTATGGGTCCGTTATGTCCAGTAGCGGCGTGATGTTTCCGTCAATGGTCTGGAACAGCACGTACCAGTCGGCGCCCATCTTGACCATCTCGACATCGGTGGTGCCGTATATGGAAGAGCCGTTTACCATCCCTATCGGGGCTGCCAATACCGGCCGGAGCGGATCCGTAATGTCCATCAGCTGAAGGCTGTCGTTGCCGTTGGCCACAGCAACGAATACGCCGTCCCCTATGGCCGCCACCTGCAGGCTCTCAGGACTGTGGAGGTAGTGTCCGCCCTCGCCACCCTGTACCGATGAGAGCAGCACTGGATTGAGCGGATCCGTAATGTCCACCACAGAGACGGTGTCCGTCTTGAAACTGGATATGGCGGACAGCGTCCTGGTTCCAATGGTTATCGAGTCCAGGTCGGTCACCGCCTGCAGGTACTCCTCGCCGGATATGGCCGAGACTTGGTGGGGGTTGGCAGGATCGGTGATGTCTATGATATGCACTGTATGGTGATCAAAGCTGAAGACCAGCGCCAGGACTTTCTCGGCCGTCCGGATCACGTCCACGCCCTGCGCAGATGAGATGACATCGGACAGGACTGCTACGCGCTCGGGGCCGGCAGGATCGCTGACATCCATGATGTGTAGAGTATCATTCGTCCTGTCCGCCATCACCAGGTACGGCGTCCGGTCTATCAACAGAAACTCCGTCTCGATCACCCAGCCCAGGCCGTCCCTCATCAGGTATACCGGCTTGGGATCATCAGGATTGCTGATGTCTACCACCTGTACACTCTCGCTGTCCACTCCGGCGACAAACGCGTAATGTCCGCCAGATATCTCCCCTACCTCTATACCCGCTGGATCGTCCATCACAAAGCCGTCTTCCCCGTGGCGGATCAACGACACCGCGGTGGGGGTGGTCGGGTCGGTGATGTCAGTTATCTGCACTACGTCCTGCGCCGGGGATGCAGTAAGGGCGTACGTCCTGCCAGATATGGTGGCCGACTGCACCCCGGTGGTGATTGCCAGAGGCAGAGACTCCTGCAGCCCGGCGGAGACGGTCGAGGCCGCCTTCAGGGACAGGCCGTCTATCTCCGCAATCTGGATGCCGTTTCCAAAGTAGTCTGCCACTGCCACGTATGCTATCCCTCCGTGGCTAGCCACCGCCACATCCGTGGGGCCTACCAGCGCGTCGAACCCGTCCTGGCCCTGCGCCGCCGAGGGGAGTGGCTCCGGGGCGCGGGGATCCGTTATGTCCGCCAACTGGACCGCATTGTCAAAGTAGCTGGTGGCGACCAGCAGTGTGCGGTCCCCGTGGCTTACCACGTCCAAATACTGCACGGTATCGAGGTGGTCAAAACCACCACTGCCGTCGGTCATCCTGGACGCCAGCGACGGCGAGCGGGGGTCGGTTATATCTATAATGGATATACTGCTGTCGTAGGCGGCTGCCACGACTACGAACGTCTCGCCGCCAATCTGGACCGCCTTGATCTCGTGCGGGCCGCCCAGCGCATACCCGTCTACTCCATCAAACAGCGCCGCAGCCGGAACCGGCGAGTCGGGGTCGGTGACATCTATGACCTGTACCGCGTTCTCAAAGTAACTACTTACCAGTATATATGAAGAATCCCCGATGGTGACTGCGTCAAGGCTCAGCGGATCCCCGACGGCCTCAAACCCGTACTGGCCGTCCCGTATCAGCACTCCCAGAACGGGCGCGCCAGGATCCGTTATGTCCAGAAGCCGTATGCTCTCAGCATAGTGGCCGGCTACCGCCGCATACTTGGATGATCCTGAGTCGAATATCGCCACCGAGGTGGGGACCCTTAGCGTCGGGAACTCCACGTTCGACTCTATGGTGGGGCTGCGCGGGTCAGTTATGTCCAGGATGGCCATGCTGTTGCTGTACACGTTGGGTACCACCGCGTACGTCTTGCCGTCCGCCTCGGTGACCGCCACATCATGCGGGCCGTGAATTATCCCGTGGGCGTGCTGTCCGCCGACCACAGCCGATACGGGCACTGGGTTGGCCGGATCTGTAATCTCCGTTATCTGTATGGTACTCCGACCAACGCTGGCCGTCAGGACGTACAGGTCATCATCTATGATGGCGATCTCTGTCGCTTCGGGCGCGTAGGAGAAACCTCCCTCCCGCACGTACGCAGGTGTAGGAGATTCGGGGTTAGTGATATCCAAGGCATCTACGGTCTCGCCCACCGACAGCACCCAGAGGCGCCCATCCGTCTCGATGCCCGCCACGTCGGCGGTGGAAATGGGGATGTCGGAGATCTCCACGGGGCGGTTCGGGTCGCGCATATCTATAATGTGCATCTTGTCTATGCACATGGCCAGTGCATACGAGGCATCCTCGGTCTGCAGCACGTCCATGTCGACCAGGTTCATGTGCACGAAGGTGTCCACGTAGACAGGATGTCCGGGGTCCGTTATGTCGGCCACCATCACCGAGTGCGCCCCCATTATTAGCGCGTACACGCCGGACTCCGACGCCGCTATATCCACATCCAACAGGCCTCCCACCGTTCCAAAGCCGTACTCGCCCTGTCTTATGACTGATATGCCCTCAGGCTCGGTCGGAACATCAAATCCTATGATCTGGACGGCATCGGACCCGGCCACGATCAGGTATGGCATCTGATCCGCCCAGAACTGCTCGGCATCTACTACTCCGCCCAGCGCGTCGATGCGCCGCTCGCCGTTCCGGATCTCGTCCGTCCTGGACGGGTTCTGCGGGTCGGTCACCTCTATTACATGGACGCTATCCCCGGCGGATATCAGAGCGAACGTCCTTCCGTCAGCCTCCGCCCAGTCCACGTCCGTGACCTCCGGCGGGTTGTCCCCGATGGGTGCTGGCAGCGAGGAGACTGGAACCGGTCTGTACGGCACGGTCACATCCCATATGTGTAGGATGTCGTCAGTTCCCATCGCGACCAAATAGGTGTTCCCGTTGACGGGCACTTGCGAGAGCTCCCATGACTGGATGGGTATTGTAGCGACCTCCAGCGGCACATACGGCCGGGTAACATCCACGACCTTGACTGGGTCGCCGGGAACAAACACGAAAGTACTGCCGTCGAGGTCTGTCGTCTCGGCCGCATACGCGACGGCGGGGGCCAAGGCAACCACGGCTAGGAGCATTACCACCGTTCCCCTCATGCGGCACGGCCACCACATCTTTGCCTCATCGCAGAAGTACGTAGACATCTTTGATATTTGTGATAACTCTTAATATTAAATATTTTTTAGAAAAAGCTTTAAGGATCGATCTTAACCACTTATCAGATGCTAACAACAGAATCAAAGAAGAATACTTGATGAATATATACAAGAAAAGAATGCCGATCCCGCCCAACGTCTACAACTAATCATACTCATCTAGGTCGACGGAAAGAACGTGTCTAAAGCGGCAAAGACTCTGCACATGTCTAGAACTGGAGTCTTAAGTGGTACAAACGCCGGGTCATCCGGCCGCGCAATACCAGAGACGCAGATACCAACACCTGACATACAAGCATGCGCCGCCAATATACTGTTATATTGCATCTTTGGTCTCCAGTACCCATGTATGGTACCGTCATTTCCCCCCACTCATATGTAACCATACTCGCACTCGCACTCGCGGGCTCCCTTTTCACGGTAGCGGCCGCGGCCGATGCCCCGGCATCTCCGGAGATTAGAACCATCGGACTGCTGGTTCCAGATACCGGCAATGTGCCGGCCGTGCTCTCCAACCAGGTCAACGGAGCCGTGGACTTTGCCCTGGCCGAGTTCAACAAGTATCTCTACGAGAGCGGCGCGGATTGGAGGCTTGATGTGGTGAAGCGGGACACAAAATCTGATCCCGCCGAGACCTTGGCGCTGGTCGAGGAGTTTGACGGCATGGGAATCAAGGCATTCCTGGGCCCGGCCACGAGCTCAAACTTGAGGGGGATACAGGACTATGTGGCCGCCAACGGGATGGTGGCCATAAGCTACGCCTCGGGCGCATCAGACCTGTCGATATCAGGCGACAGGATATTCAGGACCATATCTGATGCCACCACATACGCCCGCGCCGAGCACGCACTGCTTCGAGACGACGGTATCAAGGAGGTCGTCGTGATATTCATGGACGATGCCATAGGGCATTCCGTCAACCATACGATATATGAGGCGATTGAGGCGGACATGACCGACGGCATCAGCATACGGGACACGATTAAATTCCACCCGGACACCGGCGATACATACGCGGTGGTCGCCCAGCTCGGCGCCGTACTTGCCGCCGATCCGCCGGTTGACGACTATTCCCAGCTGGGAATAGTGGTCTTTGACTACACCGGCAAGATTGTAGAGATAATACGGAATGTGGCTGAAGTATCCATTCCGGGCATGAACGATACCCGGTGGTATGGACCCGATCACCTGATGAACGAACTCCATGCGGATGATACGATCCGGCCATTCCTTATTGAGACCGACTACCAGGCGCTCTCGCTAGCGTACCCCGAGAACGACCTCAACATACGCATAAACTCGCTGGTCAACGACGCGGGAACGTATGCATACGCCGCGTATGACGCGCTGTTCATCATGGGTAATGCCATAACCATGGCTGGAAACGCCACCCATGGGGATGCCATAGCCGCCGCAATCCCCGAGGCGGCGCGTCTTGGGCACGGTCCCGGATTACACCAACATATACGGGATCCGCTGACACACGGATCCGGCAACCTGTTCGAGTACGCGGGCGCCCTGGGGACAAACATCGAGCTTAACGGGGCGGGGGACCTGGCCAGATCGGACTATGACATATCCTCGATAGGAGACGACGGCTTTAGTATCACTCACAGGTATGACTCGGCCACAGACAGCGTACGTGAGTTCACTCACCCAGAGAAGATAAAGATCGGAATTCTGGTGTCCGAGACCGGATCCCTCGCCGAGGGGTTAGGGATAGCCGCGAGCGATGCCATCAGTCTTGCCACGTACCACTACAATCTGGACCTGGCAGGGGAAGGGGCGGACTGGCGGCTTGACATATTGAAGAAGGACGACGGGACCCACCCACCCGCCACCCTGGAGAACGTAGAGGCATTCCATATGGACGGCATAAGGGCCCTGATAGGACCGCTGAGCAGCGGCTCGACGGCCCAGGTGATGGACTTTGTCAACGACAACGACATGGTGGCCGTCGGCTATGCATCCTCGTCACCGTCTCTGGCCCTGACCGACAACATATTTCGAATGCGGGTCAGCGACGAGAAGGTGACGGACGTCTACACAAGGCTTTTGCACCATGATGGCATCACCGATCTCGTCATAGTGTACCGGGATGATCCCTGGGGCAGATCTCTCAACGAGCGTATAATCGAGCGCGCCTCTCACATCGGCGCCATTACGGTACACCCCGGCATAAGCTACGCCCCCACCTCCGAGGATTCCGCGACGGACTATCATATGGTGGTGGACGCGCTAAAGTCCAGGCTCGCTGGCGTGGACATGTCCGGTGCGGCCGTGATGCTGTTTGGATTCTCCGAGAGCTGGGATATCGTGGATATAGCCAGGACGGATCCTGCCCTGCAGGAGGGTCGGTGGTACGCCTTCCTCACTTCGTCCAATGTACGACCATCACCCGAGCAGATACAATGGATGGAGAAGGTCGGATACTCTAGCGTTATCACACTCCCCGTACCGAACACCCTCAGCCGCCACATTGACGCAAACGTTCCGGACGCGAACTTTTACTCGTACCACGCGTATGACGCGCTACACGTGCTGGCAGATGCTATAAAACAGACCGGCACCGGTCTGAACGCGGAGGCGCTAGCGGCGGTCATTCCGGAGGCGGCCCGGCTCCTACCTGCCGCGATAGGGTTCCAGACTACGCTCAATGAGGCCGGCGATCTGGTGGGCTCCGACTACAACGTGTATGAGATGAAGGATGGTGCGTTCCAGGTGAGGGCGCTGTATGATCACGCGACAGACAGCCTCTACGCGCTGGTGTCGGGACCCTCCACGTCTGATTAGATCCCACGGGACCCGGGCGCTTCCATATGTTCTGAATACGCCAAAGCTCCCCACTGCAGAGATGCGCAGCATCTGGCGCGTTGCAGCATCCGAGGCCGTTAACTTGCAAGAGCCCGCCAACCGAAATTTATATAACTTAGAATATGGTGAATAGTAACATGATACCAATCATTGGGGCACTGGTAAACATTCTACCGGCCATAACAGGACAGCTAGGACCGAATTACGATCCGTTGTTCTACGATGTAATGATATACATCTTTGGAACCATCATGTTTACAGTATTCCTGCTAGGAATAATTGCATTCTGGTTGCGTGTTCACGGATGGGCCTATAAGGACAATCGTGAGAGATGGGTTGACGAATTGGACAGGCATTTCGAAAGAGAAGGTATCGGTCTAATTCCAGACAACGGTAAATATTGGTAACACCATTTTTTCATTCTTTTTACATGGTATGGGCGTGAGTCGCCCCATCTTTACCATCAGATTTTTCTCGACAATATTTGTAACAACACATCTATGACAAAACACCAACTGAGGCAGTCGATACAATGATACTTGTGTGGTGGCATAAAGCACTATGTCCTACTACAAAGTCATAGATTGCGGCCCAATGCTGTCTCTGGAACTTTGGCGTATTAGATTTGGAGTATCATTGGTCTCACCTAGAGCGCCAAGCGCAATACAACTTCTGGGAATCATATGATGGGGCAGACAAGCCTGCTAACTATTCATCACGTGATGGTGGTAGAAAGTCCATATCTTGACTATCGTCGTACTCCTTTGATACAAATTCGGCCTTGTAATGATAGCCGTTCTGGAATGGTGCATTTATGAAAAGATCAGATCTCTCACCGTTTACATATATGACTGACTCGGATTGTACCATGTCCCGTAACGGAAACTCCCACATCCACAAAAAGTGTCCGATCTCAAACGGATAGGATTCTTCCCATTCGGCGTAGATGGTTCCATCATCAGACAATGTGTACATTGTTCTCTGACAGGACCCGACCTCCCCCTCTGTAAATCCAACATTTGCTGGAATCTCGGCCTGATTACCGTCCACCCACAACTCCAAGGTTGCTGTTACCCTGTAAGGTGTGGTTCTATCATTAATGCAAGCCTTAAGAGGATTGTCCTCGTTTACAACCAATTGTATGACGGCGCTGGCTGCTGCTACCGATACTCCTATTATTGCTGTAATTATGAGAAAGCGTATGGTCTTTTGTCGCTTGTATGGATCAGCTGTGCCTGGCCATTTCATATTGTTATACATAACACATCATTAAAAAATTATTCCGTCTTGGGTTGCTTTTGCATATGCGTCTTGTGTTGCCCCTGTAGATATGCTATATGACATGATGTGGTACTGCGAGTTGCTAGACCATTTGAAGCCCCACGTATATTTCTGGAATTTTAATCCATAATCTCAATAGAGTCAAACCTATCCTGATGGTCTGCCACAAAATAGGTTATTGCGTCAGAGTCTATCTCTAGCCATTCGGACTCTCCCTTGTATGGTAGATAGTCTTCCACAAATATGTCACCTGGACCGCTTAACCGTACTATGACATTCTTCTTTTTTGGAACTATGTCGAATGGGAGCTTGAGTACTTTGCCCCGCCTCTCTGCTTGAATGTTTACCTTGTACGAGTCTCCACGAAATTTTGTGCTACCAAAGAAGTAACTCTGAAATATATCCAACTTTGTAATCTCGAAGTATAGCATTATACACAATATTGCATGTACCTAGTAAAAAAAATATCCCGAAGGATGAGTTTAATAAAATTAAAAAGCGATCAGATGACTTGCCAGGGCCGGGTTGCAAACGTGATTACGTATCCTACACCGATTAGTATTGATTGATATGCGATGTTGGTATAGGGAATTGGTTTGATTATTGGTTCACCTTCCACAACTACTGTCTGTCCTGGACCAAGACCTGGGCCTACGGTCGCTACATTGAGTTGCGTGTGGACGTGATACACACCTGCTTCCAGTGCTCTTGCTGAGATTGAGTATGCTGTCACACTATTTCCTGGAATATCAAAGACATTACCAGGTGGATCTCTAGCCATTATCTCCCATCTGTTTCCTGCATTAGTAGATTCTGAGAATATTGATATCCAACCACGCAGATCTCTCTCTACCAGACTGACAAGCTCACCTTGCAGTGTTAATATTTCACCGGTCTGTAGAGACTGTCGATTGAATGTCTCACCTTCTATTCTAATAAAACGGCTCTGAAGCTGTGCTTGGACACCGTGGGCTTCTGCAGATGGGAAGAGTGTCTCTACCCAATTAAAGCCCAATGTACCGGCTACCAGCACTATACTAAGGCCTAATACAATTATCTTTTGGTTGATCATGTTATCCCTTGAAAATAGTGTTACATGCAGCTGTTATAAGCATTACGATAAGAGAGGGGTTGTTGCGTAATTCGATTCTGGCCCCATTGACGCCCGCCTGATAGAATTTTTGATCTCTGATCCCCCACACTCTGCAATGAATAGACGACCGGACTATTGGGCATGCTGCCATCTGAGACACAGCAGCGAGACATCCCTCATGATTTGTACCGTGCAGTCCGGGATCCGCATGGCGGCCAGACTGTCTAAGTTGCGTTAGGTCACAAATTATGAAACGCCACTCGCGACGCATAACCTTTATTCGACGTTGTCTGTCATGATATGTTATGGTATCATATTGGTTGGCAAAACAAGAACCAGCTGGCCCTAGAGGATACCCTATAACACAACTACAGAGAGATAACAAGACGGTTTGGGATGGCGTTCATAACAATCTGGCATTAAAGCATATACGCATGATGCAACCTGATGATCTGGTAATATACTATCATACTGGCAAGGAACGGCAGGCTGTGGGCGTCATGAGGGTGATATCTGAACCATATTCTAACCCCGAAGAGACCAACCCTCGATTTGTAGTCGTAGATGTAGAGTTTGATCATATATTCAAAGAACCGGTAACCTTAGAGCAGATGAAACAACAGCCAGAGTTTGAAGACTGGCAGATGCTCAAGATAGGTAGACTCTCAGTAGTGCCGGTCCCATCCCACATTTGGGACAAGATAATTTCATTATCAAAATAGTGATTTATGTAATAATGTCGACACTAGAATATAATGTCGTTTTGTTGATATATGCCGCTATATGACATACTATAATGGCAACGGCGTTTGTTTTAATAAATTGTGAATTGGGTTCTGAACAGTCAATCATACAACAACTTCGTGGAATAGATGGCCTCAAAGAGGTTCATGGTACCTTTGGAGCGTATGATATACTAGCCAAGATAGAGTCTGACACCATAGAGAAGCTACGGGAGACGATCACATGGAAGATAAGAAAGATTGAGAAGATTCGGTCTACCCTTACCCTGATGGGCATAGAAGGTCAGAACTGATCTTGAATCTCCATTTTATTTTTCTTATCAAGCAAGAGGATTTAAAATCACGTACCATTGAGTTTGAGTATATAAAAGAGATGGCAGCATTCTTTGGCTTTTGGACTCATAAGGTATTTGATGTACAGTTTGATGTGTATTCGGACATTATGGTAAGCGCACCTAGGGGCTTGTTGCAACGGGCCGACACACACTTACTACTACAAGATCATGAACAACGCGGCAATGACATATACCACTTTTACCTAACGTACTTTAGACCATTATGGACTGACTGCACATGCGAAGGATATCATGCAGAAAACTTTGGTATGGTGTGGTGGCAGCGACCTACTCGGGGTGATGACATACCCTTTATGGCCCAAACAAACTGCCCAGTAGTCTCTCATATACTGACCCATGAGCTACTTCGACAGAGGGGTGTACGAAAGTTCATACCCATAGTTCATGATGTGTGGACAGAACACCTCTTTGCCGATCTGCCGTTTGTAGGATATGATGAAGATTACAGACAGGTAAAGTCAAACCCTAGGTTTCTCACTATGGATACCTCTAGTATCCTCTAGCACTTGGTGATGGAGTATATGTTATTCTCAAAGTTGGCAACCCTAAAGTCTATTCTATTCTCCTCATCCGAGGGTCGTTGACTGCTGAGGTGGCGCAGCTCTTCTACACTCTCTTGTTTTATCCCTACCGATGAGCCGTATATGGCCTCGGATATCATCGTGCCATGCTCACCGTGTTTTATGTCGCCTACTGCCTCATAGAATCTAGTGATCTCTTTTTTGGAGACTGGATAACCTGTAGCCTTGTTGTCTGCGACTGCGATGTACATGCCTTTGTTCTTTACGGCAACATGAAACTTGTGATTCTTTCCTGATCCACCAGGAATGGATTCATTTACTAATACTTCACATTTATGAAATGCACTAGATACATACGCAAAGAAGCGGTACTGGGCAAATCTCCCCTCGGCATCTATCTCGCAACCCACAAATATCTTGTATAACATCTTGAGGGCTTGTTCATTCATACTCTGAAGCCTGTCATCCATGCGCCCCTTCTCCAGTAGATCCGAATCACACTCGGCAGCAACCATCTTTAGTATGAAATCTGGAAGATTGTAGTTTTTTAGTGTAGAAACATGTACTCCATCTTGCGTGGTACCAAAAGTTGGAAACCCTTTGTTAACCATGTCTATAATATAAGATATGTTCTCTATATGACTGTTGGGCGTTGTGCGCCTAAACCGCAAAGCATACGCTCCGACACCCGGTTACCTGTATATGTCATGGCCTAGCCCGATGCCCAGCAACTCCAAAATTTCTATACCGTAGTTGTCCAGAACATCATACAAAAGTCGATAGCATACAAACTTGTACATGTATTATCCCATTGAGTGTCACTCATGTGTAATACTGCGCAGCTCATAGGCTGTTATCGGTATCATTCTATCTTACGACATTTTGGCTGACTCTTGGAAGCCGCATGCCATCAGTTTTAATCTATTTGATCACTTTTGTCTATGCGTCCCTTATGATTTTTGTATTGTCTTACTTTGTATCTGCAATAATTATTACTGATATTTAAGATCATTAATCTAATTTTGCCTATCCGCACCCAATCTTATGGGGCCGAACCCTAGAATGTCAAGTGTTAAATTTGGTCAGAGGTGACGGCAGTCATGGAGATTGCCAGTACTACAGAGATGGTCTGCGCAGCATATGATGGAATACGCAAGAACGCAGAGTTATACCGGAATACTGTAAAGCGGCCACTGACACTTACAGAGAAGATACTTGCAGGCCACATGATAAGTGTCCCTAACTCAAGTCTGGATGGAAAACATAACTATGTACATTTGAAGCCAGACCGTGTGGCCTTGCAGGATGTCACCGGACAAATGGTGATGCTTCAGTTCATGCAGGCGGGCCTAGACCGCGTGGCACTACCTGTAACGGTTCACTGTGATCACTTGATTCGTGCCCGAACAGAGAGTGATTCGGATATGAAGATATCATTAAACGAGAACAACGAGGTCTTTGAGTTTCTAAAGTCTGCAGCTGCCCGATACGGATGTGGCTTTTGGAAGCCGGGGGCCGGAATCATACATCAAGTGGTACTAGAAAATTATGCATTTCCCGGCGGTCTTATGATTGGAACTGACTCTCATACGCCCAACGCCGGCGGGTTGGGAATGATTGCAGTGGGTGTGGGCGGTATTGATGCCGCCGAAGTGATGGCTGGCCTTCCATGGGAGGTGCTGTATCCTCGCAGAATCGGTGTATACCTGACAGGTAAGCTGCAATCCTGGGCATCCCCAAAAGATGTAATACTAAAGGTATTGGATAACCTAAGTGTCTCTGGGGGAACTAACGCCATAGTGGAGTACTTTGGACCCGGCGTCTCTAGTATAAGTTGCACCGGAAAGGCAACCATAACAAATATGGGTGCTGAGATGGGAGCTACATGCTCAATATTTCCGTATGATGCTAGAATGGAGACTTATCTAAAGTCCACAAACCGCGCAGAGATTGCAAATCTGGCAAACCAAAACCGTGACATTCTAGTACCCGATGCCGAGGTGGAGAGTGATCCATCTGCATACTACTCTGAAATAATATACATTGACCTATCAGAACTTGAACCACACATAGCAGGCCCCCACACCCCCGACCTTACACGACCAATATCTTTACTATCTGATGATGTTGCGCAAGGCGAGTATACTGATGCCATATCTGTTGCGTTGGTGGGCAGTTGTACCAACTCTTCATACGAAGATATGTCGCGGGCTGCTAGCATAGCTAGACAGGCTCATGCTCGGGGAGTGATATCTAAAGTACCATTATTGGTAACGCCAGGTTCTGAACAGATACGATCCACAATTCAACGCGATGGTCAAATGCAGTCTTTAATGGATATAGGTGCCACAGTATTGGCCAATGCGTGCGGTCCTTGTATTGGCCAATGGAGTCGACCTGAACTAAAACAAGACGAGACCAACTCTATAATCACATCGTTCAACCGCAACTTTCCAGGTCGAAACGATGGCCGTAGAAACACGCTCAACTTCATAGGGAGTCCTGAGATAGTAATTGCCATGGCATTGGGTGGACGTCTATCATTCAATCCTCTACAGGATACATTAGAGTCGCCAGACGGTACCAGTTTTATGTTGGAACCGCCTCCTGTCGCCCCTGAAGTTCCAGAAGGTGGTTTTGAAACTCCCACCGGCGTCTATGTGCCGCCTCCAAAAGATGGTATCAATGTAGATGTAATAATAGACCCCGCCAGCAAGAGGCTCCAACGAATCCAACCATTTGAGGCGTGGGATGGCAAAGATATGACCAATCTACGTCTGCTGGTGAAGGCTCGGGGAAAGTGTACCACAGACCATATATCTCCGGCCGGCCTTTGGTTGTCATTTCGGGGACATCTTGACAATCTCAGTGATAACATGCTGCTGGGTGCAGTAAACGATTACACCGGTGAGGTGGGTACTGGCAAAAATCTTCTCACTGATGATGTGGGTGACTTTTCTACCATTGCCCGGGAGTATCAAAAAGCAGGGTTACGGTGGATTATAGTTGGCGATGAAAATTATGGTGAGGGTAGCAGTCGTGAGCATGCTGCCATGACGCCGCGCTATCTGGGATGTGTTGCAGTTATTGCACGTAGTTTTGCGCGCATACATGAGACAAATCTGAAGAAACAAGGCGTACTGGCCCTTACATTTGCCGATAAATCTGATTATGATAAGATACTTGAGGATGATCACATATCTATAACTGGACTCTTGGATATCTCACCGGGCAACCCTGTATCATGCGTATTGCATCACTCATCTGGCGATGAGGACACAATATCTTTGAATCATTCGTATAGTCAGTCTCAACTAGAGTGGTTCCGGGCCGGCTCGGCACTAAATACACTTAATGTTTGATGTGGGGCCGACCGGAATCGAACCGGCGACCTACGGGTCACTACAGCTCCAAACTTACATCATCCTTTCATCAGTAGCTTAGTTCACCTCTGGAGCCCTTAGCGGTGACTTTGCACTGTCGCCCTACCAGGCTAGGCTACGACCCCACAATTATTATCCGCTGTATGCTTTAATTTAAACGATCTAAGACTAATCATGAGTCGTACACAATCAAGCTCTACTATTTGTTCCCACATGCCATATGTGGTTCATCTAATTACACACCAAGGAGATATTCGTATTCCTGCTTGAGTGTACATAAAGATACTTTTGACTTTCTTATTTGTACCACAGATATTATTAATTAATAATCCTATAATACGCTAATGAGAATAAAGGTTATATCGGCTACTGTACTGGCAGTACTGCTAGCAGTTGCAGCCGCGCCATCGTACTCAGATCATGTTCAGATAACCATAAGTTTGGTATCGGGTACGGAGGATGAATGCGCATACTCTGTCACCTGCGTCAGCTTATCTGCTGCCACACTGGATGTTGGCGGTGAGATAATTTGGGCCAACGACGGTAGTGAGACTATCACCCTTACAAGCGGCGAGTCTGGAGATCATGCCGGAGATGACTTTGGACCACTAGACCTGGCTCCAGGACAGACGTACTCTCGCATCTTTGATGAGGCTGGCGAGATAAACTTCCATATTGTGGATAGTCCATGGATGGCGGGCTCGATTACTGTGGTGTCGGATGAAGAACATACGCACGATGAAGACTCAGACGGTCACATGCACGCTACAATGGAGGCCTCAGAGCCACTAGCCATTGGTATAGATGTTGCCATAGAGGACGGCGGTGGCATCAACATACACATAATGACAGAAGGCTGGAGATGGGCTCCAGAGAACGTAAACGAAGATCATGTCCCTGGTGAAGGACACGCTCACATATACGTAGATGGTGTAAAGACCCGTGCGTACACTCCATACTATCATATTCCGGGGCTGGAGGCAGGTAGCCACCACATCCGAGTGACACTTAATGCAAACAGCCATGATGATATGTATGTCAACGGATTTCCTGTGGAAGCCGTGGCTACAGTGATCGTGGGCGAAGACGATCATGAACATGAACCTGTCCCGGTGGACGGAACCGCCCTGATGTCCATTGATGCTACTGCTCATGTTGATCCTAAGGGTGGCTACAACTTAGAGGTGGAGGTGACCGACTTTGTTATATCCGGTGAGGGCGTTGACGGCGAGCATGTACTTGGCGAAGGGTATGTTGTAGTCAGCATTGATGGTGAATATCACAATCGCCTCTACGGAGACTGGATTCAAATACCTGCACTGGAACCGGGAACACACACCATTACAGTAAGCTTGTTTGCCTACGACCACAGTCCATACCACTGGGGTGGCGAACCCATAGAGACTAGTGTTACCGTTGAGGTCTCAGACCATGATCACTCAGACCACGCGCATTAGTCAGCACATATTTTTATCATTTTTATTGGGAATTACATACGAAAGTACACTACCTCATACTAGAGTTAATGCGCTGTTCTATGTTTCGTTGGCGTTTGCCATTCAGGGTGCGTGTGTTTGGCATATGTCTCCTTTTGGGAGACACGGTCTTGACTACCTGCCAGTCACCTACAACCGGTGGGGGCGTGCGGTTGCGTAGGTTTATCCTGTCCCTCAAGTCCGACCCGGACTTGGCACACAAACGGCTTGCCTTTTGTGCGCGTCTTGAGTTTGGTTTTGTATAATCGTAATTGTTGTTATAGTTGTTATCTGGGCTATACATGATGTTGAAAGCACCATTATAGTCGGCGTGTGTGAGGTTGCCGCAATTTTTACATTTGAACTTTCGGTCATGGCTCCAACTGTCGTATATGATTTTATTATTGTACCATGTCTTGAAGCCACCATAACGTTCGGTGTCTCTACTGTGACACGCATGGCATTGTTTGGATGTGTTGTATGGTTTAACCTCTCTGATTTCCGTGTGATATTCGGGGGCTTTCTTGACACACCAATCACGGACTTCGCCGGCCTTACTCTCTTTTAGTGTGCGGTTCTTGCCTTTGGTACGATTACCACCCTTGCGGGCCAGATTCACTAAATTGAGATTCTCGAATTTTACCAAATCACAATCCACGCACAGTTTCTTGCAAAAGTGCCTGTACTCGTTCAGTTGCCAGTTGTAGGCCTTGTCCAAAAAACCAAAATTACCGACCTTCTTTGATACTTACGGAGGCACCTGGACCGGCAGGAATGCGCAGGGTAGACACCGGATTACGTTCCTAGTGCTCGCCGGCCCGTCGTCTATGGCGGTCCACGTGCAGTATTGCGCAGCCTCCCCCACGTTGTGGGGCGAACAAAAACCCCATAACATGGCGCTATTATGCAACCATGTTATAACAAACAACCATTGAGAGTAGTTCTGTCTCCTGTGTGTGTTCTCTGAGGGCTCTCACTATGGCTCCAAACCTGTCTTTTATGGCAGAGAAGACGCTCTCTACATTATTTCTACGCGATAATTTGTTGTAGAATGTTCTAGGATGCTTCTCGAAGAACCGTAACATTTGTGCCCTTGCGTTGAATCCCTTTATTGTATAGTTGGATTTTGGCGCAATTATCGGTCTTCTTCCAGAGTCTCGAATTGCATTGCAATTCTTTACTCCCCCATAAATCGCATCTGCCATTACGTCATTTCCATCACCATGCGGCAAGAACCCGACCATCTGTCTTAGTTGTGGCGAGTCACAGGCCAGACCCGGCGTGACTGTGGCAGCACATATCTTGCCATGCAGGGATACTATGACATGTAATTTTTTGAACTGCTTTACGCTGATTTCGCCGTATTTTGCGTTCTCCCAGTCCTCATACTTGGACATACCAAATCCGCTGGAATCCGCAGCTAGTGGACCGTTTGCATCAGGCTTGCCCATCCACGCAATTATACGTTGTAGTACAGCTGGATCTATTTCCGATATACGGAGTTGGTACCAAGATCTGCTGTACCGTCTACTTATTTCGCAGCGTTTTAGGTCGTCGGGATACTTTTTGAGGTGGTTTACCAGGTCCCAGTAGCTTAGCCGGTTACCTATCTTGATGACGGACAGTAAAATGGCTGACACACGCCTGTCACGTACGCCTGGCCGTATGCCCATCAATTCCCGTGCCTTATCTGCAATTTTGCGCATCCATGTATCATGATTGTCCCCCTCAGCTTCACGTTTTTTGTTGTATTTGGACCAGTTTATCTTGGGATCATTTCTCTTCCCTTTTGGGTTGTTCTTACTTCTGTTCCTTTTTGGATTGCCTGCTTTTTTTGATTTTCCATATCTTTTACTCATTTGTTATAATCATAATATATCTATATTACCTTATGATTATATTATTAATCAAACTAGATCTATTAGTAATTAAACATTACTAAACCAATTTTTGGACAAGGCCCCAGTTGTACAACGCCTTATATAGTCGCTTGATGCGATTGTTTAGTTGATTCCATCTGTTGCTGTTATACACGCATCGGTCACGCTTTGACTGAAGTTTTCTGATATGTTTGTTTATCTCCGTATCATATAATCTAAGAACGCGGGTGGTGCCGTCAGATAAAACCACATATGCCGTCAACTTACCCACATCAACACCTGCCGTCAACCCAGTTATCTTTCTGTCTGGGATGTGTTCTTGTACGGTTAGGTGTAGTTCAAACTGGCGGTGGCCGCGTCTACGGTCCGCATCATTCGTTATGTCGACAATCTTGTGTGATACTATCGTTTTGATGTCGGGCAGTCGTCCCCGTACTATACTGAATGGGGTGTTGGATTTCGGAAACCATACCATGTTATGTTTAATTTGCTTTGGCGCACCAAGAAAGAATATCGGATATGTTTTACCGTCCTTAAGATGCTGGCAGTCCTTCATCTCTATGCCTGCCAGGATTGCGCCGCGAATCATGGACAGTGAAGCATAACCTTTAGGACTGACGTTCTCCCATTCTGCCAGCATGTCTTTGGCAACCGTCACGCATGTCAGTATGCTTCGGGGGTACGGGTTAGGACTGCTACTGACCGTGAATGGTACGTTTAGGTTGCGTGCCATAACACCAAGTTCAATCCACATATGGTTTTCAGCCTCTAAACCTTCAACGTATGACGTGATGCGGCTGTTGGTCTTTAGGCGGCACTTGTGGGTTCTGTATATGATGTTTTTCTTGGCTTGCAATACACCATTATACGGTATCATACTATTTAAAAGACTGCACTTATGTGAACATGAGGGAATCCATCATACAGACACCAACGAAACATAAAACATATGAGTTAGTGTACTTTTGTATGTAATTCCCTTTTTATTCTACCCTACTTTTCTCTACAATAGTCATACATAATGTACAAAACAGTCTAAATTTAGGGGAATCACATACTTCATACAGATGACTATCACCTACGGTTAGCATAGAGTCATTTTTTGGTCTATGTTCATTATATCAGATACAACGGCATCTATCTCTTTAGCGATCCCCGGGTTTACAAGAGAACCCTTGACCGAAGCGTATCTATAGTGAGTTTATAATATCCTCAAATCCGGACACAGGCCGGTCAATGTGGGGCGGCTTTTGTATATCCACAAGGAAATTTACTTCACTACGGTAGTTTGTATAGTATACCTTCTTTGCATCTGCCACCTTGACTTTGACCAACCCCTCCTTTATCATATCTGTAAGGTATATCGATATAGTCGAGGGAGACTTTTTGCACCGTTCAACTATCTCTGCAAACCGAAGGCTATTATCTGCTGTTAGGGCTAGTAGTATGGCACGGGTGGTGGATCTCTGAAGTGCTCTTGCCACCTTGAACTGCTCTTCAGTTATGTTCAGCGAAGAATAATGCACCTTTCCTGGACCACGGGATACCCGAATCCTGCCTCTGTCCTCCATGTGTCTGAGATGGTGGCTCAATACACCGTTCTTCAAACCAGATATGCGCATTATCTCTCGGAACCGAATACCCGGACTCTTCTCTATTATCTCAAGTATGTGGTTCCGCTTGTCAGTCATTTCGAAACACCGCAATAGCAAGTAGTCCCAGCGCAGAGAATGCCAGTAGGTGGCCCAGCTCTTCTATGGGAAGTATTCCTATACTGTCTAGGAATGGCCACACTGCATAGATCAACAGCGCCACCTCCGAGGCAGCAAAACATGCAAACGCCAGAGTGCTTATCATGAGTCTTCTGCTTCCGGTCCGTCGATATGATGCTACCGACAGAATTGTAAGGAATAATGCAAGCGTCAGACCTACTATGTGTAGCGCAATATGCGCCATATGATACCCGTGTAGTACGTGTGGGATGATCACCGGCACGGCCAGAATTGCTATCACCACACCTGCCGTGACAGAGAAGAGTGCAGGTTTGTTCTCCAGCATGTGGCTTAACATAATGAAACACACGCTCCTAGATGTTTAAAGCATGTGGTGCAATCATCAAACATGTGACTGTGGATTTTGTGCGGTATGATTATCACCAAGCTGTATATTGTTACAGATGTATCTAATGTAGATTGGAATTACCTGTTACAATGAATGTAATCCACTCGCGGTCCCCACAGTCGAGACCGCGACAGAATCAATAAAATATAGAAAAAGAAGTTTAACCTCGTCCCATTGCAGCATACTTGCCAGAGCGTGCCCTTACGAAGAAGGCGGCGGCAATACCACCAAATACGGCTCCTGCAATGATTGATGCTCCAACTACACCACTAGCATCAAGATATGGTGTTCCTGAACCACTGGAGGGATTAGACTCGGCGGCTTGAATTCTTCTTTCGGCCAACAAGAGAGTCTCCTCTAATGTGTTTTGACCTGTTTCACCTTGTGAACCTACGTTTCCCATATATTGAGCAAATGCTACAGAGCTGGCTCCATAGTAACCCAACATAAAGACTGTCATTATAGCTACCGATAGGATTACTTTAGTATTCATATCTTTTACAGATTGACATTATCTGCTATTTAACTTTTAGTTTTGGTTCCCCCTACAAGGACGAGAAGGATATTGCCGACATCTATTCGCTTGTGTGGTATTCGGATATGGAATTTTCGGATATAAAGCGGAGTGTTCACGTGATGGCTAGATCTGCAAAGATATCCTTGACGGTTTCTAGATTTACTGATCATGATTATGGTCTGGCTTCGCAGATACTGGGAATAGACGAAGATGAGATTTCGCGGATAATCGCGGAGATGGCAAGGGTGTAACGCGCCACTCACCGCACTGCCGGCAGCCTAACCCCACATTTTTTCTCACGCCACTTGCTTTCCACCAAAATTCACGCCACGTAGATTACCCAGAACCGAGTAATACGCCCCGTATTTTTAGGGTGGCTCGTTCTTGAAGAAAAAAGAAGTTCTTGATATATTCATCATATATTCGAGCCAATAACCCACACCGAAGACTTTTTTGCATGTCGTGTGGTAGTCAATTTAATGATGAACAGTATCATGCGTAGACTATACACCAAGATATCCTTGGCCATCACAGATACTATCATACAGTATGATGTCTCTACCAAAATATACGAGTCTGTACCGTGTAGTTATATACCCAAGTTAACACAACACAATACCGCTCCAAAATTAGCAAATTATACTGGCCCCATACGGATGGCATCAAGTGCTGATTTCAGGAGGACTATACGCAATACCGGGATTTCCACGTCTAGAGGCGGTGTGTAAATTATGATGGGTCTTTGTGGGTGGCATATACGATGAGGCCCACCATCATTATACTGGGAGCAATTCCCGCACTAATAGCAATTCTGATAAGCATACCACTTCTAACACAGCAAGACATTCCCTTCTCCGCAGCCGTCCCCAACGACTCTATAGAGATAGAGTATTCGGTACATGACCTCAGAGTCGTCTCATTTGGTGTAACTGAGAGGCTAGGGGCGGATGTCTCTCAGATACTTACAATACGAGAGGATGGTGATGTTCGACTCTTAATTACAGAGGATGGTTATCCCAGCCCTGTAATACGTAATCAGATATCTCAAGATGAAGTCATGCGAATACTTGCTCTCATAAAAGAGACGGGCTTTATGGCAATCCCTGAGGATACATTTCCTGTTAAAGATGGTATAACCGAATATAGAAGACACGCTGTCAAGATAACACTCAATGGGGCCAGTACACAGATATTCTGGCCGGAACAGAACGTTACAGATGCATTTATCCCGCCATTAATCACTCAGGTTGAAACTAAACTCTATGACCTCTTGACACAAACACGTGATAACTAAAAATATACAGTATACTTACTACTACTATGATATCACTGGCCGGAGATCGAGATGATGCTTCAGGGGTTCTACACGATAAAGACAGCGTCCGAGGTACCGCCAAAGTAAAGCGGGGATTCGCCCACATGCTAAAGAATGGTGTTGTAATGGATGTGACCACCATCGAACAGGCCAATATTGCCGAAGAGGCAGGTGCCGTCTCAGTGATGGTGCTGGACAAGCTGCCATCGGATGTGCGCGCCGCCGGGGGTGTTGCCAGGTCTGCCAGCGCCAATGTGATTCGTGACATTATGGACTCTGTAACCATACCTGTAATGGCAAAGTGTAGAATTGGGCACGTATATGAAGCCAGGGTTCTATCTGAGTTAAATGTGGACATGATTGATGAGTCTGAAGTGCTGACACCCGCTGATGAGTCCCATCACATATGGAAATGGGACTATACCACACCGTTCGTTAACGGTGCCAGATCCCTAGCCGAAGCCTTGCGACGCATAGAGGAGGGCGCTGCCATGATTCGCACAAAAGGAGAGCCTGGAACCGGCAATGTGGCCGAAGCGATCACTCACATCAAAAGAGTCAATGATGAGATACGCCGCGCAAAGTCAATACTTGACTCGGGGGACAAACAAGACTTGATGCGACTGGCCCGAGACTTTCGTGTATCTTATGATATTTTATACCAGACGGCTCGCCTAGGCAGACTACCCGTGGTAAACTTTGCTGCCGGTGGAGTTGCCACACCTGCTGATGCTGCATACTTGATGTCACTGGGCTGTGATGGTATATTTGTCGGATCTGGAATATTCAAGTCCGATGATGCCAAGAACCGGGCCCGCGCCGTGGTTTTGGCAACAACATTTTGGGATAGACCCGCAAAGGTACGTGAGGCGCAAGAGATGATAGACGAGCAACAATCTATGCTGGGCCTTGACACCACAAAACTTGATCTGCGCATGCAAGAGAGGGGAGCCGACGCATGAGCGTTACAGTGGGAGTACTATCTGTACAAGGCGATGTATACGAGAATGTGGTCGCCTCACATGAAGCATTAAACGAGATGAACATCTCTGGTGATGTAATCCCAGTAAAGACGCCATCGGCAATATCTGATGTTGATGTTATGATAATACCTGGCGGCGAGAGCACCACAATAGGACTGTTGACACTAGCCGGCGATACGCTGGCAACTTTGGGCGAGCGTATACGCGGCGGTATGCCAACTTTGGGAGTATGTGCGGGTTTAATACTGCTGGCGGGCGATGTCACAGATAGAATGCTGGGCGGCACCGGCCAACCATTACTCAAAGTTTTGGATATAAAACTGGAGCGAAACTCCTTTGGACGCCAACGCGACTCTTTTGAGACCACACTCTCTTTGGAACCTTTGGGAATCGCAGACTTTCCTGGCGTCTTTATTCGCGCACCATCGATAACTGCGGTCAGTCCGGATATAGATGTAATATCCGTATATGATAATCGAATTGTTGCTGTAAGACGAGACAACATAATTGGAACATCATTTCATCCTGAACTATCCGGGAGTACGGAACTTCACAAATATCTGATACGAATGGCTACAAAATAATATTGTGCATGGCCCTCAAGTCCAACTCTATGCCTTGAAGATTTGATGGTATATCGATACTTATATCGTCCTTTAAGGAGAGATTTTTAGATTTTTTCTCGTTCCAGACCTGCGAATTAAATGATATAATATCTGCCGTATCTGCTGTATCATATATGTGGTTTAATGGCTCAGGATGACTCTCTTTATGTATACTACTCTCTGAATATATTGCTCCCCAGATATATTCTGTAATAAATGGTATAATGGGTGCTAGCAACTTTAGTACTACACGCAACACATAATGTAGTGTGTATCGAGCAGCATCCCTCTGTTGCGTGGTAAATCCCTCTCCACGTGCTCGCCGTTTTACCATCTCTATATAATGCGCTGCAAATACATTCCAGGTAAATTCGCGCACAGCTATGGCCGGTATAAAGAAGTTATATTCTTTGTAGCCTTTCATGCATTTTTTTATCAAGTCATCCGACTCTTGTATTATCCATCTATCTGTCTCTTCCAGACTTGCCGATGGCACAATAGGAAATTCGGATAAAAATCTAGAAATATTCCATAATTTACTTAGGAATTTTTTTGTGGACTGTATCTTTTGCTCGTTACATCGAAAGTCATATCCGTGGTTTACCTCACTGGCGCTCCACAGTCTGAAGGCATCTGCACCATATTTTTGGATCACAGGTAGTGGATCAATAGCATTGCCCTTACTCTTACTCATCTTCAAACCCCTCTCATCCACACCATAACCCATAATCCATGCATCTGACCATGGCTTCTCACCGGTCAGCGCATCACACCTTAACAGTGTGTAGTATAACCAGGTTCTGACTATATCCTTTGACTGAGGCCTAATGGCTGCTGGATACGCCTTTTTGAAGAATGTATCATCTTTATCATAATACTTGGATATGAAGAGGGGCGATATACTAGAGTCCATCCATGTATCAAATGTGCGACTCTCACCAATGAACTCACTATTTTTACATTTTATGCAATATTTGGCAGGACACTTCTGCCGCCAAGGCTGATAGTACTTGCCTGGTGGCGGAAGATATGGATGGTTGCACTTACTACAATGCCATATGGGAACTTCGGTACCATAATATCTTCGCCGGGATATGGGCCAGTCTATATTTATTGAGTTCAGCCAATTTATCAGTATTTGATGGTGCATCGGCGGATGAAACTGTATCTCGTCCCCTAACATGCGAAGTCTCTCTATGGAGTCTTTCTGTCTCATGTAGTACTCATCCATGGGGATTATCTCTATGGGAGTCTTACTGCGTTCTGAGAGTGGTGTACGATGTACTATATCTTGAATATCTTTTATTATGTTCTCATCTTTCATGTCTTGTATTATGGCGGCGCGCGCCTGCTTTGGGCGCAATCCTGCATATGCTCCCGCGGCTTTGGTCATGCGCCCATCGGTCCCTATGGATATGATCTCGGTCAAGTTCATCTCCCGGAACAACATTACATCGTTTTGATCACCATAACTACATACCATAACTGCACCCGACCCAAACTCTATCTTTGCCGACGGATGAGCCTTAATCTCCACCTCGTGACCAAAGATGGGAACCTTGGCCTTCTTTCCTATGTATCTCTTATATCGAGTATCCTCTGGATTGACTATGATAACTTGGCAGGCGCACAACAACTCGGGCCTTGTACTGGCAATTATGATATCTGCATCCTCAACGGCAAACTTCATGGAGACTAACTTTGTTGGTATGTCCTGATATGTGATTTCTGCATCAGCTATGGTGGTACCAGAAGCCCAGTCGTAATTATTTGGGCGGGTAGCCTGATATATGCGCCCTTTATTCCATAGTTCTATAAACGTGGCCTGTGTCAGGGCCCTGTACTCTGGAGTGTCAGTCTTGTATCTGTTCTTTATATCGCCACTTAGACCAAGACTCTTCATTATTTGGACCATCTCGCCCTCTAACTCATCTAGTGACTCTCTACACATCTCAAGAAACTTCTCTCGTGGAGTGTCCCTCATGCGAATCTTTAGCTTCTTTTCAGTGTAAATCTCTACAGGCAGTCCATTTCTGTCGATACCTATGGGAAAATACACTGCATTACCACTCATTCGGGCGGTACGGGCTATCATGTCAATCTGCGCATAGTGCGCAGCAGCCCCTATATGCCAGGGCCTTCCTGATGGGTATGGCGGGGGCGTATCTATGGTAAAGTAAGAGTCGGCCTCGGGCGTGTAATCTGCATCACTCTCCCATCGCTGGAGAATCTCTTTTTCAATATTCGGGTCCCATGCTTTGGCATCTATTGCCATCTATCTCACCGGAATTCTGGATATTATATGGGCGCCCTTGTTGTACCCTTCGTATATGTATACGCCCACACCCTCTATATTCTTGGGAAGGGTAGGCGCCATTCGTCTGATTATCTCGGCTGCAAGATTCTCAACGGTAACCTCTCCTTCTAGCAGACATGTTGTATGCTTGGGTAACTGCAGATCAAATGTTCCTTTTGGCCCATCAAATGCAATTCTGTAGTGTTGCTGGGTTTGAGATATCAGATATTTTTTATTTATGAGAAATTTATGATCAAAAATACTAATAACATCTTTAACAATTCTTTTGGCCTCTGCAAAGTCTATCAACAGGTTGTCTTTCATGCTACCCGTCATCTCTACCATCACAGATGATGTGTGTCCATGTAGTATGGAGCATTTTTGCTCCAGCGGTAGAATGTGTGAATAGTCAAATGCAAATGATGAGTCTTCCAAAAATATGGAACCGGTCTCTGGAGCATTATTATACAGTATGACATCATCCATCTCTCTGATTTTGGATGCTAATCGCGGATGGCCCATGGCGATTACTTTTTCATTGCCTAGCCGCTCTTTTATATTCAAATATGCTGCTATATCTGACTCATCATCAAGAATCTGTATGTACCCATCTGGAGTTTTAAAATGTGCCACCAGCGGCGGCTGTCCAGGTATTATGCAATTATGTTTGTATGGTTTGTTTAGAAAGGAGAGCAACTTTGCCACCGACAACTCTGTACGGGATCTCATCAGGTTTCCTTCTTGGTCGACATACTTGAAATCCGCATCTATGATATCTGTGGTGGCCATAAATAGAGGCCGTTACACGATAATATAAAACCTAATCTATATCTGGTTTACCCTCTTGGCAAACTCTACATCGTTGGTAGTTATACCGCCTGCATCATGAGTTGTCAGATCTATTGATACCTTATTGTATACGTTGAACCACTCTGGATGATGGTTCATATCTTCAGCAATATCGGCTACACGCACCATGAACTCAAATGCCCCTTTAAAGTCCTTAAACTCAAAGTCTTTGTGCAGTTTTTCTTTCTGTATGCTCCAACCATCCAGCGTATCTAGTGGTATGTGGTCTAACCTCTTCATTATACTGGTAATATATGAGGGCCCAAATTTAAAGGAGCCTAATGTATGATGCAATGCGTCAGGCCCTTTGTGCATGCGATGTCAAGTATAGTGTTGGAGTGGCTTTCTCTGGAGGTGTGGATAGCGCCGCACTAGCTAGGCTATGTCATATGTGTGATTGTGATATAACTCTGCTGACGGTGGGCTTTGATAACAGTCATGATGTAGAGTATAGTAAAAAAGTGTCTAGCATACTCAAACTGCCACATCACATACATGTAATACAGAGAGACGAGTTTGATCACACCCGCAGTATCATACATGATAAAATAGGTAAAAAGTCATTATCCTGGCATGAGAATTGTATAGCATTTTATTTTGTCTCTAAACTGGCAAAAAAATATAATTTAAACACAATAATTACCGCCAACGGAATTGATGAGTTGTACTGTGGGTATGATGTGTATCGACGTATATACGACAGGGGCACTGATGCCATTTTATCTGTAATGCATGATAAAATATCCAATGAAGTTGCAATGTTACGTATAATATCTCAAATATGTAATATTACCATGCATCATCCATTTCTGAGCCAAGATTTTATCGACTACTCTTTTACCGTACCATTATACGATAAAATACGGGGCACTAATGATTATATCAGAAAGCATGCTATACGAGCTGCTGCAGAACAGATGGGACTGCCGCATGATGTCTGTTACAAGCGTAAAAAAGCTCTACAATATGGCACTCGAATACATCATCATATGATTTCATAGTCTTTTTACATGTTCAGATACATTGTGTATTATGGATAGTGAGGCTCCCAACCGTGTGGATGGATCAAATATCATGTTTAAATCATGTATACTCAGGCTTTGAGATATTGTAGGATCTTGCATCAGTGCGTCCCGAAGATGAATATCTGTCTTTAGCGCCTCAAAGGCTACACTCTGCACGGCTCTATAAGCGCTCATTCGAGAGATGCCTCTCTTTATTAATGCGCCCATTACAAATTCGGCAAATATATGGCCCTGTGTAATGTTTAGATTTTCAGTTATTTTGTCCTTGTTTATAACCATGGTTGGTATTATGCGCAAAATACTCTCTAGCATCTCATCTAGTAGGATTGATGCGGTGGGTATGGTGAACCTTTCATTGGCCGAGTTGGTGAGATCTCGCTCGTGCCAAAGTGCTATATTCTCAAATGCAGTACCCACCTGTCCTCGTAGTAGCTTTGCTAATGATGATATCCTCTCAGACTTTATGGGGTTGCGCTTTACAGGAACGGCACTACTGCCCATCTGTCCCTGCTTAAACTGCTCTGCCACCTCATTGATCTCGGTTCTTTGTAGGTTTCTTATCTCCAGAGCAATCTTGTCCAGCGTTGACCCTAATAATGCCAGGGAAAATATGTACTCGGCATACCTTTCTCGGGGGATTATCTGTGTCGCCACCATGATGGGATTCAGTTTTAGCGTTTTGGCCACCATGTCTTGTACCATCAATGCATTCTGACCCATCAACGAGCCGGTCCCCACAACCCCTAAAGTTTTACATATGCTGACACGCTTTGATACACTGCGCAGTCTTTCGACATGCACGGCTATCTCTTCTGCCCAATTTGCAAACTTTAAACCAAATGATATGATGCTGGCATGCTGTCCATGCGTTCGACCCACCGCTGGTAGTTTGGCGTGTGTCTCAGCCATATGTATGAGACTGTGGGCCAGCTTGATGGCTTTTGGTATGATTATGTTTAGAGCGTCCCTCATCTGCATGGATGTACAAGTGTCCACCAGATCATTGCTGGTGAGACCATAATGTATCCATGGTCTTGCCGTCTTTGCGCACAACTCGGCTAGCGCCTCAACCAGCGCCGCAGTGTCATGATCGCTTTTGGCCTCCAACTCTGCTATCCGTTTTGTAGTTACCCTGCCCGGTGTTGCCACTTTGGCTATGTTTTTGGCGGCTTCCTGCGGTATTATGTCTAGAACTCCCTGAGCACTGGCGACTGCACCCTCTATCTGTATCTGATAGTCTACCCGCCTCTGCTCATCAAATATGGCCAACATCTCGGCGGTTCCGTATCTTCCGCTGTCGATTGGTAGAATAGCCATATTCGCTCTAGTATGTCATTGGAAATAAATCTATTCTAAATTGTCTTGAATGTGGCATCTGTCTAATTAAATCCTAATTTTTTAATAATTAAAATTTTATTGTATCTGAATTTACTATAAATGACTGCTTTTGTTGATTGAGGCTTTTGGTGGTTGAGGTTTTTAGGTGTACATTATTACAATCTCCGTTTCTAGACATTAATACATTTACTAATGATATGTAATAAAAGATAGATGCCACATCAAACCATCTGCGCAGAGGGATTCTACCTTTCGATATGACTTTAGATGTACTGAAAAGTTTTTTTAAGGGCCATATGATGTATAATTGCTGCCCTCTAAATGGATGAAAGAATATGGTATACCAGGAAAACTGATAGTTGTGGAGGGTATTGACGGATCGGGTAAATCTACACAAATTCGTTTGCTGGAAAAATGGTTGCGGTTTTATGGGATGGATGTATTTCTTACCGAGTGGAACTCATCTGCCATGGTAAAGTCAATAACATCAAAAGCCAAAAAGAAGACAAATCTAACACCCACAACATTTAGTTTGTTACACGCCACTGATTTTGCAGATAGATTTGAGCGAAATATTATGCCATTACTTCGTTCTGGTTACTTTGTGTTGGCAGACCGCTACATATACACTGCTTACTCCCGTGACGTGACCCGGGGCTGCAACCCCACATGGGTACGTAAACTCTATGATTTTGCACTAAAACCAGATATTGCATTCTACTTTAGGGTTCCCATAGATGTATCCATGGATCGTATACTGTCCAATAGGCCCAAACTGAAATATTATGAAGCAGGAATGGATTTGGGATTGAGTCGGGATCCATATGAGAGTTACAGGTTGTTTCAGAGTCGCATCATCCACCAATACGAATTAATGAAGAAACGAGAGAACTTTGCTGTCATAGATGCCACACTGGGCATTCAGGCACAACAAAAAATTATGCGTCGCATAGTACTAGATAAGCTTGGTACAATTTCAGAAGAGGTGGACATATACTAAAATGTCTCAAACACCTAAACTTCCAAAATGGTATGGAAGTACTGGCGGCATACCTTACCTTGCAGATACAAAGATAACAGGACAACTCATTGTTATAGAGGGTCCGGATGCATCAGGTCGCAGTACGCAGGTTGAGCGATTGACATCAAAGTTGGAGGCTCGTGGATTTGCAGTCTTGAATACTGGCTTAAGACACTCTCAACTTATTGGCGATGGAATCCTAGAGGCAAAGCGCAACATCACACTGGGCAAACGTACCATCGCTCTGTTTTATGCTGCTGATTTTGCATCTCAATTAGAACATAAAATAATTCCTGCATTACAGTCTGGCTATGTGGTCTTGGCAGATCGGTACATCTACACACTGATGGCTCGTAATACTGTGCGGGGTATACGCCGCTTATGGTCTGCAGCGCTGTATAGCTTTGCCATGGTTCCGGATTTGGTATTTTATTTGGATGTAGATCCGTTCAAGCTCGTTCATCGTGTATTTGAAAAGCACCAGCAACTAGATTACTATGAGTCTGGAGCAGATATGGGCTTCTCGGATGATATGTTTGAGTCGTTTATTATATATCAACAAAAATTAGCCCGGGAGTTTGAAATATTAAAGAAAAAATATAATTTAGTATCTATTGATGGCAACCTTCCATCTGACGAAGTTGGAGATACACTGGAAAGACAAGTTTTAGAGTATCTCACCATAAAAAAATAACATCTCTGTATAATACAAAAAAAAGTCCAGCGACCACATGTAGTACTATACGTTTGGGTTGTGCCCTCCATCGTATGGATTGCGCAGATATATTTTGGTGGTTTTAGAAAGATTTGAGAATTACATACAAAAGTGATGTTGGATGCTCAAACATTATAGTCGGGACTGTAACACCTATATTATTTAGAAAACATGTTGTACACCTATATTATTTAGGAAACATGTTGTACAGGACCATATACAACTTTATATTTGACATCCATTATAATACGCCACATGCAAACCAAGAAAAGCATAATCTATAGAACCCACAAATATAGGCTAAAGACTAACAGCGGTATCACATCATATGTTGAAGGTTTGGAAGCAGAAAGCCGCATGTGGATTGAACTTGGTGTCATGGCACACAACCTAAACGTGCCATTCACAGCTGGCAGCCACCCTGACCCATACCCTCGAAGCATACTGACATGTGTTACCATTGCTAAAAACATGATGGCAGAGTGGGAGAATGCTAAAGGTTACGCCCCACTATCTATGATTCGCGGCGCTATTTTGGCAGGTATAGAAATGAAGGACTGCCAGCATCTTAAGGATGGTAAGGTATACCCAGTATTCTTTCTTGGTGCGCCAAAACAACTTACAGGTAACACAGTAATATTTCCCAAATCTAACACACAATTCAGTATAGTACGGGGACGACTACCCGATACCAAAACGATAGCATCATACAAGATTGTCGACATAACGAATGGTGCGGATAGGCAACACGGTCACCGCCAGTTTGAACGTATACACTCAGGTCCACCCATAAGGGGCAGATTTGAATAGAAAGATTTAAAGCTGGTATCAAATTTGGATGATTTAATGGGAGATTCTGCACTACTCAGAAAGGAATTGAGAAAAATATACCAGAAAATCGATCTTTTAGAAAAAGAGAATACGGAACTCAGGGCTCAAGTAATTCAATTGAAAGAGGAAAAGGCATCAATGATTGACCGATACGAATCTGAGATTGAATATTTGGTGCGACGCCTCAACTATTATGAAAATGAAAACGCGCCTTCATCTACAGGGTCAATGTATAATGCCGAGAGAAAAAAGTTCCAGAAAGAGGAAGCCCTTCTGGATTCTGAGAGTGCCGATGACAACGCCGATGACAACGCCGCAAACAAAAACGATACTTCCACCAAGAACGATCCTAATGTGGACCTGAATAGTCGCAAAGCGGGTCCGCCACAGGGCCACAAGGGCATCTCGCATCATAACCGTTCTGAATATACTAAACGATACGACATACACCGGTGCGCCAACTGTGGCAACGAACACGTGATAATATTGCGACCGGTTGTACGACAAATGTATGATTTTGATGGAGACAGAATAAGTATAGTGGCTGGTACGATTGTAGTGGGACGGTGTAAATGCGACAGATGCGGACACGTTACAGAAGCCGACAGTCCCCTTATTGCCGGTACGGCACTCGGTCCCAAGGCTCGCGGTTTTGTAGTGGAATACTTTGGTACACGTGCAACTGATGAGACAATGTCTGTCTATTTTAGAGACATGTATGATTTTGAGATATCACCAAATACCATATGGAACGCGCGCAAAGCCATTGCAACACTGACACTGGAAAAAACATACCAAAACATACTGAAATACATCATATTGGCATTGTACGTCCATTTAGACGAGACAGTACTAAAGATATACGGTAAGAGGGGGTATGCCTGGATGGCATCAATACCTGATGCCACATATGTACTGGTGGCCGCAAGTAGGGCCGGTGCAATACCCGAAATACACTTTAGCGCACTTTTGGATAAACCCGTAATAGTGGACGGATACGCAGGATACAACAGTTTCCGCATTGTTCAGCGGTGCTGGGTGCACATACTACGTATGGCCGAGAAAGCCGCCATAAAAGCAAAGAGGGGAAGCGTTCCGTACATACAGTACCGGCGGCTCCTGTGCATGTATAGACGCATCAAATACATGGATACGGCCCCTCCCGAATACTGCCTGTCTCTGCAACGACAGCTGTGCAGTATCGCAGATGGATACGGGGGCCATCCAATGGCCGCCACCATACACAACGCGTCACCGAACCTGTTTACGTTCCTGCGGTACAAAGGAATGCCTCCTAACAATAACCCCGTTGAGTTGGATATACGTGACACCATAGTGTTGCAGCGCAACGTGCGCCACAAATTAATGACTAGCACGGGCATGCACGTATTTTCAATTTTGGTGAGCTATACGCGCACCTGCCAGAAGCGCGGCATTGTACCATGGAAAGGCATAGTGGAATTGTCCAAGAATCCAGACTGGAACATATTTGAAGAATCCGCCGCTATGTCAGGTAATGTAACGATAGCCGCCTAGTACAAGACTGTTTCAGATGTGTGGATAACTGGCATACCTGTGGGTACAGAAAGGGATGGACCTGAGTGTATACGTTTGAACTACACCTAACCCTGCAAGAACACATCCCAGCCAGAAAGATAACCGGGTTGACGGCAGGTGTCGATGTGGGTAAGTTGACGGCATATGTGGTTCTGTCTGACGGCACAAGCCGCGTCCTCAGACTATATAATGCAGAGATAAACAAACATATCAGAAAACTTCAATCCCAGCGGGATAGGTGTATGTATGGCGGCAACAAATGGACCAAAATAAACAACCGCATCAAAATACAACGTAAGGCCTTACATAACTGGCAACTAAACGAGTACCGACACTTCTGTAAGAAACTGTGCGTGGATTGTGATTTGATAAAATTCGAGAATCTTAACTTGGTAAATATTGCCCGTAAGGGAGGCAACTATGCAAAAGGCAGGAACCGCACACTAAAAGAAAGTAAGGCTGGTGAAGTCCGTGATTGGTGTGTCAAGAAAGCCCCCGAGTATAATACGGAAATCAGAGAGGTCAGACCGCACAACACGTCAAAACAATGCCATGCATGTCAGAGTAAAAACACTGAACGTTATGGTGGCTTTAAGACATGGTATAATAACGAAATCATATACGAAAACTGGAGTCATTCCAGAAAATTCAAATGTAAAAATTGTGGCAATATAACACACGCCGACTATAATGGTGCTTTCAACATCCTGTATAGCCCCGACAACAACTACGCCAACAATAATGATTACATAAAACCAACGTCAAGACGCGCACAAAAGGCAAGCCGTTTGTGTGCCAAGTCCGGGTCGGACTTGAGGGACCGAATAAACCTACGCAACTGCACGCCCCCACCGGTTGTAGGCGACTGGCAGGTAGTCAAGACCGCACTTCCCAAAAAGAAGTGTGCGCCAAACAAACGCACCCTGAATGGTAGTAATACCAACGAACGTACAGGAGTGAACGTTAGAGTTCTAACACATCACTTTTGTATGTAATTCCCAAAGATTTTAGTATGGTTGCATGAATGTTGTATTATGAATGTAATAGAACAGATAGATGATATAATAGAGCGCAACAGTCTCCTAAAACACAAGTTCTATACAATGTGGTCTGAGGGTCAGTTAACACTACCCATGTTGGCCGGATACTCTAAAGAGTACTACCAGATGGTAAAGGCTGTACCAGATTTGATGGAGCGTATACTGCCATTGGCTCCCCATAGTGATAATATGGAACAGAACATGCGCGAAGAGTATGATCATATACCACTATGGAGAGAGTTTGCTGCAAAATTAGGAGTTGATACTGTCGAGCTGGAAGAGTATGAGGGTCTGCCAAAGACACAAGAGGCTGTAAACATCATGTATGAGCAGACGGACCAATTCTATGCTGCTGCAGCTGCCATGTATGCACTTGAAAGAGAGATACCAAAAGTCAGCCAAACCAAACTGGAAGGACTACAAGAGTTCTATGGCATATCTGATGATGTAGAGTACTTTGTACAGCACACTGAGGCAGATATACGGCATGCCCGAGACTGGAGTGAGATATTAAAATCTGCAGACGTTGATGATGGCATACTCATTGATGCTGCTACAAAGTCTGTCCAGGCCCAGAATCTCTTACTGGATGCCTGCTACGAGCAATACTGTAATAACAATAAATAGCCAACGTGCCTTGTCATTTTTAGGGCCCGTAACTCAGCTTGGTAGAGTAACCGACTCATAATCGGTGAGCCGCGGGATCGAAGCCCACCGGGCCCACCACACACCTTAAATCAACAGTCGTACAATGATGATTACGGCTGCCGTGAGGAATCAGAGTTATGCCTGATGAAATGATGATAAGGCATTTGACCGAGCGCCGCTACCACTTTTCATCATTTGTTTGTATGACACTGCCATCACGAACAGCAAACCCCATGACATTTAATGTCTCCAAGGCTGTATCTGAGTTGCGCTCCAGTATCTTTTGGGCCAATGATCTCCTTTCATTCGGCTGAAGATGTTGACCAATTTTGTATTTGCCCCGTATGGAACTTGGTGTTATTCGTATTACAGTCACATAGTGTAGTGTGTCATCAGTGGGTTTTACAGGCTCGTATCCGCCCTCGGGCTGATACTTCTCCATTAGGCCGTTGAGCGCCATACATTTTTCCACTTTATCAGTGATGATGTGCGCAACCCCTTTCATCACCACACTGATGTAGAGTGTGTCTGCAACAGATGCGTCTGTGGGGTGTGTAAAGTATGATGGCAAAAATTCAAGTTCCCTGTCTATCTCAAAACCTGCCTTGCCATTTCGCACTATGTTGTCCAACTTTTCACCATGTATGTGTGAGTGCATATACACAAAGCCACCCAAAAACACAAAGTTCATGGGTATCACTTGGGGGTATCCTTCTGAGTCTATCGTGGCTATGCGTCCCACATGCTCTGTCTCACAAAATTTAGCTATTCTTTCTGGGGACTTTATCTCCAGCTTGCCTAACAGTTTCATGATGTGTATAGTTGACTGACATATGTGATTGTTTCGTTTTTTGTGTAACCAAATTATGTAATCAGTTTTGTTTCCTCAACGGATGTGATATTGTGTATATCTGTCCTTGGAGGGGTGCCGCACTATATACTCAAAGGTGTTTTTACTGCTATTGCGTCCATTATAACCTAAGATTTTTAAACAAACAAAATTGAAAACTCTTATGACAAGTGTAGATCTCAAGTTTGGGATCCAAAACGGACTAAACGTGGCAAGAGCCGGCTACACTGAGGAGCGTATACTGACTGCATGCACGCTGGCTGACAAATCCGGCTATGACTCTATATTCTATATGGATCATACTAACGTGCCTCAGTGGCGCAAAGCCATAGTGTTGGACCCCTGGGTGATGTTATCTGCCATTGCTGCGGTTACAAAAAATGTCGAGCTAGGTACATGCGTTACTGATGCCATTAGGCGCCATCCATCCAATATAGCCCTGGCAGCCATAACTTTGGACCGCATCTCTGGTGGCCGAGCCATACTGGGAATCGGTGCTGGCGAGGCACAAAACCTCAAAGAGTTCTGCATTCCGTTTGTCTCACCAGTCAGTAAGTGGGAAGAGCAGATAGAGGTAATACACAAACTATACGAATCAAATCCCGACAATTTGGTAGACTATAAAGGCAAATACTATGAGCTGCAGTCTGCATGTCTACAGGCTCCATCTATAAGGGCTCCCCGTATACCAACATATATGGCCGCTGGTGGAAAACGGACGTTGGCCATGACCGGCAGGTTGGGTGATGGTTGGCTGCCCATAGGATATACGCCAGAGTTGTTTGAAGATCATCGTAGCCAAATTGTAAAATCTATGGAGGTAAATGATCGCTCTGAGGAAGACAAGGAACGGTTCCAATGGGCGCTGGATATAGATGTGTACTTCTCTGAGGATGCCGAACTGTCATGGGCAAAGATGAAAGAGGCCGTCAAAGTCAGTCTCTTCAAACCCGAGATACTTAGAGTCCACAACCTAAAATCAATAGAGGGCTTTGATTTTAGAAAATACTTTACTGAATATTCCATGTCTGACTCGGACTGGATTGTACGAATGCGGGAGGCCGCCACCAAACTACCCGATGATGTGGCACGATCATCTACTGCCATTGGTACGCCCGATGATGTAATTCCCACATTTGAGAGATTTATGAAGGCAGGAGTTACTCACTTTGTAATTCGATTCTGGGGTAGAGAGTATATTGGTTCCATCGACAGGTTTGCCAATCATGTAATGCCGTATCTACGGGAACAGGTTGCAAAATAGATGGACACTGACTGGTTTGATATTATATCTGAATGTAATGACATCATAGATGAGACGATTGAAGCGTTACTTGAGGCAGACTCTATTATTGCTGAGCATGATGCAATAACTCCGGTAACCCCACACAATATGTATGATATAGCTGAGGATGTCTTTGAATTTGGCAGAATACGTCGCGCAGAAAAGAGTCTGGCATGGCGTCGCAATAACTAGATAATTATTACTTGTATTATGTTGGAGTTTGGTTTGACCTAATAGAGTTTATGTGTAGCTTTTAATCTGGATAATTTATGATCTATGTAATTTAGTGCTTTTAATAATTAATTAAATCCTCTAATTACAATGTTAAATGTAATTTTCATTACATCTGAACAAAATTTATGGCATGAAAGCTAGAATCAATGACCGTAGGGTATACTGACAGAGAATAAAAGATTGTATAGCGACAATGATTGGCGTTCCTACAAATTTATAATTTAAATTCAAATAAAAAACCACTATGTGTGATACCAATGTTAAACACTAATTTTTTGATAATTAACAGATAACTACTAAGGTGATGATTTCATACCCATATAATAATACATAAAATACGCAAAAAAGAGAAGCGTCATATCAACGTACATTTGAAACTTTATACCTACTTCTCTAAAAAAAGAATTACTCCATTATGTTATAGACTAGTCTATGATTCCTTCTTAGTACAATACTGTTTACTATGTTTATGTGATTTTTGTACCGATTTTGGCTGAAATTACCATCTATTGTGTAAGGGTTTTGACTAAATTCACTAGAGAATGGAGCAGACCGCCAACATTCTCCTGACTACTATTTCTCATGACGATACACTTTATGGTCACCAATCTGGTGTCGACGAACTTCGTGTTTGTCGTCCACCACTTCATACAACAACCGGTGCTGTTTAGAGAATTTGATTACGTATACATCTTTGAGTTGCCCGGACTTTCGGTCTCCGATGCGCCTAGGGTCATCTTCGTTTTTGAGCAAATCTACCATTTCGTCCACCTTCTTACACATCTCCACATAACGAGTATATTGTTTCAACTGCTTGGTAAATTGATCGGTTTGGAGAACTGTCCAACCCCCTGCCATATCTGGCTACCCGTCTCTTGTGGTTGCACTTGACACCCACGGCTCAAACTTGTATTTTTCTGGATGCTGTATAGTGTCCATAGTATCATGGTCTATATACACATCATCTTTGACAGCTTCATCAAACTTTACCATCTGCCTACGGACTGTGTGATCTAGATTGGTTAACTGTTGCTTGTATATGGTTTCCCACGCACCTACCTGATTGTCGTAATACGAATCATGGTGGTATATTCGCACGCCATACGCAAAGACCACCCATATTGTGTTACACAAACCGAGAAGCACTTTCGCCATATCTTTCCGGGTACGGTATGAATCCCACCGCAAGAATGTGTTCAGCATCTTTGCATAGTCCATGAATGCTGCTCGGTGTCCTCTGAACGCGCGGTCAGTTGGATAGTCCAACACCGCATCATCCAGTAGCTCTAATACATCCTGTTCGCTATACTGACTTTCTCGACCATCCAGTATGTGCTTGAAGTGGTGCTCAGTTTTGGGCTTAAACTCTAGGCGGTATGTTGTATACCATTTGAACGGAGCCGTTTCATATGTCTCCGTGATGGCGTTGGAAGTATTGGAGAATTCCTTCACAACCAAACCAATCTCGCTCTTAGCAGCGTCTAAGTCAGCGCTGGTCGTTACTGGTCGCAATTCCCGATCAGGCGCCAATCGGTATGTTTCTAACTTTGAAGTTATACGGGGCTCAACCATGCCACTCTCCACCATCTTGGTAAGGTTTGCATCTACCACCTCGGAGTATGGTCCCATCATATACTAGTAGTATGCTAAATCCCGCTTGATGCTGCTGCCATCCGGTAGGCGGTTCTTTGCCAAAAACAATGTTTTCAGTATGTGGAGTTTGGTGACATTAGCCCTATCGCCTTTGGACAGCCGCTGCATGGCGACACGAATAGTTTCCTGGACTACTGGATTGGCATTTTGCGGGTTTATGCAAGTTTCTACTTTGTCATATTGATTCATGTCATGGTAAGCGTGTGCGGCAGATATATCCATTGATAATACCTCGTCCTGAATAAGTGGGTCCAGCAGCAAACAGCACACAAAACAACAGGCTGGCGTGCTAGTGACACGGTTTCGGCGCAGATCCCTCCTCCCTCGTTATAGTCCACAGACTAGACTCAACTCTCAAAGATGTTACAGTCCAGATCCCGCAAGGATTATCATCAATATCACGAAGAGTAGGGAGAAATGAGCAGTTCTATACTTCACGTTCAACGGCCGCCCTCTAACTTCCTAATTATGCCCCGTTTTTCTGAGTTTTCATCCCTCATCAACTTCTTAACTGCCATTATGTATGATGATTTGTAATGTTTTACCCCAACCATCCCCCAACTTGTAGGCGTGGCATCAAATACCAAAAAATAGAACAATTATAAAGGAATGTAAAATCCCACATTTATGGGATCTTTACTATGTCCAGAATGCGATGCGGAACTGCCTATACCTGCCGACTCGGTACAGGGTGAGATTGTTGCGTGCCCGGATTGTGGGCAGAGTTACGAACTACAAAACTCCGACGGAGCCATATCACTACAAGTCGCCGAGTCAATAGGTGAAGATTGGGGTCAGTAAAAACGCAACACTATAGCCACGCTTGATGTGTAATAAAAAATATCTTTAGAGGTTGTACGCTTTTATGTCATTTAGGCATTGTATGACATCCTGCTCTGTAACGGGTTTTGGATTGGGATCCAAATGTCCCTTGTCAGTCATTACAACTGCGGCAGCTTCGGCGACATCTGTTTTTAGGTCCATCCTTTCAAAGCCCAACTTCTCCATACATTCCTTGAATCTTTCATAGAACGGAGAGTTGTTGAATTTGTGCGCTATTGTGGTACACGAAGATAGTGAGTATCCATGAGGTACACCTTCATTGGAGAATACATACGAGAGCGCATGTCCTAAGGTGGTCGAACAGTTACCAAATCCTATACCTGACAGCATCGAACCATACGGGTAGTCTTGAGGTCTGTCATTCATTATGGCATCATAAAGCCTGTCGAATGCCTCCTTGCAGAACATTCGAGTCAATTCATTTCCTAGTTTACTGTCATGGCCTTCTGATGCTTGTGCTAAGGCATCACATACTGAATTGTTCACTATCTGTTTTGGGGTTCCATCCATAAAGTAAGAGTCTACTACTGCCATATCTGCCAAAAACCTATCTTCTCGTAACAATTTTTTCTTTCCATCAAACTTTAACACACAGTATGTTGTCATCTCGGCCCCTGTACCAAATGTTGTGGGAATCAGAATCTTTGACTTTTTCATCTCTGGGGCGGCATACTTTACAACGTCCATAGAACTACCTCCACCAAGACCTATCAGTACTGATGGATTCTTGTCTTTGTATTCACTAATGACCTGATTTACATCATTTATGGATGGTTCTGGTGTCACCTTATCGAATAACATATAGTCTTTAATGCCCATCTTTTTGATCCACTTGTCCGATAGCGGAGGTGGAGCCGTTGTTACAATCAGTGCATTGTCAGGGTATGTTGTATTGCCTAATGCATCTTCGCCAAAATTAATAATCTTGGGAATTTTTACAGTATTCATTATATCGGCGATATTCTGTATCACTATTATACCTTCAGGGGCCCTTTGCTTGGTTATACTCGGCTAAGGCTGACATCTCTAAATCAAACGACTCCTTTAACTGTAGGTCCGAGCGTGTCTTTGCAGACTCATCAGACGTTGTAATCCACAATATGTACTGCTCATCACTCTCTAACTGTGCTTGTGATGATAGTCGGAACAACTCCACTGCCCCGGCAAAACCATCTGGTGGTTCTAGAGTATCGTATCGAGCCAATACATCATGAAATTCATCCACATGAAACTGTAATCTCTCCTGTAACTCTGTACGGCTTATCTGACCTTCCTCCCATATGTCTATATCTGCATAAAATTTGGTCTGTAAATCCCTGACATCTTGTTGTATCTGTTGCAGCTCATTTCCAAAGATGAATCCCTGCTGGCGGGTCTCTTCGGCCCAATACTGGTTTAATCCTATTATTGCAGATATTGCTGCTACTACTAGTAGTATAATTATTCCAACCTTCAATCTGTATAGTTGCCCTCATCATCCAATTTCAACTCTATGGTCATTACAGTGCCACTAATGAAGGATTCATTACGAATGGTCCTGACGCGACTCACATCTAGATGATACGGCCATATGTCTACTACAATGGCACCAACTTTTACATCGTTAGGCGCATCTGTTAGAACAATATCCTGGCGGTCTATGCCGTATTGTTCCAACTTGTGCAGACTGTGGTCTATTAGCGGCTTTGGATACTTGTGATCAATGGCCCAGACAGTACCCTCATACTCTATCTTATCCATCAAACAATGTAAAATAACGTGTCATATAACAGCTCTTGGGATTTAGTCAGTCTTCATACGCACATGCTCTCCTGGATAGTGCTCACTGATCTTTGCCGAATAGCACGCACCACACAGGTGTCCAGATATGGACCACTCCTTCATTGCAGCATACATCTTTGTTATTGTACAGTTGCACAATGCACACTTTTCGTGACGTCCCAATTCAAATGCCCTAACATAAATTCCTATAAAAATCATTGATATTTTTTTGGGTGTAACTACTTGAATTATACAAATTATCTATGCCGCATGAAGTGACTCTAAAATTTAATCTCTGAATAATCCTATGTCTATAAACACGCCAGAGTTATATCGCAAGGACTGCACAAACATTAAAGACACACTGTTGTTGTAGCGCCATTGTGCAGGGCTGGATATTTCCAATGCGGTCACGCCCATCGGTGCTCTTGGCCGCGCTGTTTGTCTCTATTACGCTACTAATTATGTCCGGCGCTACAGATGATCTTGATCAGTCCGCAATTATATTGGCCCAGAATACTGGTGGCGATGAAACAATTGACTTTTTGATACAAATCACAACAGAGACCGGCGATGTCATATACATGCTGGTACTGGCCATAATACTATTGATTGTGCGTCGTACTCGACGTATTGGTATAACGTTGATGATTCTCCTTGTAATATCCACAATACTGGCAGGCTACATAAAGTGCGGCGTGGACCGTGACAGACCGCAGGAGCAGTATGATGCGATACACCTACCTGTAGAAGTGAGCCGGGACACATTTGCCCTATTCTGTGAAGGTGGGGCAACTGCATCGTACCCATCCGGACATGCCATACGTTCAACCATAATCGCCATACTGCTGGCGTATGCGTTATCTATGAGATTTCCGCGTGGCGCCCTATTGCTCTTCATATATCCTGCATCAGTATCGATAAGTCGTGTACTGGTACTGCAGCACTACCCGACAGATGTTATGGCCGGTATAGTCTTGGGAGTCCTTTTGACGGGAATACTGGCATATCAAACAAAACTACACCGCATATACTCAAAGACCTAACTTGTCTGCTACGGCCGAGTCCACCAGTACTATGGCATAGTGGTCTTTATCATGTATGTACGTCCAATATTTGACATCTCTGGGATGCCCCCTCTTGCGCAGACCATACGATACACCCGTCGTAACCGTATATCCTATACGTTTTGCAACACGTTTCTCCCGAGGCATCAGCACCTTGAACCCCTCCTTCTTACCTGCAAACCCCACACTGACCATATCCTCAACTGCCTCGTTGGCATCTGTTACATCCTTTAGTGTGAACGTCTTTGATACAGGAACGTCTCTGGGGTGGACCATCCAGATATAATGTTTGCAATACTTGTTATAATGGTTGCATCGTTTCGTACACATTGAGTAAAAACTACTGGCACGATATCATTACAGGCATGGATATGCCCGAGATCATAAACGTGATTGTGGAGATACCAAAGGGATCCATGAACAAGTACGAGTACGACAAGACAAACAACATGATGAAACTAGACCGGGTGCTCTTCTCCCCATTTCACTATCCGGGTGATTATGGTATAGTTCCCCAGACGCTGTCCGAAGATACAGATCCCCTTGATGCACTGGTTCTGGTCACAAACCCCACATTTCCTGGAATATTGATAGAGGCACGCCCCATTGGACTGTTACAGATGACCGATGATGGCGAGCTTGACGATAAAGTGGTATGCGTCGCCATGCATGACCCGCGCTATCTGCACACCACTGATATAACCGATATCGAGGACCACTACCGTTCTGAGATAGCCCACTTCTTTCAGGTGTACAAGGATTTGGAGGGAAAGAAGGTGGAGATATTGGGCTGGAAGTCATCCAAGGATGCCAAAAAGGTCATTGTGGACTCGCACAAGAGATACCGCCACACGCTCAAATAAATACACGACACTTTCTGTCAAATGATGAATTACATCTCTGGTATATTGACTGCGCAACCATACGCTGATAGTCCGAGCTCTCAGATGCCATCTGGTACTGTAACTTTCAAGTTGGATGTCATGTACTGTATGATGCCTGTCATACATGATGGTATTATTAAAGATCATTGTATCAACTCTTCCAACTATAATCCAACTTTGTAGCGTACACCTAGATATCCCAACACATTTAGAGACGTGTCTGTGTACCTACCAATATGGCATATACGATGGGTTCCTGGAGTCTTGATGGCATACTAGCAGACCAGACACTTGAGCAGTTGATATCCGATGCGCGTCACAGCGCTGATAGATTTGCAGATATGCGACCATCTCTGAACCCAAAGATATCTGCATCTGAGTTTTGCAATATACTGTGTAAGTTAGAAGATATAAGCGAGCAGTTGGCCCGTATAGGCGGCCATACCTCTTTGATATATGCTCAAGACACACAATCTGAGGAGGCATCTGCCCTAAAGACACGAATAAGCCAGATAGCATCCGAGATACACAATGATATACTCTTCTTTGATCTGTGGTGGAAGCGTGACATTGATACTGATAACGCTGACCGTCTAGCCAAGTCATCAGCTGATCTCTCTAACATGCTACTACACAAGAGACATCTGGCCAAACACTCACTCAAAGAAGGTGAAGAGCAGATAATCAACCTTCTAGATGTGACTGGCGCCTCGGCCTTGGTGAAACTATACGACACAATAACAAACGCATACATCTATGATGTCACCATCCGCGACAAACAGGAGAGTTTGAGCCGTGAAGAGTTGATGGTATACGTTCGAGATGCAGACCACACCACACGTAAAACAGCATACGATGCACTCTTGCATAAATACAGTCAAAGTCGTAACGTACTAGGCGAGATATACCACAATGTAGTATTGAACTATCGCAACGAGTTTGTATCTCTGCGCGGATATGACTCTCCAATATCGGTGATGAATGCTGGCAGCAACATAGACGACTCTACCGTAAATGCCTTGCTGAATGTCTGCTCTGAGCGTGCTGATACATTTCAGCGATACTTTACCAAAAAAGCCTCCATACTGCACATGAAGAGACTATCTAGATATGACGTATATGCGCCCATGACAAATTCAGAAAAGTCATACACTTACAATGAGGCAGTAAACATGGTCCTTGACACATTCTACAAGTTTAGTGATACCGTGGGAGATTATGCCAAGAGCGTATTTGACCAAGGACATGTCCACTCTAAGCTGCACCCGGGCAAGATGAGTGGGGCGTTCTGCAGTACCATATCCCCAAAGATTACGCCCTTTGTACTACTAAATTATACCGGCGAGTCCAGGGACGTCTTTACACTCGCTCATGAACTAGGTCATGCCATACACAGCATTGCCGCATCCTCCAAATCCATACTAGTGCAGCATGCGCCCCTGCCACTGGCTGAGACCGCCTCCACATTCTCTGAGATGCTTCTGTTCGATGTAATGTTAGACATGATGGACTCCTCCGAGCAGGTATCTGTGCTGGCCGGCAAGATGGATGACCTCTACGCTACAATACTGCGCCAGGCATTCTTTACACAGTTTGAGATTCAGGCACACGAAAGGCTATCAGAAGGCGCTACAGCAGCTCAAATCTCTGATGTATACATAGACACATTACACAGACAGTTTGCCGACTCTGTACAGGTCAATGATGTATTTGCCTCCGAGTGGCTGGCAATTCCACACTTTTACCACTCGCCATTTTACTGCTACTCGTATGCATTTGGCAATCTGTTGGCCGCTTCACTGTTTCAGAGATACAAACAAGAAGGTGGTGACTTTGTACCCTCATACTTGGGAATCTTATCTGCTGGCGGCTCCCAAAAGCCCGAGACACTACTACAAAAGTACGGATTTGACATCAGCTCGGCAAACTTTTGGCGAGAAGGCTTTGACTATGTAGACTCTTTGTATAATCGTCTGAATACAATAACATAATGGGGCTGACAGTCAACGCACTGACTGCCAGCTTTTGTTCCCCGATCGGTTTGAATCGATGTCATATATGATTTTGGCAAATTCTATTTATATTTTCTTATGACGTATCATCCCAACTACGACTCCCGCCACTATACTAATTTGATACATAAAATAAAGTAGTATCTCAAAACTACTGGGTGACAGGTATGTGAATCTGGCCTCCACTGTAAGTACCAAAACTAGACCACTCACTATTATGGCAAATGCCTTTGCGGCTCCCCGAATGGGGGCTATCTTGAGCAGTATCAGGCTTAGTACAGTCAGAGATATGGCCAGTACTGCAATCAGGCCACTACCGACACCAATCAAATCAAACATCAAATCTACAAATACACTGGGCTCTGCCGAATCAAAGAGTACGGATAGTCGTATCTTGTCAGGAGATGAAAATCGCGGCAGACTAAGCAGTGCATTGGCCAAGAATAGTATCCCGAATAGTATGGAGAATGGTTTGGCGTGTCTATACACAATATCGAATCGTGACACTATTGCCTTACCTATTATGTAGCCGTGCAGCAGCCCCACAAAGGCTGCCCCACCCATGGCAATTATGGAAAATATCGGATATGTGAGAGCTTCATCCAAAAATGGTACTAGTGCCATACTGTATAGTATATGGACAAGCAAATTTGTGTTGTCCCTTATACTGTAACACTATGCGGTTGCCTGCCAAACAACACAATCCGTATAGTTTAATAATTTTACAGCATATTGTTGACACATGATAATACCATCGGCCGCCCTGCTGTCTTTTGTGATTTTGCTGTCTTTTGTGATACCATCTGCTGCGCAGAGTATGGATATTTCACATTATGTAGAGAGCGTTCAGGTTGTCCTGTACGATGATATCGACACTGGTACTGCCACAATCGTGCACATGACTTCGAATATCGATGACACCATAATATCAAATACATTGGAGCGGGATCTGTGGGATCACCCCCGAGTATTGGGAGTCCTGTTCACCAATGCTAACGGTTGCGTGCCGGGGGTTGTAGATGAGGCATGTCTTATAGTGAATGTCGCACGCATACCCGAAGAGACCGATATTGGCATGGTGCAGAATGGAACGCGTCTGGTGGGGGATCAATTTATCTCAAGACTGAACAGTGCATTTGGCCTAACTGCAGACTTTCACTCTGTATTTGTGCACTTTAATGATGAACAACATACTGCATTAAGTGTGCCCGGCAAGGCAATGACGTATAACACAGTATCAGTAGTGTATACCATACAGAATGATACAACACTATCACTCTATGAAAAGTTCCTAAACACGGTATTTCCACAAGGTATAGCACAGGGTGGCGGGTTTGTAGATGCTGCCAAGATACTGGCCACAGATGAGAACTCGTTTCTGCTCTTTGTGATGGATGTGGAGAGTGCAGGTCCTATAACACAGATACGAGTCACCAAGCCGTATGTCGATACGCTAACTGATGATATAGACCCATTAGAGCGTCTGGGCGTTGATACTATACGTCGTTCATCGTACTTTGATGATGGCTTTTACCCGCTAAGTTCACTTGTCCGGGTGGCGATATCCTCTAGTAGTGCACCCTCAATATCTGATATGACTACAACACTACCTGGTATGGATGGCAGACCTGATGATGTGACTGACCGTGGTTGGTTCTTTGATCCTGACTCTGGAAGCTTGATTCGAGGAACCTTTCTGTTGGGTGAGTTGGACTCTGTCAGTGTTGGCGAGACCCGCATAACACTGGACATGTCGCCCTCTGATACTACAATACCTGTACCGGATGATGTGACTCAGACCGACGATACCACATCTGATACTGCACCAATGGAACCTACACCGTATGATGTGACCGACTCGCTGGTGGTGGTTATAATAGTGGTGATTGCAGGTGGTGCAGCTGCGGCATTCTACCTCAAAGGATATAGGCGTTAAAGCAGTAGTACTGCGGCCGCAAAGACTGTGGTCCACTTACCATCCCTGTCCCCCTTGGCGGTCTGTGTTATGTTGGATGAGTTGTATATCTGACCTGATATTGTCCACTGCTGTCTCTTTTCATTCCAACTTTTTTCTATATCAAAGTCTATACCCAACGATGATGCCAACATCTGGGCGGCAACGTCCTCTGCATAATCACCTGTCTGTTGCTCATTCTGACCAAAAGAGTCATACTCTGATAGGTATCCATATCGTGTGGGATCCGTAGGCCTGGCCAATCCAACGGACGCGCCGCAGAGGCGATGTGGCTCGTTGGTCTGATTCTTTGAGTATATTGTAAATAGTATCTGCCCGGGCTTGATCAACTTTAGACCCTCACTACGGGGTATGAGGGATGCATGGGGAGGAAATATGCTGGATATTAGAACCAGATTGGTTCCAGCTATCCCTGCATCCCGCAGAGCATACTCAAAACTGGTCAACTTGTCTTCATGAACACCTTTACCCTTTGTTAGGAACAGATGCTTGGCCACTAAATCTAGCATAGATGTCGTCTGTGTATCCATTTATTTAACCTAGAGTTTGTAGAAGCTGCGTTTCATAACTCCTCGCGATGTTACCGAACCCTTGTAGGTCATAGTCCTTGAATTGATGATATAAACAAAATTAACGGCGCCTTCTGCGTCGCTGCCTTTTACTATCATCATTATCATCGGACTCCTGTGTCAGATACTTCCATCCAAAGAACCCGCCCAACCCCAACTGCGTTACACCCAGTATGGTTACATACATTGGAAACGATGATGTCAATGGCAGTATCATTCCCAGTACTATGCCCCAGGCACCAGTACTTAGAAACACTATCATGATTATACGCAGCCTCTTTTTGGGAATCTTTCTCATTGAATCGAGATTCCATCCGTGATATTAAAGACTAATGTATCTGTTAGAGGAGATGTATTGTAACAAAATTATGTCCGCCCTCTTTGGTACGCCGCTCATCCATGAATATCATCCTCCATCCATTTAGGGTTCTCCACTATTATGGATTCGCATATCGACTTGTCGTGGAACGCCTTGAGTGGGGTTTGGCGGTTGTCTATGTCAAGTGACCAGTGTAAGCGCCTCTCATTATAATACGTAATAAAGTCATCCAGGCTGTCATGTCGACAGATCTCAGTCTCCAATGTCCTATGGAATCGCTCAAGTTTTCCGTTAGTCTGGGGGTGATACGGTCTGGAATTTATCAAGTGTATATCCATGTTCAATAACTCACCCTCAAAGACAGTTGGTGTCCATGTCCCCTTTGGAATACTATCTCTCCTCACGCCCACAAAGCACGATCCATTGTCAGATAGTATGGATGCAGGACGACCAAAGACTTCAATGGCCTGCCTTAAAACTCTCACAGCATTCAACCCGGTTGCTTCCTTGAAGACACCATAACCGGTGATGCATCGTGAGGCATCATCCAGATAGGTGATCAGGTTTAGATCCCTCATACGAGGGTCCTTCATGACATGCCAGTCTGTGTGCCACATGGCGTTTGAGTACTTACGCTCAAATTTCACCCACTTTCGTTTTTTAGACTTTGCCGGGCACGATTCTACCAATCCATGTTTTTTCATTATACTATATACGCTGCGCCCGCTTATGTTTTTGTTCGCTAGTGCCTTGGTGACACGCCCAACTCCGGAACCGCCGCTTTTGCACTCGGCTAGTACCAATTCGACTTCCTCATCTGATATTGTCTTGGTAGCAGGACGTCCTCTTCTACCCATGGTTGGCAGCTGGCCGGTGTTTGTATACTTAGCCCAGAGACGTCGTACGTGGCGTGTGCTAATACCCATATTCTTTGCTATAATGAGATTGGAAGTACCCTTCTTTTTCTCACGTATGATATACTTGATTTTGTTATCATCCAGCTTGATCTGCATCAAACTACGTGGTTTATACAGCTTAATGAAGTCACGTAATGTACGCCTGATCCGGGGCGGACATAATTTTGTTACAATACATATCTGTTAGAGGAGATTACATCGATAAGTACGCATCGCCGTGTGCTTGCTCAGCGATATAATTCCAGACTAATCTTCCACATAATTTAAATCGCCAATATGTACACAATGCCTCATGCCAATGTAGCTCAGCCTGGCTAGAGCATTCGCCTTGTAAGCGAAAGGTCGCGGGTTCGGATCCCGTCATTGGCTTTTATCATTAATATTGTGCGATGTTTTATACAAATCGTATTGTCCGATATACCAAAACCCGACGAGATCATACCTAAAGATACTGCCCCTAAAGACAAAGTTACAACCCCTGAAGATGAGGATACTGCCCCTGAAGACGAAAATACTACCCTTAACGACAAAGATACTGCCCCTAAAGTCAAAGATAAACATGATGATCCACCAAAAACTCGCCAACATGCTGATGGTGGCAGACCCGTCAACAAGGGTCTATACGCTGCACTCATAGCCACTGTGGGGGTTGCTGCGTTCTTTGCTGGACTGTCTGCACCCATTCTTAATCAGGACCCAATAGAGATGTCGGACTTGAATCAGGCAGTTCTATTTCTAGAAGACAAGATAGATACACTATCTGATGAGATGAGGGCCTTGGAAGATAGGATGCTCACCGACCCAGAGTCTGCTACTGCCCCACCTCCAATCATTCCTAGTGCAGATGATGATCCCGTACTTGGCAATAGCGATGCACCCATTACAATAATCGAGTTCTCGGACTTTCAATGTCCATTCTGCGCACGATTCTACACTGAAACTCTACCCGATCTGAAGTCCACTTATATAGAGACCGGCGTGGCAAAGCTGGTATACAGAGACTTTCCACTACAGAACATACACCCCAACGCAGTTGCCGCTGCCGTGGCATCAGAGTGCGCCCATGAGCAGGATGCCTACTGGGATTATCATGATATGCTCTTTGAGAATATGAGATTGTGGGGTGATCTGGACTCTGTTAGTGCCATTGAGGTGTTCCAGACATATGCTGCTGATATGGAACTTGATACTGATGCCTTTGATGAATGTCTTGGATCTGGTGACCACATATCTGAGGTGGCATCTGACTATACTGATGGCGTTTCGTATGGCGTGACAGGTACACCTGCATTCTTTGTGGGCAATGATCAGATTGGATATGTTCTGATATCTGGTGCGCAACCATTTTCGGTATTCCAGACGGCCATAGAACGTATACAAAGCATTCCCACAGAGTAACAAAGGCGACTCCAAGAAAGATTACTAGAATAACTACTGACGCAAAAGTCTAACTTGCCGTATAGTAAATCACTACCAGTAGTGCAGATAATACAAGTCTAAATCGAACTATTAGTCACATTAAACATCTTAATCTGACAAACAGACGACAAAAGTTAGCCAAAAAGCCGCCTACAAGCCATAACAAGCGCTTATATGAGTATCAAAAATTTATTTTAATTAAATGATTTGTAGTGTGATGTTATTGATTCGTCGCACAAGAGTAGGGAATGACAAAATTTAGTGATCTGGGAATAAACGAAACTATCCTGAAAGCACTAGATGAGATAAACTTCGAGGAAGCTTTTCCCATACAGGAGGCGGCAGTACCCGTCCTGTTATCTGGACGGGACGTCATAGGACAGGCTCATACAGGCTCTGGCAAGACTGCAGCATACGCTGTATCCATGCTACAGGACATATCCCCCAACAGAACTATTCAGGGACTGATCATGGCACCAACCCGTGAGCTGGCGATGCAGATAACCGATGAGATACGAAAGTTTGGCAAGTATACAGATCTTCGTGTAGCTACCATCTATGGTGGTCAGAGCATGAACGTGCAAATAGATTCTCTGGAACGAGGAGTTGAGATATTAGTAGCAACCCCTGGCAGATTAATTGATCACATAAAACGTGGCACAATTGAGCTCAACGATATACGACATGTGGTACTTGATGAGGCCGACACCATGCTGGATATGGGCTTTATAGATGACATACAGTTTGTCTTGGATTTAGTTCCCGAGGAGAAGGTGATGTCAATGTTCTCTGCTACAATGCCAGTAGAGATACTGCGATTGTCTGAAGAGTATCTACAAAACCCAAAACAGTTCTTGTTGGATGCAGATGATCTCAGCGGTGAGGGCATAGACCAGTCGTTTCTAGTACTCAAAGATCGTGACAAACCCGAACATCTCTTCAACTTTATAGCGGACACTAAAGGACAAAAGATAGTATTCTGCTCTACCAAGTATAGGACACGGGATGTGGTTAGAATACTACATCGTCAAAAGTTAGACGCAGTGGCCATAGAAGGCGACATGTCACAACACCGCCGAGAGTTGTCCATGGGTAAATTTCGTAGCGGCAAGGCTGAGATACTTGTGGCGACCGATGTTGCAGCTAGAGGCATAGACGTTCCCCGGGTACAGTTGGTGATAAATTATGATGTGCCCAATCAGGATTTGATATACTTTCACCGCATAGGACGGACTGCCCGCGCAGGCGCAAAGGGCAAGGCCATTACATTTGTGTCATACTCGTCAATATCCGACTGGAATCTGATAAAGCGCCAGATAAAAGTAGAACTCACAGACCTCAACAAAGAGCTAGGAATAGAGGTGAATATACCCGACCCCCTCAAGCGTGTTGTGGGTTCTCATAGAGGTGGACCGCCCCGAAATGGGCAGGGCCGTCGACGCTTTGGCCGTGGCGGATTTGGTGGTCGCGGTGGATTTGGTGGTCGTGGCGGGTCTAGGGGCCGTGGCAGTTACAGTCGAGGGAATGGTAGAGACACTGGTAGAGACACTGGTAGAGACACTGGTCGAGACAATAACCGCGGTGGTGGCAGTCGCGGTGACCGTAGCAGTCGTGGTGGTCGCAGCAGTCGCGGTGACCGTAGCCGCTTCAACTAGGATTGGAGTTTATACAGTTCCAAGATAATGGATCTTTTTCTATATCCGTATAATCCAAGAATACAATGTCAGTTATAGTCTTTTTACGCCGCAACATGTACACCTGCGTCTGAACAAACTCACGACAATCACATCCGTCCTCCAGACACTCTGTACTCTCATCATCTGCATGGTCTCCTGCCGGATGACCACAGTTGCATATATCTGAATCCTTTACATCATGTAGCCTCCTTGTTGAGTACTCTCCCAGACGCAGATATGCTGCATCGCCATACCCTGTCTTGAATCGCTCATAGTGTGGCGATTTGTGTAGTATTTTGTAAAATGACACATTCGAGTCGGGTCTCCGCGACTCGGCACCTATGACAAACCTGTACTGGTCTGGATACTCTATAAACCTGACACGAATGGATGCATCATACCACCAATGTATTACATCCTGCCACATCTTTAATGCCTTCTTTCTATGGGGCAGTAAGGGAACAATATTCATGCGCAGATCAAAGTATCTATACGCTATCCCCATAAAGTCATCTGACCACTCGGTATGTATCATTGATGCTCTTGTTGTATTATGAATATTAAATCAATCTACGTGAATACGCTTGTTAAACAACCTCATCAGGTTCTCTCGAAAATACGGTTGATGCCTAAACGCCACCCGCGTCAAATTCGCGATCCACCCGGAGGCTCCGGCCTCCCCGTACAAGCACACCCGGACAGAGGATTACATCGGGTGTACGCTGGGCTTCTCGACTAGGCCGAACCTTTAGGCCATAGCGGGCTGCGGCGGTTGTCCGCCACACATTCCAAACCGCGTTCACGTCTCTATCCACGCAAACCTTGCAGTTTGGGCACGTCCGGTAAGTATAATTGCCACTCAACGTGTGGCGGCATACGCAACACAAGGCAGATGTATTACGTGGTATGATGTTTAATGTCTCAACCCCCTCCCATGCGGCTTTGTATCTGATGTATTGTTGGAGTTTCAGCATGGCGGCACTGTACAGTTTACGACGTAGGGATTTGCCAAACCTTCCATGCTTGCCCCATCCATCAGATATGTTGGTGAGATCTTCCAGCACCAATACAGCATTATTCCGCAAGGCCATCATGACTATAACAATACTGGCCGCATGTAGGGTGTGGTCCAATGTTTTAGTGGCTTGTGTTACACGTCGCTTCTTGGCTTCATTATCGGTCTTCTGTATATCATATACGGTGCGGCGCCTACTGTTTCGCATACCTTTAATCTTCCCTATTGCTGAACCGTACAGTTTCTTGACGGCCTTCTTTCGTGCGGTAAACTCTTTCTTAACCATATGTTTCTCTTCTTTGGTCTCTACAGTTTTCATGGCAGTCCGTCTCTCAGAGCCAATCTTCTTTATCTCTGTCTGTTTCGCGCGTTCCAGCCGTGCCATATCTCGCCCGTCCTTGAAGATTTTGCGCTCGCCTCCAGACACAAGTATGCGTTTCTCACGTTTTGCCTCTACCTTATGGTTTGATATTGGCCGCTTGTGACGTCGCTCGTAGCGCCGTCGGTCGCGCTGCGTATCATGTTTCGTATTGTGTTGTTTGGCCGTGATCACATCCTGGATGGCATCAGATACGTCAAACTTTGTGATTGTTTCGCCATCCCCGACCATTGTCCCCCAGGCGTTCATATCTGCCGCCATGATACGTTTTGGCTCCCCGCCCAGATAGTCTATACCGCTTACCAATTCTGAGATACTAGTATATCTTCGCTCGGTCTTTTGTGGGGGTGACACCTCCTTCGAATACGTTATGGTATACCTGTCATAGCCGATACGTAACTCACCCCGCTTACATGCCGACACTATATCCCCGACCTTTTTTGATACTGGAATGGCTATTGCATGTGGGTGTTTACGCGTTCCGATATTGCACCATGCCACATAACCTTCGCCCACCGGATTAAGTTTCCAATTCTGATTATTAATAACTAATACCGGATTGCGGATGGTCGGTGACCTTTCCGGATCATCTATATTCTTGGCAGCGGCAGTCCCCACGGCTATACAGCCCTGGGTTATCACTGATCTCACATACTGTGACCGCAGGCGATGGTACAGCATGTTGTTTAGCATATACCGGTCATGCACACCATTCTGCACGGACACAAAAGATGCCGTTTCAGTTGTCCTTCTTGCGTACTCCAGATAGGGTTTAAGACCATCTAGGCTGTGGCGGCGTGTCACTGCCCGCATAGCGCGTTCTTGTGCCATGTACTTTACTTCATAATATAGTATTTGAGTTTACTGTTCAAGGTTGAGAAACCATCAACCGTATTTTCGAAAGAACCCCCCATCATAACCTGTAAATAATAAACCATGAGAGTCAAACAACATATGATGTTGCCAGTCTGGCCAGTACAGGTAGCGATCTTCCGGTTCCGACTCCCTGCAGCGCCTGCCGGCCCGACATCCTCCGGCGCGCAGCATGGCATAAACGACAGGCATCGAATACCTAAAGCCGTGATTCGCCAAGGCTTGGAGTCGTACGGGCCACTGCGACGTATCGCGCCTGCCCGGATTATGGACGGCAAGACCGCCGCCCTGCAGGCGCAATGACGCGCGTCTCATTTCCGGGAGCGCGGGGGGCCTATAGCGAGAGCGCGGCCAAGTCGTTCTTTGGCGAATCCATCGTAACTATGCCCGCCGAGACATTTGGCGGGGCGCTAGGGATGGTGGAGAGCGGAGAGTCCGAGTACGCAGCAATCCCGATAGAAAACATGCTGGAGGGCGCCGTCGGGCAAACCTACGACCTACTACTCTCCACCTCGCTGGTCATAGTGGGGGAGATTTACTATCCTATCCGACACTGCCTGATAGGCTTGGGCGACATAGGTCAGGCGAGCACAGTATACTCCCACCCTCAGGCGCTGGAACAGTGCAGGAAGTTCATAGAGGGCCACGGTCTGCGGCGGATGGTGGCATTCAGTACGGCAGACAGCGTCAAGATAGTAAGGGACCTGAACCGAACAGATACGGTCTGCATAGCCAGCGAGGGGGCGGCCAAGATGTATGGCATCCCGGTGATGTTCTATAATATAGCGGACCGTCCGCGAAACTACACCCGGTTCTTTATGATGTCCAAAGAGGCGGCAGACCCCGTCAGACGTAACAAGACCTCGTTGGCGGTCTCCGTCCGGGACGAGCCCGGAGCCCTATACGGCGTACTTGGACACTTCCGGGACCGTAGAATAAACATAACCAAGATGGTGTCGCGCCCCAAAAAGGCCGGCTCTTGGGAGTACAACTTTTTCATTGACTTTGACGGCCACGGCCAGGACGAGAACGTTCAAGATATAATCTCGAAGATCAAGCAGCAAACCGATTTTCTCAAACTGCTTGGATCCTACCCGGCATCCCCCGCACCCTGAAGTGCGTGCCATGAATGCATCAGGATGGTTCTGCGCAGGTTAGCCATCCGCCCGGCTATCCGGATATGGTGCATGTTGCCAGAAGCCAAAGCGACTTCAGAGTCAGTAGGCTTCCTCGGAGAGGGCCATCTTGCCTCCGTGGAAGGTGCGCACCGCAGAGAGGTGCTCTACAATGGTGCTCTTCTCGGTGATCTTCTTGTTCGGGTTGAGTATCTCGTATGGATCAAAATACTTCTTTGCCGCCTTGAATGCGTTGTAGTTCTGACTCCCGTGCTGCATCTCGATAAACTCCGAGGATGCGAATCCGTCCCCATGCTCGGCGGTTATGGTGCCTCCAAGCTTGTTGATCTCCCTGCAGTACGCGCTCGCGATCTTTTTTATGGTGTCGGTCTTTGTGTTGTCCATCTCCAAGCGGGCATGAATGTTCCCGCTACCCACGTGCCCGAACGTGATGATGCTTGTGCCGTACTTTTCGTTTATGCTGTCCAGTATGTGAAGCATCTCCACCATACGGTCCAGCGGCACGGCCGCGTCATCGATCATGTGCGGTGTCCGCTTGTGCTTGTCGACGGCAACCAGGCTGTGGTGGAGCGCGGCGTTCCTGTGGTCCCACCACCAGTCCATCTCCTTCTGGTCGCCAGACTCGGCGACTATGGTGCCGGTAACGACAGATCTGAGCATCGCGGCGCGCTCCTGCAGGTCGTCGTCATACTCCACCAGTAGTATACAGTTTGTTCCAGGATCCAGGCCCAGATCCGCCTGGGAGAGAATGTGATGGTCTATGAACTCGCATGCCGACGGACCCGTTCCGACCACCTTGGGGCAGTTGGCCATTGCGCTGTAGGATGAGTCGTACCCTAGCACGAAAAGCATCTTGTTTTTGGGCTCGTCGACGATGTTCAGATCAGCCGAGAGAATAACCCCTAATGTCCCCTCAGAGCCAACCAACAACTTGTGGGTCTCGCCGATGGATCCTATACTGTCTAGCCTGTATCCTGAGGCGTTCTTGGTCACCTTTGGGAACTTGTCCCTGTCTATAAGCTTGGCAATCTCCATGACATCCTGCCCTATATCCTCATCGTCCGGAAGCGTGATCATCCTTCCGGTTCCGTCGACGAACGTGATCCTTGCCACATTGTCCACCATGCTGCCATACTTGACGCTTCTGCTTCCGCCCGAGTTGTGTGCTAGCATGCCGCCGATCGAGCAGAAGCCGCCCACCGACGGGTTGGGGCCAAGCATCTTGCCGTGCTTGCCCAGCACCCTGTCCAGGGCCCCTCTGGCTACGCCAGACCCTACGGTGGCACTATCTCCGTTCACACTGACGGAGTTGAGGTTCTTCATGTCAAGGCAGATTCCGACATTCAATGAACCGCCCACTAGTCCGGTACCGCATCCGCGTGGCGTGATCGGGATATCCTCCTCTCCTGCGATTATCACTGCCCGGACCACGTCCACCTCGTCCTCCGGTACAATCACCACGTCCGGAACCACCTGGTATGAGCTTCCGTCCAGTGAGTACAGCAGTCTTGTCGACTCTTGCACCATCACCTTGCCGCGTACCGCCGTCCTGAGATCCTCTAGAACCTCCTCGTCTATCTCTATGGGAGCATGCTCCATGTCACTGCTCACCGGACGGCCACAGCGGCCACGCATCTTTCATTATGGTGCATCTGACATCTTCATTAAAAAGTCTGATGCAAGTGTTCACGCCGCCCCTTCAGGGCAGCAAATATAGACTCTACTACTTTGATAGTGCCGGTCGAGCTCATCCTTATTCTGCATGAACGATAGCCCCATCACTCTCCAGGAATGACTGCCATATGATTTGGATAGGATGTTGGATTTCAGCTTTATGGGCGAGTATAGCGCCTTTGGATTACCTGCAATTCACACGATACCAAACAAGACGAACGTAAAGCGGTACTGTTGGAATTGTTCCTATGTCTTTTGATCGCATTTGTTCATTATTGGTATTCCAAATTAATGTTCCTTATATTTTTCAATACATGTTTGAACAGTTTGGAGGGTTTATCCCTGTGGAGCACATCCCGGCTGTTCTGTGAACTTTAGTATATGATTTCCAACCAAATCCCTACCTATGTATAAAGCGCATATTATACAACTATGAACACACTTGAGGATTGTAATCCTGTCTGTAGTAATATCACTGGTAGTGATATCTCTGGTATCTGTACTATTATTATCAACATTGTATACAGAAGATGTCCCATCAGTTGTTACTGATATAATACAGGAGCCTGACATTGTAATGCCCACAAAGTCGTCACGACCCGGATGCGAGGAGGATAACACCTGCTACATTCCAGATGTATTGTCTATACCCTTGGGCTATACAATCACCTGGGAGAATCAGGACGCTGCATTTCATAGTGTAACATCAGGCGTATACGGAAACGCCACAGACCTATTTGATAGCGGTCACATGGAGTATAGTCAGACATTCACGTACACCTTTGAGCATGTGGGAAGTTTTCTGTATCATTGTACATTACACCCATGGATGAACGGCACAATACTGGTAACAGAAGAAAGGTGAGGAAGGGAGTCGAACCCTCTTGTATAGGCTTTGCAGGCCCACGCATAACCGTTCTGCCACCTCACCGCATACAGACCATACTATACGAATAATTTAAACTCTATATCTTGCCGACCATCTTTGAGGCCAATATGATGTCTTCGGCTTTTATCGTTTTGCGTCCTGCATGTGTAGCCAGTTCTACTGCCCCTTTGGCCACAGATTCGGCCATATCCTCTATAATTCGTCGCAGCTCGGTAGCAGACTCATCACTAATACGTCCGGCCCCACTCTTTTTTAGTATTCTATACATAGGTGAGAGTCCAAACTCTGTACTCTTTGCAGTCATATGATACATGTATTTGATTTTTAAATAAGTATTAAAGTTAAAAAAATATCACAAAGATGTCTAATGAAACAAACTACTCCTCTATATGATGCACACATACACCTCTCTGATGCACACTATTCGCCCCATATGGAGTATATTCTGCGAGGCATGGATGCCACCAATATGGTTGCCTGCTGTGTATCGACCAATTTAGAGGACTCTATAAACACAATACAACTATCTCGGATGAGTCCTCGAGTGTTACCCTTTGTGGGCATACACCCACAGTTTGCTGATACAGATGACATACAGCATATATCTGATATCATACATAACCAAGAGATTGTAGGAGTAGGCGAGGTGGGTCTTGATCCTACCTACTCTGTAGATATGAAGACGCAGAAGGCACTCTTTACTTCACAGTTGGATATGGCCGAAGAGTTGAATCTACCTGTATCCATACACTCTCGCAAAAGTCTTGATATGATACTTGATATATTAACATCGTACTCGTGTCGCTCACTACTCCATTGGTTTGATGGCAAAAAGTCAAATCTGCGTCGAGCCATGGATATGGGACTATATGTGTCATATGGGCCCCTCTCAGTATATGCCTCTGATAAAAAGAGACTACTCTCATTGACACATTTGGATAGGCTCCTGATAGAGACGGACGGCCCGGTGAGTTTCTCTGGCTGTTTCTGCCATATGCCAGCTCAACTGGGGTTTCTGCCTAGTGTGGCGTTTGTAGCTGCTGAAGCATTCCGATACTCTTATGCGGATATGATAGAACAACTACACTCTAATATGAAATCCTATCTGTGTAACCATCTCAAATGACCGCACAAAGATTTGAGTATTATATACCTGCAGATACTCTACAGAGACATGCCAACCACGTGTCAGAAACCAGAAAGATCGAGGTGCTGAAGATGTTCCTATCCGAATTTGACGGTATGATGGGCCCGGACCCGTGTTTTGGTCGGTTTCACATAGGCTCGGATCGTCAGATGTGTGGACAGCATGAGATTTGACTGCCGAAAGTGTATATCAAATACCGCAATCTCAAAGGGAATATGTTGGAGTTTTTGAATCAATTGGTTGTTCTAATCAAGCCAGCAAGTACAGTGGAAGAGACAAAAACAGCACACTTTCAGCTGAAGTTGTAGAGTCCATAAATTGCATATATTATACAGGGGAGATAAAATTAGCCAAGACGTACAAGTCATTGAGTATGCCTAGGCATATTGCCGCAACAAGTTGTTGCGGGGTGGATATGCATGTCTTAATTCTGTATGGCTCACTTGTATCCTGTTTGCTGTACAGTAACTATAATTGCGTATATATCGTTATGATATAATCCAGTTTGTGAGTCTTCTTTGGTACAATATTATATTTATGTGATTTTTGTATTAATTTTAGCCGAAATTATTGTCTATCATATAAGGATTTTAATTCAATTCACTATATGTATTAAACGAAAATCATGTCGCTTAGGTAAAGCTAAGCGTACACAACAAGAATACATTAAGCTACACAAATCAAATGAGAAAATGAAGCCAAAGATGACCGATAAATCAATACGATATGCCATAAGGCAACTTGAGAAAGGCAGGGATACCAAAACTGTAGCCAAGGAGCTTAACGTGACGCAAAGACACATCCAGCGGCTGTGGGCCGAATATCTAAAGACCGGAGTGATTCACACCCAACGCCCCGCCGGAAGACCTCCAGATTTGATGCCATCCGATGAGACGATACAAACGGTACTAAATACTCACAAAAACAAGCCTGAGGGGTATGTGCGAACTGCCCAGAGATTGAAAAGAGAGGGACAGAATATAAGCTACCATCACGTATACCGCATAATGAAGTCGAAGGGTTTGGTAGTCGACTCTCCCGCAAAGTCCAAACAACGCAAATGGGTCAGATATGAGCGCATTTATTCAAATGCCATGTGGCATACTGACTGGCACACAATGAAGGATCCGCGCATGAAAGGACTGAACCTGATTACATATCTGGATGACGCTTCTAGATGTATTACCGGAGCTGCACTCTTTACGGAGGCCACCTCTGAGAACGCAGTAACGGTACTTCGACATGCAGTAGACAGGTTTGGCGTTCCAGCAACAATACTCTCTGACAACGGCTCGTGTTTTGTAGGAAGGGGTGGCCGCAAGAAACCAACTGGTTCTTGGACCCCCACCTTGTTTGAGAATGAATTGTTAAACCTCGACATAGGATTGATCAACTCAAGGCCGTATCATCCACAGACCAATGGTAAATTGGAACGGTTCCACCGTAGCCTTGAGGATGAAATATGGCACTACTCAAGTCTGTCTGACTACATAGAATACTATAACACCGACAGGCTGCACTTTTCATTGGACATCAACAACTTTGAAACACCCATGATGGCATTCCGCAACAAGAAGGCGACCAATGACATAAGGCACCAGAATCCAAAGTGGATGGAGGATGATATTAATGGTTGACAGCCAAGACCAGGCGCGACATGATTTTCATTTAATACAATTCAATTCACTATACGCATCAAACATACGTAACAACCTTTGGCTTGCAATATGATGCCCAAGACCAGTATCTGGCCACCCGTAATAGCTATCCAACCTCTAAAAACCATCGCCAGAACAAAATCTATAGGTATAATTACCCCTCCATGGCGCATAATAAATAGTGAATAGAGTAAGACGAATCTCCACAGATCTGCTTGAAAAATACGAAGACAGCTTTGGTGAGAACTTTGAGGATAACAAAAAGGCCTTGATGACAATATCTACGATCACCTCCAAAGAACTCAAGAACGAAATAGCTGGTTTTATCACAAAGACAGTTAAACGTATTGCCCGTGAGGAGCAAAAGCAACTTGCAGACCAGAAGGCTCGTGAAGAGGAGGCCGCCGAGCTGGCACGATTGGAGGTTACAGACACTGAAGTCATAGTTGATGATTATGATGAAAATAATAATGAAAATGCCGATGGCGCGACACCCGATGATGCGGAACCTATAGCTATAATATCTGATGAGAAGACAGACTAATTATTAAAACAACATTTTACACCAGTTAATTCCAAACGTTTTTTTGTCGTGTATTTATATAAGAATTTACATGATAATTATTAAATTACTTGGTGGCGCAAAAAAGACATTTCCGCAATATACTCCAGACACATCTGAAACAACCATATCTGAATTATTACATGACATGGTACAGAACCTTCCGCCAAATACGCCCATACCTGACACCAAAAATATACTGGTAGCCGTAAATGGAGTAGACTCATCCGCACTAGACGGACGCAACACAATAATACGTGATGGCGATGTTGTCTCTATAATACCCATAATACATGGCGGCTCTAGTGGCTTGTGGTTTGATATCCCTCCATATGTAGTTCTGGTATTTTGCGCCAGAGCAGATGCCATAAACTTGGATGAGATGCGACAGTCCTATCCGACACTACGTATACAGGCCATAAACCCCCAGTACGTCCTAAGTGAGTCGCACCTGCGCCGCATTCTTGAAATATCCATAACGGCAGAGAAGAACAAAGACATCTTATCAAATAATTTAGAGATTGATATTATACAGCGGTTGGCTGGGACCACACAGATATCCAGGGCCATTCAAACGGCAGGAGCCCCTACCAATGATACGTGTCTGGTAATATCTTTGGGCGAATCCAGAGAGCTACGTCAACTACTCTGTAATGTACAATGCTCAACAATGAAATTTTCTGGAGACGTAGAGAGGCTCCAACAGACCTTTGGATTTGCACAATCGCATAAACGTGCTGGCTATAATTTAGAGGACATCTTAGTGGAGTGCGCATCAATTCTCAGATAGTGACCTCTTTGTTTTATCCAAACTAAATACATCTCCTGGCCGTAGAGCTGCAACTCCGGTTATGCCGCCCAATATCTCCACATGTATAATAATATCTGGAGACTCCAATGATACCTTGTTTGGTATCGTACCGGCAATATCTGATATTATCTTCTGACTTGACAATGAGGTGTTGCGTTTTTTAATGGATACGCGCCATGTATCATCATCTGTGATATGATGCCGTACATGTTGTATGCCTTCCATTATACTGTCAATGTCGGTATTTACCACACTCTGTATGGGTATTATACGGCGCACATACCGAACACTCCATGGCTCCTCTGCGACCATATCTTGTATGCCTTGTGATATCTTTATTGGATCTTTGGACGTCAGACCAGTCAATACTCCTGAGATGTTGGTCTGTTTCATACTAACTGTATCATCGGTTAATCTTTTCATCTCTAGGATGGCATCTTCTTCTGCATGTCTAAAGCATGTGACTATGAGGTTCAACATAGCATGTCCTCTTTTGATATGGCCCCCTGACGTAATATTACAATATCCTCTCTTGTTGCATCCACAATACTTGACTCGCCACCTTTGGGTATTATGCCACCATCTAATGCCATGTCACATGACACATCTATATCCTGTAGTGTACGTGATGATCCATGTCCTGAAATGTTGGCGCTACTCCCCACTATGCAATTACATCTATCTAATAACTCTCGGATGCACCGTCCATCTGGCATGCGCACGGCTATCTTGTCGTTCTGTGACACATACTTGGGGCCGTCTTTCTGCATGTATAGTATTATTGTAAGAGGTCCTGGCCAGAATCTTTCTGCTAGTCTTTTGGCACAATCTGTCATGATGGCCATCTGCTGTGCTATATCCACTGACTTCACCAGTACTGGCAGGGACTTTGATGCATCGCGCCCCTTTATCTGGTATATTCGTCTTATACCGTGTATGTTGTACGGGTCACATCCTATACCGTATACAGTATCAGTGGGAAAGACTATGACTTTGCCCTGCTGCACCATGCGTGCAGCCAGATTGATATTTGCATCACTGCACTCTACGCCCTGCATTATATCTGCAAGGCTGCATAACCATTAATCTATTTTTGGTAAATCATAATCTTTTAAAAATATGTTATTCTAATGTATAATTGTGTTGCCGCTGACTAGTGTTACGACTCCTGCAGAATTGGCAAGTCGTGACAACATTGTCAAGATACTACAGGAGAGTGGCCTACAGGAGCCCTCTCTTATAGATATGTTAGACTACGCTATTGAGTTGTTTGAGAGTATGGGCCTTGGTAAAGAATACTATGGCTATCACAACATAGATCATGAACTGGCGGTCACATACATCTCCCTTTTATCAACATGTACCACAAAGAACAAGATGAACTTTACAAAATCGGACATTCGTCATATATACACCGCCGCACTCTTTCACGACTTTGATCCTCTAAAAATAATGGATAAACCCCATGAGATGAGTGTACTCTCTTTTATCACAAGCAACAAGGACGTCTTGAATATGATGCGCAAAGCTGATGTCGATTTAAATATCGTAAAGATGCTCATACTTCGAACTACCCATCCTTGGAGCGGCCAAACCCGGGATGTGGCACAAGCCAAGATAGATGAGTGTTTTGCATCATCTGAACTTACTAGAGACAACATAGAGCTTCAGGAACACTATATGAATTTGGGTTGGTACCTATCTGTGGTGGACCGCATATGCGGCTATGCATTGGGCGACTTTGCTCATGCTATGGTACTGGCAAAGATGAATGCACATGCACTAGCCTGGCACCCATCACTGATTGTAAGGCGTTCTGTAGCATACTTTGAGGATCTACTGAACAACGAGTCAAAGATGTGCCAACATGTACTATCCTCCATACCATATGAGTTACGCAAGAATTTTTTTAATGCGGTACTGTCGTTTATGCATCTGCGCACCAAAGAGATCACGATACAAGCAGAGTACACATATGATAACCTGCGGTTTGTACCCACCATAGAGACCATGGAGGCACGAAATAATCCAGAATTTATTAGTACACTCTTTGATATATTTGCCGAGCTACCAAAACCACTACAGTTTAGCCCCGAATCCTTTGAACAATCCATACGGGATCCAGAGATTATACTAAACACATTGCGCCTAAACAACTGTACTGGTGAGATATTGGGATTTGCCAAGGGCGGCCCTCTGGAGAGTTATACTTTGGATCCAAGAATTAATGATGTAAATTATGCTTTACATAATACTGTATTTTTAGAACCTCTAGCCTTGCGCATGGGTTACTGGGGCCTGGGAGGGGGTCAGCAGATGCGCCACCTCTTTGTAATGCAGGCACACACAAAGATGTTCAAATATTTGACAAGTTTTGCCTTACGTGATGTAATACAATCTAGAATAGACCGGGAGGAAGCTGAATTTGTGGCAAAGTTTGATCCAGAGAGATGGGATTATTACAGAATAAAATTATAAAGGATTTATCATCCCGCAGATTTTACTCGGTTGATGCTAGTGGGTTTTCCATCATACCCGACTCGGTCTATGTGCCCTCAAATATAGAGGATATACAACACATTATACATTATGCCACACGCAATAATACCACCATAACATGTAGGGGTGGTGGTACTGGTTTGACTGGTGGGGCCCTAAACTCTGGCATAATACTGGACATGAAGCTGTTCAATGATCTTGCACTAAATAATGATGTATTATCCGCAGGTTCTGGCGTGTACAAGGGCATGCTGGATAAAATATTGGAGTCTGAATCGCGCCTTTATGGACCAAACCCTTCGGTGGGCCCATACTGTACGGTGGGAGGAATGGTCGCAAATAATGCTGCTGGAAGTCACTCACTAAAGTATGGCTGCACGATAGATAATTTAATCAAAATTACCATAATTGATGGACGTGGTGACATAATTACACTTCCGGATGATGAACATTATTCTGGTATGATATATGATATATGCTCTGATGTCGACCTGGATATGTATCCGTGTACCACAAAAAACTCATCCGGATACAGACTGGATGCTGTTACCACACCAGAAGACTCGCATAAAGTGGTGGCTGCCTCTGAGGGAACCTTGGGTGTAATTGTATCTGTTGATTTAAAGACTTTTACTAAACCATCATTGGTATATCTTGTCATAATATCTTATGCAGATGGACATACTGCCGCCTCTGACTGTATTAATATATTAAAATTAAATCCACTGTCGCTGGAGATAATGGGTCCGGGCGTACTGTGTGGTGATGATAATACAGTGCTGTTTGTGGAGTTTGATGTGCCTTTGGTACAGTGGTATGATACATTACACAACATAGCACAAGGTAAAATTATACTATGTGAAGATGAATCTGATGCTCAAATATGGTGGTCCCGCAGGTCTTCGGCCCTCTCACGTACAATGTCGTACTATCGCGACACGCCAGATATAATAGAAGATGTTGCCGTCCCACTTGAAAAGATACCATCTTTAATGGAGTTGCTATATGAACTAGAGAGACGGTCAAGTCAAAAAGTATACTATTATGGCCATATTGGTAATGGCAACATACATGTGCGTAGTGGAATGCAGTAAGATCCAATATTTTTCGATCTTATTAGCTTAGAAGTAATATTCAAAATCCGGCACTTAGGCGACCTTAACCTGCATGATACCACATATGGTAGGCTCTAGAGATACACTCACACCCAAACCAGGGGCAGAATTATAAATGTTGTATATCAGATAGAATACATATTACATGTCATGTATGGTCAGGCGGCTACTGCCAAACCGGGCGTCTCTGATGTCATGTCCCATATATTACAGGATGTTTTGGTGGGTTGCCGGACACCATCAGGCAGCATGTAATCCATGAGTTTTGGAGGAGCCAACTCGCTATTATTCACAATGCCAGTTATTGTCGCCTTTAGGTCGTCTATCGAGTCAAAGTAGTTGCCTGCCAAGGCGCGCTTGAGATCACGCCACAGCATCTCTATGGGGTTCAGTTGAGGAGTATACTTGGGAAGGAAGATGCGCACCATACCACCATTGGAATCTCTCTCGTACTCGTTCATCGTTTGCGACTTGTGAGACGAGACATTATCCAAAACGACTGCCACATTCCTCACGCCCTCCCTGACCTTGTTCATGAATATCTTGAGGGTCTCTGAGTCGGTCGAATTTACAATGGCGATATGGAACCAACCGTCCCCTAACACGCCCATAAGCCGTACAGACTTTTTTGACCAGCTCATGGGAATGGTCTCATGACCGCCAACTGGCAGCCAGCCATAGCCGTTCCACCCGCCCACCATACATGATGCCTCATCCAGGGCCATTATGACATATCCGAGAATCGCCATTGTTCTAAGACGTTCTCCAGTAGTCTCCTTGAACTCTTTTTGTTCCTCCTCTGAAGCGCTCTTGTGTGGAGCTGGCCTTGACTTGCGGAATGAGTAATCTACATCATGCATCGTACGACGTATGGTGTCGAGACTACACTTCACACCTAATTTTTCGTATATCACACCTTTCATCATCTTGGCCTGCCATCGTTTCCTCTTAAATCCAAACTGTACGGGCGATTTGGACAGCCACCCTTGTATCGTATTCATCATGGCATCACTCAACAATCGAGCTCGGCCAGGAGGCTTGCGGTCATCCAAATCGTTCAAACCTCTATCTCTTCCCCTTACTAACCAGCCGCGTATCGTACCCGGCCGCCTATATAGCTCCTTTGCTATCGTGTCGATGGTCTTGGATTCCTTTCTCTTGATGCATGCCAACAACACGGTCTTCTCCTTACCCTCTTGGAGGTTCGCCATACGCTCTTCCATCTCTTTAATGGTATAATCTGGCATGAACTTGTCACCTTTTTGGATACGTTCTTCCCCCTTTGCCGTGGGTCGTGGGCCATCTTTTGATTTGTCATGGTTAAATACTGTATCCGTGTTATTCTTTTGTGCCGACCTTTTGGGGTTGAACATACCATTAGGTGGCACACTCTTCTTTAAATACTACTTAGTTGATCTAAATTAACTTTGTTGTACAACAAATTTCACCCGCATCCCAACGGAGCGTCGTAACGGCACGATACAATACTGTGAACTGGACCCATATCGATCTTTTTATAACCAATACGGTGCCATCGGCCACTGGAAAAATATTGAGGATCATTGCTGAGTACTATGCGTCACCCTGCCAATAGGCACCTATCAAAATGGTATCTGGACAGTATAATGCAGATGCATGGAACTATCACTGCTGAGCATGGCGATGGTATCGGCCGAACTCCTTATGTGGCACAGCAGTACGGCGATAAAAATTACAATGCATTTTTACGTCTCAAAGAGTTGTTTGACCCTTATACAATATTTAATCCGGGCAAAGTTGTATTGTAGTCTGTTGGTATGATATTTTTTTCTATATTGTGGCGTTCCTACTATGTGGTTGGATGATCACACATCAAGCATCTCTTGAACCATATGCTTGTCTTTTATAACATTTAACCAGAGATATCAGCATCAGGCAATGTTCAAGATGCTGAGACAAATTAAATATTATATAATTTAATACTGTTTAAATGAGGGGTTGCGTCGGTATTTTTTTATTTGTCTTTACCCGTTGATAATAATTAATATATCATACAACCTGTTATGTACAACTTTGTATATGATATTCAAACTACTGAACGGGAACAGTATTAAAACTGATGTGGGATTAAAAAAATTATAAAAAAATACATCCATATTATGGTATAATTTTACACAAAGCCATTATTTGAAAAACGAATTATGTATGAGAAAATATGACATAAGACAGCAAGCTGCAAAATTAAAAAAATCATTATACACTCCCTGATATAATAGAGTTTTACAAATACGTGTCGTGTAACATTGACAACAACAGTGTAGACTACCTGACATTTCAACATCGTATTCCGCATGAGGACAAGAAATTATTAAAGTCTTGATAGTTTTTGGATTTTATATGGACACTATATTTAACAGTGGTTGCATATTTGTGGTATTATGAGAGTGCAACTTGTGATGGTGGGAATATTATGCGCATTTACACTTGCAAGCGCCAATGGACTTGAGGTATATACAGCCCACTACACTGCTACAGTACCATCTAATACCACCGAATACCAGGTTGTCATACACTGTGATGATGCTGCACTAATACATGATATATCGATATATGATGGCCATTCAGGACCAAATAATACCACACCTGACTCTTTCCCTATAGTATTACATGCTCTGCACCCACTAACAATTCCCGTATTAATGTATGATAATACCGCCCTTCATATCGATATGACGTATACATCAGATAGTAAATGTGTTATTCGTGAAGGTCTATACGGTATAATACAGGTCGGCTTGGTTTTACCTGATGATGATATATTGCGCAACCTTGCTAATGAAGTGCAAGATGCCATCATGCTAGGTGTAAATGACTTTAATCAACATTTAGAAGCAGAAAACCATCCATGGTCTCTTCAGGTAACGCCCATACACTACAACGATACTCTACCAAATAATATTTCATTAATACTGGATCCGATTACCGATTTTGAGCATCATATGTTTGATATAAGCTGCTGCACATCTGGTACAATACACGACTTGTATCCATCCGATAGCAGTACCGCTACTGCATTTGGTGCTGTCATATATGATGATGACATATACGGTATAGTGATATTATATAATGATGCAACCAAACACCTACTGAATAATTTAACATCCGTATTGAATGATATGGAGACGGTTCCGGTATCATATAATACTGAAACACAGGTACAGCGTATCATATATGAGACGTCCCGCATGTCTGATAAATATGGCGTAGAACATGTGGGGGTTGTGGTACTAGGTAGTGGTAGTGAGTATCAAGTCTTGGTTGAATCATCACAATATGATACATTACACAAGATACATTGGTATGTATCTGACTCTGCAATAGGCCTGGTGGATATACTGGGAAGTACGTTTGCGCAAAATGTTGTGGGCGTACGCCCAGATGTTCCTTATACATTGACATCTGATATTATACGTGAAAAATATGGAGATGATACAAAATTATATCATTATCTAGCATATGACTCAGTCTGGATTCTAGGCAATACACTGCTACTGTCCCAAAGTACGAATTCTAATATCATGGATGTAGTGATGCCAGCTGCACTCTCGTATCACACAACATTATCGGGGTTGGTGTATAATGGTACTGACCATGTAACACAATACGGTATATGGGGCGTTGTAGCCGATGAATGGACCCGTATAGGCACATACGATGGCCTCACTGGCGATGTATCGTATAACTGGTGGTATTCTAAAGATTAGCTACTAAATTGTGCGATTCTAAATTATCTCTCTTATATTAGTGATAGATATAGTGAATAACATGAAAATATCTTATCAAGGTGAGGCGGGTGCATACGGATATACGGTGGCCAAAAGATTTGGTACACCAATAGGTGCAATGACATTTGAAGCTGCATTAGACATGATAATACTTGGTGATGTTGACCAAGCTGTAATACCTGTAGAAAACTCACACTATGGTGAAGTTGCAGACTCCAATGATGCCATCTACTCTGCTAGGAACAGTCTGCACATAATTGGCGAGTGGTACGAGCCCATACGACACTGCTTGATTGGGAATAGTGGAGATTTAAACAACATAAAACAGGTATACTCTCATCCCCAAGCACTTGGCCAATGTAAAAAATTCCTTGAAAAATACAATCTACTGCCGGCGCAATATTATGACACAGCAGCAAGTGTCTCTATGGTAAAACGTACAGGAGATGGAAATATTGCAGCCATAGCTAGTAGGGATGCCGCCGAACTATACAACATGAAGATAATAATGGAGGAGATAAATGATAATAAAGACAATACTACCAGATTTTTAATAATTGGAAAGGACTCTATAGAGTATAAACCAGATATAAAATATAAGACCACAATAGCTTTTACATTACATCATAACAAAGGATCATTGCACACAATACTAAATTTGATGCGGGATGTAAATCTAACCCGAATAACCTCGCGACCAATATCGGGCTGGAAGTATGTATTTTTTGTGGACTTTGAGGGTCATATACAACAACATAAAGTGATGATGGACGCCATAAGAGAGAGATGTCTTATTTTGGATGTGTTTGGGTCATACAAGCAAGGTTTTTTTGAATACTAGACATTATTCATAAGCAGGCAAAAACGATTGGTAAATGCTCATCAAACAAAGGCATGTTCTGCCCCATTTTGTGGGTATTTACAGATGAAACGACTTTATTCTGACGTAAAAATACCAATTTATCGCCATGATGATTATTTGTTATTTAGTTATAATTTGGGTTTTTACGGATACTGTAGTATTGCAGAGAAAATTTGTCTATGTACTTCCGCCATGGGGTATAGATCTCAGCACCCGGATGTTACAGTTCCACATATTCGATACCTCAATTAGTATCATACATAATCAGTACTGTAGTATTTGGTTATGGTTTGAGCAGCTTTACAGTACTTTGCACAGATGATTCTTATTAAATCGCAATGTAATAGATGATGATGACAGATATACACCGATCTACGCCGATCCCAGCCCATGATAGAATCAAGAAAAAGATACTGAATGAGTGTGAGGTAGTGCAAAAATACATCATCTTAGCTGCGTATCTCAATGACGAACCAATTATGGGGAATACAAAACTTCAAAAGATAATGTTCCTACTATCAGATGTAGTCGAGGAGGTTAGAGATGACTGTAATTACGATGCAGCTATGTATGGCCCATATAGTGAGATAGTCGCTTACGAACTAAACCATTTGACAGAGGTGGGAGTACTATACAGTGTTAGCAACAAGATTGCAACAACTCCGATGGGGCGGGACATTGCAGAGGAACTTCTCAAAAGAGAGCGACGCGAGATCATAAATCTTTTAAGTGAATATAAAGCATTTCTAAACGATTTAACCATCAACGAGGCTCTTGCCTATGTTTACTTGGCATATCCGTCAATGACTAGTACCTCAATTAAAATTGATGATCTAAAACCTAATATGGAAAACTACATCATGTCTTTGGTGAAAAAACAAAAAATTAGTGCCCAACGTGCAGCAGAGCTACTACACATATCATATCTGCACGCTCTTGAAAAAATGAGTGAAAGAGACATCCAGGTATTTGAATAGCTATGAAGATTCTAGACTCGTCACTGATAATTACCATCTTTGATAAAATATGCAAACCCAAATTAATTGACAAAATTATTCAGCTAGAATACAGTATTGCAATCCCGGCTGGCGTGTATAATGAAATACGTGAAGATTCTGCGTTTGCAGACATCATTCGACTTGTCGGACAAGACAAAATCCAAATACTGACTTAAAACACAAAAGAAGAGATCACCATATTTCAAAAAAATTTCCGGTCTGGGTGAGTCCGATGCTATGCTATCGTATCAAAAACTACAGAATGGTAATACTGTAACAACACCCTTAAGTCTGTAGTTACATGTATTATGTAATGTATCGTATTGTCATACCATTACTATGCATTATATTACTCATGCAGAGTCAGGCACAAGCTACTGGTACAACTTTGGGTGAGCCTACACTTGTAGACGTTAATGACATGCCCATATCTGGACACATAAATGTAAATCAACAATTTTACATCGCCACGACACTTACCCATCAAGGTGATACTGCGCAACAGTTTGTATATATAGTACAGATAGCCGATGAGAGCGGCTCCACGGTACTACTAAAGTGGCTTGGCGGTGAGGTGGAACCAGACCAGCGGTTCAAGATCTCAGTATCCTGGACTCCTACCACCTCTGGTACATATACCATTGATACGTTCTTGTGGGACGGAATACATGAGCAGAACGCTCTTGATTCAAACAAGTCAATTATGGCGTCCATCAGCTGATGGTAACAGTTTGAACACGCTAACAGATACAGACATTGTATACTTTATGCAGTCACAGGTTGATTGCTTGCAGCTAATCTGTCTTTTGGGATAACTGATCGCGAATCTGAGCCAGTATCATCTGCGCCTTCTCATGGTTCTCGTAGGGTTCAGCGGTTCCGTCTAAAATTCCATCAATCTCATAACTTTTATCGACTAGTACATTGGCGACATGCTCATCCAATGTACCATTTCCCACTAGATAATATGCAAAGACCGTCTCCTTTTGGCCTATACGATGAAGTCGGTCTTCAGCCTGCCTGTGTATGGCAGGACTCCAGTCCAGCTCGGCAAAGACCACATACTTTGCCTGACTTAGGTTTATTCCAACATTACCTGCCCGCAGACCTGCAATCATCATGTTTGCACTCCCCTCTTGAAATCTGTCTATGTTGTTCTGCCTTACTTTATCTGTCTGGCCCCCTATTATTGATGCAGGCTCAAACTCTTGTAAATTCTCATGCAGTATGCTGTGTATTGCCCGGTGGTGGCAGAACACCACTACACTCTCTTCCATCTCCATTATGTTTCGAACAAAGTTTGTGACATGTGGTATCTTTGCCATACCGGCTGCAACCCTCTCTCCCTGTATGGCCCGTCTGTATGATGCGGATCTGATAAACTCGGTCTTTGCCTCCTTCTGTTCTTCTTCCATCTTCTTCCATATTCTGTCTAGTTCGTTCTGATAGTAGGTTGTATTGGCATCAATGATCTCCTTGTATCTGACCTTCTCTTTTAGCTCCTTTAGTACGTCGGACTTTTTTCTGCGTAGCATTACATGCTCCTGTAGTTGTTTGCGCAACGTCTGCCGCTTATTCTCTAGTACCGTCGCCTTTCCCTTGTCGTTGACATAACAGAAATACTCGCAAAATTCAGCATAACTACCCAACATTCCCGGTTTTAGTATGTCTGTAATGGGCCATATCTCTGAGCCTCTATTGTATATGGGCGTGCCTGAGAGGCCAATCCTTCGTGTCACCGAAGGTAGCGATGCTAATCTTCTTAATGCTGAGTACTTCTTTGTTCTAACTGATCTTAAATTATGCACTTCATCACATATGATGGTTCTTATGTTGGCATTGGCAATGTCTGTCTGGCGTTTGTACAACAGTTCATAATTTATGATGTAAAAGTCGTATCTGTCCAAGTCCTCTTGACGTCCGGTCCGTATGATAATGGATGTGGGATGTTCATCTGCAAGCAGGCGACCATTGCGACTCTTCTTTTTTAGAAACTTTGCAATCTCTCTCTGCCAGTTGTTGAGTGTAACAAGAGGTGCCACCACCAGTACGGGGAACGCCTTCTTTTCGGTGGCTATATATGCCAATGACTGAACCGTCTTTCCCAGACCCATCTCATCAGCCAACAATGCATTTCCATTGGACTTTATCAAAAAGTCCAAACCCTTTCTTTGGAACTTTAGTAGCTCCCCTCTAAACTGGTCTCCGGGTGTGGCCAACTTGAGTTTGTGCTTTGTATGTGTGATGTTGTGCGTCTTGGTGGGCTTGGCCTTCTTTTGCCACGCGGCCTTTGAGCGTATCTCTAGCGGGTACCTGTCCAATATCCACTTTATCTTCTCTATACATTCGGGTCTGTCCGGGACTATCGCCTCATTTATGTCGTCCCCGTACCACGCTTCTGGTACCAGGTCTGACAACATTGTAACTGCACGTGCTCCCTTCACCTTCCAGGTCCATGTATTAGAGAACTTGTCCAAGACGTACTCTAGAGAACCAAATGTATCTGAAACAGACATAATTTCAATCAATTTTATTTTTTCACTTATGAATCTTGAGGGTGATGGTCCTGCCACAAGTTTGGGCGATGATCAAAATCGTACCATATTGATGGACGGGCCCATACTGTGTGTCTTTGCCATAGCCGGCTTATACAGATGAAATCCAGTGCTATTGCGTCTTGTTGCATCGGCGCGAGACTCTGTATGTTGGCGACTTTGACTGAAATTCGACTACCAAATGGTTGGGTATTGTACTAGGCATCTTTGTAAATATATTGTATTTATCCAGTCGCGGTGGGTTTATGCGTACTATACGATGTGCAACCTCCCGTTTATTATATCTCAGGTGTTTTGCGCATACTTGTATGGCTTGAAATAACAAGATGTTTACAAATTTTCGCTTTATATAATATGAATAGTTAGTTCCATGTAACGATGTTAAAGTACTGCTTAATACTATTGATTGCTATAATACCTGCATCGGCCCAGACTCCCGAGGATATCACCGAGGGAGTAATGATATGGACTGATGGTTTTTACCATGACCGCCAGTCTGTAGTAACTATATGGGGACATACGACCCATATGGAGCCGGTCACCGTTCTAGTATTGAATCCTGCTGGGAATATAGCCGCCGTAGATCAGACAGAGGCAGAGAATGGTGCCTTCTCTGTAGACTTGCACATATCTGGGCCATACTGGAGGCATGATGGCGTATATACGGTTACTGCGCGCGCAGGTACTGATACTACACCGTATGCCATCCATATAGGCATAGGAGAGATTGACTGTAATGGAACATATCTAGATGCAGGTAATGATGGCGCATATTGTATACAGACGGAGAATGTGACAGAACTATACTTGGACAAACACAACAGTACAATGGAGATACGCGGAGGGGGGCAGGTCGTGGTGTCCATACCCCGAGATATATTAGACTCTAAAGATGTAGATAAAGATAGACCCTTTGTGGTGTATCAGCAGGATGTGGTATTGACTCATCAAGAGGTGGAGAGTAATGATACAACACGTGTGATACAGTTTGAACACCCAGGCGGTTCAGTGACCGTGTTGGGTACACATGTAATACCCGAGTTTGGTGCAGCCATGCTGGTCATGGCGGCGTGTGGTGTTGCAGTTGTATCGTATAGATACATGAGCAGGCATAAAATTTTGAGTAGTTAGCCCTGTAAGAGAGCAGGCAGCAAAGTTTTTGCCCCAGTATGAGGATCCACCGTGATACACAGGTGGCCGGGCGGACTCCACTAGGGAACCGATCAGCAATGCACGCTTTGGTCGTGGGGGCTAGGCGGGAGCATGACAGGCAAGAAGCCACGGTAGAGTACAGACGAGAAAATTTGCATCGTACTCCAGACATTTGATCTTCAGGCTAGCATAGCAGATATATGCTGCGAGTACGGTTGGTGCCTTGGACCGTACGTGGACTGCAAGAAAAACTCTTGGCCGGCAGGCGTATCCTGCTTTGAGGCGGCGATGTGTTGCTGAGTCACAGGAGCCTAGTGATCATTTGTTTAGTTCATCCATTTTCAGCCTGACCTTATGCCCTGAAATCTTCCCAGTAATCTCATGGTTATCTAGGATGAATTTATCAGGCCGTGACCTAACCAACAAGCTCAAACTTTGGAATCCATACATTCGCGGGTCAAATGCCCGATTGACTGCCCGAAGGCGTTGTCCCACATCAGTTAGTAGCACCCATGCGTCATCATCCCTGCCTATCGCCTCGGTCACAAATTCCACCCATTCTGTGTTATGCTTAGAACCCTTGGCGGTGATTGTTTCTATGTGCGTGAACTGATCACACGCATTCACGAGCGGTGGCGGGGTTTCCTTATTGCCAATCCCAAGCACGAACTTGCCCTGCTCGTGTAGTTCGATTGCTAGCCCGGCGTAGTCACCATCACTTGAAACGATGCAGAATCCGTCGACCTTCTTCTCATAAAGCATACGCATAGCATCTATTATGAGCGCGCCGTCAGTCGAGTTCTTGCCTTTCGTGTAGTTGGACTGCTGGACTTGGCGTATAGCGTTCAAGTTGGCCGCCTCTTTCCATTGTGTCAAATTGGGTTTAGTCCAGTCGCCGTACACACGGCGTATCTTCAATTTTCCGTGCCTGGACGCTTCGTCTATTATAGTTTTGATTTGGTTGTGGGAGATGTTGTCCCCGTCAACTAGCATGGCAAGCGAGCGCGATCCTTCATCCATGCGTACATGCAACCCATCCCGACTATTAGCGTATCGGAAGAGATTAGACATGGATAGGGCAGAACGATTCATCAACGCGGGTTGTACGCGGTTCGTAAATACTTGCCTCCTCCCAAACAATAACGCCAAATTTTACCTACAAACTCCATCAATCAGGTCGGACTTGCCAAAAACAGACCGAACGCCTTCCAATTTAACAAACCCATCTACCATTTAAGATGATGTTGGTGTCGAATTTAGGCCACTCAGATCATCTGCCATTTTAGCGGGTGGAACTCAATACCCGTTAAAATAAATTTCCGGCTTTCACATACACCGCATGAAAGAAGATGAGGTACATGATATCGACGTAGTTTTACAGAAGATCTGTGAAGATGCGACATTTAAGATTGTGGAGGATCCAAAGTATGATGTAAGCCTGCTAGACATATTGAAGCGCCACATAATTACATCACTTCCCGATGAAGATGCGGTGGAAAAAGCTATTGCCGACATAAAGAAACTTGCCGACATGAGGGCGGGGTCTTGACCCGACAAATCACGATAAAAACGCTAGAACTTCAAGCATTCCGAGCATATCTCAAATCCCGTAACTTTATACTACATAACAGAAGCCGCCCCCGTAGCCTAGCAATCTTTGCTCCCAATGGTATGGGTAAGTCTAGCCTAGTGGATTCTTTAGAATACTATTTCAGCCAGAAGGGTACCTTGGAGCGCTTGGGTAGGAAAAAGAGTGAGACAAATGCTGGTCCCGATGCTATACGACATGTGGATGCCGACAAGAAGTCTGTAGAAACATACGTCAACATACAGTTTGATGGAAATATTGGCGGTTTGCGTCGATTTCCAGATGACTGGACAGATGCCGCAAAGTGTATTATGAATCATATCAAAGCAGAGTTCATTATAAGGGGCGATGAATTGAGTCAATTCGTCAAAAGAAAACCCACAGAGCAGTACAAGGATATCGTTACTTGGTTAGATCTAAATCCACTTCTAAATGTCCAAAACAATCTGGATATTCTAAAACGTAAAGTGGATAATGTTATCAAGGATACGGTGGCACGCGATGAACGGTTATACGATCTTAAGAATGCAACTGACGGTGCCGTCCAGCAATGGGACGAACGTGTCATACTGGAATGGCTGAATGAGAGCATACTGGCCCCACTGGACGTGTCGCTCAAATTCGACACTTTGTCTGATGGCGATTCGGCACTCTTAAAGTTGGAGAATCAAGAACAAGTAGAGCGAAAGCGCACTGGACTTGAGACGCTGGGCAACCTACTGGACACCATAGATAGACTCCATGCGCAGTCCGGGACGCGTCCAGAAGATCAAAATGGACAGATATCTGTCTTTGAGATGTCTGTCTTGAAGCTCAGGGAAGCAGCTAACCGCGAGAAGAATGTGCGCTCTACTGCAAGCGAGGCAGTATTTAGTGACGTTTGGAAGAGCGCCAAGGAGATTTTTGATCGTGACCACAAATTGATCAAGTGTCCGATATGCGGTACGGATTTCACCAAAAGCCCAAGCGGGTCACGCATTGCCGTGCATGATCGTGTAAACGTTAATCTAACAAAATTGGACGAATATCGGCTAGCTGAGGCGGACAAAAAGAAGGCAGAGGAGGAGGTTATTCAAGCCGTAGCAGATCTAAGACATTCATTAGAGAATTTTTGCGTCTTGACATACTCGGTTGCGCATGATGATGTCATGACATACCACAATGCGCTGAAGTTGTGGAAGGTCGACGAGGATGTGCCTAGCAGTAGTAATGCTGTCAACTCACTGGAGCGCCTACGTACTTCGGTCAAAGACGATATAAAACGGATAGGCAAGCGACGGGACAAGTACACTTACGGCAACGCCTTGAACACGGTACACAGTCTGCTTAAGATAAAAGCGGATTTGGACCGGATTGACCAAACTAAGTTTGAGCTGAAAACCATCTCTGAGAGCCTTGCTCGGCAAATAAATGTATTTAATAGCGCCATAGTGGAGCATATCGGGAGTAAGATTCAATCACTTGAAGGTAAAGCGCGTGAGATATACCGCACAATCCAAAATTCAAATGATGCGCCACACATACAAATTCGATTACCTGATGAAGACAAAGCCAAAAAACGGGAAGCGAGCTTGTCCATAAACTTTCATGACCGCGAGGAAGTTGCGCCGGGTAGCTACCTAAGCAGCTCGCAGGTGCACACCTTGGCATTGTCCATCCGTCTAGCGGCAATACGTGAGTTTAACATATGGTTTAAAGTCATTGTGTTGGACGACGTAGTGACCTCATACGACGTAGATCACCGACTAACAATTGCAACTGTCCTGAACGAAGACTTTGACGATTTCCAGATAATCTTGACTACGCACGACGAACAATTCTATAATATGTTGAGAATGCAATTGGGTGCGAAGCATTGGTGTTACCAAAAGATCAGTAGACTCCAGTCCAACGGACCTGTATTTAAAAACCACCAAACGCCGCCCGAGGAGGTTGAGACGAAGATTAGGGTAGGGGAATACGCGGGTAACATCATGCGTCAAGTTGAGGAGGAATGGCTGAGTCAATTATGCTATGACTTTAGAACCTCGATCGCGCTCACGACTAGTGCCCCCAACCTGCACGATCTAGCCGAATCACTGGACGAATTCTTGAAAAATAAGGGTTTGACCCCGCCCCAAATCACTGGCTACTCTCAACCGTTCTTGGAAAGCCTGAAAGCATCTCCAGTTGAAAATTTAAGTAGCCATTTTAGAACCAACCCATACGTCAGCAAATCTAGTGGTGACGAACGGGCCAGGTGGGAACATTTCAAGGCATTCCAAGATCTGTTCAAATGCCCAAAGTGTGACAAACGTCGCTTCAAGAGGCCGCCGGGTCTAGAAAACCCTGTATGTAGGAAATGTGAGACATTGTTTAGTTTTAGATCACAATCTTACACATAATGCCCACCAAAAACATACGTAGCGCGGACTCGGCTAACGAGCACGATTCCGTTATACGTGGCGTGTGCCGTATCAGGCTCAGAAAGCAGAGAAGTTCAAGTCGTGGGGGATTCGAACCCACAGTGGGTGCGGGTCCATACATAACGGCAGAAAGCGATTGGAACGCTTACAATATTCCTACATCTATTTTTTTGCAATAATCATCTAGCATCTGATATGTGCTCAACACCCCTACTCGTTTCAGTAGCCGGTCGGTGTGATTGGTAGACGATCAGATCGGTTGCTTGTCTCTTAGTGTAGGTCTAGGTGCTTCACACCAATCACGAAGATGGAACAGATGCGGCTCCCGGACAATCTTGGACACAGCCGAGCTATTGGTAGCCGGGGTTATGCTGAAGACAACTGCATTGGTAAACGATCTTAATTACTATGTTGGTTACGCGCACTCTTCATGAACAAATTGCGCGTCAATCTCTGGTGGAGTACACCCGCCCCGGCCTCGTTGCGGCTCTCCAGCGCTGTCACTTGCCGACGTTCGGCGTCGCAAAGTCATCGCGCATCTTGTATGCGGCAGACGAACCCGCATCCACAAGCCGATCCAGTACTAAGAGCGCGTCTTTTCGTAAGGTGGGATCCGTCTTCAGCATCGCTGGCCTCCCGTAAACGTATCTCTGGAGCACATATGCCAAGCAGTAGACCGTATCCTCGTTGTCGAGTAACCTTGCCGGATCTCCAGCCTGCAGGCGGTCTGCCACTGCTTTTAATTGCACCGGGTTGGATCCTGCCCCCGACACGTACAGGTAGTATGCAAAACTCGCCAAGATGTGCGGCGTCGGGGGCAGGCGGCTGACAAACCTGCTGACCCGCTCCTCGTGGCCTGCCAGGTATTCCCAACGCCGCGGGCCTTCCCACCACCCCGTACCGAACAACATGCGGCGTACCAGTTCAGCTCCCTTGGAATCGACGGAAACGATGTCGGGGGTCCACTGGGCTTTGATGATCCGGTCGGCAAATGCCTGCCACACGTCCCAGAACGGGCGCCCCGCAGAAGACCCGTCCATGTGTGTGGCCAGCGACCCGATGAAGGATGCCACCCTGTCGGGGTGCGCATCCACCATATTCAAGAACGGCTGGCAGTAATCCAGTATCGTACGGGGTAGGGACAGGATTATTTCCGCCAATCCGCTCGTTGCATTGCTTCGGAATTCTTGGTCCGGACCCCCAAACACCTCATATTCCCTGACCCACGTATCCACGACGGCCTGTCCGATCTTGGCGATGAATTGCTTTGTGGCGGGCAAGTCTGGTATCCTGCCCAGCATATGCATAATGGACACGGCGGCGTTCCTGCCGCGCCGCGACGCAAGGTCGAGATCCTCCAGCTCCGCTTCGACATCAATGGACCCATCCACGAGGGCCTGTCTGGCAAGTTCCGGCATGCTCTGTTCGCCTTCGGACCCGTCTGGAATGGGCGTCTGTCCTTTCTGTGACCGACGCTGCCCGCTCCCCGCCGAAAGGTTTGAGAGCATGGCGACGGCCCCCGCGCACCGCAACACCAGATTGCGGTGTTTCGGTTCGAGGTGCTCCCCCACACCCTTTGCGGAACTGAGGCACACGGCTGGAGAAGCATGGGTGAGTGACCGGGCCACCGCCTCCAGGATCTTTTTGTTGTCGGGGTCGTTCGCGAGGATCTTTGGCAGGGAGCGGGCGGCTATACTGTCCGAGTCAACGGACCGGGCCAGTGCGAAAACGTGATGATGCGTGTGGTCGCTGTAGCGCCCGACCTCGGCGATAAGCGCGCTGGCGCACCACCGACGCTCGCTTGTGGACATCTCCCCCCAGTGGTCCCTGACGCACACGGCCACCACCACCGGCGGGCCGTTGCCGGTGAAATGCACCCAGTCAGACTCGATGTATGGCTTGGCGTCCCGGGCCAAGGACAGGGCCCGTTGCCACGGCTCCGCACCACCCTCGCCGGAATCCCGCCTCCACCGCTTCAGCCCCCAGTCATACAGTGTGGGGGCGCCGGCCCGCAGGTCTTCCTCCGGCATACAGGGGCCTTGGGGATGCGCACAGTCTTTGTCGGCGCCGGAAGCCTTGGTCAGTCCCACACCCTCGCCGTCCGGGGTATGCCCCTCTCGGTTCTTGGGCCGCAGCCTGCGGGCGAGTGACCCAAGGTCACGCCGGCGGTGCAGCAGGGCATCTGATATTTTGCGTTCGTCGTCAAAGTACCTTTCCTGTCGGTTCGCTGCCGCATATCTGGGCGCCGGCCCGTGTCCCTCCTTCTCCTTTCTCAACCCATCCAACTCGATGCAGTACCGGGATTCCAGAAGCGCCAGGGTGGCCCCACCGCCGAGGTCCGGGTATGCGGTGCACACGCTAGCCACCACCCCCGTCGTCATGACGTTGTTACTCTTCCCCAATATCTTCAGTAGTAAGGATTCCACGGTGTGCCGGCCCGCACACAAGGCCAGTAGCCAGTACTCCAGCGCCATCAAGGCACACATTAAGAGGCGCGGGACATCGGACGTTCCGCGATATGCCAACCAAAGGCGGTCATTGGCCCATTGCTCAACCTTGTCGTGGCCGGGAACCGAAATTGTAACACGTTGTACAGGATCCTCGCACCGACTTCCGTACGATTCCCCTGCATGGTTGACGAGGTCCAACACTAGTCGAAGCCCAACCTGAGGATGGTATCTCAGCAGTCCCCAGAACTGGCCGCAAAACGCGCTGAAATGGCGGAAGTCCACCTTGGCGGCGGCGCGCAGCCCGAACTTGGATTCGGAATAAAACCAGGCCCCGTATTCCTGAACGTCCAAATCCTGCTCCGGCATGAGACGTAACGACATCACAAACTCGGCCATCGCTTCCGGATGGTCCCTGCATGCCGGAAGCCCGTCCGGCCCGGTCAGTATATGGCGAAACTCGTTCAAAAATGCATTGTTCCATCCAGATTTGGATGACGCCTGCTCAACCAGGTATAGGAAACTCTCGCTTTCGGCTTTGGGCACGCTGGCAATAATCTCAAAAACCCGCTTCCGGAGGTCATTGTAGTGGCTCTTCCACAACAGATTGAGCAACCGGTACGCAATGCAGACGGCCGGGGCTGCGCCGTCCGGTATTGCCGAGCTTTTGGTTCCCCGAGCCCAGTCTTCCAACAGTCCCAACAGGAGATGAAAGTGCCGGGGCAGTAGGCGGTCATGATTTTCGTCCACTGCATGCAGTAATACCGGCCACGCCTCACCCTCGGGCTCCGACAACACGGATTGATGTGCCGGCTGGTCACCGGACGCATCGGGGGTTTTGGTGCACGCTACGCGCATCAGGTGTACCATCCTGACAAGCAGCTGGGCATCATCCTCCAGTAGGCGGTCCTTCTGCCTTGAGACAAAGTCCCTGACCGAGTCGGATAGCAGTACGGAGATCAACATGTCCTCCCTAAAGTGCTGAGACAGCGAGCCGTCGTCGTACGCGGCCAGTACGAACCGGTCGGCCTCCACAGAATCGGTGTCCAGCCGCTCCCTCAGCCACCCGCGGAACCCCCGACGGACGGCGGGAGAGGTTCCGAGATCCTTGGCCATTACGTGAGCCTGCCACTCGTTCTTGGTCGCCAACAAATCGACATATCTCATGACTGCCCAGTCCTCTATGACATCATGGGCCGGGGCAACAAGCACCTCGTCTCCCATTACAATGAGTCCGTCACTGCGCAGCGCGTGTAACGTCTTGGGATCGACATCCTCGACCGTAACGAACGGGCGCATCTGACGCGCGCGGCGCATCGCCAAGTCAACCAGTGTCTGTTCGCGCAGATGGGCTGTCCCGCTTGGATTTTTGTCGTCTCCCCGCACCATGTTGTTCCACCATCGTTTCCGAAAAGCCCTCATGCTGGATGGGGCATCCCGCGGATCTGTCCATGTCATTCTAGCCGCCATATCAAGGACGTACGGAGTGTCCATAATCTGCCCCGATTCTGGGCGGGACAAAAGGACTTTGAGCGTTGGAACCGCCTCTGTAACCTGCATAATGTCCCCCTTATTGAGCGGAGGCATCCGGATCGTACGGCAACCCAGCTGACCTTGACCAAAGAATGCCTCTGCGGCCTTGTCCATGTCATCGTCCCTGCAGGTCAGCAGTAGCGATACGTGGGAATTGTGCTCTACCATGGAAACCAAGTCCCCGAACGCGTCGCGTGTGGTGCTCTCAAGCAGTCTCTCAAGGCTTTCTAGATGTATCAGGACCTTGCCCTCGGATTCAATTATAGTCTCAAGCGACCTAGCTGAAATCGAACCCGGCAGCGCCTGATCTAAATATACATGCGCAAACTCCTCTGCCCTGAACGACAGGCACAATTGGTTTCCAGACTCCTGCTCGACCACTCTTCTGGCCAGCACCGACTTACCGGATCCCGCAGGCCCCGTCAGCGCGACCACCCGGCTTCCAGCAAGGGCCGCTACAGTTTTGGCTACCATTCCGTCGCGCGGTAAGGTCACCGTTTCTGCAATGGTGGTACGTATGCGTTCCAGCGTGCCTTTTGTGTGATGTCGCAGTACCCGCATCGATACAGAATTGGGTCTGTGCCTCTCCCGCATCCCCTCGGGCAGGTCATAATATTTCAGCGTTCGAGCCCCAAATGCTGAGCTTGCCGCAACATCCGCCAACTCGTTCCAGGTTGTCTTTGCCGCGTCTGTCGCGTCTGCCACACCTGCGCCGGCCGCTGAACGGGACAACATGTCCATGACACTCACCATGGACTGGGAAGACGACTGGTCGAAGTCCAAAAACAGGACGCGGAGAGACCGGAGAAAGCGCCAGATATTTTCATCGTTTACGTCATAGACAGGCTCTGCATCCTCCAAAATATGTCGGATTGTTATATAATGTTCGCCTACCTTCTTTTGTACGAATTTATGGGCTTCCAGTCTGTTTTTGAGATCCCCTATATCCGTCGAATCTCGGGCGCAGTCCAGTAATCTGACAAAACTGCTCAAGTTAGTGGTGCTTAGCTGCGTAGCGAGTGCGACGGCATCCTTGTCGGAATCGAACCTATCCTCCGCATTAAAGTCCTCCCAGAACCTCTGAAACACCTCTACGCAGTCTGGATTGAGCCCTACTGTAAAGTTGCGTTTTGTCTGTATCGCGATTTTACACTGCACGCCGTCCACAGAGCAGACGACAAGGATATCGTCTGTTCTCCAGCCACTGTGGCCCGTCTGGAAACTGACCTCTTTCACTGGGCAGTCAAGGAAGGCCGGCGGCGGGTTGTGGGTGAGAAGGTAAGATAGGAACATCGCCCCCACATGACGCTCGTACGTCTCCCCGGAACCACCTGTCGCTAGGGAGCTTGGAACAATCGAGCCCATATTGTAGAATCATGAGAATTCGATGCGTATAACCTTTGGTGAGGAGGTTGTCCACGATGCACATAAACCCATGAAATAACTCCATCACACACATTTCTTAGACTCATCCATCACACACCAACTTCCCAGAATCAGGGTGTAGACAGATTGGTTTGACTATAGTTCCTGTGGTGTTAGGTACCCGCATTTCAATACTGTATAGTGGTTGCATCTCGTCATTTTTTCATACAGTCAATGAGTAGATACAAAATTACTACGACATCTAATTTAATTAATCTAGGACAATTCTGCAAAACTTTAGTGATGAATGAATTTGCGCATAAATATCGAACTATCAGGTAATCAGATCACTCTAAAAAAGCAGCTATGTTTCATTGGATGATGCCCTTATTACTACAATTGCAAGTACTAGCAAGAATAACCCGATTGTGGTTAGGCCTAACCACCACATCGCAGGGAAGTTGACATCTGAGATTAATGAGGCCATGAATACGGCTTGAATAGTGATAACTGGTATAAGTGCATACGCAATACTCTTGATTGAGATCTTATTTTGGCCTAGTGTAGCCAGCGCCGACCCAAATGCAGCAAGTCCCATGATGGTGGCCGCTGCAGTAAACAGTGTGTTCGGGCCCACCCGATGTATAGGCTCATTCTCCGTCCCATGCAGCACCAACACTACAATCAATGCCACAGAAATTGTTACCAACGCGCTAATCTCTACGCCCCTTTCCAGTAATGATAAAGTACTTTTCGTGGTATGACGCGTATCTGTGGACGTCTGAGTTACATCTTCAGGTAGCCGTGTTTTGTGTCGTGTGCTAAACCAAGCTCCAAGCATAGATGATGCCCAGACTAAAATTACCAATACGATTGTCTTGAGAATTACTACATCTACAATATGTGTCCCATCAATGTGTAGTAATAGAGTATGAGCCCAAGCTATGAAGGGAGTGACCCCCACTAACAAATAACTAATCAGAGAGGAACGCCATACGCTCCGTTTCTTGGTGGCCCACATCGTAAGTATGGAACTGAGTGCGGCGCTTATCATTATGATGGCGGATAATGTAACGACTTCAACCCAAATTTGGATGGTTACATCATAGTCAAACGATGGTGCAAAAACGTGAAGTAGCGCCACGGCTACCAACACACATAGCAATGTGATCTCACTAACTCTTGGTGAATTCCAACGTCCCATACGCCCATCAGATGATAGACGTATTTCAATCTAATACACTCATTTGTGTATATGGTGGCTCTAATAATCCCATGTCCTAATTTTATGATGATATGTGAATGTCGTTCACAGTATTCACGAAAGTCCAAATCCATCTCATAGTCACTTATTGGGTTAACAAAATCACAGGATAGGTGCATACTCGCCATCACATTCGATTGGCGCGCTTGGGCATACGCCGTAAGATGACCTCAGTCGGACACATTGCCCTGAATGTGCATGTGCGTCCAAACTCGGCGGCAGCTGATGTAACATCCGCGTGGTCCGGTCGGTGATGCCGTATATGTGCGCAGGGCCGACATGCAATATGATTTATCCCCACAATGCGGGATTGATCAGGTATAGTCTAACGTTGGAGATCAGTCGTGTCTTGGAATGCTTACCTTTCTTGACAGGTCCAAACTCCCATGCGGGCTTGCTCTGAAAGAGGCACGGTATCTTGTTATACTTGGCTATTGATACAAGCGCGAACGTGCCCAGACCCATAATCCAGAGAGCGTTGTGTATAGCCCACCCGTTCATTCCAAATTCGGGCGGGATATCAGATAACATGATAAGGTACGCTAGCCCCATGAGCAACACTACTGCGACTGATGACATGCTTACCACCTTCCTTGCAGAGGGTAAGTTGGATGACGAATCGTTGGATGACAATGTCATACTTGCATACTTCCGCCATTTCGTATCGTTCAAGTTCCTAAGTATTTTCATACTGTTCTATCTGGGTCTTAATACCATTTATTGCTAGCGTATTGTAGAGTCAAAATATACCAATTGATGCCTAGTATCCTGGGCGTCAATCAACGCATCTCCAACCAAACCCTTCACATAGTTTAATATATGAACCACACATGCGCCCCATTGTGAAGAAAGTCAAAAAGATATTCAAAGAGACTATGAAGACAGATCACAAGGTAATCACCGAAGAGCTATCAAAACTGATTTTAGAAAAGTATGGTGTTGACATACCAAAGTATGCCTTGGTGACATCAAAGAAGGATGTATCATCCGCCGCCAAAAAGGTTGGCTTTCCGATGGTGATGAAGGTAGTCTCTCCTGAAATTCTACACAAGACCGATGTGGGAGGTGTCAAGGTGGGCATACAAAAGACCTCCGAGGCCAAAGATGTATTCAAAGATATGAACAAGCGTCTCTCTAAGACGGCATCAGTAAAGGGCATACTGTTTGAGCAGATGGTGCCCAGTGGTATCGAATTGATTGTAGGCGTACAGAATGATCCCCAGTTTGGTCCTGTCATAATGGTGGGTATGGGTGGTATAATGACCGAGATAATGAAGGATGTCTCGTTCCGTATGTTGCCCATTGATACTTCAGATGCCAAGTCGATGCTTGAGGAGCTGCGCGGCATGAAACTGCTAAAGGGCTTTCGTGGTAGTGAACCTGTAGATATTGATATGGTATGTGATATGTTAGTAAAGATCGGTACGATGGCCATCGACAATGCCGACTACATAAACAGTATAGACTTTAACCCTGTGGTGGTATATCCTAAATCATACAAGGTCGTGGATGCTAAGATAATACTGAACGACACCATACGACACAACTCTGTATCTGTTGCCGAACCAAACAAAGACCACATGGAACAGTTCTTTACTCCTAGGTCTATAGCTTTGGTGGGTGCTTCATCTAAAAAAGGAAAGATAGGTAACTCCATACTGGCCAGTCTGGTAAACTATGACTATACAGGTACGGTATATCCTATCAACCCAACACAAGAGTCCATATTTGATATCCCCTGCTACAAGTCCATATCTGATGTTCCCGACGATGTGGACATGGTGGTGGTCTCTGTCGATTTGTCTAGAACTCCTCCCATACTAGAGGAGTGCGCTAAAAAAGATATACACAGTGTTGTTATAGTATCTGGTGGCGGTAAAGAGTTAGGTGGTGAGCGCGCCGAGTACGAGGCCCAGATAAAAGAGCTATCTATCAAACATAATATCCGTATTATAGGACCAAACTGTATAGGCATGTTCAATGCAGCCAACAGGCTGGACTGTGCATTTCAGGGTCAGGAGCGAATGGTTCGAGCCAAATTAGGCAATGTGGCTCTACTATCGCAGAGTGGTACCATGGGTATTAGCTTTTTAGAGTCTGCTGACACATTTGGCCTGTCTAAAATGATAAGTTATGGCAATCGTTCGGATGTGGACGAGGCCGACATGATATGGTATCTGGCGCATGACCCGCAGACCAGTGTCATAGCACTATACGTGGAAGGCTTTGGAGATGGCCGCAAATTCATAAATACCGCCAAGCGGGTGATGGCCGAGACACACAAGCCTATCATAATATGGAAGAGTGGACGCAGTGCCGCTGGTGCCAAGCAGGCCGCCTCTCATACCGGCTCGCTCGGCGGAACCAACAATATCATAATGGGTGCCTTGCGTCAGGCGGGTATTATATCTGTAGACAGCTATCAAGAGTTGGTTGCCGTATCAAAGGCCTTGTCGTGGCAGCCTCCTGCATCAGGAAACCGTACGTCTCTATGTAGTAATGGTGCTGGCCCAATGATTGGCGCCATAGACCAGTTTGAGCGGCTGTCGCTACAATTAGCCACTGTTACAGATGAGTCTAGGCAAAAGATGGTAGACAACTTTCCTCCCACCTATGTCATAGGAAGTGGCAATCCTGCTGATGTTACTGGGGGCGCGTCTGCCGAGGATTACAAGTTTGTAATAGAGACGTTTTTAGCTGATGAGAACGTCGATATAGTGATGCCATGGTTTGTCTTTCAAGATGACCCCCTAGATGAGGTGATTGTAGACTATTTGAAAGATTGCAACGGTGTAAAGCCGCTACTGGTTGGCGGAAATGGTGGTCCATACACGCAGAAGGTCACTGCCATGATAGAATCTCACAACATACCTGTATACTCGGATTTGAGAGACTGGGCGGCTGCCGCTTCGGCATTATACCAGTGGGGCCGCAAGCTTCAGGAGGTGTCATGAGTCATGTCATTGGTGTTGCGCGATGTGATATCCGATGGCGTATGCTTGGTTACTATAAATCGCCCAGACAAACTAAATGCGATGAATATTGATGTGGCCAACGAGCTGATTGCAACATTCAATGATATCAATACAAACGATGAGATAAAGTGTGTGATACTGACCGGTAGTGGTGATAAGGCATTCTCTGCGGGTGCGGACATCTCATACATGTCAAAGATAACTGCAGACGAGTCTGTCGTATATGCCAAATTGGGCCAGAAAGTCACAAATACCATAGAGCATACCCGCCAGCCGGTGATCGCCGCTGTGAACGGCTTTGCCTTGGGTGGCGGTTGCGAGGTGGCCATGTCTTGTGATATACGTATAGCCTCAGAGAAGGCGCGACTAGGCCAGCCTGAAGTTACAATAGGAATACCTCCGGGTTGGGGCGGTACTCAGAGACTGATGCGCCTTGTGGGTATAGCGCACGCCAAAGATATGGTGTATACTGGTAGGATGGTAAAGGCCGATGAGGCTCTGTCGATGGGTTTAGTGAATCGTGTCGTCCCCCATGATGACTTGATAGATGAAGTCAAACGTGTGGCAGATATGATATGTAAAAACTCCTCAATGGGCGTTCAGATGTCCAAGATTGCCATGAATAATGGCCGCAACTCGGACCTGGATACTGGTCTATCGATTGAACTACTAGTGTGGCGCAACTGTTTCACACATGATGATCGCACTACAATGATGAATGCCTTCTTATCAAAGTAGCATGCGTTCTTAGAAATATTTAAATAAACTTGAACGGGAATTATGACAATGAAAAGTAAATTCCTACCTGCTCTTCTACTTTCTATAGTAGTGATGGCAGGTACAACGACGATAAGTGACGTATTTGCACAGACAAATACTGAAAAATTAACAACTGTTGTAAATACTACTGATGATACTAATAGTGTTGTAAAGATGATTCAGGAGGCCTTGAGTAGTCTCATGGCATCTATAGATGCTCTAACTGGCAGTGTTGACCAATTGAGTTCTGATGTTAGCGCATCAAACGCTGAAATAACATCCAAATTGACTAATATTGAGGCAGCTATGGCGGCTGGTGCTAATCTTGCAACTGCAATTGATGATCTAGCCGATGAGCTGGATGAAATAATGACGGCTGTTGAGCATGTAGATGAACATGTAGCATCGTTGGGTGATTCCGGCGACTTGCAGGGTGCTTTCAATGATCTGAGTTCTAGTACAAATACTAGAATTAACGCTCTAGAGGAGAATGTGAACCAGAAACTTGATGCACTTCAGACTCAGTTGAGTAGTATCTCTGAGAATCTAGGTGTTGTTCAAGAGACTGTAGCTCCAGACCCCTCTGCCACTGCAATACCATCTCTGATGAACGAGGTGGAGAACAATGTCATTAAAGCCAGCTTCTACGCAAAGCAGTTTGCCGCTTCCAATAACGAGGGCGCCATAAGTACTTGGCCAAAGAATAATGATTACGGCTTGGAGTATGACTTTACCTTTAGCTGTGACAAACCTGTCCTAGTCGACACGGTTACGGTTGAGGCCGCAGGTCCGCTGGATGATGATTCCACTCCTACCGTAGCTGGTATTACTACGACTCCTGCGGCTCATGGATATGGTCACCCCATACTGGTTCAGCACTATGATACTGATACTACTACTACTCGTACTGTTGATAATGCTGGTGGTGAAGTGGTTCTTGATCCCGCAACAACAATCAAGGTTAATGGTCGCACTCTCGTAGATACCAACTTTGAGGTTACTGCCGATAACAATGTCGCATATATTCAACCAGCAAACTTCGAGCTCATGCATCTAAACCCAGGACAGACATTGAACTTTAAGACCGAAGTAAACTTTAGAGCATATGCTGATATTGAAAATCCACTGTTTAACGCTGCAGCTGGTGAGACTCCATCTGATACCGCTCAAAAATATGGAATAATCAACGCCACAGGCGGTACCGGCTTAGCATACTATCCTGCAGGCGGCATCGCAAGCTCTGACGCTGATACTACTCCAGGAACACCAGACCTTATGATAAACACATTCGCAAACCTAACCAATGGTAACTCCACAGAACTTGAGGACTTTGACTTTGACATATTCAAAGTAAACGTAGATTACATATCACTATCTGGTAGCAATGCAGAGTGTGCACTAAGCTTGCCTGATGACCCCACAACCTATCCCAAGAAAGATACGCTACTAATTAACCTGGCGGCTACTGGTGATGGTTTAATAAAGAACTTTGAGGCAATGGTGGACTGTAATGACCGACCTACTAGAATTATAGGTAACGAACTCAGGGCTAGTCATGCGGTGGGCGATTCTGCAGTAGCTGCTTCTAACTTGAAGATAGAAGCTGGCGGACAGTCAATGTCCTTCAAATTAACCACTGGTGAAACCCTAGAGCGAGCTAGTACCACACAACCCGCGTCATTGAGCTTTGACTCTGGCAACATAGTGATTAGTGGTCAAGTGCCACAAGTTTCAGGTGTGTTATTGAGTCTCACGTATCATACAGCTGCAGGCAACACTTGTAGTATAGTTACACAATAATACAGTTTTTTCATTTTTTATTGCATAATGCCCCCTATGGTGGCATAGCTCCATATGGCGGTCTATAGCTATGATGTAAATCCAAGCGACGGTGATGATGGGTGCCCGTCAACAAACTGTTCATTATACAAGTGGTAGGTGTCCAATCCGTCGATGACGAACTCCTTGGGCTTCTTGTTTGCAACTACTGATATCGCCCCGTAACTAGCACAGCTACCGCGGCAGGGACAGTCTGTACGCCCAAGATGGCCGGATCAATCCCGAAGGTGGTGACAAGTGCGTAATGGCCAAACACTGACACATAGTTGGTCCCTTTCAAACTCACTGTCCAGCACCACCAGTTCTGGAAACAACAGTCCATTGTTTTGTTCAACCATGTCGTGCAGATTGCGCTCCTTGTCGAACTCAACCTCGCGCAGCTCCACCAAATCTCTGGGAAACCTCTTGAACAGTCGGGTGTGGTTAGCCCTAGCATCCAATGTGGGTTTGATTTTAAAAATATTTCAGGATCTGAGATCAAACTCTAGGATATCCCCCCAAAATCATAAGGCGTAATGATCAGCTGAGCACGGCCCCGACCAATAACCACTGCCGAGTCAAGTCATTGAGCATCATATGGAGCTATGCCACCATAGGGGGCATTATGCAATAAAAAATGAAAAAACTGTATTATTGTGTAACTATACTACAAGTGTTGCCTGCAGCTGTATGATACGTGAGACTCAATAACACACCTGAAACTTGTGGCACTTGACCACTAATCACTATGTTGCCAGAGTCAAAGCTCAATGACGCGGGTTGTGTGGTACTAGCTCGCTCTAGGGTTTCACCAGTGGTTAATTTGAAGGACATTGACTGTCCGCCAGCTTCTATCTTCAAGTTAGAAGCAGCTACTGCAGAATCGCCCACCGCATGACTAGCCCTGAGTTCGTTACCTATAATTCTAGTAGGTCGGTCATTACAGTCCACCATTGCCTCAAAGTTCTTTATTAAACCATCACCAGTAGCCGCCAGGTTAATTAGTAGCGTATCTTTCTTGGGATAGGTTGTGGGGTCATCAGGCAAGCTTAGTGCACACTCTGCATTGCTACCAGATAGTGATATGTAATCTACGTTTACTTTGAATATGTCAAAGTCAAAGTCCTCAAGTTCTGTGGAGTTACCATTGGTTAGGTTTGCAAATGTGTCTATCGAGACTGTACCATTAACGGCGCCTGAGCCACGCTCAGGATAGTATGCAATTTGAGTAAAGTCGCCGGTCGGAGCTGCGGTTATGTCATATTTTGGAAGAAGTGAACCCTCATCAGCATTTGTATGGTTAAGCTGTGGATGTACAACATCAGTATATGCTCTAAAGTTTACCTCGGTCTTGAAGTTTAGTGTTTGTCCGGGATTTAGGTGCATGAGCTCAAAGTCTGCTGGCTGAATATATGCAACCTCAGTACTACCAGTATCGAAGTTGGTATCTACTAGAGTGCGGCCGTTAACCTTGATTGTTGTTGCAGGATCAAGAACCTCAACATCGTCGGCGGTGGCACCACCATCATATTGCCGAGCAGTTATAGGGTGACCATAACCAAGAGCATCTGTAATACCATTGTTGTTATCAGCATTATCACCATTCTTAACATCCGTCAGCGGACCTGCGGCTTCAATCGTAACCGTGTCGACTAGGACAGGCTTGTCACAGCTAAAGGTAAAGTCATACCCCAAGCCGTAATCATTATTTTTTGGCCAGTTACCTATGGCTCCCTCGTTATTGGTAGCGGCAAACTGCTTTGCGTAGAAGCTGGCTTTAATGACATTGTTCTCCACCTCGTTCATCAGAGATGGTATTGCAGTGGCAGAGGGGTCTGGAGCTACAGTCTCTTGAACAACACCTAGATTCTCAGAGTTCTACATGATTAACTGTTCTTTTATAGGTTCTTTAGCATTCTTACATGTGAAGCTAACCCGAGACGAGATAGTGCGAGTGGAAGATGATTCACCACTAGAGTTGTTTAAGCAGGGCATAAAGTCCAAGGAAACTGCTGACAAGTACACACAAGTCCTCAAACAGGTCACATGCAAGATCCTTGAAGATGTGTTAGAAGGCACATTTGAAGAACGTGTACAACAGATGGTCGATATAGGAAGAGACGAACCCAGATGGATGCGCGACTTGTTGTTGAGTCTCTCTAGGAAGTTGCGTGAGAGAACAGAACTCCCCACAGAGCATACTAATTATCTAAACCCTGACTCGGTTGGAAACTACTTTAAGCCAATCAAAAAGTTGCTCGACATGAATGATGTGGCCATACCTTGGAAGAGAATCTATGCCACCTATCCAGAGAGGGACAATATGTCCGAGTCAAGAGGCTGGACCAGAGACGAGATATCCTTGATGCTAAAGTACGCACGCGGCCCATTAGACCGGGCTTTGGTACTGGTATTGGCAAGCTCGGGCATGCGCGCTGGAGGCCTGAACCTCATATGGGAAGATTTGACACCAATATATCGCATCAATGATGGCAGTCTTGTACTAGGCCCCGAGAATAATGATGGTAGCGTAGCATGTGCAGTACTGCGTGTATATAGGGGGTCTCCTGAGAGCTATCTTGCATTCATTACGCCCGAGGCGTTTGATGCCCTGCAGGTGTATGGTCATACATGGGCCGAGTTAAGACACCAGCCACCAAACCCAAAAGATCCGATATTTCTGGTGCAGAGAGGCTTGCATGGAAGTGCATCCACAAAGATACTCCGGGACCGGGTAGTCCGGATGGCCACCAGGGCAGGACTACGACGTACTAAAACATCCAAAAGATTTGAGGTACCTATAATGAACGGCTTTCGTCGATTTTGGAACAAGACATGTAAGGAGGCTGCATCTGGAGACTCAACACTAGCCTCTCTCATCAAAAAAGAGTACATGATGGGACATCGAGGTCTTGTATCATTAGACCAGAACTACTTTAAGACAAATCTGATGGAGTTGGCAATAGAGTACACCAAGGTCGTGTCTGACCTCACAATAGAGGAGACTGAAAGACTACGACAATCCAACCATATGATGGCATCCAATGTACAAGAATTAGAGAGTGAGATGGATAGAACTCTAGAGCGCCTTTCTAGAGACATGGCTGATATGAGACGTGAAAGAGATAGCATGCGTCAAGAGATATCTACATTGAGGAAACAGCAGGAGATGCCTGCTACCGAACTATTAGATTTGCTAAAAAGATATTCGGGCTCAGATGACACACCTGGAGATATACTAGGATCACTGACTGGTCTGATACAACAGTTAGTTGTTGCACAGAATAACCCCAATACGGGATGTAAAACGTAGATACGGGAGGAATTGAATAGATGCGAACAAGAGTATCCAACTGATATAGTCCTCATGGGATGAAAATTCCAGTACTTGTATAGTGGTTGTATCTACCATGAACCTACGTTTGATGTACTAGAGACGATAGTAATTCATGTTCGGCTATGCGTGTAACCTGAACATGTGTTTGGATATGGTAATAGAATTGTGATGGTGTGGTAACAGTAACTAGCTCCAGCGTAGAACCGTGGGTCTGCTACTGGTCAAGCGCTATCTGTTACAGGTGCTGCTAACGTTACAGAATCTTATGAGATGTGCGAAAAAATAGTAGTTTTTTAATAAAAATCCCATATCTGTCCAAGTACAGTCCATCATGTGTGATGACCGAGTTGCCAATCCTCAACACCTTTAGCTATGTCACGTAATACGGATACATTCTCCATTGCAGCGCTACCTACTTGTATGGCATCCGCTCCAGCTAAAAGAAACTCTACAGCATCACGCCATGACGATATTCCGCCACACCCCATTATTGGTATGTCATGTATCTTTGATAGCTTATGCACTGCATATATGGCAGTACTCTTTATTGGAGGACCAGATAAGCCACCCATACCATTACCAAGTTTTGGTTTACCGGTGGCAATGTCTATCTCCATGGCAGGTACCGTATTTATAGCAGTTATGCCGTCGACTCCGGCTTTTACAAATACATCTGCGGACTGCAACATTGTGTATGCAATCTTTACGAATATCGGCACATTAGTGGCAGACTTTGCTGCGCGTATGATTTCAGTAGTTAGTGATGTGTCATCACCTACATTATACCCAAAGGTAACGACAGATGGGCAAGATAGATTAATCTCAAAGGCGGCAGCACCATCAAACATCTCGATCATTCGTACAAAATCAGACGGATCATTACCAGCTAAACTCACTATAACCGGATAAGTGGGCCGCCCCAACTCTTTGGCAAATCGTCTTGCTCCAACATTTTTTAGTCCTATTGCATTAATCCAGCCACCATTCTTTCTTTTAATTAGATTTGGTTCTGGATGTCCTGGGCGAGGCTCCATTGTAACAGACTTTGTTACAACGGCTCCGACTCCGGTATCATAGGCCTCTTTTAATCTTTGAGGAGTGTCTCCTTGTAAACCCGACGCTAGTATGACAGGACTGCGCAGCTCCAAAGAACCTAGACTATACACACCACGCACAACGCCCAATCTAAAGTATGTAGTCGGGTACCCCTCTTTTAACATTATTTTTAGCACTATGTATTGACTTTGTGTCTGTTTGTGCGGATCTGGGCAGCGTCGGCTCGTGCACGCACACCTTCTTGCTGATCGGCGTAACATCTATCTACGCCCTGTCTGACTTTATCATAGTTCCAAACTGGCTTACGGTGCATTTGTGTCTGCTTGATGCGGGTGGTAGACGGAGGTATCGCGGCACAGCCAGTATTGAGGGGAGGCCGATAGATCTAACTTCTGCCCCAGATATGAGCCGGATCTGCACCATATCTGTCACCTCTGAAGTGGCGGCTGTATCTTTGATCATCAACACGTACGCCTTGTTTGTATTCCATCTTTTGGTCATTGTTCATTCCCCAGATGTTTATCTTTGATGAGTCGACAATCCCATTATGAACATTCTTCCACAAGTCGGAGGTTCTACAAGTCTACTGACTTGTGTATTTAACTTTTGGGCTACTTATCCACAACCAGCAATTTAGCGATGGCAACTTAGATCCATTATGTTTATATAAATTACATGGAATATGTGTTTAAAATGAAAGATAAAACATTCCATGCACTTCTGTTATCTATAGTAATGGTGACAGGAGCAATGACGATTAATGATGCTTTTGCGCAAACTAATACTGAGAGACTTATTACGGTTGTTGATACTACGGCTGACACCAACACAATGGTGTCAAACCTAGTTAATTTATGGTCAAACTTTGATAGCAACTTTACACCAATCTTGAGTGTTATAAATGATCTATCTGATGAGTTGTCAACTGTATCTGACAAAGTATCTGAGGTGTCTAGTGATGTAATGGCGGTGGACTCCAAGATTAATAATCTTGAATCCAAATTCGATCAATTTGTAGCAACTGATGCAGAGAACACCAGAGAGGCTCAAACGAATTATGATAACCTTGCAGATATGTTGCCTGATATTCAAAGTACTGTAGATACAATTGTTGATGATGCTGACACATCCTTTGATACCATATCTGACAAACTTGATGCCCTACAGGCACAGATTGGTACGTTCACATCCAGTATAACTACACTTCAGGAGGATGTTAGTGAGATTCAAAGCGAGTTAGGGCTTGTACAAGAGTCTGTAAGTAGCAGAATCGGCCCAGCACCCACTAACTTGGATTCTGGTGAGGTGACCGGAAAGGTCCTGTTATCCTGGTACACTCAGGGACTTACCAAGATACCTACCGGTGGTGACGATGTTACTACTGGCGATTCAGGATACTACACTGCAGACTTTAGGTTTGTCTGTGAATCTGATGTCTTTATACAAGAGGTAACCACTAACTTGGGTGACAGAACAACTGCCACACTCTCGTACATCAACGACGATGGCGATGCTGCAACACAAAATATAGAGAATCCAATATATGATAGTGGTGATACTGATCGTATTGGTGCTGGTGGCACTCCTACTGAGAACGACGTTTCATTAACTGCTAATGGCCAGACACTATTTGACTCCTACTTTAATATTGGAGGTGCCACTCCAACAACAACAACATACGATCGTGCTATTACGTACGATAATGTGATGGAGCTAAAGGCAGGAAATACTGTTGAATTCAAGTCTTCTGTATATGATCCAAATACTGATGCTATACATGATAGCGAAGAAGCTACTCCCACTACCACCAACGATTGGGGACCCTTGGAGTTAATTGTAAATGCAACAAAGAATTCGCAAACAGCTGTATATGTTGATGCAACCAATCCTGCACTTGCGGAAATTAGTAACATTAGCCCTGCTGCTGATGATGATAATACTAATTCTCAGCGTAATGCTACAAAGGCCCAATTGGCCAGCGTCGAAGCATATGAGGTAACTGTAGAGTACTTCTCAGCGGATGCGGATCCCAAATGTAAGATAACCCCGAGCAGAACTACGGCTTTAAGTGAGACCGATCAGGTAGCATTCGTGTCTATCAATGATATTGATGGCAGTACTAGTCTTGTACAAGATTATACTGAAACTTTAGATTGTGATCTCAATACAGTAAGAATTACAGATGTAGTAGGATATCTTAGTGGTGCTGATGGCCTTAACAACTTCGTTACTATGGAGTTGAAGGTTGGAAAGGATACAAAGGCAGAGTTCACCTTTGCGGATAATATATCCGTGCTAGAGGATGAATCTAGTCTGCCATTTGAATTCAGTGGTAGTGACTTGACGATAACTGGAGATCTAGTTGATAACTCCTCAATACTGGTTCAAATTAGCTATGACTCCGCCTTAACTGACGGATGTTCACAAGACTGATATCATTCTGAATTTTTCTTTTTTAATTTTATATAACATGGTTGTACCATATATGTAGAGTCATCTGGTGAATATGTTACAATAGTGTTACAACCTTAAATACTAATGCTACTATATTGTAGCATGGACAAAAAATTACAGCACAAGTGGGCGGCCACAAACCGGCAGCCCTGCAGACTGGTAAAGTATAACCCGGAGCATACACAATGAACTGCCTCTGCAAGCAGCCAACTAGTATAATAGACAGCATACGCGGCGAAATAATATGTAGCTCATGCGGGATAGTACTAGAGTATAATGTATCAGAGCAGATGCCTGTCACAGCAGTCTTGAGTGAAGGCCGGGACGATTATGGTGTCGGAACTATGTTGCCCCAGACAAAATACGGAGCCAATGGCATAGCCGCCCGTCGAAGCTCACAAGCAATAACACTATCAAGAATATTTGTAAAGCTTCGGCAGATGCTAGAATGTATAGGTGTGGGCATGACCATACGGCGTGAGGCATACTCACTGTGCCGCAGATTGGTATATGGTGACTTTGCTACCGGTAAAGACAAGACTGTAATTGCGGCCGCAGCCACGATGTTGGCCTGTCGTCTACATGGCCGTGTACTAGGGTGGAAAGAGATACCCGGCATATCAACAAAGATGCGTCGCATCTTGAGGATGTACAGAGAGATACAGTATGTATCTGGTATTACACCAGACAGATATACACACTCCATAATATCCCGGCTATGCACTGATATGAACCTGTCCATATATGCCGCCCAAAGAGCCTTGTCTATACTTGATGCAATGGAAAAGTGTAACTTTACGCATGGCAAGAAACCTCAATGCGTGGCGGCGGCAGCCATAGTGCTGGCCGGCACACGCATATCCAAAAGTAAAACAGCAACCGCTGCGCAGATATCCGAACCGGGCCTAAAGAACATCCTACGTGCATGGCAATCGTACAATGAAGAGATATAACATGATACGCTCCGGCAGTATCGTATCAAAGATTGTCGATATTTTATTTCATAGAACAGTAACCCAGGACCAACTAGAGTATATGATACAAGTAAAACACAACACCCTTCTAGTATCCATGAATAGGGCCATACAGTACAACCTTATAGTACAACACCCACTATCACTGACGCCACAAGGCCGCCTGTACCATATAGCCAACACACTGAGCATATCGATGTTGGAGCTAGTGGCTGTATCATCGATTTATGCGCAGCTGGACGCGTGGGACAACTCTACTCTACGTTACCATACAACCAAAAAGTTTGCCATCAAAGATTATGCAATATTCCGCCCGTATAAGGTAAAGAGCCCCCGGCTGATATATGGTAAACTACTCTCAAAGGGTATGATACACAAAGTCGGCAGACAGAACCTGGTATCAATAGATGATGCAACACTGCGGCAACTACTCTTGTATCATGATGATCTCTTATCATTATACAGAAATCTACAATAAAAAAACACTTTTGTACTCCATTCTAGTATTGTACATTATGAAAGTAGAATGGAACCAAGACAAATGTATTCACTCCGCCGAATGCGTAAAGAACCTCCCTGCCGTATTCATGGTCAAGGATGGTAAGTTTATCATTGAGCAGGAGGGCGCCCCTCAGGCCGATATACGACGGGTTGTACGCATGTGTCCGTCTGGTGCACTTGAGATATCAGAGTAGTTCATACCCCATCTTTTCCCCCTTTTAATGGAACATTATACTTGCATGTCATGTTATGTGTAGCAGGACTGACTGCCATTACGGGGGCAATAATTGCCATGGGGGTGGCCGCATCGGCCGCCACTGCATTTCATCATACAACACTCTCGAACTTGGAGACGCAACCTGACACACCATACATACACATGACGCTGCAATCACTATATCCAGGTGCAAAACAGGTATACGCTGATATCATCTCACATGATACAATACAATTACAGGGTGCAATATCAAACATCACAATTCCGCCACACTACACAGGTATGCTAAACACAACTGTGCCCGTCTGGCCAGGCGATACAATACATGTTATAATACTGTACAATACAAATGAGTATATCATACAGGTGAGGGTGCAGTGAGGCGTGCCCCCTCCATCGGTGAGGTTACCGGTGCCATAATACTGACTGCAACATTTGCTGTCGCCTCATCCATACTATACGTGACATTTCAAGAAAAGGCCGAGGAGATGCAGTACGTTCAATATACATACACGACAAAATCGGCTCAGCGCGCCACAGAACTATTAGATGTAGACATGGTGCAGTGCAATGGCTTCATACTCCACAACTACTCCACACATGATGTATACACCAAAGACTTTACCATGTATGGCAATGATACAAAGACAGCCATACAATACAGTATATCGTTTTATGACTTGAATGGCAAGTCGATTGATGTAATACCAGCACAAAACAGCGTATGGGTGAGTACTAGAGGATTACCATGTGGTGTAGAAACCATACTGCTTACACCTGGAGGCTCACAGATTGAAGTGTACAGATAGCATACTATACATCATTGTAATATCGATATCATTTCAGTGTGTACTGTCATACGCAGATAAAGGCTGCTCTTTATGGGTACATGGCACTTCGACATTTGATGTTACTGACATGCATGGAAACCCTAGGAATAATCCAGATAACACACTATACCCAAATGATGCATTCTCATTTACATTTACATACTATTTTGCAGACACCTGCATAGAGCCATATGTGGATTTGATACAAGAGTCAGGAGCGGTTCACAAGAGTAGCGTATCTGGGCCCGAAGCCACATCTGTACAAACCGGGTACGGCAAGACATACGGTACATCTACAATACTGATACCCGAGGCGAACATATGCCATGGCGGACCGCCACAAGGAGGCGGCGGCACATCCGGATATGACACTACATTTGGCCAACCTAGAGACTGTGGATATATACAACTGACCATACATGCGTACAGTCTTGTGTGTACTGATACCTGTGTATTGGTACCTGTAAGTGATACGGCCACAATTACACCCGACGTAATAGCCCCCATAACCCACATCGACCTGTACAGACACATGCTGCTTGATCCGGACGGCTACCCAGCTATAAATTTAGACACCACATACTATGCGTGGGATCCGATATCCATAGAACATGATGTGAAATTCCTGTATAACAACGAGCGCAACGGTACGATATCATTTGTGTATGATGTACGGCATACGCCACTAATCATAGAGTCTGGTTTTGAATGTAGCGTGTACTGCCATCACACACTACACGCCACAAACTTTACAGGGATTGGTTTTACACCATACTCTTACGTATATGGAAACGGTGATGGGATGTACGTATATGCGGCACCCTCCCTGTATGATATCGGCATACATACAATACAATACGATGTAACAGTACTAAATCTGGGCACACCAATAAACAAAAGCCAGAATCACACTGATATTGATATTGTATACTATGAGCCTGACTTTGAGTACTATTCGTATGGTGTACTAGATGATGGCCAGCTGCGCTCTTATGGTAATAGGCACGGAGTTATAATACACTATATGGGCTCAGATAGTCATGAGCGACGCGCCAAGATAACGGACTTTGTTCCATATACACTTGCATCTTCAGAGTCCGCACTTGTGGCACCACATGTGATAAACCAAACGTTACTACACTGGAACTCCACCTGGGCCATACATGACACCCAATCACAGTACGATGATGCAGTCCTAAAGTTTTATGATGTCATACACGGGTATAACAGGTGGCCTGCGCATCCATATCACTCAACTACACATAATATTAGCTGCCAAACTGGTGGTGTACAGTGTCATGCCATCTTTGCATATGCTGGATATGGCGCCATCCGGTTCTCGCAGAACATTACAGATGTGGTGCTGACCAAAGACCCCTACAAATGGTATAACAATGTAACCATAACCAACAAGCTTTACTCAAACATGTGGGCAGGCCACAGATACAATGAGATCATACAGTACACGTATGTATACCCTCACACCGAGCTTGCAAACTTTATTCGCATAAACAAGGCAAACCATACCATACATGTAGACATATGGCCACCATACGGCACACATATTCCCATACACCAGTACATATGGAACAAGACGTTCCATGACACCGACAATACCGTAATATCTGATATGCATCTATCTGAGATGTATAATCATACATTACACCATGCAGGAGATAGTACCATACAGATAAGACTGAACAAGACTGCACTGACATTTCTGAGTGATGTGTTGCATATGCACAATTATACTACAATATTTGATATTCCCATACATGAGGCGCTAGAGTACGAGGCGCATCTAAATATGACAATCTCCATACACAACAAAACCATACATCGTGTAATACCATACGAGTTTGATGTGCCGTATGTATATACCATATATCACGGCCAGCCTCTCAATGTCACCACATACAGATATCATGATGATATGGTGCATGTTGTGGTGCCCTCTGAATTTGGCACCATACATGGCAAGTACTGCAATTACACACCATGCAGGTTTGACATACAAAGAGATGCCACATACTTGACCATACACAACGAGTGGAACGACACACTCACAATCAAAGTACCCCCGCTCAAGTCTGATACACGAAAATTTGATGCAATTGAGCAGTATGTAACTGAGTTTGGCATATACGCAATACCAATCATTATCATATCTGTACTGTCATATGTTGCATATAGGCGACTGCATAGTAATCTTGCAACCAGATAGTTAATGGTATAAGTTAGCTCTCTCCGACTTGGGGGAACTGTACTATAAAACAACTTATATTTTGGGCATGATTAGTCCACACATGGATAGTGTAAGTCACTTTGAGATTCCCGCCGATGACATAGAGCGTGCTAGAGAATTCTACCAGAGCATATTCGGATGGCAGATATCTAAACTTCCGGACATGGACTATTACTGGATTAACGCCACTGACACAGACCACGAAACAGGAATCCCAAAGGAGCCGGGTGCAATAAACGGCGGCATGCTCCGCAAGATGGACCCCAGAGCCATACCCACAATTGTGATAACCGTAGAGTCACTGGATGAGCGCCTAAAACAAGTCGTTGAAGCAGGCGGTTCTGTAACTGTACCAAAGATGGAGATAGGCAAGCATGGATTCTATGCGCTAATATCCGACACCGAAGGGAATAATATCGGTTTATGGCAGAACAAGCTTAAATAGATACCATATAGAGTCATACATGAAAATTTGGTGTAACCATGACTGTGTGGTGGCAGACAACTCTGAGATAGTATGCAGAAAGTGTGGAGTTGTAATGGATGATATGGATGAAAAGACACAGGCGCCCTCACAGTCCAAGGCCAACCTGTATGAATTACGGGAAGTAGGCTCAAAGGATGCACTACCTAACATGGGATTTGCAGCATCCAGAAACAGTGGAGACATAAAGAGGTACTTTGGCAGCAGCATGGCAAAGACACATCCATTATCAGAGTTCTCAAACATGTGCGAGAAACTATCACTACCATTATACATACAGGAGAATGCCTGGAGATTGTACACAAAGGCTGCCACAAAAGGGTCCGGCCATGGCAAGGCCGAGCATGCCTGCTGGGCAATACACAGCACATGCCGCACATATGGAATACCAAAGTCTGACACGGAGATAAAGTCTGCTGCCATGACTGCGTACGGACGTCAGCGCCTGCCTGACATGTTCACAATATCATATCATCACATGGATGTACCCGGTGGAAATGGCGAGGGCTCAGATGTGTACTTTTTTAACCTGAATCTGCGCAAGATGGTCTCGAATATACAGATGACAGACGCTGAGTTTGCATCCCGCAAGTCTCAGGCCTGGGAGTTATACCAGGGTGTATACACAGAAGGGAGTGGCCATACGAGGGCGCGGCGGGCAATATCGGCAGCCTTTGGAGTGAAATAAGATGCGCCGCACCGTACAAATATCTGATATAGAACCACTACCCATATCAGTTACAATACCAGTATCCTCACAGATACGCACATGCACCCATACAATACTACACGGCAAAACACCACTAAAGCCCATCATACTTGCCAAATGTGACAAAACACTATACTGTGTAGACGGTATGGAGACACTCGAGTCGTATCGTGTGGCAGATATGCCAAAAGCATCATGTATCATAATAACAGTACGCAACATGGCAGAAGCCGTACTATTACATGTGGGGATGAGCAGGCGCATCCCCACAAACCCGTTCTTGGTGATAGATGCCATACAGTGGGCAAAACAGCACGGCGCAAACCCAACACTGGATACACAACACGCAAAACTCTCCAATATACAGTTCCACAAAGATGTAAAGCCGACCTTTAACAGATGGATGGAACGCTTAGCTGAAAGGCTAGATACAATACCGCCATTCTGGCATATCTTTGAGCCCCTCTCAGAGATAAAACCCACAGACCAGTGCAAAGCATTAGACTCGGTCATGACATTTGTACACACCACTGGTACAAGTCCAGATGCATCATCGTTGCGTTCAATACTGCATCAGTTTACGCCCACTCAATCAGGAACCACAGATCACATTACAGGTATAGATGCCGAACCATACAAAAAACCAGCAAAAGAGCCTACGCCACACAAGACAAAAACCATACCTGGTACAAACTGTATAAAGTGCTCGTGTGGCGTTCAGTGGTATGTAGATACTAAAAACAAGTCTGTCCGCCGTATACAGGACTCTGAGAACATGACAATTCTTACAGATAGCGGTGAGCCTGTATATGCTGTACCACCTGATGTGGCCGAACATCTAGAGATGGGCGGCAAGCCAGTACATCACTATGTAATACCCAATGTTTTTCCAGCTGTAATGGTATCTAAAAGACCACTGCCAAACGATACGATACAAGAGATATCATACATACTAAAATCCCACCAATAGTCCCAAAAGTATGCCGCCACCAATATATGGTATCATGGGTATTGTGTTGTATACTCTTTGGCCATACGATGATGCATCCTCAAATATGTCCATACCATCACTCTTTATCGTACCATCTGCATCTGCGTATACACCCGCATATCTCTTATCATATGATATGGTGAACTTTTCATTACGCACTTTATAATGTGTCATAAAAAAGTCGATATCAAATTTTACTGGTGCTCTGTGTGATATCATATGTTGTAAATTGCGTATGACATTCACTACTACATTATACAACAACGCCATTATACAGCCTGCCATAATACCAAAGATGACAACAGGTGTATCATTCCACCAAGGTATTATACAAGATGCTATTATGATGATGTGGCCATCCCCTGAACCTAGTAGCGTCATGTAGCGGCCCAGCAGTATGAAGATGCCACCTAGTATGACCCCCACCACACAAGACGCTATATACATTACATCAAGTGATGTATCGTACAATGATACTAGCAGTGTGATACACGCCACACCATACCCAAAGTATATGATATACATGGGTATGCTGCGATGCCTGACATCTGATACTGATGCAAGTATCAATATGACAAATAGCAGTATTACATTTAGCATCACATGACCATATACAATCTAATATAACGGGATGTATCGGCCATTTAGAAAGGGTACGGGCGGTATATCAGATATATCTGCAACATCTATCTTGTATGTTGTATCATCTATACTGTTACGTTTCATTATATCTGATATTATTGTATAATCCTTCTCTGTAAATGTCACAAACCACACACTGCTGCCGTTTCGGGCATTTTTGGTGTAATTGTTCAGTATCTGGGACTTGTGCTTGCCGGGAGCCGTCTCCACCTCTACTGCCAGTGGCGTGTCGTTCCATCTGTCTGGATTTGGCTTTTTGGACTTTGTAAGGGCCGGCTCATATATCAGCAAATCCGCCCTCTCATCTCTATGAATGCCCAAATCCGGTATGCAGTATCTGCCCGCCCGCACATTGTACTTCATTATGTTAAATATCATAGACAGGTGCGCATCACCACCGGCGCGCCTACCCCAGCCGGCCTGCGAAAAGTACGATGACATACACTCTTTTGTTATCTTGTATATGCCATCATCACACTTTACGTAGCCCAGTGACTGTACCAGTGTATCTGTCAAAGCTGATATGGCCTTTCGGCCATCACTGATGTGTGACACTATACGGGCAATCTCTTCTCTGCTCATCCCGTCCCGCCCGTATATGGCAGACAGTATGGCCGTCTCCAATGGTGTCATGTTTATCTCTGCAATGGGAAACGAGTCCGCCTGCCGAACTATGCAGCCCCACCGCTCAACACTGCTCTTGGCTATGTATTGCCAGTCCCATCTATCCTGCTGTGTGGCCGGTACGGGCCTGGTCCTGAATATGCCGGTAATCGGCTTTCCACCCTCGGCACTATAGAACGCAAATGTATGGTTTGGCAGTCTTTCTAGTAGTTTTGTGTCTGTATTCATGCTTGTATACAATAGTCTGCTTGTCCTGGCATCACAGTGTCCGCATATGATACATTGGCATATGCCTGTTATCTCATCTGCAAATGATTTGGAGTAGGCGTTGGCCGTCTGGGTCGCTATGGTCATGCGGACCCCAAACTTTCGGAGGGCGCGCAGCATCTCTGACATTGTATCGTTACTGAATAGATGCGCCTCATCCACATATACGTAGAACGGATTACTCCGTACTGTATCACCGTCCTGTAGGTCAAGACGCTTTTTGGCCTCCACGTATAGCATGTTGAGTAGTATTGTGCCCACAAAGGCCGCCACATCATCACTGGCACCCGTCCCCAAATCTATGACCATTATGCGTCTGTTCTGTATGATATCTGAAAAAGTGACACTGGATTTAGATGCATCAAACATGGCCGCGACGGCAGGCGTAGACAGTATCTTGTCCATCTTGTTGTACGCAGATGAGCCAGCATCCTTAGAGTACTGCTTTTCGTATATCTCATTCCAGAAGTGTCGCACATTCTTTGATGATACGTGTCGTAGTATTCTTTGGCGTATCTCTGGATTTGTAATCATGCCTGAGAGGTTCCCCAATGTGTTATACTCGGTCTCTACAAGTGCATTGGCAGCATTGCGCAGTATCGTCTCTAGACGGGGACCCCATGACTCTTTGTATAAATTATACAAGGCATTGACAAAGGTCATCACCACTAAATACCTCTCTTGTACAGATTCCACCTCTAGGGGGTTTATCTTTATGGTGCTGCCGAACTTGTACATCGATGCTGGGTTCACATATATGACATCATCGTGGCGCGACTGTGGTATTATACCCAGTATGTCCCGGGCTAACTCGCCATGGGGGTCCAGCACCATCACGCCCTGGCCTCTCTTTATGTTCTGCAGGATTAACAGTTTCAGTATGGATGACTTGCCGCTTCCCACAAGGCCGAATATGGCCATATGTATTCTGTCTTTGGATGATATCCCATATGATGTATAACCCCTATTATCGTACTGAAACCCCAATATGTCATACAAGGCCGACCAGCTCCATCATGTATGGTATGATGTATACCGCCACCACATTACAGCTCGCGACTATACCCAATGGTATGGTGTATCGTATGGTATATGAGGTTATTTTGGATGCTACAACCCCCATGGGAATGGACATTGCCACGGCCATCAGACTCATGCCATCTGTATACTCCTGTAGCGTATCACCTGATATGGGCGAAAATGGTACTACATCATCAGATATGTGGTTTGATGCCGAACCGGCAAATATTCCCAGCATCAGATGCGCCAGACACAGTGTTATGAAGGGTGTTGCATATACTATATAGCAGAGGGGTGCCAGAGACTTTGTTACAGATTCCTTTATCTGCTGTATCTTGGCGGCAAACTCGGTCACCATCTCCAGTATAGTAATTGTGTCACCACCTGTACGGTGCGCCACCCCCAAGAGAAACATGGCAAACCGGGTATTCTTGCCGGGAAGATGTATCGCCCGTAGTGCCTCTTCCAGGTTATATCCAGCAGATACTTTAGCGGCTATCTTTTCTAGTATGCCATCAAAGTGCCTGCCGTATATCCTTTGACGGGCCTGCCGTATGATGATATGTGATACGCTCTGGCCTGTGCGTGACATCTCGGTCATGTCACGCAAAAACTCTGGCAGCATGCGCTCAGACTCTTGACTCTTTCGTATGTCTTCTCTGCGTATCATATGATTGGAGAAAGCAAAGGCCATCACTCCTACAGATACTGCAATACTATACTGAACATCTACAATAATACACACTATGCCGCATGTAATGCCTATCACACCGGAGAATGGTGATATCTCTGCCTTGACACCTGTATACGGTTGGCTCTGATTCAGCAATAGTACCATGGTTAGTGATATCAGCGGTGAGATGGCCGTACCGGCCATCAGCAGAGTCCTGACAGTCTCTGGCGTGCCTAGCATCGCCGAGAGCATGATCATCAACGGTAACACTATGGCAAACATCATGATACCTCCGAATATCTCCTGAACCGACTTTTCATAGCGGGTCCAGGAGGACTCGTACTCTGAAAACGCCTGATATGCTTTTTGCGTTGTATATCCGGGAACATCCCCCATGGCCGACTGCTTTGTGATATATCCGGATACAAAGTCCCGGATTATTCGGACCGGATGATGCTTGGCATAGTGTAGCAGCGCCTCATTTCGTGTACTTCCCGTCATCACCCTCTTGCATACGATGGATGCATCCTGTTTCATGGCCGGAAAGGCAGCTCCACCTCTGTGTATGATCTCAAAAGAACGATACAGCCCCACACCGACACTCTGCATTATATTCACATATGATAGAAAGAATGCCGACTCATCTGATACGGACTCATGCCTGCTCCTGATACGAAGCCGCAGTGATATTACAGGTGCAAAGTATACAATACAGGGTAGTGTATACAGTACGCCCCATACTACATCTAAAAACATGACCCCAAGAGTGCCACACATGACACAGGGCGGTATGCCGGTTATACAGCGTCTGGTATATGTGATGGCACTCTGCTCTGTGTCGTATGCCATACCTGCTCGCTCTGCTATACTGTCTAGTATATTCTGATTTATCTTGCGCAGACGTCTAACTATTGGTATGTTATCTTCAACTGTTATGTATAACATGTAATACCAATCGAATAGTCTTCGTGTCTTGGTATGGCTGCGTCTGGGGTATGATATTACTATTACACATGATATACCCGATATTATGCAGAGATACAGCCACTGTATGGAACCATCACCGTATAATGCGGCATACCATAATGTTATACAATGTATGATGATTATCGTATATCTTGTATTATACATGATAGCCTCTCCCGAAGCAGTATCAGTGGTATGCAAGATGCCACTGCCAGTATTATAATTAGGACATCAAAAGAGTACCTGTATTGTACTGTTATGTATGCAGGCTCTAACGCCGTAAACGATACGGTATTGGCATCATGTGCAATGGCATGTAGTGGTAAATCATACCATACCTCTGGTGTATGCCATACTAGCCCCCACCATTGGGGTATGGACTCTGCATGTAACGTTACTGTGTCGCCGTGCATATACTCGCCATCCCCTGCTATGTCTACTGATGTGTCTGCATCTGCATGTATCGATATTACCTTGTCGTATATTGACTGTATGAGTGTGTCGTTCTGTATGTCTAGTATGACGGATGGCTCCGAACCATATGATGTATCATGTATGATAACATCATGCAGTCTATACGTTATGTCGTACTCTGTCTGTATATAGCGGGGCAGGTGTGCCGTATATGTGCCGGGTATGACCATTATACCAGTACCCTGATGTATGTCATGTTGTGTATCTGCTAAATTCAGTGATATGATATGGGGCGGCGTGGTGCCAGCTCCGGATGTGGCCATATATTGTACTGTAGCATGGTGGTCCACCATGTGTTGCAGCTGGTACGTGTAGGTATCCCAGCCTGGCCTGTGTATGGTTACATTTGATATGTAGGTGCCGGGCGTGGCCGGCTTTGCCGTATACGTGTTGTTATACCTGTGGTACTGCACATCACTCTCTATCTGTATGTCCGAGTGTGTATCTGGTGCCATCACTGTGATTGTGATGTTCTGGCCTAGTGGTATGGTATATTGATTTGATTCGACCTGAATGTTTATCATATCATTTTGAAATGCTTCTGTGTCGTGCCAGTCGGCCATACCATGCCACATGGCAGTTATCGTACCTGTATCCTTGTGATCTGCAACCATCCTGGATTGGGGTGATGCTGATGTGAATAAAGATGAGAATGCCGCATCATATATGCGAAATATGGGTATACCTTGGGAGTCTGTGGCATGTACTGTAACGGGAAACTCTTCAGATACGTGTACTGTATGAGGCATCCACAGATGTATTCCATCTGGTGTATAATGATGGGTTATCTCTGTACTGTATGGTGTGTATGGCATCATCCATACGTGTATCATACCTTTACCGGTACCATATATGATGCCAATATCCCCATACCATATAATGTCGCGTATCTTGATGTCTCCCTCTGCCTGTATGGTAAAGTTTTGAATGTTGGCACCCATCTGTATTATGTGTCCATCATCATCTAGTACGGATATGATACCTAGTATGCCGCTGTCATGTATGGCAGGTGTAATGTGGAGGTGACCAAAGTTTGATGGGGTTCCTAAAATGTCAAAATGCCCCTCAACAAAGCCTGTACCGTGTAGTGTGACTCTTGTGGGTCCTGGAGTGTTGATATGAGTCTGTATGGGACCTATCCCTTTGTATGGTGTTAGCTGTTGAGGCGGCGTATCTATATAGTCAGATAGTGTCAGTTGTACCATATCTGGCGGTGTGACGGGTATTATGATGTCATCTATTGTGTGGTAAAAACCCGCCACTAACCATATATGGTTATAATGCACATCTGGAAACGCCCACATCTCTGTTATGTCCGGGTGTGGCTGTATGGATGATGACCTCAAGGCCCTCTGTACGTTACTGTCGCCAGATATCTCGCCTGCATGTCCACCTAGTACGGCAAATGCATCCAGGAGCCTTCCACACTCTCCAACAAATATTGTATTGTTCTGTAGTGTGCAGCTTTTTAGTCGATTGGCTATTGCATGTTTTGCATCTGGCGGCTGCACCCCTACATGTAGAATGGCTGTATCGCTACCTATGCCTGGTATGGATGCGGTAATACGCGCCATATCCTGGCGGGGACGCATCTCATCAGGACCTGCAGTTTCAGCCGTATATATGAGGCCGTGTAAAATATCATTGTACATCTTTGTAGTGTATGTAATGTCATTGTTGTGGCCGGGTCGGGGACCTGCCACCTGTGGATCATCAGTTGTTATGTATACGTCCTGCGGTGTGGCTAATCTGTACGGTATGCCGTTTTGCTCTATCCATACAAAGTATGATATGGCCGCACCTGCCGGGACTGGGTTTGGCGCAAGACCAACCCTTACATTCATCGTATCAGGCTGTTTTGTTATTGATAGTGTGTGGCCTGTAGCATTTGGTGCGGATACGGTGATGTATCCTGTGCCATGTATTGCTGTGTGCAGTATGGTGTGATTCTGTCCTTTGTATATTATGATTTGAGACTGAGCCTGTATGGATGGTGAGGCCGAGACTGTTACTGTAATATTATTTGGTGCGGGAGTTGGGTTTCCCAGCTTGTCTGTATGAAATAATATTATTGGTATGTCTGGTATTCGCATAGAACTGGCTGGCGGTACCATCTGTAGCGCTGTGCGGTCATTATTTTCAAATATTTGATATTGAGTACTAACGGTACGACCATCCGGTAGAATGGCTGATGTTATAGACTCTCCAGTTTTAACCGGATATATTGGAAATATTGCATGATTATACCCAGGTGGTATGGTTGTATCGTATGGTATCCTGACATGATCATCTGCAGCCAATAGTATGGTGTATGGTGTGGTTGCTGGCTCTTTGAGCAGTATCATTCCCTCGTATTTTATGTCCTGTATCATTATTGGCGGAATATGCATGGAAAATTCTGGATATTCTCCGTATGCATTTACTGTTACAACTATTATTAAAGATAAAATTATAATTATTTGCACATTCATGGGCAAGCCCTCCTCAAAATATTGATGTCGTTCATGATGAGGGCATCGACGGTTTTCCCGATGGGTATCACACCTGAGTATGACTTTGTGCGTATGCTGTTGTCATTACACACCACAATAATTCCTGTTATTGTGCTTGTATCGCCCCATCTATTCTGTATTGTTATGTTGTTTTTGTTGAATTTGGCATGTAAATCTTCCCTTATGCGCGATGTCTGTATTACTGTAGACTCGTCGCGCAGACCGTTTATACGATCCTGCTCGGTGGCGTATTCAAGAAGCATGCCTGCAATTAATACGGCCATGGCGGCGATGCCAACTCCTAGTGCAATCACGGCGGTAAATTATATTTGATATAAAAGGATGTTATACATTATTTATAATCGGCTAAAAGTGACTGCTATACCTGATATGTAACTTGGGAATATACATGTGAAGAACTTGATTTTGTTTAATTTCAGATACATTTACAGTAATGGTGATCTGCGATACTAAATGAAAAGTCAGTATGCTAAAAAAGCAGTATATGGAAAGTATTGCTAATAAATTCTAGTAAAACTGCATTTAATGGTTTATCCAAAATGGAATCAGAAATGTTCATCTTATTTTGGGTCCCACCTACTACGATATAGAAAGGATAGTCTACCTATACCACACAACTATCAAATATTGATTTTTAACAATGATGCTGATTTTATCCTGAAAAATATACGCACCATTTCCTTTACAAGGTTAAATAATTCAATTAAATTAGTCAATTTTTCAACTTTAATTATATGAGAATAAAACGCCCACAACATTCTACATGTGAGTGAAAATAATCATGTCAAATATAGTCGAAAAGCACCGGGACATGTTTGCGCATGGTCATTGCGGCAAGAATCTTTAGTCATTATATAAAAAAACATTTTTATTTTTTAATCTATACTGTCCCTTTCGATATCTATACTGGTAACATCTGCGATATCTATGCGCTCTCCACCTGAGTGGGATGATAATCTTCCAAAATTCATTGGAACTGCAGACATGTCTTCTTCATCTGGCAGATGCACAAATGAAAGCAGTTCTTTGTCACTAAGTATGGGGCTGTGTGCGCCTCCAAAGATGGGCTGGCCTGGACCTCGTGATGATATGCGCTCAATCTCTTTATGTTTGGGACTTGATGCCCTCCTAAAAGACATGGATGGGAATACCGACTCTATGGCGACAATATCACTGATGGTCTTGGCTGCCACTACCACATGCGCCCGGAACAGATGCCTTGAGGATGCTTTCTTTTGCGCCAGTGCTATGTTGTGCAGATGACCTGGCCCAGGCTTACCCCTACTTCCCATCAACTCGGATACAACACCTGATACACCTGGACTTTGCGCACGCTGTAGCCGTCGTATGTAGTGGTATATTTGTGGATGGTATGATGCCTTCTTTAGTGACAACATTAGATATGCCGTATCAGAGACAGAATCCCCCATGACTTGATATATTGATGTCCGCGACGTATTATCAGGTGTTATGGGCAGAGCACAGTGCTGTGTCGTGGCATACCTGTAAATGTGCTTGTAGCCGTATGATAACTTGGGAGACTCTGACTGTATGGGCTCGACCATGTCTAGACTGCCCAGTAGTGGTAGGCGCTCTTTGGGTATGCGAATGTATATGTGCACACGACTCTTCTCTTTTAGAACTGTAATGATGAATTCGGGTATGTGGTCTAGTATGGTCTCCATATCTGTCGAGTCGCTCTGGTTCATGTATGGACATAGTTCGTACCATTGGAGTTTTGGCATGCCTGTTGTGGCGATCATTGCGCAAAGACCACCTCTTTTTGAGTCAGCATACTGCCTGCCCTGTCATCATCGTTTACCGCATGTATGGATATTCGTCTTGTACCGATACAATCATCAGGATGTAATATTATACTGACCTGCCCAGACTTTGAAGGTATGGCGGTCTTGATATCTGTACCATCCAATAGTACGCGGACCCTGCTTCTGTTGATGTAATTCTCTTTAGTACGAAGTGTCATGGTTATCTCTACCGGTCTTCCTGATGATTTTATCACCATTGGTTTTTTGACTGACGCAGGTCTCTTTTTTGCGGCTAATACACTGTTTATCTTCTTCCGCTTTGGTATTACTAGTGCATCACATCTTCTCTTTGGTGTACTTTGTCTCCTCTTCATATGGAATAGAATCATCACAACTAACCTACCTTCATATCCTAGTACGGGCGGACGTATCACAGATAATATAACAATTACACAAAATGGTATTACAGATATCCACACATCAAATATACTCATCATGCCAAACAGTATGGGCAACCCCACACCAAAGAGCAGTAATGCTTGAGACCCACTAATGTACCCTAGTACGGGCATCTGGAATAGTGGCTGGTTCAAGGCGGTGGGTCTGTGAAACCATAACGCGGTCTTGTCGCTGTATGATGTCATGTATTGTATAGTGATACTCCTAAAAAGGCTCATTTCATACAAGGCAGCAAGTATACTATTCAGTGAGATGTCAAGGGGTATGTAGTCTGAGATGCGCAAGGCGAGTAGATGCGTTCAGCCATTGATGGCCCATGGGTGTGAACCGTATCTGTCACTACTGTGAATTTAATTAAAATTATTACATAATGTATGATAATTTCAGCTAAACTCGGTACAAAAATTACACATATAGTTGGAAACATAAGTAACCCCGCATTATGAAAGAAATAAATGATCAAAACTTTAGTCTGATGCATGGATGACCAAACCGAAATCAAAAAAATAAGGACGGCCCTAAGACAAACCCGGGGTACGCGCAAGTACGCCCGTGTCGTGGCTGTGAACATGGTGCGCGTCAACAGGCAGAGCCCCACATTCGCTGCAGAGATGCTCGGCGTTGACCGCGGCACAGTCAATGATTGGCTTAACGCCTACGACCGCGAAGGTCTAGACGGCCTCGCCGACGATGCGAGGCCGGGCCGTCCTCCCTTCGTGCAGCGCGATAAACTGGAGAAGATAGTCGACGATGCCAAACGATTTACCGCCTATGAGTTCGTTGAGCTAATAGAGAAAAAGACCGGCGTGAAATACAGCGAGCCACACGCGCGCCGCCTGCTGAGGTCGCTGGGCTTTGCCGTCAAGAAGACTCCCCGGATATCTGACCGTGTTCCGCTAAAAGAGGATCTCGAGATCTGGCAAAAAGACACCAAAAGGGAGGTGGAAACACTTGAAAACGAGGGTTTCACGCTTGTAATGTCAGATGAAAGCCACCAAAACTTGAACATCTTTGGTTCTGGCGCGGTCTATGTGCGCGGCAACGCCAAGCCAATACTAACACAGCTTGGTAACCAGCGTCAGACCATCTACGGCGGCATCACGCTGGATGGCGAGACGTGCTACATGACAGCCAGCAAGGCCAACGACAGGTCGTTCATCAGATATATGGATAAACTGCGGCACCACTTTGGCAAGGTGGTGGTGGTCGTCGACAATGCCGCATACCACAATTCCGGACGCGTGCGACGATACCTGAAAAAGAACAACAACATTGTCAAATTGATATTCTTGCCTCCATACTCACCGTTTTTGAACCCGGCTGAATGGTTGTGGCGCAACGGCAAGGCAAAGATACGGCGCACTTTCAGGAGGCCTGCCAAGAGCTATTTCAGGAGAAAAATCATGTCGGTGTACGAGTCGCTTGAAATAAAGTTCGACCCGCGCAACATCCTGTTCAGAGATTTAAACAAAATATTGCCGACGTAAAATTCCTGGTGGGTTATTTATGATCCCAACTATAGTACAATACACAATATACATGCGCATCATAACTATATGTTATGTTTTAGCCCAGGAGATTGACTGTACGCATTTTGATATTGGAGAATTTTGGATGTGAATTGCCATCCCATACAAAGTAGCCTCATTATACTGTGAGGATATATACACTAAATACTTGTGTATAAGAGAGGGCGTTTCAGATGACTATTACACAGTATAGTCCGACATTAGTCTATATCCAAATCTGCTCTGCTAAACCTTGGCAAGTTTTGGCAAAGTCATAATACTGATTCATATAGTTGGAAACATAAGTAACCCCGCATTATGAAAGAAATAAATGATCAAAACTTTAGTCTGATGCATGGATGACCAAACCGAAATCAAAAAAATAAGGACGGCCCTAAGACAAACCCGGGGTACGCGCAAGTACGCCCGTGTCGTGGCTGTGAACATGGTGCGCGTCAACAGGCAGAGCCCCACATTCGCTGCAGAGATGCTCGGCGTTGACCGCGGCACAGTCAATGATTGGCTTAACGCCTACGACCGCGAAGGTCTAGACGGCCTCGCCGACGATGCGAGGCCGGGCCGTCCTCCCTTCGTGCAGCGCGATAAACTGGAGAAGATAGTCGACGATGCCAAACGATTTACCGCCTATGAGTTCGTTGAGCTAATAGAGAAAAAGACCGGCGTGAAATACAGCGAGCCACACGCGCGCCGCCTGCTGAGGTCGCTGGGCTTTGCCGTCAAGAAGACTCCCCGGATATCTGACCGTGTTCCGCTAAAAGAGGATCTCGAGATCTGGCAAAAAGACACCAAAAGGGAGGTGGAAACACTTGAAAACGAGGGTTTCACGCTTGTAATGTCAGATGAAAGCCACCAAAACTTGAACATCTTTGGTTCTGGCGCGGTCTATGTGCGCGGCAACGCCAAGCCAATACTAACACAGCTTGGTAACCAGCGTCAGACCATCTACGGCGGCATCACGCTGGATGGCGAGACGTGCTACATGACAGCCAGCAAGGCCAACGACAGGTCGTTCATCAGATATATGGATAAACTGCGGCACCACTTTGGCAAGGTGGTGGTGGTCGTCGACAATGCCGCATACCACAATTCCGGACGCGTGCGACGATACCTGAAAAAGAACAACAACATTGTCAAATTGATATTCTTGCCTCCATACTCACCGTTTTTGAACCCGGCTGAATGGTTGTGGCGCAACGGCAAGGCAAAGATACGGCGCACTTTCAGGAGGCCTGCCAAGAGCTATTTCAGGAGAAAAATCATGTCGGTGTACGAGTCGCTTGAAATAAAGTTCGACCCGCGCAACATCCTGTTCAGAGATTTAAACAAAATATTGCCGACGTAAAATTCCTGGTGGGTTATTTATGATCCCAACTATACGAGGTTATACCGGTACTTTATAGCAATACTCAATTAAAAACCATTGAATGGTTTTCTCATGTGGTGTGACACTAAAATTTTTTGTTATTATATATGATATATGATATATACAGAAACCGTTCATTGGCTGAACAAATACGCATAGACACAAGTACGAGCACAAAGAAGAGGTGTAAAAATCATAATTATCTGTTAAATTTTATTTTTTTAAATTCTTATAATGTATAACCATTTCATTTATTAAAATCTGCTGACATGCCATACTAGATACATACTGTAGTACCTGAGTCTAAATTTGTACTATTATACAATGTATATTATTATGCGGTGTGCATTTTAATTACAGGTAAATTATGATCGTACCCAAAAGTTGCTCAGATTTTTTTTCACACACTTTGTAATATTGGCAGCATATTGTACCACACGTTTGGAGTCATAATCTGTCTCCATGTATAGTGGTCCGGTCTGTCTGGGTCTGGTAAAGGCTTTACCATTTGGATGAATGGCAGTACCTGAGAGTATATACCTCTGTCCTCCCTTTATGGGGCAGTGTCTTAATCCGAGGTTATCATTTTTGTGTAACCATACAACCATGCGAAATACAAGGTCCGTCCATGACTTGACTGTAACTGTGGAACCATCTGGACACATCATTATAGTTGGTCTTTTGTTCATATCTATATTGGTGGTTAGGGCAACCCAATCTTCGAATCTACCGGATTTTGGTGGTTCCTTGGAGCTCTTTGACTCAAGTACAGTCTTGATGAATGGAATGGTCTTTTTGAACATGTACAAACTGGTAACCTTTGTTTCATAATCTCCTAATTTTCGATGCAGTGTGGCGTAAATATTCTGTATGAAATCATGCCCTTCAAACGATGGGTCTGGCGCCTGTATATTGTATGTTAATTTTACAAAAGTCTTTGTTGCAGATAACGAACATATAATCATACCACGTCGGGTCTTGAATTGTAGATGAGTACTTGTGGTGGTAACTCTAAGTCCTGGGTCCCTGCGCAAATGCCGAATAATATTTTGGCAGAGTCTTCGAGTACTAGCGCTAGTCTTTGCATCCAGATAATCTTTAATGGTATTTACTGACTGCTTGGTTTGTCTATTTGACTCAAATACTCTGTCAATTAATATTATTCCTCCTGCATATTGTGATAATTTAAAGATCTGAAGACCACATGTAACTTTGCCGCCCATGTTGGTCTCAAAACTGGACAAATTCTGTGATACTAAAATTGCATATGTTTTATCCCAGTTATACGAGGTATGATCCTTAGAGCCGCCCCCTTGCGTATGTGCATTGGCCGCAGTACCTTTGTTGTTTATTGTTGCATCATAATCCTTGGATATTTGCTCTAACACGTATTCATTAATCTCACTTTTACATGATATAATAACAAAACAGTTCTGCCTTTCATCATACGCCAATATGTCAATATGGCGTATGGGTATGCCGACCCTAAAACCCAGGGATATAATTTTAAGATCTGGAAAAAGCGCACTAAAATTCTGATTCACAAACTGCTGAAGTGTACCATCACTGAGGGGCTGTTCCTGAGCCCGGTTGGCCAGAGTCATACCGATGTCCACAAATACCCTCATACTGTGAGTATATCGACATGATAATTTAGTTTTTTGATGGTAATTTTGTATTATGTAAATTATCCACTAACAGTTCACTCTTGATAAGCTTGATTACTGCACATGTTACAAAAGAATCATTACAAGCAGTACTAAAATGGAACCATCTAGTGTTGGACTGTGCAGTTACAGACGATGACAACTGGGCATCATTATACATGATGTCTAACTGTCATCTTTAAATCATTAAAAACACTCAGGACAGATTTTTTAATGTAATATTATTCAAAAATCCATACAGATGCACAATGCTAGCTAAAAACAAGAATGGTACTGATGGTGATTGGTGCTCTAAAATTATGGGCATCACCAACCATGCTAGTGTGACCTCTATTGATATCTGTGGCAGTATGGCTCCACCCCGCCCTAAATGTTTTACAAAAATACTAAACGATAAAGAAGATTCATGTTTGCATATAGCTCTGTCTTTATAGCGTATGGTCCCGAATATGTCCAATGTTGTAGATATGCCACATGTGATTATTGCCGGAATTAATAATATGTTATTGGGAATTTGTATGGTTAATAGAACACAGCAACAAGCCAATATTATAAGATAATAAAAAAATGATGGTATTATCATCGTAGTCGTAAGAGAACTACGCTAATCATGATGGCAAATACAAAGATCAAACGTACTACCCATAATAATGTCTGGTATAAGCTGTCTATCTTTTCAGTAAGTGCAGCTGGAATATTGGCGCTGGGCGGTGGTTCAAATATGTTGTCAACCCCAAAGATAAACGCTATCACATACGGCATGGCCCACACTATGAACGCCCCAATTATGGCGCCCAACAACATGGTCTGATACTTGCCTATGGACTCGGACTCTTCTTTGCGTTTTTCAAGCATGTCAGATATGTCACTATCTGTTTATAACGCAATACGCGGTACTCTGGGCCGTTATAAGCAGTTATTTATGTCCGTATAATGAAAAGATGCACAAACAGCGTACCTGCACTGTCTGCAATTGTGGGCATAATAATAGGTGTGGGAGTTACCGCTGCAGCGGGCTCTACACTATACTATACCTTTGAATCCCAGACTGATCCCTTCAAGTCTAGTTCCGCCTTGGATGTACGAAATCTTAATGCCGTCAAAGATGATGATCTATTAAGAATTACAGCCACACTGCGAAACAACGGCCAGACCCGAATAGATGAAATCACCATCGACAAGATATTGGTATCTAGTGTTGAGTTATTTCAAAATTCAAGCACAAATGTAATTTTAAAGATAAATGGAAATAATGTAGTACCGTCCAACTATGTGTACGACACAAAAGGAGTCACAGATACCAGTACTGGCAAGACAGTGAGCATACCGTATGGTCAATCCGAGGCGCTGATAGTTGAGATTGAATCCAAAGGTGGAACCGATAAGATAAGTAACTCTGTCAATGTCTCTGACCGACTTACAATAACACTGCTGATAAAGGCCAGCGGCGATACCATAATTACAGATGCATATTCAACCCGGGTCAAGCCAGGTTAATAATACCTTTTTATTTTTTATTTTACACACTCAACATTTGTTGTCTGCCCATAGTGCTGACCCAAAATTATATCCTATACACTAGTCTGACTATGAGTACACAATACAAAACTACACATAATTGAGGTATGTACGTATAATATCCCAGAAAAAATCTAGTATTTTCTTATATGCCCATAATTTTTGTAATCTAAAAATACCATTCTTTCTGCATTTGGCTATGTAATTTACATTCATATGTGAATTATTATAACCGTACGGCGCCATAGGTGATGTGTATAATCTCGATTGGAATACAATGTTTCAATGACTGTAAGAGTTATTTTTTGTGTATTTTACACACTGTATGGCAATTCCACAAAATAATAATATATCATCTGATGACTTGGTAGTTTTAATTATTATAGTTATATTTCAATCTGAATAGCGTGTCATTTGGTCGGTGCATTTATTCAAGTTTATCATATTTTTTAAAATACTAATTTAACTATACATAATGGAATAATTGGATATATGGTACAAGCGACACCTGAGAGTTTGAATGTAACCATTCAGGGTTGCCAAACTTATCAGTGAGGCAGCCGATGCTATACATATTATTGATAAATTGCTGGAATAAAACAGGCATATCTACAAAACACAAAGACCGCTGATATAATTATACTATAATATTACAAGTGTGGCATGAATGCCTTTCTGCTAAATTATAATCTGTTTACAATTATCAAATACTACACAATGTATCTAAAGATATAATCAGTCACTCAAGAGATCCTGCTTCTTTGGCGTTGTGTTAAACATCTCCAGCTGGGATGTTGTAGGCTGTATGCGCAGTTTTATTCGATGGTCATCCGCCCTTAACATTGCGCAACCCCTATCTAGATTCTCTATCTCGCTCCGCTCAGTATCAGACAGCCGCAGTACCTCCTGAAGAGTCTGTGCCAAATCCGGTTTTAGACCAAACAAGAGTATTGTGGCCGAATTGTTCAGGACTGCACGTCCATGCAGATTATCCAAAATGTCGGACGGCTCCTGTGACAGAAACAGTAGATGCACGTTCTCCTTGCGGCCACTCCGGGCAATATCCTCAAGAATTTGACCGGTCGACTCCATGGATGAGACAAACCATCCCTCATCTATGACAAATAACTTTGGTACATGTCGTGGAGCATCCCGCATACTCCTCCAGGCGCGCGCCATGGCCATGGACACAATCATGCCGTTCAACTTTGACTTGTCGGCCTTTCGCATTGTGTATATTGTTCGGTCATGTGTGTCAGGCTGCCCCTCGAATATACGAGATACGTCTCCATGCGCAAACTGCAGCAGATACGATGAGGCCTTTGCGCAGTCCTGACTTTGGGGTCCAGAGTTTGATGTGAGCCTCTCGATTAGCTCAGGTACTGAACTACAATCATCAGATACGGATATTGTTACAGAGCGCAGGTTGGCGGGCATCTCGCTGGTATCTGCTAGTATGGATGCCGCGCTTGATGACTCATCGCATATACGAAACGGATCAAGACCCATGCGCTGCCGTCCCTCCAAATCCATCACCTGAGCATCAAACTGCTTATACAGTGGGGCATACTCGCCATGTGGGTCTATCACACACAACATGATACGGTGTCCTGCACCATACTTTTCTTGTGTTATGCGCAAAAAATTATCTACATATGTCTTGGCAGCAGTACTCTTGCCCCGGCCAGACTCGCCAATCATTGTAACATTGTAGTTTACCCGGCGATTATACTCGTATATGACTGGTGTATCGTTTATCATATTTTTGCCCAAATATACGCCGCTGGACTCTATCATATTTGATGACTCAAACGGATAAAAGACGGCGCACGAGCCCAGCTCAAAGAGGAATCTGTGCCCAGAACCCCTCACTATGCTGTCTTGCATGCCGTATATGGATGCGCAGCGCATCTGCTTCCATGTGGCATTCTGCTCGAATGTTTTACAGTTGGCACGAAGTGACTTTGGCGTGGAGCCACTTACCAGTGGTATTATGGCGCATTCTACCAGTGAGCTCTCCTCCTTCTCTAAGAGATCGCGAACGTGACGTGCCCGCACAGCATCCTCTGCATGCATCTTGCCTATGCGCGCGTCTGCTATATTTGCATGAGATATCAGCATGCGCCGCGCCCGGGATGGCTTGATGGGCCACATGCGAATTATGACATTGCCGCATATGTCGTATAGTCCATTTATCCATGCTGGTGTTATACTATACGACATGCTATACAAGACATATGCGCGATACAACATATCGTTAATGATTATATGATCAGCGTGCTCGGCATCTATCTTTAACATATGCGGTCTTTCAAGACGTATGGCTCCAAACCCGGACTCTGATATGATCTCACCCATATCCTGATATGATCCTATATGTATGGTCTTTTCTGTATACTCCAAACCATTCAAACTGACAGGCTTTGATGTCATCGTTATGTCCAGCTGCTTCTTTATGCGGGATATTATACCGATGAAACGTCGTAGTTTGACTATGCGCTCATCTTCTGATAGCGTGTAATAGTTGGATGGCTCTACTCTGTAACTATAGTACTGGTTTGTCGTCATGCCATACATGCTACAGTATGTTTTTAACGAAATTATACATGACCATACATGAAGTCAAGACATTCAATCTCTGTATCAAACTATGATGTACATGACCTGCGCATACTAGAAAAGTATGCCATTGATGCCGCCCAGATATACATAACCTGTGATGGACGATACATAGTGAATGAGCCTCCATTGAGTGTTGAGGCACACCGACTATACGACTCGGTCGTATCTAGAATAAATGTGGGAATTGAGCTGGAGCCCAACGAAGATACTCATACAATGTCTGGTAAATTTCGCGATGCATTCTGGGAGGTGGCCGAGAGGATGAAACGGTTAGAGGATGCGCAACGGCTCTTTCCTCATCTGGACTATTACATACGCAGAAACTTTGTAGGGTACGGACTACTGGACCCGCTCATGCGCGATGGCAACATAGAGGATATACTCTGCTCGGCACCAGACAGGCCCATCCGAGTGGTCCACAAAAAGTATTCGGGAATATACAATACATTGTATACCAACGTGTCATTTGCAGATGATGAATCCATGAAGAACTACATTCAAAGAGTATATGGAAAGACAGGCTCTGAACCCACCGAGTCCAGACCCATGTCTGTAACTCATATGGATGATGGCTCTAGAATCTCTGCTACATTTGGAGACCAGATATCAAAGCCCGGCTGTGCCATTGCCATACGAAAGTTCCCTCCAGACCCATACACAATAACCGATATGATGAAGAATAATACAATAACTCCCCGCATGGCCGCATACCTGTGGACACTGTTGGATGCCAAGGCCGTGGGGCTGATAATCGGCGTTACGGGCTCTGGCAAGACCACACTTTTGGCATCGCTGATATCTATGTTGAATCCGCGCTGGCGAATTCTTACCATCGAAGATACACTGGAGATGCGCATACCTCATACGGATTGGGTTAGACTGAACACCCGCAAAAGTTATGGCATGATGGGCGAAGAGTTTGATGTCTCGATACGAAACTTGATAGATATATCGCTGACGCAGCGACCCGACTATGAGATAGTGGGTGAGACCCGCCTATTTGATATGGATGCGCTATTTCAGAGTGTGGGCACGGGCCATGGCGGCCTGACGTCATTCCATGCATCATCCCCGTCTGGTGCCCTGACCAGGATGCGGGGTGCAGGTATTGGCGAAGGAGAGTTGGGGCTGTTATGGTTTGTTGCGCACATATCAAAGATACGCATACAAGGAGTGCACTCCCGCAAGGTCATGAATATCTCCGAGATAATGCCCCATGAAAAGGGCGTATCTGTGGATACCATATTTCAATATGACATATTTGGGGATACTTTTACAGAGTCTGATATTCAAGAGTCACGCCGGTATAAAGAGGCATTACAAATATGCGGAATAGATGATGGCGTATCTGATATGAATGAACGCATATCACTACTAACAGAATGCATCACACACAATACACAAAACCCCCATGATACATTGGGAAGATATTACAAACAATAATAAAAAAACTACCCATACGTCTTTACCATTATACCGCTAATTTTTGCGTGCTGTTGTATTGTATCTATTATATTGTTATTGTTGTGATCATCTGTCCGTACCACGATATCTGGCGATGCATGTATAGTCACCTGTATTGTGTCGCCTGACTTTACCTGCATTACACGATGTACATCGATGTCTACTTCGCATGTATGTGCATACTCGTATGACCATCTGTGTATGGTGTGGCCACCCTGCTGTATGCTGTGTACTGTATCATTGGTATGTGAGATTTGTTTACACTGTACTGTATCAGATTCTACTAGTATGCCATTGAGATACCATGATATGACAGGACTACCACCATCCCGAACTATAACCTGTGGATCCCAAAAGGATACTGTACTGGTTGCCTGTGTGCTGGTCCATGTCCGTGTTATAATACCGCTGTATGTGGCCTGACCCACAAGTGATATCTCCATTGCTCCATCTTGACTGGACATGACCACTCCTGATGATATTGCCGTACCGCCCATATCCGACTGCATCTTGTCATGTGTACATGATACGCATGGTATCAATTCTGGCTGTGATGTTATGGTTGTGTTGTGTGAGGCCGGTCTGATGGGTGTGGCCTGAGCCGACTCTTGTATTATGTTGAATGGTATAATATGTGGCGAGCCATCCGATGACATACACAGTATGGGATGTGCGGGTATGGCCGGTATCCTTATGCTCTGACCGGCTGGTATAATACCTTCCAAGTATGCCAATGATATCTTCCTTGTACTACATGATATTTTATTTAGTGACATATCTGAGAGTGTCGTATCAACAGTTGCAGGTATGACAAGATATGCTGTTGCAGTTATGAGCATACTTGGACTCTTCGCTGTCTTGATTATGCGATTGTTGATATGATCAAAGACAAGCCAATAATTTGCCATATATCCTTTGTACCAGAGTGTATCTGTGTACGTTCGGACTTGTATGATGCCTCTGTCGCCTGCTTTGTGCGCCAGCGAGTCACTATCGTACGATACTATGCTGTGACCAGTCTGTAGCCCTGCCTTGAAGGCGGGTATCGTATATGATGGTGAATGACAGCACCCTGGAAATTTATACGTAAAGGGCCACATGGGTATGTCAAAATTTGTGGATATAACATATGCAACACCCAAAGGCATATTGCGTATCTGAAATTTGTTAGGGTCATACTCTACTACTTTGAGTCGTACTGGACCGGCTGTTGTGTCTGCTATGATGTAATAATCCTCACTTATGCGGACTGCCTTACTGCCTAGATGTATCGTATCGTATAGGCCTGCATCCTGTAATGAGCCAGTATGTGTCAACAGATTATGATTGGATTTGGCCATTGTAATGCTGCCGCAGGGGGTGCTGTAACATATGCGTTCTACTAAAAAATCGTCTATATTTTGACCACCATGTGTGATATCCTTTAATGCATACACTGCAGTACCATTACCTCCAAATGTCACATGGTTTGAGCTGGCATAATACGTGGAGGTCCCGTTGTATATCTTGTAGTGTATTGTTTGCAGTACATGTGGCAGACCAAATGTGCTAAGATGTAACCTGCCATTCTCATATATGTACGGACCATGATTATCCACTATGTTTTGTGTGTATACATCACGTATTACACCATATATGGAGGATGAACTTTGTGACACTGATGATGGTATGACATATGTGGCATCAAAGTTTATGGCCTTGGCGTTGTGCGTAGTACCAATTAGATAGAATCCATCAAACATCTTTGTAATAAAATGGGGTGTTGGCGATACTGTGGCGTTGTGCATGCTGTGCTGCTCGTGTATCAGAAAGATGTTGCCTAGTGATGTGACTAGAAATGTCTGGTCCGCGTACACAGATACAACAGATAGACAGCACAGTAGTGGTATGATGTATATGATCATAACCCTTTAGCTGCTCCCATTATGGCCGACTGGGCAGCGGCGGCAGGCATGGATTTGAGTTTCAGTATCAACATGATTCGTTGGGCGCCATTATACGTGATGTGTAGTGTGCGTTGCTTGGAACTGCACGATAGTATGTCATGTATGGGTATGTGAACGGGCGGCTGTCTGTCCCCCTCTATTGTAATGTAATGTTTCTGTATGTGCAGTGTGCCGCCTGCAACATCAAAGGATGTAATTGGATATTTCATTGTACATGAAATAACATCTCGTTAAAAGGTCCCTCTTCATTGTGGCGTAATGGTGCTGGTGGCTATTGATGGGGCTATTTTGATAACCGTAATGGTGTTAGTATTTGCTGGAGTTGTAGGACTTTCCAATATAATGGTGGAGAATCTGGATGATTTAATCATACAATATTCGATGCCTAATTTTGAATATTCGAGTATCGAGCAGGGAAATACACTCTTTGATGTGTACTCTCAACTCCGCTGGATTGCTGTTATAATATTATTCTGTGGTGTGTTGTTCTGTATAGCAGGCGGATTTTTATCATCCGTGTATAGGCTGGTATTATTTTGTGTGCTATTATTTGTATTTCCACCCATATGGGATGTATCTACGCAGGCAATCGTGATGGGCGGCCTGTGGATATTAAATCCACTATATACTTTTGATCAAAAAAATCCATGTCCTACACACTGGAGCCCAGATGATATCACACAGTATGGTGTACAGTCGCCGTATTATACAGGTGGCAACCCAAGTGATGCGTGCAAGCCGTCTCATAGAGTATCTTATGTCTTGCAACAGGCCGGTGGGCTGACCGGAATCAAACCTGACGGTACAAGTGCTCTGAATTTTTTTAATAATATCATAAATAACGGCATGGATACGTGGTTTGTCAACATATTTGGCGTTGTGGTTAAAGCAATAATGCTGTTCAATTTGGTGCTTATGGCAGTGGTGGTTGGTGTAATATTGGATATGTTCACGGGTGTGGTGATAGGCGCATTTCCCATCTGGATAATATTATATTTAATACCTAAATTTCGACGGATATCCATACTGTTTCTATCTAGTGTGCCATCAATTCTGTTAATTCCAATATTTTCTAGTATAATTTTGGTGACGGGAAGCTCTGTTGTGGCCTCTGGAATATATGATGATTTGTTTGGCGTCTGGTTGTCGGCAGTGTCGGTCTTGTTTTTTGCAGCGGTTATACCCGTATTTTTGGTACCTATAATCGGGAGTGTAATATCGTATGTTACAAGTGCAATTGTACAGGGTATAACCATCATGATACAGAATGCCCTAAAGGTGCACAGCTCTGTTAAATCTACCAACGACAGGCCCGACTCTGCTTAAATTACAAATATTTCTCGTATAGTGTGAAGCGAAACAGTAGACCTGCACTGGCATCTGTCCTGGTTGTGGGCGGTTTTGTGGTATTTATGTTGGCAGTGATTGGTCTGGCCATAAATTTGACCGAATTTTTGGATGCCATATACATGGACTTGGCCTTGACACTACCTCGTTTTGATTACTCACTAAATGAGAGTGGAGAGTCTGGAAATGCCACCTTTGATACATTTGTACAGATGAGATATGTGGCGGGCGGTGTGGCGGGTATGGCCTTACTGTGGGCCGGATTGGCGCGCATGCTGGAGGGTACGGGTATGATATCTGGGGGAACCTCGAATACTATAATATCTCGCTGTATAATCTTTATAATTTTGTTCATGGCCTTCCCCCTGTTATGGGACGGGGCAGTTACAGTTGTGGAGGGCGCTTCTCTATGGGTGTTGAACCCCGCCTATACGTTTAATTCTGAAACACCATGCCCTGCAGAGTGGTCTGATGAAGATATAATACAAAAGTATAATGAATCTCCGTATAGTCGCGGAGACGCAGGACAGATGTCTGATGCTGTTATATTTTGTGAGCCACAATTTAAGATCAGATATGTCTTTGATCAAATGATGGGCTATACCGAATTACAAGACACAAAGAATGCATATCTGACACCTGATGATCCTTTTAGCGCATTAACCATGGACATTCAAAACTTTTCAGAGTCAGTTCTAGTGAATACATTTTTGGGACTCACAAAGGCGCTGGTTACCATAAATATTTTATTGATGGCATTTGTGATAGGAATACTGGCAGACTTATTGGTGGGGATGATCATTGCCGCATTTCCACTTATTCTGATGTTGACCCTCATACCTAAAGTAGATGCAGTGGCAAACCGGTTCTTGGATGCGCTACCCATACTGTTTCTTTTACCACTACTATCTGCTGTGGTGATCTCGGTGGGGGCTGGTTTTATTGCCCAGATTGGCACCGGCCCGTGTGTGGGTGATGCATGTGATGGGTCGGGCATGATGACGCTGTATGCATGGATTAGCTCGCTGGGCGTTGTCTTTTTTGCAGTGGCACTGCCGGTGATGTTAGTACCCCTTTTGGGGCAGGTCACTCAGGTTGCCAGTCGTGCCATCACCGGTGCAGTTCATACTGCTGGTGTGGCCACAAAGTATGGTGTCCGCAGCATGGCAGATAGCAAGATCTTAAAGCCGGCATCCAAAGAGAGCACGACGCTTTCTGATTTGACTCCCATAAGCGAGACGGACTCTAGTACGACGCTCTCGGACTTGGCTCCCATAAGCGATGGTAACAGTGGTACAACAAAGTCTAAACCTCCAAAGAATAATACACAAAACAAAAAAACTCGGGGCGCATCATCACTAAAAGATATGGTACATGAAGAGCTAAAGCCTGTGGATATGAATGATGCATCATCATCCCACACAACCCCAAACTATACTCCGCGCGAGCAGTACCAGATGATGCAAAATGAACGACTAAAATCACACAATACAAAATCATCTGATATATCATCGGACAGATTATTTGACATAAAAGATGAGCACGACCATGAACAGTTTGTGAACAAGAAAAAATCCGAACCTGAAAAAGATGATACATGAGGTATAGTGTGGCCGCCTTCCTGTTTAATGCGCTAATGTGTGATATTTTGTATGATTAAACGGGCGTGTGGGTTCGGCAACACATGTTTAGAATGCATATATGTTGATTGTATAATGACATGTGGGTGATTTTCATAATGATATGTAACTGTGGTGGAGAGATATCTACGATACCTATATCTTGTACGGATGTGTACACGGACAGATGAATACGGATGATACTACCCATGATGACTTGTTCTCTGGCAGTCTAGGAAAGCATATGCTGAATATAGAGAACTCTGTAAAGATTATGGATCATAAATATAACGTCATCTATGATATACCATATGAGCATCTCGAATGCTCAATACGACTGGGCGCCTTGTGCATACAACATCCAGGCAAGACCATCTCGCTACGCGGCCCAGACACCAAAGCTTGGTTGCGCGCCATATCTTACCAACAAGCACCAATAGTCTGGTATGTGAGTGGGGATGAAGACTGTCAGATAATATATGATGGAACTGTTCTGGGCGTTACTCCATGTGTAGTGGTACCTCCGTTTTCATGGGAGGCGTTTAAACAAGGCTCATATGAGATTGTAGTGCAGAGACCTGACTTGAAACCGCAGGTGAGACGAATTGAGGCAGCTTCAGGCACACATGTCATACGCTTTCCCGACGGACCACCTGCTAAAAGAGATGGTGTATGCCCCAAAGGGGATACGTTGGTATTAAATACCAACCGTTCATTGGTACTGGCAGAACTACCATATCTGATAGATAATGATGGTGTTGTGGTTTTGGCGATGCCAGAGGCCGCAGTCAAGGTGGGATTGCTGAAGCGAAACGCTACCATATCATGGGAACAACCCGGTCTAGGCCAGCTGTCCATAGAGATTAAGTGTGACTCGCCACTAAAGTATGATAAACTACAGGAGATGCTGCCTCCTCCAGATAGGCCGCAGGTGCCTCCCCAATACAATACACAAGGACATAGTGCATACGAGCCAATCAAGACGCCACAAAAGAGGCCGTGGTGGAGTTGGCGCCGCAAAAGAAGAGACAGCAGATGGAATCGCGGTATCTATAATGGCATAGATTTGCGCATTACACCTGATGATTTGGAGACACGTCTGGACAGATTTGAGGGCTATTCATTTGAGGCTGTATGTGCAAACCTGCTTGCATCCATGGGATATGTGATAAAGAAAGGATATGATGTAAAGTCAAATCGAATGCTAGGTGCCACTCGCGCCGACAGGGGCGTTGATGTGATTGCCACAAAAGGCTCTGAACGTGTTATTGTACAGTGCAAACTGTGGCGGGACCAGTGTGGCGGACCTGACGTTAACAAGACACTGGGTGCGGCCACCACCGAGAGGGGTACCTGCATACTGATGATATCCACTGGCGGCTTCACTGCGCAGGCATCCGAGATTGCCAAAGAGTCCAGTATAGATGTATATCTGTGGGACTGGAACACAATAAAAAATAATATTAAAAAACATCTACTCTAGCTGTAGATAACATACATCTTTTGAACATATTACTGGTATGGAAATTTGGCTTTTAAACTGTGTAATATTTGAGATTAATGAGTAAAAAAATAATTTTCATTTTGATGCTGGCCACATTACCAATATCCGCTGATGTCATGGCGGATTCAGAAAAGTATCTGATTGATAAAATCAATTCAAACACCACAGACACCAACCTAATCATAATATTGGTTCATCAACTTTTGGGTGACATAAAGCAGATTGTTGATGTTATACAGGAGACACTGCACTCTGTAAATGAAAAGATGGATGCCACGCTAGATGTAATAATTGGAGTTGATGATGATGTTGCGCATATACGCAATTACACTGTAATGATACACCAAGATACTCACGACATGATAAAAGAGATACAGACATCCTCGGCCAGCTCAATTGAAGCAAACGCCCGTACCGGACTATTAATTACACAGTCCGAGGATGTACTGCAACGATTAGATGCTCTTGAGGATACTGTACAACAACTCTCCGAGCGTCTACTGGAGAGTGGTCGACGCTCAGCCGCACTAGAGTCTCTGATACTGGATTTGCCTACAGTATCTGAATCATTAACGATGGTACCAACTATACATAATACGCCAACTATACGCAACATGTCAACACCACAAGTTCCTGATACGATATCCGAACAGGAGGTAAAAGCTGAAGAGGAACGCCGCCATGCCGTGCCCGGGGCACTGCAGAAAGACCACAGTGCGCAGACTATAACTGCGTATCATTTCAAGCAGTATGGCAGTATATCTGGAGACACATACACGTTAAATCTTGGTTTGTACTGCAACCGGGATATATTTGTGGATGAGATATATGCGCAGAACCGACATAATATAACAAAAGTTACCAGCGGGTCTAATGCATTGCGTGCCAATGATATGGTGGTGTATGATAGCCAGTTGCAGATATCCGGTCACCCGTACGATATTCGTCTTGATATGTATCTAGAACAACTAAACGCCCCTACTAATCTTGATATGACAATTACACAAACTGACGTAAATAACATAATACAGAACAGCATAATATCACAAAATATAGACATCGTAGATGTTCATGTTGAATGGTATACCGTATATGCTGATGCCACATGTTCAATACTCTTTGATGGTAAAAGTGGTTTTGATGGTAGCCTTGTGCAGTCAGGCCATATAGACTGGGGTGTGACAACACCAAAACAAGGGCTATTGAACGACTTTGCAAGTACACTACACTGCCAGAACAGCCCTGTGATGATAACCGCAGTTCATGCCGCCGTACCGGATTGGCCCACAACACTGAGTGGATATGGCAGCATACGGTTGTCGGTCCCGGACTCTGCATACAAAGACATAGATGTGCCGTTTGAAGATGATGGCACAATATATCAAACTGTAAATTATACATATGCAGGCGCCGATCTATTAGTATCTGGCTCTATACCGGTTGCTAATACGCTAGTGTTGAAGTTAGAGTATGTTACTACTACCAATACATTCTGTACCATACTCCCATGACTTTTTTTAAATTACACAAATTAATCACCAGGTTATGATCTAAATGACTGCCATCCTTTGTCATGTATTTTGTAATTCTGTCCATCTTTTTCTACAAATACGCCACTGCCATCCTCTACGAACCCTATCTGTATGAGTGGAGTATCTGTCTCTGATGCTATACTGTATATCTTTGGTATGTATTTAGATGCGGCGGTAAACACAATCTCGTACTCTTCCCCGCCATTATACAAGAGATCATCTACATTCAAATTATTTTTTCCTGCAAACTCTTCTATATTGTCTGCAATCGGCTCGTGAGTCACTATAATGGATATGTTACTCTGCGCAGATATCTCGTTTAGAGTTGTGGATAGGCCATCACTAGAATCCATGGATGCATTTATGTAATCTGCTATCTTTGCGCCAAACTCCAATCGAACTGTTGGATGTAGCACCGACCGGATATACTCATCAGGCCCGTTTATACTGTTTAACAACATCTGTAGTCCAGCAGCAGATGTGCCAAACGGCCCACTCACAAACACTGCATCATGTATTTGGGCACCATATCTGTAAGGCTTCTGCCGGCCTCTGCCCACTAGACATACAGTTATGGACATCTCTGTGCTCTGTTTTGTGTCGCCACCAACTATACTGCATCCTAATTCAGCAGATGCATCTGCCAGACCGCCGGCTATCTCTTCAAAATCTAATGTATGATATGTTGGTGGCATACTAATTGATATTAATGCCCAGAGAGGTTTGATCCCCTTTGCTGCAAAATCACTTGCGCATGCAATCATGCTCTTTCTTGCGGCCTCCCTTAGAGACATGGATGGTGGTACATCGGTGCTATACGCTAATGTGTCTATATTTATGGCCAAATTTGTATTGTTAATTTGTATTCGTTCAACATCGTCCCATGCAGAGTTAATACCGAATTTTTGTCGAAATATTCGTATTATGTCATGTTCGTTGACCATCATATATTATTGATTTAACCTGATTAATTACATTGCGACATTTGTCTGATGTGGGAGCCTCTGCAGACACTCTTATGATATCTTCGGTGTTGGATGGTCTGATTAATATCCATGTGTCGTCATTTATAATTGCCCGTATGCCATCGGTGGTGTCCACTTGTGTTGATATCTGTGATATTTTGTCAATTATATTTTGTATTATGTCTGCGCTCCCAATAATTTTTTCACGAATTATTGTACTACCTGTAATATCATTAAGTGTATCGTGCGCAAAACCATCATGTATCATGGATGCTATCAATGCAGAAGTAAATAGCCCATCTCGACAGTAATTAAATTTACTAAAGATAAAACCGCCACTACTTCCCTCGCCACCAACAAAAGCATCATTATGCGTCATTGCATCTATGACATTTGCCTCACCAACAGGAGCGCGCCACACTCTCCCTCCCCTATCTGTTATGTATTTTTCAATTAATACACTACTGTCCATACTTATGACAAATTTGCGATATCCTTGTTTTATTGCTGATGCCACACCCAGGCCCAGAGTTACATCCGGAGGCTGTACGGCCCCATTCATTACTAGGACCAGCCTGTCCCCATCCGTGTCAAAGGCTACCCCTGCATCATATTTTGTAGACTTGGTTACTAGCTCTTCTAGACCGCCCGCGGTGGGATCAGTTCTGATGTGCGTATTGTGAATGATATCTGTCTGACATCCTATTTTTTTGAGTATCTTTGGGGCAATATCTGTGGCAGCTCCACCTCCAGCATCTATCAGTATGGATGGCGTACCATCAACTTTGACCATATCCAGTATATCATCAACATAGGATGATGTGTAATATTTTGTACTGCCATAGGAGTTTTTATTTAATATATTATTTGTGCCAGACTTTATGCGATTTATCTCTGCCTTGTTTACAGATCTTCCATTTATTATAAATTTTAGACCATTCCATTCTATAGTGTTGTGTGAGGATGTGATGACTATTCCAGCACCATGTCTTCGTGCCTCTCGAAATATAACCGGCGTTGGCATCACACCTAAATCTAATATATCAATGTTGTAACTTGCCAGAACACTAGATACAATATTTGATATCATATTACTTGTGGGTCTGGTGTCCCGGCCAATTACGCAAGTCTTGCTATTCATTATGCCCACAAACCCTCTACAAAATGATATGGTATCATGTAGTGTGTAGTCTTTTCCCACTATCCCCCTTATTCCTGAGATTGTAACTTTCACTGTATAGATATAACACGTATGGGAATTATATACTTGTACTTTTATGAATAATCTCTCCCATATGGGCAATTAATATCGGCCATCAATGAAAAAAATTAAATCATGCATTCAAATATTGCGCATCTGCATTCTCGACAAAAATACGGTAACAGCAGAGATCAAATCTGACTTCAAATAACACCCTTGAACTACATAATATATGATGATAACGATACACTGACACTCACATTCGTTAAACCAAAAAATTTATTTTTATATCTTGCTATGAATAATCAGATATTCTATCTTGTTGCCGTGTATAATCTTGCATATGTCATTAAGGGTTTGTATAATGGCAGTTCTATGTCTTATTTGTTCACTAAATTTTCTATTTAATATTGTAATACCAAACGACTTATCCTCCAAAATATAATATATTATTTGCAGTGCAGACAGGCATACTGCCAAAAGTGTCTCAATTGTATAAAATCGTGGATGGCACGTGTAACACCGACAGAGTTGCACGTTACCATATGCAAAAATATGTCACCTAGAAAAATAACTGGTATATGTGGAGTTGACATATGTGGTGTGTATAGTGTAGTCGCCGTACAGTTGGTTGGTAATGTCAGACTATATGAGAAGAATACCATGCGCAATATATGGTGCAAAAAGAACTCTTATGAGACTACACAAAAAAAACTAGACTTTATCTACAGAAAGATGGTACACAGACAGCTTGACAAACTCCCGAAAACTCACTATGATAGGTGGCCACATACGACAAGTCAATGTGCCAGTCATACATATCTGTGAGACAGGTTCGATTACGCATAAATTCTAGTGTAGTGTAGAGCCCAATATGCCTCGATAGCTCAGCCTGGTAGAGCGAACGCCTCGTAAGCGTTAGGTCGCGGGTTCAAAGCCCGTTCGAGGCTTTTTCATATTCAATGTCTATCTCCAACTCTTTACCTAGGCCTTTCCACCATTTTGGTACTCTCTGTGACACAGTAATTATACAACAGCATACCCATTATACTTTTTCCATTCTATCTCGTAGTCGCTTGCGGTACCAAATGACGGCCATGGCAACGCCCGCGCATGCCCCAAATACATACCACCTGTAAGGACTATCCACCATGCCCAAAAATGAGTAGATGGTTCCTCCTATGGCTGCAAACCCGATCAACTCTAGTAATTTTATCAATCTGTTATGTGTTACGTTATACAGTGATATAATCCTGTAGCTAATCTTGGGTGATACTACGCCGCACCTCTGAGATAGCCTGTCCGCCCTGTATGAGTGGTGTTCTTGATGTCTCCATAGTGATATGCTAATGACAGAACGTGCTGATGTGCTTTGGCGGTGTCCAGCGATAAGTGTTCTGAAGTGGCCCGCCACACGCCTCGCTCACCTCATTCTACATCCCGCAGATTTACCAGTTTCTATGTGTGGTAATTCATAATACTACACCCATCACACAAACCTGCGGGAAGGCGCCGAATTTAGTAATCGTTTTGTGGGGGATGTGCACAATAATACACAATACAATGTATGATCGCAAGCTGACAATGTTGGGCCTAGCGTTATTGGCCGTTACCGTGCTGTTATATTATATGGAGGATGAGACCATGCTCCAGTATGCATATGTGACAGGAGTGGCCATGCTTGCCATATTTTTGCTATCCTTTATACGATTCAACTTCAAGTATATGGGATCTAACAAGAAATAATAGCCCTACATTATACTAAAAAAATATGAAATACATCTTTGTTACCGGAGGCGTGATGTCGGGCCTAGGAAAGGGCGTTGTCACCTCCTCCATTGCCAAACTACTTCAGCTGGCAGGACTAAAGGTGTCGTGTATCAAGATAGATCCTTATCTGAACTATGATGCAGGCACAATGAACCCCATAGCTCATGGAGAGGTCTTTGTTACTGAAGATGGTGGAGAGTGTGACATGGATATAGGCAACTATGAGAGATTCTTGAACATCAACATACCTAAAAACCACAATATAACCACGGCTCAGGTATTTTCGGATGTCATAAGTGCAGAGCGGGACGGCAAGTATATGGGTGAATGCGTTCAGATCATACCTCACATAACCGAAGAGATACGGAGGCGCATAGCCATGGTGGGTATCGATGAGTCCTTGGACGTTCTAATTGTGGAGTGTGGCGGGACCGTTGGTGACATAGAGTCGTTGCCGTTCTTGGAGGCTCTCCGACAGATGAGGGCAACCTGCCAAGCTGGTGATAATGTCTTGTTTGTACATGTGACACTTGCGCCCTCACTAGATGTAGTGGGCGAACAGAAGACTAAACCTACACAGCACAGCGTTCAGGAGTTGCGGCGTATTGGTATACAACCAGACTATCTGGCGGTGAGATGTACACAACCGCTACAAAAGAAGACAAAAGAGAAGTTGGCCCTCTTTACAGGTGTGAATGAGTCTGATGTATTGTCATGTCATGATGCAAATTCAATATTTGAGATTCCAGGCATATTGTACGAGCAGGGTATAGTGGACTCTATGTTTCGCAAGTTTGGCCACGTGGGGTTGATGGACTCTTCCAAAGACTGGGACACTTGGAATGGTGTAGTAAACTCGATGGTACAGGAAGGCAAAACTGTTCGTATAGCGATGGTGGGCAAATACGTGACACTCACCGACAGTTATGTCAGCGTGAATCAGGCGCTAAGACACGCTGCTGCAGACCTGGGCGTATCTATAAAGATTGATCTGATAGATTCCGAGAGTATTCCCAAAGGCATGGTATCCAAATATGATGGCATACTAGTTCCTGGTGGCTTTGGCATACGGGGGGCCGAGGGTATAATACAGACAGCTCAGGAGGCTAGAATATACGATACACCATACCTTGGAATCTGTTTTGGATTTCAACTTGCTGCTGTGGCCTTTGCTAGATATGCACTGAATATTCCCGATGCGCACACATCTGAGATTGTATCTGACACCAATAACCCTGTGGTGCATTTGTTACCTGACCAAGTCTCTGATCATGCCACTGGTGGCTCTCTTAGGCTGGGCGCCCACACCATAAAGATCAAACCAGACACACTGGCCCACAAAATATATCAGAGTCACACAATACAGCGCCGCCACCGGCATCGCTACGAGATAAACCAAGATATGATAACAAAACTAGAGATGGCCGGAATGATATTCTCTGCGTATAGTGATGATTCCCGACGTATGGAGATCCTAGAGATACCAAAATGTCGTTTTTACATGGGCGTGCAATTCCATCCTGAGTTTAGCAGCAGACCTGGATTTCCAGAGTCGTCTTATCGTGCATTTGTAAAGTCCGCAGCCCGACTCAACTAATACTGTATATCTTTTGTCGGGAGTCAAGTATGGACACTTTTCTGTGAATATGGCCCTTCTCTAATAGACGTGTCAATGCAATACGAACTGTTCTGGCTGGGAGAAAGGTCTTTGCTATAAGCTCTTTCTGTGACATCTCCCCTTCGTACTCTAGCATCTTTAGTATGAGCTTTGAGCTGGGCGGCATGCGTAGAAGGTCCTCGGCTAGATGTACCTTCTTTATCATGGCCGATACACTGGTGGTGTTATCTTCCATACGTATGATATGAGCTGGTGATTTGAACTTTGAATACTTTACACTCTCCTTGACTTTTAGTCGGTCTACACCATCAAGTATAGTGTCGCAGCGTATATGTGAGGCGATATCTGACACCTCTATCTTACTGCTACTGGGAACCACTATGGGCCGGCGCGTAACATCCTGTGAGTTGACTGGAACTATTCCAAACACATCTGACCCCTGAAATATTACCGGACCCCCTGTGGACATGGAATATGCTGTTGAGCCCATGGGAGTCGATACTATTATGCCATCCCCACTATCGTGCCATACCTCATGTTTATTGACACTCAAGGTGTACTCTATCAGCGTAGCACTCTTTGCCGAAAAGACCGCAGCATCATTCAAAGCTATATGGGAGTTTTTGTCATCAACTATGACCTTTAACCGGGGTATCTCTACTATGTTGTAGTTTTTGGTGTTGTGTAGACGGTCTATATGTAGTCCTATCTCTTTGCTGTCTAGTTGAGACAGAAAACCACCTGCATCGCCCTCGGATACTCCAAGTACGGGAGCTGGTGGAACGTTGGGATTGCGAAAGTATCTTCGTATGCCTTTATCTCCACCCGGTACTATTATGCACCCTATATCGCTTGATATGTTGTCTGGCGTTACCTTCCTTATGCCATCATACTTTAGCCTCTCCAGTAACGTCTTTACAGCATTGGGCACTATACCATCATCTAATATGCAAATCTCCAATATTATACAATGCGTAATAGGTTGTTTATACTTGCCTATATTTGACTAAATTGTAAAAGTATGATGCATTGGTTTGAATGGCTCCTTTTTTGGGGATCTTTGCCAAACCTAGCGCCTTGGAGTCCAATGCTGCCTGTACTGCGCCTCCCGCAAAGCATAGAGCCCAGAGAGTATCCTTCTCTTTTAGCATTGTGCATAAAAAAGAGCCGCACAGTATGGCGCCCAAACCTGTAGTGTCATATATCTTCTTGTTGGGCAGCTCTATTGTGTATAACATGGTCTTGTCTAACATTACAATGTCTTTACCATTGGTGCGGATTACAGTTCTGGCACCCATCTTTTGTAGTCTCTTCATACCTTCTATCTCGTTGTCATCTCCAGTTATAGCCTGTATCTCGGCGGGATTCACTTTTAATGCATCAACATCAGTCATGTCTAGTGTGGCAGGAGATGTATGTATCATGTTGTCTTCACCTGTAGTGCGCAACAACCCTTGTGGATTATACAGTATGTAGCCGTCTTGATTTTTTATTATATCTGGTGTTATCTCATGATATATGGGTGATATTATAATTCCATCTCTGCTGTCGTTTTGTACCTGTATATCTTCACATTGATTTTGTAGGTACATCTTTCGTTTTAAGCCATCTATCACTATCTTGAATCTGGTGGTCGGTAATGCTGATGATGCATCATGTTTAATGTTGGCATTTTGTAGATATTTTTTTGGAAAATCATCTCCAAATTTTGTCTGTATGCTAACATTGGACTTGAACTCTCTGGCCATGAGTCCAGAGTAACAAGCATCTCCGCCCGCCTGCTCATATATGGAGTCTCCTATGTGTAATCTGTCCATTGCACAATGGGATATTACACTAACGTTCATTTCCGGCAGGTTCTTCGTTTATACTGGAGCATTTATCGCACAGTATTTTGCCACCCACTATGGATACCTCTACATTTGATGTAAGGCAGCCATGACATAGTCCTCTCATGGAGTGTTGTGGTACGGGTTTGATTAATAGTCTTTTGTTGATTTCAGTATGTGGGGCTCTTTGTATCTGATGCGTATCCCCCTGAGCAGTATTGATATTATACATAGTTGTACTAATACCAACTTGTATATATCTTGTCTTATGTGTAGTGTCGTAAAAATACTATTGGAATCTCCCAACTAATGACCATGGCATGCCCATATAATTCTCTATTAATTGATTTATTGGGGTTGGTGTGCGGTCAGTCCTGTATGAATCCTCCTTGAGGAAGGAGCTTGACACACAAATGCATATGATGTAATACGGCAGTATACATGAAAGATTTGAGATGTTGCAGACCACAGGTATCATAAACTAGATTACGATGCCGAATTCAGACATATGGAGGCGTATATAATAAACTGACTTATTAATAAAATAAAAAATTAATTTTAATCTGGTACTATACCAAGTCACAAGATGCAAACTTGAAGTATTTAAATACAAAGATCATGCCAGAAACAAAATTAGAAAACATAACTATGTAAAAAAATAAACCTATACTCATAGAAATCCATTAACAAAATATATAATCGAAATCAGATTTTTAAAAAGGAAGACTGTATAGATCATCAAATACATTACACATCATATGGTCGAGTTCTACAAACTATTCAGTAAATATTTGGACTGTATTGTTTCCTCACATATTTGGTGAGGCACAAGTACTGGGGGTTAAAATTCCATATTTCAAATAAACGAATTACAACTCACACACTGCAGAACCAGATTTATAATCTTTGAACTATTATTGGAACGCATAAACAATCTAGATTTATCACATTCAGGCTGAATAATAATTAGAGCCAGAGTAGTAAGGGTTACCGTTATGTGCAGAATCTATACAAAACATTATACCGCAATGCAGGAATCAGAGCTCCGGCGTTCATCAAGCGGTGGAGGTGGTCTAATCCAAAGTCTGGCGAACCGCCCATAGATAGTATAAAATACAACGAGTTCCTAGACCAAAAATTGACAACATAATTTTACTTGCCAGCTATATCTTGTAAGAAACACTCATGCATTTTGATTAATGTGGCAAGATTTGTGTCTGCTATTTTATCTCTGTATAATATGATCAAATTTATGTTTAATATTTAAAAAATATTAAAGAATATTACAATACAATGCGCCGCAATTACATGAAGTATTTCAATATTTATTCAAAAAATCGAACAGAATACACATTATTTATAATCAAGACCACCTTGATACCCACAGGGGGTGGTCAAACGGCAAGTAATCAAAGTAAAATTTCATATAATATTTGTACTATACATAATATAATGCAGATAAGATGCTCACTGTGTAACATGCTCTTTGATGATAGTGATGAGCTGATACAGGAGAGAAAACGTAGACATGAGCAATGGCACCGTCTGGATATGACATCGTATAAGCGCAACGCCATTATTGGCGATGTGGTGTGGATTCCCAATGATGCCCCATGTGATACTGGTATTCAAAATAAGATAAAAAAGTGAATTCTACTGACCGGTAGTATTCTCTGTGTCGGTTGGCGATGTATTGGTTGGTTCAGTCTTTGTTTTTCTGGTAGTCTTTTTGGCTTTGGGATCTTCGGGATCAATTATACCTGCCTCACCAATACCAAATATGACCTCCTCTTCAGGATGGTGCGGACTGTCCACCATGCGTGCAATTCTCTTTTTACCAGATTTTTTAAAGTAGACCCGGTAAGTACTGGTATGAGCCACCACGTTGCCGCCAATGGGCTTTGTGGGATCTCCAAAGAATACGTCTGGTGATGCCATCACCTGATTGGTGGCCACCGCCGCACAGTTGTATGTCTCGGCTATGCGCACCAACAGGTGTACAAAGTGGTTTAGCTTCTGCTGCCTCTCTGATAGCGTGCCCCGTCCTAGATACTCGGATCTGAATAGGCCCACTGCAGAGTCAGCTACTAATAGCTTGATATTACTCTCACGTATTATGGTGCCTGCCTCCTCGAGTATGAGTACCTGATGGGAGCTGTTGTATGCACGGGCTACTATGATATTGTCTAGTACCTGTTGCGGATCCATGCCATTGGCCTGGGCAATAGAGACTATTCTCTCAGGCCTAAAGGTATTCTCCGAATCTATATACAGCACGCCACCTTCAAGTCCGCCCTCCTGTATGCTCTTTTGTACCATGACGCATAGTGTGTGGCAGAACTGAGTTTTACCACAACCAAATTCTCCATACACTTCGGTAAGGGCTTGCGTCTCAACACCTCCATCAAATAGTGTGTCGAGGCAGTCGGTTCCGGTGGATATCTTTCCTATCTCTTGTCTACGTTTGTAGATGTCCGCTGCACTAACAAACTCTTTTGCCAGTTGTCCACTTTCGGATAGATGTTTTCTGGCCTTGGTGACTAGTTTTTCGGCAGTCTCTTTCTCCATACCGGTAATACTAGAAATTTCAACAGGTCCTCGAACTATGAGATCCATCATATTGTGTATGCCTGCATCAGACAGTTTCCGTGTGGTCACTGGTCCGACACCTTCTAGACTGTCAAGTTTTATGTCTTCCATTGTATAGCGTACGGTATCGTACATTATAAATATTACTAGTCTTTCATCTGAGCTACAGAAATGTTATACATTTCCACACATTTAGGGGTATGTGTGTCATACAGTACACTGCTATAAAAGATATTTAGAATAATTGCAATACGCATCAAGGTCTATCTTTACTCTCTTGCAGATGCAAAATAGAAAAATTAGTCAATTTTTACTGTTTTGACTAAATTACATCTTGTGTATAAGAAAAACCACCACGAAGCATCTGGGAAGGATCCTATGCCAGGTTTAGACCATTTAGAGTCACACCAAGTTTTGCAGAAATAACTTTGATCGAACAGTTTTAATGCTTTGAGATTCATATCATTGCTGTTGAATACCACAATTGCGGCGTTCTGCATGGCAAATATCGGTCTTGTGGTGCTAATACTTGTGTTTCAGGGGAGTGGTATTGTCGCATACGCCGAAGACAGTGAGGCTCAGGTACAATCTGAAAACCGTACCGACATAATGGAGACCGACGGTGTATTGCACACCATACCGCTGGACAAAATAAGGTATGGCGGCGTGCCAAAAGACGGGATACCATCCATAGATGAGCCAATATTTGTTAACTCCACAGACGCGGACTTTGTACCGGGTTCAGAGATTGTAATCGGACTGACATTAGGCAATGAAACAAAGGCATACCCGTTATTCATTCTGGTATGGCATGAGATTGTAAACGATAACATCAACGGAACTTCAGTGGCCGTCACGTACTGCCCCTTGTGTTATACCAGTCAGGTATTTGAGAGGGTTGTAGATGAAAAAGATGTAGAGTTTGGAACCACAGGAAAATTATACCAAAGTAACCTGTTGATGTATGACCGGCTCACCGACTCTTACTGGAGTCAGGCTCTGGGAATGGCTGTAAAGGGTCCACAAAGTGGGCAACATCTGGACCTTGTCCCATTTGATCTCATGACTTGGGAAGACTGGCAGACTCTTTATCCGGATACAGTAATACTTGGAACCGATACAGGGCATATCCGCGCATATGGTGTGGACCCGTACGGCTCGTATTATACAAGTCCGGGAATTTGGTTTCCAATAGATCACCACGATCCCAGAATGCAACCAAAGGAGATAGTCGTAGGGCTCGGATTTAACGGTACGTTCAAGGCGTATGGCCAAACTGATCTGGAGTCCGAAGTTGTCATTAACGATTCCATCGACTCCAGAGACATACTGCTACTCTCCATGTTTGAGGGAAACGCACGAGTATTTGATAGAACGTATGGCAACAACACCTTAGAGTTTACATTTGATTCTGAAAACATAACCGACACGAACACCGGCTCTGTGTGGAACTATGACGGGAAGGCTATCTCCGGTAATCTTACTGGAACCCAGCTTGTCCGACTGCCCATTGAACCCGGGTTCTGGTTTTCATGGTCCACGTTTCATCCCTCGACACTAGTATATGGTGATCCATAACATGCAACCCATAATCAAGGGAGTGTCTGTTGCTATTATCACAATGTCGATATATCTTTTGGTGGTTGTAGTTACAACACCGGCTCTGGATCCGCTGCCTGCCGTTTCGGCCGCGTTTCAGGCCAACGCCATAGTGATAGTGGGCATGGGTGTGGGAATAGGACTGCAAGTAATTCTCTCAGAGAAAAGCAAGATGATGGGCTGTAGGTTACCCGCCAAAAGGCGCATATTTGGCGGAAATACGGGGGCCAGCGCCTCCACATCGTTCTTTTCTTTCTTTTCGCTGATTCCACTAGGGTGTTGCGGCTGGTGGCTCTACCTGCTGTCTTTACTGCCCGGCGTATTGGGTGTCGGGGTCACAGCGGTTCTTATAGAGTACAGTCAGGTGTTGGCGTATGCCGGACTTGTCATGGTGTTCGGATTTGTTGCGCTGGCAGCATACCGTTTGAGACGTGAGCAAAGAATACGGCAGGCAGCATGACTATGCAGACCCACAGGTTCTTGTGCAAACGCGGGTGTTTTCCGGATCTGGATGGGTGATTCCGGCCATAATGGCCCAGGACCGCCCAACACTGCCAAGCTATGCTATTACGCATAATCTCTAAAGATGCAAACTATAAATGATGTACGTGGACGTATAGTAGTATGTCCTCGCAGATATCGCTGCCAACGTGTAGTAGTTGCTTTAGGCCTATAATGCCCAATGACAAGTGCGTCAAATTTGAATGCCCTGACTGTGATACAACACGTATCTGGCGCTGCGAGAGTTGTCGTGGGTCAGCGCGACCATACACATGTAGTCAATGTGGATTTGAGGGACCATGAGATGGCCCGTCTACTGTTCATTACAAAGATACTTCCCACTACCATTGATGTGGACCTAAAAGGTTTGGCTGCAACAGTAAAGGATGCACTCCCTGATGATATGGAGCTAAAGAGGTATGCCACTGAGCCCATAGCATTTGGTTTAGAGTGCATAAAGGCTGAATTTATCATAGACGATAGCGAGGGCCAAAGCGACGCGCTAGAAGATGCTGTACGCAGTGTTGAGGGCGTCAGTGAATTTGAGGTACTAAATATGAGCAGGATGTCTGTGGATATGAAGTAACTTGATAAGCTCAAAACCCTTACAGATGCGTGTAGCCGAAGCAATGAAACGAGACATAGGCAAGCGACGTGCCCGCATGGGCCCGGACGCCATGGACTTTTTGGGAGCCTCTCCGGGCGATATAGTAAAGATAACCGGTATGAGGTCCAGCTGCGCAATAGTGTGGCCTGCAGATGAGGATGAGACGACTCCCGGTATAATACGCATAGACGGACAGACTAGGACAAACATGGGAGTCTCTATAAACGACACCATATCTGTGGTGAAGACACAGGTAAAGACCGCACGCTCGGCAGTTCTTATACCCGTAAACGACTCTGTTACCATAGATGATGAGTTTACAAACTTTGTAAAAAATCGACTCTCTGATATTCCATTGATGCAGGGAGATGAAATATCCGTTAAAATTTTAGGCAATTCAATGATGTTTCGTATAGGTAAAACAATCCCAAACTCTGTGATAAGCATAGCCGACTCCACATCTTTGGTCATATCTGATGAGCCGCCGGTTAATCAGAGGGCGCGCATAACATATGAGGAGGTGGGAGGCCTGACTCAAGAGATAGGTGCCATGCGTGAGATTGTCGAGCTGCCCCTACGCCATCCTGAACTGTTTACCAGATTAGGTGTGGAGGCGCATAGTGGTGTCTTGTTGTATGGTCCACCCGGCTGTGGCAAGACACTCATAGCTAAAGTACTGGCCAGCGAGTCTGATGCCAACATGTTCTCCATCAGTGGTCCAGAGATTGTAAACAAGTATTATGGAGAGACTGAGGCGCGTCTTCGAGAGATATTCCAAGAGGCCAAAGAGAACGCCCCCAGTATAATATTCATAGATGAGATTGATGCAATAGCCCCAAAACGCGATGATGCCTATGGTGATGTCGAAAAACGTGTTGTGGCTCAGCTATTGGCACTCATGGACGGACTTGACGAACGGGGAAATGTGATAGTTCTAGGTGCCACAAATAGGCCCGATAGCATGGAGGCTGCACTGCGCAGACCCGGACGATTCGATCGTGAATTTGAGATATCTGTTCCCAATGTAGATGGTCGACTGGACATACTACAGATACATACCCGCGGCATGCCACTATCACAAGAGATAAACCTAAAGGATCTGGCCGGACAACTATATGGCTATACGGGAGCTGATATCAAATCATTATGCCGCGAAGCGGCCACAAGAGCCATACGCAGATATCTGCCACAGATGGATTTGGAGTCTGAACGCATACCAACAAAAGTTCTCAAAACCATGGAGATAAAACTAGTGGACTTTTATTTGGGAATGCACGAGGTGGTTCCCACCGCCATGAGGGAGTTTTATGTGGAGCGCCCCAAAGTCTTCTGGAAGGATGTGGGTGGTATGGACGATGTCAAGACTACACTGACAGAGAACCTTTTAGTATCGATAAAGAATCCCTCAAAGTTCTCAAATATGGGCATAAGGCCACCCAAGGGAGTGTTGTTGTACGGACCGCCAGGCTGCGGCAAAACATTGGTATCAAGAGCATTAGCCGCAGAGAGTGGCGCCAATATGATACTGGTCCGAGGCCCTGAGATACTATCAAAGTGGCTGGGCGAGTCTGAGAAGGCAGTTCGGGAGATATTCCGTAAGGCAAAGGCATCCTCACCATGTGCTGTAATATTTGATGAACTAGACTCATTGGCCAAAGTTCGAGAAGGCAGCGCCGGTGAGACCGTCTTGAGTCAGCTACTCACTGAGATAGAGGGGACCACTCCTGGGGTTGTAGTGATTGGCATCACCAACCGACCAGACGTATTGGATGCATCTCTGCTACGGACCGGAAGGCTTGATATGTCAATATATGTGGGGCCACCGGACGAGGCCAACCGTCTAGATATCATAAAGATACTGACCTCCAAGATGCCTCTGGACTCTAGTGTAAATATTGGTGAGATAGCGGTAGCCACTAGTAACTATACTGGTGCAGACTTGGCAGCACTATGTCGGGAGACTGCTATCCGGGCCATGCGACACGATCAGAGTGCGATACACGATGTGGACTTTGCTGAAGCACTAAAAGTGATCAGACCTAGCATAACACAAGATATACAGGACTGGTACGAGAATGTGGGCCAAAACATATCAAAAACAATTCCCAAAAAAACAGACAAGGTGTTCTATGGATAATGACTCTGCCCCTGCGCAACATAATACACGATAAGATTGTAGATGCCGGCTCACTGACCGACGAAGACCTATCAAAATCACTCTCCAAGGATGGGCATAATGTCTCTACGGATATGCTAAACAAGATATTGTTGGGCCTAGAGATAGGTGGCATAATCAATGTCACGTGGTTTACAAAGGATATACGCAAAATCGAGGTTGCTGAACTGGAAGAGGATGAGACCGACATTGAAGATAAAAAGATGCGTGAGAGAGAGTATGAGGCCAGCTTTCCTGGAGCTGATCACTGATGTTATCTAACTGGTATTAAATTTTAGATTTAACACGTTGGCACCATATAGATGGGCATCCCCTGACCATGTGTCCAAAACAACAGTATCTTTACAGGTCGCCCAAGGAGCGTGAGTGCTTGGCCGTATGAGGCCTCTCACCTGAGTATTTGCGGCGCAAGTGCCCTGACGGCCTGCCGTCCAGCAACTCCAAAAACCATGCCTCGTGCTCTATCTCTTCTGCTAGTATGCTGGATGCTATCTCATATGTGGTGGGATCCTTGCCATGAGTCATCTTACAAACATTATTCCAGTTTACAATGGCGCCCTGTTCGGCCTTGAGACACTTTTCAAGTATTTGACGGAGTGTGGTCTTCTTTGTGGACTGTAGAAAGTCTGCTCCTGCCAACTTGCAAAACTCTGTAACATCGGTGGGGAACTCGCCGCCCAACTGATATATTCGGTCTATACAAGATTCAAAGTGACTCAGGTCCTCTAGTCTGGCATCCTCAATTACGCCCTTTATGCCCTCGCCTTCCATACCTGTACAGAATGCTCGCAAATTTGTAAAGTAATAGTACGCAACAAATTCCACAGATGCATTATACACCAAAGTCTCTAAGAGTTTATCCACATCTACGCCGTTCTTTTTTAGTACCTCTACGCCTACTACTTTGTGTTTCTTTGCAGCTGCCAATCATTCTTCATGTCATGTTTTATTATATTAATATTGTCAGAACAGGTGGCTGGCCAGTTCTTGAAGACTATGTGGTACTGGTCTAGACTGTCGGTAATGAACACACGGGCTTTACAGAAAACCAACTCAAACCTTTGGGATCCTGAAACTAGCAAGCCCTGCACATTGATCATTTCAATCAACTATGTCTACGAAAAGAACTAAACCTGTAACACTTTTTACAACATTGAAAGCTCTATACATCATGGTATTGCCTTCTGACCTTGAAGACCCGACACCTCCTCCCACACTGCAGGACTTTAAAAGACAGTCTATTGAATTTATACAGGATATATCAAACGGCTACAAAGAGTGGGTGGACTACTACAATCTGCCGCCTGAGGAGGACGCCAAACGACGTGCTGAGATTGATGATGTGGTGTCTCGTACATGCCAATGGATTACACAGATACCACAGAATCGTAGCGGACTATCTGTAATAACCGACGATGGTGTTCAAAAGATGGCCGAGGCTACAGCGGGTTGGCCCTTTCAGATAGGTGTCTTTGTAAATAATACATCCAGATACGTTTCAGTCACAGATGCACCTGTAAATATTCGACTACGGGCGGTTGGCCAAAACGGACGAAGGGTGAAACTAGGACGTCACTATCAAAGCCGTATTCGTATTGATGCTACCTGCAAAGCCAGCATACCGGACGTTCCTGATGTTACATATGATTCGATGGATATAACACTCCAACTACACGTAGAGGGTTGCGCACCCGGAGACTTGGTATCGTTTACACCAATATTTGTCGAGATGGAAGAAGATAGAGAGTTTAGCAGTCGCGGTAAGACGACTCTGGTCTACTTTAAGTGATGTTTCATACGGGCGTTACTTTGATGGCTACGCGCCGCTCCTTTGCGCGCAGCTCATTTGGATACTTTATACTGGATATCAGACTTACCAATGATGTGTCGTGTATCCGCTCTGCCGTACCATGTATTGTCTTGTTATGATCAAAATATATCACAACCTCTGGATTACACAGTGCATTTAAAAACCAGTCTGAGTCCGGTCTATGTCGTGTAAAGTAATACTCTCCATTATACAAGACGGCAGTTATCTTTACTGTGTGCGTCTGGCCAGTCTTTCTGCCGATGGTCTGCAGTCGTACTCGTATGGGTGGATTTACCATATACTAAATCAAATACAGGACTAATTTGAGTGCTATACAGATACCGTCTTCCGCCAGCGGTACAGTAAGGCTGGTGGCAGTACTCCTAGTAATGGTGCTGTCATGTATAACCAGATGTCATTCATTATACCAGTAGTGATGGCAGGCGCCAGAGACCTGATGGGATTCATGGAGGCGCCAGATACGGGCCCAAAGAACCAGACATCAAAGGCTACCACACTTCCCACCACGAGTCCGGCCACCACTCCGTGTACCTTGGTACTCACTATACACAGTATGCCGCCCATCAAGAGTATGGTGGCCAGCACCTCTATGCTAAAGAAGGTCACCAAGTCCAAAGAGTAGTCCGGCCGATTCAGTCCCAAATCTGCATGATATCCTAATGTATACAGAACAAAGACACTGCCCAGTATGCTTCCAATACCTTGAGCCACCAGGTATGTTGGCACATCGGACCATTTGGCATGGCGTGTTATGGCAAAACCTATGGTGACGGCCGGGTTGAAGTGAGCCATCGAGTACTTGCCAAATACAGACACCAGTATCCACAAGCCCAACAGGTGCATCAAGGCAATAAACTCCAAACCCAGAGTCTGTGAATTAAGCCCATCATATACAATAGAGCCGGTGGCGGCAACCAAGAGCCCGAAGGTTCCCACAAGCTCGGCTACAAATATACGAATGTTAAATTTCATTACAGACTCGTTACCATATCCTTTACCTTGCTCTCTATCATGTCCCGGATTTTGCGTACATCCTCTATGTCTTTGCCCTTGGGGTCGGGTATGCCCCAATCTGACACCCTTTCAACAAATAGGGCTGGACACGACTCTGAGTCCATACAACCCATGTTTATAACATCTTCAGATGTATCTATCATTTTGGTGGTGAGCATCTGGGGCTTTTGCGCAGAAATGTCTATGCCAACCTCGCGCATGGCCTCGACCACCACACTATTGGGCTTGGTCGCCGGCTGTGTCCCTGCACTGGATACACGTTCATGAGGAGCATACTTTTTAAGAAATGCCTCGGCTATTAGACTTCGACCTGCATTCTCCACGCACACAAAGAGTACCATAGTATAATTTACATATCAACAATGGTTTATATAAATCATCATTTATATGACAAGATGTCTATACCTACGTATAACATGGATGGTCTTAGACTGCTGCGGTGTATATGTGATGAGATGCGATTTGGCATACTTGAACAACTAAGCCAGGGTGAGATGACTGTGGGCCAGATTGTACAGAAGATGAAAAGAGATCAGCCATTGGTCTCACACCATCTAAAGACGCTAAAGGAGTGTGGGATTGTATCATCTGAGAGCCGTGGACGTCATGTCGTGTATCGTATATCCAGTGCACGTCTCTCTGCCTTGATTGTGCAGATACAGGAAGCTGGAGATGAGATAAACGATATCTGTGATAGTACGTGTTGCGCAAAATAAATTAGTTTAGTCGCTGTTATATGTTGCGATATTTACAGTAGTTACAAGTTGGAGGCATATCTTGAAGTCATACTGAATCTGGCAGGGTTCTTGGTAGGTTTGACTATTGGTATAATGTCGCTGATAGGGTTCAGAAATACGGCCAGCCCAACACTACTTCGATTGTCACTGGCGTTCTTCTCAATCAGTCTGGGGTTTATGATAGTCTGGATTGGATACATGGTGGAACTACTCCCTTCTAAACCCGGCCAGGCAGGTTGGTGGCTGGAGACGCTGGGAGTGGGTGTACAGACACTGGGGTACTTCTTTATTGCATTTTCGCACGGCATAAAGACATTCTTTCCCAAATCTAGATACTTTCGGGCAGTTGGCGTATTTCCGTTGTTTTTAATCTCTTCTGTACAACTAGGTCACATACTGAGGTCCATCTCGTTTGTACTACTGGTATATGGAGCAATTGAGACCATACTGTCATATTTGGAGAGCAGAAACCGTGGGGCCATATCCGTGGCCGTGGGCCTCTCCCTGCTGGCCTTGGGGGAGTTTCTCAGTTGGTACTCGATGGTCTTTCCAGGCACGCTGGTCTATGCTGTATCGCTGATGATAAAGATAGGGGGTCTCGTATTCTTATTCATACCTGTAAGCCGCATACCATTTCAGCGAATTCGGCTTGAATAGCTTTTACAGTTGGGCGATAATGCATCTATGAGGTACATATCGGCTCAACTAATTGTATAGTGCCAAATATGACTCATGTTCAAACCTCGATTTTGTCCTCCAAAATGTATACTGCATTTACGGCTAGACTTTGCCACCAAAACTGTACTCATGTGGATACACGTACCGACCATCAATTGTACAATTTAGATAATCTAACTTTCAGTGGGGTACAGTATTTGTCAAGTTTTTTAATACTATTGGTGAAATTATGATGACATTGCAGCATATTTAGTGACCTACATATGTAATAACGATGGCTGGGTACAAGAGTAAAGTACAGATTATAGGCGACATGCTTACATGTGCTGGCGATGGCGCCTCAGTATCGGATATGATCCAACAGTCAAGTACATCGTATAATAGGATATCCTCAATTCTGGGAATACTGATATCTCAGGGTTTGATGGAGCAGTGTGCTAGGCGTGATGGCCGTAGATACCAGACAAGTAGCAAGGGCCAGAACTTTTTACAAGAGTATAAAGCATTTCAAAGATTTTCTGAGAACTATGGCATGACGATATAGCCGATTACTCTTTTTTATTATTGCACTGGGGGCACCCGTCTTTGGTGACGGCACTTCCACATTCGGCGCAGAATCCTAGCCCGGCCTCCAGCATTATGCTGCGTTTACGCCACGCACTGAACCACTTGATTCCAAAAAAGACAGCTCCTGCTGTTACAATTGCAAATGCTGGCGTAGTAAATGGTATCATGCCTATGGCCAACATGATTGCTCCTAATAGCAGTATAGTGTCACGTCTCTCAAACTTCAATTACACATCTGTGATTTGTGCATAATTAAAAAGATGACGGGGGCTCGGCGTTGGTATACTTTGTCATCATTTTGTGCATCAACACTCTAACTCCTCCTCACAGCCCCCATGTGTAGTATATTTGCACTATATTTTGATTTAGTATGTTTGGGCGTGCAGACCTATCACAAAGTTGGGCGATGACACATCTATGAGATTGTCTGTCGGATTAGCTACTCCTGTAACCCTTATCATATCTGGACACTTAGTCTTGGCCACCATCCAGCAGGTTGTTCACCATGTCCAGTACAGTCTTGTCGTGAGGGTCGCGGGGATACGGTAGTATGTTTGGTATGTCGTGTGTGATGCGACCATCCAGAGCCGAGAGTTGTATGATGCGACTCCCCAACACTACCGCCTCCAGCAGGTGGTGTGTGACGAAGAGTACTGTTTTGCCTGTCTGCTTCCATATGCGGTACATCTCGCCCATCAGTGTTATTCGTGTCCCATAGTCCAGAGCCGAGAAAGGCTCATCCATCAATAGTACGTCCGGGTCAAGTGCTAGAGCACGAGCGATGGCAACCCTCTGCTTCATTCCCGTGGAGAGCTCGTGTAAGTACTTTTTTCCTTCACCGTCCAGATTCATCATGTGCAGCATCTCATTAGACTTTGCTGCTCGTTTGTCGGCCGAAACGCCATGCATCTGTAGACCAAACTCTATGTTGTTGCGCACATTCAACCATGGAAAGAGTGCCCCCTCTTGAAAGACCATAACGGCTCGACCATGGGGACCTTTGATTGGCTCATTATCTATTAGTATGCTTCCCGCATCCGGTAACTCAAAGCCAGCTATCATGCGCAAAAGCGTGGTCTTACCACACCCCGACGGGCCGGTTATGCATATAAAGTCACCACTCTTTGCTGTGAGGTTCACCCCTCCATATAATAAAGAGCCTCCTCCCAGCTGTTTCGATACGTTGCACACCTGTACATGCATGGAGTGGGTGCGCAACGGCGCTATAAAAACCGAACAAAACCTACATGATATGGCAGGCGATTATACAACATATGGTGGACTTGAAGATGAGTGATATACAATTAATTATGATCATCTATGATGCGACTCGTAGATTCTACATAATGATATGAAACATTGTGTATGTGAAATCCAAGACACTATAGTATTATAATCGCCACAAAGGCGGGAACAAAGACTATGGCTACGGTGTTTAGTAGTTTTATTACAGTATTTAGTGCAGGACCGGCAGTGTCTTTGTAGGGATCCCCAATTATGTCGCCGACGACGGCCACCTTGTGTTGTTCACTACCTTTCTCGCCGCGCATCTCTACCAATTTCTTGGCGTTGTCCCACGCGCCACCGGTATTTGCCAGATGGTACGCCAAAAATATACCCGTGACCACCGAACCCATCAATAGGCCGGCTACTGCTGTTGGACCCAACAGTACACCTAGTATTATAGGAGACGCTATGGCAATAATTGCAGACTTCCACAACTCACGTATGGATGCCACAGTGGCAATATCTACACATTTGGCATAGTCGGGCTTGGTCTTTCCAGTTAAAATACCTGGACTCTCTTTGAATTGACGGCGCACCTCATCAACCATCTTGCTTGCCGCACGCGAGACGCCATTAATTAACTGGCCAGTTATTATAAACGGCAACAGTCCGCCGACAATCAGGCCCACTATGACTGCTGGGTTGGTCAGCGAGTAGTCCAGACCCAATATGCCCTCAAATACATGGGCCGCCTCAAACTGAAATGCTTGTATCATGGCCAAGGCGGCCAGTGCGGCACTTGCTATGGCAAAGCCCTTTGTTACTGCCTTTGTTGTGTTACCCACTGCATCTATCTCGTCGGTAACCTTGCGGTTTGACTCCCCCATCCCTGTCATCTCCACTATTCCGCCAGCATTGTCTGCTATGGGACCAAACGCATCTATGCTTAGGACTATGCCTGCAAGGCTTAGCATTGCCATGGCTGTTAATGAGGTTCCAAATATGCCATACAGAACAGGGTCGGCATCAGGAGGTGCGGCTGCAGAAGATATGGCAAATGATATGATTATGGCGGCGACAAGCGCAATCATGAACGGGCCAGTGGACTGCAATCCTTTGATTATGCCCATGAGAGTCAAAGAGGCATAGCCCCAACGCGCCGACTCGGCTATCTCTATTACGGGGCCAAACTTGTAACTGGTGTACCTGTCGGTTATCTTTTGAATTACGGGTACCAAAGCCACGCCTACTATCGTGGCTCCAAACAGGGCATATGAGGCCTCCCCTCCCACTAGCATGGTCAAAAATACAAAGTTTAGCGCTATGGCGATGGCTGCAGAAACATAGAATGATGTGTTTAGAGGCTTCATAACATCTGATATGTTGGTGCTTCGTACTATGATGACTCCAATTATTGATGCCAACATTCCAGAGGCGCCCACCAAAATTGGGTACATGAACAAATCTGGAGCACCTATCAGGGCGGCAATTAGAAGTGATGCCAGAATTGTAACTATATATGATTCATAGACATCCGAGCCCATGCCCGCAGCATCACCCACATTATCCCCCACATTGTCGGCTATTGTGGCAGGATTGCGTGGATCGTCCTCTGGTATATTGGCCTCAACCTTGCCCACCAGGTCGGCGCCCATATCTGCAGCCTTTGTAAATATGCCCCCGCCTATACGTATGAAGAGTGCAATAAGGCTAGCGCCTATGCCCACACCTGCTATGGTTATGGGATCCGGAAATATCATGTATAGGCCAGCAATTGCCAGTAGCGCCATGGCTGGAATCGTCAGTCCTACAGTGGCCCCTCCCCGGAACGCCATGGCAAATGTCTTGCCCAGACCCTCGCCACTCAGATTTGCTGCCCGAACAGCAGCCTTGACGGTAATCTTTAGTGATATCAGGCCTGCCACTGCTGAGAGTGCGGCCCCTACGGCAAATGCTATACCATTGGAGTAGTTGAGAAATGCTCCAATTATTACCGACAAGCCTATGGCCACAGGAATTATAATCTTCATCTCACGACGCAAAAATGCTGCAGCTCCTACACGTACAGCTTCGGATATCTCCATCATCTGTGGCGTGCCTGCATTCTGACGCGAGATCCACATGGCCAAGCCTACCGCAATTAAAATAGATGCAATGCCTGCGCCTATAGGTAACATCTCCAGCATCATTATATATCGTGGAATCATGAACCCGTAAATATAAACTAAGGCAACGACTATGAGCCCCTACAGGAGTCAGACATCCCTCTCATCATAAGAGATGGTGCCTGCACACATTACTTGGAGACATATGCTGGTAGAGCGTACCCCGAAATATGATTGAGTGAATACTCCAGTGATGAAACAAAAGAACTATCTATGCGAAACAATGCCAGACTGCTCAACATATTGCTCATCATCGGCTTTGATGGTTATTACAAAGGTTAGACCATCGCCTGAGTTGATGAATGAGTGCCAGTCAGGCATCACGCCCTGTATACAAGATACATTCAGAACCGTCTCTCTTTTGGCAGTAGTGGTGATAAGGCACGCGCAAACTCCATCAGATTCTTGGTCTGATAATACACTACACCAGGACCGGTTATCTCTGTGACCAGCGCCTCACCACCAAATATGGTGGTCTTGAAACTCCCATGTCGTCTAACATCATATTGTATCGTACCCGACAGGGCCACCAGTTGATAGTTGTCTAAAATCATACTCTCATCTGCCTTTAGTGTAACCTTTCTGATGCCGCCCCAACCATCCACGAATACATCCCCTGTACCGATGGTCTTTAACATGAAGAGGTTACTTCCGAATATTCCTTTTGTAAAGCCCTGCCACTTTGTGTCCAGTGTTATGGTACCAGTAGATGCCACGTACGAGCCCGACTGTATTATGTACTCCTCGTCTACATGTATGACATCTATGTCTCCTAGTACATTACCTGTGACGCCCAGCATGCAGTTATCCTCCTGAGCCGTAAACTCGTTGACAAAGAATGATTCGCCGGCCAGTACCGTTGATTTTAATGTCCTGAATAGACCACCCTCACGGGTTCTTGTGTTCGTAGTTATATCGCCACGCATGTACACCATCGCCCCCGCCTCGGCGGTAACTTTGTCATTCCAGTCCATAACAAAGTCCACCATGCCCACCGGGTTCTTGACTATGTCGTATCGCATATTGTACAATACATGGGGATGCGTAAAATGGTTTCGTAGAGGGAACATCATGAAACAGATGCCATCAGCAGTGTGGCTCATCCGCAACAACAGACAATACTAAAAATAAATAAAAAATATTCTCAAGTCAGGGACAGCCCTGCATCTTCTGTATGAAGTAGCCCTGAGATTTAATAGCATCTTCTACAGGAGCCGGAGCGCCTTGGGAGTGACAGAACTGACACTCTTTGGTGGTCATAACTGCGTCACCCTCACCGATGGATGTCAACCATTCCTTGCCATATTGTATGGCTTGATCGTGGTCGCGCTTGTCGGTGATGACATCAAAATGCATAGTGTGGCCATCAGAAGCCTTCACATATGTATCGTAGACGTGTACTTCCATGTATATGCTTGAGAATGATGGGATATTTAGATTTCACTCAGTATTCTCTGTTTGTATAGTGATTTCATGTATGTCATCGTCCATATGCCACGCCCTAAATGTGTGGTCCACACCTGAATGTATGACCCAGGCAACGGGGTTTACATGCATGTACTCTCTGTCGGTCTCAGACGGTATGGCCAAAGATGCTGGATGTGAATGATATATCCCTACCACGTCCATACTGTTGTCGTATGCCTGTATTGTATCTTCATTGCTTATGGAAAATTGTATGGGTGATTTTGCAATATTCTCCACAAATGTTACATCCTGTACGATATACGTATCCTGTTTAATGATGCCATGCAATATGCCACAAGCCTCATTGGGAATACACTCTGCCGAGTGCATGGCTAGTCTATTTAGTGTCTGTTTATCTATGATGATTTTGGATGGCGGTATACCTTTACCCCTCCACTTCGGGAGTCTCATCTGTTATAGTTTCATCAGGCATCACTTGCGCATCCTGTATGGTAAATATGGACTGCATCCATGGATGTACTATGCAAAAGTAGGTGTATTCGCCAACCGCTAGAGGTGTGGTATCCAAAAAGTATGTGTCTCCTGCATTGATCAAACCTGAATCAAACGTTGCACCAACATCATCCATGCTGCTTACTGTATGCGCCACAAGATCCTCGTTAAACCACTCTATGCCCGAACCCACACTCACCACCAACTCGTCTGGCAGATAATCTGGATTGCCTTGTATGTCAGAGCCATTCAGTATGGTCGCTGTTACTATATTTCCTGTAAACGGTTCTGGCTCTGGCTCTGGTATCTCTTCTGGTACCTCTTCGGGTATGAGGTATGTATCTGGTCCCACCAGTCCAAATGCCATGTATGACACTATGCCTGCTGCCGCGGCCATGGCAAATATGGCGCCTAATGACTTTGTGTATTGAGGCTTCTTTGTTGCTACATACGCCATTATGACTGCCGGAAATGTTATTGCTATCAATATTCCCGCAAATACGCCGGTTGTACTTATTGTATTAAACAGGAATCCGGCCATTCCAAATGCCAAGACTATGGATAGGACCACCAGCATTGTAGCTTTGGCCCTGTTGCTTGTGGATATGCCGCCATCTAGTATCCCCGTGGCCAGAAATATCAATCCTATCATCATGGTGAGGCCTGTCAAGGCGTGCATGCCATCAATGAATGTGTGTGCCAAGCCTGAGTAAGATATGACAACGCCCGCCAGCCCTATGGCTGTGAGCCCCATTCCGGGCATCATCAAGTCCCAATTACTCATTTAATTACGATTTCTGTCATATCTAAATAATTCTTTGTTTCTGTTATGTGGAGTGGACACGTGCTCATCTACCTTCAAGTTATGGACGTAAATAGTTCCTCAGACCTAACATATGACTAAACTGCCCTAATATTGAAATCCCTGCTATCTACTAATTTTATTATGCCAGGTTTCTTTTACAAAGTTGGATGATGATCTAAACTGTATAACTGATGGACAGGACAGAGGTAGACAAAGTGTGCAGTTACAAACACATTTTGCGTGCTCATCTCCTTATTACCCTCTGTATGTATGCTGATGCCCGACGCATCTCATTGGCGGTGATATCTTTGGCAATATGCGCCACTCCTCGAACCCCCAACAATGCAAGTATGGCGCCCACATGAAAGTCAAAGTCACCATCATCTGTTATCTGTTTTAGTGTATGCGGTTGCACATTATGAAGTAAAGAGTCGATGGCTACATTGTCTAGGCGTGCCAATATCTTTCGTACTGTATGTTGAGCCTCAAACTCCCTTCCAAACCTCTTCTTCCAGATATGTGAATAGTCAAGATGGTTTCTGTCATCCGTCTCCAAATATTTGACCACTGCTCTGCCTGCCAGCATTCCCCCGGCGCCACTAGAGTATATGCCGCCGCCGGTGGTGGGCTTTGTCTGACCAGCAGCATCTCCCACTAGTATGGTATTGTCCCGAACCACATCTGGCAAGGGCCCGCCTACCCATATGGGAGCTATAATCCTGCGAAATATCGAATAGTTTCCCATGCCCTCCAGTAACGACTGCATGGCTGCTGTAACATCAATGCGATATCCTCCAACACCAACCTTGCCCATGCCACTTCGTGTAGGTATCACCCATGCAAAGAATCCCGGATACTTTAGATTATCCAATATCACAGTCACCTCTCCTTGACGTATCCAGTCTGCACATATCTCGTATTGCGCCGATGCCAATAGGTTGGGGCCACTCAATGTATGTGCTCCCCGCGCGTCTATCACTACACTGCACGGTATGTCTCCTGAGCTACTCTTTACTGTACCATCTGATGTGCCTTTAAAGGAGACTCCTGACCAGATGTGGGCACCATTGTTTTGAGCCTGTTCTGCCACATACTTATCCAGCATGCGGCGGTCCACCTCTAGTATGCCATCACCTGCGCCAACTTGTATGCTGTGACCGTTTGGTGACACTATCTTTGCTGTTTTTATGTGATTGCCCGCTATCTGGCTTGATGGTATTACTCCAAGATAGTCTAGCGCTGCCCTACTTACCAGTCCGCCGCAGTGCTGTGGTGTACCTATCTCGTGACTCTTTTCTAACACTAGTACGCTATATCCTTGGGATGATATCTCCCGGGCGCAGAGCAGTCCTGATATGCTGCCCCCTGCCACAACTACATCATATTTGGTTGTCAACCTGATATTCTGTACTCTAAAGGTTTTATCATGGTATCGATACGTTGATACTGTGATAAAGCAGGTCATAGCGGTTCGTACAGATCTAAAGATGGGTAAGGGCAAGATTGCTGCGCAAGTGGGACATGCCTGTGTAATGGCTTCGGAGACGGCACGTGTATCGTACAATGATTGGTGGTCGCAATGGTGGCAGGGTCAAGAGAAGGTGGTTCTAAAGGTACCCTCATATGGAGAATTGGAGCAGATACGATGCGAGGCTGCCCGTATGAAACTACCATACTGTGTGGTGAGTGATGCGGGCCACACGCAACTAAGTCCAGGAACCGTTACATGTGTATCGGTGGGACCGGCACCCGAACGCATGATAGATTCCATAACCGGCGACCTGTCACTACTCTAGAACTTCCCTGTAACGTGATAAACCACTAAATGACGCACATGGAGGAAATCATGGCACGGTATCAAAAGAGGTATGTTACAAGATACTTTGCAGGACGTGATACAAGAACCGCCTCTAGACTAGATGCACTGGAAAACGAGTTGCTGAGTTAACTGATTAAAATCACAAATATATTTAAATATCATTATCTCCTTGATTAAAGCAAATAGTGATTTTCTTTAATGTCAACTAGAATCATTAAAGGTAGGTATAATGAACCGCAGTGGAATAACATGGGCCAGTTCACCAAACCCAACGGCAGGTTCGAGACCAACTCGGATGGTCAGCCGACGTTTGTCCCCTAGGAACTGCCCCCAACAGTACGCTATGACCGCGAACTTATTGCGTTACTTGTAAAAGCCGAACGAAAAGTGGGAGAGCTAAAGGGGAAGGGAAGCGAGCTGGAGAATCCACACATCCTGATAAGGGCGTATCTGAAGAAAGAAGCCGTGCTGAGCTCCAAGATCGAGGGAACCATGGCATCCCTCAAGGACCTGAACAGGCAGGAGGCTGTCGGCAACGTTAGCAGAAAGGACGCAGACCGTCTGAGGTTGAGAGAGGTCATCAATTATGTGAATGCGTTGGAGGATTCGTTGACAGTCATGCGGGAAACAGGGCGGCGCGTAGACATGGACGTTCTGAGGGCGGCGCACAAGATCCTGATGGATGGTGTCCGGGGTTACGATAAGGATCGCGGGAAGTTTCGCAACCAGCAGAACTGGGTGATACGTACGCGGGGAGCGAGACGCGAGATTATATACACCCCACCTCCACAGGAAAAGATTTCGGCACTACTTGAGAATCTTGAGGAGTTTATTCAGACGGATGACGAAAGCCTGTCGGTGCTGATCCAGCGTGCTGTCCTTCACTATCAGTTTGAGGCAATACATCCATTCATTGATGGGAACGGGAGGATCGGGAGGATCGGGAGGCTGTTGATTCCACTGGTATTATACGAGAAGGGGATCATGTCCGAACCCCTGTTGTATTTGAGCGCCCATTTTGACAAGCATCATGAGCAGTATTACGGTGGCCTACTGGCCGTGAGCCAAAAATCCAGATGGCTAGAATGGATAAAGTTCTTTCTGATGGCGTTTATAGAGCAGGCAGACGAGGCAATGGAGAATATTCAGAGACTGATGACGCTGATGAAGAGGTACAAAGACACCCTTCGCAGAAGGAGTGCCAGTGGAAATGCAGTCTTCCTGATGGAATCTCTGTTTTCGAATCCGTACGTTACCATTCCACGTGCTGCGCGTTTTCTTGAGGTCACGTACCCGTCTGCAAAGGGTGCAGTCATGACGCTGGTGGACGCGGGCATATTACAACCTGCGGACATACTCTCCAGGAGCAAGGTTTTTGTCGCAAGGGATATCGAAGATGCCCTCAACGCCTGAATCACACAAAGGCGCTATCCTCAAATTGAGTACAGATATAACTCACTTTATGTGGTTTGAAGTATGACAAAGAAGCATAACTATGCTGGTTATCGTGGTTCAAGTAGCCGCAACACCAAAAGGTTGGGAATCATTGTAGCAGCGTTCTTTGGGTTTATACTGTTATCTTCTACTGTCTTTATAGCGGCAAATCCCTCATTTCTGTTTGGTGGAGGTCCACCCGCCCCAGACCAGGTGACCATAACTGACACACCTCAAGACAACTATCCTGATGTACAGCGACCGCAGTTTTGTGGTGTGGCAGAACCATCCGCAAATGCGTTTATTGTTGAGTATAATATTCCCACACCCTGTACACAACCAAACCCCATAGTGGTTGATCCGACCGGTATGGTGTGGTTTGTTGGCACCAACACGGGCGATGTTGCATCATTCCATCCCGTCACTGAAGTTATTACAGAGTACGAAAACCCACTCTGGGATGACAGTTCTGTATCCATGATATGGGATATGGAGTACAAAGATGGATATCTGTGGTATGCTGATGAATCCCATCAATCTGTATGGCGTTTTGATACTGCAACAAAAGAGTATAGACAGTTTGCTGATATCTTCTCCAGTGGCTCTCTACCACAAGTGATACAACTATACGGCACAGACATAGTTATAAACGACTTTTTAGGCAACACTTTGGTCGTACTTGATGCCTCAGATTTGGAGTCTGGCCTTGTATATTATGATGTGCCATCTAATGTAACTTCGGCAGTAACTGCAGGATTTGATATTGATGATAATGATACAATATGGTATACTACATGGGTTCCCAATGTGGGAGGTTTACTGGTAAATGTGCATCTGGACTTGATCAAACGTGTAGAAGCGATACCGCCTCGTACATTTGAGTTGCCTCCAGGTCTTCTGACTCCCAACGGTTTGACTATAGATAATTCAGGAATTTTGTGGCTGGCAGACACGAGCAGCTCGTACTTCTTCTCGTTTAATACGACATCTGAGACATTTACCCACTATGTCACCAGTCCACCGGATGTACTATCATACGGAAATATGACTGGTGTTATACAGACTCCTGTATCAAGACCCTACTGGATAGATATATCTGATAGCGGCAAGGTGATATTCAATGAGCAGACCGCCAACCGTATAGCCGTATTTGATACTGATACTGAGAGACTGATAGAGTACTCCATACCGTCCAGAAATCCATTCTGGTCTGACTGTGGAGGAATGGCGTCCTGTGGTATAGCGCAGGCGCTGGGCATACAATCACACGGAGACAAGGTATGGTTCACTGAATGGGCAGAGAACCACATAGGCGTGCTGGACACTGCGCAGCCCATACCTGTGGATATCAATCTTAGTGACAGGAGACTGACATTATACCCAGGCGAGAATGCTATGCTATCATATGATATAATTCCTGACTCAAGTCGTCCTACATCCATCGAACCGATAATTGTACACACGCACAACTCTTTGGTGCCAATACAACTAGTGACTACTGGTATACAGATACTGGACAGCCCCACTAGCGTACCCTTGCAGATTGTCAGTGAGAGTTGGGCTGAGCCTGGCATATACAAGATACTATTAGGTGTAAGGTCAGGATCAGTCTCGGTATCTGAATTTTTGACCGTCGAGATTCTACCCGAACCATGATTGTACCACCACTGGACAAAGAGATAGGAATTGATTCGTACTATACAGATGGTCAAGGGTGCGGAGGCAGTATAAAGTCTAAACCTGATGACTTTGTGGTGTCTGAGATCATATCTGATGCAACACGCAAATCCATAAAAGAAGAGGGAGAGTACGCTGTATACTCTCTATCTAAGCGAGGAGTGGATACGGCCCACTGCATATATGATGTGTATAGGAGATGCAGAGTTCGCCTCAAGGCGCTAGGTCTGAAAGACTCTAAAGCGTATACGACACAATATGTATGTGCAACATCCAAGCGTGCCAATGTAACAGAACTACATACTGACAGATACGACCTTGTACTTTTAGGATACGTCAAAAGACCCCTGACCAAAAAGGCTATGATCGGCAATCACTTTGTGGTTAAGATTAAAGACACACAGAACCCGCCTGACAAATCTACCAATTATGATATGGTGCCAAACCATTATGGATATCAACGGTTTGGTTCGCGTCGTCCTTTTACGCATCTCATAGGTCGGGCCATACTACATGGTGACTATAACCGTGCCATACACTTGATACTATATGAAGAGTCCATACATGATACGCCTCAGGCTACAGATATACGAAGACGCCTTGCCGATGCAACCACACATACTGAACGCCTGAGTATACTGCCTAATTCGATGGATATAGAGAGAACCGTTCTAAAATCATTACACGAAAGTAATCATGACCATCGTACTGCCATTGTATCGCTGCCATTATACCTGCGTCGGTTGTATGTACAGGCATACCAATCCTACATATTTAATCTGACACTGAGTACTGCCATATCTGAAGGGTATACCATACAGGGCCCGACATCTGGTGATGTCTGCTTTGATGTACATGGTAAACTAGGAAAGTATAATGAGTACTCCAACCAAATGCTGGCAATACCCACAGTAGGGTATGCATACTACAAAAAGACCCGCTTTCATCCTATACTATCTGATATAATGAGTCGTGAAGGTATTACCCCTAAAGACTTTTACATCAAACAGATGCAGGAGTTGAGTCTGGAGGGCGGCTTCCGGCAGGCTACCATATCCTGCAAGGATTATGCCATACATGATGAGCAGGTGTCATTTACGTTATCTAGGGGGTCGTTTGCAACTATGATTCTACGTGAAATTATGAAGCCTACGGACCCTATACGTGCCGGATTTTAATTATCGTAGATGTGGCTGTTACTATAATGCCAATTATGGCTATTGTGATGCCGTGATTGATCCAATCCTGGCTCTGATACATGAAAGACTCCTCCGGCCCACTACTCCCTGGCCTTGTAGATGAAATACGACACCAAACAATACAATCAAAACTCCCATATACTGTATGTATCGTACAAGTGACTTTTTCATGCTACCCATCTAAGTCTACATATATGCCAGAAACTGGATTGTTTATACGATCCCAGTACTTTTCACATCCTTCGGCCTGAAAGTCGTTCTCTTTACATTCATTAAAGTGCGCCGTACTCTCTCGTTGCAGGTCGTCTGCGTATAGCACATCCTCTCCAATGGCCAAACCAATCAAGGCTATAATTGTCAGCGATGCTGACACTACAATCATTGAATAGCCTACCTTTGCATGATTCCTTTCAGGCTTCATCATATATTTTCTTTGTATAGCAAATTTATGCCTTTATGCCATTTTTTGCACATTGCGCAGCTCCTCCCACAAGCACACTGTGAGGTGGCCTATCGGCCCTCTTGAGTGGTGGGCCTTACATCTAAGTATCGTTCTAAATATGCAGAGTTCCAGCGTGCCAAAATGTGACATAACACAATCTGGAAAAAATATTTGTATCTGATTTTGTTATATTAGATTATGTGGTCCGTTCATCTGTTGAAGAGAGTACAGATGTCTATATCTGGATGGTGTCACAATGATTAGTATTCAGATACTTCACTATGAGTTCTTGGGGCCCATACCTCTCCGGGAGTGGGGGCCTCCCATGGAGAAGGTGGTATACGTAATACTGTCCAGAGACAAAGATCAATTTCAAGTAATATATGCTGATACATGTGAGAGCACTAATGATCTGTCGTTCTTTGTTGATAATGATTCATTCTCATGCTGGATGAAACAGTCTGGCTCTGAGAACAACACGTATCTGGCAATACTCCCCATGTTTGATGCCTCAGCAGATGACCGTAGGTATGTACTAGACAGGGTATTGGCCAGCATGAAACCTCCCTGTAACAAAAATAGTGCATGAATGTCAGTCCACACTCTGCTGGTTTATCGCCTGACTTACTTTAAAGACCTCTAATGTTACCATGTCTATGGCCTTCTTTAGATGGGCGAACTCATTTAATGAGTGAATCTGTCCCTGTACCAACTCTCGCAATATTTTTGCAGTCTTGGTCTGGAATTCGTCCTTTGAAGTGACCTCTAACGCATTTATCTGAGCCAATAAAATCTCCATGTCTTCTAGTAGTTGATCTGGCGGTGCATGATTTTTTGGATTCATTATATTGTGGTATGATTATGGCCCTATGTTAACTCTTCATCAATTTTATGTATTTTGTCTACAAACGCATTACAGGTACAACCGGGTATACAACAGGCCCCCTTTCGCATAAGCGAGTTGCCGTCTCCGGCGTGAGCCTCATGCGTATGAAAGCATCTGGCGCAGTTCATTGTGTATGATTTATGGAATTAGTACTGTCCGGGCAACCATCTCTGAACTCTTTTTGTAACATGTGGCTTGCCTCCTCTAGGGGGAACATCTCGTATATTACCTCTAATCTCTTCTGGCCGGTTATCTTGACTATATTTTTGGTTGTTTCAATATGCATCTTTACCATGCTACATCTAACGATGTTTAGTATTTTTATTGCTTACCTTTGTGATTTTGGAAATTATGCACTTGAGTAGACATGTCATCTGTACGGGTTCTGGTAAGTTGGCGGGACATGGTTCTGCCCGTTAACTTACAGGACATGAAACCAGCTAGTACGTTGCCGCCGTCTCCTCCATCCAGGCTCTGATGGGGTCGGTGCCCTCTCCCCCGTTTACGTAGCGGCCGTCCAACAGGTCGGCCTTGTCGCTGATGTGGCTGCCCACCTGGGGGGTACCAGAACTCGTCCATCCGGGATATTCGCCCCCGGCTGGCCGCCCGGGACTGATCCGACGGGTAGCCAACGGAGGGCTGGCGGGGGATGGACGCTGAAGTCATCAAGCGTCTCCACCGGTACGGCGCCGACCTTGAAGCGATATGACGCTGGCTCAGGAAGGGGCGGTGTATCGTATCCGACTAGCCGCCGGGGCAGGCCGTCTCCCGCATGGCTGCGTATCTTCTGTCCATCTCCCCGGCGCGGGCCAGGACCTCCTCAATCCCGTACGACCCCTTTGGGAAATACCACCGTATGGAGATGTGGCGCCCTATGCCGTCTATATCGTGGATGATGCCCCTCTCGGTCTCTACCGACTGGAGATTCCCATCGGGGACACGGTCCACGGCGCCCAGCCCGTCCTTGGTGGAATCTTCAAGTATGTAGTGGGCATCGTCCTCCCGGATACGGTATGATATCCCCTTGCCAATGACGGGCAGCTCCCCGATGGCTGGTGATGTCGTCATCTACTTTTCGATGGGGTTTCCGATCATGTTGCCCCACTCCGTCCAGGATCCATCATAGTTTCTTACCCGGGGGTATCCCAGCAGGTACTTGAGCACGAACCACGAATGCGAGGACCTCTCGCCTATCCGGCAGTAACAGATGACATCCTTATCGGGCGTGACCCCTTTGGGGGCATAGTTCCGGGCAAGCTCGTCGGCAGACTTGAAGGTGCCGTCCACATCGTTTACCGCGGTGGCCCACGGGATGTTGTTGGCTCCGGGTATGTGACCGCCCCTCTGCGCCTGCTCCATCGGATACTCGGGCGGCGCGACTATCTCACCGGTAAACTCCTTGGGGGAGCGCACATCTACCATCACCGTACCCTCCTCGTCAAGAGCCCTCTTGACGTCAAAGAGGTGGGCGCGCAGTCCTTCGTCGGCCGGCGTCGCCGTGTAGGTGGTGGGCTCCGTTTGATATTCCTTGGTGGCGTACGGCCTGTCCTCCAGCTCCCACTTCTTTCTACCGCCGTCCATTATCTTCAGGTTTTTGTGTCCGTAGTACTTGAAGACCCAGAAGGCAAAGGCGGCAAACCAGTTGTTAAAGTCGCCGTACAGGACGACCTCGCTATCCGGAGTGATGCCGTTCTTGGACATCAGCTCCTCGAACTGTTTCTTGTTGATTATATCCCGGGTGGTGTCACGGTTGATGTCGCGTCTCCACCAGATGAGGGTGGCCCCGTCTATGTGGCCGCTGTGGTAGCCGTTCTCGGGGTCGTAGTCGACCTCCACCAACCTCCTTTTCTCTCCATCAGGCGGGTTGTCGGCGACCCACTGGGTGTTCACCAGAACTTCGGGATGAGTGTAGCTCATATGGATGATTTTGCTTGCAGGTACATTTAATGTTTGCTGGATAGTAGGTGTGGACTTGCGTCGGCACCCATCTGGGGAGGGGCCGGTGGCATACGGGCATGGTGACTGTACTGCTTGCCGTGGCGGCGACAACTGCACTGGCCGGATACCTGTTTCCTTCCGGACTTGCGGCGAACTATGCAATGATGTCGGGACGGCCCGACGCGATGTTCTCTGATAAAATGGCGGCAACACTCTGAATATGCGAGGTATGATGCAGACAGCGTAGATTCCAGGGTTCAGGCGGCTATCGTAGGGGCGCTGATGTTATACTGGGAGGAGGGTTCCGCTGCATTTGAGATGATCACACCCGAAAAAGCGCTCATCACCAACACCATATACCCGTTCGTCTTGGATGTCGAGACCTTTGAGGTGGTGGCGCACGGAGCGTTACCGAACCTGGCAGGCGTGATCCCCGATACACTGACCCGGGCGGACAGCCTGTTGATATCATACTCGCCGACCTGGAGCGGGACGGGGGCACCTGGGTCGAGTACACGACCACAAACCCGGCCAACGGGATTATACGCCCAAAGCGCTCCCGGCTGTACATGCATGACGGCTACATGTTCTGCTCCGACTACATCTAGGACTCCCAGGCCCAGTAGCTGGTCGCCTAGACCATAATTCTGTACAATGCCAACGACGAGGAAGCGTTCGACATCCTACCACCGGAGGTCGCCGACCCCCTGGTCCTGCAGTCCGCCTTCGTGCTAGACGAGGTGCAAACCGCTTGCTGAAGGTGGTACAGGTGCCAAAAAAATATCTGCAAAAAATTATGTTAATAAATTTATTTAAATTATTGACAGATTATTGACGCAAAACAAGATTGTGATTGTGCGATCAAATCAAAGCGCTATCACTTATCAATTTACAGTCTTGAGCAAGACTAAAAAATTGAGCGGATTGTAATTTATCTTCACTGCCAGAACTGTCATAAAGACAATCAGTTCCTACTCCTATACCACACGTTGTGCATCCCCTACACCGAGGAACCGATATGGGTACAAGGATTTGAACTACACAGATATCGCGCACACATACTTTGCTAAATACGGGAGCACCAATATTTTATTTTACAGATAAATTATTTCATGACCTTGAATTTGATCCAGACTTTTCCATTGTTATTATTATGATATTAGAAAACTAGCATCACCTTTTGACCACAAATTGCATGGGTTTGATTAAAAACAGAGTTGCGCAAAACCAATAAAAACATGCATTAATTTGTGGTTAAAATTGATTATATTTTGATTTACTGTGACATGTATTATCATTACAAAGACTATTCATGTACAGTTGCTATAGACTAAAGATGTCAACTCTACGGCGAGCAAACGTCATGTACAGTATAAGGTTTTGACAATCTAAGAAAAGTTAGTCGTGGTATACATACGACATTTTGTATACGCTACTCAAGAAGAGCGCTGGGACGACAGGCTATTCCAAATATACATAATCGCCAAACTTTGGTGAGTGAAACATCAACAACAAAAAAATAAAGCCCACTTGAATCAATATGTGATGGATGTTGGCCCCACCCCTGAAGATGCGGAACGTATACGTCTGCTGCGCAAAGTGACCAGCACCAAACAAGCTTTCAATCAGATGACATTGGACGAATTAAAACGACTACAATTTTTAGTAGAAAAAAAGGATTATACACACAACAAAAAGGCACGCCGCTCAAAGAGAAAACTACTTCGAAGTATTAATGCCAGAATATATGAACTAGAAGAAGGCAGAAGTATTTGGGGCGCATAAACTATAATATCTTCTGAGCATTGAGTACAAAAATAGACGTTAGGTCAAGTCATACTTCGACACTTGAGCAATAATTACATAATTTTATTAATATTTTATCATCATTAATGATACTACGTTAAGAATACAAAATTGCGCAATATTGACATACAGAATGCCAAATAGCAGTCAAGTGTTGCGTAATGGTTCATGCTAAAGCATTATGTCAAGTCAATGAATTATTATGCGATTGCCACCCTATTGAGCTCTGTTTCATTCAAGACACTGGTAGGGAAGGCGGCGGTATGACATTATCATATAGTTGGGATCATAAATAACCCACCAGGAATTTTACGTCGGCAATATTTTGTTTAAATCTCTGAACAGGATGTTGCGCGGGTCGAACTTTATTTCAAGCGACTCGTACACCGACATGATTTTTCTCCTGAAATAGCTCTTGGCAGGCCTCCTGAAAGTGCGCCGTATCTTTGCCTTGCCGTTGCGCCACAACCATTCAGCCGGGTTCAAAAACGGTGAGTATGGAGGCAAGAATATCAATTTGACAATGTTGTTGTTCTTTTTCAGGTATCGTCGCACGCGTCCGGAATTGTGGTATGCGGCATTGTCGACGACCACCACCACCTTGCCAAAGTGGTGCCGCAGTTTATCCATATATCTGATGAACGACCTGTCGTTGGCCTTGCTGGCTGTCATGTAGCACGTCTCGCCATCCAGCGTGATGCCGCCGTAGATGGTCTGACGCTGGTTACCAAGCTGTGTTAGTATTGGCTTGGCGTTGCCGCGCACATAGACCGCGCCAGAACCAAAGATGTTCAAGTTTTGGTGGCTTTCATCTGACATTACAAGCGTGAAACCCTCGTTTTCAAGTGTTTCCACCTCCCTTTTGGTGTCTTTTTGCCAGATCTCGAGATCCTCTTTTAGCGGAACACGGTCAGATATCCGGGGAGTCTTCTTGACGGCAAAGCCCAGCGACCTCAGCAGGCGGCGCGCGTGTGGCTCGCTGTATTTCACGCCGGTCTTTTTCTCTATTAGCTCAACGAACTCATAGGCGGTAAATCGTTTGGCATCGTCGACTATCTTCTCCAGTTTATCGCGCTGCACGAAGGGAGGACGGCCCGGCCTCGCATCGTCGGCGAGGCCGTCTAGACCTTCGCGGTCGTAGGCGTTAAGCCAATCATTGACTGTGCCGCGGTCAACGCCGAGCATCTCTGCAGCGAATGTGGGGCTCTGCCTGTTGACGCGCACCATGTTCACAGCCACGACACGGGCGTACTTGCGCGTACCCCGGGTTTGTCTTAGGGCCGTCCTTATTTTTTTGATTTCGGTTTGGTCATCCATGCATCAGACTAAAGTTTTGATCATTTATTTCTTTCATAATGCGGGGTTACTTATGTTTCCAACTATATGTATATCCACTCAGGCCTGGTAGTCATTACTTGCAGTTTTTGTACGGGCAAAGGCGAGATGTTATGTTGTATGATTACCAAACTTTGATGGACAGAACACATGTTCCGCCCAAAGACTAGCTGAATAACACCTCATTTAAACGCCGTACGTGGATTGAATTGGCGCGCGATTGGCTGGTTACTGTCATGATATAATTGTCTGAGGTATGCAAGCTCACCCTCCACATCCTTTGTACCATACAGCCTCCACCAATATTTGTCTGCAGAATTCCAATGATATCCGCGCCGCTTGAGAGTATCTTTGGTCTCAATTGGAGCTCCCATCGCCATCACCTTCATGGATGGTGCCAGCAATATATTCAAAGTATCGGGTACTATATGTAACATCCACGCCATTGCAAGACAGTCTGGTAATGACCTGTGTGCATCAAAGAACCATCCTTCATGTTCTAATATTGTACCAAGACCTACTGAGTTGTGACCCAAATCCTTCCAAGGAATTCCCACCATGGTACACACCCAACGATAGTCATTTGAAAGTATGCGCTCGAACAGTGGACGGTCAAACGCAGCGTTATGGGCCACTACAAAAGGATCATCATGTAACATGCTTTGGACAAGACTCTTGTCTATATGCTTGCCCCTGACCATATCATCTGTAATGCCGGTCATACTTGTGACGTCTAGTGGAATGGGCATACCGGGGTCCTGAAGCATGGATAATGCATCATCGACGCTGGTAAGCTGTCCGGACTTGTTGTATCGGCAGCGAACCATGCCCATCTCTATGACTTTGTCGTTATAGCTCAGTCCGGTGGTTTCGCAATCTACAACCACTATACTGATATCATCATCATGGGACTCGCGTAACTTTATTGGTATGTTGTCTGGCATCAGAGGCACACGCTCCAGAATACGAAACTTATCTGGTGATTTCAGTATATCGTTAATGCGTGCATCAGATGACTGTTTTTTCACACCAGATGGAGTTCTCCACATGATGCCACATTATACGCAGACTAGAAAAGTGTTGTCTGTAGGCATTCATACAGATGAGTGGTGATGCCTAAAACTAAAGTGCTGCAACAGTTGTTGATACAAAAAGGGAGTGATAAATATGATATTCTTGTATTTTTTTAATATATTGTAACCATTTATCTTTACTGAAAATTTGGCATTTTTAGGATATGATTCAAATTATAGATGTGTTGGTTGATGTATGTGTCAAAAAACCTTTTGGGTGCAGAGAGTAGTCCATATCTACTTCAGCACGCCGAAAATCCCGTACATTGGTATCCGTGGGGGCCCGAAGCCTTGGATAGAGCCCGTCGCGAAGATAAACCTATATTTCTTAGCGTTGGGTATAGCGCCTGTCATTGGTGTCATGTTATGGCCCATGAGTCTTTTGAAGATGAGAATATCGCAAAAATAATGAACGAAAATTTTGTCAACATAAAGGTAGATCGGGAAGAACGTCCTGATATAGATGTCTTATATCAGTCCGCCTGTCAGATGGCAACTGGCCAGGGAGGGTGGCCTCTCAGCGTCTTTCTGACCCCAGATCAAAAACCATTCTATGTGGGAACATACTTTCCAGTCTTGGATGGGTATGGCAGGCCTGGCTTTGGTAGCATACTGAACCAGTTATCGTTGGCTTGGAAGGAGAAGCCCGCAGATATAAAAAAATCTGCTGATAAATTTTTACAAAAAATAAAATTTAACGCACAACCCCCAAATCACCCAACACTGGACATGAACATACTTGATGAGGCTGCATTTGCCCTGCTGTCGATGGGCGATCCCATATATGGTGGATTCGGAGATGCCCCAAAATTCCCCAATATAGCAAATGTCTCGTTTCTACTTCGATACGCTACAATATCTAATGTCTCTAAATTCAATAAATTTGGACTGGACTCTCTTAGACAGATGGCCAAAGGTGGAATATTCGATCAAATAGGAGGTGGCTTTCATCGATACTCCACTGACAGAATGTGGCTGGTGCCACACTTTGAAAAGATGCTATATGACAATGCACTCATACCAATCACATATGCCGAGGCGTACCAGATTACAAAAGACGAATTTTATCTTGATATAATGAAAAAGACATTGAATTTTGTATTAAATGAGATGACATCGCCGGCGGGCGGATTTTATTCGGCTCTGGATGCCGACTCCGAAGGTGAGGAAGGGCGGTTCTATGTGTGGTCTAAATCTGAGATAAATAAAATATTAAGCGATGATGCCAAACTATTTTGCTTATACTATGATGTGACCGAGGGTGGAAATTGGGAGGGAACCAATATTCTGCGCAACAACATTAGACTGTCTACTGCAGCGCAGGCCTGCAATATATCTGAGGATGAGGCAAAGCGTATCATATGTACGTCTGAAAGAAGATTATACGAGATACGAAGTCTTCGTATACGTCCTGGATTGGATGATAAAATACTGACATCTTGGAATGCAATGATGATATCTGCATTTGCCAAAGGGTATAGGGTGTCCCATGAAAATAAATACTTGGACGCAGCCAAAAAAGCTACTAATTTTATCATTAATAAAATGATGGATAAACAGGGACTATTCCGTACATTTAAGGAGAAGGCGACCATAAGAGGGTTTTTGGAGGATTATTCGTATATGGCATCTGCCTTGTTGGATATATTCGAAGAGATCCCCGACGTTAAATATTTGGAGACTGCTGAATATCTAGGCGAGTACATACTAGAGCACTTTTGGGATGGCGAAAACAACTTTTTCATGACTCCAGACAATCATGAGTCATTGGTTGTTCGTCCACAGAACAATTATGATGTTCCCATACCATCAGGCGGTTCCATGGCTACAATGGCGCTCATAAAATTATATCATCTCACCGGCAAGAAAAAATTTTTGGATGCTGCCAAAAAATATATGGGAATGCGATTGCAGGAGGCCGCCGACAACTCGTTTGCATACTGCTACCTGTTAAGCACTGCATACATGTACATGCGCAAACCAATTGAGATTACCATACTGAACACCAAAGATCATGCCATAAAAGATGAAATACATACAAGATTTATTCCCAACGGCATAGTAGTATCTGTACAGAATGAGAGACAAGCTCAAGATTTAGCCAAATATCCATTCTTTGCTGGAAAGACATTTTCAGATAAAACGCAGGTATTTATCTGCAAAGATATGATCTGTACGCCACCTCTGACCACACTACCTGAGATTCTAGACAAACTATAACCTTTATTTTGTTCCAGGAGTGATCTTTGTAAAGTCCAACGTCAGAATATCTCCAACTCCGGGGCTTCCAATATTCTGATATCTTGACTTTGGCATGGCAATGGTGACCTGAGTCTGCCTATAGCTCTTGACCTTTATTGTGGGCTGTGCCTGTAGTATGGCGTATAGCACCGGCATTATCTGTTTGCGAGTTTCGGCATCTAGTTTTTTTGACAGATTCTCCATTATCATCTGTTTTTGGGATAGAGGTTCAGTGGAGACGTTCTCTGTGAGTGAGAGTTGAACGACTTGGCCACTATCTATGGTTTGAGTAATTTTAAACTCATTGGTCTCAGACACATTATAATTTTACACTCAAGTAATTTAATACTATGGGTTCCGGCTCCTTAATGTGTCCAAAATCAACTTAAACTAAGAGTTTTAGCTGTAAAATATGCCAATTATTCTGCAAGCAGATTATAATTTTTGTATAATAGAGTTTATACACTGCTGATATAATTGTGAAAACACAACTCCCATGGTCTTCGCACAATAAAACAATCTGTTACGTATTAGAATGCTATACATTGGATATCCACACACTACTATGGCCCCATACTGTATCGCTGTATACGCATAATATGTAACGTTTCATTCTCCAAGAGATAGTCTGAATAGAGATACCAGTATAGTATGATATCCTAGACAGCGTTTTATATCTTGAAATTTTATTTGTATCTGATGCATGTGCAATCCTACCTGATTCTTATTGGCATGGTTAGTGTGCTTGCCATGCCACTATCTTTTGCTGATATACAGGGTGATGTTTTGGTAGGCGTACTAAATGCCGAAGACGACCTTTCAGATAGGGCAGTGCAGATATCACTGGCAATACGGGAGGGCATCTCCGACTTTAATGAGTTTCTTGAGGATATGAACGCAGATTGGCGTATTATACCAGATATGTCATTTAATATAACTCAGGATGTGGATATGATTTTGGGGCCCATACATGATGGTACTCTAAATACTGTTGAGTATGCCCAATCAAATAATATACTTGTAGTTGGCTGCTGCAACGCCGTTACAGAGATGGCAATCCCCGGCGATACTGTATTTCAGATATATCCTGATGCCATAAAACAAGGCAGTACACTTGCACACATACTACATGCCCAGGGAGTTGATGTTGTGGTTCCCATGTATGGTGATACTGCAGACGGTTATGCACTGTGGCGAACAATGACCGACACCTTCACTGCTCGTGGTGGCATCGTTGATGAGGGCGTACGATATATTCCCAGTGATGGGTTCTCCTCGGAGGTAGAACACCTAGCCAAAAGAGTACAAGATAATTTGAACACCCATGACTCGGATGTAAATATAGCCGTACTATTGATGGCCCACGATGAGAGTCTACACGTATTTGAGTCGGCATTACTGTACGATGTCTTGTATATGGTACCCTGGTTTGCTGATGAATATATGACAGAGAATCCTGCTCTTATACAGAATAGTACCATATCGAGCTTTTTAGAAAGTGTAAACTATACATCGATACAGATGGCCAAGACGCTAAATGCGCAGCATGATGGCCTCAAGGAAACAATGCTGGACACTAACAATATGTCACCTGGCACCTTTGCTTATACGGCATACGATGCAGTGTGGATTCTAGGCATGTCCATACTGATGGCTGACTCCACTGATGTAGCATCCGTATCTGCCGTATTGCCTGATGTGGCTTATAATTACACAGGCATAATGGGGAATATAACACTGGATATCTCTGGTGACATGCGGTCTGGTGATTATACGCTGTGGTCTATTCGGGACTCTACATGGGAGCGTACATCTAGATACATTCATGAGACTCAACAAATTATCCCTGTACTGCCATCCACCGTTATAATACCGGTTATCGCAGATATCACCGGTGATCTCTCTGTGTTGGGTCGGGAAGGGCTGGCTGGCATGGCGTTGGCCACTGATGATTTTAACGCAGACCAACAAGAGATGTCTGCTGACTGGAGGCTTGAATTAGATATAATGGACTCTGAGACTGACCCAGAAAAACATCTAGAACTGATACAAGATGTAGATGGTGGCATAATACTAAGTTGCGCCTCCAGCAACTCGCTTGCCAAATCCCTTGATTATATCAATGAACGTGGATTGGTTGTCGTATCATCTTGTAGTACTTCTGCGGAGCTGTCCATACCTGATAGCCTGTATAGACTGTCTCCTGATGATGGAAATATCATTGATCTCTTGACTACACAGTTGGAGGATAGACACACCATCATAATAGTTCGCAATGACTCTTGGGGCATAGCACAGAGTCTTCAGCTATCTGAACGACTAAATAATTACACCATTGTGTCATATTTGCCAGATGCACAAAACTACACTAACATAATACATGACACACTTGATGCCATCACTGTACATGGTACACAAAGTACGGCCATACTGCTACTGGGGTTTGCAGAGTCTGCAGATATACTATCTGCTGCCGCGGACCATGATGTTTTGTATGATGTACCATGGTTTGGCTCCAACGGCAACGCCCGCCATCCAAAGATTGTAGATGATGCTCGCTCATCGAACTTTGCAGAACTAGTCTCATTTACCGCTCCGATGAACGCTGATGCCACCATACCTGCCAAACTACAATTGAACCTATCATATTCGGGAACCATCCCTGTGACAGACTTGGCCCAAACCACACTACGACTGGACCATTATGTATCAGATCGTGTTCCGGTGGCATATGCATCCGGCCCAGTCGCATATGACTCTGTATGGCTTACTGTAATGGCACTCAACAACACACAGTCCTTGGAGCCCGAAGCATTTCAGAGTGCCTTTGTTGATGTGGCCGCTTCATATGATGGTATTATAGGACCTACCACACTTAATGAGGCAGGAGATATCTCATTGGCATCATATGATATATGGACTGTACAGAACGGAGACTGGACATTTCAGTCTCGTTATAATGATGGCGTACTCTTATCTGTTGATGATATGAGGTTGCAGTCCTTGGCGACGTTGGTAGTAGAGAATGCCATTGCTGACTTTAATGCAAATCACACTGTATCACTCCAGAATGATGAGGTGTCTCTGTTTATACTAGATGCCTCTACAGGTGAGATTATATCACACAGTGCGCACCCGAGTCTTGTCGGTACATCATATTATGATTTGATCAACCTTCAAGGAGTGAACATTGGAGAGTTAATTATACGTGAGGCTACCACTTCTGGGTCATGGGAATTACATGCGTGGCCCAATCCTGATACTGGTGTGGATGAGACTGTAACCGCATGGATAAAGTCTCATGGCAACCATATCTTTGGCTCGGGTATATACGTGCCATAGTTATATCTGGCAACGCTGTCGAGAGTCTTGTATTGCCAGATGTATATCTTGTCTCCTCTTTCTTATGATGTCATGCAGCTCTACAATACTGTCTGTATTTGGTGATAGTGACTGGGTACCGCATGCATGAATGAATCCCACATATATGCCACCTAAAATTATCCCAAATGTTGTATCCTCTAATGATCTTGCATCACAATGCTCCTTTGCAACCAATAGATACATGTCGATCTCCTCAATGTAGTAGTCAATCTGTGTTATGATAAAGTTACGTATGTCTATGGGCATTGGCATGACCCATTTGGGTGTGACTGATTATTTTGTTTTGCCCTACGATTATGAGATGCTTGCCTTTACGGTTTATATTATGTCCTAAGAGTTGTTACCATTATGGAATATGTCTATGCTGCTTTACTTCTTCATAAGCTGCAAAAGGATGTTACCGAGGATAACCTCAGGGCGGTGGTCTCTGCATCAGGTGCTGATGTAAATGAGGCCCAGTTAAAGTCACTGGTCGCAGCATTGGCTGATGTAGATATAAACGAGGCAATAAAAGCGGCTCCTGTTGCTGTAGCTGCTGCCCCTGTTGCAGAGGCTGAGCCTGCAGAGGCAGAAGAAGAGAAGCCTGAAGAGAAGAAAGAAGAGAAGAACGAGGAGGCTGCCATGGAAGGTCTCTCTTCACTGTTTGGCTAGATCAGAGATTATATACTGATCGGTTTTTTTGATACTGCTAATTAGGAGTATAATCCGTGTCTTTTATGACGGACAGGGCTTGATTGTGTGCCTTGCCTAGTATATCGTTTCGCGTCTCGTCTGTCATGTAGCCTGATTCGATGGATACGGATCTGGCAGATGTGGCGGCCTTGGCTAATATGGCTTGTATGGTGTCTACTGTAGCATAGCCTGCCTCAACTGCAAGGTTTAGCGCCTCCTGATGAGCTGTGGCTATCATGCCTGATGTGACATCCAAATCTATCACCAACTCTTCCTGAGTATATCCAATACCGTCTTGAACTGCCGTATGCAGAGAGATGCTGGCCTCTATGGGCTTTATGTCCAGCTTGCCCAACATGGATGCAAGTTTTTCGTCAATAACATCACCCTTTTTGGCTGGTGTGGTATCTTTTGCTATCCAGATTGTACCTTGATCTATCTTTGTGGGTATACCTGCATCTTTGAACTCGGTCAGCATGGGACCAGGAGCTATTCCGGTGTTGCGCGCGGCTATTATGACATCAATGCTGGCAACGTCGCCGCCCCGGGCTGACACCATGGTCTTGTTTTTGGCCAACAGTAGATTGAGCCGGAATGGTGATATGTTGGAGAATAGTAACATGCACTGACCGGTCAGCTCCCGTATGATATCTTTGACTCCCGGCAGAGCTAACTTTTCTAAAGCGTGAATTACAACCCGGTTTTTTATACTGACAAACTCTACTTCGCCTTTTAGCTTCTTTTTTAATTCTAATATCTGGGACGCTCGAACCTTCTCTAGTCGTATGAGTGCCATTGAATTGTACTTTGTGGACATCTCTTGTATGTTGGAATACATGCGAGCCTTCTTCTCAGGGTATGTGGTACGGTTCTCACGCATTGTGTTTTGCACCTTTTATAATTTTGCCCATGGTGGTCTTTATCATGACATCCCGAATATTCTTCTCACCATTAGGCAACTTCTTCTCAATGGTCCTTAATACAACCATGGCGTTGGCAGCAAGACTTGCATCATCCATGCTTTGATTGCCAATCTTTGATGATATGGAAAGTGATCCCCTTACACGCACTCGTATGGATTTTTTAAATCTCTGCAAGAATGCTTCGATGGGTGCATTGAACGGCACCGGAGTCGGCATCTTCCCCCTGGGTCCCAACAATTGACCCAATGACTTTCCGACAGTGGGCATTATCTGCGTATCTGCCAAGAAAAAGTCATACTTGTTGATGAACTTACGTGCCGCCCTCTTGTCTGTAGATAGTCTACCTAACTCATCTGCGTCTACTACGGCCGTAGCATTGGCCTCTCTAGCCTTTGTCCCCATATCTCCACCTGCCAATACGCATACTGCCGCATCTGAGCCTATCTGCGGCAACTGTACCACCTCATTTATCTGAAATCCCTTCTTGACATCTATATCCTTGAATACAACTATGATCTCAACACTCTCCACAAAGTTGCGGCCTTTGGAGGCCTCTCTGGCCTCTTGTATCATCCCCTGCATTTGAGACTCTGTTATCATACAGGTGCGTTCTATCTGAGTCTCTTAAAATCGTTTTGAATTTTTTTGTTAAAGTCACGCATCTTGGCATCATCTATGTCAATATTTTGAGACTTCTACAAACCGAGTATACTGTTCTTCTCAAGTTTTTGTCCAGAAGTGTGTCTCTGCGGTGTCTGAGTATCCTCTTGGCCTCATCTTGTTCCTCTCCAGGTGGTAATGAGAGTACCTTGTTTAGTAATTCTGAGAGGGACTCTCGTACCCAACCATCAATTGTAGTGTATACTTTTGGTGGTATGATGTCGCACCGGTCACGATCCAGATCCAGTATGGCTGTGTAGTTGTCATGCTCTATCCTGTATACGAGGCCCAAAATTATGTTATCTGGCGTGGGGTTGGTGAGTATTTCAACGGATCTCTGGCCGGTCTTACCCTGCTCTATCTTGTTTTTGAGGCCCACCATGTTGACCCGGATTCCGTTTATTCCTATCTGTCTACCTTCTATACCGGTTACTGCGGCAACTACAAAGTCCTTATATTCGCCATTTTGTATTGTGCTAAAGACATGCGTGCCCTCCTTTAATGTGGGTTTTTTGCCTAACATGATGTATGATGGCACAATCGGAGTTTTTAGTGTTGTTCTATATGTCATCTTGCCGAAGAGTGACTCGTGTGTGGAGTGGCACTATGCTTTTTTTGGCTTGAGTTGTTAGTTGGCGGCTGCGCGCTCTTAGATACTCGGGCAGGTGCGCAGACTTTATTGTATGTACTCTGAGCTGTAATGATATAGTATGAGTCCTGTTATGAGTATAATTTTGAGCGTTTGGCATAATTACAAGCAACATATTTATTTTTAATGTGTAAGTATTCGAGTATGGCCATCAACAAGCAGCGTCTAAAGGTACGCCATCAAGTCAAAAAACGAAAGCCCAACTTTGTCAGGCCAGAAAGTTGGCGATATGATCGACTCAAGCAGCGATGGCGAAAACCAAAGGGTGTGGATCATCATCAGCGTAAACAAAAGAGCCGAGGCAGACCGGGCTTGGTAAAGATAGGGTATGGCGGGCCACGCGTTGCAAAATACTTGCACCCGTCTGGCTACACAGACAATCTGGTTTATCGTCCAGAAGATTTGAGCGGGCTAAACCCAAAAGTTGATGGTGTGAGAATAGGCGGCTCTGTAGGAACCCGTAAGAGGATTCAAATTATAGGTTTAGCCATGCAGGAAAAATTCAAGATATTTAATGGTAGGGTGAACATGCATGGTGATTAATCTACACTCCAAAAAGAAACTGATATCTCGCGTTACCGGCGTAGGGGTGCATCGGTTGCGCCTTGACCCAGATAAATTAGATGAGGTGGCTGATGCCATTACAAGAAACAACGCTCGGGGTATGATCACGGCAGGATTTGTAACCATAAAGCCCATAAAGGGTACCTCGCGAGGACGTGCTCGATTTAAGAAGATACAGCGCTCAAAGAGGGGCACAAAATCTGGTTCAAAACAGGGTCGTAAAGGGGCACGAACAGCCAGAAAAGCGGCATATGTGGCAAAGGTCCGTTCCCTGAGACGACTCTTAAAGATAGCAAAGGAGCGCAAAGAGATAACAAATCCTGAGTTTTGGAGTTTGTACAAGAAGGTGGGTGGTAACACCGTCAGAAACAAGGCTCACTTAAGATTACTTGTACAAGAGACCATATCAAAACGCAAGGATTAGTCTGGAAAGTGGTATATTCGAGTCTTATCTCGCACGCGGTTTCCTTCTATGGGAACTCCCTCCTTCTGTAGCATGTTTGCCTTTACATTAGTGCCACCATACCCGTAACCTCCCAGTTTGCCATCTGACATTATGACTCTGTGACAAGGAACTATGCCTGGATATGGATTACGACTCATTATGCGTCCCACTGCTCGGGAACCGTTGACCATCCCTGCCGCCCGGGCTAGCTCGCCATATGACACCACCATGCCCGATGGAACCTCCATCAACTTTTTGTAGACTCGTTCTGCATTATTCATACACGAACAACCTCTAGATTAGTCTCGTTTAGTAGATTCAAGACCCTTCGCCGGTGTGGGCCCATATTATCCCAGTCCAGCAGAGCCACTTGGACCTTAACGTTTCGTTCAATTATATGATCCAGCAGACTTTTGTTGATATACTGCATAGCATGCTTTGGTATTATGCTCCCAAATGAATACTTTCCATGTATTACTTCGTGTGTGAACCGTCGTGGATAATGAGTCCCTCCAAAACCGATTGCAGTCGTGTAACGTGTAGTATCGTCAGATTGTGTAATGGCTCGTTTCAAAATTGCGGCTACATCATGACATAGTGATGCGTAGTGGAATGCAGTAAGATCCAATATTTTTCGATCTTATTAGCTTAGAAGTAATATTCAAAATCCGGCACTTAGGCGACCTTAACCTGCATGATACCACATATGGTAGGCTCTAGAGATACACTCACACCCAAACCAGGGGCAGAATTATAAATGTTGTATATCAGATAGAATACATATTACATGTCATGTATGGTCAGGCGGCTACTGCCAAACCGGGCGTCTCTGATGTCATGTCCCATATATTACAGGATGTTTTGGTGGGTTGCCGGACACCATCAGGCAGCATGTAATCCATGAGTTTTGGAGGAGCCAACTCGCTATTATTCACAATGCCAGTTATTGTCGCCTTTAGGTCGTCTATCGAGTCAAAGTAGTTGCCTGCCAAGGCGCGCTTGAGATCACGCCACAGCATCTCTATGGGGTTCAGTTGAGGAGTATACTTGGGAAGGAAGATGCGCACCATACCACCATTGGAATCTCTCTCGTACTCGTTCATCGTTTGCGACTTGTGAGACGAGACATTATCCAAAACGACTGCCACATTCCTCACGCCCTCCCTGACCTTGTTCATGAATATCTTGAGGGTCTCTGAGTCGGTCGAATTTACAATGGCGATATGGAACCAACCGTCCCCTAACACGCCCATAAGCCGTACAGACTTTTTTGACCAGCTCATGGGAATGGTCTCATGACCGCCAACTGGCAGCCAGCCATAGCCGTTCCACCCGCCCACCATACATGATGCCTCATCCAGGGCCATTATGACATATCCGAGAATCGCCATTGTTCTAAGACGTTCTCCAGTAGTCTCCTTGAACTCTTTTTGTTCCTCCTCTGAAGCGCTCTTGTGTGGAGCTGGCCTTGACTTGCGGAATGAGTAATCTACATCATGCATCGTACGACGTATGGTGTCGAGACTACACTTCACACCTAATTTTTCGTATATCACACCTTTCATCATCTTGGCCTGCCATCGTTTCCTCTTAAATCCAAACTGTACGGGCGATTTGGACAGCCACCCTTGTATCGTATTCATCATGGCATCACTCAACAATCGAGCTCGGCCAGGAGGCTTGCGGTCATCCAAATCGTTCAAACCTCTATCTCTTCCCCTTACTAACCAGCCGCGTATCGTACCCGGCCGCCTATATAGCTCCTTTGCTATCGTGTCGATGGTCTTGGATTCCTTTCTCTTGATGCATGCCAACAACACGGTCTTCTCCTTACCCTCTTGGAGGTTCGCCATACGCTCTTCCATCTCTTTAATGGTATAATCTGGCATGAACTTGTCACCTTTTTGGATACGTTCTTCCCCCTTTGCCGTGGGTCGTGGGCCATCTTTTGATTTGTCATGGTTAAATACTGTATCCGTGTTATTCTTTTGTGCCGACCTTTTGGGGTTGAACATACCATTAGGTGGCACACTCTTCTTTAAATACTACTTAGTTGATCTAAATTAACTTTGTTGTACAACAAATTTCACCCGCATCCCAACGGAGCGTCGTAACGGCACGATACAATACTGTGAACTGGACCCATATCGATCTTTTTATAACCAATACGGTGCCATCGGCCACTGGAAAAATATTGAGGATCATTGCTGAGTACTATGCGTCATTCCATTCTGATAGTGTCGTTCCAATCTCTACGAATATTGAGGGTTTGGAGAGTGCAGTAGGCCCATGGTGGGTTGTTTCAAGTGTTATGTCAAACTTGGAGAATCTGTCTTGTTCCTTCCAAAGATTCACAAAGTATCTCTTTTGTAATGATGGGAACGGGACTGCCACCTGCTGCGGATTCCCTCCTAGTGTAGCCTCATCAAAGTTTCCCGTGGAGTGACATGTCAGCGCCAGCACACCAGACTTTGCTGCATGTTTTGATAGAAAGACAAATCCATCATAATCAAACTTTGACTCTAACCAATCCGCAGATATTACAGGTGTATCTAATAGTATCAGATCAAATGACTTGCCCTTGTATATGGGACCACTCTGCGTCATATCTTGCATAAAATAGTCTGCCATATTTTTGCCAGCAGGGTCTTTATCATACGCAGCAAGTAAGTACATCGACAAAATTATATTACTAGAGTATTTATTTCCAACAGTGAATCCAAGACTATTTCTTAAGAATATGATGAACACCGTAAAACTAACCAGGAAGCCGGACAAAGATGAATACAAACAGTATATGCGGCTGGTGTTGTTGGGAATAGGTGCGGTGGGCACCATCGGCTTTATAATTCAGTTTGTCTTTTCGGTAGCCACGTATGGTCGATAAAAATGTCTGACACTACTTCACATCTGTACGCTGTAAAGACCAGCATGGGCCAAGAGAAGAAGGTCATGAATCTGTTGGAGGCTAAATTACGTACTGGTGGCCAGAATATACAGGCAGTCCTGGCAGTGGAAGACTTGCGGGGTTATGTAGTAGTGGAGGCACTGGACTCTAGTGATGTATATCACGCTGTAGATGGTGTTAGACATGTTCGCCAGCAACTTCGAGGCGAGTTGGCGTTTTCAGAGATTGAAGGGTATCTTGTGAAAAAGTCTGCTGTATCCACACTGAGTGTCGATAGCACAGTCGAGATCACCGGCGGTCCATTCAAGGGCATGAAGGCCACAATTACACGAATTGATACAGAAAAAGAAGAAGCCACAGTCATACTATTGGATGCGATGTATCAGTTGCCTGTGACAGTAGATGCCAACTATCTAAAGATAGCCGCTGATTAATACGCAAAGGATTAAATTTTCAATATAGAGTCTTGTATGTATGGCTTCAACCCAAAGCGTCTCATCATTGGTTACAGGAGGAGCTGCCTCGGCAGGACCGCCACTAGGCCCATCCTTGGGACCTTTGGGTGTCAACATAATGGAGGTTATCAATACTATCAACGACAAGACCAAAGACTTTGAGGGTATGAAAGTACCTGTGACGGTTGTAGTCGATACAGATACCAAAAAGTACGAGATAAACGTAGGCATACCATCTGTGGCCCCACTGATATTCAAAGAGGCTGGAATTCAGAAAGGGTCTGGCGCGTCTGGTACAGAGTGGGTCGGTGATATCACCATGGACTCACTCATAAAGATAGCCCGCACAAAGTTGGAGAGCTCTTATGCGTCTAGCCTAAAATCAGTGGTAAAGACCGTGGCTGGAACGTGTCTGGCTGCGGGCGTAAAGATAGAGTCCAAGAATCCCCGAGAGATAACTGCTGAGATAAATCAGGGTGTATGGGACGAAAAGATAGACTCTTCAAACTAATTTTATGGTTGCAGATATTCAGGATCCTTATCTACCCGGTCCAACTCTACAAACGTTTCGGTATTGTGAATACCTTCTATGCGGCTTATCTTATTTGTTACAGTCCCGTGCAATGTCTCCAAATCCGGCACATGCACAGTTACTATTATGTCAAATCTACCGGTCACCTCAGTGATGGATACGACCTCGGGTGTCTCAATCAACTTTTTATGTATATCATTTTTGCGCCGCGGACTTCGGTTTATTCCTACTTCGGCGCGTACACCCATACCGAGCTTTGACTCATCTACCTGTATGGTGAATTTTTTAATAACCTTGTTTCTGACCAGTCGTTTTATTCGACTATACAGAACAGAGTTGTTGGAATTCAACTTCTTTGATAATGTGGGAATTGATATGGCTCCGTCATGATACAACTCGTATAACAAACGTCGATCTAAGTCATCTTCCACGATCATGATACACAATATACTTTCACGCTTTTATCGTTTATAGGGGTTGTGATCTGCTCGGCCTTGTCCAAAAATTGGTTTAGTAATGTTTAATTACTAATAGATCTAGTTTGATTAATAATATAATCATAAGGTAATATAGATATATTATGATTATAACAAATGAGTAAAAGATATGGAAAATCAAAAAAAGCAGGCAATCCAAAAAGGAACAGAAGTAAGAACAACCCAAAAGGGAAGAGAAATGATCCCAAGATAAACTGGTCCAAATACAACAAAAAACGTGAAGCTGAGGGGGACAATCATGATACATGGATGCGCAAAATTGCAGATAAGGCACGGGAATTGATGGGCATACGGCCAGGCGTACGTGACAGGCGTGTGTCAGCCATTTTACTGTCCGTCATCAAGATAGGTAACCGGCTAAGCTACTGGGACCTGGTAAACCACCTCAAAAAGTATCCCGACGACCTAAAACGCTGCGAAATAAGTAGACGGTACAGCAGATCTTGGTACCAACTCCGTATATCGGAAATAGATCCAGCTGTACTACAACGTATAATTGCGTGGATGGGCAAGCCTGATGCAAACGGTCCACTAGCTGCGGATTCCAGCGGATTTGGTATGTCCAAGTATGAGGACTGGGAGAACGCAAAATACGGCGAAATCAGCGTAAAGCAGTTCAAAAAATTACATGTCATAGTATCCCTGCATGCCAAGATATGTGCTGCCACAGTCACGCCGGGTCTGGCCTGTGACTCGCCACAACTAAGACAGATGGTCGGGTTCTTGCCGCATGGTGATGGAAATGACGTAATGGCAGATGCGATTTATGGGGGAGTAAAGAATTGCAATGCAATTCGAGACTCTGGAAGAAGACCGATAATTGCGCCAAAATCCAACTATACAATAAAGGGATTCAACGCAAGGGCACAAATGTTACGGTTCTTCGAGAAGCATCCTAGAACATTCTACAACAAATTATCGCGTAGAAATAATGTAGAGAGCGTCTTCTCTGCCATAAAAGACAGGTTTGGAGCCATAGTGAGAGCCCTCAGAGAACACACACAGGAGACAGAACTACTCTCAATGGTTGTTTGTTATAACATGGTTGCATAATAGCGCCATGTTATGGGGTTTTTGTTCGCCCCACAACGTGGGGGAGGCTGCGCAATACTGCACGTGGACCGCCATAGACGACGGGCCGGCGAGCACTAGGAACGTAATCCGGTGTCTACCCTGCGCATTCCTGCCGGTCCAGGTGCCTCCGTAAGTATCAAAGAAGGTCGGTAATTTTGGTTTTTTGGACAAGGCCGATCTGCTCTCCCACTAATGGTGCATATCTTAAAGCGGCACCTAGAGTGAAGACATAGGTGGAATATACATTAGGCAAACAAAGTGGTTATGACATTCATGTGAATTTCAGATCATTTTTTGTCGAGACCATCGTACCTTTGCAATAATAGTCACACGTCTTGCTGGGAGGACCGCCGTTATGTCTATTTAACACTGTATCGTCTTTGGTTTACCCTTTTGGGTGACCTGAGATCATTAGACCGATATCTGCTAGATTGGTGTTTGTATGTCCAGTCTTTATCAAGCCGTTATGTCTTTCAAAGTATGTAAAAGAGTCATTGTCCTGCATGCATGATGCGGCCAAGCTCTTGTCTTGCAGCAACCCCTTGTGTATGGCTCCGGCCACCCGAGTGTTACCATCTATACCATCTGTCCCCATGGATGCTACTATGAGACTCTGATCAGTATTCATCTGGGCAATTCGTAGAACCAACTCTTGATTTCGGCCTCCTCTCCCTTTTCCTGTGACATGTACTGTGGGCTCACCGCCAAATATTACACACTCGCCACTTTGAGGTGATGACCTTACCAGGGAGTTCGCTACACTACCAATGTCACCATAATGTTGTATCATGCTGGTGTTGTACCCCTTGTTCTGCGCATCATGCATCATAGCCTCAAGACATGTATTGTTGTTTGCTACTATTTGGTGTGGTATGATTTGATGCTTTGGCGTCTCGCTTATCTGACCTGCTGAACCATCAAGCAGTCTATCAAGTATCTCTTTGTGTATATTTTCGGTCAGATTAAATCTCTCCATAACTTGTAGGGCATCCTCAAAAGTGGTCGAATCCATATAGGTGGTTCCCGATGCTACAGTTTCAGGATCATCTCCTTCTACATCGGACATTATCAAGGATGCCCCACTACACGTCATATGCTCTAGTAGTTTTCCTCCCTTTACTTTGGATATGTGCTTTCGAACACAGTTTATCTCTGATATGGAGGCCCCAGACTGTAAAAGAGTCTGTGTACAATGCATCTTATCTGACAGTGATATGCCATCTGGTAGTGCCAACATCGATGATGCCCCTCCAGATACAAGAAACAGCACAAAGTCGTCCCGCCTTCTATTACTTAGAAATTTTATAACATCTTTTGCTGCAGTCACACTATGTCTGTTCGGGTAAGGATGCCCTGCGCGATACAGCTTGAACTTATTTCCTCTGATGTATGGTTTTGAATCAGTGGGCATTACGATTATTCCGCCCTTTACATCTAACAGACGATTCACAACCCGACTCATTGAGTCGGCGGCCTTACCAAAGGCCACCGTGTATATACTGTCATATTTGTCAAGGTTTGTTGTATCGTCGTTGATACGTATGGTATTCTCTTGAACAAAGTTTGGGAGTATATTTGCAGGATTGGCGGCATCTAGACCAGCTTCAAGTATGTCTATGGCATCTTGCGCCCGCCTTGTGTTGCATATTTGGGCACTGTTTCTTATTATCATGATAGTGATACTATTTCACTAATAATTAGACATTGCACTTGTCAAAACCGCAGACTTGAAGTCATACGATGTATGATACAAAAAATAACTAGTTAGAATATAAATCACTTTTTTTCTTGGTAACCGTGCATCCCCTAATATCACTACACATACAAGAGTCTCTTTACCTAATTGCATTCATCAAGACTATCGTATATGCCAAATGTTCTGTATGTGATGACCTAAAAGTCTCTGGGTACGTATGACTTTTCCTTTAGCCACTCTACCTGTGGTAGTGTAAAACGCCACACAATGTCGCCCATCTCATTCTCTTTAAAGTCCCAAGGCGCAATAATTACAATATCGTTGTCTCGAATCCAGACTCGTCGTTTAAGTTTGCCCCTTATGCGACCACGCCTAGTTAGACCATCAGTACACTTTACCATGACGTTCTCTCCGCCCATGATCTTTAAAACCCGACCAAAGACCTCGCCCTCCTCAGGTAGTCGTATCTCCTTTAGATCACTTTCACTCTTAACTTGACGCTTTCCCACTTGTTTAGTAACGTTACTGAGTAATATAATTGGTGGGCTCCATTTACAAATTCTTTTATCAGCTGATGTATGATAGCCTTGCATGGGGATTACATACAAGGATGCAGGCGTAGATGTTGATGCCATAAAGAAGAGTCAAGAGTCCATTGGCCGATTGATAAGAACAACTCATAATAAAACATCCATAATTCATGGCTTTGGACACTATGCAGGATTGGTGGAGATACCCGGCAATATGTTACTAGCTACCCACACCGATGGTGTAGGCACCAAGGTTGCAGTAGCAAATCTAATGAAAAAATTTGACACTGTGGGAATTGATTGCATTGCCATGAATGTGAACGATGTCATATGCGTGGGGGCGACACCGACATCGTTTGTGGATTATATTGCTGCCAACAGAAACGAACCCATGATATTTGATGAGTTAATACAAGGACTCTCTGTGGGTGCCCGGCAGGCAGAAGTTCCCATAGTGGGTGGCGAGACCGCCATTATGACAGATATGTTTGCTGGTGATGACTTTGCATTTGATCTGGCCGGTACAGTGACAGGCTTGGTCTCAAAAGACAGCCTTGTATTGGGTGATGCGATTCGGCCTGGTGATGTTATAGTAGGTGCACACAGCTCTGGCATTCACTCCAATGGTTATACTTTGGTGCGTAATGTATTATTCCCCAAATATTCGATACATGATAACATCAAAGGTATAGGTTGCATTGGTGATGCCTTACTGACACCTACCCGCATATATGTACTCCCTGTACTAGATATACTACAAGAGTGTACTGTGCATGGACTAGCACACATTACTGGTGGGTCATTTGCCAAACTCAGCAGACTTGCCAACGTCGGCTTTGAAGTGGACTCCCTGCCGTCTATGCCACCGATAATGGAGCTGATACAGGCACAGGGAGTCGATGATGATGAAATGTACAAGACCTTCAATATGGGAGTGGGATTTTGTGTGATACTATCCAAAGATCAGGCTGACTCTGCAATATCAATATTTAAGAGATATAATATAGAGTCCGATGTAATCGGATATATAACCGACTCAAAAGGAGTTCGCGTAAACTCCCATATACTGTCTTATATTGGGTAGATTGTCAGGTTCTTCATGGCGGCAGAAGGTAATATCGTAGCAACAATAGTGGCAGTGGGCATACTCTTATTTGCATCAAAACTGATGGCAGAGCTGTTTCTGCGATTCAATCTGCCCATGGTGCTCGGTGAGCTGATTGCTGGGATGATTATAGGGCCGTTTGCACTGGGGGCCTTCATTATATGGCCGGATGGCACATCAATGCTGGCCCTTACTCCAGAGATCAAAACACTGGGAGAGATTGGTGCCATTGTAATACTGTTTATGGCCGGTTTGGAGATGACCCCCAAGGAGTTTATTCGAGGCGGGAAGGCATCGTTTACAGTGGGAACCCTGGGAGTCGTAGTTCCATTCTTTACCGGCCTGTTGATATTTCAGGCATTTGGCTTTGATGCGTACCAGTCCATGCTTATAGCTACTGCATTGACCGCCACAAGCATAGCCATATCGATACAGGTTCTGAACGAGTTTGGTAAGTTGAAGACTCCTGAAGCTCGTCTTATTATAGGTGCTGCCGTAGTGGATGATATACTAGCCATAGCGGTACTGTCGGTGGTGATATCCATTGGTGGAGATGGCGACCTATCGGCGGTATCTCCCATGGACGTGACTATTAGCATACTTCAGGTTCTGGGATTCTTTGGCGCAATGATACTAGTTTCAGTTCTGGTGATGCCTCGTATATTGGCCAAGCGAATATGGAGCGGTAAAGGCAGTATAGAGGCCATAGCTACCGCCTCCTTCTTTGGAGCTGCGGGTCTGGCCGGTACACTTGGCCTGTCGCCCATTGTGGGCGCCTTTGCTGTGGGCATGGCCCTATCGACCGCCCGGGAATTCAAGAGGATTGAGAACTTTACAGAAAAGATTGGCCTGATATTTGCCCCACTATTCTTTGTCATAATAGGGGCCCAGGTGGACCTCCGATCAATTGATCTAAACATACTGATGCTGAGTGGGATTATAGTGGTAGTTGCAATACTCACAAAACTACTTGGATGCGGTCTTCCCGCAATGCTGTTCCTCAAAGACAGGGCACGTGGCATGCGGGTTGGCATTGGCATGATATCCCGCGGTGAGGTGGGTCTTATTGTGGCCGGCGTTGGTGTTGCCGCCGGGTCTCTGTCCAATGAGACATACTCTACAATTATACTCATGGTGGCTATCACGACTGTTATTACGCCTCTATGGCTCAAGGCCGAATATAGAAAGGAGTCTAAGAAATCTGGTACAAGCCCGCCTGCTGTAAAAGACAACTCATAATGTTGTGCGGTTAGGTTCCTATCTTGATGTTGAGCCATGATCTAAATTGTATAGTGTAGATAACTCACACGGATATGATTTGGTCACCATTGTATGTATGTCTCTGAATATTGTGGCTTTTTACTATCCTAATCTCTGTTATGATGATTAATATTAAAAGATCATGAATTCAACTTTCCTGACCGTCGCCCGACCTTGGAGAGGCGCTCTATCTTGGACTCCGGCCCATCTGAGGTGGATGATTCTATTAACCTATATGATTTGATCATAAAAACTAAACGCTAATGTATCCTTGATAACCTTGGCGCGTGATCGCTGCCTCTTACTGTCCACTGCTTAATGTATCTGGCAGGCGTGTCGTTTTTTGGATTCGATGTTGTTTACAATACGATTCCAACGATAGAGCAGCTTTACATGATGTGTGGTCATGTGTTTTATTGAGTTGTCTGTTTTAGACATCTAGCCTATACAAAAACTACATTATATTGGGCGGTAGCTAATGAGACACCACAAATCTAGATGGAGTCATCGGAACGGACAAACACTATGTCATGCGACAACCAGCGAAGGATGGGAAAATCAAGGTGGTATATGTCGAGGTAAGCATATCACAGTGGCATATTCAACGGTTATGGCAGAGTGTGTCAAGACAGGGAAGTGCCAGCCAAGGTTATGCCAGCCGACCAAAGAAACTCACACCTCCAGACGTAGCGGTTCTGGGCATTAAGGACTTGTTGTGTAGTTGACTGTAGAGTACATTTGGTAAAGGGCATATGCAAACATATAGCTGTAGTTAACGTCTGGCTTGTCGCTTTGACAGAATGACTTACAAGAAAAATACTACGTTAATATCTGAACCTCCAATATCGTGTCGTTATGGGTGTAAAACCTTCCAAAGTACTTGTGATTAATGGTTAAAATGATTTTATCAAACCTACCAAAAGTGTGTTCGAGTGTAGTGCCCTGTGCAAATTCGTGCGTCTAAGATAGACGGTAAGACTTTGACTTAGATGGCAGGTATATTCATCAAAGAAGATGATATACTTCAAGTCGCTGCGGCATGGCTGTCCAGATCTTGATGTCGCTGTATGTAATGTGATTTATAATCATACAAAAAGACTACATTGATGCTGGACATGAAGGCCAGTCATTTGAATACGAATTGTGGTTATGGTGCGGCGTAAATATCTGTTATCTACAAATTTTTCTGTACGGTGTTGATTGCAATACAGTGTTGATTAATACTCGAACATGATGTATCTATAATATGCGTCGGTCACCTATCAAATGACCTATTTTGGACCATTTATACATCCGGCGCGAATACAACAATACCTGATGCTAGAAGTATGACATGAACACTCTATTTTATCAAAAATACATCTTGGTGACAAAACAATTCCTCGTAAATTTTTTCTGGGGCTTTTAATTTAGTCTAATTTTGAAGCGTTCTTAGTCTGACCGTGAGAATTATACCTCATAGTTCTTGGAATATTTGACATGAGTATCAGCATTATGGCAAAAATACGAATATGTTTTCAAACTTATTTCATACAGACACAAAGACTCTAGACATTTGTGCATTACTGTATGTTGATCATAATCATTTATTTTCAAGTTATATCAATAATTGAAATATCTAGGAGCCCATGACATTTCTGATCCAGCCTGATTTGACATTTAACAAATCCATAACTTGTCTCTACTAAACCATACCATGTCGAAAGCGGCATTCGACTTTACTGGCAAGCAATCACAGACAACATCAAACGACTTTCATCAAGTTTTGATGTATTTAATAAAATAACAATCTAGAGTAGCCGGATTGTATTTGGACGATCTTAACGCTGGGTTTGAATTATCCATGTATCATTACGAGAAGGACTAATGTACAACAGCAAGATGCCACAGAATTATTTTTAAGATTACAAACTGCATCTATCGTCTATAATTTTTGTAAAAGTCTGTAACACGTAACATCAAATTGTAAAGACGTGGATGTTTTTCATTTGTAAATAAATTATTATTTTTCAGTGAACCACATTAAATCGTTAAAATGGGAAAAACTAAAATATCAATTAAAATAAATCACTTTATGAGTATTGACCAAGCAGCAATTCAAGCTGAAATTACAAGTATATATGAAGAGTTAGACCTTCTCAAAAAAACATTAATAGAAATAGATTCGGCCGATGCCAAAAAAGCAAAGCGTGGCAGACCCCGCAAGACTGCAACCACAGAGACACCCGCACCACCCAAAAGAGGTCGTGGCAGACCCCGCAAGACTGCAACCACAGAGACACCCGCACCACCCAAAAGAGGTCGTGGCAGACCCCGCAAGACTGCAACCACAGAGACACCCGCACCACCCAAAAGAGGTCGTGGCAGACCCCGCAAGACTGCAACCACAGAGACACCCGCACCACCCAAAAGAGGTCGTGGCAGACCCCGCAAGACTGCAACCACAGAGACACCCGCACCACCCAAAAGAGGTCGTGGCAGACCCCGCAAAAACACCTAGCTCTGACACATCTGTCGATTTTTTGTTTTTTCCAAATCATTCCGTCATGAATTTATGACCGTTTAATCATATGTCATGTAACATGAGAACTCAGATGGATGATGCGTGCGACAAAATAGCCCAGAGATTACTCTGTATGGAGGATCCGACTCCTCAGGACGCTAAAAAGATAATTAAAAGTGTCTGCGCAAAGATGTCTTTAGAGCGAATACCTCGCAAACAAGAGATATTGGCTGCCGCAGGTGATGATGGTTATGCCAAACTCCAGACTATACTGCTAAAGAAACCCGCCAAGACCGGCTCTGGTGTGGCTGTGATAGCCTTGATGCCCAAGCCATATGCCTGTCCACATGGCCGCTGTACGTACTGTCCTGGCGGCATTACATACAACACCCCCAACAGCTATACGGGTACTGAGCCGTCCACCATAAATGCCATGGAGCATCAATACGACCCGGCACTACAGATAACCACAAAACTGGACCAGCTGATATCATACGGACACGATCCATCAAAACTTGAACTGGTAATAGTTGGTGGCACATTCATGTTTATGCCCGAACAGTATAGGTATAATTTTATAAAATCCTGCTATGATGCGCTAAACAAAACAATATCGCCTACAATTGAATCGGCACAAAGACTCAACTCCGTATCTGCAATACGGAATGTCGGCTTCACCATAGAGACCAAGCCCGACTATTGCAAGGCCGAACATATCGATACCATGCTGAAGTATGGCATAACCCGGGTCGAGATAGGGGTCCAAACTCTAAGAGAACAAGTATACCGTATAGTAAATAGGGGTCACACCTTTGATGATGTTGTAGAGTCATTCCAGGCCGCTAGGGATGCGGGCCTCAAAATAGTGGCACACATGATGCCTGGCCTTCCCACCATGTCACCTCAGGATGATATAGATGACTTTGCACAACTATTTGATGATGAACGTCTACGCCCGGACATGCTCAAGATATATCCCTCCTTGGTACTGCGCAACACGCCGCTCTATGAGCAGTATCTGGATGGCTCCTATACGCCTTATGATGACTCTGCAATGATAAATGTACTGGCTACTGCAAAGGCAAAGTTTCCTGAATGGATACGTGTAATGCGTATACAGCGTGAGATACCATCTGTGGATATTGTGGCTGGTCCAAACCAGGGTAATCTGCGCCAGCTAATACTAAATGAGATGGAACGTCGGCATACCCGATGCCGTTGTATACGATGTAGACAACCAAAACGAATATCTACCAAACTACACAAGAGACGTATTGATTATATTGCATCTGGAGGCAACGAGGTATTCCTATCGTATGTTGATAGTGATGATCAAATATATGGTTTCATACGGCTGCGCAGACCCAGTGAAAAGTCGCATAGACCTGAAACTATACACTCTACACTGGTTCGGGAGTTACATGTGTATGGTCGCCTGTTGGGGATAGGCAAGCACGGCGGCATACAACACTCTGGTCTTGGAAGAGACCTGCTTGCAGAAGCCGAACGTATATCGAAGATAGAATTTGGAGCAGAACGTATACTGATAATAAGCGCCGTCGGCACCAGACAGTACTACTCCTCTTTGGGGTATTCATTATATGGACCATACATGTCAAAATCTCTGTGATGCAACTAGCGGAGTGATATGATGACTACTGATACCATTGGCCGGGGGACATGGATTGACAAGCTGGCACACGACATGATACAGCGGGAGATGAGTCTGAATCGCAGTCTGGACGACACCATAATTGTGGAGAGCGGCCTTGGTGCATCGGGAATCCCCCATGTGGGCAGTCTAAGTGATGCTGTCCGCTCTTATGGCGTAAAACTATCTTTGGAGGATATGGGCTACAAGTCCATGCTGTTGGCGTACTCGGACGACTTGGATGGGCTTCGTAAGATCCCTGATGGCTTTCCCAAGAACTTGGAGGATTTTGTGGGACAGCCCGTATCTCTTATACCTGACCCGTTTGGAAGCTACGAGTCGTATGCACATCATATGTCTAGCATACTATTGGATGGACTAGACAAACTGGGCATAGAGTACAAATCCCAGAGAGCGTTTGATGCGTATAAGGATGGACTGCTATCGGAGCAGACACATACAATACTAAAACAGTCTGATTACATAGGTGCAAAAATCAAGGAGATTGTGGGGCAAGACAAGTATGTGACATCACTACCATACTTTGCAGTCTGTGAAAAGTGCCACAAGATATACACAACACACTCATACGAATACAACCCATCATCGTATACTATACAATACAGATGCCAGGATACTACAATTGGCGGAAGAGTGGTGCCTGGTTGTGGCCATCAGGGCAGTGTGGATATACGCAAGGGTTTAGGCAAATTGACATGGAAGGTAGAGTTTGCCGCCCGTTGGAGTGCCTTTGATGTACGCTTTGAGGCATACGGCAAAGATATAATGGATTCGGTATCCGTCAACGATTGGATATCTGAACATATACTTGGGCATGCTCCACCGCACCACGTCCGCTATGAGATGTTTCTAGATCGCGGAGGAAAGAAGATATCAAAATCTAAGGGCAATGTTGTAACTGCACAAGACTGGCTTGATGTGGGCACTCCGCAGTCGTTACTTTTGCTTATGTATAAGAGAATACAGGGTGCTCGCCGTCTGGGCCTTGAGGATGTGCCTATGTTGATGAACGAGTATGATGAGCTGGAGAATATGTACTTTGGTGTTACAAAGATGGACAACCCCGATAAAACAACTCGACTGAAAGGCTTGTACGAGTATGTGCATCTATTACACCCTCCCGACACGATACGCCCTCATGTAAGCTATACATTATTGGTCGAGTTGGCTAAGATATACACAGGCGATAATCGTACCGAGCAGATACTACAGAAATTAGATGCATACTCAAAACTACCCGATGACACATCATCTGTAAAACAACTGATAACGCTGGCTGGACGGTTTGCAGACGAATACGGCCATATGGAGCGCGAAACAATACAACTGGACACAAATGTAATACCTGCAATATCTGCACTTGTAGCGTCACTTCAAGACAACCCGGATGCAGATCCCCAAACATTGGTGTATTCGGCAGCCAAATCCCACAACATAAAGCCCCGGATGTTCTTTGAGGCCCTGTACAAAATAATATTGGGAACTCGCGGGGGCCCCCGTCTGGGTCCATTAATATCGGATATGGGAAGATCAAAGGTGATAGATATGTTACGGAGATATTTACCAGAGTAGATATGGCTCACAGCGAACACAATAAGGCTAGAAACAAGGGTGGTTTTGCCTTGGTGATAATGGGTGCGTTACTGCTGTTTTTGGCCCCTACAATATATCCTAGCATGCCCGAGGCGGGTGTAGCTTCACTGGCAGCAGGTTTTGCTCTGGGCGGATTGGGCTTTTATGTACATTTTGTACGATACAGGCTGCGCCGTTAATACATATGTAACATATCTGACTTTCATGTTATCGCCTGTAAGCGTTCAGAACTCTACCATATGGTAAAGGGGTTGTTGCGTAATTCCATCTGATCTTGTTTTCGCATGTATTCTACCGTGGTTTCATCGGCAGAGCATCCAGACCTGTACGGTTACACGATGACACCGTGTCATAAGATGGTATCTCTATCCCACGTATCCGGGATACCTAAGTTTGTTCAGCGCCTTGATGTTCCAAGTGATGGTCCAGATCTTGCCAAACCGGTGGCGGTTGTCCGGTAAGATGAACCGACAGTACAGTTGGTGGCGCTTAGACTCCTCGCCGCCGAAGATGTTCTCTATCGCCCCCATTGGTGGCACTCCTCCTCGTTGAATATCTTGGCCGCACTGCTTCGGTAGGGCTTGCTGCGGTTGACAGAACTGTTTCTCTTGATACTGGGGGCCATCCCATCTCGAACAGTGTCTGGTAGTTGTAGTTTGAGTTATGCCCCCGGTCCACGTAAAAGACGGACGGGCCGGGCAACAGACTTTGTCGTCTCATCTCGCCCAGTATGGGTGGCAGCCTCATTAATTCAAAAGAACTTATACGTACGAAAATACTTATAGATAGTGCAATGTGTCGGAAACATGAGCAGTAATCAGAACACTATTGCACTCCCTAAAGTGCAGTCACAGAAACAGTTCATGGATGTATTATATGATCGGATCAGACCGCCCAGAACGCCTACTACTGATGCCGAGTCATCCGCGGGCCGACCACCTGACTTAAAGACATACATTGTTGAAAACAACTCAAGAATACCTCAAGAATTCTACACGGAAAGTCTACAAATTAACATTGATCAGACTGGATTAGATGACATTAAAATCATAACACTCACGGACCAAAAAAATACAGAAAGACACATACAGTGCTATCTTGATAAAACTGATGAACGTTTTCTTATTCTCCATACATTTGATCTGGCCAAGCACGTGACACCAATGATAGAACGCATGATTAACTCCAACAAAGTTGAGTTTGACAATGCGTGGCTGCCTACTGATCTGCTTAGGTCCATATCTCGTGGATTTGGAAACAGTGAGTTAGGATACGATGTACAACATAAGGACTATTTCCAACATGAATTGAATGACAACGATCCTATAAAACCGGACACTTATTCCAACATATCGGTATCGGGCGGTCAGTCTGACAAAATCCTACAACTACTGAGTGACGACTCGGATATAGCTCAGTTGTTAAGCTACAGCAAGGTTATAGTTGGGAGGGGAACAAAAAACGATGGTGTTGTGGATGATTTGTATTACAATGGTAGATTCAGTGTGGTTAAAGGAGACTCGGTAGACGATCATATTAGTCTAGTAAATGCAGTTAAGGAGAAATATAGTAAGATGATACATGGAATTGAAAAGTATAGTATTTATGGTGATCAAGACACCAAACTCGTTGAAGGAAACCCCTTTGTATTTCGTTTTAAGAGAAAGGTTGATGATTGGGATTATTTTTTGGAGAAAATGTTTAATTCGAAAGAACCATTTAGGGTATGGGGCATACGAAACAAAATTCATGATGGGTTTTATCAAATTTTGGGTGTTGATGTCCATACGGATCATCCCTTTGATATTGAAGTTACAAATGATCTCTTTCGTATTTACCTTCCAAAAGGCAGCTGTGGCAATCTCGTCGCCAGACTTTTTGTAAATCTCCAGAGATTTTTTGATTCTCAGGTTAGTTGTTCGAAGATAGAGGCTGTTGAGTAGTATGTCCTTGTGCTCTCACACTCACTTGATGAACGCAGCAATCGGGTTTTGTAAACATGATCAGTCATGGATTCACCCACTGGCGGATCTTGGCTATGAAGCCAAACTTGTTGAACAGAAAATAGGCACAGAAATGTCTGGCAAAAGCGTTACTCCAGATGTGGTTGCGACTTCTCAAAGATTGATTCACTCTGTGGTTATTGAATGTAAAGGAGGAAAATCAGTAAAGGAAAGACAGATTGCCAACTATATGAGTATGAAGCCGTCTGATCTCCATGACAAATGGGTTCATATTTACGATAAAAACCAACACACACTTGATGTTTGCTTACTAATTTGTAAAGTATATGAACAGTCTTGGGAATCTAGTGTTGTCCTACCAATACTGTCTCTTTCTGATCGAGTGTTAACAGTACACAATAAATTTTCAAAGCAGGAATTAAATCAAAAATTCAATACAGACATTAGTACGGAAGGTTTGGTGCCCCCCATATCATATTATCCATTCTCACATGATGAAGGCCGTAAAGAAATTATTCCACATGCTTTGCGTGCTATACGTCTGTCTATCGGCAAAAAACAACAAAATGGTGTAACTGATCCTGAATTTTATGTAAGTGATGTCACTATGAAACAAATTCACAAAGTCTGGGACATCTTGTCTCGAAAACATCAAGATCTATTAAAAAACAGAGTTAAGAGTATAATTAACGAATTGATAAAATCCCATCCGAAACTAAAAAAATTTTTGGAAAATATACAAACAGATGAAAAAATGTCCAGTACCAAATCTAATAGTTTAGCCAGCATCTGCAATGAAGTTCTCCAAATGGAGTCGCGAGCAACAATGGATGATTTTATTTCACGACGCTGTTGACATGATAGATGTGACAATGCTGATTAGCACTTGTATACATCATTGAATATGGCAACAGGGGGCGGTTAAACTACAAGACCTTACGGCTCCGTCATAATCGTGGATACATACTGTTCATTCAGTTCTGTCGCAAAGTCGATTGACAGCGGTTTTTACGTATCATATCATGGAACAGAGGCCAAATTGTTCACCCGTAAACTGCATACGCTACCTGAAACAGAATGTGGTTTTTATGCGGCTTATGTGCGGCCCCGTGGCCTAGCCTGCCGAGAATGCCCATAACAGCGCGAATGTACTTCTTGGCTTATCCTACTCACATAGATTTGCTGGGGGCAGACGACCTACATGGATGTTGTTTGATCACATCAGTAGAGTTCACAACATCACTCGGCGAGCCCGTCATCTTCGCTGCGCCCGCAACACACACCATCCGTCCGAAAACGAACAACGTTATATGCCGCCGAGCGCAAAGACCCCCGCCATACGGCCCCTCCCTGTCTATGAACTCAGAGGCCACTGGCGGATCTGGCTACGGGAGACTGAGCTGCCGGCACAGGCGATCCTCAGCAACATCATAGTACTGAATGGCTAACTCGCCATCAGATATACAATAGCTCTGAACTTGCGGATATAATTCTCATTAAATACACGACCCTGAGTACTGTAGTCGTGACCACACTGTGTGCGCATTGGTGGTCGGCGTCATGGCACAACCGTCACTGGACGACACTGTGGCACTCACCGGACCCGGTCAACCGCCTCCTGAGATGGGCGCGCTATTCTTCTGTGCAATACCACTGGTAATGGTCTGTTGCTGTGGCGGCCAATCGTGAAGCGTGGACTGACATATCTAGAGCGGATTAGACTTGCTGTGCTATGTCTCTGCATGATACCGCTCATGGCACTGTTACTGCGTGACGCTGGAGCATACCAGGCAGGCGGCCTGCTATTACCAGCTCTGTATGGGACCGATGTGTTCTCGGTGCTAGCCGCGATACATGCATCCCGGATACTGTATCTACCAACGAATGGTTAAGGTCAGAATACCTTTATCTTGGGCCACGACGTATTGTGTAACACCAAATCTTCGAATAGTGGCATCTTAATGGGGACAACAAACGGGGCAAAGATGCTAGATACTATGATCTCACCTGGATCCAGCACTGCTGTATTTCTTGAATATTCAGACAAATCCTGCGTAGCAGACTCCATTATGGCCTTACGTTCTATGGTGTTGTTGCGTAATTCGATCCTGACCTCATTGACACCCATCCGATAGATTTTTCGATCGCTGAACTCCCCACACTCGGTAATGAGCGAACAGACTATGCGAACAGACTATACGACCGGGCTATTGGACGTACTACCACCTAAGGCACAGTAGTAAGACATCATTTATGATTGAGGCCGCAGTAAATTTGGTACGGAGGCACCCATGCCAAGGGGTGAGCTGTCGGGACCCGTTCACTCCAAGAACAAATTAGACTTCATCTGCACACTGATGGTCACCTGGCATAAGCCCTCCTGCGACATGGAGAGTGACCTGTCGGGGATAATGGTACCGTGGCGGAATGGTGAGTCCGTCCCAGATCACATCGTCATATCCAGGCACCTGTAGACCATCCCGCACGGCTGGTTTACCGTAGTGCTGGCCAGGACGGTAGGTTGCATATAGCTAAGGCGGGCGGAGCGACCGGTCCGCTGGGTGCCGACAGCAGCGGTGTGGAGGACGTCAAGTACGAAACCGTCGTGCGTCCCGTCAAAGTGGAAAAAAATTTCGTGTAGATGGCTCAGGAGTACCCGAAGTACTACATAGTCGCCGTCCTGCACCTGCAGATCATACTGGAGTCGGAGATCGTAACGCGCAATATCAACGATGTGACCATACCGCCACCCATACTGGGCGAGATGAGACGACAAAGTCTGTTGCCCGGCCCGTCCGTCTTTTACGTGGACCGGGGGCATAACTCAAACTACAACTACCAGACACTGTTCGAGATGGGATGGCCCCCAGTATCAAGAGAAACAGTTCTGTCAACCGCAGCAAGCCCTACCGAAGCAGTGCGGCCAAGATATTCAACGAGGAGGAGTGCCACCAATGGGGGCGATAGAGAACATCTTCGGCGGCGAGGAGTCTAAGCGCCACCAACTGTACTGTCGGTTCATCTTACCGGACAACCGCCACCGGTTTGGCAAGATCTGGACCATCACTTGGAACATCAAGGCGCTGAACAAACTTAGGTATCCCGGATACGTGGGATAGAGATACCATCTTATGACACGGTGTCATCGTGTAACCGTACAGGTCTGGATGCTCTGCCGATGAAACCACGGTAGAATACATGCGAAAACAAGATCAGATGGAATTACGCAACAACCCCCATCCTACCACAAATTATAAAAAACAGATTAATGTGATGTGACAGAATATAACATATTGGGAATATTTGGTAAAAAGAAAGTTGATGACACTAATGATATGACCAAAGATCTCGCAGATGAAGTATCAAATCTGCAAGACAAAGTAAGGAAACAAAACGACCTATTACAAGAGGCAACCTCGAAACTAGAGACTGTCCGTTCTGAGTATGATACCATTGTACATGATCTGATGAAGATAAAAAAAGAGATAAATGAACAACGCCAAGAGCGTACACGTCTTGAGCAAATAAACTCGGGCATACGGGATGAGATTGCGCAGGGCAAGATGATACTTCGAAAGACCAGCAAGGATTTGGAGTCGGCAAAGACCCTTGCAAGTGATCTTACCAAGTCTACAACAAAACTAAAAGAGACAAAAAAAGAGTACAGCTCCATAAAAGCACGTCTTGACAAACTACAAAAGACTACAGTGTATAACAGCACAGATACACTACACTATAAAGAACGGTTGGAGGTTTTAGAGTCCGAGCGCCAAGGCTTTCGATATCAAATACGTGAACAACACGAGGTGATTGTAAAACTACAGGAACAACTTGCCCGTGCCCAGAGACGACACAGTACATCCTCAACAAAAAACAGTCCTGACAAAGGCGTGGTGGAGGCGGCCAGCGCCATGGTGGCATCATTTCGAAGAGCGATGCTTGATGCCCAAAATGAGCTGGCCGAGGAGCGAGCCAGACACGCCAAGACACTCAAGAAACTTGAGGACATAAAAAAACAGAGTCACTGATGTGTAATATTCATAAAGTCAAACCATCGACACTTGCATTCTGTCTGCAGCGTAGATGATATGGATGGATGAACATCATCCCCACTGACAAATCGCTTAACCGACAGACCGCCTTCCACATCTATTATAACCTGTAATGATGTATCTGACAACCGCTTGTAGTGTATGGCGTGTATCTTTTTGATGGATACTTTACCGGCTTGATCTGACACGCGTACTGTTCTGTCCATGTGATGTAATGGTTTGAGGCTGTCTGGCATCTTACTCTGGAATGATATAATCATGCGAATCTGCGAGCGCATAGTGGGCATACGGGCCGGCATGGAAGGTATAGTCTGTATACTATGAAACTGTAGCTGCCCTACGTCTAATCTGTCTGGTATCTGGCGACGTTTGGGATTTTTAATTCTTACATAGAATCTTCTACCATCGCCTAGAACACGGCTTGTAATGTCTTCGCCACCACACCATATAAAACAAAAGTCGGTCCCACCCGTTATATCATATAGATGCTTTTGAAATATGCCTTGTATGCTCTCTGTTTTATATCTGGTAAAGTTGCAGTCTGCACATCCTTGACCGTTACACTGGACACATAATACATCTCTTTGAGGTATGGTTCTACATCTCTTTGTGTACTGTGCCTGAACCAGCATCTGTCGGGAGCGAATCTCACATGAACCAAATCTAGTATCCATCAATACTGTGATGTCTGGATTGGTTCGGTCCAACCTCTTTTTGGTGCGTTTGGATATTATATCTATCAGCTGACCTGTGAGTGCTGTCTTTATCGAACTGGTACCACGCGCACGAAGTTTTGAGCGTATGTAGTCGTCTCGGTCTAATATTGACGGCTTTAGTGTGGCGCCTATCGTAAATGTCTCAAACTCGTATAGTTCTGTACGTCTGATGATTATGTCCGACATCTCCTTTATGGTATTCATCATGCCGTGACATATGAAGCACTTTTGTCCGGACACTGACTTTATCACACCTGATAGTCTTGCAAGACACCCATCACACAGCGATAACATGGGATGTATACTGTGATCGTTTGTAGACTCTGGCATTAACCCAGACCCATCCGCCGCATCAGGTCTGGCATCTTGCGGCCTTTGTTGGACTTTATCATGGTCTTTGTAGAGTTGTAGTTCTTGATCATATTCTTGACATCCCGTTCTGTGCAGCCGGCCCCGCGGGATATTCTCTTTGTTCTGGAGCGGTTTATTATGTCTGGATTCATCTGCTCCTCTTCGGTCATACTCTGTATCATGTATCGCCACTTCTCCATATTGGAGTCTATGTCCTCCATGCGTTTGTCACTTACCTGACCTGCAAACATGGGTATGCTGTCTAACATATTCTTGAGGGACCCGGCACTTGTCACACTCTCTATCTCCTCTAGAAAGTCTATCAATGACATCTTGCCCCGGTATATGCGCTTGGCACGATTTCCATCGGCCACATTCTCCAACTTCTTTGCCAAGTCTAGTATTGCCTGTATGTCCCCCATGTCTAGCATTCTGCCAACAAAACGTGTAGGAGAGAACGGTACCAAATCATCTATTCTCTCGCCATTACTGATGAACATTATTCGCGCTCCGGTTGCTGCGGCCGCTGCCAATGCGCCACCTCCCTTACCAGAACCATCCAACTTTGTCACTATTATGCCTCCTACAGGAGCTGTCTCATGAAATGCCTTGGACTGCGCAAAGCATTGCTGACCTACTGTTCCATCTATTACTAGTATGGTCAAGTCTGGTTGGGCTACCTTGCTGATGCTCCTCATCTCATCTAACAGATCAGACTCCCTTCGGTGACGTCCTGCCGTATCTATTATGATGACATCACATGTATCCTTAAAGTACTCTAGCCCCTTCTTTACTATATCATCGGCATCTTTGTTTGTTTCATTTCCATACACTTCGGTCTTTGCCTTATCGCACATAGTCTTTAATTGGACAAGCGCTCCGGGCCTGTAGTTGTCAGCACCTATGACCCCTACGGTATTACCTTTATCGTGTAATATCTTTGATAGTTTGGCGCAAGTAGTGGTCTTTCCGCTTCCTTGTATTCCCAGTAGTAGTATGCGCATGGTCTTGTCCTTTGGAACCTCCAGTGTATATTCGTCGCCTAGCAGGGATGAGAGCTCCTCGTATAGTATCTTTATGATGTGTTTTTTGCGGGACAGTCCTGGCGGCGGAGTCTCATCTAGTGCTCTTTGTTGTAGTCGTTTTGTGAGACTTACTACCAACCCTGCCTCAACATCCGACATAATTAGTGATCTCTGAATATCTTTTTTGAGTTGTATTATTGTCTCTTTATCTACACTATTTGACTTTACTATCTTGTCTATCGCTCCTCGCAGGTCTTTTCTAAGATTATCTAACATGTTATATCAGTATGGCATCTGATATTTCAAACCTTCCTATATATCCGTCCCAGTTGTGTGTGCCACAGAGCATGATTGGCCTTGAAAAAAGGGGACAGTCCACCACAAAGGTCTCCGCTTCGCCACCCTCAAAGTCTATGGCAAAACCATGCTTTCTGCTTAAATGATGTAGGTCTTTTATGTCTGGTGTGGTAATCAGGCGTCCCAGCCAGTCTTCGTTTAGACCTCCGGCCGAGACACTCTGTATTATAAATTTGAAACCAGACTGTATTATATCTGACATGTACTGTATGGCAGGACCATTTCTCCACACTGGTGATACTACTGCCAAATTATTTGATTTGGCTATATGCTCAAATCTGTCTCTTTGGTATACGCTTCGTATGCCACCATGCAGTATTCCATCTATATTGTAGTTTTGTATGGCCCACTGTACTACTTGATTTAATGTATGGTCTTCGGCCACGCTATCTGTATCTGAGTGTATGGCATGATGTGGAATTCCCATGGACGCTGCTTGTATCTTGGTGTACTTTATACCAGGATAGTGCAATAGATGACTATCTGATGATGCAGGATTGACAGATAACAGGCAGCAGATACTGTGTCCTGCATTTATTGCCTTGTATATGGCGTATGTGCTGTCTTTACCGCCCGAGAAGAGCGCCGCCAATCTCATAATAAAGACGCCTCATAACTCATAATCCTCATCATATGTGATCAGATGGCTTTTCCAACTATCATCGGCATCTCAAGGCTAGTTTTTAACGCGCATTATTTTAGTTCTATCCATGACCTTCCAGTATTCTACATTTTGATCATTTACCAACTTGCCTTCCAACTCTTCCTCTATCAGTGTTATGTCTATGGTCTCAAATGTCTCTGAATCCATTATCTGTATTGTGTCTCCTATGATGGATATTATCTGTCCAGTCCTCTTGTCTATGAGAGGTACGTGTACCTGCATGCTGACCGGACCCACATGTGGCCTCTTTTGACCATCAAAGACCCCTACTCCCACTATGCGGGCCTTTGCAGCCCCGTGTTTGCCAGGCTTTGATGTATCGTACTCGGATATTTTACAGGGCTCGCCGGTGGGCTGATCGCTTACCGGCAGGAGTATGTACGAGCCTATCTTGAGGGAGCCTAAATCTACAGGTTTGCTCATGGTATGAGGTTTAGTTGAGATGTATTTATCTTTATACGGATAATTATTTAAGACAAAGAATTCCATGTGATAATATCCCAAGCTAGCTCAGCCTGGTAGAGCTTCCGGCTGTAGTTGCCGGCTTGAGGCTGGCCAAAGAGCAGCATATCAGGCAAACAGAAACCGGGTTGTCGAAGGTTCAACTCCTTCGCTTGGGATTACAGTCCGGAGAAGATTCCTCTTCTCCGGACGTTTATCTGTATGATTCCTCCTACAAGTTTGGATGATGGTTGCGATGCAACATCATACATTACTATACATGACAAATAGAATTAAACGCAATCTAATACTGTATACTATCATAGAATATGAGAAGAACAGGGGCAGTAACACGCCCATACTGATGAGAATATAGTCAAGATGTGGCATATGATATGGCGAATCATACAGATTAGTGGGATGATGGGCCATCTCAGAGGAGCGTAACCCAAACTTGTGGGCGCCTCGTACATACTCAACCCCTCTTAGTTTTCAGGCACGATATATAATCGAATTTCGTTATTTCGTACCTACAAAAGATAAGGGGTTGAGTGTACGGCGCCACCCACGTATAATGACATCTTTGAGCTGACAGCTGACGTGGTTGGGATTTGTCTGCTTCAAGATGTGCCTGTGGGTTAAACCTCTTCATTTTTGGGTGTTTTGTGAGCTACGACTACCTTATCAGAGCCGCGACTGTACTTGACCAGATCCAACAAAAGCATCCATACCTGTCTTTTTAGGCTCCCAATCTTTGGGCTCAAACTCTGCCGGTAGTTCTGATACCAACCCATCAGACTCCACACCAACATAGACTAGGCGCTCAATGAGGGGTATGATGTCGATATTTGTTGCATCGTTTATGATTCCACTCTCCTTGTCTGTAGTTTTCTTGTATCGGTCTATGGCCCATTCCAGAGGCGTTCTTCCATTTACTTTGTACTTTGTTTCAGGCATGTTATCAAAGACCTCAATACCGTTGATTTTGAGCGTGGTCTTGTCCTGGACTAGTTTGCCGTTCTTTTTGACTCTGGCAAAGGCCATCTTTTCATACTTACCAAATTCGGCCTTTGGCTTACCAAGATCATATCTCTTACATGTCTCCCAGGATAAGTGCAGGTCTGCTAATTTTTTGCCTGTTGTACAGAATGCCCAAAATTCAGGAGCCATTGGAATGTGTGGAAGTTCTCTAGTCAGATTGTTGGCATATTTTTTGCGGTATTCGGGATGGTGTAGGATGCCATACACGTAGTAGAATATGTCAAGTTTTGCTATTACGTCGTCGGTATAGTAGGACTGGTACTCGGTCAGGATCGAATCGGTAATGTTCTCCTGTCTGGTGTGATCATCATTGTAAGTGTAGAATGGGAAGCATTGGCCGTGGTGAACCAACTCCAAATCAGGAGTAATGTCAGTTATGAATACTGAAAAATCCCGTATTATTTTGTACGGTACGCAGATCACCAGGTTTTCAGAGTCGTTTTCCGGGAAGACAATTGGCATAATTCCACGTCGGGGATTGAAAATGTGATCAAAATATAAAAATTGTTTAAAAAATGGACGGTAAAGAGATGCTCGGATTTTCGAGTTGACAAATTTTTGTTTTCCATATCTTGACAACTCTCTTGAAAGTTCTCCATCCCATTTTGCTTGTGTTGAATCAAAAACAGGTTTCTTCAGATCCTGTACATTACAATAATTGATATGACGCTTCATGTTTTTAGATAACTCTATTTCCGATGAGTTGTATACCCAAACATCACGATTAGTTGCAACTCCTCTAGAGTAATTTTCAAACACAGCATCCCCCTTGCCTGCCTTTGCATCTTTACTTCCCATCGGTAGGTAAGTGGAAAACTCATCTGTCCTCTGGTCAAGCCAGTCGTGGTGCTTGTCGGGCCGTATTATCTCCCATTGAGAAATACCGCTTATTGTGTTTATATCGCTGATGATCTTGAGTTTTTTTTCGCGGGAATGATAGTCGCCGATGTCATAGTATCGTATGGTACAGGATTTTTTGGCCGGGTTTTTGACGAGGATTGTTATGGCTACGGGTGCTCTAGAGCCGCCCCCAAATACGGTCCCAGCTTCTTTTTTGCGTTCTTCGCCTTGCGTTCTTGCATTCCCCCTCAAGTCAAACACCCAGATGTCCGTAAACTCTTGTTGCAGGCAGGCGCGGACTCCGGCGGCCGCCTCTGAGCGGATAAAACTAGCATTCGTCACAAAGCCGATGATCCCGGATTCACCTATCCGATCGGATGCCCAACGTATGGAGCGGATGTAAGAGTCGTACAGCGATCCTACATGCCCTATCTTGGCGTTGATTGTTTTTGTCCTATGAAGGTAAGTATCTTCAATTCTTTTGTCAATGCCCGGGTATGAAATATTTTGGTTCTGGTCGTTATAGTTGCTCTGACCTGATGAATATGGTGGATTCCCAACTATCACATGTAAATCCGACTCCCGTTGACGACGTACTCTAGAATGAGCCTGTTTAAAGACCTCATCTAACTTGGCATCCTCCTGCCTGTGACGGACATCCTCCCTCCACCTTGGGTTCATGCGCAATGTGTCAGTATAGTTCATCCCGTCAAATGAAACGTACTTGTTTTCCTGCCTCATGTTGGAATACGTTGTTTCGATGTTGACTGTAGCCACATAATATGCTAGTAGGATAATCTCATTTGCGTACAAATCATACTTGTATTTCTCATAGATGTTTTTACCCAGTATTTCCAATTCTATCAATCTGCTTAAGAATGTACCAACTCCAGCAAACGGGTCCAATACTTTGACCACTCTATCTTCAAACTTGGTCTTAAATTCAGTCTTTAAAACGTGTTGCACGCTGTGGCCTTGTCCAAAAATTGGTTTAGTAATGTTTAATTACTAATAGATCTAGTTTGATTAATAATATAATCATAAGGTAATATAGATATATTATGATTATAACAAATGAGTAAAAGATATGGAAAATCAAAAAAAGCAGGCAATCCAAAAAGGAACAGAAGTAAGAACAACCCAAAAGGGAAGAGAAATGATCCCAAGATAAACTGGTCCAAATACAACAAAAAACGTGAAGCTGAGGGGGACAATCATGATACATGGATGCGCAAAATTGCAGATAAGGCACGGGAATTGATGGGCATACGGCCAGGCGTACGTGACAGGCGTGTGTCAGCCATTTTACTGTCCGTCATCAAGATAGGTAACCGGCTAAGCTACTGGGACCTGGTAAACCACCTCAAAAAGTATCCCGACGACCTAAAACGCTGCGAAATAAGTAGACGGTACAGCAGATCTTGGTACCAACTCCGTATATCGGAAATAGATCCAGCTGTACTACAACGTATAATTGCGTGGATGGGCAAGCCTGATGCAAACGGTCCACTAGCTGCGGATTCCAGCGGATTTGGTATGTCCAAGTATGAGGACTGGGAGAACGCAAAATACGGCGAAATCAGCGTAAAGCAGTTCAAAAAATTACATGTCATAGTATCCCTGCATGGCAAGATATGTGCTGCCACAGTCACGCCGGGTCTGGCCTGTGACTCGCCACAACTAAGACAGATGGTCGGGTTCTTGCCGCATGGTGATGGAAATGACGTAATGGCAGATGCGATTTATGGGGGAGTAAAGAATTGCAATGCAATTCGAGACTCTGGAAGAAGACCGATAATTGCGCCAAAATCCAACTATACAATAAAGGGATTCAACGCAAGGGCACAAATGTTACGGTTCTTCGAGAAGCATCCTAGAACATTCTACAACAAATTATCGCGTAGAAATAATGTAGAGAGCGTCTTCTCTGCCATAAAAGACAGGTTTGGAGCCATAGTGAGAGCCCTCAGAGAACACACACAGGAGACAGAACTACTCTCAATGGTTGTTTGTTATAACATGGTTGCATAATAGCGCCATGTTATGGGGTTTTTGTTCGCCCCACAACGTGGGGGAGGCTGCGCAATACTGCACGTGGACCGCCATAGACGACGGGCCGGCGAGCACTAGGAACGTAATCCGGTGTCTACCCTGCGCATTCCTGCCGGTCCAGGTGCCTCCGTAAGTATCAAAGAAGGTCGGTAATTTTGGTTTTTTGGACAAGGCCGCACGCTGTTCAAGATAAAATCGATTATCTCAATGGGCGTATACACGATCCCAAGCTGCTCGGTCTCCTTTTTGGCATATCCCTTGAAGAAGTTATCATATATTTTCTTGATAAAGTTCTGCCGCGCCTCACTTGTGTTTATTCCGCCGAGTTCCACTGCCGCCTCTTTGTAAAACCCTTCAAGCACCTCCAACTCCTCTTCAAACTTGAGTTTCTCAACCACATCTGAGAGGGTCTCTGACACGGGGTTATGGGACACAAACTCTCCTTGAAATAACATGTTAAATATGCGTGATAATACCATGTGTTGTGCTATGACATCAATAACATCGTCTGTGGTGACCGAGTCGTTTATCAAGGATTTGAGGCCATTTTGCAGTCGCTCTACCTCGTTTTTGACTCGTGGCTGACCCATCCGATGTTTGATCTTCTCCCGCACGGTCTTTGCAACCTGTCCCAGATCTTCTCCATACTTGTCGTAATAGCTTACATCACCAACTTTTTTGACCAGTTTTGTGGATATTGCTTGGAGCATTTTATCCTCTGGCATGTCTGCATTGTAGAGATCGTGACTGTATGCGTGCCGTATAATTATGCGGTTGGTGACTTCATTGGAAACATTGTATCGCTCAAGTATCAGACTGTTTATCTCGTTTTCCAGTTTTGGGTCGTGTGAACGTAGGGCGTTGAGTACTTGCCATACCACCTTGAAGGTCTTGTTGTCAGACAGGGCCTCGTCTATACTCATTCCCATCGGTATCACGACCGGCAGGATCACGTACCCATAGTCCTTCCCTTCTGATTTTCGCATGACCCGCCCTACTGCCTGCACCACATCCACGACAGATTTGCGTGGGTTCAAAAATACCACGCCGTCTAGGGCTGGGACATCTACCCCTTCTGAAAGACATCTAGCGTTTGATAATATCCTGCAGGTGTGAGGGTCATTGCCGCTGTTTTTCAGCCATTCCAGCCGGTTCTTCCTATACTCGGCATTATCTGCACCGTCCACATGTTTGACATCAACGGTATTCCCATCTACATCCTTGAATACCTCATTGATGTGGGCCACCAACTTTTCAAAGGAACGGTTGGCGTCGACATTTTTGGCTTGTTCAAGCGCCTGTGGATCATCTTTGTAATCTACGTTATATTTTATCTCGTCTCCCGCGATTAACTTGGATGAGTTGATCATATCACAAAAGAATATGACGCGCTGGAGTAGATCCTTCTCATCACTCGCCCCAGGGTGCTGTATCGCGTGCCAGACTGATGTCATAAGGGACTTTTCGTTTATAGGAACCTGGCTTTCATCCCCTGCCTGCAAACTCTGCACCATCCTGTCCATGGTGTCTTCGTCCATCATTGCAACGCGCACTTTAAAGTCACATAGGGCATCATATGTGTGGACGGCATCATAAAACGTAAGGTTGTGAAATACTGGTCCGTACACATCTTGATCATCCATCGATATGACCTCAATCTGCTGGTTTTGTGCTCGTCCTTTCACGTTATCTGAATATATTCTGGGCGTGGCCGTCATGTACAGTCTTTTCTTGGCCTTGATGTTGCGCTCGTGGTGGACTTTGGTGTAATACGTCTCCATGGAACCTTTTTCTATCCCTGCCGTCCTATGCGCCTCGTCACAAAATATAATGTCAAACTTTTTGTTCCCCATTGCCTTTGAGACCACATCTATGGAATGGTACGTGGAAAATATCACGTTGAGGGCATCATCCTGCCTACGTGATAGTCTTTCAACCAGGTCATCGGAATTGGTGGTTGCCGGAGCCTCCAGTTCTGTCATGGTTCCCTGTTCTGTGTTTTTCACGCTCTTGTCTGAACACACTGCCATGTAGTAGTGCTTTATGTTTGCATTGTCTGACCACTCCCTCATTGCTTGCAGTATCAGGGATATGGATGGGACTAGGTACAGTACAAGCCCTCCCTTTTTGGCAATCTTTTCTGCTATGTGGAGTGATACTAGTGTTTTTCCGGTACCACAGGCCATTATCATCTTGCCTCTATCTTTTTTTGAGAATCCGTCAATAACATCTGTGAATGCCTTATCTTGATAATTCCTGAGCGTTTTTGGAGGTGGGGGTTTTGATATCTTTGGATATGTACTCCAATCTAACCTATATCTGAGATCCTCCTTTGTTATAATACCACACTTTACGCCCCTGAGTTTTGCCCTTGCGTTGCGGTTGATGGGACCTGTGCAGGCAAGGATGTAGTTTTTCATCTCATAGGCGGTGCCAGCAGATATGAAGCTGCTTACGGGTTTCATGGTAAGCTCGGTATCGTCAGAGTGGCACTTGCACTGGATGGCACATAATTCACCGCCCACACGTTCCCGTGCTACTATATCTATGCCTAGGTCATGCGATGTGCCATGCGTATCGCGTATGTCATTCTCATCTGCCCACTGCTTCCACATCCATACCTTATCAAATCTGTTCTTGTATAACCTGTCTTCTTTGAAGACATTCAACATTATCCTTTCAAATTTTGTGCCCAATTCTACGGTGTCTTCTGACTCTCTTCGAATTGTTTCTAATACAGCATCGAATGTACCAGAGTTTGATACATCCAATCAGAGACACCTTCCCTGATACCGATTGCTAAATCTAATCATTCTTGCAGATAGTAGGTCTAGTGCACGGGACTTACCACTATATGAAATATCTTCCATTCGATATATTCTACAATTTTGTCCATAAAACAGTTTTGAGGTGTTGACAGCGTTTCATAATTCGCATGCCTTTCGGCTACGGGTTGGTATCACGCAGACTCTTACGGACAGTTAGCCAGGCAGGGAATTGTCTAATATACACAATAGACACTATGTGTTGGTGTTATAACCGTGATAGCAGTATATATCATCAGCGATATAAACACAATAAGCGGTATTTCTCAATGGGAGATAATACGGCCCGACAAGCACCACGACTGGCTTGACCAGAGGACAGATGAGTTTTCCACTTACCTACCGATGGGAAGTAAAGATGCAAAGGCAGGCAAGGGGGATGCTGTGTTTGAAAATTACTCTAGAGGAGTTGCAACTAATCGTGATGTTTGGGTATACAACTCATCGGAAATAGAGTTATCTAAAAACATGAAGCGTCATATCAATTATTGTAATGTACAGGATCTGAAGAAACCTGTTTTTGATTCAACACAAGCAAAATGGGATGGAGAACTTTCAAGAGAGTTGTCAAGATATGGAAAACAAAAATTTGTCAACTCGAAAATCCGAGCATCTCTTTACCGTCCATTTTTTAAACAATTTTTATATTTTGATCACATTTTCAATCCCCGACGTGGAATTATGCCAATTGTCTTCCCGGAAAACGACTCTGAAAACTATGCAATTTCCGTACCTTATCATGCCGATGTGGAATTTTCCGCAATCATGACTAATGTGACCCCAGATATACAACTCAACAAAAATGGTCAATGTTTCCCACTGAAAACTAAAAATGAAAACTTGGTGAAAGACGCGCAATCTGTGCATAATGGTCCCCTACAAGATACAGGGCGAGTTCTCAGTATTCATAACGGACATAACGCCGGATCTGGAAGTGGTCCATCACGGGCAGGTCTTTCCGATGAATGTGGTGGAATGAAGGACAACATCACAGATTACGCCCTTGAAGAATACCAGACACATTATGGGGACAAAAAAATCTCCAAGAAAGACATCTTTTACTACACATATGGCATCCTACACCATCCCGAATACCGCAAAAAATATGCCAACAATCTGACTAGAGAACTTCCACACATTCCAATGGCTCCTGAATTTTGGGCATTCTGTACAACAGGCAAAAAATTAGCAGACCTGCACTTATCCTGGGAGACATGTAAGAGATATGATCTTGGTAAGCCAAAGGCCGAATTTGGTAAGTATGAAAAGATGGCCTTTGCCAGAGTCAAAAAGAACGGCAAACTAGTCCAGGACAAGACCACGCTCAAAATCAACGGTATTGAGGTCTTTGATAACATGCCTGAAACAAAGTACAAAGTAAATGGAAGAACGCCTCTGGAATGGGCCATAGACCGATACAAGAAAACTACAGACAAGGAGAGTGGAATCATAAACGATGCAACAAATATCGACATCATACCCCTCATTGAGCGCCTAGTCTATGTTGGTGTGGAGTCTGATGGGTTGGTATCAGAACTACCGGCAGAGTTTGAGCCCAAAGATTGGGAGCCTAAAAAGACAGGTATGGATGCTTTTGTTGGATCTGGTCAAGTACAGTCGCGGCTCTGATAAGGTAGTCGTAGCTCACAAAACACCCAAAAATGAAGAGGTTTAACCCACAGGCACATCTTGAAGCAGACAAATCCCAACCACGTCAGCTGTCAGCTCAAAGATGTCATTATACGTGGGTGGCGCCGTACACTCAACCCCTTATCTTTTGTAGGCACGAAATAACGAAATTCGATTATATATCGTGCCTGTTTCTCGTATACACTCAGGTCCACCCATAAGGGGCAGATTTGAATAGAAAGATTTAAAGCTGGTATCAAATTTGGATGATTTAATGGGAGATTCTGCACTACTCAGAAAGGAATTGAGAAAAATATACCAGAAAATCGATCTTTTAGAAAAAGAGAATACGGAACTCAGGGCTCAAGTAATTCAATTGAAAGAGGAAAAGGCATCAATGATTGACCGATACGAATCTGAGATTGAATATTTGGTGCGACGCCTCAACTATTATGAAAATGAAAACGCGCCTTCATCTACAGGGTCAATGTATAATGCCGAGAGAAAAAAGTTCCAGAAAGAGGAAGCCCTTCTGGATTCTGAGAGTGCCGATGACAACGCCGCAAACAAAAACGATACTTCCACCAAGAACGATCCTAATGTGGACCTGAATAGTCGCAAAGCGGGTCCGCCACAGGGCCACAAGGGCATCTCGCATCATAACCGTTCTGAATATACTAAACGATACGACATACACCGGTGCGCCAACTGTGGCAACGAACACGTGATAATATTGCGACCGGTTGTACGACAAATGTATGATTTTGATGGAGACAGAATAAGTATAGTGGCTGGTACGATTGTAGTGGGACGGTGTAAATGCGACAGATGCGGACACGTTACAGAAGCCGACAGTCCCCTTATTGCCGGTACGGCACTCGGTCCCAAGGCTCGCGGTTTTGTAGTGGAATACTTTGGTACACGTGCAACTGATGAGACAATGTCTGTCTATTTTAGAGACATGTATGATTTTGAGATATCACCAAATACCATATGGAACGCGCGCAAAGCCATTGCAACACTGACACTGGAAAAAACATACCAAAACATACTGAAATACATCATATTGGCATTGTACGTCCATTTAGACGAGACAGTACTAAAGATATACGGTAAGAGGGGGTATGCCTGGATGGCATCAATACCTGATGCCACATATGTACTGGTGGCCGCAAGTAGGGCCGGTGCAATACCCGAAATACACTTTAGCGCACTTTTGGATAAACCCGTAATAGTGGACGGATACGCAGGATACAACAGTTTCCGCATTGTTCAGCGGTGCTGGGTGCACATACTACGTATGGCCGAGAAAGCCGCCATAAAAGCAAAGAGGGGAAGCGTTCCGTACATACAGTACCGGCGGCTCCTGTGCATGTATAGACGCATCAAATACATGGATACGGCCCCTCCCGAATACTGCCTGTCTCTGCAACGACAGCTGTGCAGTATCGCAGATGGATACGGGGGCCATCCAATGGCCGCCACCATACACAACGCGTCACCGAACCTGTTTACGTTCCTGCGGTACAAAGGAATGCCTCCTAACAATAACCCCGTTGAGTTGGATATACGTGACACCATAGTGTTGCAGCGCAACGTGCGCCACAAATTAATGACTAGCACGGGCATGCACGTATTTTCAATTTTGGTGAGCTATACGCGCACCTGCCAGAAGCGCGGCATTGTACCATGGAAAGGCATAGTGGAATTGTCCAAGAATCCAGACTGGAACATATTTGAAGAATCCGCCGCTATGTCAGGTAATGTAACGATAGCCGCCTAGTACAAGACTGTTTCAGATGTGTGGATAACTGGCATACCTGTGGGTACAGAAAGGGATGGACCTGAGTGTATACTGTTTCTCTGTACCAAGATTTATATGAAAAACAAGCCGATGCAATCGATATGTCAATAATACAAATGAAGAGTGATGTGAACAATCAGTTTTTATCCCGTCGTGAGATGACATGTGACTTTGTCGGATTAGGAGGAAAGCTACTAAAGAGTCAGGCCGTAGATATGATAACTGGTGAGTACGACCTAAAAGACAAGTTTGTTATACCAATATCCTTGAGAAACCAAGTGGGACGGACTACAATTACAGGTACATTTTACGTCTACGATGATGAATCCCTGGCCAAGAAACATATCAATCCTGCAATATTTACTCGTCTGGCAAAACAAAAAGGTGATGATGCATGAGTGGAAAGAAGGGATATAGCCCAAAAGTATACCAGTATTATACAGTACAAGACAATAAGGCAACCACCAGCAAAAAGATATGTTCTCGGTGTGGTCGTGGCGTATTTATGGCCGAACACAAAAACCGACGGGCATGCGGCAGATGTGGCCTCACTGAATTTTATTAAATCTAAACCGAAATCAAATTAATATGGTGATTGCTATGTACATTGGGCTCGTTGCATAGCATGGATAGTGCGAACGCTTGCGGAGCGTTAGGTCGGGGGTTCGAATCCCTTCGGGCCCGCCTCCTTGATAAACTTGTAAATGTATGTCGGCTCAGACATACTAAAGATATGTTAAAAAGAACAGTAACTACCCATCAAGACTGTTTAGTATTCGGTGTTATAATTCCTGCCAAAGTTGGACTGCGCCCCTGCAAGATGGCCTGCCAGCCCTCTTGAGTGGTGCAGTACAATACACAGCGGACTTTCGGACCGGCCAAAACCTTACGATTTACGTAGGTTTCACACTACCCGGTAAATTTGCTGTAATATCTACAGTATATCGTCTCTGCAGGCGGCCTACTTGTCTGGCATGGTCTTGAAACACGCTATCTCTATCCAGCCACTACTCTCGGTGGGAAAGAAATGATTTGCTCCGGTTCGTCTCCTCTCTATGTTGGACATTGTATGTCTGCGAATATCAAAACCCCCAATGGCTTTTGCGCGCTGTACGATGGCGTTGTATTCAAATCTGTCTATCTCCAAATTATAGGGCAGTGTGTCTTGTATTATGCCAAAGACGCCATCAGGTATGTGGGCGCGCTCCTTGTCTATCATATCTCTAGGCACAATATACTCTACAATTACATGGTTTACTGCATGACTTGAGAATTGACGTACCAGATCCCACAAAACTCCGGGTTTTAGATAGTATGATATGCCCTCAAATATCAGTAAAGTAGGTTTACTCCTATCCCAGCTGGCATCTACAACATTTGATACAACTCTTGATGATTGATTCAAGTCCGCCGTTATACACATTATGCGACCTGTATCCTGTATGACCTTATTTACCAGTAGTTGTTTGTGCTCCATCTGGTCGGCATCGACCTCATACACTTGTACTGTATCGTTTAGTGATGTTATCTCTAGTGAGAGCGCATCCATGCCACTACCAAATATTATCACTTGGTTTATACCACTTTGTATACTATCTTTGACTTCTTGTAGTATGGTACTCTTCCTGTTTAGTACGAGTTCGTCTAAGTGCGGCCAGACCTGTGCGCAATCTCGTAAAAGACCTCTTCCAGATGAGAGGTTCAACATGCTCCTGTATGTCTGGGAGTTTTTGCTTGTATGTATGCCATCCTTCATCAATAACATGACAAATGCCGAGGTATCTGAGAGTTGGACCGATGCTGTCATTATCAGAACTGCATTGAATCAAAATATATAATTATCATATTAATGCGATACAATCCGTATTGGCTGATTTTGTGCATCAAGAGTATAAGACTGTGTATATTCGTGATGTAATACCCATGGATCTGGATGATCTCATTACAATGATGTCTGGTGATGGGGCGGGATTGGCATATTGGGCTGATGGTGTACTCTTTGTGGCCTTCTCTACAGATGCATCCGAGTCAATGGCAAGAAAGGAGATTGAAGGAATAACATATCTTGACAGGCTGATATTTACAAAACATCCTAGGTTCTCTCGCACGGTGAAGTCTACTACAAACTTTGAAATTCCCGTTGTCAATGTGCAGAACAGCAATTTCTTTGGTAAGTTAATACGCTGGATTAAAAGCCAGCCATTCTGGAATGACTAAAAAGCGATGCTCCTGGGCTGTGGGCGATGCTATGATTTTATATCATGATACTGAGTGGGGCAGACCTCAGCATGATGACAACAAACTCTATGAGTTTCTAGTTTTGGAAGGTGCGCAAGCTGGCCTGTCATGGAGTACCATACTGAACAGACGAGAGGGGTATAGGGCAGCATTTGATGGGTTTGATCCTCATATGGTATCAACGTATGATGAAAAAAAGATTCAAGAGATGCTGCAAAACCCCCGCATAATTCGTAACCGCCTCAAAGTTAAATCTGCCATAAATAATGCAGTTAAATTCTGCAATATACAAAAGATACATGGCACTTTTGATAGATACATCTGGGGCATGATAGACTCCCCAATAAAAAATTCATTTAAAAGTACAGATGAACTTCCTCAATATACTCATACGTCACAATTAATGAGTAAAAAATTAAAACAGGACGGATTCACATTTGTTGGTCCTACCATATGTTATGCATTTATGCAGGCAGTTGGAATGGTAAATGATCATACCGTGGACTGTTTTTTACATAATATATGACTATAATATTACACTGCCATGAAATGTATCAAACGCTTTTTATTATGTATATGCCAATTGTAAACAATGAAATTATCTGACGAGATGACGACTACTCTTAATGACCATATAACCCTTGAGTTGGCCGCATCACAGTTCTATCTGTCTGCTGCTGGCTGGTGTGAAGTGTCTGGTTATGATGGTGGCGCAGCCTACCTTTATGCGCAAGCCGACGAGGAACGGGCCCACATGCTAAAGATTATAAAATTTATGAATGGCCTTGGTGTGCGTGCCGTTATTCCTGCAGTGCCACAGCCCAATGTAAACCCTGAAAGCCTAGAGAGTCTTCTCTCCATGTCGCTGGCAAATGAGCAGAGTGTCACCGTATCCATTAATAATGCTCTGTCACTGGCGTATAAACTGCCTGAATATTCAGTAATTGATCTTTTGGAGTGGTTTGCCGCCGAACAAGTTCATGAAGAGACAAAGTTTGAAGCAATACTCCAAAAGTTTGATACAATTGGCCGAGATGGCTTGGCCGTAGCCGAGATAGACAAGATTCTTGCATCATCTACTGGCGGAGAGTAATTATTTTTTTTAAATAATTAGATGGTGATACCATTAAAAATGTGTACATCTAAATTATTAATCATGATACGTATTGTAAAGGCATTTGTTCTGGTTGTTGTTGGTTTGATCACCATAATTGTGGGTGCCTTTATGTTGCGCGGTAATATGCATATGTGGGACCGAGGCAAGAGTGCCACCGACAGAAAAAAATAGCCCCACTGTATGATAATAAACAGTATGGTGGGACCGCAAGATGGTGGTTTTGGCTTTGATCAATCCCGTAAATATACGACAGTAGATGATATCGATAACGTATGCGTTCAGTGTCAGGCTGGCCAACACAGAAACTGTTTGGCAAAGAGTGGTGTGATATCTGAGTGTGAATGCGAGCAGTGTCTTGTATTTGGATAGACAACCCTGTGCATTTTTAAATATTTGAGTTTATTATCATTCATGATGAGTCTTGAGTTTCGCTGTATGCATTGTGGCGCATCATTTGGTCGGAATGTGATTGGCCTAGCCCGACATATAAGAGAGCAGCATGATGCGCAACGCCATAAGCTTCAATAGTGGTAATCTTTTATTATACATGATGCGTCGAGACAAACAGATAGTAATCTGGGTGGCCATTATAGGTAGCGGTCTGGCATATTATTTTGCATACGGTCATATAGCCGATATGATGAGGTGATTTTATGACTGTTATATCCGATGAAGTTGCAGAGTTTGTACAGAACGAACGTCTAGGCTATGTTGCCACAGTATCTCCGGACTGTAAACCCAACCTATCCCCAAAAGGGAGTATAATACGCAGCGGGCCCGAGAGCCTGGCATTTGCTGATATACGTTCACCTGACACTGTAGAAAATCTAGAGTCCAATGATGCCGTTGAGGTAAGCGTCATAAGCCCCATAATACGACGAGGGTACTTGTTTTCAGGACGCGGCCACATTCATAAGAGTGGCGCACTCTTTGATGATTTAATCAAAAAGTTTCGCGACATGGGAATACAAAGTCCCATAAATACGGTCGTGGTAATTGATGTTGATCATATAAGTGACACCAAATCCCCTCTGTATGACTTGGGGTATACTGAAGAGCAGATAAAGGATACCTGGAAGAGAAACTATTTTGAAAACAGTTAACTAAGGCCCTGTCACATGTGATATGATGCCACTAAGAAAGAAGGGGAAACACCAAAGGTGGGCGGATCAGCGAGCCACTAGACGACGTACAAAGAAGGCAAAGTCTGGCAAACCACGATAGCCATCAAGATTTTTTACACTCTCTTCTATACTACCCACTATTGGACCCATTGTATAGAATCAAGAATGCCCGCTTGAACGGTCATCTGCCAGATGATGTATCTGCCAAAATACTGGAACGTTTCTCCATTGCTGTTGATGGAATAGACAGAATTGAGCGCGCATCTGGACTATACTTTCCAACGGCATATGTGGAACCATCTGCAGTAATCTCTCCTGCCTCACAGTTCGGATATGGGGTGCTCTTCGCTAGAACGATACCGCTATTTGATGGTGGACGCTTTGGAGTTTTAGTACAGATATCTGCACCGCTACTTGTGTATGGCTTAAAAGGTACGATACATGCCATATTGGCTCATGAATTTTTACACTACTTGGAGTTGATGCGCAGAATACACCGGGGTGAAGTTCTCTCTGATGAGATAACCGGCAACCTATTTGAAGGAGCATACTTGGATCAAACCCGTATACTTGAACCGGCCGCAGTATTCAAAGACCGTACACTGATAAATCACATAAAGAAGAGATTCGCTTCCAGCTTCCAAGAGCCTCGGCTAGAAAGAAAGGTAGTGGAGAAGTGGATAAATGCTGGCCTCCCAAAGACTGTCATCCCATTGGATAATAATCGGGTAAACATATCTGCTGATCTACTCACAAAGATGCGTCTTCCCTCAGACATGGTGACTGCACTTGATACAATGTATGAAAAAAGTACAAAGATCAGGACAAGATACAAGTTATACTAGTGGGATTGGCAGGACTTGAACCTGCGACCCCTGGTACCCAAAACCAGAATCATACCAAGCTAGACTACAATCCCGTGATGTGTAGTCTATTGTATGGCAATTTTTATCTTTGTGCGAAATGACCCAATATCGTATGATGAATGCGTTATCAATAGGGGGCTTTGATCCATCATGTGCATCGGGTATACAAAGAGACATGAGGGTGGCCAGCTCTCTTGGACTGTATCCGCTCAGTGTTGCAACAACAATAACAACTCAAAATACATCTGAATTTGGTGTTGTGCATCCGTTATCTGTACATGTCATATCGTCCCAGTTGAATGCAGTTCTATCAGACTTTAAAGTTGATGTAATAAAGGTTGGAATGCTATATACTCCAGATATCATACATGCTATACATGATAGATTATGTGATGTCTCTGTCCCTGTAATCTTGGACCCTGTTGTACGGTCTACTACTGGCGGCTCTCTACTGCAACATGACGCCAAAGATACATTACTTGATGTGATGCTGCCAAGATCTTTTATTGTAACGCCGAATCTCTACGAAGCAAAGTATCTGACTGATGTCACGCATGATGGACTGGAAGGCGCGCAGGAAGCCGCCAAGTTACTACACCGGCATGGTGCTGACAATGTCGTAGTTACCGGCGTAAAAGAGAACGATGAGATTGTAGATGTCCTGTATAATGATGATGGTTTTCAGTATATACGAGGTGAGCATCTTTACGGTGATAGTCGAGGCGGCGGCTGTACATACTCTGCAGCACTATCATGTTTTGTGATATCCGACAGTGTTGCAGCTGCCGCCAAGCGGGCAAGACTCATCTCGTATACAACACAACATGCCCCCATCTCGGCGGGCAAGACAACTCCGATAGCATCTGAGATCCCCACACAGTTGGAGTCTGCAATCAATGATGTAATGTCCATACCTGATATGTACCGGCTGATACCACAATGCCAGACTAATTTTGTACATGCACCAATACATGCTACAACCCCTGATGAAGTCTTTGGAATTCAGGGCCGACTGGTGCGCGCAGGCAAAAGAGTAGTAATGGCCGGAGTTATATCTCCGAATGGCTCCAAACATGTATCCGCTGCAGTCTGCGCAATCCGGGGCCGATTCTCCAATGTGAGATCTGCCATAAACATAAGATACTCACAAGATACACTCTCCCTGTTAATACGCGCCCGTCTCACTGTGGTATTTTATGATCGTACATCCGAACCATCAGAGATAAAGGAGTCTGGCTCATCTGTATCTTGGGGTGTAAGTTGGGCAGCTGCGCAGTGTATGCATCCTCCAGACGCCATATGTCATAGGGGTGACTTTGGCAAAGAGCCAATGATAATACTATTTGGTGATTCGCCCAACGATGTTGTATCTAAAATAGGAAGACTTTTCTCTTAAATATGGGGGCGCTCACATTTAATCGCATGCAGTCTATAATATTGGCAGGTGGTTTGGGTACCCGTCTACTTCCATATACAATGTTCATGCCCAAACCAATGTTGCCATTGGGCGAGAAGCCAATCCTCGAACATATAATCGAGTGGAACATAAGAAATGGCATAACTGATATTATACTGTGTATAAGTTATCTGGGCCGTGTAATAGAGGACTACTTTGAAGATGGTACAAGAATCGGCGCTTCCATACAGTATGCACTGTCCCGTAAACCACTATCTACGGCCGGACAACTAAAGACAGCTCAGGAACTTGTCCGTGGAAGATTTGTCTGTATATATGGAGATTCAATATACGACTTTGACTTATCCGACATGATACACGCGCACGAAAAGAGAGATGCATTCATTACCATGGGACTGCACGAATATGATTCCTCCATACCTTACGGTGTTGTGGATACCGATGAAGATGGCAATGTGTTGGCTTGGCGCGAAAAGCCCAGTACCAAAGTCAACATAAACATGGGCTGTTATGTTATGGAGCAGGATACACTAGACTACATACCACAGGATAAGCCATGGGGCATGGATACAGTGATTAATACTGCCCTGGAGAAGAGAGAGACCGTACTGGCATATCCCACTAAGGGTAACTTTATCGATGTGGGGACATACTCGTTATACAAAGAAGCAAGTCTGGAGTTTCGTAAAAGACTAGGTGACATCTAATGACAGAGATACTGGTTCGCAATCTTGTACGCGAAGACCTTAAAAATGGCTTTTTGGAAGCACTGGACGCTCTGCGCCCTGCCAGTCACATGACGCATGATACATGCTATGCGATATATGATGATATCAAAGATGATCCCAACAGAGTGGTGGCAGTTGCAGTATTGAATGGTTATGTTGTGGGCACGGCCTCATTAATTCTGGAGCGTAAATTCATACATGATGGTGGCCGCGCAGCCCACATAGAGGATGTCTCTGTAAACTCTAAATTTCAAGGACAGAGTGTGGGCCGTCTGCTGATTCAGTATCTTTTGGATGTGGCTCTCCACAGTGGATGTTACAAGACCACACTGGACTGCAAAGATGATGTTGCTGGATTTTATCAGAGATTGGGCTTTGCACATAACGGTTTATCCATGCGAATAGATCATATGTAGGGTCTTTTTGGCCTGCGAGGTTTGGCGCGCAACAAAATCATCCCAAATACTATGACTGGTATTGAGACTATCATAAAGAGTGGTGGCGATATCTCTGTTGCCATAGTTACGTATACGGGGTCTATGCCATCCTGATACGTGTAACAGAATGCCATGCCAGCTAGTAGAATAGCTCCACCAATTATAATCATCATCCCCACCTTCCTTGAACCGTGTTTCTTGGAGAGTATGAACGACACTGCCGCCATTACGGATGCGGGGGCGGCTCCTATGGATATGAACTGCAGTATCTTTGGATTCGGCTCAAATATTATGCCAAACTCCATATCTTCAGGAGCCTCTTGCATGTAATTGTATATCGATACCATCTCGCCTACAAACATAGCAAAGAGCCCCATACTGGCAGCAGCTATCCATACTTCAACACCCATGACTTGGATACAACCATCAGTACTATAAGTTAACACCCACTGCACCAATCCATTCTCGCCTGCTGGCCACAGACAGATCTTTGGCGGCATCCTCTGGCGATACATTACATAGTGATACTCCAAAACCCATATCCATGCCCGCCGGACCTGAAGTGTGGGGGTATACCTCTATATGCCAGTGCAAGCGAGATGTCTTCTTCTTTTCAGGGGATAGATGAAACGCTAGACTGAACGATACACCCGGCAATGTCTTTGTCAGGCCACCCAATGTGGACCACATTAACATGGCCAGATCATGTAGGTCTACTTGTGTCAGTTTGAGAAAGCTGACGCTGTGTTTTCGAGGAACTATCCAAAACTCATAGGATCTAGAAGGTGGCCACGGACATATCGCTATAAAGTTCTTTGAGGTTAATATCTGTCGTTTTCCTCCCGTCTCTTCGTCTACTATCTGGCACATGGGACATATGCCCATCTCACTCTTTATATCGCGACTTGACTCAATCTCGGTCTTTATGGTTGGCGGAATTACTGGCAGCGTTACTAGTTGAAGATGTGGCTCTGGTATGTCTGATGGCCGCATGTCTGCAAACATCATCACATATCCTACCTTTGCCTGATCATATAACCATCTTATTCTGTCCTGTGCTGCCACTAGTAGGTTTGCCCAGCGTTCATACTCTTGCATATTGGGGGTCTTGTCAATTGTGGCCACCAAAACATTGTGGCGCCCGTAGGCTGGCTGCGCAAACCATGGACTCTTCTGATAGAATAGTTTGGCATCAGTATTCACTATGGGATTACGACTTTCAAATATCTGTATCGTCCAACCGTTCGACTCATAATGCCCGTCTACTATATGTAATATGCCATTATGAAACACCATTGAGACTGTCGGCTCTTCTTCGAGATCCATGCCGTCCGGACCATCAACCTTTGGCCGTGTTATGGTGATTCGATTGTTTATGTGGTTTGATCTTAGTAATCTCATGTATTATCTTTAGATGTTATCCACTCTTCAAAAGTCTTTATGCCGCAGTGGCCTTGTCCAAAAATTGGTTTAGTAATGTTTAATTACTAATAGATCTAGTTTGATTAATAATATAATCATAAGGTAATATAGATATATTATGATTATAACAAATGAGTAAAAGATATGGAAAATCAAAAAAAGCAGGCAATCCAAAAAGGAACAGAAGTAAGAACAACCCAAAAGGGAAGAGAAATGATCCCAAGATAAACTGGTCCAAATACAACAAAAAACGTGAAGCTGAGGGGGACAATCATGATACATGGATGCGCAAAATTGCAGATAAGGCACGGGAATTGATGGGCATACGGCCAGGCGTACGTGACAGGCGTGTGTCAGCCATTTTACTGTCCGTCATCAAGATAGGTAACCGGCTAAGCTACTGGGACCTGGTAAACCACCTCAAAAAGTATCCCGACGACCTAAAACGCTGCGAAATAAGTAGACGGTACAGCAGATCTTGGTACCAACTCCGTATATCGGAAATAGATCCAGCTGTACTACAACGTATAATTGCGTGGATGGGCAAGCCTGATGCAAACGGTCCACTAGCTGCGGATTCCAGCGGATTTGGTATGTCCAAGTATGAGGACTGGGAGAACGCAAAATACGGCGAAATCAGCGTAAAGCAGTTCAAAAAATTACATGTCATAGTATCCCTGCATGCCAAGATATGTGCTGCCACAGTCACGCCGGGTCTGGCCTGTGACTCGCCACAACTAAGACAGATGGTCGGGTTCTTGCCGCATGGTGATGGAAATGACGTAATGGCAGATGCGATTTATGGGGGAGTAAAGAATTGCAATGCAATTCGAGACTCTGGAAGAAGACCGATAATTGCGCCAAAATCCAACTATACAATAAAGGGATTCAACGCAAGGGCACAAATGTTACGGTTCTTCGAGAAGCATCCTAGAACATTCTACAACAAATTATCGCGTAGAAATAATGTAGAGAGCGTCTTCTCTGCCATAAAAGACAGGTTTGGAGCCATAGTGAGAGCCCTCAGAGAACACACACAGGAGACAGAACTACTCTCAATGGTTGTTTGTTATAACATGGTTGCATAATAGCGCCATGTTATGGGGTTTTTGTTCGCCCCACAACGTGGGGGAGGCTGCGCAATACTGCACGTGGACCGCCATAGACGACGGGCCGGCGAGCACTAGGAACGTAATCCGGTGTCTACCCTGCGCATTCCTGCCGGTCCAGGTGCCTCCGTAAGTATCAAAGAAGGTCGGTAATTTTGGTTTTTTGGACAAGGCCTGCCGCAGTCTTCTCTCAAGGCTGGAATGGCCTCGACTCTTCAAATCCCGTATATTATACTGTTTAATTGCATATTTAGGAGACAAAATGTATCAAGGCCGTAAACAAGTTGTAATTCCGTGGCAAAATAGCATTCTTGTGTGAGCCGTCACATCTACAGCAAGCATCTCAAGACTGCGCTTAGGTGTGTGGTCTGGGATGAAGACCATACGTCAAGGAGACACTACGCGCCATCCTGTGGTACGGCGGCAAATGAATGGTTCATGCTTGCATCCGCGGTCTCAGCAGGTGCCGTATAGCGCAACTAAAATATTTGGATTGTTGATATGGAATCATAATGTCAACTTACAAGAATGCCTACAACGAAAAGGCGGTAGGTCAGATCGTACCCATAGTCCTTGTAGTATTTCTGATTGTACTATACATGATGTCGGCGCAGGGTGATCGTAATTATGCAGCCTCCATACTGATTGGGGCGGCAGCAATTACAATGATATTCTGGGCGCGTATTCTTAAAAAGTTCATAGTGAGTCAACAGTCCAAATTTGTCGCGCGAGAGCCTGAGACCAAAAACTGGATGTATGACCTGATAAAAGACGAAGGTGGCTTTGTCTTTGTAGCTGAGGTGCCAGGTCCCGTAGAGAAGATAACCGTGCGACTGGTGGATGGAACCTTGTATATACGTGGAAGTGGAGGCTTTGCACGCGAAGTACCAATAACGGGAGCAGACAGAATGGAACTTTCAGACTTTAAATATAGAAACGGTGTCCTGACACTCCGAATATCCTAATCATAGACTGCGGGCCAACTCTATCTTTTGAGGCAGATACCTGTCTGTTATGTTGGTCAAACCATACTTGGAGAATGCTTCTAGTTCAGCCTTACGCTTTATCTTTAGAAATGTATCCAACTCTTTTCTCCATATGCCGTGAGAGTATCGAGGATCTCTCTTTAGATCTTGGCATCTCTTTATGTCTGACTCGGTCATGGGTATGGTGGGCAGCTCGAATCGTTCTATGTCTGTAGCCCAGACGCCCACCCACTTGGCATCAGGTACAGTCAATTCACGCAGATGCGCAGCATTTGCAGAACCTGATTTTATCACCATAGCTATATGCTCCCCATATACGTCTCCATCTGTTAATATGATTACCGGCAAAGACATCTCATCATGTAGTCGTTTTAGTAGAGTGCGCGTAGAGCGCGCAGCCTGGCCACCAGTGTCAACTATTATGGATTTGAACTTTTTATCCACTTGTTCTTCTACAAATCTAGTAAACAGTCCACCTTTTTCAATGGCAATCACTAATTCAGCACTGGTATCTATGAGCTCGGCACTCGTTAAACTTGGACCTATCGCGTATCCATCTGGGTGATTTGCCAGATTCATCCGTTTGCCCTCATATCCGGGTACAGTATATTCAATATCCAAATCACCAAATATTGAACTCCGCTCCTCGGGGAATATGTGCATCTCTTCCCGGGGTTTTGTCAGTACGGCCTCCAAGTCCTCTATAATACTATTAGATTCGGACTGGTTTTTGAAGTCTACAGCAAATGCCTGGGATGAGTAATACACATCACGTAAGGTGGATGACTTTTTTTCATGTGTCAATCTGTTGGCAAAGAATGCCAGCCACATTAACTGTGTAAAGGAGCGTACCTGCGCAGTGTTCTTTGAGCTTCGCTGCGCCGATGAATTTCCTAGTATGTATTGGCGTAGTGCGTCATCATATACTATATTGCTGACAGACCTACTTGGTACCTCAAAGGCAGGAAAACGACCACGATTCAGGTCATCATATACCCGTGAACCGTGCCTCTTTAACATCTCTAGCATCTCTTTCTGCTTCTTCTCTGCCCGGCTCTTCTTAGACATCACTTCCTCCTGCCTTTAACATCTGTATATACTTGGGCTCGGTACTCTGACCTGCCAGTTCAGTACAGAACTGTGATATAAGTGGCATATACTTTGCGTACAGATTCGCCCTCTTCTTTGCCTCTTCAGCCTTGCCTCGCCTAGACATATACGATGATAGTCTTCGTGCCAGAAACTGCATGGCCAGTCTTAACTCCTTCTCTATTTCAGGCCGGTCTGCTACATTCTCCTTGCCGACTGTCTTGTATGGTATTCGTGTAGAGCATATGTGTGAGGCTATGACCATGGGAGCATCATGTTTTACTTTGTAGCGACTCCAATCTATGTCGTTTACCACCTTTAGAACAACATCGCTACCTTCATCGTACAATAATGGTATACGGTTAGCAAATCTATATGTTTTAATTCCGCGACTCTGAATCTTTCCACCATATGCTATGCCCATCTCTATGATAAATGGAAAGCCCGAATATGCCGATGCCCCCCTCTGTATAACCTCTTGAAAGTCTGGCTCAAAGAACTCTTTCATGCCCTGCTCCAAAGGACTCTCTCCTAGTGGTGCCAAACATGAAGGATTTGGGGCTAAAAAGCCCTCGTATGACTGTAGAGAGTCGCTCAGTTTTACAAGGTCTGCATTTCTCAACAATCCTATATTTTGTTCAGGCTTGAATCCTGCAAATTTTATGAAGCTCTGGGCAGTCTTTGGACCCATCCTCTGAAATCTGTCGGTCAGAAATGACAGTAATGGTTCACCTGCAAGTAGACTCTTTATGTGATTGTAGAATGGTTCTTTGTTCTGTAGTGGTGCAGTCTTACTCTGGGATTTGATACTATCATAGTATAGTATAGTATTTGTGTCCAAATCTATATCTTCTATGATGACATTCTGTAGATATTTTGACTTGCACTTTAGTGCATTTGTAATACAGGCTGCGGTCCTCTGTTCTGGTTTGAGCCTCTTCCATCGTTTTATGGCTTTGGCAGACACTGTATTATATGATGAGTCTTCATCCTTGATGTTTAATGTTCTGTATAGTGTAGTATCTATGGACATGCCATCCCGCCTTGACTGCACTATCATACGACGTATCGTCTCTACATCAACACCATGCGGATGCGGATTTATTATTGTGGGTGGTTCGGGCATTGTCTTTAGTATGCGCTTGTATACGAACTTGCCGTCTTTGGGATCCTCAAATGTTATGCTGGCATAAGGGGTTATCAGTGACGTCTGATATATGTAGTCGCGAATCTTTGAGCCTGCCTTTGAATAGTCTCCCTCCAAACTGATACTTACCGAGAGGCCTCTCTTCTTTGTCTTCTTCTGGGACTGTTTTAGTATTACGGGCTTGTTCTTTTGTATATCTAGCAGTATCTCAAAGATGTGTGCTGTTTGACCATCAGTACAACTAGATACCTTGACTGGCTTGTTGGTGGTTATCTGGCCGTATAGTATTGCCATTGTGGCTCCTAACCCAAACATTCCTCTAGCCTGCTTTAGGCCAAACTTTGAGCCATAAAGAACTGTACCAAATGCTAATGGTACATGTTTCTTGGGTATGCCCGGACCATTATCGTGTACGGTTAGTGTGTATGTGCGCGGGTCTTGTCTGTCATCTTCGGCCTTTATGACTAACTTTACGTTAGGCAGTATTCCTTTCTGGTCACATGCGTCCAATGAGTTTTCAACAAACTCTCGTACTGCCGTGTATAATGAACGTGTGGGGTTGCTGAATCCTGCTAAATCTCTATTCCTGTAAAAGAATTCGCTGGGTGATATTTGGTTGAACCTCTCAGTTGACATCCTGTCCCTCCCATAGTATCATCTTGTTTAAACGGTTCTGCCGGTTGGCTGCCTCTAGCTTGCCATACGCGGCGGCATGCATGCTACCTGACAGTATGGTGTGAACCGCTGATATGACGGTGCGCATCCTATTCTCTTTGGCTATTATTGATACAGTCTTACCATATACTGATATGCGACTCTGTCCAAGATGCTCCAAATTACGACGCGCCCGTCCCTTCTCACCAATTATTCTGCCCCGTATTCTCTCCATGGCCCCACTGGACTTTCCTACGTACTCTTGCAGGTTTAGCACATGCAACCTGTATGTGTCATCCAAGAGCAGCATGGCATTGGACATCGAAAAGCCTCTGGACATGGCTAGTATGATATTTGTAGCCTTGAAGGGTTGTACCTTCATTATGTCATCCGAGGCAGATTCGATGTTTACCTCGCCGGTATTACCATCTATGGTAATGTTGACACCGCAGGACTCTTCTATGGACTTTTTTGTACTACCTGCCTTTCCGATTATGACACCAATACGATCGTTTGGTACTGTTATGGTCTTGGAGAATATTACCATACGCTCATCTCTTTTAGTATGGCAGAAGTCTCTCTTGTTAATACGCTTCGTTTTGTAAAAAATCTGTTTATATTGTTGATGTCTCTGTACAGGAACGACTCTGCTGAAGGGTGGCGTCGATCCACAGCAGACCCTAAATCAAACAATACCAGTCCCTTACCTGTCTTGAATACATTGTACTCTGAAAAGTCTCCATGTACCAAACCTCCCTTCATGTATAACTGTTGTATCATACGTATGGCCTCCTTGTAGTCGTTCTCATCTACTGCGCAGCTCAAAAGAGTAGGTGCTGGCTTACCATTCTGCCCTATAAACTCCATGGCCAATACGTTGTTTAGTACGCGTATGGGCTTTGGCACACAAACACTGGTCTGGGAGGCTACTGTGAGATTCTTGAACTCTTTCTGTGCCCATAGATGTACTATACTGCGGGTATTTTTACGAAATTTTGAAAAGCGTGGATCGCCCTGTATGTATTTGATACGTCTTTTGAAGTTTGATGTGGTTACAAGATATATCTTGAGAGCTATATGTTTACTGTCCGTATCTTCACCAAGAAAGAGTAGTGACTCCTTACCTGCCCCTACGGCGCCATCCACTCCTGATATTGTACCATCGGTAATCATCTTGTGCAGTGTCATGACCGTCGGCTTGTCTAGCACTTCATTGATGGTCTTTCTTCCCTTAAAGCCATCCTGTAATGATGTATGTGTATCTTTCTTTAATTTCTGGTTTATGCGTGCCCGTATCTTTGAATCAATATAGTCGCTCATTCACTAAACATGATATGCTTTTGATGGCTTAAAAGTGAATTGTCCCATTTAGATGGAATCCTGCAAGGACCCGGTCTTTGTGTGACATGGCTCACATTCGGAATACTATCAAAAAGGGTACGTTTGATATCTTTCGAACACCAGCTAGTGAGCCTAGCCCCAGGTCTGTTGATAGCGAGACTATGCGTTCACCAGCCATGTTGATTATGTCTGACCCTCTTAGGAGCGTCTTGGCCTCTTCTTCATCTACAAGACGCTCACCGTAATAACTGGGCTTTATACTGATTGAGATGGAACCATCGGTTACCTGACGGCCTAGTATATCTGCATCACATATGTTTAGCATGGCGCTGTTGTTGTACGAGGTGGTCTTTACAGAGAACATCATGCATACTTGCCTTTCAGTGTGGACTTTGCACCACACGCCTCGCATACGAGAAACGATATACGATTCTCTTTTACTGTTCCGGTATCGGGACTTTTACATGTGGGACATTGTACGTACTCTCTAAAGTATATGTGAAATAATCTGGTAAAGTCTTCAGGCTCTCTCTTTCCTATGAACATGGCCTTGTCGCCTAACCTCTCTGCTGGAACTGCAAACTCTTTTGAGAGGTACTGCAGTATCTTGTTGGGGTCCCGTCGAAGCACCTTTGTAAAGTCGGTAAAGTTGCGCAGAAACGTCCGTTGACCCTCCCACATGACATCGACAAGGGGTAGATCAAAGCGAGATGCAGACTTGTTTGAGCGTTCATCCAACTTGTCTTTTATGCGGTCCAAGAGGGCAGTGTAATCATCCTGATTCATAAATAAATAATATCTAAACTACCTATATGGGTTTTCAAATATCTACAATTTGCCTATGCGGAATACCACACTGCCGGTCTCTGGGCATGTTCCCTTTACGGCGGCACGACCATTCTTCATGGTTACCTCGACTGGGTTTTTGATCTCAACTTTTTTACGGCATTTGACACAATATCCTTGTACCATGTTTGATGTGTAAATTTTATTGTGTATTATATCTTACTGATTTTGTTTGTGCATACTCAGTTCCGCTTTTAGAAGTCATAATGTGTGGTGTGTTTTTATCAATTGTATTTTTATAATATGAAATTAGATGCACTTAAGCAACATGATTTTCGTACGAGTCCGTTCTGAAATCAATTTATATGCGACTGGTGCCACCCATAAACCATGAATGGAGACCAATTAAACCGATACTCCAGGCAGATAATGTTGGACGATATAGGAATGGACGGCCAACAGCGACTCATGGAGTCGAGAGTCACTGTGGTTGGGGCCGGCGGACTTGGTACGCCCATACTTACACACTTGGTCGCGATGGGTGTGGGACATGTCCGGGTGGTTGACCGGGACATCATCGAACTTACAAACCTTCATCGGCAGACACTATACTCTGATGTGGATATCGGTTCACCCAAGGTTGATGCGGCAGCCTCAAGGTTGAGGAGACTTAATACTAATGTGGATATAAAAACTGTCCCAGTATCAGTGAATCGGAGATCCGCACGGTCAGTGGTTGACAAATCTGATGTTGTGATAGATGCGCTTGACTCGGTCGACGCTAGATATGCACTGAATGAGGCATGTGTTGATCTTGGCATACCGTTTGTTAGTGGCGGCGCCGTAGGTACATCCGGACAGGTGTTTGTAGTGGTACCCGGCAAGACTGCGTGCTATGAATGTGCGTTTCCCGGTCTGGATGAGGATCAGATGCCATCATGCGGCATTGAAGGGGTGAATCCGGCAATACTGAGTGTTATTGGCGGTATGGAGGTGGCTGAAGCCGTTCGTATACTGTGTGGATTGGAGCCGGCCACACTAGGTAGTGTATTGCACATCAATATAGCCACGGCCGACTTTATCAAGATACGTATGGATCGTGTGGAGGAGTGTCCAGCATGTGGGAATGGTACAAGACGTTCGGTGGAGACCGGCTACATCACCGAGGAGTTGTGCGGTAGAGGCGGAAAGAGGACGTTTGCCATCTCGCCACCATCACCGCGTAAAATACTACAAGCAGATGACAGGTTAAATATTACAGAGGGCGACGGCTCGGCCATAATAACAGGTTGTCCCACAGAGGAGGAAGCAATTGACCTGTACGAGCAGCTGACCACACCTGCTTGATTAGAACGGTTACCACATCTATATGGTGACATTAGGTTTTACAGTCACTTCTGTAGGTTGCAACAATTCGATCTTAATCTTTGTTGATTCAAACCTACATTACAAGTAATGTGATGTCTTGAGGTGTGTCCCACTAGTATAAAACCTCCGGCGCCTCAATTAATATTGTATTTGTGATGTAAATAGTCAAACATGATCTTGATAAAGTTGGGAGGCTCAGTTATTACAGACAAGTCTGTTCCACTCTCGTTTAGTAAGGATGTGGTGTACAAGATGGGCGAGGCCATATGTGCCCTATCTGAATCTGAACCTGTAATCTTGGTGCACGGTGGTGGCTCATTTGGACATTACTATTCTGTACAATACGACATGCATACTAAACCCAGACAATACAGTCTGGATGGATTTGCCATTGTCCGTAATTCCATGGTAAAACTGAACAGTCTGATACTTGATGTACTGGCGCAGTGTGGCGTGAAAACATACTGCTGTCCACCATCCGTACTGGTGTATAGTAATGATGCCCCGTACCATGATGGTAGTATACCAAACAAATACAATGCAATACCTGAACGGGTGCAGGAGTTACAGACCATTGCAAAATCTGGCATGTGTCCTGTATTGTACGGCGATGCTATGTGGCACAAAGACAAGATGTCGTATATACTGTCCGGCGATGTTATTATGTCGATGCTCTCAGAGATGCTACGCCCACGATTGGCAGTATTTACAATGGATGTGGATGGTTTGTATACATCCATGGAGTCTAAAAAGGTCATACCAAAGGTGGACGCTCAAAGACTAGCCGAATTTAATATTACTGATGATACGCAGAAAAACGACGTGACTGGAGGCATGGTTAGAAAGGTACGTGCGGCCACAGAGATATCCAGCAATGGTGTTGATGTATTCTTTGTAAATGGCAAGAAGCCAGACCGGCTCACCAACATACTACACAACAAATATGCAGGTACATACTTTTCTTCAGACTGATGTAAAGGCATACGCCAACTCTTCAAGAATCTGCAAGGGGTCATCTGCTTTGACCACGCCGCTGGCGACTAGTATGCCACTGGAGCCTAACTTTAGAGCCGCACTTACATCTGAACCATTGACTATTCCGGCACCACATAGTAGTTTGGTCTGTACGTTTAGCTTATCTATACTGCTACGTGCATCCCGTATCAATGCTGGCTGTTGTGTGGATATGGATTTGCCTGTGCCAATAAGTTCTGGCGGCTCTATGGCTACATAGTCTGGTTCTAATTTGGCATATGTGATGGTTTCATCGACAGTCTGTGTGCAGACTACAGATACCATGTTTAGTTTGTTTAATGCGTCTATGATCTTTGTTGTGTGGTTTAGGGGTACTCGATGTTCGCTGTGGTTTATTATGGCTCCATATATGCCTGAATTTTTTAGCAGGGTTGGTACTATGTGGCCAGTGGAGCTACCAGGTTCAGCAATATCTACGTGTTGAGCCATTATCTTGGTATCAAGACCAGATAACCATTTGAGCAGATGCTGGGGCGGCGCTATGACTATCTCTGTACCACTGGCACGGGATATATTATATGTGCTCTTGACAAACTCTCTTGTGTCATCATCTGACATTTTGGTATAGTTTTTGCAGTTTATCAATAACACTGTACTATTGTGGTGTATGATCCTCACTTATAGAGATTGTGCGTGGGAGGTATGGTTGCAAATTCGATTGATGAGATATAACAAAGTAATAGCTTCATTTTTGAGACGTTGTTTATCACAAATACAGGTTTATTGGCATGCTTAAAATAACCATGTACATACTTAAGATGAAATGAAAAATCGTTGTTCTGAAGCTGTAACAGAAGCATAATGCCATCAGTTGGATTTGCAACAATGCCTCGGTATGACATGCACAAGTCCATAATGTACACTATAATGTGGACAGACAACTTTTTTGTTAACTAATAAAAGAACTGATCCAAAGATGTCTGTTTTGGTTTACCTAATACTGACTCAAAGTCCATGTTTAATGGGGCCATTATTTGATCCAATGTTGACTCCATAAATTCAAGATACTTCTTTACGTCTATATCTTCTGGCTTTGCCATGGATAGCGGCTTTACGCCGGTACGGCCGCTGGTCTTTACATATGATATTATGGTGCCACGTTTGATATCTTTATTATTATCCAAAAGTTTGGCGGCCCTTACGTGCTGTGGTATGGTCTTTGTGTAATCTTCTAAATTCCTGCTCAGCATAATATTGAACGCCAACTCTTTCATGGGTATAGTCTGGTCTTCCAGACGTTTTGCACTCTCTGCTATCTTTGTTGATATGGAATTCCGGGCTAACTCAAACTCATTTTGGTCTTGTACTGATGAGAGTATGCCTGTTATGTCAGTAAACAATGTCTTGATAAATTGTGGTGTGTGGGATTTTTTACCTGTTAAACCTTTGACATCCACCCATCCTTCTTTTAATACGCCAAAATAGTTCTTTTTTCTATTGGACAACACACAATATCGGTACTCTTTATCTACTTCTAAATCGACACCATGGTTCTTTTTGGCTATGTCTATGACATGTTTAATCTGTTCTTCACTGGGATTTTTTAAGAATAGCGAGTCTGTATTATGTAGCAGAATATTACCAATACCTCCACAGAAATGATGGTTTGCAGTCTCAACATCATATACATAGTCGTTTGCATCCTGCACTGTAATACTCTTAATTTTATGCGGGTTTGTAACGTTACGCAGCCCCAGTGTAATTCTTATTGCATCTACAGGCAACATATCACATGAGTATGCGATACCTGCCATGTCTAATATAGTGGTTATATGTTGTATAATGTAACACTCGTCTTGCTTGATGTCTATGTGATTGCTGTGTTGTCTTTGATACTGTTCTATGCCACTAGTAAATATTTTATTGTCATATTCTAAACAGTGTGATTTTAAAATATTAGATGTATAATCAAGCAGAACGCCCCGACCTGTACTAATCTCTGAAATACACGCTGTAATAAAACCACACCAGTATGCCACCTTCTCTGGAACATCAATCTTGTATGGTGTATTGTATAATGGAAATTGATTTACCGTATCTCCATTACACAATTCGGTGGGTTTTGTCTCTCTATTATTTATGACGAGGCTGTGATCTTCGGTACATTGCACAAAACCCGTGTTGGTAAGTATGCTGTATATCTTCTTTTGAGTCTTGTGTCTGTATACGTGTTTTATCTGTTGAAAGCCATTTTCGGTCCATATCTGGATATTATGTTTAGTAATAATATTGAATAACTCTTCAATGGGAATTATCTTTATGGTATTATTCATTAATATTGTAACGGGTGTACTTCCCACAACACTATCTCCATACAACACCTTTATTCCCGCATCATCGCATAGCTTGGCAGTCTCTTGTATGGTGTATCTGCCCACGGCGGTCGTGGCTTCTGCTGCAGGTAAAAAGTATAATGGAAATATCTGAGCTCCCATTACGCCATAGCTGGCATTTAGTATTACTTTAAGCGCCTGTGTAATTACTGCATACTGTTGTCTGTCTTGTTCGCTAACATCTGGCGATTTGGATAGTGTCTTGTAGTAGTTTACGCGAAGTTCGCGTAGTGATCCTATAATCAAAGCAGTTAGACCATTCTTTTTGCCACACACCCAATGTTTGGTCTTTGGTATGGTGTTTTTTTGGCATTCGGGGTGCGAGCATCGGACGGTCTCATACGACAGATTCTTCACCTTTATTATGCTGGGATATAGGCTTGCAAAGTCCATGACAACAACCGCAAAGTGTACCCCCTCTATGGGCTCTATGACCAATCCACCACGATATTTTTTATCTTTTATTACAGCATCCGCTGTAACATCTTTAGAGCGTTCTTGCAGCTCACTCTGTTGTGGAATCAGTGCTTTTATCTTGCGATGCTCAAAGTATAACAAACTACGGATCCACTGTGAGACTCCCAGACGTGCTATATCATCAACAGGCATCCTACCTATTCTGCTTATTATAATCAATAAATTCATTAATAAATTATTATTAAATGTGGTAAGCTTTAGTGTAATTCTAGCATCATTCCAACAGTAGTTGGCAGTCTCGTATAACGTTAGTTCATTTAATTTTTTTCCATAGTCTATCTTTTTTTCACCTATTAGAGCTTCGGCCACCGCATCCAAACCAAATGTATTGTACTTTCCAGAGAATGCATATATCTGGAATGACCTATTCGACATGGTACGATACAAATCCAGATGTACACCCTCTTTTAGTGTGGCAGAGTTCTTCATCATGTATAGCGGATTATCACTGTCGGGAATTCCCAACCGTTTAGCCCTATAATACAGGTATGGTAAATCAAATTCATCCCCATTATACGTTAATAAAAATGGAAAATCCTTCATTATGTCAAACGTATCCTGTATCATTGTTTTTTCATCGGCGTAAAATTTTATTTTTACATCAGAGTTTAGTTCATTATTCCCACGTGTGACGCCGGTCTCCAAAACAAATACCTGACTGAAGTTATCTGTGCCATCAAAACCAACCGCCGTTACTTTTTTTTCAGCTAATCTGGGATCTGGTATGCGTCCCTCATCTGCATCCACCTCTATGTCTACGGCAACCCGTCGTATGGGTGGTATGGGTTGGTTTAGGAGATTGGCCCACTCATTTATGAACTCCTGAAACTGGTTCGCATCTACCATCTCATCACTGGCTATATTGTCCCAGAGAAGAGATTTTAGTGCCATTTTGATATCTTTAGATATTTTTTCGTCTTGACTGTATATCCTTGAATCTTTTATAGAGTAGTATTTGCCAATTATGAGTTCGTTGTCATACAGATAATTTTCATAATACTTGATGTCCGACTCCCATGTGTTTATTACATTTCGTATGCTTTTATCGCTGTTTGTGCCACCTATTGCTAGAGGGTCTTCGGTGACTATCTTTGTCATTGTCACCTGCTGGTCCTTTGCCAAATCTTGTAGTGTAGAAGGTACCACATCAATTATGTCAGAACGATCACCTAATTTTATGCCTACCTCTTGAGGAGTCAAATCCGTGTAACAGTACGGTTTGTGCCCGGTGGTGTCATTCCATAGTATGATCTTTTTTGATTCTGGCTCGTAAAACTTTAAGACCGCCAACTTTGCCACACCGTCGTATGTGGCCGAGACCAGCATGGACCGGGGAACGTCTTTGGCTTGTACCATATTAGACGACATGGCCTACTCCACATGAGTGGATGCCAGTTTGTTTATCCATCGACTTATACGTGCCTTATCCATGAAAGTGGTCTCTACACCTGCGTCTCTAATCAGAGAGTTTGTATCTTGTGAATACTCTGTCATGTATACTATACGTTTGATTCCTATTGTAACGGCCAGCTTTGTGCATTGCAGACACGGAGATAATGTGCTGTATAATGTAGCTCCGTTGGTGGTACTAATTCCCAGCATTGAGCAATGTATTATGGCATTGGCCTCAGCATGTGTGCACATACATCTGTCTAGTTGTTCACCGGACTTGATCTTTCCCTGCACCCTATCGCGACATCGTTTACACCCGCCATCATAACAGTTTGTTACTCCTGGCGGCGTTCCGTTGTATCCTGTTGCCAACTGCCTATTTCCTTTGGCAATGACGGCGCCCACCTGTCTGGACATACAGTTAGAGCGTAAGCTTGCTAATTCTGCTTGAATCATAAAGTATTCATCCCAGTCTGGTCGCTCAAACTTCATTGTATTGTGTAGTATATCTTCAAGATATATTTCATTTGTTGTATTGGTTCCCCTCTGTATTGTATGGAAATCATGTCGCTTAGGCTTAGCTAAGAGAAGACCGCAGGAATACAACAAGCTATATAGATCAGGAGAATTGACTAAGACTATGTTGACGGACAAGTCCATACGCTATATCATAAGACAGCTGGAGAATGGTAGGAGTACTATGGTGGTGGCAAAAGAGATGAAGGTATCACAGCGGCACATCCAGCGGCTGTGGGCCGAATATCTAAAGACCGGGACGGTTCATATCCAGGGCCGAGCGGGACGGCCCAAGGGAGCCAAACCCTCTGATGCCGAGGTAAAAATGGTGCTGGACACACACCGTCGCTGGCCAGACGGAGTGCAGTTGACAGTAAAGAGGCTCCGGAAGACCGGATATAATATAGGATACACTAGAGTATATCACATATTGAAGTCCAACGGTATGGTCACATCCTCCCCGGCAAAGTCAAGGCAGCGGAAATGGGTGCGGTACGAACGCCTCTACTCAAATGCCATGTGGCATACTGACTGGCATGTCATGAAGGATCCTCGAATGAAAGGAATGAACCTGATCACCTACCTGGATGACGCTTCGCGGTGCGTCACCGGAGCGACTCTCTTCAAGGAGGCCACCTCGGAGAATGCAGTGACGGCGCTGAGGCAGGCCATAGGCAGGTTCGGCGTACCGGCAACCATCCTCTCTGACAACGGTTCTTGTTTTGTAGGAGCGCGAGGCCGCAAAAAGCCGAAGAGTTCTTGGATGCCGACATTGTTTGAGAACGAACTGCTGTCCCTCAACATAAGCCTGATCAACTCAAGACCATACCACCCGCAGACCAACGGAAAACTGGAACGATTCCACAGGAGCATTGAAGACGAGATATGGCGCTATGGTTGTCTGGACGACTACATTGAATACTACAACACCGATAGATTACACTGGGCGCTGGACATAGACAACTATGAAACACCCATGATGGCGTTCCACAACAAGACGGCCATTAACGAGACAAGGAGGCAGAATCCCAAGTGGATGGAGGCGGACATCAATGAGTGACGGCGACGACGTAGCGCGACATGATTTCCATACAATACAGTGTATTGGTTCCCCTCCAAAGTTTAATGCTAGTTAACTTGTAAACAAGATTGAATTACGATCTTTAATGATTTAAATTATTACAATAAATGTACTGTGTAGTAAGAAACTCCAAAACAACGATGATGTAGAGGGGCAGACTGTCGGTAGCCTGAGACACGACTGTCCAAAATGTCACAACAAAAAGTATAATGTGTGCGTACGGTCTATGGTACACAAAAACAGATATCTACAGTTCCACTGTAAAGATGGAGGTAATGGTACAGCATAATGGCATCAAGAAGTGATAACTTGCAGTGTGGTCTTTTAACACGCATCGACTTTTCATAGACTTCCGGCACCTAGTATGAGCATCTGAATGATGCTCTATTCAGTCTAATTCCCTGATATTTTATGTAGTAACCAATTAATCGGGTATGTTGTCTCTACTTGTAGTGAAATATGTAGAGAAAAAGTACATACGCCAAGACACAATAGAGCATAGGGACTATCAGATAAACCTCGCTCATGATGCTGTCAATGAAAACTGTATTGTTGTGCTTCCTACTGGCCTGGGTAAGACTACCGTGGGATTATACGTTATGGCAGACTACTTGGCACGAAATACTGGCGGTTCATTGTTTTTAGCTCCCACCAGAGTGTTGGCCAGCCAACATTACAACTTTCTTAAAGACGCGATGACTTTGGATGATATATCGCTGGTGACCGGTGAGGACTCTGTACAGAAGAGAACGCAGAGATGGGTTGCCAGTGTGGTCTGCGCAACACCTGAGATTGCCCGGAACGACTTTGAAAGAGGTGTGGTGCATCCCAGTCAGTTTAATCTAGTTATATTTGATGAAGTACATCGCGCCGTGGGAGATTATGCGTATACGTCCATTGCGCAGAGATTCGTTGGCAGAGACGTTCGTATCATGGGCATGACTGCCACACTACCCAGCGAGATTGAGAAGGCCACTGAAATTGTTACACGGCTTCGGATATCCAAGGTGGTTGAACGTACGGATACGAGTGATGATGTAAAACCATACATTCAGGATACTCATACGCAATGGATTATGATTGATTTGCCACCAGAGATGATTCGCATGCAGCGAGATCTCAAGCGAGCCTTGACTGACAGGTATGACATACTGAAAAGTAATGGTTCTCTGCGTTTGGGCACGCCCTCACTTTCCACACTACTTCGTGTACGTCAGCGTATATTCTCACAGTATCGTGGCCTGATAGTACCGCTGATGAGTGCAATTCGCATACACTATGCCCTGAATATATTGGAGGCCCATGGCATAACCCCATTTTTGAACTTTTGTGCTCGTACCCGTAAGAAGGGTGGTCCTGGAACAATTGACTTGTTGGACAACGACAAGTTCTTTTCCCGAACAATTCAGTCCGCCACACAGTGCCAATCTCAGGGGCTTGAACACCCCAAGATTCCAAAACTGCGTGAATTATTGGAAAAGATACCCGGTAAGGTCTTGATATTTGCCAGTTACAGGGATACTGTAGATGTCATATTTAACAATCTACAAAATATGAATATCCCATCAGCAATATTGATAGGTAAGGCTGGTGAGACCGGTTTAAAACAAAAAAAACAGATTGAAACAGTACAAAAGTTTCGAGATGGTCAATACAGGGTACTGGTCGCGACTAGAGTGGGCGAGGAGGGACTGGATATAGCCGAGGTGAACCACGTGATATTCTATGATAATGTGCCCAGCTCAATACGCTACATACAACGAAAAGGCCGTACAGGGAGAAAGGATACTGGAAAATTGATAGTTCTAATTGCCAAGAATACCATTGATGAGACCTATTACTGGGTCGGAAAGAGAAAGGTAAAGGCTGCCAGTAATGTTGGTAGCAAGATGACCCGCCTATTAAACGAAAACAAGAGAACACCTGCGCAGACCAGCATAGATGCGTTCACCTGATACAAATTTCAGAGTTTTACGCATAAAATCGGACTCATCAACATAACTGCCCCTTGACTTAGATCAGCCACCATGTACGATAAAGATCCCTCTGGAGATCAACCCTGTCCCTACCATATACCGATATGGCGCCGGCGCCACATATGCGGCCAAGTGTATGCAGTACCGGCAATAAGGGGACTATGTGCCACTGTAACGTGTCCGCATCTGTCGCATTTACGCCGCCCACTACAATCGTGCCAGCCACTATACTAATTCTGTCCCCATCAAAATCATACATTTGGCGTACAACCGGTCGCAATATCATCACCTGTTTGTTGCCACAGTTGGCGCATCAATACATGTCGTATCGTTTAACATATTCAGAGCGGTTGTGATGCGGGATGCCCTCGTGGCCCTGTGGTGGACCAGCTTTGCGACTATTCAGGTCCAAGTTAGTATTGTTCTTGTCGGAGGAGTTGTCTTTGTTTACGGTATTGTCATCGGCACTCTTAGAATCCAGAAGGACTTCCTCTTTCTGGAACTTTTTTTCTCTCGGCGTTATATATAGAGCCGGTAGAGGAAGGCGCATTTTCGTTTTCATAATAGTTGAGGCGTCGCACCAAATATTCGATCTCAGATTCGTATCGGTCAATCATTGATGCCTTTTCCTCTTTCAATTGAATAACTTGAGACCTGAGTTCAGTATTCTCTTTTCTTAAAAGATCGATTTCATGGTATATTTTTCTTAATTCCTTTCTGAGTAGTGTGGAATCTCCCATCACATTGTCCAAATTTGATATCAGCTTTAAACATTTCTATTCGCATCTGCCCCTCATGGTGGGTGTGACTGTAAAAAACCGACCAAAAACGAATTGCGGTGATACGCGCACCCCAGGTTTGGGCCGGATTACGATACATATCTGGGTCATTTAGATCATCACCAGTCCTTGCGGGAGGAACCAGATAAAGTACACTTTAATAATTGTACATATTACGTAGTATAAATGAGCGATAGTCGTAAGTATGTTCATACTTTAAGCATTATACACCAAAGGTCTGTCCCGCTCACAACTACCATACTTGTAGCCATCGCGTTATCCATATCAGCCTCGACAGATATGTCATATGCAGACATATTCCCATTCCCCCCCCCCATCGCAACAACTGCAAGAAGGTGTGTCTCCTCATGCTATACAATGCAATGAACCTACAGATCTATACCTGATAAATTCTGAGACCCCTGTCTGCCTCACACATTCTTCGTACGAGGCACTCTTGAACCATGGACTCAATCTAACATTCCCTTCACTAAGGGAGATGATTGTTTCAATTGAAGATGCTGGACCCGAGGAGATTCTGCAAATTGTAGAACGAGTCAAGCGCATGTATGACTTTGATTCTGACAGTGTATTTGAAGAGATCGATGCACTTGCAGATATCCCTGTTACCCACTACCCGTTTGTACTTGATCTCGAGACCAAAACCGTTGCGGCCCACGGCGCTCTTCCGTCCCGGGTTGGTGTGACATCGTTTATTCTTGTAGGACAGGAATTTGCCACCAATCCCGCTCATGAGATAATTGAACGATTGGAGACAACCGAAGGTACTTGGGAAGACTATGTATTCCTTAACACCGTAACTGGGGAAGACCAGCTTAAGCGATCTTGGCTCACTCTCCATGATGGTTACGTCTTTGGGGCTGGATTCTACTATCCGCTTGACGAGAAGATGATTGAGGGAATTCAGAATTCCATAGATCTGATCGAGTCAGAGGGTGAGGGAGCTTTTGAGATCATAACCACGGAGAAAGACAGGGGAAAGTATGCATCGGTATTTGATCCTGAAGAGATGTTAGAGCTGGCCAATTCAAGGCAGCCCCACAGAGTGGGCGGACCTATTCCGCCAATACCCATACCCTGGGGCGACTTTGCAGAAATACTTCGGAATACCAAAGATCCGATTTGGGCATATATAGCAATCGTCAACCCAGTCACTGGAGAACCGGCCCAAGTGGCGGGCTTGTTTGATAATTACGACAAGTATCTTCTGGTGAATGGGTATACATACCCGGCAGAGTCAAAGGTCCAACGCATAGTTGCCTACACGTTACAACAATATGAGATAAACAAGGAGGATTCATTTGCGCAACTGACACGGCAGTCATTGGATCCGCTATATCCATTTGTAATAGATCTTGAAACGCAGACATATGTGATGCATGGGGGAGACCCGGTAAAGGTAGGGGAACGATCTACACTATTTATTGAAGATCGTACGGAGAGGTCGTTTGACGAGATCATAGACGAATTAATGACAAACAACGGTACTTGGGTAAAATACCGGTACGCACATCCGGGCACTGACTACGTAGAAGAGAAGACCTCTTGGCTCGTACTGCGCGACGGGTTCATCTTTGGCTCAGGATTCTATCAGTCTGCGTTTATAGCACATCCCGATGCAATCCCAACCGAGCCTCCCTCTCCGTCTGTCTCCGATATTCAAGACGAGCCGCTTATCTATTCTAAAGATACCGTGATCGATGACCCAATTACCTCATCTGATTATGCGCCAACGCGTGTGTGGGCAGACTTTAGTGTAGTTCATCTTCCAGATATAACACAAGAGAGACGGAGCCACAGCGGCGAATTTGACATGGTACACGGCAATGCACTCCACGGGGCTTTCATCCCGCATCTTGCACCGTTCATAATAGAAGAGGTATCACCCACCCTCAATGATCCTTCAATTCTCTTTCGCTATGTTACACTGCTGCTCAACGGTGCGTTTGATGCTGTAGCCCCGTACCACGAGACTGCAGTCGGAGTAAGCTCCCGCATATCACACCTTCCTATGTCCGAATCTGAAACAAACGAGAATCCAAACATTGCGGTGATGTACGCAGAATATCGCATGATGCTTGAGTTTGCGCCACACCGCACAGACTACTGGAGGGAAATGATGGTGACAAATGGTCTAGATCCAGACGATAAGAGTGGCCTTGACCTTGACTGTAGTGTGGTCCAGAATATAACATCGGCTGCATCTATTGGCAACTTTGCCGCAAAATGCATTCTTGATGCACACAGGAACGATGGCTACAACCAGTTCGGGACCGAGACTGATGGGATTACATTCGGTGATACCACAGGATACGTTTCTGTAAACACACACAACTCGCTCAACGATCCCTCACGCTGGCAACCCTTGGTGATACGCAACCTTCAGGGAGATGTTGTACCGCAAAAATTCGCAACGCCACAGTACGCTAATGTTGAACCGTATTCCGACTTTGATCCGCGCTCCATTCGGGTACCTCCTCCTGTTAGCAGCAACCATGTAAACGAGGCGGCATATTTGGCCCAAACGGATGCAGTAATCGAGGCCTCACACAACATAACTGACGAGCAGAAGCTGCTTATTGAATTCTTTGACAACAAGCTCCGGGGATCAATCTTCCGGCCCGTTCTTAGTAACTACCACGACACGGTCGACTTTGTGCAGTGGGACTTTTTGGTCAATATGGCCAATTACGATACTGGTATAGTGGTTTGGCAGGAGAAGGCCCGCTACGATGCAGTACGCCCTGCATCGACAATCCCATACCTATATGGTCATGAACTGATAAAGGCCCGCGGTCCGCCAGGAGGAGATCCGGTGGAAATTCCGGCTAGTGAGTGGACATCCTATGTAGGTACGGCAAATCATCCCGAATATCCATCAGCTACGGCCGCCCTCTGTGCCACTGATGCAGTAGTGTGGAGGTTTTTCAGTGGGACGGACGAAATAGGCAAATATGTCAATATGGAAGAAGATCTAGTAGGCGGGTATGCTGGAATACGCCCTGCTGGTTCGTCATTCTGGGAACGTGGACATACGCCGGTCGAGGACACACATCTTGGCTTTGATACCTGGACCGAGTATGCTGAGAAATGTGGGGCCAGTCGAGTCTGGGCCGGAGTTCACTTTTGGCCATCTGTGCAGGTTGTAGATGAAATAGGCGAAACCGTAGGTACGGCCGCATTCAAATATTGGGAGTCGCTAATGCTTGGAGAGGCGCCGCTCAGACTAGAGTTCGAACCACAGGATCCAGATCCTGCCCTTGAAGATCCCTTCTGGACCGGGCGCTAGGTGTCTTCTGTACCGAAATACTTCCAGACACATTCTTGCCCAGACACATTCTTGCCCAGACACATTCTTGCCCAGACACATTCTTGCCCAGACACATTCTTGCCCAGACACATTCTTGCCCAGACACATTCTTGCCCAGACACATTCTTGCCCAGACACATTCTTGCCCAGACACATTCTTGCCCAGACACATTCTTGCCCAGACACATTCTTGCCCAGACACATTCTTGCCCAGACACATTCTTGCCCAGACACATTCTTGCCCAGACACATTCTTGCCCAGACACTTGAGTCACGGTGCGCGTACTAGCGGACAATAAGATCCGATAGATTATGGGCGCAGTGACACAAATTAACGAATTTGTTCCAATCCGAGAGGTTTCACGATGTGACCAATCGAAACATTAAGATCATGCTAACCATCCTGCATACCTCATGGTATACACCAAAATGGGAAAGCCAGAAAGGATACCCATCGGTGATGGGTATCTCCAGGACGTTTCAGAGGCGGAACTCGAAGAGATGATTGCCGCCATTCCCAGCTGCAAGAAGATCCCCCAGGAGCTGCTCATACTGACGGCTATCCTCAAAAGGAAGAGATGCAGAAGCATCAGCATGATAGCCAGAGACCTGGGCAGGCCGTATGCCACCGTCTACGGCTGGCTGCTGCGCGTGCACATATACGGACTGGACGGCAGAATAGATAGGACGGCTCCCGGCAGGAAGAGAGTATTGGACAGAAATGCCTGCCGGATGATCCTGGAGTGGGTATCCGGATGCCCGCAGGACTACAAGTTTGAGTCCGGCACCTGGCATATGTCGATGATCATCAAGATGATCCGCGATACGATGTGTATAGTTGTCAACCCCAGAACAATCAGGCGGGCATTGAAGAGGATGGGGATCTCGTTCAGAAAGCCCAGGCCCGTCCCACACAACTGCGCATCCGAGCAGGAGCAGACCGAGTTCAAGAGGGAGGCTCAGGGAATAATCCGCCAACAGATAGCCGTCGGGCACATCATCTTCTACCAGGACGAGATGACCCTCAGACTGGCATCTGTATCCGGCCAGGGATGGATGACCCGTAGTACTCAGCAATGATCCTCAATATTTTTCCAGTGGCCGATGGCACCGTATTGGTTATAAAAAGATCGATATGGGTCCAGTTCACAGTATTGTATCGTGCCGTTACGACGCTCCGTTGGGATGCGGGTGAAATTTGTTGTACAACAAAGTTAATTTAGATCAACTAAGTAGTATTTAAAGAAGAGTGTGCCACCTAATGGTATGTTCAACCCCAAAAGGTCGGCACAAAAGAATAACACGGATACAGTATTTAACCATGACAAATCAAAAGATGGCCCACGACCCACGGCAAAGGGGGAAGAACGTATCCAAAAAGGTGACAAGTTCATGCCAGATTATACCATTAAAGAGATGGAAGAGCGTATGGCGAACCTCCAAGAGGGTAAGGAGAAGACCGTGTTGTTGGCATGCATCAAGAGAAAGGAATCCAAGACCATCGACACGATAGCAAAGGAGCTATATAGGCGGCCGGGTACGATACGCGGCTGGTTAGTAAGGGGAAGAGATAGAGGTTTGAACGATTTGGATGACCGCAAGCCTCCTGGCCGAGCTCGATTGTTGAGTGATGCCATGATGAATACGATACAAGGGTGGCTGTCCAAATCGCCCGTACAGTTTGGATTTAAGAGGAAACGATGGCAGGCCAAGATGATGAAAGGTGTGATATACGAAAAATTAGGTGTGAAGTGTAGTCTCGACACCATACGTCGTACGATGCATGATGTAGATTACTCATTCCGCAAGTCAAGGCCAGCTCCACACAAGAGCGCTTCAGAGGAGGAACAAAAAGAGTTCAAGGAGACTACTGGAGAACGTCTTAGAACAATGGCGATTCTCGGATATGTCATAATGGCCCTGGATGAGGCATCATGTATGGTGGGCGGGTGGAACGGCTATGGCTGGCTGCCAGTTGGCGGTCATGAGACCATTCCCATGAGCTGGTCAAAAAAGTCTGTACGGCTTATGGGCGTGTTAGGGGACGGTTGGTTCCATATCGCCATTGTAAATTCGACCGACTCAGAGACCCTCAAGATATTCATGAACAAGGTCAGGGAGGGCGTGAGGAATGTGGCAGTCGTTTTGGATAATGTCTCGTCTCACAAGTCGCAAACGATGAACGAGTACGAGAGAGATTCCAATGGTGGTATGGTGCGCATCTTCCTTCCCAAGTATACTCCTCAACTGAACCCCATAGAGATGCTGTGGCGTGATCTCAAGCGCGCCTTGGCAGGCAACTACTTTGACTCGATAGACGACCTAAAGGCGACAATAACTGGCATTGTGAATAATAGCGAGTTGGCTCCTCCAAAACTCATGGATTACATGCTGCCTGATGGTGTCCGGCAACCCACCAAAACATCCTGTAATATATGGGACATGACATCAGAGACGCCCGGTTTGGCAGTAGCCGCCTGACCATACATGACATGTAATATGTATTCTATCTGATATACAACATTTATAATTCTGCCCCTGGTTTGGGTGTGAGTGTATCTCTAGAGCCTACCATATGTGGTATCATGCAGGTTAAGGTCGCCTAAGTGCCGGATTTTGAATATTACTTCTAAGCTAATAAGATCGAAAAATATTGGATCTTACTGCATTCCACTACCCGTGGGACCAACCCAACCGTCAAGACCGGGTTCTCCAAAAAAGCAGTCAAGGTGTTTGGCGTTCTGGGCCCGGATAGACTGCACATCATGCCCGCGGAGGCGGCAAACTCGACGACGTTCAAGATATTTCTGGAGGCGCTACATCAGCACTACGGCAAGGTAACCTTCGTCACGGACAACGCCTCCTACCACAAATCACAGTATGCCCAGAACTACCTAAAGTCTACCAACGGGGATGTTATGCTTGTCCCCCTCCCACCCTATACGCCCCAGCTGAACCCGATAGAAATACAGTGGAAGGGTGATCAAAGAGCGGCTGGCCTGCAGGTATTTTGCAACCGTTGGGGAGTTGGAGGCATCCCTCATCCGGCTGGTAGAGTCAGGCGAGGTACGGCCCGTCAATATAACAGGCATTATCGCGGCGTGAGATCCGGAATGTATTGCGCGTGATGGCGCACCACCTGTTCTTACCACATGTCATCTTCAGACAACCGCGCGTCCAGTTACACATCGCCTGCCATGCTAGTACCTTCTGTATGACTAATCACACTAAAACCGTCGGACTTTGACAAAAACCGCACAGGTTTTGTCCTTGGTCTGGTAGACTATCGGATCTTATTGTCCGCTAGTACGCGTTTAGGTTCAGCACGAATTCGCCCAGTTGTATCTTGCGCCGTACGCGGCATCTCCGTACACGATATGAGACACCGCCGGATCATCCGGACGGTCCGACAAGAGCAATGCGAGGGGCGGGATGCCCGACGCAAGATGATTTTGGTATACGGGATGACGGGGCAGGGGGCAGTCCTGCTCCCCTGTAGATGTGTCCGACCCTGAATACTTGGAATGATGTACGGCGTCGCCCGCGCCGCCTTTCGCTCCAATTACAATCCCCAGACAAACGGTAAGCTGGAACAGTTCCACGGCGAGATACAGCGCAAGCCGTGTAGGTTTGAGGATATACACAGGTTCGTAGCCTGATGGAACCACATACGGCCTCACATGTCACTGGACTGGGACAATCTGGAGACGCCTACCGGGGCGTTTATACGCAAGATGCCGCCTAAAGGAAACACGGTAGTAGATGAGCAATCCGGGGAGGTGTATGATGTCACGTAGGGGGTGAACTAATTTTGGGATTGCACATACGTACAAAATTTTAAAAATAATTATATACCACTAAAACATCATTTGCGATTAATGATGAAAATTCTTACAGTGACAATCGCTGCAATGTTTGCAATTACATTGACTAGTGGCGCATTTGCGCAGACCGATGACAAAATGATGATGATGGATGGGACACCCCTGTCTGGACCTATACCCATCGGAGGCCTATTTCCACTTACTGGTGAGATAAGCTCCAGTGGCGTAGGTATTCATGCTGCATCTGAGTTGGCAGTTGAAGACTTTAATGCATACCTTGAAGAAGCGGGAGCTCAGTGGTGGCTTGTATTGTCCTCAGAAGACACGGCCACCAGCCCTACAGTTGCATTAGAAAAGATACAATCTCTACACGCACGAGGAATTAGTAACATAATAGGACCATCAACGAGTACTAATACACAAACCGTCAAGGAATATGCTGACAGTAACGACATGTTAGTAATGAGTTGTTGCTCAACGGCACCCACCCTAGCTATATCTGGTGACAGTATTTACAGATTTGTACCAAGCGATGTAAACCAAGGTAATGCGCTAGGTAAGCTTCTTGACAGAGATAATATTAAAGCAATAGTCCCAGTTTGGAGAGGAGACGCATATGGTGATGGCCTACGGGAAGCGGCCGCAGATAACTTTGAGTCTAGAGGTGGCGAAGTGCATCCTGGAGTACGGTATGCCCCTGACACGCCCGAACTGTCATTGGAAACAGCTCTCTTGGCAAAGTATGTGCAAGAGATGGTTGATGAACACGGTATTGAAAATGTAGCAGTCTTTGTAATTGCGTTTGATGAGATTACTAGATTAGTTCAGTCTGCCTCACAATATCCAATACTCGGAGATGTATCTTGGTATGGAACAGAGGCTACCGCTAGCTCGAGCGC